>PLXY01000011.1 GCA_003153295.1 Parachlamydiales bacterium | reverse complement strand
CTCCGCCATACATTTTTCCTGTGCTAATAGCTGCCAGCACATTTTCTCCCAGATCTATACCGATCATTTTAGTATTTTGTGTTTTTGGAGGATCGGGAAGATCCAAAACCAGGTTAAAATACCACTTGCCTTTTCGGCAAATGAGCTCGGCTTCTGCTGGTGTCCCCTCAGAAAAATATTTCTCCTGAAAAGAACCCATTCGCATGGGAATGCGAATGCGTCCCTCAAGGGTATACAAAGAGAGAATATTCCCTTTTATCGAGTAGGTTCTCTTATCAAAATGGACGCTTCTATTTTTACGAAATTGAATCACTGGGACGGGTTCATTTCTGCCGATGGCTTTAGCTTTATATGCTTTGCATACGGAAAAAATAGCATTGCAGACCATCTGAGATCCCAAAAGGGAATTTTTTCGTACTTTTTTATAGACCAAATGATGCAAAGCGACACGATTCCAGCATCTTTCTTCGACAACACTAGGAATGATCTGATTACAGGCCCTGTGATAGGCATCCTGAAGCGCTACAAATTTCAGCTTATCTTCCCTAGACGTTTCAAGAAATATGCTGATGGTGTACTTCATCGGGCACTAAATATAGTTAAATGTTATTTTATTTTAAAATATATAAGAGGAGCAGCACTTTCTCCCAGTCCTAAAGGACTGGGTTTCCGTGCTGTCAAATGATGAATATGGGTCCCGACTATTCCTCAATATTTCCAGGTTCCGACTCTGATCTTGCCCGATCCTGGAAAAGCACTGGCCGCGGCTATTCCAAGCGCGAAGTATCTTTCAGTTGAAGAAATGGGCCATATCAATCGTCATTTCGAGAATCTTATCAGTGAAGAAATTATTACAGCGAAACTCAGGTTAAATCCTCTATAAGAAGATGCTGAATCAGGTCTGAAAAAAATTGAGAAGACCAGATATCTAGCCTTTCTGGATCTGCAATAAAACTGCGCATATCGGCTTTGGCGCTTTCCCAATCAATCCCCTGAATTTTTGACCGAAGCATCTCCATCAAACGATCTCGAGTTAATGATTTGTTAGATTCCAGATTTTTTGTTTGCCGCATGCATTCCTCTAAATAACGAAGACCTAGAGGAACATTGTTTTTAATATACCAAATTAAATCATACCAATCGCGACCTTTGACTCTACCTTTCCAAGCTCTATATAAAATGGCATGCATTTTTCCTGCAAATAAGTCACTACGATGAAGAGTCGAGACATAAAAGGATGTAGGATTGAGAACGATGTGTTCTTCCACTCGAAAATAAGACGGGGGATCGATATCCACTTCTAGCTTAATCTGAATGGTTTCATTGTGATTGATGGATTTGGATTTTTTTTCTTCACCGATTGCTAAATAAAGTTTGATTGTATTCATTTTCATGAAGGCTGAGATCACGCTTGTTTCCATCGTTTTGATTTTCTGAGCTACTTCCATTTCAAAACCGAAAGCTGCAAGCTCTTTACGCACTCCATCTAAAAATGGAGTAAAATCAAACGCGGGATCAGGCTGTAATAGAGTAAAATCCAAATCCTCACTAAATCGATCGAGGCCATATAAAATTCGCAAAGCCGTTCCACCATAAAAAGCTGCTTTTTCAAAAAAGCCCTGCCTTTTTAATCCCAAAAGAGCTGTTTGTTGTAAAATTTCCCGGATCTTTGTCTGTTCACTGATTTTGGAGTTTTGATATCGGTTGACCATTTTTTTAACAATTGAGTCATTCATAACAATCCCAGAGTGTTAATAAGCTGTCTGACGGCTCGAGAACGATAATTCTCACCGATTTCCAGCAAATGTTTTTTATTCAAATTTTTTAAATCCCCTTCATCGATTCTCCTACCTTCAATGAGATCGACCAACAAATCTTTAGCTTCTAAACCTTTACTCTTTAAGTGAACTAGATCGGCCAATGCTTTTTCTGGAGTCGCAATCAGATATCTCCCTGCAAGATTTTCCTTCTGATCAATCCCTATGGCATAACGTGAGTGGCTCAAATAGGTATAGTCAAAAGTTCCCAAGGGGGTTTTATAACTTTTTGACTTAGTTGCAACTGCGCTTGTTACAACATAAACTCCTTCCGGAATCATTCCATAGTGAGATAGCGCCCATTCAAAACTGATATAAGAGGGACCATAGAGAAGATTCCCAATTTGCTCATAAGGAACAGGAGTATTCTCAAGTTTTTCAGCGATGACAAAAAAGCCATTTTTTAAACGGATGAGCTCCCCCTTTTTTACCATGCGGGAAATACAACTGTAGGGATTCGTATAGTCCCTCAGTAAAGGGATGAGATTTTGAGTTTCAATATAAGCTGTTTTGGCAAAACGCAAGACCTGGTGCATATAAACGTCTTTCCTCTATTCTTTATTTAACCAGAATCTCCATTTCTTTTGAATATTTAAGCTAAAATGATAAAAATCTTATCCAAAATATGCAATTATATTGGAGTTTCTGGATAAGGGATTATAAGGAGATCCATCCTAAGTTTTTTAAAATAAGGAGGTTAGAGAATAAGACAAAAATTAGACGCAATCGAGTCTCTTTTGAAGCCTTCTCAAGGCATCCCATCCAATCACGAGTGTAAAGATGGTAAGAGCAGTAAAACTAAACCAAAAAGGCAGATACCCTGCTTGCCCTAGAGCAGCGGCTCGCATTCCTTCCATAACATAGAGAACAGGATTGATAAGATGCGCATATCCAACGAGGGGGGAAATATGGTAGACGGCATACCAGGAATACATATATCCACCAAACATAAACATCGGATTAACGACCCTGACAAACAAATGAGAAAGGCTGCTCATTTTTTTCAAAACACTGGTTAACCAAAGAGCAAAAAACCCAAAAAAGAGATTGCTTAGCAGAAAGATTGGAATAAGCCTCACCAGACTTATTTTTCCAAGATCGAATTGGGAGAACAAAACTAATTTTCCTAAAGGAAATAACAGAAGGCTCAGGATAGAAGAAAGAAGAGACCAGGAAATCCCAATGTAAACAAAGACAAGCCAAGAGGGAATTGGTAACGTAAGGGTATATAGAATCGTTTTGTCTCCTTCCATATCGGCAATCATTATACTGACTTTGCCGATGACCTCAAAAAAAGCAAAACCGGCGATCGCGCCAATGAGGATGAAAGGTCCATAATCTGCACTCAGCCCGTAAGATGGAAGAAAATAGCTGAAGATAAGAATAGTTGTGACAAGCAGAATACAGAGATCGATAAACTTGCCCCAAAATTCTTCCTTAAAAACTCGCAAATCGCGCCGTATTAAATAGCCGACTGTCGTGAAATATCCCCCGTATGTTTGAGAAACACTATGACTGTTCAACATCATCGCTCTTTTGCATCAGTTTTAAAAAGACATCTTCCAAACGGTTTTTTTCATGAAGTTTCATCAAACTCTCCGGAGTACCGATGGTCTTGATCAATCCGCCATCGATCATGCAGACCCTATCGGATAAATGTTCAGCTTCGTCGAGATAATGCGTTGTAAGTAAGACTGAAGACCCATTTCGCTTTAGCTCAGAAATCTGTTCCCATAATTGATGACGGATATGAGGATCGAGTCCGACCGTGGGTTCGTCCAAGATAATCAATTCAGGCTGATGTATCAAAGTGCGTGCAATGAGAAACCGCTGCTTATAGCCGCCTGAGAGCACATATGCTTTAGAATTTGCATATTCGTGGAGGTGGAACTGATCCATTAATTTTTTGATTTGCTTTTGAATATCTGGCAAAGCCATCCGGTAATACCGTCCTGCAAAAATTAAATTTTCTTCCAAAGTCAGCGATAGGTCGAAGTTCGGTTTCTGGGGGCAAAATCCTACAATTTTCCGATAAGCTACGATGTCGTCATAGATGGATTTTCCTTTGTATTGCACATCACCAAAAGTCGGTGGATGCAAACCCGCAAGGATCGTCGACAGGGTGGTTTTTCCGGCACCATTGACCCCGAGTAGTCCGAAAATCTCTCCTTCTTGAATGTCCAAAGAAATTCCTTTTAATGCCTCTATAATCGTCTTTCTGTCTTGATAAGATTTTTTGACCGATTCAATTTTAATCAGAGTTTTATTCATCTTCTTTTTTCTGTTAGGTCAAATATTTTACTCTCTTCATACATTGATAGTAAAAGGGAACCTTTGAAAAGATTTAAAAAATCGGTTAAGCAGGAATTTTAAGAAGGAGTTTATGCAATCGGTACCAAGCTGGGTCTATATTCTTTTTTTGGGATTGCTCTATCTCAGCATTAAAGGGTGTTACAAAAGAATCATAAAACCCCAAAGGCTGATCGTTATTCCACTTGTCTTCGCCTGGTTTTCCATTGAAAACGTCTATCGGGTTGGCCCACCGATCCCTTCGCAACTCATTTTTCTCATCTGTGGGGGAATTTTAGGAATCTACTTGGGCTATCTTCATGTCAGGAAAGTCGTAGTAAGAGCAGATAAACAGCAACATCTCGCAGCGATCCCTGGAGATTGGACGATTCTGATTTTAATTATGGTTATTTTTTTAATTCAATTTTCTATTCATTACCTGCTTGCTATTGATCCTTCTCTCACAAATAAAACGTCCACCGTTGCATTTATTTTGGGTGTGTCGGGATTAACGACAGGGTTAGTCATCGGACGGAATCTGACATATTTCTATAAGTATACGAAAGCACCTCATGAACACTTAGCAGCAAAGAAGTGATGGGTTACGAAGCAAGGAGCGATCGGTCAAGATTTCTAGGAAAGATAAGACATGACGACTGCGCGGAATGTTTTTAAGAAAGAGAGCAAATAGTTTGTAAGGAATGGGATCATGCTCATAGGAAGATAGCTTAAGGCTTGTATGTTGAAGACGAGCTAAATAATCGGGAAAGAAACCGATGCCCAGACCATGCTCGGTTAAATTGGCAATCACGCCCCAGCTCGAAATCTCCATGTGAACTGGCAATTCGCATCCATAACGAGATCGATACCAGTTTTTAAGAAGCACTGTTTCTCGCCTCTCGTCCGAATCAAGAAGAAAAGAAAGATCTTCTTCTACACAATCGTTAGCTTTATAGAGCCGAAACTCTCCTTCATAGATCTCTTCCAAATCAAATTGTGAAAGATCTTCATTGTTAATCAAGATGGCAAAATCGATGGTTCTTTTTTTTAGCCATTCCCGGATTGCAAAAAAATGGCCCAGACGGAAACGGATTTTTAAGGAGGGGTAGAGCCGTTTGGATTCTTTTAAAAAAATAGGAAGTAAAGTCAGAGAAAAACTATGCGTACAACCGATCGTGATGGTTCCACTATCATCCTTCAATAAAAGATCCTCGGCTTGTTGTATACTCTGGAGAATTTCTCTTGCGCTGACAAAAAGCTGCTCACCTTTTTCTGTCATTTTAAATCGATTCGGTCGATGCGAGATGAGCTCGAACCCTAAACTCTCCTCTAATTTCGCAATGGCCTGGCTCACTGCTGACTGGCTTACAAAATTCACTTTTGCTGCGTCTGAAATGCTCTCAAACCGAACAGAATCAAAAAAATACTTCAAGTAAATGAGGTTAAGAGGGAGTTTTTTCATAAGAATTACTTATTTGTCCGATAAATATTAATAATTATCGCTTATGTTTGTCAAGCAGCTATGCTGGGCTTCAATAAAAGGATGGCTGATATGTTACAAACGTCTCTAGAAAAGTTTCTTCAAAAAGAAAAGACTCGCTTCAAACTCAAAGTGGGTGTGCTTTTGATGCTCATACAAAAAAACTCTGTTCTCCTTTCTCGTCGCTTCCAAACGGGCCTTGATGATGGATGGTATGCGGTCCCTATGGGAGGCCATGACGGAAATGAGCCCGTCTCATCTTCACTGATCCGCGAAGCAAAAGAGGAAGCTAATATTATCCTTAGGCCCGAAAACCTTTCTGTTTGCCATGTCATCCATCGACTCCATCGAATGCCTGAAGGTATATTTTTTGAGCAAATGGATGTTATTTTCAAAGCCAAGGAATATGAAGGAACTTTGATGAACAATGAACCTGATCATTGTGACGAATTGGCTTTTTATCCGATGAATGCCCTACCAAAAAATACCGCCCCTGTGATCCGACATGCTATCCATATGGTTCAAGAAGGATGCTTTTTTTCAGAATTTGGATGGAATAAACAAGAGGAATTGACATGAGAAAGATTTTATTGAGTTTAGGTATTTTGTTTGCATGTGAAGGGATGGAACAGATTGAAATCTTGCCCTTAGACATCATTCCTTACCAAGCTTTTGAACAGAATGATCCTGAAGCACTGAAGGTATTGCAAAAAGCTTTGCATGAAAAAGGGATTGTAGGAATCAAGGGCATTCCAGGATACAAAGAAAAAGTTCTAAAATATATAGAAACCGCCCGAGAATTTTCTGCTTCGCCCGAAGAAGTCAAAGAAGCCTATGCTCCTAAAGCTGGAGAGATGTTCCTGGGTTATGAAAAAGCCAAAGAGAAATTTAAACGGCCCGATGGCAGATGGGTTATTGATGATTTAAAAGTTTCCTATTACGGACTTGTTCCAGAGAGTCCCTTCAACAAATGGCCACGAGAGATGGACTTAAGAGGTCCTTTTCAAGATTTAGGAATGATGATGTCTGAGATGGGAGAGGCGGTCATGAAAAAAATTGGGCTTTTAGGATCTATGACCGGAATTTCCTTAGATGGAGTACCCCGAATAGGACGAATGTTATATTATCGAAAGAGCATCGATAGCACAGATCTGGATAATCCTTACTGGTGCGGCGCTCACTTTGATCATGGATTAATCACAGCCCTTCTTCCTGCTTTTTATTTTATGAATGGCAAAGCTGTGCCGGAGCCGCTGGAAGCGGGACTGTTCGTAAGCACAACTGCAAAAGGGATTTTTCAAAAAGTGAAAGCTGACGACCCGGATGTCATGCTATTTCAAGTGGGTGAATTTGGTCAGCTGGTCACCAATGATGCGATCAGAGCCACAGAACACCGTGTTCACAAGGCCAAAGGATCAGTAGAGCGTTTGACCATGGCACTCTTTATTATACCTCACATGGATACAGTTATCTATTCTTCTTCTGAACTCACCGAAGATGCCAGATATGGAGGAAAACCAGGTGAGCCTTGCACTTATCGCCGGTGGCATGAAGAATCTTTCAAACGGTATATTGTGAAAGAGGAAGAAAAGGTTCATTAGTATATTCGAGCGAGTTCATCTTCTGAGCTCGCTCGGTTGATAAAATCTTTTGAAAAGATTATTTTCTTCTGTTAACTCTTATCTTTATGAAACATGAGCACGATCAAGACGTCGAAACCTTACGTCAGCAACTCTTCAAAGAAACAGGACAGATCAGTCTCCGCAATCATCCTCATCCTTCTAATATCACCCGATCCCAATCCTATAAATCTGAATCCTCTCAGCTCAACATTAATCATCTAAATCGCATACTTGAGATCGATACCGGCCACCGGCGCATCACCGTCGAACCCCGTGTCACGATGGAACAGTTGGTTAAGGCTGCTTTAGAACATAACATGATGGTTCCGGTGATCCCCGAGTTTAGAGGCATCACTGTCGGCGGGGCTATCATGGGAGGCGGGCTAGAGAGTGCATCTCATCGGTACGGCCTCTTCAGCGATAACTGCCTGGCCTATGAAATCCTCTTAGGCGATGGCACGGTCGTCCGCGCTACCCCACAAGAACATGCCGATCTTTTTTATGGAATTGTCGGATCGTATGGATCACTGGGAATTCTTCTTTCCATCGAACTCGAATTAATTCCTGCTACGCCTTGGGTTAAACTCAACTACCGGACTTTTTCTTCGATCTCAGACACGGTGAGATATTTCGAGCGTATCCATGGAGCGATATCAGCGCCTGATTTTGTGGAGGGTTTGGTCTTTGCACCCGATCATATCACGATTATCGAAGGATCCTTTTTGGAAGTCCCAGAAACTGTACCCCATTCTCTTTCATTGAAGTCTCCCTGGGACGAATGGTTTTATTGCCATGCTAAACAAATGACTGAGGGGCAGGAAGAAAAAATTCCCCTACTCGACTATCTCTTTCGGCATGACAGGGGAGCCTTTTGGATCGGGTCGTATGGAACACATTGGTCTTCTATTCCTCGTTATCTTTTAGAAAGCCGCTTTAATTTACCTTCTCTTGCGAAGCTCCTCCCTTCTTTCAAACCAGAAAATTTCACAGGACCCGAGGATCCAGGTCCTTTCTTTCGATTCTTATGGGGATGGGCCATGACAAGCCATCGGCTTTACTCTTGGCTCCATTCTAAATCAGAAGATTGGGTCGCCGACCGCTTTATCATTCAAGATTTTTGCATCCCGGCAGAAAATGTTGTGACGTTTGTGACCAAAATCTTTGAAGAAATTAAAATCTATCCCTTATGGCTTTGTCCGACGCCTATTTCAAAAAGGTTTCAAATTCTATCTCCCCATTTTCTTCCAGCTTCAAATAGTTCATTCATTGTGAATGTGGGCGTCTATGGAATTTCTCCTAGCTCCCGTTCTCCTTCAGAACTCATTCGACAACTAGAGAAATGGACCCAACTTGCACACGGACGGAAAGTCTTATATAGCTACTCTTATTACACACCTGAAGAATTTTGGAAGATCTACCCTCAACATGCCTATGCGAAGTTACGGGATACGTACCACGCCCAAAGATGGATGGATCTCGATCAAAAAGTGCTCCAGGATAAATTAACTAAGTAGAAAACAAATAACTTAAAGACAGAAAAAACAACCCCAATCCGCCTAAATTATCTCTGACGCATAACATCAGCCTTCAGTAAGACCAGGGTCTACAATTTTCTGAGGGTAAGTCTAGACGGTAAAAGACCAAAAATCAATGACTAATGAGAGAGATTAAACATATCTTTTTCTCCAGCAATCTAAATGATATGATTGACGGAGAGTCCAATCTGCTGCAGTAAACTGAGCTGATCATTCGTCTGCCACTCTTCGATAATTTGACCTTTTGAAATGCGCCGGATAGCAATCCCTTGAAATCTTACTTTTTGTTGAGAGGTGATAAAGCCTTGATACTTTCCTGTGTGTTTGCCACGGGCAGTTATACGAACCACCACTTTATCTCCTTCGGCAATCAAGTCTTCTATCGTGAATATCAAGTTGCTAAAAGCTTGATGGGACATTTTGACGCCTTGAATATATTGAGTCCGGGTCAAAGGAAAAGGAACATCGGAAATATGGGATTTAAAACGAGGAGAAAGCAACTTTTTTAAAAGAGCGATGTCTTGCTCATTTTGAGCCTGGGTCAATAATCGAGCTAACTCTTTGTTTTCTTCTATATGAGGCATGCCTTTGTTTAAAATTATCATGCTATAACTCCCTTGTATTTCCCTTTTTCTCAGTAGATTGTAAATCAGCTTAGAATATTTATTGAGGGTATTATTACTACAAAACTTGACCACTATCCCTCGACAAGGTTAAAATTTAGCTCAAAAATTATAAAGGGAGTTTAAAAAATGGGCACAGGTGTAACCCTGATGGGTCTACAACGACATTTTGCAACTTCAATGCTGAGTCAGATGACACCGGCAGAAGCTGTTCAACAAGCTGCTTATACTGGCAATGAGGCTGCTTTGATTGGATTGCTTGCTGCCATTAATCCCGGGTCCCAGTGTTGTAATGAAGCTGTAATGAGCGCTATCAAAGAAAGTCATTGGAATTCTGCGATGATTTTGATGCAGAATCTCAGTGAAAATCACCAGCTTTCTTTCCAAACCTATAATTTCGCCATGATCACCGCCGTTCGGGAAAGCCTTGAAGTGTATATCGAGGAATTACTTCGCATAGATGTCAATCATTGCTTATATGAATCCGTTATGGAAACTGTAAAAACTGGAAATGAGCACATCTTATTGGTTTTACTTGCGAGTGGAAACTTAGACCTTCACAAGCGTGCAAAAGCAGCCTTGCATGCAGCCCATCAAAAAAATATAAGGATGGTTGATATTTTACTCAGAGGCATTCTCTCGTATCAATTCCCCCAACGTGGATGGCCTCTGACGAAGGCGCTCAAAGAGAATAACCTGAGCTTTGTTATCGAACAACTGCAAGTTTATATCGATCGTACAAGGCCTATACAGATGGGCCCGCATGGTTGCAGTGCGTAACAAGATTTCTTAAAAAACTTTCACTTATGATATGGAGAATAGAAGTGCTAGATATTCCATCAAAAAATAACAATAGTTTTCATGAGTAAAAATCGAAAATGGTGGGGCCTTTTCGCCCTGATGCCTGCCTTAGCAATGGTCTTTGTTGATCAGAGCGTGCTTCCTGTTGCGCTTCCCACGATCCAAAAACATTTGGGAGCGACAAATGTTCAACTCCAATGGTGCATCAATGCTTATCTTCTGGTCACAGCTGTTCTGGTTTTAGCCGGGGGTAAGATTGGCGATTGGATGGGCCATCGAAAAGCTTTCACTTTCGGCATGATCATCTTTTCAATCGCTTCTGCGCTTTGCGGAGCCACGCCCGATGTTTTTTGGTTGATTGCCGCTCGAGGTTTGCAAGGAATTGGAGCCGCCCTCATGTTTCCTGCTTCCACCGCGCTCCTCATGTCTTTATTTCCTCCGAGCGAAAGAGGAAAAGCCACCGGTATCAACGTCAGCGCCAGCTCGCTTTTTTTAATCATCGGACCTCTTGTCGGCGGATATTTTACCGAAGCTCTTTCCTGGAGATGGATTTTCTGGATCAACCTACCGATCGCTGCTCTAGGATTAATCCTGGTCTATCTTTTTATTCAGCCTTCGAAGGTAGAAAAACCTAAATTCGATCTACGGGGTTTTGTTTATTTTGTGATCAGCTCCGGTTCATTGATTGTGATTCTGATGCAAGCAAGAGAGTGGGGGTGGACATCTTCTAAGGTCATCATTTGTTTTCTTTTTTTCTTCATCGCCACTATTTTTTTACTGCTCCGAGAGAAGAAAGCACCTCATCCTTTTTTGGATCTTTCTCTTTTTAAACACCCGATTTTTAAAGCCGTGAACATCAGTGTCTTTTCGATTCAATTTATTTTAATGATCACTGTCTTCCGAGCGATTTTTTTCCAAGATGTCCTCGATTGGTCGCCAATGAAAACAGGTGTCATCACGGTACTCTCTTCCTGTCCCGTGCTCTTTTTATCTCCTATCGGAGGAATGCTTTCGGATAAATTCGGACCCAAAATTCCCATCACCATCGGATTTTTACTCTTGATTTTCTCTTTTATTTGGACCGCTTTCTTCTTTCAGAGTTCTCTGGGAATTCTCTTCATTGGCCTTGTGACTTTTGGATTGGGAATTCCTTTGGTCTTTACACCCTCCTATGCTTCAGCGATGGGAGCAGTCCCTCAGACCAAAGCAGGAAGCGCTTTTGGGACGATTGCAACCATCCGGTCTTTCTCTGCGACCTTGGCAGTGGCAGTGCTAGGAGCTTTCATTGACACGACCCAATTCAATACCCTGCAATCGCTAGCTCAGGAAAACCCAAAAACTCAAATGATCCCTTCTTCTCTATTACAGAATATGATTGCCGGCGCGCAGCAAGCCAAAGAATACCTTCGGGATCTCTCCTCGGAACAAGGGTCTATTCTTCTCCGGTACTTTTATAAAGCGGAAGAGGCAGGATTTTTCTATACCCACTTAGGCCTTGCCGGACTCTTATCGATTGCCTTAATACTGGTCTTCTTTTTATATCATCGGAAATCCAAGCATCAATTGCCCGATATGCCTGCTGAGGGTTGGGATTAAAGCTTCCAATTGAGGGTGTTTTTCTATAACTCACATTTATGCCTAAAAATGATTTATAGAATGGCTCTCTATAACTCATGCATGAAAAAATCCTAATTCTATTTTTGACTAAAAAATTCATAAAAAAAAAATTATTACCATTTAAAAATCAAGGACTTATACTATATATTTGTATATATTAGAACACTGTTCTATAATAGACTCATGTTATGGAGATATCATGGGTGCGCAAGAACGAAGAGCTAAAGAAAAGATCGAGCGGAAAGAATTGATATTGAATACAGCGATGAAGCTCGTTCAATCCTCAGGCATCCACTCTTTAACGATGAGAAAGCTCGCGGATCTCATTGAATACAGCCCTTGCGTTGTCTATGAAACTTTCCCCAATAAAGACTCTCTTGTCCGAGATCTCTTTTCCAAAGTCTGCGAGGAATTACTCATAGCCATGCAGGCTGTTAAGCTAGGAAATAATTCCGAGGCTTATTTCAGAAAATTAATCTGGGCGGATATTGAATTCATGATGCAAGATCCTCATCGAGTAGAACTCTTCACGCTTGTGAGCACAGAAATGGACCCTCACGATTTTCCTTTAGAGATGAAACAAGTAATTGATCTGATTGGAAAAGGGTTAAGAGGTTTAGGTTACTCTCAACTTTCAACAGAGCAGCAAATCGAGGATGCTCTAGAAGTGCTAAGAATCTTCCTAGGTGGACTGTTAAAGCTTTTTATTTCCCCCGAGAAAGATTTAGTCAGATGTAAACGGATATTAGAAAATGGACTTAACACCTTGCTGAAAGGCTGGGCAAATTAAAAGGAGTCAATATGACTGAACAATGTAGTATAACCCCCGTTGCTGGTGAAAAGATCAGCACCGCACTATTAAAAATGCTTCTAGCTTCGAAAACAAACCTGATTTTAATTGATGCCAGATCCTCTAAATGGGATGATGGGCGAAGAATTCCAGGAGCAATATCTTTAACAAGCGAAGCTTCCGCTGAAGAGTTTGCTTCTACGCTTCCCCAAAAAGATGCCCTTATCGCTGTCTATTGTACGCATGCGCAATGCGGTGCAAGCAGTCGACTGGCTCAACGGCTCGCTGACTTAGGATATATGAACGTGCTCAAATACGCTGAAGGGATTGATGTATGGGCTCAGCAAGGAAATCGTATCGAGTTAAACCAAGGGACTTATGAAAAATAAAACCATTCTCATCACAGGTGCAGGTCAAGGTATTGGGCTAGCGATCGCTTTACGTTTTGCCAAAGAGGGAGCTAATATCGTGATGCTGACGAAAGAAACGGCCGAAAAAATTCAACATGCCGCCGATCAAATTACCGCCGCAGGTGGGCACGTGCTACCTCTGAATGTCGATGTCTGCGATCATCAAGCCCTCCAACAAGCCGTCTCTCAGGCTGCTGCTCATTTTGGAGGAATTGATATTTTGATTAATAACACCAGCGCAACGATTTTTACTGACACGTTGCAAACGAGACCTGAGCAATTTGATATTGTTGTTTCGACAGGTATGCGCGCAGCTTTTCTCATGGCACAAGCCTGCATACCCTATCTCGAGCACGCGCAAAATCCCCATATTATCAACATATCGCCTCCGTTAAATTTAGAACCTTACTGGTTAAAAGATCATTTGGCCTTTTCTCTTTCTAAATATGGAATGAGCTTGTGCACATTAGGGATGGCAGCCGAGTTTCAATCTAAAGGGATTGCCGTCAATTCTCTCTGGCCCCAAACAACGATTGCTACCCAGACCATCAAAGACCATTTTTCACCCGAAGTTTATGCAGGGAGCCGATGGCCTTCGATCATGGGCGATGCCGCCTATGAGCTGGTCCAAAGACCTGCAACCCAATGCACAGGCCAGTTTTTTACCGACGAAGCTATTTTGAAAGAAGCGGGTATTGAGGACTTTTCTCACTATGCCGTCGTCCCCGACGCTCCTCTCATGCAGGCGTTGTTTGTTCCTTTAGAAAATCACAGAAGAGCGGTATCGCAAGATTTATTTCTTGTTAATTCTGCTTCAAACAAAGAAAGTTAATTGAAAGGAACTGCGGACCAATGGAGCGTATTTGTTCGTGATAAACAAATATAAGGGCACGGCTTATCGGTAGCGATGCTATTCCGTCCATGCAGATACTGGATACAAGTCAGTTGAAACTTCTTCCAAACATCTCCAGGAACTGTATAAGGCGTTTTCATCGCCAGGGCAGAGCGAACCGAAGAGATGATTTTTCCCTGCTTGTTATAACGTCGATTTTTATCCGCATCATTTAAAATTAGCAAATCTCGATCAAAGCGAGCCACGATTTTTTGAAGCTCCCTCAGCGCATCTTGTTCTTCGTAATATGTGCCTTCATTAAATAGAGAAATCAAAACTTCTTCTTTAAAAAACCTTTCATTCTCTAAATAAATGTTTATATCGCTAAAAATCGCTCGTGTCTGATTACTGACTAATTCAAGCTTCGACAAAAAGACATTTTGCCTTTGCTGAATATAGTAAATGCCAATCAGCGGAACAATGCATAGACAAGAAAGGACAATCCCAGTTTTTCGATGCACTAAGACCGTTATTAAGAGACTGATCACGCCCAAAGCAAATGCCGTGATTTTTAAGGTTGAAATAACAGCGGGAAATTCTTGCCGCACAAACTCTTCATGAATATCCGCATACTCTTTTGTCATTGTTTGTCCCCGAGCAACAAGAGTCAAATTCTCGTCAGGTGATAAAGTTGCTGATAAGTATAAAGATGTCATATTAATTTTCTGTAACCGTAATAATACATATGCATTGGATCCCTTCTCCGAGACCAAATTCTGTCAGTCCATTGCTGGCAGTTGCTGTAATGCCCACCTGCATAATTTTTAAGTGCATGAGAGCAGCAATCTTGGACCGCATCTCCTCTATACGATGTTGGAGCCGAGGCCGTTTAGCTTCGATGGCAATCGCGATATGCTCGATTTTTTGCCTCTCCAAAGTTTCTAAGGCCTTCTCTAGATAGACTTGGCTATCGGTAATTCCGTCTTTTTGACAAAGATCATCGGCGATCCCTCCTAAAATTTGAACGCCCGTCACCGAAGTGATGGCATTGCAGATCGCATGCAAAACAACATCGCCATCCGAATCAGAAGCCATCCCAGGAGCCTCTTCAAAGATCAATCCCCCGAGGATACACGGCTTGGTAGAACCTTCAGGTAAAAAACGGTGACTGTCCTGTCCTAATCCTGTTCGATATTTCATTGGTCAGATATTCTAATTCAAGATGTCATTCCTGCATATTGCGAATACTAATTTTGAAGCGGAACTCGCAGCCGAGAGCCCGGCAAACTTTGCCGCTTTAATCCAAAGCCATCCCATCTTTATGCAGCTTCAATTTCTTCCTCTTCTCTATGCTGAAGCCGAGGACGGCATTGCCGTTACCCACGCTCCTGCGCCTTCGATTTCTCGCTGCCATTTATTAGAGGAGAGGCACTTCCCCTATCAACAAATCGAGTCATGGGGCGCCTCTCAAAGCATCGCTGACTGGGCAAAGAAAAAAAAACTCTCCTATCAGATGCCGGAGTGGGAAGTTGTCAAGCTCGTCAACTCGAAAGCTTTTTCCTTTAAAGAATCGCAAAAACTTCCAGGCGCTGCCCTGATCGATTCGATGGAAGAGCTGGAAAAATGGATCGATAAAACAGAAGGCCCCAAAGTCCTCAAGACCTGTTTTGGCGTTTCTGGAAAAGGGCACCTTTTTCTACCATCAGATCATCGGAAGAAATTTGCAGAGCAAGAGTTTGCAAGGGGACAGCCTGTGATTGCAGAGCCTTGGGTGGAGAGAAAACTCGATTTCAGTACTCAATGGAAAATCTATCCAGACAAAATCGAATTTCTCGGAGCCACTATCTGCGTCAATGACCAGCGGGGAAAGTACAATTCAACCCAAGTCGGCGATCTCCCTTTTTTATTCGGAAAATATTTTCCCTTTCTGGAAAAGCATCAAGAGAAAGTATTTCCAATTTTGGAAAAAATAAAAGCGCTAGGATACTTTGGCCATGTCGGAATCGATGCAATGATCTGGGGAAATGACAAGCTTCAACCAGTTGTAGAAATCAATGCGCGCAAAACAATGGGATGGATTGCACTCGAAATTTCAGAACGTCGTTTCCCAAAACAAACGATTGCTTTAAGCTATTTGACAAAAAGCAATCTCAGCAACTTATTACCTGATGCGATCGTGCAAAAAAATGGAACGCTCTTCCCTTTTTCTAGAAAGTTAGTTGTCGAGGTTCTTGCGAATAAATCAAAATCTAGCTAAGACTGGGCAGTATGGACATACTAAAAATAAAAGGTGGAAATCCCCTTCAAGGCAGTGTCAAAGCTGCGGGTGCGAAGAATGCGGTTACGAAGCTTCTCGTTGCGTCTCTTCTTTCAGATAAACGTTGCGTCTTCTTCAATGTGCCTAATATTCTCGATGTTGAAATTACCGTGGACCTCTGTCGAGAAATTGGAAGCACAGTGCATTGGGACAAAAGCGAAGGCGTCATTGAGATCGTCACCAAAGAACTGACCACCACCTACATCCCTCAAAGATTTTCCGGTTCTAACCGCATTCCGATTTTGATGATCGGAGCGCTCCTGGGCAGAACCGACGAAGACATTATTGTTCCGACTGCCGGCGGCTGTAAAATCGGTCCGCGCCCCATTGACTTTCATATTAGCTCCATGGAAAAACTCGGCGCTACGATTGAATTTCGCGCGATGAAAAAAGAAGGAGCTTATTTTGCTAGGGCTCATCAAGGTCTGCGCGGGACTTTAATTGAACTCCCATTTCCTTCCGTCGGTGCTACTGAAAATACCATCTTAGCTTCTTGTCGCGCCAAAGGCGGAACAGTGATTCGCAATGCCGCCATCGAACCTGAAATTGTCGACCTGGTTCTTTTCCTACAAAAACTCGGCGTTGGCATTGTCGTCGATGTCGACCGCACCATCCGCATCCAGCCGGCGCAAGAATTTTACGAAGTGGAACATCAAGTCATGACCGACCGGATCGAAGCTGCCTCTTTAGGCATGGCAGCCATCAGCACGCAAGGTAAAGTCTTTGTCGAAGGCGCCCAACATTTTCACATGATCACTTTCCTCAACAAACTGCGAGAGATCGGAGCGGGATTCAATGTCCGCAATAACGGCATTGAGTTCTTTTATCGTGGCCCTTTAAAAGGGGGCATTCTCCTAGAAACCGATGTCCATCCAGGATTTTTAACCGATTGGCAGCAACCTTTCGTTGCTTTGTTGACGCAAGCCCATGGCCATTCTATAGTGCATGAAACTGTTTATGAAAACCGTTTTGGCTACACAGAGACCCTCAAAGAGATGGGAGCCGATATTCAACACTTTACTCATTGCTTAGGAAATGTCCCTTGCCGCTTCAAGTCGCAGAATTATTGCCATAGCATTGTCGTTAAAGGACCTACTCCTTTGGTTTCAAAGGATATCACGATACCTGATCTACGTGCCGGCTTTGCCTATGTGATTGCCGCTCTCATGGCCCCTGATACCAGTCTGATTTCGGGCGCCCACTTCCTCGATAGGGGTTATGAAAACCTGGTCGATAAGCTTGTTTCTGTAGGCGCCGACGTCGCTCGGGATACCCCAGCACTGAAAAAAAATGTAGCAGCCATCGTCTAAAAACTGGACCTAAAAAAGTTTTTATCTACTCAAAATACCTCCGCCCATCCTAAAATGGATGGGTTATGATTCCCTGGAGACAAGTTCAACGTCAAAACTTTACTTGCTGGAAGAAGCTCTCTGAGTTTCTTCAGCTCGATTCTGTTTACTATCCGGAGATCTTAAAAGATTCCCGCTTCCCTCTGAATCTTCCCTTCCGCCTTGCTCAAAAAATTCAGAAAAACAGATGGGACGATCCTATTCTACTTCAATTCCTTCCTGTTGAAAAAGAGAACGAAGTTGTCTTTGGTTTTCAAGCCGACCCGGTGGGAGATCTTCAAGCCCGCCAGTCGAGCAAGCTCTTGAAAAAATATCACGGCCGGGCGCTCCTCGTCTGTACCAGCAGCTGCGCCATGAATTGCAGATTTTGTTTCCGTCAAAACTATGATTATGAAACTCAGGATAAAAACTTTGCTGAGGAAATCGAGCTCATCAGACAAGACCCCACTCTCACAGAGATCATCCTCAGCGGCGGAGATCCCCTTTCTCTATCGAATGAGACCTTGAGTAGTTTGATTAAACGATTGGATGTCATCCCTCATTTGGAAAGGCTCAGATTTCATACCCGGTTTCCGATCGGCATCCCGGAAAGGATCGATGAAGAATTTCTCTTGTTACTCAAAGAAATACGACTCCAAGTGTTCTTTGTCATCCACACCAATCATGCTTCAGAACTCGATGCGCAAGTGGTGACGGGTTTAAAGAAAATCCAAAAGCTAGGAATTCCTGTTCTCAATCAAACCGTCCTCTTACGCGGAGTCAATGATAACCTCTCCACTTTGAAAGAGCTTTGTGAGAAGCTCGCGAGCCACGGCATTTTACCCTATTACCTGCATCAACTAGATCGTGTCCAGGGAGCGGCTCATTTCGAAGTCCCTGAAGAAGAAGGAAGAATACTCGTCGCTCAGCTCACGGAAGTCATGTCTGGTTATGCCGTGCCTAAATATGTGAAGGAAGAAGCAGGAGAGCCTTCTAAAACGGGCTTACTCGAAAGGAGTTTGTCTTTGTGCACTTGATGTCGAGTGTTTCTAAATGGATCCTTCTCAAGAAAAAGAGAAATCTCGCCTAGAGAATTCTCTGCCCGATATGAGCATAGAAACCCTTTTTCGTCTCCTAAACTCCAAAAATATAGCTCTTCGAAAAAACGTTTCAAACTTGGAATGCTTCTCATATCGGCAATCATCATTGGTGACAGTTTTGTAGGGCAAAGAAGCCAGTACTTACCAGAAAAAGACAAATTAACTCGCTATTTTTACTAGGGGCGATTTGTCTTGCTATAAAATTTATTACACAGCAATCTTTTTTTTACTCTTTTTAAGAAACAACAAATGGAGGCATTAGTGTACAAATCATCAAATCAATCATATCTGTTAAAATTTAAGTTAATTTTCTTACCAAATATCCTGCGCATCTTTTTTTTATTGTTGGCTTTTCAAGTAACCTATGGATGGGCTCATGAGGATAGGGCTTATTCGCATGATGAAAGCATCGGCGTTAATTTTCCCGACTGGATGGAGGCCGTTCCGAACGAGCGTTGTTTGAAAGATATATCCATGCCTGGCACACATGATACCATGGCATTACATGGAGGGGATATCGTCCAAACTCAATCAATGAAACTCGGAACTCAATTATTGTCAGGGGTGAGAGTAGTAGATATTCGTTGCAGACGAGTCGATGATAGTTTTACAATTCATCATGGACAGGTCTACCAACACGCTAATTTTAATGATGTTTTGCTGGCAATAACACAATTTCTTCAACAGCACCCTTCTGAAACTGTGTTGATGCGCGTGGGCGAAGCATCTGATGTAGACCCTCAAAGCACTGTCGATTTTGTGACAATATTCAATAGCTACGTTAATGATCCGAACTACTCTAACTTTTTTTGGAGAGGCTCTGACTTTCGCGTGATTTTGAATGATGTGCGAGGTAAGATTGTTTTGTTGAGAGATTTTAAGGGCGGTGATTTCGGCCTCGTCTACTCCTCTTCCTTATTTAATATTCAAGACCACTGGAAGTTAACAACCAATGCTGATTTGTATGATAAATGGACCCAGGTCAAACAACAGCTAGTGGATGCATCTAGCAACAGCTCGTTTGATAGACCTTTCTTCATCAATTATTTATCTGGGAGCACTGGTTCTTTTCCTTATTTTGTGGCAAGTGGCCATTCCAGTCCCTCTACATCCGCACCACGCCTAGCAACCGGCAGGACAACTCCTGGCTGGAAGGATTCCTATCCCGACTTTCCAAGAGTCGATTGCTGGGGAACACTTTGCACTATTGCTTACGAAGGGACTAATATCTTAACTCGTGATTATATTATTAAAAATTATCCAAGTTATGTAGGCATTATTATGGCTGATTTTCCAGGTGCAGGCTTAATGGAACAGATCATTAGCACGAATTTCAGGTAGAAAGGAAACAGCGATTTAGAAAAAATTGGTGGTTATTTTTATTCATCAATGAACTTATTTTCTTCGTATTTCATTGTCTTTAATAAGATAATTGACCTCTTCTTCAAAGGAGAGGTCAATGTCAATATTCAATGGTTTAACTGATGAGCAATGGACCTTTCGCTTTATCCCATTTCAGAAAATTAGGAGATTTCGACTGTATTTTAGGACATATCATCTATTTGGACTTTAAAGAAAAGAAAGCCTTGATTGGCCCTGCAGAAAAAGTCCATCCGATATCCAAATAACCTATTTGGCTATTTAGGACGGGATTTTTTATAGATTTCATCAGGACCGCGCTTGGCAATGAGCTTGTATCCTTTAGGCTCTAGTAAATTTTGAAAAGCCGTCCCATAGTTATTTTCTACATCTATCACATCGATATCAAACTGATCGAAGTCGATCGACTTCAAAATATCCAATTCACCCCCCTCGGTATCAATGCTGAGGTAATCGACATGTTGGATTCCTTGATCGAGAAAGAGACGATTGATGTTATAACATTTCACGGGGATAACTTCAGAAGTGCAGCCTTTTTCTAGAATCTCTTTTCTTATTCTCTCCACATGTCCGGGCTCGTAATTTTCTAAAATTCCACTGAGCATTTCAGCGTACCCTTTTATACATAGAAAGGAAGCTGTATCGTACTTATCCGAGATACAGCCTTTGATACAAGTCGCTTTTCTTGCTTTTTGTAACCGTTCAAAAACCTCAGGGATAGGCTCTATGCAAATTCCTTTCCATCCTAAGTTCTCGAAAAAAAAGGTATTGCTGAAAGAAACACCATCATGGGCTCCAATATCGACAAAGACCCCATCTTTTTTATTCTTAAAAACTTTTTTATAAAGGTATTTATCTTGTCCAAACTGACTATAAAATTTGGGTTTTTCTTTGGAAGTGCATGACATATTCATCATGAAAAGAAGAAGCAAAAAGAATACGGTAAATCTCTTCAATAAGTTCATCATGTTAACCATATACCCTGGGAAAAATTTTGTTAATTGATCATCACAAAGAAATGTCAGTATCGCTGAGGTGATAGGCTCTTTGCATTACTTCCCTGTACTCTTCAATGGTATTTAGACCTGCTTCAAAACGGCGCTGATTAAGATTCTGTGGATCTTCACAGGGATATAAAACGATTTTTCCTTCTTTCTGGGTCCATTGTGTTCCATAAACCTGTAAGAGATTGCCATTACTTTTTACCCTGTCTAGTAAATATGCGTATTCGCGGTAGCCTGCATCTTGTTTTTCAACTGCTTCTTTAAGGAGTTGCAGACACTGGGTTTGAAATTCAGGATCACGGTCTTGATGTTGAACTAAAAGCCACATAGCCAAGGATCCTTCTATTCCGACAAGACGTATACCCGGCCAACCATATGTAGAAATAATTTCTTTGAGCCTTTGATTATGCTTTGCATCGATTTCTAGAATTAATTTCTTATCTTCATCTGAGAAATTTTTGATGTCTAAGCTTTTTTCTCTTGCTGATTGGTCCTCAATTTTCATTGCAAGAATTTCGGCTTGTAATTCTTGGTTGAGCTCAGAAGGGCTTTTTTTTAATTGAAGACCCTCAAGAACCCTTTTCAGCATAGGGCTGTTTTTAAGATCTGAGCCCATTTCAGTTGCAGATGTGATTGAACACATTAATAGAGGTAAAAATAAGGCAATTTTAAAATTTATATATCTCACATTTTATCCAAAGTCTTCAGTCCTAAGATCTCGAGGCCCTTATGCAGAATACGTCCGGTGGCTTCGCAGAGAAGCAGGCGGCTATCTTCTTGAGGAACTCCTTCGACGCGGCAATCACGGAAGAAAGCATGGAATTTTTCTGCGAGAGTGTAGAGGTACTCGGCAAGCCGGTTGGGAAGAAGTTCTTCGGCGATGATTTCAAGAGTTTCACCAAAGCGGCGCAAGTGGAGCGCAAGATCGATCTCCGTCGGATGCTCAAGGACAATTTTACCTTTCTGAAGGAGTGCCGTTAAATCTTTATCGACTTTTCTCTTGATGCTTTGGATGCGAACATAAGCATAAAGCAAGAAAGCCGCGGTATTGCCTTCGAAACGCAGCATCCGATCATAGCTAAACATATAGTCTTTGATCCGGTGGGAAGAGAGGTCGGCGTATTTGACTGCATCGATCCCGAGGACTTCTGCTGTGTGATGGAGTTCTTTCTCAGAGAGATCGGGCAGTCTTTGATGAAGGATTACTTTGGCCTTTTTGACAGCTTCATATAAAAGATCGATCAACCTTTCTGTATCTCCGGAACGTGTTTTAAATTTCGTTCCATCCGCTCCTAAGACAACTCCAAAAGGTACATGATCAACGCGGACTTTTTTAGGATCGAGATAGCCGGCTTTTTCAGCGGCTTTGAAAAGCATTTGGAAGTGCAGACTCTGACCGGCATCGGTGACATAGATGATCCGGTCGGCTTTTTCGACTTCGATCCGGTGACGCAGAGCGGCCATATCGGTGGTGTCGTAGTTATAGCCTCCGTCGGACTTTTGAATGATCATCGGTAGAGGTTTATCATCGCGTCCGATGAAGCCTTCTAAATAAATACACTTAGCGCCGTCGGAAATAGTGATGATGCCGCGCTTTTCAAGGTCTTCAACAACCTCAGGAAGGAAAGGGTTATAAAAGGATTCTCCTCGTTCAATGAGTTTGATATCGAGGAGATTGTAAATATCTTGGAAAGCTCGACGCGAAATATCACAGATCATGGTCCAAGCGGATAGAGAAACTTCATCGCCGCCTTGAAGCTTCACAACTTGGAGCTGCGATCTTTTTTTAAATTCAGGATCTTCATCGAAACACTTTTTAGAAGCACGGTACCATTGCATTAAGGAGGACAGATCTGTTTGTTTCTTCCCCTCAAGAACTTCAGGCGCATGCTCGCGCATATAGGTGATCAGCATGCCGAATTGCGTGCCCCAATCGCCGATGTGGTTAAGACGGAGGACATCGTGTCCTAAAAACTCAAAAAGACGGGCTAAAGAATCGCCGATGATCGTCGAACGGAGATGGCCGACATGCAATTCTTTGGCAATATTGGGAGAAGAAAACTCAACGATGATCCGCTGACGAGGATGGGGCAGGGGAACCCCGAGCCGCGCATCGTGCAGAACTTTGTTGATCTCTTGGGAAATAAAGGAAGTCTCTAAAAAAATGTTGATAAAACCAGGCCCTGCGATCTCAAATTTCTCGATCATCGGAGCATGACCGCTTAAGAGAGTTTTCCAGGCATGGATAATTTTTTGAGCGATTTCCCGAGGATTGGCTTTGAGGTCTTTGGCTAATTTGAGAGCGTTATTGCATTGGTAATGGCCAAATTGCGGCTGAGTGGAAGGCGTGATCTCAGATTGGACATCGTATCCGACTGCAGCCTTCAGCGCTTTTTTTGCCTGTTCTTGAAGAATATGGATAAGATTATCCATGTTTGCCTCTATCCCTCTCGGTGGGATTCATAGTGATGGTAGCGAGGCGGCGTTTGACGCTTGCTAACACCGTATTTAATCCGATACTCTGCAAGTGAGACTGCTGCATGGTGCGTCGAGCAGTTGTTTTGCTCAGAAATCTCAAACAAGCGCATCAGCTGGTCATACAATTGATCGACCTTTTTTCTAGACGCTAAAGGATTGTAACCTTCTTCTTCGATTTCGAAACTCACATTGATGAGACCCCCAGCATTGATCACAAAGTCTGGAGCGTAAAGAATTCCACGCCGCTTTAAATCAATAGCATCTTGGTCTGTCAAAAGCTGGTTATTAGCGCAGCCGGCAATCGCACGGCACCGGAGCTGAGGAATTGTTTCAGGGTTGATAATCCCTCCCATCGCACAAGGAGCTAGCACATCACACGGCTCGCTTAAGATATTTTCAGAAGGACAAGCGGTGGCGTGGTATTTTTTTGCTAGAACTTGGGTTTTTTCCCAGTCGATATCGCTGAGAATTAATTTCGCTCCATGCCAGAAGAGGTGTTCAGCGAGAAGAGAACCGACGCTGCCTAAACCTTGGATTGCAACGGTCTTGCCTTCAACAGAAGTCGATCCGTCGAGCATCTGAAGCACTGCTTGAATGCCTCGGAAAGTTCCCCAAGCAGTGAAAACGGAAGGGTTTCCGCTGCTTTTTTCTTGTGAAAGCCCCACTACGTACGGAGTATGCTGCCCAATCAAATTGACATCTGCAACGGTGCAACCGGAATCTTCTGCACAGGTGTAAAGCCCTCCGAGACGGTTGATAGTTTCGGCAAAAGCGAGCAACATTTCTTTAGTTTTATTTTTAGGATTGCAAATGATAACACTTTTTCCGCCACCGAGCCCAGCTTCTGCCATGGCTGATTTATAGGTCATTCCGCGCGCTAAACGTTTCACATCGGTCAGTGCAGCTTCAAAGGTTGGATAGGGATAGATGCGAATCCCTCCTAAAGTAGGCCCTAAAGTTGAATTGTGGATGCAGATAATGGCTTTCAGTCCCGCCTTGTCATCGTTCACGATAACGACTTTTTCATAGCCTTCGACAGGAATTTCTTTAAGAACAAGGGATTCTTCAACAGCGCGCTTCATGCACAAGTCCTTATTTAAAGGAGTTAAGGGTAGCATAAAAAATGGTAGTAAAACAACTATAGATTTTAGAGATAAAGAAAAAAAACACACAACTTATTGATGCATAAAGCTGATTTTTAAAATTGAATTCGAACGCAATATTGATATTATTGCGTATAATTAGCGCTATATTTATTATTAATGCAATTAAGGAGAAAAATGACAACGCAAATAAAAAATCCACTCGGCATTCCCAGCGAGCTCTGGGTAGGACATATTTTCCCTAAGGGCCCTCGAAATCCAAATACTCAACAAGTTTTAAACGTACTTGAACCTATCCGCGATATGCGCACTTCTTTGGGTTCGCTGTATTCAAAGTCCACTCCGCTACTGTGGCGAGCACTCATTCACAATACACACCCACTGACGCAAGAGTTTGTCCATTTGTCTTCTTTCTGCCGAGTGAACCGAGATTTCTGCATTGTCCTTACCGAAGAAAAAACAAATGTGACCACCAAAATAATAAATCTTATTGTTTCTATTTTGGAAAAACCTCAGGGTGCTGTTTTTTTGCTCGACTGTATAAGGAGTTCATTCTATTTGAAAACCTTTCAAGTCTATTTCAGCGCAAGACCTCAAGATCTTAAAAAATTGCAAGATGCTTCTGGAAATAATGTTTTTCATGCCTTAGCGAAAACAAGCCTTTTCTCGCTTCCTAGCTACTTTATTGATTTTTTAATCGATCTAGATACAACGCAGGGATTAAGACTGCTGGATCAAAAAAACAATGAAGGTTTTACTCCTTATCAGATCGCTGTTCATCCTTTTGCTCCTTCTGTTTTAACACAAAGCCCTCTCAATTTTGATCAACCTCGAGACTTAAATAAAGCCATTGAATTGCAAGAAAAAATAGCTAAAGGTATGTCTCGAGCCGTATTAAACCTAGCCCGATCTGAAGTGAGAGGGCGACAAGTAAAAAATTTACTCGTCGACACCTCCATTAAAGCTAGCGCTGTGGGTCTTTGCTTTTTAGTTTGGGCGGGTGTCTTTAAAATATTAAGTCGCATACCTGGACTATCTAATGGAGTATCTAATTTAGTGCATACCTCTCTAAAGAAACTAGGAACGGGGTTTTTGCAGCTAAAAGCTTGAGTTTTCTCGCCAATCCTTTCTCTATTGAACATTAACTCTTTTTAGGCTACGCTAATTCCTCAAATCTTAATTACGGATAAATTCATGGCAAATGTTGTCATCTCTGATAATCTGAAAGACGAAGTTTTAAAATTTCTTAAAAAGATAAAAAAAGCCGACCTTATTACAACTTATCTCTATTTTTTAGAGAAAAAATTTAATATCAAACCGGTTCTTTTTGCTCGTGAGAAAACCATTTATCAGAGTCAAGAAGATCTGGTTCAACGTCTTGAAAAAGAAGGAAAGCTCTGGAGAGAGACCGAGATTAAAATCCAAGTCGGCCAGCAGAGCGTGAACGACCAGACTCAAAAAATTTATATCTGCCCTTTCACAGGAAAAGTTTTTGGAGACAACACTCATCCAAATCCTCAAGATGCGATCTACGATTGGGTCTCTAAATGCCCTGAAAATACTGAAAGAGCAGGCGGACTTCGCGTAAAACGTTTTTTCGTTTCTGAAGATCCTGAAGTCATCAAAAATTATATCGTGAAGAGAAAAGAACCGATCACGAAGATTGTTTTCTCCTCTGTGGTCACAGGCAAGCTTTTCAATTCTAAGCATGCTGTGATTGAAGATTTCATTAAAAATCAACTCAAGCCTTTAGAGCTAGTCGAAGTTCCTAACCAAAACCGCTATCAGATCGAAGAACATTTTCTCACTTTCATCCAAGCTCAGCTGGACGAGAGCAAAATCTCTTCTTTTGTTGAAGCGGCATCAAAGATCGACGAGCTTGCTCCTTATATGGACCAGTGGCTTGAAGATGCCAGTGAAAATGAAGGCTGAAACCCATTCTTGCGAAGAGACTCAAGCTGCAGGTGCTCGTTTTGCGGCCACTCTTCAAGGCAATGAGATTATAGCTTTCTTCGGTGATTTAGGAGCCGGCAAGACGACTTTTCTCAAAGGAATGATCAGCGCTTTAACAGGATGCAGTCCCGCTGAAATCACAAGCCCCACCTTTAACTATCTCCATATTTACGAAGGCAAATTCCCGATTTACCATTTTGACCTATACAGACTGACAGCAGCAGAACAATTTGAAGGAGCCGGTTTTTCCGAATATCTGCAGACCGATGGCATCTGCTGTTTAGAATGGGCGGAAAAAATAGAAGCGAAATTACCTGCCGGAACTATCCGGATCACCATAGAGCATCAAGGGCTCGATAACCGCTTGATAAAGATCGAACTATGAAAAAATGTTCCTTTACAGAAGCCCGATTCCTCCTCTCAACACTAGATGAGATTCCTCCCTTCTATGATAAAGATAAAAAAATCTTTCCAGAAGTTGCTCTTGTCGGACGTTCGAATGTCGGAAAATCGTCTCTTATCAATCACCTCTTACATCGGAAAAAACTCGCCAAGGTCTCTGCAAAACCAGGCAAGACTCAGACGATCAATTACTTCAATGTCGACAATCAGCTGATCGTCGTCGATTTGCCAGGTTACGGCTATGCGTCCCGGTCCCAAGAGATGCAGCTTTTATGGAGCGCCTCTATCGACAAATATTTTCAAAAACGATCTTCGCTCTCGATGATTATACTGCTGATCGATAGCCGCCGCGAGCCGACTGAAGAGGACAAAGCCATTGTTCAATGGGCCCAGCACCATAAAAAACCTCTTTTGCTGATATTTACTAAATCCGATACACTCGGCGAGCGCGAGAGAAAAAGCAACCTGGAAAAAGCCTTGCATCTATTACCGGTCGAACATACTCTCTCCTACTCCATTAAGGATCCACGTTCGCGCCAAAACCTAATTACAACCATTAATAAGTTATTGCATGGGCTTGCTCAATAAAGATACTTTCATTTGCCTCGATTGCGAAACAACGGGTCTCGATTCAAAAAACGATCGGATCATAGAAATCGCCGTGATCAAGTTCACCTTTACTGAAATATTAGAGAGGTTTGAATCTCTCATCGATCCGGAATGTCAGATCTCAGAATCTTCCAGGGCCATCCATCATATTTCTCAAGACATGGTCAAAGGCCAGCCCAAAATTCTCGAAGTACTGCCTCAAGTCGCCAAAATGATCGATAAGCATATGGTCATGGGGCATGGGATCAAGCTCGATCTTAATTTCTTAAGTGAATCGGCTAAAAGATGCCAGTTTCCTTCTTCTTTTGATTCCGCTCCTACGATCGATACGTTACGGTTAGCCCGTCTTTATGGAGAAAGCCCAACGAATTCATTGGAAAAACTCCGTGAGCATTTCAATATTGAGCCTGAAGGCGCTCACCGGGCCATGAGCGATGTCATTGTCAACATCAGCGTCTTTAAATATTTAGCCCAGAGTTTTAAAACCACAGAACAATTGCTTGAACGTTTAAAAAAACCTATCCTTCTTCGAACAATGCCTCTCGGAAAATACAAAGGCCGTCCTTTCAATGAAATTTCTATTGAATATCTGCAATGGGCCGCCCATGCTGATTTTGATCAAGACCTTCTTTTCTCTGTTAGAACTGAATTGCAGAAGAGAAAAAAAGGCGATCGCTTCTTCGAAGCAACAAATCCATTTTCACAATTATAGTTTTTATTCAATAATCAGACTTGATGGCCAAGCTTAGAATTCAAGACCTCCTGCTCACAGGAAAAAAAGTTCTCATCCGCGTCGATTTCAATGTCCCTCTGAATAAAGATGGATCGATCGCGGACGATACCCGTATCCGGGAATCTCTACCCACCATCCAACATGCACTGAAACAGGGTGCAGCTGTGATCTTGATGAGCCATTTGGGTAGGCCCAAAACAAAAAAAGATGTGCAATATTCTCTAGGCATCTGCGCTAAAAAACTCTCCCAGCTCATCGCAGCCCCCGTTTTTTTTGCAACCGATTGCATTGGAAAAGATGTCGAAAAAATGGTCCAAGATTTAAAGGGAGGAGAGGTCCTGCTCTTAGAAAATTTAAGATTCTATCCCGCTGAGGAAAATCCTTCTTTAGATCCCAATTTTGCCAAAGAACTCTCCAAGTTTGGAGATTTTTACGTGAACGATGCTTTTGGGACTGCTCACCGCAAACATTCTTCGACAGCTGTCATCGATCAATATTTTCCTGGAAGAGCGGCCATGGGACTTCTGATGCAAAAAGAAATCAAACATCTAGAACCGCTCCTTAAAAAACCTGAGCATCCTTTCTTTGTTTTGATCGGCGGGGCAAAAATCTCTACCAAGATCGGTGTTTTAAGATCTCTCATGGACAAAGTCGACAGCTTTTACATCGGCGGAGGGATGGCCTTTACTTTTCTAAAAGCTCAAGGAATTTCAATTGGAGACTCCATTTTTGAAGAGAACTCCTTAGTAGAAGCCCAAAATCTAATCCGCGATTGTGAAGCAAAAAAAATCGCGTTACATCTCCCCACTGATATCGTGATCGCCGATGGTTTCCGCAATGAGGCAACTTTTAAAACAATTCCCATTTCCGAAGGGATACCTAATGGCTGGATGGGCATGGACATCGGCCCCGAAACCATCCAAGCCTGGTCAGTTGATTTTCAAAAAGCGGCCACTCTTTTTTGGAACGGTCCTGTGGGTGTGTTTGAATTTCCCCCTTTTGCAAAAGGGACACAAGAGATGGCGCAAGCGATCGCCAATCTAAAGGCCACCACGATTGTGGGCGGCGGCGATTCGGTTGCTGCAATTAATCAGCTCGGCTTAAGCTCAAAATTCAGCCACGTCTCAACGGGAGGCGGAGCATCGCTCGAATATCTCGAGCTCGGAAAGTTGCCCGGCATCGAAACTCTTTCAGATAAGGTTTCATGATTGAATCTCAGCATAAACAACATTTTCCCCTCAGCGCTTTATTTGCTGTCCTAGCAGGCGTTAGCTTTACCTTAATGAGTCTTTTCGGAAAATTCATCGGACAGCGCGCTTCGACAGACACCGTGCTCTTTGCCAGGTTCGCTATCAGCCTGATCATTTTAATTCCCTGGGTGATCAAACATCCTCATACAACATTGAAAGTGGCCCATCCTAAAAAGTTAATTTGGCGCAGCTGTTTTTCTCTTCTTTCCTTTGCCTGCTTTTTTTATGCCCTCCGTTACATCTCTTTGAGTAATGCTCTTGTCTTGAATAATACCTTTCCGCTTTTTGTCCCTTTTGCCGCTCTGATTCATTCTCATTCCAAAACATCGCGCAAAGTCTGGATGGGGATTATTGTGGGATTCCTCGGTGTGCTTTTGGTCCTTCAGCCCGATATCCATCTTCTGAACCCTTATTCTTTGATCGCTTTGGCCTCAGGAATTTTCGGAGCCATTGCGATCGTTATGATCCGCCATCTGACCAAAACCGTTTCGACTTTGCAAATTCTGTTTTATTATTTTCTTTTCAATACTGTAGCGACAGCTATTGTTTTACCTTTTCAATGGCAGAGCCTACCTTCAGAGATCATCATTCTTTTGTGGGGTGTGGGGATTTTCGGAGCTCTCTATCAGCTGTTCAGCACACTATGCTATGCTAAATCTCCGGTCCGGCTTATTTCTCCGATCATGTCGACTTGCATTGTCTCTGGAGGATTGCTTGCCGATTTCTTCATTGGAAATCAGCTTCCGAATTTTCTGGGATTCATTGGCATTGTCTTCATTGTCATCGGGGGAACCCTCTCGATCTATTTCGGACAGAAAGAACTCGCTACACGTTAAGTTTTTTATCGAGAATTATGCCTTAGATAGAAGGTGGAAGATATTCTATTTTCATTTCAAAAACCTTTGATTGAATATCTAAGGAAATCTGAGTGTATATATGATACGGAAAATATTTATGAAAGTCGCGGGGATAGTTTCTTGGTGAAATATCGCATTTTTCAAGAATCTCACCGAGACAATCTTCAGGAATATAACGAGTTTTGAGACGAACAGTGGATTTTTCTGATGTTAACAATCGCTCGCTTATGTTTTGGGCTAGCGTTGCTCTAAAAAGATCGACTTCATTCGCTGAAGGAAATGATTCAGGATAGTGATTAAATTGTAATGAGCCGCTTCTTTCTGCATGACCTTTCGAAGTCAAAAGTTTGGCATATAAACTCGCAGTTTTTTGTGCCATCGTTTTTATGACTTCTAGCCTTTCGTCTGATGTTGCGCATGGAATTTTGATTTTACAATTTGACAAGGTAGTGGGAAACTCAACATTGACAGCCATATTTGAAGCTCCTCTTTATATTTTATGGCTGAAATATTAACAAAGGCTACTATTTATCCCTATAAAACTTAAAAATACACATCTACTTCGGGCATAAAGAACCCGTATCCCGCTAAAAATTTTGACTATGCTGAATAATAAACAAAAGCACCGACACATGCGACTCCGATTCCTGGAAGCGCTGGAAGTCCTCCAAATAACATAAGGGCCCCGCCCGCGCAGACTGCATTGGCAATTAGACCACCGATAGGGAAAACAATAACTGTCCAAAAAACGAAATTGATAGTCCCAGCAACACACAGCAGCCCAAAATGATTGAGAGATACTTCTATCAATTTGGATACCCCAGAACCCGCGCCGTAGAGAGTAAAGATGGCCCCTACCGACATTAAAGCAATTCCTATGATTTTTTGGAGACCTTTATCGGGTTTACGCCCAGGACCTGAGGAGCTTGTGTAACCGTGAAAAGGACGAGAACTTCTATCCGTAGCACTTGATCGATGAGACATGAAAAACTCCAATTTTTTGCTGGAAGTATAAATAATCTCTTGAATTTACCCCAAGGGGTTAAAGACCTTTCTTGAATAATAAAGGAAATACTTTTATGGATGGGGAGCAGAAGAAGTCGTAGCGATTCTTGTAATTTTTGATTGTCTTTAAGGTTTTACCCCTATAGAATATAGGGCGAATAACACAGGGGCGCATGAGTAACAAGGCATTTGGCACTTTACGTGCCTTTTTATGGCCTGTACATCGGGAAGAACACCGAAAATTCATTCCGATGCTCCTCATTTCTTTCCTCATCTGTTTCAATTATTATCTTCTAAAAATTATAAAAGACGGCGTGATTATTACGGCTCCTTCCTCGGGAGCTGAAGCTCTTCCCTATATTAAAGTCTGGGCCATCATGCCCACCGCCATCTTGATGATGTTCTTGTTTACGCGTCTTTCGAATTTCTTCAACCGAAGGACGATCTTTTATGCGATGATCTGGTTCTATATCGCTTATTTTGTTGCTTTTACCTTTTTCCTCTATCCTAACAGAGATGCTTTACATCCTCATGAATTTGCCGACTATCTCCAAGGCGTCTTGCCTAAAGGATGCAGTGGTCTTGTGGCCATCATCCGGAATTGGACCTTTACGACTTTCTATGTGATGGCGGAGATGTGGAGCACCATGATCATGACAGTGCTCTTCTGGGGCTTTGCCAATGATGTCACCTCTGTTAAAGATGCCAAACGTTTCTATGGACTGATCGGAGTCGGGACCAATCTTTCAGGGGTCGCCGCCGCCTTTTTAGTTAAAAATCTGACCACTCATATTTTCAATGCTTCCCTGCCTTTTGGGAAAAATAGCTGGGATCAGTCATTCACTTTGATGAATTTAGTGATTGTTGGGACCAGCCTGATCAGCATGGGACTCTATTGGTGGCTGAATCGCCAGGGGCTCGGCTATACCGAAGAGACGTTGAAAGCCCACCGGGAGTCCCCCATTAAAATGGGCATGCGCAAAAGCTTTAGATTTCTCACTAAGTCCAAATACCTCATGTGCATCGCCGTTCTTGTGATCACTTTCAATATCGTGATCAATCTAGCTGAAGTGGTCTGGAAAGACCAAGTCAAACAGCTCTATCCTACAACTGCCGACTTTAACTCTTATATGGCAGGCATCAATTTCTGGATCGCCCTCTTGGCAGCTTTGATTTCTCTCTTTATTTCGGGGAATGTCATCCGGGCCTTGGGATGGACGAAAAGTGCTTTGATCGCTCCGATCCTGACTTTAGTAACCGGCGCTCTTTTCTTTGCCGCGCTTCTTCTGCCGAAGGCTACTCTGATTGAAATCTGCGCAGCTATTGGAACTTCACCTATTGTACTGGCCGTTTTCTTGGGCTCTTTACAAAACTGCCTGCTGAGAGGAACAAAGTACAGTCTGGTCGATCAGACAAAAGAACTTGCCTTTGTGCCTTTAAGCCAAGAATCCAAGATGAAAGGAAAACCTGCGATCGACGGCCTGGGTTCACGTCTGGGAAAATCGGGCGCATCCTTGATGTATCAATTTCTGCTGATTATTTTTGGATCGATTGTCGGCAGCATCCATATCGTTGCCTTCCTTTTGCTCATTGCAGTCATCGGCTGGGTCTTTGCAGTCAAAGTCCTGGGCAAGCAGTTCAACCAGCTTGCTGCAGAACAATCACAGGCCGAAGCTTCGGAAACTGCAACTGCAAAAGAAGAAGAACCTGTCTTAACAACTTCTTAATTCTTAAGCCGCATCTCTGCTGAGCTGATCAATATCCTGGATCGCTTTTTGAAGCATCTTGTCATTGACTTTTTCAATACGGTCCATGTCATTGACGATGTTACGGATATCTTGTGAGACCTTCATCGGCATTCTTTTTTCATTCGGATAAAGACGTCTTAAGTAGTTCTCAATGTAGACTTTGCAACTAGTAAATGCAGCTGCATAGGCAGCAATACATTCGAACCTTGCTCGGTCATCACGGGCGTTTTTCCAATGGTTCCAGCTTTTCATCATTTCATGGACAGCTGTTTTTGCAGCAGCAATGTTAGCTTCCAATGAAGAATTGTTTGTCATAATCCCCCCTATATATCTCTAGTTAATTACAATTTGTTTTAAATTACAATTAAAATTTTAAATAAAATTAGAATCGAATGTAATATAAATAAGAAGAAAATACAAAGCCTATTCCTACTAAAACGAAGGCTAATAGTATCAGCTTTATAAATGTCTTGTGGGAAACTTGCATATCCTTGAGGACGACCCAAGACAAGGCAGCCATTAAGAAATTGACCATGAGTGATGTCCCTTGAGGGAGCGTGACAGCTACCCCTAGGCAGAGGCAGGGCAGGCCAAAGATGGCAGCATATAATGAATATCCGGCCCAGATGGCGAAAATGAGGGACAAAAGGGCCCACATTCCCCATCGATCCCAGAAGACCGCGACAGCGATCGCCAGGGCGATCTCAAAAATACTGATGATAAAGAAAAAATCATGGAGCAGCTTACTAGGATACAGTATTTTAACAACAGCAGCCCCAATTAACATCAAAGCTATAATAATCGCTAATACTAACCGAAATACTCGATCAACTTCTTTTCGTTTCATCATAATTGTATAATTACATATTATTTATTTTAAAAATATTATTATTTTCATTTTTTTAAACAATGAAGGTAAAATCGAATCAAGATAAGCTTGATGCTATAGGAAATTTAATCGTGCAAAAATCGTTTCAAAGCTAGAAGATGGTTTTATGGAATCGTTGATTGAGTGGCTCATGCTACATGCCGAAAATGCCCATTGGTTTATTTTTGGCGCTATCCTGCTTGCGGGCTTCAATATCCCTATTAGCGCCGATATTCTCATAGTTGTTGGCGGGTTTTTAGCTGCTGCCATCATTCCACAACATCTATGGCATCTCTACTTCTCTATCTTCTTGGGATGTTATTTTTCAGCCTGGATCGCCTATTGGTTCGGCCGTCTTTTAGGGAAACGTTTTTGCCGATATAAATGGTTCTCCAAACTCATGCCGGTCGAGAGACTCGAAAAAATTCAGCGCTTTTACAGCAAACATGGTCTTTGGACGTTATTAGTCGGACGATTTATTCCATTTGGTGTGAGAAACTGTATTTTCATGTCGAGTGGGATGAGCCGAGTTTCCTTTTTGAAATTCGCGCTTTGGGATCTTTTGGCTTGCTTCACCTGGTCTTCCGTTTGTTTTTATTGTTTTTATGTTTTAGGGCAAAATTATCAGGTGCTATTTAATCATCTTAAGACCCTCAATATGTTAATTTTTTTAGCTTTCAGTGTGACGGTAATTACCTACATTTGGTATAAGCGAAGGAAAAAAAGAGCCCTAGAAAATTTGTAAAGATCATGTTTAATCTATCAAACAGCTTATCCCTTCTCAGGGCCCCTTTGGCTTTCTTATTCTTATTTGAAAGCCCCATCGTCCGGCTCATTGCCATACTTTTAGCTATGCTCACGGACTCTATTGATGGCTATTTGGCCAGAAAATGGCATACGACGACCCGTTTTGGAGCCGTTCTAGATCCTGCAATGGACAAATTCTTTGTTGTTTTTTGCCTAGGAGTCTTGCTATCGGAGCACCGGTTGCTGCCATGGCAAGGGCTAATGATGATTTCTCGTGATTTTGCACTTTGCTTGTTTGGGCTGTACTTAAGTCTTTCGGGTCTTTGGCAAAGTTATGAATTCCGGGCCATCCGCTGGGGCAAGATCACCACGGCGCTGCAGTTTGTTGTCTTAATCGCTTTGACGCTGGGTTTCATGATACCTTGGTATCTTTACGCCTCATTTGTGGTCTTTGCAGGACTGGCCCTCATCGAGCTTTTCCAATTTAAAAAGTCTGCGTCCACAACACCCTAAACGTTTCTCTCTTGAGTAATAGAGGATAGGTTCAACATAGGCAGGGCAAACGGGATCTCCGTTTCTGCCAAGATGCTTTGAACCTTCAACAAGACTTCTTGCTGGAATTTATTGAATGTCGCGTTGTCGATAATAGTAGAATAAGCTTCAATCTCAATTTCACAGGCATAGTCGCCAAAAGTCTTTAAAAACACATGAACGGGAAACCCGTTATCGATTGTTCGAGTATGGCTGATGGCTTCGCGGATCTTAGGGATGGCATCGGAAATCTTCCCAATCTCGTTTAAAGGCAGCTTCAGCGTCTGTTTAAGACGCTTATGGGTAATTCGTGTCGCATTAATGACGACCATGGTTGAAAAGTAGTTATTAGGCAAATAAACGGATCTTTTCTCTGTATCCCGAATGGATGTCCGGAACCAACCGATGTCTTCAATATGGCCCTCGATATGCTTTTCAGGCAGAAGAATTTGATCTCCCCGAACAAAAGGACGAGTGATCTGAAGCATAATCCCGCTGCAAAAATTAGCTATAACATCTTTACTAGCAAAACCGATGGCAGCAGCACCAATACTACCAAATGTCAAGAGAGGGAGAACATTAACTCCAAAAAGTTGCATGACGATTAAAGTCGTGACAAGGCCAATCACCAATACCACTAACCGTCCGACCATTCGTACTGTGGTCGCATCAACTTTTTTATGAGAATCACTCAATAGTGCATTTTCCATCTCATTTTTCCAACGGAAGAAAAGCCATGCACTGCAGGTGATCAATGCAGTTTTTCGAATAGCCCCTAAATATTCCATCCCGAAAGTAATATCAAAATGGCGGCCAAAAACCTTGACCAAATGGACGGCAAAAAGAGCCCAGATGAGCGTCGTCACAGGAGGCTTTAATATCCTAGCGATCCGAAGGTGCCAGTTTTCCCCTCGAGTTTTACTGGCCAATGAAAGGATTTTTTTAATTCCATATTGAAGGGCAAAGACCCCCAAGAAACCAGCGAGTGCTTCAAGCAGCCAAAAATAATTTGAAATCATACGTTTTCTTGGTTAAATTTTAGCCAAATTATAACATATAAACATGATTAGAGCTACAGCTACTACAGACGGAATTCCCTCAGTTACTCCCCTCGATATGGAGAGGCTGGCCGCTGCTTTAGAAAAAGGATTAACGCTGAATGAAGACGCTGAAAAAGAAACTTTACAGAAGGGAACTTACTTCGGTCTAAAGTCTCTATTATCCTGGATCTGGCATTCTAGAATCCCTAATACCCTATCACCTCGCTCTATTGCCGCTCAGATGCGATGTACTCCTCGATCATTCAGTCTACAAATGGATGAAATTGCGAAAAAGCAAAGAGATCCTAAAGTTATGCTAGCTTATTTAACTAAGGCCGTGAACTCTTTACCCCTAGAACAACTGCTAACGACTCCCTATTGCTGGACGAATGAAAATATAGAACATATCTTTACGCTACTCAGTAACCAACCGGAACGGCTTCGCAAGTTATTTGAAGTGACATCTCCTTCCACTTATATTGTTTACCCCGGGCTCTGCAAGACCAAAGAACATGTTATCATGATGCTAGATGTGGCTTATGCGGATGGGGACAAACTTAGAGAAATTACCAATATTGTTTTGACCATGCTAGGAGATGCTCGAAATGGACCGGAATTAGATCATTTGTATTATTTTTATTTGAGCAGCCTCATCCAAAGACAAGGGTCGGACGCATATATTGCTGAGAGACTTCAAATCCATTGGAAAGAAATACCCCAAGAGCATTTTTCAGCTCTTCAAAAAATAGAAAATGCCCCGCAAGTTCAAAAGTTTATAGCTGAAAATCTCCCGCGGACATAAGATAATAAATTCAGTTATAGGGAGAGGTGTATGAATTTTACGCGCGAGTCGATCTTTATTGGAGCTATTCGTTCTTTATGCACCGCGCTTGCGACTATCTTAGGGATTGCCATAGGAATCGGTGTGATCGGGATGGCGCTTTCTTTCATCGTAGGCCCGCAATTCCTTCCCCCTAAGGCAAATCCTGTCATCATGCCCGATGCTCAAGGCCAGCGTTCGATGCTTTCTGGACATACTCCCGCTATTTTGCGCATCGATCTCCGAGGAGTCATTGGAATTGGAGACTTAACAAGCGATAAAATTGATAGCGTCCTCCTCGATTCTCGTGAAGATTTTTTAACTGGAAATCGTGTAAAGGCCATTCTTCTCTATGTCGATACTCCGGGCGGATCTTCCAGTGATTGCGATACCATTTATCGCGCCCTTTCTGACTATAAGGCCAAATATAATGTTCCTATCTACGCTTATGTCGATGGGCTGTGCGCCTCTGCCGGCATGTACATCGCTTGCGTAGCCGATAAAATTTATGCCTCTCCATCGAGTATTATCGGTTCTGTGGGTGTGAGATTAGGTCCTGTATTCAATTTTTCCGATGCAATGACAAAAGTCGGCGTCGGCGCTTTGACTTTGACCCAAGGTAAGGATAAAGACGAGCTCAACCCCTTTAGACCTTGGAAGCCTGATGAAGATGCCAATCTAAGAGTGATCATGGCCGCTTTATACGACCGGTTTGTTTCTATCGTCACGACTGCACGCCCCAAACTGACTCGAGAAAATTTAGTTAATGATTATGGCGCTCATATCTTTATTGCCAAAGATGCAGAAGAATTAGGGTATATTGACGGCGGCGACATGGACTATAGCCGGACATTGACAGAACTGGTCGCAGCTGCTCAAATCCCTTCCACTGAAAAATATCAAGTCGTGCAGCTGGTCCCTCAACGTCCTTTCTTCAACAGCTTGGCCCAATCTCTTTCTCCCCATAAATTTTTGCAGTCTTTAGGACTGTCCTCTCCCATCAATAACCCTGACTTAAATGGAAAAGTGCTCTATCTCTATCAGCCTTAGTGCTCTGTTACAAAAGTTTTTGACGTTTGGGCTGACGTGAAAACTACCGGGGGTTCGTCGATCGTAAAGCTAGCTGTATTAAGTAAATACAGCGCGCTTTACGATCGACGAAACGCGGGGTTTTGACGCAGCCGAAACGTCAAAAACTTTTGTAACAGAGCACTAGAGGCCCCTTTTTAATGAAACAACTGTATGTCGTTGATGCAGTCAATTTTCTATTCCGCTCCTATTATGGAATAGGACCGATGACCAATCCGAAAGGAGAGAGCACAAATGCTCTCTTTGGATTTATTCGTTCGATTTATAAGCTCATGTCTGATTTTTCCCCGGATTATATCATCGCTGTTTTCGACGGTCCTGACAATAAACAGAAACGGACCGAAATGTATGCGGAATATAAAAGCCATCGCAAGAGCATGCCCGAAGACCTTTTTCCTCAATTAGAAAAAGCTCATCACTGGTGCGAGATCGCTGGAATTCCATTTTTATCGGTTCCGGGCGTAGAGGCCGATGATACAATGGGCAGTATCGCCGTCTGGGCAGAAAAGCAAGGGATCAAAGTTTTTCTCTGCAGCAGCGACAAAGACCTCTGTCAACTCGTCGACGATACTATTTTCATGATTCAGCCTCATAAAGATAATCTTCTTGTCGATAAGAAAAAAGTAGAAGAGCTCTATGGCATCACTCCTAAACAGATGGTCGATTACTTGGCCATTGTCGGTGATAGCTCTGACAATATTCCCGGTCTTGAAGGTTTCGGTCCCAAAACAGCTTCGGCCTTGCTTCAGGAATTCGGCACTCTAGATGCCATTTTAGAAAATCCCGATAAGATCCCCGGTGCTAAAAAACAAGAGACCGTCCGTCAGGGAAAAGAAATTGCACTATTGAGCCGGCGGCTTGCAACGATTGATAAAGAGGTCGATTTCCCTAAGGAAGAGACATTCTTCCATCTCAAAGAACCTGACATGCAAACGTTGAAAGATTTCTATCAAGAAATGCATTTTCTCTCGCTGATTAAAGAACTCGAAACCCGCGCTCCTCCAGCTACCCCTGCAAAAGAGGAAAAAACAGACTATCAATTGATCAACGATTCTGCCTCTCTTGACAACCTTATCGCTAAGCTTATTTTAGAAAAAGAGATCTGCCTCGATGTCGAAACTACTCATATACGCCCCTTGCTGGCAGAACTGGTCGGAATCGGATTTGCTGTCCGGGAGGCCCAAGCTTGGTATGTTCCGCTCAATGGAAATATCTACCGTACAGAAGTGCTGCAAAAATTAACGGAGTTGCTTCGACACCCGACTCCTACTTTTTTTGGGCACAACATCAAATACGATTTTCATGTGCTTCTCAATGAAAACCTTCCCGAGCCTCGCATCTCATTTGATACCATCATCGCCTCTTATCTGCTCACGCCGCAAAATCCTCGCCATAATCTTGACTATCTTGCATTAGAGAGGTTTCAAAAGATAAAAAATCCCATCGAAGATTTAATTGGAAAAGGGAAAAAACAGATCTCCATGAAGGACGCTCCTCTTGATCAAGTGAGTGACTACTGCTGTCAAGATGTCGATTACACTGTTCGTCTGAAAGAGCTTTTTGAAAAAGATCTCGCTGAGAAAAATCTTTTGCCCCTTTTCCAAGAAATCGAAATTCCGCTGCTGTACGTTTTAACGAAAATGGAAAGGCGCGGTATTTATGTCGATCCGCAGATCTTAAGCAAGATGTCGCATGAACTCGCCCACAATATTTTACAGCTCGAAACTGAGATCTATCAAATGGCAGGGGAAGAGTTCAATGTGAGCTCTCCCAAACAACTCAGCAAAATCCTCTTCGAAAAAATGGGCATCCATCCGCCGAAAAAAACCGCAACGGGATTTTCAACGAGCGCCGATGTTTTAGAAGATCTTCAGGATGATGTTCCGATTGTGACCAAAATCTTAGAATATCGCACCCTTGAAAAACTCCGCTCTACCTATGTCGATTCTCTGCCGCAAGAAATCAATCCTAAAACTCACAGAATCCATTGCACCTTCAATCAATCGGTCGCTGCGACCGGAAGACTGTCTTGCCAAGATCCCAACCTCCAAAACATTCCCATCCGTTCCACTGTTGGCAAAAAAATCCGCGAAGCTTTTAAACCTCAAGAAAGCGGTTGGAGCTTTTTATCAGCCGACTACTCCCAGATTGAGCTCCGCTTGCTCGCACATCTCAGCGAAGACCCCGTGCTTTTGAAAGCTTTTAATGAAGGCGAAGACATCCACTCCTACACCGCTTCTTTAGTTTTTGACGTTCCTCTTCAAGAAGTCACCGAAGATATGCGTCAAAAGTCCAAAGCGGTCAACTTCGGGATCTTATACGGCCAACAAGCTTTTGGACTCTCGCAAGGATTGAAAATCGAATATCGAGAAGCCGCCGCCTTTATTGATAAATATTTTGAGCGATACAAACGGGTCAAAGAATTTCTTGAATTTTGCAAAGAAAACGTCCGCAAAACAGGCCGAGCTGTCACCATGACAGGACGTCAAAGGCCCATTCCAGATATCAATGCAAAAAATCCGATGGTGCGTGCGGCTTCTGAAAGATTAGCCATCAATACTCCCCTACAAGGCACTGCTGCCGATCTGATTAAAATTGCCATGATCCAAATTGACAATCTTCTGAAGCAGAAAGGCCTCGGCTATATGCTTTTGCAAATCCATGATGAACTTTTATTTGAATCTCCCGATACCCATATACACGAGCTAGCGGCTCAAGTTAAAACTATCATGGAAGGCGTCATGGACCTTAAAGTCCCCTTGGAAGTATATATTTCCATTGGAAAAAATTGGGGGGAGTGTTAAATTTGAGAAAAATTGCTATAACAGGCAATCTTGCCGCAGGCAAGTCGACGGTAGGTCGTATTCTTCAAGAGTATGGCGCTTATATTGTCGATGCAGATGAAATCGTGCATAGCTTGTTATCTCCCACTACGGCGACAGGGGAAAAAGTCATCGAGCTTTTAGGCTCTGAGATCGTCGTCGGAAATCAAATCGATAGAAAAAAGATTTCGGAAATTGTGTTTTCTGATTTCAAAAAATTAAAAAGCTTAGAAAATATTTTACACCCAGCAGTGAAACAAGAAATCGACCGACGCTTTAATCACGTCAAAAACAACCCCTCTTATAAAATTTTTGTTGCAGAGGTGCCGCTCCTCTACGAAGCGGGCATGGAAAAAGATTTTGATCTCGTCATTGCCGTGATTGCGGATAAAGAAATCGCACGGAAGCGGTTTGACGATCGATTTGAAGAGCGTCATGCACGGCAGCACCTGCCGGCCCGCAAAGCAGCTCAAGCAGATTTTGTGATCACCAATAATGGTGATTTGAACATGTTACGGTCCTCGATCGACGCGATCATAGATCGACTAATTTAAGGAGCATCAATGAAACCAGAAGACCCAACCCCCCTAACTTCAGACAAGACCTCTGACCAGACAGCTGATAACCCTCAGAATGAAATGGAACATAACGTACCTGCGCAGCCAGCTCAGGGACAGATCACCATGATCGCTGATCTTCAGCGCATGAACATGGACCAGCTCAATGCCGTCGCTCGGGAAATGGGTCTGAAACATCTCGGCTCCCTTGCAAAATCTCAGATGGTTTTTGAAATCGTCAGAGCCAAAGCCGAGCATCCTACAGAAATTCTCGTGGGTGAAGGCGTTTTAGAAGTTCTGCCTGATGGATTTGGTTTTCTCCGCTCACCTAACTACAACTATCTCCCTTCTGCTGAAGACATCTATGTCTCTCCTGCCCAAATCCGCCGCTTCGATTTGAAAAAAGGTGATACCGTTTACGGAACCATCCGGTCGCCTAAAGAGAAAGAAAAATATTTCGCTCTTCTCAAAGTCGACAAAATCAACAATCGTCCTCCGGAAGAAGCGCGCGAAAGAATTCTTTTTGAAAACTTGACCGCTCTCTATCCGCAAAAACGGTTGGTAATGGAAACAACGAAAGAGAGAATGACAACCCGTGTTCTCGATCTCGCTTCCCCGATCGGAAAAGGACAACGCGGTTTGATTGTTGCTCCTCCTCGCTGCGGAAAAACCGTCATCCTGCAAGATATCGCCAATGCCATCACGACCAATAATCCGGATGTTTTCCTCATCGTTCTATTGATCGGTGAGCGTCCTGAAGAAGTCACAGACATGATGCGCAGTGTCAAAGGCGAAGTTATTTCCTCTACCTTTGATGAGCCGCCAGAACGTGACGTTCAAGTCGCTGAGATGGTCATCGAAAAAGCACGCCGCTTAGTGGAATACCACCATGACGTCGTCATTCTCCTTGACTCTCTGACCCGCCTTGCCAGAGCTTATAACACGGTGCAGCCGCATTCAGGGAAAATTTTAACTGGCGGTATTGACGCGAACGCTCTCCATAAACCCAAAAGGTTCTTCGGAGCAGCCCGTAACGTCGAAGAGGGAGGATCCCTTACCATTATTGCCACTGCCCTCATTGAAACTGGCTCTCGTATGGACGAGGTTATCTTCGAAGAGTTTAAAGGTACCGGCAATATGGAGTTGGTGCTCAGCAGGCATCTCTCTGATCGACGCCTCTATCCTGCGATCGACCTGATGAAGAGCGGCACTCGTAAAGAAGAGCTTCTCTTCCATCCGGAAGAGCTCAACAAGGTCTACAGCATGCGCCAAGCACTTGCTGATCTGTCGCCGATGGACGCGATAAGCCTTCTCATTGGCCGCTTGAAGAAAAGCAACAACAACATTGAATTCTTACTTTCGATGAAAGATTAATCTAATAATCACGCTATAGAAATCTTTATAGCGTGATTTAATATACTCAAAAGTTTTAGTTTTATTTAAAATCACATCAAAAAAATTAATATTGGATTAGGACAGATTCATTTGCCCTAAATCCATTCCCTCTTTAGCATCTTTGAGTAGGTTAGGGAATGAAATGAAAATCAGACAATCCTGGATAGTCTTTTTTAGTCTTTTTTTGGCGCTTTCATGCTCATGTACAAAACCCGTTATCAAGCCTAAAAAAAAACCTATATTGCGGATGAATGTCATCCGAGAACCTTCAACGCTGGATCCTCGTAAAGGCAGCGAATTCATTGGCTCGACGCTCCATTTTTTTCTTTTCGAAGGACTCACCAGACTCAATGCCGACTATTCGGTCACCCCGGCGCAAGCTAAATCGATTGAAATTTCCGATGACCGTAGAACTTACACTTTTCATCTTCGCAACACTTTTTGGTCCGACGGAACAGCTGTGACGGCGACAGATTTTGAAAAAGCCTGGAAAAAAATCTTAACACCCGACTTTCCTGCTGCTAATGCCCCGCTTTTGTATCCCATTAAAAATGCCCAAGAAGCCAAGAAAGGTGTTATCTCCCTCGATAAGGTCGGCATTCATTCTATCGATGATAAAACCCTCGTGGTGGAGCTTAAAGACCCTACGCCCTATTTTCTTGAACTGATCTCTTTTTGTGTTTTTTTTCCCATTAAACACACGCTTGATGTAGCGGATCCTAACTGGATGAACGAGGCCGGAAAAAATTACATTTCCAATGGCCCTTTTAAGCTTGCTTCTTGGAAACATAACGATGAAATCGTCGTTGAAAAAAACCCCTACTATTGGGAAAAACAATTCATTTCCCTCGAAAAAATTCAGATCAGCATGGTGAAAGATGAAAACACCGTCTTACAAATGTTTGAAAATGATGAACTCGATATTTTAGGCACTGCTATTTCACCCATTCCGAACGATGTGGTGCTAAAATATCAACAGCAGAGGCTTTTAAAAACCTATCCTTCTGCCGCTACAACAGCTATTTCTTTCAATGTGGCTCAATTCCCTTTTACCAGCAAACATCTACGCAAAGCATTTGCATATACCATTGATCGGCAGGAGATTGTCGATAATATCACTCAATTAGGAGAAGAAGTAGCGACTCAAATTATCCCTTCTTGCTTGAAAAAGTCGCCCGCGTTGGCTTATTTCAAAGATAATGACTTAAGAAAGGGCAAAAAACATTTTCTACGTGCTCTCCATGAGCTCGGAATTAGCCAAGAAGAGTTTCCAACGATTACCTATTATTATTCTTACTCCGATTTAAACCATAAATTAGCCCAAATTCTCCAACAACAGTGGGCAAAAAATCTGGGAGTGAAGGTCGAACTGCAGCATTGCGAACATAAAGTGTTCTTAGACAAATTAGGAAGCCGCAATTTTGAACTAGCTCAAACGTTTTGGTTTGCCCAATACCCTGATCCGATGAGTATCTTAGAACGATATAAGTACCGGACCAATCCAAAAAACTTTAGTAATTGGGAAAACGCCCACTACATTCGTCTCTTAGAAAAAACCGCTTTCGACGCAACGGAAGAAGAAAGGGCAAAAACTCTAGAAACCGCGGAAGCTCTTCTCATGAAACAAATGCCTTTAACTCCTCTTTACCATTGGAAAACGGCTTTTATGATCAAAGATCACCTAACCTTTGAAGAATTTCCTCCTGACCATGGATTTTTAGAATGGACAAGGATCGGCTTAAAAAAATGAGATGGATGATCTCTTTCCTCATGCCTTTTTGCCTCCTGGTTTGCATGCTAGCAAAAATCGACCGTATATTTTTCAAGGCTAACAAGGGCTTTTGTTTTCATTTTATCGACCGTCCTTTGACCGATTCGTCATGGGAAACCGAAGGTCTTTTTCCCGCTCATCTTTTATCCCAGCCGTTTTCCTATTTAGGAAAAGGAGCGCAGACCTTTGTTTTTGAGAGTCAAGACAAGAACTATGTCCTGAAATTCTACAAATTCCCTTCTCATATGCGTCGCTTCAGCTGGATTAGCCACCCGTTTGGATATCTCTTCTCTCCCAAGAGAATTGCCCTCAAAGAACACAATGAAAAAAGATTTGCTCTTTCTTACATGAGCTATTTTCTAGCTTTTCAACAGCTGCAGAAAGAATCCGGCGTGGTCTATGTCCATTTGCACCCGACGACCCATCTTCGTCAGACAATTCAGTTGAAGGATAAGACAGGAAATACCTACCAAATACCCTGCGATGAGATAGGATTTGTCCTGCAACGGAAAGGCGTCCCTTTTGTACCTCTTCTACAGTCAGCTCTTGCGGACAGCCGCATAGAAACGGCACAGCAAATGATCGATAGCCTCCTTCAGCTTATTGTCAGCCGCTGCTCAAAAGGAATCACTGATCTAGATAATATGGACCATGACAACTACGGTTGGTCGGAAGGGCAAGCGATGCATCTTGACATTGGACGTTTCATGATCAATGAGGAAGTGAAAAAACCTTCTGTTTACCAGCAAGAGGTAGTCCGCGTCACTTCTCCTCTAGCTGACTATCTGCAAAAAAAATCTCCAGAGCTATTTCGATATTATCAACAAAAAATTCATGGTTTATCAATAGAGTAGAAAGGAACTTAGATAGATTTCTTAGAGACCCCTCTATTAAATTATTCACTTTTTCCACCTTTCAATATTTAACAAATTTGTTAAATATTGAGATCAAAAAACTATTTTAGATGAAGAGGGAACAGGAAGAGGGAGAGTAATTTTCGACGACCCCCTTTTTGCTATTTGGTTGAAGGAATCGTTTGAGATGTGATTCCTAACTCTCTAAAAGCTTCATGACCTCTTCATCAGAAGTTTGGTCGAACTTGCGATAGAACTGTCCGACTGCCAGAAAAACCACGGGAGTATAATAGCAAATCGTTTCAGCCACTTCTTTCGAGAGACTTTTTAGCGAATCGGCTGCTGCAACGGGTACAGCTAAAACGATTTTCTTTATCCCTTTTTGCTTCAAACCATGAAGAGCGGCTCTAAGGCTTGCTCCTGTGGCGACCCCATCATCGACGACGAGGGCCGTTTTACCCACAAGATCTGCTCTTTTTTGCCCTTTTCGATACAAAGCCGCCCGCTCCTTTGCAGCTTTTTTCTGTTTTGCGACTTCTTGGTGGACATAGTCGGGACTGATGTTCAATTTTTGAATGATCCCTTCATTCAAAAAACCATCTCCTTCTTCATCTACAGCTCCGATCGCCAACTCTTCCTGCTGAGGAGCTCCGACCTTGCGGATGACGATCACATCTAAAGGAAGATGAAGCGCCTGCGCCACCGCATGTGCAACGACAACACCGCCGCGGGCTAGTCCCATGACAATCGTTTGAGGCTGATCTCGATATTTCTCGAGCTTTGCTGCGAGCTTCAACCCCGCCTCATGTCTGTCTTTAAAGATCATTCTTTGATCTCTTTGATCTCATCAGAGCGCCCTAGGACCATCTCGGCCACCCGTTTAGGCTGTAAATAGGCCTTCAGCGCATCATTGAACACCTCATGCTGGCATTTGTCGCCGCAAGTAAAGAGGTCGACAAAACATTTTCCATGTTCAGGATAAGTGTGAATGCTCGCATGACTCTCCGATAGCAAAATGGTCATCGTCAATCCATGTCCGGGGAAAACATAAAAATTATGGTTGAGAATTTGAGCCCCGCATTTTTCGACAGCTGATAACATCACTTTCATCAGAGCTTGCTCGTCCTGCAAAGCTTCTGGATTACACTCTAAATAGTCGGTGACTAGATGTTTTCCACGAAATTCATGGACTTCTTCATCTGCTGACAAATAGGGGGAAAATAGAACAAAAAAACAAAACAAAAACGTACGCATCGCAATTCCTTGGAGAAAATTTAAGAGTCTATCTACAATTTTTTTAGTTGCGGAATAGTTTCTTTTTCGATTGTTTCGATGATTTTAACTGCAAACGACTTGTTTAAGTCGATTGCAGTTAAAATCATCGAAACAATCGAAAAAGAAATCTGTTCCCCAATATAAAAAAATCGTAGACAGACTCTGAGCTTCTAGATAATAATCAGGTTGCTATTTTTCGAAAACAGTTGAACTGTTATAGATCATTAATATGAAGATTTTTGCAACAATTTTAGCCATTTTAGCAGGCGGTTATGGCATTTGGATGGTTTCCCATAACCATCCCGATGTCAAAAGCAAAGTCGCCTCCATTCTTGATATGGGCAATTTTCACACCCTCGAAGTCAGGTATAATGCCAATCAGATCATGGAAAAGCACCGTAAGTCTCTCCTCAAAGACAATCGCCATCGTTTTTTAGACCCCGTCTTAGAATTCTATCCCTATCTCCTCATGGAAGTGAAGTACACCTCTTCTGATGATAAGTCTCGTGAGAGCATCATTCTATGGGACTTGACCGATGGTGAAATGGTCATTCATACGAAAGACTGGGAAAAAACTCACGGCTTCGGCGACTGCATCACTGCCGAGGCGACTCCCCAAGAATTTAAAGTTTTAAACCTTCTAGCCAAAAAAGGCGGGGCCCTTGACCGCGATGGCCTTTCAAAAGCCCTCAATGTTGAACACGAAGTCCTCAATGCTTGGCTCGATACCTGCCGCAAAAAAAAGCTCATCGTCCAAGCTGGCAATCGGTACCAGCTCCACTTTCAACATCCTAAATTGCGAACCGTTCCTGAAACCAATCTGGACGAAAGACTTGTCACAAAACCCTACAAAGACGCCATCCGTTTAGGACGTCATTTTACCCCAGGACAAATTGAACGGCTCGCCCGCGCCGCGTTTGGGCAAAATTTTGCTATACGCACCATGACCGACGTCTATTTGCCGGTCCATAGCATTACCATCCAAAATCCCGATGGTTCTGTCCATACCAGCCATTGGAACGCCCTCAATGGTAAGCGCCTTTCCCGCTCTCACTTTATTGACTGAGGATCTTCTTGCGCAGTGATCTCATCGAGATCCAAGCCAGCCCAATACAAACCGTTAAAAGCGGAAAAAAAATCCAGCTCAGTACATTTTGATAGTGTAGGACTGTATAAATGGCAGTCCCGTCTCCGCTCACAATTCCCTTTCCATGGAAATCTAAAAGAGCGCCCACTCCAAAATTCAAAGCTCCTTCCCCCAGCATAAGAAAACCATTAGCAAAACCAAAAAGAAATCCGGAGTTTTTAGGGGTCGTATAAAGACCGATGGCTGGATAGCATAGCATCAAGCTTCCGCACAAAAATCCCAGCACTAAAAATACAATCGCTAGCATCGTTAAAGGGAGAAATGACAAGATAATCATCCCCAGACATAAGCCCACCCCGATAAGCGATCCTAAGATCATCCTATGAAGTGATTTTTGCGATCGAGTGATGAGAGGAATCACTACACTTCCCACTGCCAGTCCAAAATAACCCAGCATCGTGATAGAAGCGGCTTGCTCTCGCACTATTCCATACTTTAGAGTAAGAAAAGGAATACCCCACATATCCACGAGAATCGCCAGCGGAGCGTACAGCCCGATTGTAATTAAAATATAGCGAAGTATGGATCCTTGAAAACACAGTTTCCAAGAAGACTCACGCTCGACTTGAATAGCCGTTGGAGATGGACTTTTTCGGATGACTAGCGCGATGGCTGCAAAAATGACAACCCCGATCATAGCCAGAGCTTGTGCGGATATTTTCCATCCCCATTTCTCGACTATGAGCAATAAAGGCAGACCTGCACACATTGCACCTAAAATCCCTATTGTCAACGTTGCACCGCAAAAAAACGGCTGCTTACGAGCTGAAAAAGTATCTTGAATAATCTTCATCGAACAAATAAAAGGCGTTGCAGAACCGATCCCCATGAAAATCCGGCTGAGCTGGACCATCCAAAATACTTTTGCAAACGCCAGCAATAGTGCTCCTACAAGACAAACTAGAATCGAAACCAGCAAGATGCGTTTGATCCCTACTCGATCCAATAACCATCCAATGGGAATTTGCATTGCAGCATAGGCATATAAGTAATAAACGCCGACGGAGGCAAACTCCGTCGCATTGATATGAAACTCTTCCACCCAAGCATGATGCATTGCTGCAGGCTCAGCCCGCAGCAAATATTGATACATATAAAATAGAATCGTACAACCCCAGAGGAGTCCTCCTGACCACGCGCGGCTCATAGTCGCTCCGTAGTAACAAATTGAACCTCAATTTGATGAAGCTCTAGCAACTGGAGCCATCTGTCTAATTCTTGCTTCGATGGAACCGGCCTTAAAATACCCGGCGCATATCTCCCTTCGATAATTCCATCGATCACGGTCAAAAGAGGCAAGCAGACCAGAGTAGTCATCGCATGATGAGTTTCATTGCCTATAACATCCAAATAGGCCGAGTAAGTTCGAACAATCTCTCCTAAATGGTTCGTTACATCAAGCGCGATAAACATCACGACGCGATCCCTCTCATTGTCTTTATAAGCGTATTTTTCATAGAGCTCTTGACTCAAAGCTTGAAGACCTTCTTCATTTAACTCCGGAAGCTGATAAAAAATATCTTTCCAGGCTTCTTTCCATCCTTGAGAACGGATCGACCCCCTGAGAAACTTTTTTAAACGGTCTCGGGGAAGCTGGTAATAATCAATAAATGGCAATGAATCGCGGTTAGGATAATATTCGAATTCCTCTCCTCTGATTCTCACTGTTTTAACAGCCTGATAAGGAGCTCCCACTGTACAGGGCTGTCCTCCTTCCAACCATGTGGAAGCTTGACGAAGCGCTCGCAGAATGCCGACCGGCGACCAGCTGAATTGATAGCAAAAAGGACCAGGAGCCTCGGGAATTCCTCCACATAAAGAGAGAAACGAAATGGAGTGGTTCTCATCCTTCCGATCCTCTTGATACCTTCGTACCAGTTCATGCGCTAACATGTGATCAATCCCCGGATCTAATCCCATCTCACCTGCGACAATAACCCCTTTTGCTCGAGCTGTTTCATCCAGCTCCAACAAGGCAGGAGACAGATAACTGCTGCAGATAAAATGAGCTCCGCGCTCTAGTGCCATTTGAGCCAAAGACAAATGCATCGTAAAAGGAAGCATGGAGACAACAATATCTCCCGCACACAACGTCTCTCTTAAACAATCAAGATCATACTGATGTATCGAAACAGCAGAGCTGTTCCATTTAGCTTTAGCAGGATCTCGCATCCAAAGATGCAAATTTCCCCTAGGATGAGCAATCAGCTCATCAATGCCAAACGTTGAAGATAATCCAGATCCAATCCAATGAATATTTCTCACATTGCACCTCCTAAATGGGCAATTGCTCTTTGAAAATGATTAAAGCTCTCTTCCCATGCTGGGTGTTCAGGCTTCATCAACAAAGGCAGAAGCTGCGAAGAAAACCATCGACTACTCTCTTCAGAAAGAAGATTGGGCAAATGATCGATGGCAACGACTTTTAAAGGCTTATTTGTTCTTTGGATCCATTGCACAGGAGCTGCAAAAGAGGTGGCATGATGGCCCAGATCTAAGAGATTAAAGGGATTGCCAATATCGCATGTAATATCGACGATCAGTTCTGGACATTCCTCTGAAAGCTTCACCATTAGCGGCTGAGCAGTTAAAGCCGCTGCACAATGAAAAAGCACATCATAATTGAGAATATCGCTGAAAGGACGACCCGAGAGAGTATCTTCTAACGTCCACCTGTCAACACGAATGCCCAAATCTTCAAAGATTGAACCTACACCTCCACCGCACCGTCCCTCAGCTCCGGTAATGAGATAACGGAATGATTTTAACTCAGGTAAATGGGCAGAAAGCTGTCTCTTCCATTCTGTCGATGAGATCTGGTCCATGAGGGGGTAGGATTGAGGCAATAGAGCATTCAATCCTGCAATAGCCCCAGCAATGCCAGCATAGCGGCTAAAAGAGACTAATCTCATTTTTCGTTCGTCTAAAAGATATTCAAGATCGAGAAGAGTTCCTTGCCCCGCTACAAATTTTTGCAATAGAGAAACGCTATGCAGCTGTTTTCGATAAGCATGTGCAAAAAAGATATGAATGTGGCTGAAGCACATCTCATCTTCAGGAAGTGCTTTGATGCCTAAAATAGTCGTTTTAGAGGGGGCTGAACGCCAACTCTCTTTTGAAACAATTTCACATCCACTGTTTCGATATTGTTCATCAGAAAAAATTCGATGAGCAGAAGTTTCGACTAAAATGCGAAAACCTGCCCCTAAAAGCCTACCCGCGTCTTCTGGTGTTAAAGGCGCCCTTCTCTCCGAAGGACTTTCCTCGCACCGCATTATCATTGTATGTGTGATCATCTTGTACCTAGTTAATTTCGTTATTCAAATAAGCAAAAAGGATCCGTATCCCACTTTTTTTGAGTGAGTTGAGACCTTTCGCTGACGTACAGGTTTGTAAAATCAACTAGTTTGAAAAAAACTAGTTTTAGCCTGAATAAGTCATTCCGCAGACGCTGCAAAAAAAATTATTTTTGCGGGGCCTACTGATGAAAAAATAAAATGTTAATGAAAAAACGAGATTGTGCGCCTAGCGGCGCTTCGGGAAAGGCTTCTTAGAAAGAGAGAGAACCGATTGGTAAATCACAAATGTGATTTTATCACTTTCATTTTTTTATTGCCAAATTAAAAAATGGGATTATTGACGAATTCCCCTTCAGAGGTTAAGATAATCCTCCTTTTTGGAAAGATGGCTGAGTGGCCGAAGGCACGTCCCTGCTAAGGACGCGTACCCTTAAATGGGTACCGTGGGTTCAAATCCCACTCTTTCCGATTTACTTGCAAAGGTCAAAATACTTTTTGAAGTCCTTTAATATCTTCTAAATCCTAGTTGTTAGAAATCCTTCATTTGAACTATTTTAAATAAAAATAGTTTACCTCTTGTTAATAAATCTGATCAGAGATATTCAGAAATTAGGAATTGTTTAAACCCCGGAGGGGAACATGGCAAAGAAAAAAGCAAAAGCAAGAAAACCTGCACGCAAGAAGACAAAAACTTCAAAGCGTAAAATGAGCAGCTGCAGCAGCTGTGGATGAGATTAATCTCTAACGGGGTATGGTAACCACACCCCGTTTTTCTCTAGTTCTCTTGAAATCGTCTCAATTAAAAGCCAAATTTCCACAACCCTTCCAAAATATTCAGACCTACAAAGGTTGGACTACTGCTCCACATTGAAATAATCCAGCTTATGCTATAAGTTAACCTGATATGGCAGAAACTCCTGTGACCAAAATTCCTCCTAACTCCAAAGAATCGGAAATGATCGTGCTGGGCTGCATGCTCACGTCGATCGGCAGCCTCAATATCGCTGCGGACTCCTTGGACGAACAAGATTTCTATTACACCGAACATAAGGTCATTTTTGAAGTTCTAAAGGGATGCTTTCTTCAGGATAAACCGGCTGATCTACACTTGGTTGCGGAAGAGCTTAAACGGCGCAATCAACTTAAAGCTATTGGGGGAATCGCGTATCTAACAACGGTGGCCCAATATGCAGGAACCGCAGCCCATATTGAAGAATATACCGAGCTCGTCCGGAATAAATCTCTGCTACGCCGCATGATCCATGCAGCGCAGGATGTGGAAAAACAAGCTTTTGACAATCCTGACGATGTCCAGACATCCTTAGATATCGCTCAGCAAAAATTCTTCCACATCAGTCAGTCCGCCAACACGTTAGGCGGCATCTTGATCAAAGATATCATTTCTGGAGCAAAAGCCTCTTCCAAACTTCCCTATTTAAAAGAACTCCAGGAAAAACAAGAAAAATATCAAGCGCGTGGACCTGATGATAGCGGCATCACGGGAATACCGACCCATTACCTTGAATTCGACAAGATGGTCAATGGACTGTCGCCTTCCAACTTGATGATCCTTGCAGCGCGGCCTGCGATGGGAAAAACGGCTCTTGCTCTCAACATCGCTGAAAATATTTGTTTTAAAAATAACCTTCCGGTCGGGATCTTTTCTTTAGAGATGACGGCCGACCAGTTGCTCCATCGAATCATCTGTTCTCAGGCCGAAGTCGAGTCGGATAAAATCCGGACGGGCTCGCTCAATGGGATTGAATTTCAACGGATTGTCGGCGCTGTCAACACCATGCAAAAACATACGATGATCATCGATGATCAGCCAGGCCTTAAAATCACCGACTTGCGCGCCCGGGCCCGGCGCATGAAAGAAGCTTATGGCATTCAGTTTCTTGTCATCGACTACCTGCAGCTGTTAACAGGCTCAGGAAATTTTAGAAATCAAGAAAACCGGCAGCTGGAGGTTTCGGAAATCTCGCGCCTTTTGAAAACTTTAGCCCGAGAACTCAATGTTCCCATTCTATGTTTATCACAGCTTTCCCGAAAGGTAGAAGAGCGCGCAGGCCACCGTCCCATGATGAGCGACTTGAGAGAATCGGGATCGCTGGAGCAGGACAGTGATTTGGTCATGTTCCTTTTAAGACGGGAATATTACGATCCGTATGATAAGCCTGGAACCGCAGAATTGATTGTGGCAAAAAATCGACATGGCGCTATTGGCAGTGTTAACTTAGCATTCAGAAAAGAGCTGGCTCAATTTGCCAATTACGCCCCGATTCGCAATACGAATAATTCTAATAATGAAGCGGCTTTTTCAGCTTTTTCACCAAATTAGAATTTTATTTTATATAAAAAATTTATTTAAGTGCCGATTAGAAATAATTTTTAAGGTTTTAGACTGTTTTTTTAATGATTTTCCCCTGGAACCCATGAAAAATGTTTTTGAAAAAACCCTAGCACAAACCCCTATTCTTCCTTGTCAAATATGGGAAAAGTGTTATAATTTTTGCTATCCCAGCAAGACGGGTAAAGGGTAGGACTTTTATCGATGTCATCTAACAGTTCCCAGGAATTCGGCCGTTTCCGTTCCTGGTTCTGCCCTGTCCATAAAAGCGAATTGAAATTATTTTTACCACTAATACTAATCTTTTTCTTCATTTGTTTTAATTATAATATCTTAAGAGCCGCAAAAGATTCCCTCGTCATTACAGCCCCTTCTTCAGGAGCAGAAATCATCCCTTTTATGAAGGTCTGGGTGGTCTTACCCATGGCTCTTCTCATGACGATTCTCTTTACTCGACTGGCCAACCGGTACACAACCGAGAAAGTGTTTTATATCATGATGACTCTCTTCTTGGGGTTTTTCATGGTCTTTTCTTTCATCCTATTTCCTCTCCGCGATGCGCTCCACCCCCATGCATTTGCCGATCGGTTGGAAGGCTACTTCCCGCTCGGTCTTAAAGGATTCGTCGCGCTTATACGGAATTGGACTTATACGACATTCTATGTGATGGCCGAACTTTGGGGCACGACGATCATGACAGTCCTCTTCTGGGGATTTGCCAATGAAATTTTGAATGTTAAAACGGCCAAACGGTTCTACGTTCTGATCCTTATCGGAGGCAATCTATCTGCGATCTGCGCAGGAGGGGCCGCGACGATTATTTCCAATATGGCCGGAAAGTGGATGGCGACCAATGGCAATGATCCTTGGCAATATTCTCTTTTAATTATCAGCTGTATCGTCGTTGTAGGCGGAGTCATTGTGATGGGCATCTTCCGCTGGTTCCATAAAAATATTTTAAAAAATCCCGCTTATCGTCAGCAGCTCACCTATGAGACGGAAAAATCAAATGAAAAAATGAGCCTCCGTAAGAACTTTAAATACCTGGCCAGTTCCAAATATTTACTTTGCATTGCGACGATTGTGCTCACTTATAACATCTGTATTAACCTGACCGAAGTCACCTGGAAAGACCAGCTCCTTCATATCCATCCACAGCCTAACGACTTCAATGGCTACATGGGCAGGGTCACGATGTGGGTCGGCATCGCTGCAACGATGATTGCGATTGCAACGAGTGTGATGATCAGAAAATTTTCTTGGACGATCAATGCGATGGTCCCTCCTGCGCTTCTCTTGATCACCGGTGTGGGATTTTTCTCCTTCCTCCTCATGAAAGATACCTCAGTAGGAATAGCCCTCGGTGCCTTTATGGGAAGCACCCCCCTAGTTCTGGGCGTTCTATTCGGTTCAGTCCAACAATGTATTTCAAGAGCTTCTAAATATACGATTTTCGATGCCACAAAAGAGCTCGCTTTTATTCCTTTGAGCCGAGAGTCCAAACTGAAAGGAAAAGCGGCTATTGACGGCGTGGGATCTCGCCTTGGTAAATCAGGAAGCGCCCTCATCTATCAAGCTCTTTTAATGTTCTTTGGAACTGTATCTGCAACCATTCCTTTTGTAGGTGTTATCCTCCTCGTTGTCATCGCTGCATGGATGGTCGCTGTTCATTATTTGGGTAAACAATTCCAGTCTCTTGTTGCCCATAACGAAACCATTAATATTAAAGAAACTGCGGCGGGAACTGCCGAAGAAAGCCGAGAAATTGCTACTTAATTTTTGAAACCATAGGGAAAAACGAAAGATATGTCATCTGTTAAGAAGAAAAGAAAATACAAAATGGCGAAACATAAGCGTAAAAAACGTCGTCGTCGCGATCGTCATAAGACCTAATTTCGAGGTAGCCAAAATCTAAAAGTTTTGGCTACTCTTCATCAGCTAAAAATCTTTGATAAAAGGGTCTACGTTTACTGCTTGAGAAGTTTTCTCTAGCAATACTTACGTAGGATTGTGCTCCCATAATGCTCATCAAGATCTGCCCTGTGCGTCCGCCCAGATGGCCTGAAAAATAACCTAACCATGCTCCTCCGAGATTGCCTCCTAAAGTACCTTTGGCACTCGGAATAAATATCTCTACTTCTCTTGAAAGCCATGACTTAAAGCAAGCATTGAGGATGATTTCTAAAATGAACAACTCCAATGCCTTCCGAAAGGAAAATGTCTTTAGAGGTGTTTGTGAAGCCACATAATAACTAATGATGCAGCTGGTCAAAATTGCCGCTCTTTCTATTTTTTGCAAGGTGCTGTCAGAATAAAAAGATCTGTTAAAAACTCGTCTAGCTACTTGAATCACTCCATAGGCCACAGCTCCGCCGATGATTTTATGCCCAGCACTGTACAAAATATTTAAACCAGCTGATTGTAAATCTTTTGACGTAATTGTTAAGATGGGCATCGTTTATTACCCTTTTTAAAAGCTACGACTATATCTCGAATGGCTTTATTCAAACAAATCACATATAATTTTGCCCCAGTATGTGGACGTTTCCAGAAGAATTTGATGTCATTGTTGTCGGTGCCGGCCATGCAGGCTGTGAAGCGGCGCATGCCGCTGCCCGCATGGGAGCTAGAACCCTGCTTCTGACCATGTCATTGGATACGATTGGCAAGATGAGCTGCAATCCTGCTGTCGGCGGGACTGCGAAAGGGCACATCGTTCGTGAAATCGATGCGATGGGCGGTATCATGGGCAAAATTGCCGATGCGACTGCAATCCAATACCGCATGCTCAATAGCTCTAAAGGACCGGCTGTCTGGTCTCCACGCTGCCAAAGCGACAAGCTCGCCTATCAGACGGTCATGAAAAAAAAGCTGGAAGAAACCTCTAATCTTTTCATCAAACAAGGAACGACTGAAAATCTCATTGTTCGAGATCAAAAAGTCATCGGCGTTGAGACTCAAGAAGGGATCGCCTACACGGCCAAGACCGTCATCCTATCGTCGGGGACTTTCATGAGAGGGATGATTCATATCGGCTCGACGACTTTCGCAGGCGGACGGGCAGGAGATAAACCTTCGCTCGGACTCTCTTCTAGCTTAGAACAGCTCGGCTTTATATTGGGACGGCTAAAGACTGGGACACCTCCTCGTGTCAACCGCCGCAGCGTCGATATTACTCAGATGGAACCGCAATGGGGTGAATCAGGGATCCGCTTTTCCTACGATGAACCTGAAGGTCCAGGCCTTCCTCAAGTCCCTTGCTATATCACTTACACATCCGATGAAACTAAAAAAGTTGTTTTAGAACATCTCCATCTCTCTCCCATGTACTCTGGACAAATCCAAAGCAGAGGCCCGCGCTATTGTCCTTCCATCGAAGATAAATTTGTCCGCTTTGCCGACAAAGAAAGACATCAGATTTTCATCGAACCGGAAGGTCTTCAGACTGATGAACTCTATATCAACGGGATCTCAACCTCGTTGCCGTTTGACGTACAAATGAAAATGATCTGCACAATTCCTGGCCTTCAAAATGCAGAGATCATGCGTCCTGCCTATGCCATCGAATACGACTACATCACAAGCGGACAGCTTTTTCCGACATTGGAAACAAAAAAAATCGAAGGGCTTTTCATCTCCGGTCAGATCAACGGCACGACAGGTTATGAAGAAGCCGCAGGCCAAGGGTTGATCGCAGGGATTAATGCGGCACTCAAAGTCCAAGGCAAGCCTCCCTTTTTCCTAAAACGGTCCGATGCTTATATCGGCGTGATGATCGATGAGCTCATCACCAAAGAGCTCGATGAGCCTTACCGGATGTTTACAAGCCGCGCTGAACATCGATTGCTGCTGCGTCAAGACAACGCAGATTTGCGTCTCCGCCGCTATGGATACGAGCTGGGACTTGTCGACGCAGCCCGATTTGCAAAACTGGAAGTGAAAGAAAAAACGATAACTGAGCAGATTCAATTCCTCACAAAAAAATATATTTCCTTAGACGGTAAAAGCCTCTCTTTTGCTCAGCTGCTTTCTCGCCCTGCAACCACTTATAATCAATTGCTCACAGAATTTCCCGCTATCATCCAAGATCATGGCAAAGAGATCAATTTTCAAATCGAGCTCCACATCAAATATGCCGGTTATATTGAGCGGCAATATCAAGAAGTTGCCAAACTCGAGGGTGTAGAAAAAATGGAAATCCCCCCTAAGCTCGACTTTTTACAGATTGCGGGCCTCAGCCGCGAAGCTCGAGAAAAGCTGAATAAAATCAAGCCGCGCAATGTCGGACAAGCCTCTAGACTCAGCGGCATCACACCTGCCGATGTCCAAGTGCTGATGGTTGCGCTCCGCAATAAAAATCTTTATACTGATGATCACGAACCTGGTTGCTCTTCCTGTTAATTTTGAGGGTATATGACGACTGCCTTGCAAAGATTACAAAGCCAACTTTTAAATAACCCTCATAGTATGACCGTGGTGGTCACTCGTAAAGATCTGGAAGAATTGCTCAACCTCGTAAAGCTGATAGATCATCAACGTGAAGCTCAGTTGAAAACTGTAACGGAACAGGTCTATATGGCAAAAGATGTACAGGACATGCAAACGCGGCAAATATTAAGACATGAAGATGAAGACGTAACGATTTCTCGATTAGAAAAAGATGTTGATCGTATAGATGAACTAGCCAAAAAGTTGAAAGCAACGCATGACAGAGTTGCCGATCTATACCTTTTAGTCATGTTAGCCCTAGTAGGAATAGCAAGCCTGTACCACCTCAATGAAAAATACAATTTTATCGCCCTTCCTTTGGCGAAGAGAGTCTCTTGATTTGAAAAATCTTTTAGAAGGTGAGATTTTATGTCAGTGATACCAGCACTAGAAAGAATACGAGTGCTCTTAGGTAATCCCTCTCAAAACGGTACTTATACCGTCAATGCGGAGGATCTTAAGGTTTTGATAGAAGAAATAGATCAACTCCGTGAACAACAATTAGGAAACATTGCATTCACTCGTAGAATTGCTCAAGAGGGAGAATTAAACGGGCAGGAAATGGGTGATGTTGAGGAAAAGCGTTTAATGGCTCATGAAGCAGAAAAATCATTTGAAAAGAGTCTTTCTGAAGTAGAAGAGGGTGCACATAACTTGAACGAATCTTTAAAAAAATTAACGGTAAAAGCTGATATAGTTACCGAGACTTGTGTTGTTATTTTCGCTGTCATCATGGTGAGCATAACTGCGTATATAGGTTATAAAAATTTTAACTCTCTTGCTGTAAAGAGTCTATCATGAACTTGCCCGTTGCTTTAGTGGTCTGTGAAGATGTAACCAAACTATCGCTTTTGAAGAGAGCGTTGAAGAACACTTTTCATCTGATCGAAAGATCGGATGTTAAAACGGCCCTAGAACTGCTAAAAAATACCCGAGTGGATTTGGTCATCCTAGATTCAAAAGTACAAGAAGGACATAGCTTTGAGACGGGTGAAAAAATACGGGCGGCTGTTTTTTTAGAAACACCTATTTTACTCATAACGACAAATATCAAAAAAAGTTTTGCTCAAGAGGCTCTTCGTTCAGGAATTACAGATTTTCTCAATGAACCATTGGACAAAGACGAAATAGAGCAACGGATCACTGTCGCCTTTAAGAATCAAGAACGGCCCAAGAAAATCACGCAGATTGCTCAGCGCAGTACCCCTAGGATGAGATCTTCAGCACCGCTTTCTAAACATGCATTCTTAAGCGATCAAGCGATTAAAGAAATTACCAAAGCGCGCAAGACCTCCACGATCATCAGTTTGCTCATGATAGAGCTAGACGAGTTTAAAAAATTTCCAACTTCAAAAAATGCAACTGCACATCTCCAAACCATCCTCCAAGAAAACCTACGGAAAAATGATCTCTTAATCCCCCAAGGCCCGGGTAAATTTATTCTGATGCTGCCCCGCACTTCCAACCGCGCTGCGGAGATTATCGCAGAAACAATCCGAATAGAAGTGCTGCGCACTTCATTTAGCATTCCTTTATCAGTGTCGATCGGTCTCATCAGTATCGATCCATCGTCTTCTAACGATTTTGAAAAGCTTCTTGCGGGTGTAACCAGGGCGACTGCAGAAGCTAAAAAAACAGGAAACAAGATCGTTTCTAAATGAATATTCTCCATCTCCAAAACACTTCCATTTATGATCAGCTCCTTTTAGAAGAACAGCTGCTGCGAGAAGATGATCGGAATTTCTGCCTGATTAATACGGGATCTTCTCCTGCCATTGTCATGGGCATCTCAGGTAAAGCCGAATCTTTAGTCCATTTAGATCAGCTGCCTAAGTCTATCCCTATCTTAAGACGTTTTAGCGGAGGGGGCACGGTGATTGTCGATGAAAATACCGTGTTTGTGACCTTTATTTGTAATAAAGCAGAGCACGATTTTCCAGCTTATCCAGAACCGATTTTACGCTGGGCAGAATCCGTCCTTGCTCCTGCAACAGAAGGACTTCAGTTACGAGAAAACGATTTTGTCATCGGAGAAAAAAAATGCGGTGGCAACGCCCTTTATATTAAAAAAGACCGATGGCTCGTTCATACGTCGTTTTTATGGGACTATGAGCCTGCACGGATGGGGCTTCTAAAGCATCCGACAAAAACACCCGCTTATCGGGGAGAGCGCCCGCATGAAGAGTTTGTTTGCCGTTTATCTCATCATCTCGCGAATCGAGACGACTGGCTGAGCGGCCTGAAAAAGAGCCTGGAGAATCAGCTGGGGGCAAAAGAAATGAATTTGAAAGAACTTTCTATTAAACCATTGAACCGTTACGGCACGTCGGTGTTTGACCCGCTCTCTGCATCAAAACTCGAAGTTCAGTAAGATTTTCTACGTTTCTTTCATCCAAGGCTATCGCTTGCTCGCCATTTTTTAGAGCATTGTCGAAATTTTGATCTATTCTTTCCCAAATTGCTATCAGATGCTCAAGAAGTTCTCTCTTTTCGCGCGCCTTTTGAAGATCTTGATCCAATCCATTAAGATTGGTCATGGTGGCCATCATCACGATCCGAAGTTGTTCGGCCATCTCTTTTTCGCTGACTATTTTATCTGGTGGATCCTTAAATGCTGTAAACAAAGTGGGATTGGCATTTTTAACAGCATCAAAACATTGGCGGAGATTTTCCTTTACTCGTGTAATGTCATCTACTTTATCTGTATTATGAGCAAGGCCGTGATCTCTGTCTTGAACCATCTGCTGAGCAGTGACATCCTTTGAAAACCAACTAGACCACCACGATACCATCTTGAATCCTCATCTTCGTGGTTTGTTGCTGTGTTTGAGCTATTAAAAATTTGGCATCTTTTTCTAATCCCTCAATTTGTCCTTCTTTAACCTCGGTGAGTTCCGTCATGCGAGATTCCATCTGTTGCAAGGCTTCAGCTTTTTCACCTACTCTTTTCATCAGGTCATCGAGACGAAAGGCTAAAGCTTTCATTTGGGCTTCTTCTGCAGTAACTTGCTTTAATATCTCTATTCGTAGGGCGAGATTTTTTTCTTTTAGACCTGAAATATTTTGTTTAGAGATTGTTTTGGGTAAATCGAATTCCAAACGGGTGATTATCTTTTCTACCCTTTCTAACAAATCTGCATTTGCAGGATAGTTTGTCTCTAATTCACCTAATTCGCATGTGCTTTCTTTTATTTCTGCTGTTTTTTCTGCTGTTTTTTTATTAATAACAGCGACTTTGTCTGCTAAATCTAATAGAGGTCCAAACGCTTCAATGATTTGTTTTTGCTCGATTAATGCTTGCCCAAACGCTTCAATTTTTACTCTCATTCCCGGGAGGGCATCAATGGTATCAAGAAGCTTTTCTCCGGCATAGGCAAGTCCAGCGCCTGCAACGATGACAGGAGCAGCAGCCAATGCAGTTAAGCCCATAAAACCTAAAAAAATATTATCTACAATCCGTTCCGTTAAAGGCTGTGGCGGGGCAGAATGAGAGGCCACGGCTTCCAAAAAGCCCGGTAGTCCCATCAATGATTGGCTCATCCTCCATAGATCTTGAGATAGAGTTTCTGATTGAGGATGGATATGAACTGGTCCCCAACAATAACGACTGCATGTCGAAATTCCAGTTGTACTCATAAAACCCTCTTGGGAAATAAATTTGGGGGCAGGTTTTTTAACACATGACCTAAGGCTTGGATTTGTCTATCGGTGAGGATGACATTCTCATGGAGTTTTGAGACGGTTTGATCTAGATTGTCGCTTAATTTGCTTACTTTTTCTGTTAAAGGTTGAAGTTCCTCAAGAACTCCCTCAAAAGCTTGCACCATAGAGTTAATCTTACTTCTCAACTCTGCTTCGAATTTCATCCGTTCTTGCATCTCTTCTGTGTTCATCAGTTGCTTCAAAAGAATACTCACATTTAGCAATCGCGCCGGCATATTTTGGATATGTTCTGGAATGAGGTCTTGCAGAGTTTCAACTTTCTCGGTTTTTGCTTTTTGAGCCTTTTCAAGATCAGCACCGGAGCTTAATAACGTTTGCAACTCTTTTTCGAGTTTCTTTAGTGCGTCGTAAGCTTCTTTGAGTTTTAGGTTATTTTCTTCGAGGGATTTATTTTGAGTGGAGAGATCGGCATTGATGCCCGAGAGCTGAAAATTATCGATGAGCATCAAAGCAACCGCCAAATAACTCATCATTTGGGGATTGATCACGTTGTAATAACTATTACCAAAGATAACAACAGCGATGAGAGTTTTTCTTAAATTCATCCAAGAGATAACTCGGATTTGCTGTCCAAGGATTTGGTAATTGGAGACAGTCGCTAAAAGAACACCGCCTGCTGCTGCTTTGCCATAGACTCGATAAACAACAAGAGCAACACCTGTCATCACCGCACCTGTTTTCCAGTGTGTGGTGACTTCCTGTTTTAAAAGTTGGTAATTTTCAGCTATACGTAGATTCATATTAAAATCTTTACCATAGAGCATAAAATCTTTAGTTGATTAGCAGCAAGGACAAACTAGGACATCAGCTTTACAAATGTTACATGAAAAGAGTATCTCTCAAATTGAAGGATTTTCTAGACGTAATATTTTAGGATGGGATCTTTATTTTGCATATCAATTAATGCCACAGGCTGTGGCACAACTTTCTGAGAGGACAAGTTGTAGGCTGCCATTAAATTTAAATTTTCAAAGTCCAGTTAAATTACAGAATTAGGAAGAGGAATTAGTTATCTAAGTAGGCATCAGGAAGACTGATTAGATCGTGAAGGGCTTGCTTAGAGACTTCGCGCCCCATGACAGCAATTGATTCGGTGAGAGGAATATTTTTTGGACAGACGCGGGCGCAATTTTGGGCATTACCGCAATCGCTGATACCACCCTCTTCCATGAGTACGCGGAGCCGTTCAGGCGCCTGCATCTTGCCGGTGGGATGGGTATTGAAAAGCCGGACTTGCGAGATGGCCGCAGGGCCAATAAATTTCGAGTTTTTGTTGACTTGAGGACAAGCTTCGACACAACAGCCACAGGTCATACAGGTTGAAAGGACATAGCGCGCTTCTTGAATCTTCGGATCTTGCTTCGGTCCGAATCCCCGCTCAAAAGAGCCATCGACTTCGACCCAGCCCCGAATCCTTTTGAGGTGCTCGAACATCGCATCTCGATTGATCACGAGATCGCGGATGAGAGGGAATTTTGTCATCGGCGCAACAGTGACAGTGCGGCTTTTATATTCATCGATCAAATTCTGAATCAGTGCCGTGCAAGCTTGGCGCGGTTTGCCGTTGATCAACATGGAACAAGAACCGCAGACCTCTTCGAGACATCCTTGTTCCCAAGCGATCGGCTCAACTTTTTCACCTTTACGGTTCACGGGGGATTTTTGGATGTCCATCAAGGCAGAAATGAGATTGTAAAACGGCTTGACAATGAGTTCGAATTCTTCCCAATATTGTTTGCCGGGAACTCCGCGATAGATTTTTAAGATGAACTTTTCATTCATATAGGCAGCTGTATGTTAGAAGGGATATTTTTGAGGGTCGGCTTAACTTTTTTCGCATGAACATAATCACGTTCAAACGGTTCTAAATACGAGGTATCCACTTTTTTGAAAGTGATTTCTGGTTCATTTTTGCGATAGGTGGCAATGGTTGTCTTGAGCCAATTCGCATCATCCCGTTTAGGATATTCGGGTTTAAAATGGGCGCCGCGGGATTCATTTCGTATCAAAGCACTCTTTGTCATCGCTAAGGCCAGTTCTAACATGGCTTTGAATTGATTCGCAAACGCATAAGTTTGGTTCATCAAATTTCCCTTATCATCGAGAGAAATGTGAGCATATCTTTCGCGCAGTTCTTTGAGTTTTTCGATGGTTTTTTGTAAATCCTCGTTATTTCTCTTCACCGTGACATTACGAACCATCCAATCGGCCATCTCATCATGAAGACGGTGGACATTTTCAGGGCCGTCGCGTGTGAGCAGGTCATGCTTGAATGCTTCTTCTTGCGCCATCGCCTCAGAAAAAATGCGAAAAGGTAAATCTGTGTAACTTGTCTTGAGTGAATCTAAATAGCGGGGGACTTCAAGACCTGCGACCAAACCGCCGAAGATACAGGAGACGAGAGAATTAGCTCCTAACCGGTTAGCTCCGTGATATTGAAACTCCGATTCTCCCACATTGAAGCAGCCCGGAATATTGGTCATTTGGCGGTAACGGCTCATCCGATCGGGATCGTCGCTGGCGGGCCAATCGACCCATGCTCCTCCCATCGAATAATGGACAGCAGGAAAAATTCGCATCGGGACTTTGCTGGGATCTTCGCCGGTAAATTTACGATAGATATCTAACACCGACTCAACTTTATGGAGGATTTTGGCAGGGAGGTGGCTCATATCTAAATAAACTTGAGGCTGTCCATCGACGCCGAGTCCAAGTTCACAAACGCGTAAAATTTCTCTCGATGCGACATCGCGTGCAACGAGATTTCCATAGCCAGGATAGAGCTCTTCCAAGAAATACCAAGGCTCGCCCGTTTTTCCGCAGGGAATCGATTTACCTTCTGAGGTAGTAATTTTTTTGGATGAATCGCCATAGACCCAGATCCTTCCGCCTTCTCCGCGGAGAGATTCTGACATCAAACGGAGTTTGTCTTCTCCAGGAATTGCCGTCGGATGGATTTGGATAAACTCTCCATTGGCATATTCCATCCCTTGCATAAAGAGGCGTCCATTGGCGGCGCCTGTACAGAAGGTAGAATTGGTCGATTTTTTGAAAATAAGACCGGGACCTCCGGTTCCGAAGATAACGGCATCGGCCTTCATCACGTCGAGCTTCATGTTGATAAGATCCATGTAGACAATGCCGCGGGCAGCGCCGGTCTCGTCGATGACAAGCCGCATGAACTCGTGGTTCTCAAATTTCTCTACTTGACCTGCAGCTTCATAGCGGCGGACTTGTTCATCCAGAGCATACAGCAATTGTTGACCTGTGGAAGCTCCGCAAAAAGCAGTGCGGTTATATAAAGTGCCCCCAAAGCGGCGAAAATCTAAATTACCTTCCGGTGTCCGGTTGAAAGGACAGCCTAATCGATCCATGAGGCGGATGATGCCAGGAGCTGCCAAGCACATTTCAAGAATAGGGGGTTGATCTCCGAGAAAATCTCCACCCTTAATGGTGTCGTACGCATGAATATAAGGAGAATCGTCTTCTCCTTTGAGATTGATGGCTGCGTTAATGCCGCCTTGGGCGCAGACCGAATGGGATCTTTTCACTTTAGTGACGGAGACAATCTTGATCCGACAGCCATTTTCAGCCAGTTTCATCGCAGCTGCAAGGCCAGCTAGTCCGCCACCGACGACAATCACTTCTTTTTTGTTTTTCATAAAATTTAAGCCTTCAGGTTCAGCCAGTAAGTGCCCCAAATGGCAGCGAGGCCTAAAAATGTCACGATGATCATCAGAGCCCACGAGAAACCCAAAACTTTTTTCTGGGCCGCAACCCGAAGGACGACTCCCCATGTGATGCAAAAAGTCCAAAGGCCATTAAATCCGTGAAAGCATGCAGCTAAGACAAAAATGGTATATAGCCCCACATAGAGAGGACTTTTAAAGGTATCGCGGACGGCCAAAACGGAGGCAGTCCCGAAATCTTTGGCGACAGCAACCACTTCACCACGTTCAACTTTTTGTTTTTCTAACACTTCCAGCCATTGAAGTTTTTGCTGGTAGCTTTGAGCCGAAGTTAAAATCACCTGCTGCTGGTGATCGTAGACACGGCTATCAGGAAATGTTTGAGAAGCAACGACTAAAGCTTGTTCATCCTGCCGGTCTTCGAACTCTTTTCTCTCTAATGTAATCTGATCGGGACTGTAGAGCGTGACTCCTAAACGGGCTGCAACAGTATAGAGTCCTTTATCAACGGTGACAGGAATAAAATAATAAGAATTTTCCCCTTGATTGACAGAATCAGGATAATCGATAAAACGGAATTTGGCCACATGGAGAATAATACCAATAAGCAAGATCCACGATGTCAGCCGCTGCCAAGTAAATGCATGATTGCGACCGTATTTCTCTAAAGAAGGAGCAGTCCCATTTGTCCGGTGAGAATTGAATTTGCTCGTCAATAAATATTTAACACCCCAAATCCCATGGATAGCGATCGGCACTCCGAGCAAAAAGAATTCGATCACGGACAAGTAGGGAAGATTGTGAATCGCATTGACGCCGCTGACAAAACCTTGGGCATTATCACCCAGCAAAAGAGCTGCTTGAGAATTGACGAGCAAATGTTCAATGAGAAAAAGGACAAGCCATAGTCCCATCAATGAATGGAGCCGTCTCCATATAAATGCACTCGGAAGTGATTGTGTCTGGGAAGTCATATCCTGCTATTAAACACTCAATATACGTTTTGGAAAAGAAAAAAATTGAGAGGCGTTTTTCGCTGTCACTCGTGCAACTTCTTCAATAGAAATTCCTTTGGCCTCTGCAATAGCTCTTGCAGTTTCATCAATATAACTCGGTTCATTGCTCTTGCCGCGTCTAGATTGGGGCGCTAAATAAGGTGTATCTGTCTCAATGAAAAGCCGGTCTAAAGGGACGTAGGCTGCTATTTCACGCAGAAGCGCTGATTTTTTAAAAGTGATGATCCCGCTCAGCGAAATGATCCAACCTCTTTCAAGACACTCTTTCGCTTCTTCTAGAGTCCCGGTAAAGCAGTGAAGAACAGCGGGCCGGCCTTGATAGTGATGATCCGAGAGTTCAAAAAGATCTTTAAAAGCATCACGGCAATGAAAAATAATCGGCAGTTTCGCGGCTACGGCTAAAGCAAAATACCGAATAAGGTAGGCTTTCTGACTAAAAATAGGTGAATGTTGATAATGGTAGTCGAGTCCTGTTTCACCGATCGCCATTAATTTCCCTTCATGCGCATTTTTTTCAACGGTAGGAAAAAAAAGCTCTCCTTCTTTTTCGACATCATGGGGCGTTGTCGCGGCTGCATTGAAGATCCAGTTATGTCGCTCGGCTAAATGGATTCCTTTTTCAAGACTGGAAGGATCGATGCAGATATTGACAATGGCTTTAACATTTTTTTGTTGAGCTCGTTGTAAGATCTCTTCGACATGATCGACAACGGACGGAACGGTGAGATGAGCGTGCGAATCGATGAACATAATTAGACCCCTAAACCCCACAACTATAATAAAAACGGCATTTCCATTTCATTTCTAAGAAGCCCTTTTTAATCTTTTTGGCTCAATTTACAGGTTTTTAAACCTGTCCCATCAAATTGTCACTAAAATCGAGTATTTGAGAGAAAAAATCCATTTCTTTAAGAGATCGGCTGATGCCATTGACATGGATGAGAACGGGCAGCAAGGCAAAACCCTTGGGAATCTTGAGTGTTTTTAGCTTTTTCTGCATTTCTTGAATGACTTCAATAGAAATAGGCTTCCGAGAAAACTTAATTTCACAGATGTAGAGATTTTTAAACCGGGTTTGGATCATGTAGTCAATTTGACAACCTGCTTGCTTGGAATTCTTGGACTGAAAATACGGATTCTCGAAGACAATATCTTCGACTCGCAGTCCTAAGGACTTCCAGATCGACATCCTATTATTCAAAACAAGATTCTCAAATTGAAGACCCATTACACCTTCCCAACCGGGCATGTCAAATGGAGATACCGTTTTAAAAAGACCTTTTTTAATCTTTCTCAAAGAGGGTGAAATAAATTTGAGGTAGTATCTCAGGTAGTTATCGCGGATTCGATACTTACTCGGTTTTAATTCTTCGCCGGACTCTAGAGACCAAGTATGCTCTCTTTCCAAAAATCCGGAGATGATCAGATCATCGAGATAGTCACTTAAAGGGCCTCCGCTAGGATATTCGATAGATTTTGCAATTTCTTCATATTCTTTTGAGCCGCCTTTCAGCGCCTCTACAATTTTCTTACAGATTGACAGTCGTTTCCCAAATAAATCAAGGAAGATATACTTAAATTCTTCAACGAAAAGTCCATCAGGCTCAAAACAAAGTTTTCGAATATTTTCTTTGGCAGTTAAGAGGGGATTGATCTGCTCAAGATACCAAGGAACACCGCCCGTGACCGCCAAAGCTTGGAATTTTTCTTGCGCAGAACCCTTAAAATTATGCGCCTCCAATAATAAATTGCATTCATTCAAAGATAATTCATTCAGAGTTAGCTTGAGCGAAATTCGTCCGAGAAAACCTGTACTGCTGATGATATTTTTTTCAATCCAGGAAGACATCGAGCCACAAAGAATAAGGATAAGATTAGGATTTTTCTGAAAATATTGATCCCATATGATTTTGAGTTTGCCCAAAAAGACAGGATCTCTAGATCCCATCCAGGTGATCTCATCGAATAAAATAATAATCTCTTCTTTTTTAGTCGCTTCCGCCACGATGGTGAATAAATCACCCCAATCTTTTAGATTCTCTAAGCCTGGAATCCCCAGTTGTTTGTTAATTTGACGGGCAAATTCCCCTCTCTGTGCCTGCGCCGTTGTTTTTCTAGTTGGCGCAATTCCTTCAAACCGCAAAAAATTTTTGCCCTTTGCAAACTCCTCAATCAACCGGCTTTTTCCTATCCGCCTACGACCTTTGATGACAACAAGCGCCGCGGTATTCCTAGCCAAAAGAAGTCTTAGGTTTTGCAATTCCTGTTTTCTGCCTATAAATAAATTATCCTTGCCCACTTTTTTTCCTCCAAACCATCTTACGCACAATCGTTATTTTACCATTTGGCGTAAGATGGACACAACGAAATAACTTACGCCAATCAGCTATTTATCTATTTGGCGTAAGATTAATATATAAGTTCTTTAAAAACAACGAGTTATCGATTATAGCTAAATATCAAGACTTGTTCTGAAGACGCTGGCCATATACAATATGATTATTCCCTCCACGAGGTTTATTATGCATGCTCCACTATTGGGTTCAATGAACGCATTTATCATTGCGTATACGCAGTCCGATTTTTTTGGCAAATTGATCATCCTTGCGTTAATTGCATTGTCGATGATTTGTTGGATTGTTCTTCTCCATAAAACCTATATGATACGTCAGGTGAACCGATTGTCAGAAGCTTTTCAAAAAGCCGTTGCAGAAAGCAAAAATCCGGTGCTGGCTTTAGATGTATCTCAGCTTCCACAAGCTTCTTCTCCTTCCATTCCTCATCCGTTTGCCGATATCTACAGTTCAGTTAAACAAAAAACAATCGAAGTATTGAATAAAAACCATTATTTTATTTCTCAAACGAATGTAAAAGCTCCTGTTTATTTAACTCCGTCTGATTTAGAGCTTTTAGAATCTCATGTCACTGCAACCATTTCTGCGAAAAATAAAAGTTTAGAAAAAAATCTTTTTGTTTTGTCGACGATTGTCACACTGGCTCCTTTCATGGGCCTTCTCGGAACCGTGTGGGGGATTTTGATGACCTTTTCAGGACTGCAAGACGGGGGAGCTGTAAGCACGAATACTTCTATCCTCGGTGGACTTTCCACGGCCCTTGCAACAACAGTGCTCGGCCTGATCATTGCCATCCCTGCTCTGATTGCTTACAATTATTTAAAAAATTCCGTCCGCAATTACGCTTCCGATATGGACGATTTTTTAACGCTTCTTCTTTCAAATATTGAACTTCAATATCGTAAAGTCGAATGAGAAGAAATCGTACCATACCTACTGAACATGAAGAGGCCACCATTAATTTGACGCCGCTGATCGACGTCGTGTTTGTGGTTCTCATTATTTTTATATTGATCGCTCCGATGCTTGAGCTCGACCGGGTTGAACTGGCTAGCGCAGCGGCGACTCCTAATAAACAAGCCGCTAGCACAGAAAACAGCTCTCTTACCATTCATGTGCATCCCGATAACACGATCTGGTTTCATGGAAAATGCGTCACCACTGAACAACTTACGCATTTATTGAAAGAGTCCCGTAAGCAAGGGAACCATCGCATCCCACAATTATTTCAAGACAAGCGTGCTTGTTTTGGCACCTATCAAAATGTAAAAAACGCCGTTGAGATGGCAGGGTTCGAACAAGTTGATGTCATTTTGAAACCGAGTTAAAATGAATGCAAAAGAAAATCGCTCTAGTTGTCACTTCCATTCACCTTCTGATGATTTTCCTGCTCTGTTTTTCCCCAGTCAAAAAATCGACTTCTCCTAAGAAACATATCGCGGTCCGTACGATCCAACCCAAAGTTCAAACTAAAACTCGATCTGCACCAAAAACGACTGCTGCTGTCGCGGCTCGCCCCTCTAAAAAAACGGCAGCTTCTCAGCCGGCTGCAGCTTCTCCACCTGTAACAAAGAAAAAAGAAGTCAAAAAAGAGACAGCATCCACAAAAGCTACCGCAACTAAAGCTGCTCCCGTGAAATCCAAACCGATTGCAAATCAAAAAAAACCAGCGATGGTGGAGAAAGGGAAACCAAAAAAGCCTAAAGCTGCGGCTCCTGATAAAGTTTGGAAAGAAATTGATGAAGCTCTCGCAAAAATTGACGACAAAGTATATTCTAAGCCGCAGTCAAAATTGGACGTACCTCAAATGAAGGGTTCGTCTCCTTCGAAAATCCCTTTTCCCGATTGGGGAGAAATGGATGAAGGGGAAGGAACAGAAGAGGAAACTTTGGTCTCTTTTCTTCACACTTCCTTGAACCTTCCAGAGTTTGGAGAGGTCAAAATCCAATTGACTGTAAAAAAAGATGGGAATGTTACGCGTTTAATTGTTTTGCAAGCTGAGAGTCAAAAAAATAAAACTTATCTTGAAAAACATCTGCCGCTATTAAAATTTCCCTTAATATTGGATAAAGAAAAAACATTTACGCTAACATTTTGTAATGAACTTTAAAACTTTGTATTTATCTCTATTGTTAGTTGGCACTGCCTGCGGCGCTGAGGCTCCGCAAGAAGAAATCCGCATCTACTTGAGTACTACCAGTCCTTTAGAACCTGTCTATATTAGTAAATTTCAAAGCTCGGATCAGTCGCTTCCAAATGATTATCTAGCCCAATTAGAGTCTGTTCTCAATTTTGACTTTAGTCATAATAGTTCCACCAAAGTCCTTCCAGTCCATGACTTGAAAGAAAAAGCATTGGCTCAGAGCACACCCTCTCTTCGGTTTCATTCTGCGACTTGGAAAAATTGGGGCGTCCTGCATGTGCTTAAAGGAGAGATCCGCAATAAATCCCTTTCTTTGATGCTCTTCTCTTCCCAAACCAGCTCTTTAAAGCAATTTCCTGAAATCGCCTTGTCCGGGATTTTATCCAAAGACAGAGTGCAAATCCACCGCCTTGCCGATGCAATCTATAAAACTCTATATGGAGAGGCGGGCATTGCAAATACCCGTATCCTCTACGCTGCCAAACAAAAAAATCAAGACAAGTGGGTATCTGAAATCTGGTCTTGCGACTGGGACGGCGGCAACCCCAAACAGTTGACGCGGGAAGGAAGCTATTGCATCACACCCGTTTTTATACCCACGAGCACTAAATATGCTAATGACCGATTTCTCTATGTCTCCTATAAAGTAGGTCAGCCGAAAGTCTTTATCGCCTCTTTCAATGAAGGGGTGGGTAAAAGACTTATTGATTTGCGCGGAAATCAGCTGCTGCCAGCTATTTCCCCTCAACGGGATAAAGTCGCGTTTATTTGCGATGCAGCCGGAAAAGCGGACGGAAGGACAGATCTTTTTCTACAAGAATTTCATCCTGAAAAAGGTGAAACGGGAAAACCGGTTCAGCTTTTTTCTTATCCCCGTTCTACCCAAGCTTCGCCGACTTTTAGTCCTGACGGATCGCGGCTTGCTTTTGTTTCCGATAAGGACGGGGCGCCAAGGATTTATGTCATTCCTGCAACTTTCAATACCAAACGCCCAACACCTGTTCTGATTACAAAGCAAAATCATGAGAATTCATGTCCTGCTTGGTCTCCTGATGGAAAGAAATTAGCCTACAGTGCTAAAACAAAGGGAACAAGGCAGATTTGGATTTACGACTTCGAGAGCAGAGAAGAGTGGCAGCTGACTGACGGGACAGGGAATAAAGAAAACCCCTCCTGGGCCCCCGATAGCAAACATCTAGTCTTTAACTCGACAGATGGCCATATATCAGAATTATATACAGTAAATTTAAACCAGCCGGACGTGGTGAAAATTTCTCACGGTGCGGGAATAAAGCATTATCCGGCCTGGGGAACACGTTAATTTAACAAGGACAAGAACATGAAAAAATCAAAAGCTATAGTGCAAGTGGGATTCTGGACTCTTTGCGCGCTTCTAGCGACAGGATGTCAAAACAGATCAGGTAATATTTGGGATGACAATCAAACAGTCGGCGACAAATATAAATCGGGCAATCAAAACTCTTCCGCGCTTTGGGACAATAACTCCAACAAAGGCGACGGACTCGCAGGCCCTGTGGATGAAGAATTTATTCCTCTCAATGAAGATGATCTGAAAACTCAATTTGCCGAGAGATCTGTTCCACAACCCAGCCGAGGCCTGGGTGAGGGTGGAATTCCATCAGTTGAGCATTTTGACAATCCTAAAGGGGAACTCGCTTCTATCTTCAAACCTGTTTTCTTCAGTACTGACGAACACACTGTGAAGAGTAAAGAATATATGGAATCTATCCGCCGCATAGCCTCTTATATGAAGGCACATCCAAGTACCTATGTGATCGTTGAAGGATATTGCGATGAGCGCGGTCCTGAAGCTTACAATTTATCTTTAGGTACCCGACGGGCCAGTTCTGTTCGGTCGCTCCTCGTTAAAGAAGGAGTCAATCCAGATCAGTTGCATACGATTTCTTACGGGAAAGAAAAACCATTTGATACAGGACATAATCCTGATGCATGGTCCCAAAACCGCCGTGCTCATTTCCGCGTCCACGATAAGCGTTAAGTATGAAATTGAAAATTGCTCTTGTGTGCATCCCTCTACTTTGGGGATGCACTTCGACTCTAACAGCGCTCAGAGGCAATCAAGATCATCTCTTTGAAGAGATGAGAACAGAAATTGCCGACCTCAAGCATGCCTTGCATGGCACTGAAGTTGAATTGAAACTGTTAGAAGAAAAATTCGAGAGCCGCGAGGCAGAAATTGTATCTTCCCCATCTTCGAAAGGCGATGTCGCTGCATTGCAGCGCAAAATCGCTTTTTTAGAAAAAACAATAGATAAAATGGGTGTTGATCTCCGATCGCTCATGACCTACGCTAATCAAACGACTTCTTCCCTGACTCAGTATAGAGATCATATCCAAGAGATCGACCGCAAGTTGGACGAAGTCGGAAAACTTCGATCTACACTGACTCAAATTTCTAAATCCCATTCCGCTCCTGAAGCAGCCTCATCTGATGCTTCGACAAATTATCGCGTCAAAGCGGGAGATTCTCTCGAAAAAATAGCACGCAAGTTCCATATCACCATTGAAGTTTTGAAAAAGGACAATCACCTTTCTTCAGATAAGATTGTGGTAGGACAAGAACTGATTATTTCTAGCGCTTCCGAATGAGCAACGCCAGCATCGGCATTTTTGACTCAGGTTTTGGAGGCCTCACTGTGATGAAGGCCATCCAGGCTCTGCTTCCCCATGAAAATATCATCTACTTCGGAGATACGGCGCGTTTGCCATATGGAACTAAAAGCCGAGAAACCATTCTCCGGTATTCCATGGAAAATGCTTCTTTCCTCATCAGTCAAGGCGTCAAAGTTTTAGTTGTTGCTTGCCATACTGCATGTTCTTTTGCACTGGAAGAGCTTCAGCAGAAATTTGATATTCCGATCGTCGGTGTGACGACACCTGTGATCGAACAAATAGAAAATCTTTCCCCTCAAGGAAAAATTGCCATCTTGGGAACTCGCGGCACGATCGCTTCGGGAGCATACCAAAATGCAATCCGTAAATTGCTTCCTACTGCTGAGATATCCCCCATTGCTTGCCAGCTGCTGGTCCATCTGGTGGAGGAAGGCTATATCGACCACCCGATCACAGCGATGGCCATCTACGAATACCTCCACTTCTTAAAAAATAAAGAAATCGATACCCTCATTTTGGGGTGCACCCATTTTCCTTTACTGCTCTCGCAAATTCAACAAACCGTGGGACCTCGCGTCCAAATTGTCGATCCCGGACAGTTTTGCGCTGTCTCGCTAAAGAAATTGCTCCAAGAGCGGCAGCTTATCAATATCGAGACCACAGCTACTGCTACGCAATTTTTTGTCTCGGACGACCCAGAAAAATTCCGTCTTTTAGGAAAAAATTTCCTAAGCCAGACACTGTCTGAGGTCACTAATATAAATTATGTTTTTGAAATTTAAAAAAAAGAGTGAATTTTTTTTATACACCTGATTAAATTCTCCCTTTCGGAGGAATACCAATGACCCATAAGAAAAGGATTTTACTAATCGAAGATGAGGAGGATATTGCTGCTCTCATCAAACTTCAGGCTGAACTCTCAGGCTACAAAATGCATGTAGAGGTTGATGGTCTGAACGGTTATCGAGCTATTGAACGTGAGAAACCCGATCTGGTTATTTTAGACATTATGCTGCCAGGTCAAAATGGTTTTGACATTTGCCGCAAAATGAAAAGCAATCCTGATTTGAAAAACATTCCCGTGATTGTTCTTTCTGCAAAAGGGGACGAGATCGATGTGATCTTGGGCCTAGAGCTCGGAGCAGATGATTATGTTGCTAAACCTTTTTCTCCTAAAGTCCTTTTCTCTCGTATCAAAGCAGTCTTACGTCGAGGAAAAGAGGCTGAAAAAACACCTAAGGTTCTCTCTTTTGGAGATTTTACTTTAGAAGTCGATCGATACCTCTTGAGAAAAGTTGATAAAATCATCGCTATTACACTTTCTGAATTCGGCATCCTGAAAAGACTTCTGTCCAATCGCGGTAAGGTGCTCACTCGCAATCAACTTTTAGATGATATTCATAATGATGATGCTTTTATCGTGGACCGCAACATCGATGTCCATATCGCATCGCTCAGAAAAAAACTCGGCCCTTCTTTTGACTGGATCGAAACCGTCCGGGGTGTAGGCTACAGATTTAGAGAAGAACCTGTTCCCGCTCAAAAAGTCGCAGCGCACTAGAAGATATACCTCAATCGATCTCTGTCTCCGATTGAGGTATAATATAACTCAGCCTAAATGCTAATTTTTGAGCCACGTTCGGTCTAGTACACCAACGCATTTAATTGTCGGATTGGACCGCGGGAGAGGCGGCATCCCTATCTGGGCGTCGTTCAGCTCAGGCTATTTCACAATTGGCAAGTCGTTTGAATCAGAAGGTACGGAACGGCCTTCAGTCAAATGATGGCTCCTTAGGCATATTCTTGCGGTGGCGGATGGGGGTTTGTGCTGAAACTTTTGATGCTGTTATAGCTTTTAGCTCTCAGGTAGTAACTTGAGTTCTTTAACATCAGAATTTTATCAGATCTTCAACCCGTAGAGCTATAGCTTACATTGAAAAACTTCGGGAGTCTTTGCAGCTTGTTTGGCTTCTTCGAGCTGTACTCCCGGAATGAAGTGATCGTCTATGCTCCTTTTGATTCTTTGATTCAACGTATCAGCAAAACAGCTTGCAGCCGCTTCCTCAGCTACGATATATGGAGGTTGATGAGACCGCATATATCTAAAAGGTGCATCTGGACCGCACATAGGAGGATGACTGCATGTCAACGTAAGCTCCCTGCCGAGAAGAGAGACGACGATGGTGTCCCCATCGTTTTTAACGGTTCCATTAGGATGGAAAAATAATCTCAGAGGAAGATGAAAGATGTGGGAGCGATACGGTTCGAGCATTGCAGTTTGTGAACCGGTAATATCGACAACTTCGACCATTGCAGAAGGTTCGGGATCTAAATTCTTTGCCGTAATATAAGGAGTATCTTCTCGTAAGTGAACTCTTGCAGCTGCTGAACTCTGGATAGTACTAGCCATGGATATTCTCGTGTTATTTTGGCAAAAAATTTTAAGCAGAATCGTTTTTATACTCAATGGAATCTTTAAAAAATTTTTCTTCTGTCATTTTTTAAAAACCAGTCTCGTGCACTCTTGTCCATTGTAAGATTTCGAGTTAGCCGCTTAAAAGGGCTGCATAGAAACACATGAATGGGTAGGAAACCGATTTGAAAGAAGGATAAGAAGCAGGGAAGGGCAGAGCAATTCAAAAGGCTCTGGGGCTAAAATAAAATCTTCTGTTAAAAATCTTTATAAGCAAGGCAAATGACCCGCTAGTGCTCTGTCACGTTTAAAATGGAGATTACGCTAGTGCGAAAGCTCCATTTTAAACATGACAGAGCACTAGCATCGTAAACGACAAGCTGCTATTAAATAAATCCATGCAGCACCGTAGAAGCATCATTCCTGTTCTACTCACCTATTTTATAGACCATTTTGGATTCGCGATTGTCTTTCTTCTTTTTGGCCCTTTAGTTTTAGGTCAAAATTTTCTTTTTCCTCTTTCTGGATCAGAGCGACCCATTTTGGCTATTTTTGCTCTTTTGATCTTTCCCCTTGCGCAATCCGTGGGCGCTCCTATTTTCGGATCGATCTCTGATAGGATCGGCCGCAAAAAAACGTTTCTGATCTCTATTGGCGGGACGATTTTGGGAAATGCTCTGATGGGATTTGCTCTTCATCAGGGGATTTTTTCCTGGCTATTGGTGGGTCGTTTGCTTGCAGGTTTTTTTGCCGGAAATTTAACCCTCTGTTTAGCATCACTTGCTGACATGAGTCAAAATCAAAAACACAAGGTTCATAATTTCAGCCTTCTAGCGGCTATGGGAGGCCTCAGTTATATCTGCGCTATTGTCTCCGCAGATCTTTTTGCTAAATTCTCTCCTAGCTTTCCTTTTTGGATTGCATCCACTTTGGGGGTGATCAATATCACCCTACTTCTAATCTTCTTCCAAGAAACCCGAAAAATTGAACCCTGCGTTCCTTTTGGGCTTTTGAGAATCATTCGTGCTTTCAACCGTCTTTTTTCCTGCCGTCAGCTCAACCTTCTCTATTTATGTTTTTTCTTTTTCATGCTGACCTGGGTTCCTGCGCTTCAGTTTATTCCTCAAGTGCTTGAGCAGCGCTTTCAATTCTCAGATGAGAATACCTTTATCTTCCTTGTGATCCTGGGACTGTTATGGTCAGCTTCTAATTGGCTTCTTAGCCGTTATGCCCCTTTATTCTCGTCTCATATCCTTTTTCGTTTACTACTCTTACTAAGCTGCTTTCTTGTTCTAGCCGGCGTCCTGCCAAATCCTCCTTTTTTCCTGTTTGCTTTTATCGTAACGAATATTAGCGCAGCTTTGGCATGGACTTATCTTTTTGTGGGGATTTCCAATCAAGCATCGCTAGCCATTCAAGGAGAAGTTTTAGGAGTGAGCCAAGCGATAGGGTCGATCGCCGTTTTATTGGGACTTGGCCTTCAACACTACCTCACCTCTTTTTTCCATGATCGATATTATATTTGGTCTGGAGGAGTGATATTGCTGGCGACGCTTGCAGCAGGCTTAGCTCGTATTAAAAAACCGGTTTAGTGAGCAATTCGTTTAAGAAGGCTTTTTTGCAGATCGAAGTTTTCCGATGTCCATTCTACCTGAGGCGCTAAGAGTTTGCCGATATACCCACAAGAAGCTTGGCACCAGGGCGAGTTTGAAAATGCACAGACTACAGCGAACGTTATCAAAATATGTGGGGAAGGGGCCTCATTTTCTAAAGTGGAGACGCATTTGATGGCCTGTAGATCTTCCAGCAAATTTACGGCACCCAAGTAACCTAAACAAGCCTTCATTTTTTTGTTGGAAGGGTTTTTTTCACGGATATAAAGGGTCTTTTTATCCAGATAGATTAAAGGAAAATTTTCATCCCATTGTTTTAATGATTCTAGATCCATTAAAACAGTTGGGAGATCTCTCAAAGCAGCTGAAATAGCCAGATGCATCCATAAAGCTTCAATATAGACATGCATGTCATCAGGAGGTCTCGAAATAATGGTCTTTAAATCTGTTAGAGCCTCGGAAGTTTTTTCCAGAGATAAATAAATAAAAGCTCTCTGAAAAAGCAATTCAGTTTTGGGTGGAGTTTCTAATGCCAGCTCCTGATCGAGCTGGTCCAAATCTTTCTCTGGCTGAGCCGATAATAAACAGAAAGAAAATATAAAAATGCTGAACAGATATTTCATAATGAGAAATATTTTAATCAATCCTGTCTTGAAAATCAATTATTATGAACTTTGTTGACACACCACTCATTTTTTTGTACATAGTATAGGAAGGAAAGAAAAATGCAAAAGCTAGCCTTACTCATCATTATTACGATTTCCATGTTTACAGGTGCGATTGCATCTCCAATCAACCCACCTCCTCCTGCACCAAAGTTGAACTTAGGAAGCCCAACTATCGACGACTCAGATCGTATCTCTCTTCAAACACTAAGCCCTCGAACTTTAAAGAAAATCGATAATGGAGAGCAGCTCTCTGTCAATGATGTCAAAAATATGTCAAAAGCAGGGCTTAGCGATGAAACGATCATAAATCAAATCGATCACACTAAAAGTATTTTTTACTTAAGCTCTGCTGATATCGTGGACTTAAAAAAGTCGAGTGTTTCGCAACGCGTCATCAATCACATGATTCAAACCGGCAACCATTAATAGATCTCTTTTGCCATTAAGGGTTCGTTGATTCCGAAAGAGGTCTAATGCTCCGATATTGACTTTTTTGTCCCCTAACGACCATTATTTCGCTAAATCCTCAGGAGAATTTGGAATATCATGTCAGCTTACGCTCACAAACAAAAAGTCGGTGCCGTTTCTAACGAAGGAATCACCCAGCAAATCGAACAGACTGCCGGACAATTTCGGTATCTGACTCGTCGGTATGCTTTTTTTCATATCGTATTTTTTTCTTTTTTTATCTGCGAGTTAATAGGAATGCTTTTCTTCCTTTCATTTGTTCCAAAAAGCTTTCTTTTAGCCACAATAGTAGCAGCCACCTTTTTGACTGCCTTTTCCTACTTTGTTTTAAGATTTTATTTTCAAACAAAAAAACCTGAACAGTTTCTGATTCTGCGAGATCAATTTGTTCAAAATTGTCAGCAGCTTTTCTCTATGTCTACAGATCTAAGTGAATCTCGTCGCGGGTTTTTGCAAGCCATTTATCAGCTCATCCATTCTCTCGACGGGCAGGAATATCAATACTACCGTATCCCTAAGTCTTTGGAAGCACTGGCCCCCCTGGTTCAAAAATTCAGCGTCTGGTGCCATTGGGGAGATGTGCATCTCATGAAGGAACTTTTGCATACCTACTGCCTGCGGACAAAATTAGAATGGGTCAAAACCCATCCGACCGACTTAGAGCTCCATCGATCTTTGGCAAGCGGCTATATGGCGCTCTATAAGATGTATCAAGATCCACAGAAGCAGGGACAGGCGGTCTACTCATTTATCGCCAAAGAATATGTTTCTGTAGAAAACATGCAAAAACTTCAAAAAGCAGCTCAATGTGCCCTGGAAGAACTAAAAATTATCCTTCATTATCTTCCCCATGACATCAAGGCTCTGACCCTATTAGCCGAGGTTTATCACGATCTAGAACAAAAAGAAGAAGAGCGGAAAACTTATGAGACCCTTCTCCACCTTGCTCCCCATGAAAAAGAGATCCGTTTTCGTCTAGGAATTCTGTATTTCCAGCTCGGATTCATGGCCAATGGATTGAAAGTCTATGAAGAGCTCCGTCAATTAAATGACAGCAAAGCTGAAGAATTGATCCAGCAATATGACATGTACCATCTGTAAAAGCTTATTATTGCCCGATTAAAGTCTTCCAATCTAGGGTAGCAACGAGAATACCCAAGACACAAAGTGAATTAGCCTTCCAATTGACTTTTTCCTTGTATAGCCACTGACCCCAGATATTACAGAGAATAATAATCGTCACAGCAAACAGGGGATAAATAATCGCATGCTCGACAGGAGTTGATACCTCCGTTGCTCGGATCATAAAAAAAGTTCCAACACCGTTTGCCAGTCCTCCTAAGATGCCATATAGGACTTCACCCTTCTTAGGCGCCCTTTTTTCCGCTGTGGCATAAATGACTGTTTGGATCAAAAAAGCAACGCAGAATACCATCGGCATGAACCATTGGCATTTCGCATCGTCCATATCGAAGGAAAGAAAAAGACCATTTTCTCCTGGAAAATTGATGAAAAGCGCTCTCCAGCTTAAGAAAACCAAGAAAAGGACGTGCAGGAAAAAAGCCGCCGTCACAAACATAACCCAGGTCGATTTCTGTTTGTTACGAGAAGTGTGCCAACCAGCCCAAAAAAGACCCGCAACCACACATAAAGATCCGATTCCATTCCACAGGGTGTATAAGTAGCCGAAAGAGGCCCCGAAGAATAAGACCATGAGAATAGAAGGCATGACAGTAGAAGCATTTAAAGCGGCAAAAGTCAGACCTGGAGGACCTTTTTCTAAGGATCGGCCGAGCGATGCCATCATCAACGCTAACACAATACCGCCTGCAATCGAAAATCCCGCCATGCAATTACTCCAATGGTAATCACCGCTGCGCACGGGATTTAGTAAGATAGCGACTAAAAAAACAATGAAAAGCTGGATCATGAGGAAAGCTTTAGTTGTTCCGCCTGAATCAATGCTGCGCCTCATACAGTAATTGGAAAGGGCAATGAATACCGCGGCTATCAGAATCAATTGTATCCCCATCATGCAGAATCTCCTTCATGTTTGTTACTCATCGTAGTCAATCTGGACAATTTTTGAGGACAAAAAAAGGCTTAGTCTGTTCAATAAGGAGCTGTCCTAAAACCCCGATCGGATGGTTTGTATGCCTAAAATCCTTTCTAAATGCTTAGAAANNTTTCTAAGCATTTAGAAAGGATTTTGCAGCAAAGCATCCTGACCATGGTTTTAGGACAGCTTCTAAGAAATATTAGCATCAAGGGGTAGCATGACTAACTTTATATTCTCGACATGTCTCTTTCTTCTAGCAGCTCAAGGAGAGCTGATTCCGACTGAAAAACTCACTCAGCAAGAGTCTTTTTTCTTGAGACGCATGACGGAATTTTGGAAAGATCGTGATTATACATTGGTAAAAAAACAAATCGAAGAATTTCTAGCAGCCCATCCTCAGTCTGCCATTCAAGACAACCTCCATGCAATTTTAGCCGACATCCTCTATCAAGAACACGACTATCAAAAAGCTTTAAGCTATTATGAAAAAATCGCAGACGCGTCCCTTCAGCAAAAAACCCTCACCCGCAAATCTCAATGCTTCTATCTTCTAGGCGAGTACGATACGGTCATCTCTCAATTAACACCTGTTGTTAACGGACAAGCCGATCCTGAGATTCAATTTCTATTGGGCGACTCGCTATTTCGGAAACTCCAAACCATTGCCGATCTCTCTCAGCAAAAGGAAATGGCAGTTCAAGCCAAGCCAGTTCTTTTAGGACTTTATGAGACAAGCTACAAGGAAAAAATTCTGCTGCCGCTAGCTGAAGTGCACCGGATTCTTGAAGAGAATGCTCAAGCCTCTGCGATCTACATCATCTTGGCTGAGAAAATACCGGATAAAAAAGAAGAAATTCTCCTCCAGGTTGCTTCTCTTCAGATGGGCTTTAGTAAAAATGAAGCAATAGATACCTATCAAAAAATTGTCGATCTAAATCAGTCCAAGGCTTCAGAGGCGGCTTACAATGAACTTTTACTGCTGTTCCAAGAAAACCGTTTTTCTGATCTGATCAGCCGCGCCGCAGTCCTTGCACCTCATATGATAGGCGATAAAAAAACCCTCTTTGATTTTTGCCTGGGCCGCAGCCATTTCAAGCTCGACCAGTATTCCGATGCCATCGGTTATTTTGAAAGATTTATCCAACAAGAACCCGAGAGCACATCGTATAAAAGAGCAGCTTTCCTGACCCTCATTAGCTGCTCGCAAAAAGTTAAAGATCCTATGCTTTTTGATCGAACTTTAGAACAATTTCTCACCGCTTTTCCCCATGATGAAGAAGCGGGGAAAGCTCTTCTCATCCATGCTCAGACAGCTTTGCAAACCGGCAATGTCGACCAAGCGACCGCAGATCTCGGAAGACTTTTGCTGGATTTTCCTGATTTTCCTGAAAAAGAAACGCTTCTTTTCGATCATGCGCTTTTACTTTGCAAAACACAAAAATGGACCGAAAGCCGCGATGCTTTTATTGCTTTCTTAGGCGAATTTCCCCAAACACCTCATACAAATTTAATTTGGTCTTCTATTGTGCATTGCTCTGTCGAAGAATTTAAAGCTGCGACAGATGAAAATTTGTGGGATAAAAAAGTCCAGCTCGCTGGCGACTTACAGCAAGCTTTGCTCAAGACAAACCTCTTCACATCTGAAGAACAAGCCAATTACCGCTTCTTAGTCGGACAACTCTTGTTTGATTTACAGAACTACCAAGAATCTCTAGTTCAGCTCGCATCCTTCACCGCTGAATACGGTGAGCATCCTTCGATACCTCAAGCGCTTCTCTTGCAGGCTCGGATCCACCATGAAATAAAATCAGATCCTGAAACGTTTTCTGTCATCGCAGAAAAAGCCTTAGAAGTAACAACGGAGCAAGAAAATCAAACGGCTCTTCGCCTCCAACTTTTTAACGCTTATCTTTCGATGAAGCAATACGATAAAGCTGCCCACCATCTTTATCAGGCTCATATGGTCGATGCTGTTCCTGTCCAACAAGAAAATCAGCTGTGGCTGGCTCACTATTATTATGAAGGAGCCAAACAAGGAAATTCCGAGCAAGAAAAAAGGTCCATTGCTCTATTTCAAAAAATTCTTCAAGCAGACGAGAATTATGCCGTCCATTTCAATCCCGAACAAAGCTACCTTGAAACCGAGGTCGTCAAGTTTGCAGAGCTATTGCAGCCTGAGGATAAAAAAAGACTGCTTTCGTCCTTACGGGATATCCAAGCTCAGAATAAATCACAGCCGTGGAAATTAGAGCGGCATGTTCTTTTTGAACTCGGTAAATTGCATGTCTCCTTGAATGAGCCTGATGCAGCATTAAATGCTTTTGATGAACTCATTGCTGCATCCGATGCGTCTCCCTCCTATGCTTCGAACGCTGCTTTGCTCGAGAAAAGTCGGATTCTTCTTTCCCGATGCCCTGAATGTGATAGGAACGAATCCAATCCCACGATGAGCCGAATCTTATCGACCTTGAAAGATTTACAGATCCAGAAAAAACTTTCTTGCGAGCCTCTCCATTTGGAAGCTGCTTTAGAGTACGCCGATATCCGCACACAACTCTCCTCACCTGAAGCGCGTAGTGAATCGGCAATTTTTTTCTTGAACCGTATTAAAGATGATTTCAATGCAAAAGATGATTTGATTGCACAGGAATATCATGAAGCGCGTGTGAGGTTCCCTGAAAAAGATCTTTTATACCAAAACTATATGAAATGCATTGAGGCTGAAATTCTCCGTCTTGAGGCCGGGCTTGCAAAAGAAGGAAATGATCCAGAAAAAGCCCAGCGGTCTGAAGAAGTCGCGCTTGCACTTTTACACGAAGTTTTACAAGATACTCATATTACTCCTTATTTGAAGAACAGAGCCGAACACAATTTGAAAGCCCTTAGCAAATAAAGGGAAATGACGAGCAAATGAAAGATTCTCTATTATTGAAATGTCTTGTTGCTTCCGGGGCGCTCCATGCGATTGCTATGACGGCATTTTTCGCACGGCCTGTCCATTTCAACCCTAGTTTTTCTACCTATTTGGGGAAAACTCCTCCGACCGTTGTGGAAAATGAAGAGATCGTTATCTTAAAAAAAGATGCAGCTCTGGAAGAGACCTTCCGCGATTTTGTTGTCGTTTCTCCACAGGGTCTAACTCCTTATAACGGTGTTAAAAAAGTCGCCCTAGAAGCTTATTCTGCAATACCCGAAAAGGGTGAGTTGCCCTCTTTAGAACAATCTTTGATACTCCCTGAAATGGCTGCTACGGCTATGCCAGATCTGCCCATTCAGCCGCTAGATCTTGCCGATATGGAGATGTCTATCCGCTTCCAGGATCCTGCATTGCATTTGAGCGAACTTCCTCCTTCTATTCAGTCTCATCCAGATGCAAACCCATTCGAAAGTTTAGTTCTTCAATCTTTCCCCGATCAGCAAACTCTGGCAAGCGAGGGGACCTTGGACTTTGAATTCCTACCCTCTCAAGAAAAATTTAATCCGCTTCCGCCGCCTGCAGCTCAAACTCCTACTTCTCCGACCATCATTGCACGAGATGTCTCTTTACTCTCTAAGCAAGAGACCCTTTCTGATTCGTATGTAGCATTAGAGCAAACACCCACCCCTGCATCACGTCCTAAACTTGACCATCCTAAAGCTACTCCTTCTTTTTCTGCCCTTTCCTCTCTCTCGGGTTATGGAATCCCCGAATTTAGCAGCATTGAATGGAACGATGCCTTCGATGTCGAGATTAAAACGCTTGCTCGGGAAGAAGGAGGTTATCTCTTTTCTTTGACCTTTGTTCCTAAAATTGATTTGGCCCAACACCGCTTGAAGCAAAACTATTATTTCCTTCTTGATCGTTCCAACTCGATCGAAAAACATCGATATCAATCATTCAAAAGAGCGGTCACTCGTGCCATCGCCTCTCTGCGCGAAGGGGATCATTTCAATGTCATTATTTTTGATTCAAAAATTGCACGGCTAAGCGAAACGCTCCTGCCTTATAGCAAAAAAAATCAACGGCTAGCCGAAGAATTTTTAGAAAGACAGCCTCACGGACATTATGGCGCTCCGATTGATCTCTATTCTTCCTTAGGCAAAATCATTCCGTTTCAAGTGGATGAAGAAGAAGCTCACACAGCGATCTTGATCTCCGATGGAGAATCCTCCCTCAAACTCGACAAGCAAAGAAGTTTGATCAATGCTTGGCTGCAAGCCAATCGCGGCAAAGTCACCCTTTATACTGCAGCTGTCGGACAAGACAACAACCTTTCTTCCCTCAATCTTTTAGGGACCATCAGCCGCGGCTCTCTACTCTACTCCGACACGCATACAGGATTTCCCCGCAAGCTCGCCAAATTGGTCCTGACATTACGCTCTCCTGTGGCCAAAGAGATGGCAATCTCGCTCCTTCCGACAGATCCCACCGCCCGTTTGCAAATTTATCCTTCCTCTTCCCGCCTTCCTTATCTCTTCAGCGACCATCCTTATATTCTGTATGGCACTGCAGATAAACTTTCTGACTTCACTCTTATCTTAGAAGGGAAAAATAAAGGACAGCTTCTCTCGATCAAAAAAGAAATTTCATTTGCCAAGGCTAAACCCGGCAATCGACTTCTGTCCAAAGAATGGACGACTCAGCAAGCTTATGTTTTCTATGAACAATATCTTCAAGAAGGCAAACCTGCCCTTCTCGAAGAAGCAAAAAAACTTCTTGCGGATGAGCCTGCGCGTCCTCGGCGGTAAATACCGCAGTCTCCTACTTCAATCTCCTCGCGGCGCTCAAACCCGCCCCACAACCTCGATGGTGCGCAAAGCGGTTTTCGATATCATCCAAAATTCTATTGAAGACTCGCGTTTTCTCGATCTCTTTGCAGGCAGCGGGGCAATGGGCATAGAAGCCTTAAGCCGTGGCGCTACGCATGCGACCTTTGTTGAAAGTCAGAAAGATGCACTCCGTTGTATCAAGGCCAATCTAACCGCTTTAAAACTCGAAAAAGAAGCGACGGTTTATTCTTATGATGTTTTTGATGTGCTGAAAAAACTAGAAAAGAAAGGAGAGAGCTTCGACATCATTTATGCTGATCCGCCTTACCATCTCACCTCTATCTATTCAGAATTGCTCGCCTATTTAGATGCTTCATTGCTCCTTTCAAAAGGAGGAATCCTCTTCTTAGAAAGCTTGTCTCCCTCTCCTTTAAAAAATATGGACCTTGAGCATCTGGTCCTTATCGATCAACGCCGTTTTGGCACATCTCTCTTACACCAATACCATTTTGCGCGCTAGAAACTATAGGAGAGCTGAATATTTCCTTTCTGATCCCAGAATTTTCCATTGAAAGCAAACTCCCCCGAATAATCCAGACTTAAATCGATCCGTGGATTTTCAAAAAAGATATTCAGACCTAACGTCGGTGCAATTAAGGTCCGATCAGGATTGAGCCCTCGGACAGCAAATACACAATCCATGTCTTGCAGGCTCGCTTTGATTTGACGACCATGGAATCGGAATTCACGGATCACGCTTAATTCTGTATACGGAGCCCATCGAACACTTGAAATATTAGAAGGCTCTTTATCAGTTTTTAATGGATTGAATAATTTTGATTGTGTTGTGGGAACATCTTGTGGACAAGGTTTACACGATTTCGAAGCCCTGATCCCTACTTTTCCACGTAAAAGATCGCTATTCTTTTTGTGAATTCTCAAATTCAAACTATCCGCTCCATGTTCCTTGAAAGAGTTTTGATGTAAATAATCGTAGTTGGCACTCAAAAGAGGAGCCAACTCCCAGCAAGAAATAGGAACAGGGAAATTAATATCGACCTGTCCACCTATAGATCTTCCCTTATTATGATGGGTAGCCGTACGACTGATGGCCAAAAACCCCATATGTCTCTTAGCATCGTAATGGTTGACAGCTCCAAAAGCCGTTACATTCATAAAGAAATAAGGCTGTTGGACGGCGAGATACATAAAACCGTATCCTGTGTTGATATTTCCATTTCCATGATGACCATTCCAATGGACATGCGTCCAGCTATAGGAACCTCCCGCCCCAATAAAAAGAGCAGGACAATCGGGAATTTGTTTATCAATTCCCGCAACAACACCCCCTGTCGCTGCATGGAAACCGTACTCGCCCTGCTGGTGTTTTTGGTTCATGACATCGCCGAATCCATCTATCCACACTCCATTCCCGTCTTTAGATTCCCAACAATTTTGAGTGATCACTTGAGCACGCGATGTTACTGTCGATAGGACTCTTACAGCTGTATTTTCTTGTGATAATTGTAAAGCATTCAGTTGCGACGGTTGCATTTGATTTAAAGCGTGCTGAATAGATTTAGCATCAGGAGCGAGGAAAAGACTCATATAAATATGCCCCAAATCTGTTCCCGGCATCGCCATATGGCTATTGATGCAATTAGCAACGGATCCTGCATTTCCTGTCGCACTAAAAAAAGTCCCAACAGCACCCATGGTAAAACTAAGTTCTACGCTAAAAGGCAAATAAATCACTGTGGGCGTCATCAACACAGGATGGGCGAAGGTGACAGCCGAAAAGGTGCCTGTGCGACCTCCTGTCGTATTAATGATCGTATAGGTTGTTGGAGCATAAGTACCCGGATCAAAAAGCAGTTCTAGGGTTGAGCCTCCAATAATGTCGACAGTTCCTGTAACTCCTCCTGTGACATTTAAAAGATCAGCAGATGTCGGACTGACTTCCACAAAATAAGTCGATCCGGGATGGAAAATAACAGGGCCGGCATTTGTGAAAGTGCCAATCGAGTTACCCGGCTGTAGAGTTCCAAACACATTTAAAGTGTTGGAAATAGTTCCTGTTCCTTTCAGTAAACCCCCACTGCTGACAATTGTGGCCCCATTCACTGTTCCATTCACAATCATCACAGCTCCGCTGCCCACGGTTGGAGCTGAATCGATACTTCCTGTGATCAATAAAGTTCCCGCGTTCACTGCAGTATCACCGGTATAGGTGCTAGTTCCTGACAATGTCAACGTTCCTGATCCGATCTTAGTGAGATCGCCCAGTAGTCCGGTAATTTGGCCGCTAAACTCTGTTGAAGAACTGCTCCCTGTGGTTAAAGTAGCAGTCCCTAATTCAATTTGTCCACTTCCTGTGATATTAGGAATTGTCTGATTAAAATTATTTAAGTTAAAAGTTCCTGCAGCGCCTACATTTAAAAGACTACTCATCGGAAAAATATTCACGATTCCGGCAGTAATAGTTCCTCCGGGTATGCCGATGGTCCCCAGCATCCCTGTCGAGGAACTCATTACCGTCAAAGTATTGGCTAGATTGTTAAAACTAGATGCCGTTGTTCCGATGATAAGATTACTTTCTGTGGAGGGATTAGAAGGGGTGTAATTTAAGGTATTGTTGCCCAATTGAATCGTTCCGCTTCCTGTTAAAGTATCGATAACCACAGGTACACTAGCACCCGTAATGTCAAAAGTAGCGCCTGAACTGATATCAAGAGGAGAGTTTGAGGGTAGGGATCCTGTTCCACTTAGCAAGAGTGTTCCTGCTGTGATACTCGTATTGCCAACATAGTTATTCATGGCCGAGAGTGTAAAATTTCCAGACCCCTGCTTAGTGAAATTTCCCATCCCAGTGATGACACCGCTAAATGTCTCTGGAGTAGCGCTTCCTGTGGTTAATGTAGCGGCTCCAGTTGTTCCTAATTCTATGGTTCCGCTACCTGTGATATTGTTAATCGTCTGGCTAAAATCATTTAAATTAAAAGTTCCAGCAGCTAACACATTCAATAGGCTAATACTGGGAAAAATATTTACAGTTCCCGCCTTAATACTGCCTTGAGTGATTCGAATGTTTCCATTCATCCCTGTTGCAGCGCTAGGAAAGGTTAAGGTATGAAGCACATTGTTATTAAACACCGAGCCTATACTTCCATCGAGTATGAAGGACACACTAGAATCCCCTGCAGGGGCGTAGTTTAAGGTTTTGGTTCCCAATCGAACTGTTCCTGTATCCGATATAGTATCCAGAGTGACACTACTGGTGATCCCACTGATGTCCAAGGTAGCCCCCCCACTAATATCGATAGGGGAATTCGGAGATAATAACCCTCCTCCTGAAAGCGCCAAGGTGCCAGCTGTGATATTGGTCATACCCGTATAGGTATTCGCGCCACTTAATGTAAAAATTCCCATTCCCTGCTTGGTAAGACCGCCTGATCCTTGAATAACTCCTGAAAAAGTTGAGTTGTTCGCATTTCCTGTCGTTAACGTAGCAGTCCCCAGTTGAATATTTCCGCCGCCTGCTATATTCATAACCGTTTGATTAAGAGAAAGGAGTTTAAAAATCGCTCCTGTACTCACCTGGAGGAGTGTAAGATTCTCAAATATGTCGGCCATACCTGCATCAATGGTTCCTTCCACCACATTAAAAGTTCCTTGAAGAGGCTGAACAGTATTGATGGTTAATGTGGTGCCCACGGAATTATATTGAACTAGACTTTGTGTACCTCCCGTAATCTGCGCATTTAAATTTGAATTTAATGCGGCGGGTTCAAGGACTAATGGTAGAGTACTTGTATTCCCTAATGCAATCGTACTTGAACTTGTCGATGTTAAATTCCCGATTGTTTGAGTCTGAGTAACTGCGCTTAGGTCTAAAGTAGTATTTGCTACCATCGTGACAGGCCCAGCAACAGGTAGCCGTCCTGTGCTTCCAATGGCAATCGTCGCTGTCCCTGAGTTATTTGTAATCTCCGTTCCTCCGGTGTTAGTACTCACACCATCCAAAGTAAAGGTTGCACTACCGACATAATCAAGAGCTCCCATACCGGTAAAAATACCATTATATGTCACCGAAGTTCCATTGCCAGTCGTTAACACTGCACCCGAAGATAGTTTCGTTGTTCCGGTTCCGACAATATTGACAATGAGTTGATCATTACCATTTAAGTCAAAAATTCCTGGGGAATTCACGGTCACACGTCCAATATCAGGGATAATATTGGGGGAGGTGGTCTGTAGGGTTCCGCCAGAAATCGTTGTACCTCCTGTATATCCCGGAGGATTAATTCGAGTACCCCCTAATTGCAAAATTCCTGTTCCCTCTTTGAAGAGTCCTCCTCCACTTCCACCCGTATCAGATTCAATCGCAGTAGAGATCGTTAAATTAGAGTTAATATTAAAAGTCAGAGAAACACCATCCATCATAAAAATATCCATGCCAAGCGCTTGTCCTGGATTTGCGCCCGTCCCCGCAGTGACACTATTACTCGTGAAGGAACATCCGTCCGTTATTGTCACGTTGGCTGAACCAAGAAGAGAATCTGTTTGTAAAAAGAGCGCTCCGCCTAGTCCGGCTCCGCCGCCGCCTTCTCCTGTGCTATTTCCGGCTCCGCCAAATGTACCACCTGTTCCTGGCGAACCATTCCCATCTCCTCCTCCGCCTCCACCAAAACCTCCATTTCCCGCAGGAACTCCTGAACTCGCAGGTGATTTTCCTCCTCCTCCTCCGCCAAACCCGCCTGCACCACCTCCGTAGCCATTCATCGAAGTAGTTCCATTTCCCGCGCCTCCTCCACCCGAGCCAAAACCGCCTGCTCCTCCATTTCCTTTAGTTGAGGTAGGTAGTCCTCCCGTCATCACTTCCCCGCCGCCGCCGCCGCCTCCGCCGCCGTTATTAGTCGTCATATCTCCAATTCCACTCCCCCCATTTCCTCCGTTACCTGCCGCACTTGCAAAGGTTATCCCGCCACTTCCACCTCCGCCTCCACCTCCGAAAATTCCAGCAGTACCTCCATCCCCGCCTGCGCCGTTGTTTCCAGCTGTTCCATTACCACCTGTCATGTTTCCAGTTCCTCTAGTCCCTTCCCCCGTACCCATGCTACCACCACCCCCTCCGCCTCCAGCTCCATTAGTAGAACCACCATCTCCACCGTTCATATCTAATGCGGGTGTTCCTGCAATTAAGGTTCCTCCTCCTCCACCTCCACCTGCATAATCTGGTGCCGGCGAATTCACTGACCCACCCCCATTAGCAGCAGCAGATGCACCACCGCCTCCTCCTCCACCATTTCCACCAACACCGCCATCTCCCACAAATCCTCCACCTCCTCCGCCTGCACCCGCAATGCCACCCCTTCCACCTGATCCGGTAAGTCCACCGCCACCGCCGCCGCCAGTTCCACTTACTGCACCTCCAGATCCTCCTGTCGTACTACAGTTGTTGAAGTTGACATTTGTAAGAGTAACGGTATTTCCTCCTCTAATAAATAATCCGCCTCCTAATCCTGCACCACCACCGCCTCCGCCTGACCCTGCTCCGCCAGATCCAGCTGGTGTTTGAGTTGAGATATTAAGATTTTGAATAGTTATGCTAGTCCCTTCGTAAACACTCAGGGCGGGTCCTACTCCACTAATAGTCAAACCTCCTCCGTCTATACTGGTCGTAGCTCCGGGAACTATTAAAGGAACCATGGGATTCGCGAGTGTAATAGTCCCTGTGACAGTAGACGTGATAATAGCCATCGTATCTTGAGGAGTGGCATTTATTTGGTTGATGATATTTCTTAATGTTCCCGGAGCATTAGTATCCAGAAGACTTGTAATCATATAGCTGTCACCCCAACAAGGCAAAGTCAACGAAGAAAATAAGACTAAGGACCAAACGTATTTTTTTGAATTAAGCATGATAGGGGCACCTTCTTTAAAACTTTTATTTCATTTTTCCCTAGGATTTCAAGTGCTGATCTGTGAAATCAGTTAAAAAATACCTCAGGAATTTACTAGTGGTTAAAAATGTTACTATAATTTTAAAGGATGAAAAAATGAAATATAATTTCAAAAGAAAGGTTTATCGACGTTGAGTTTGCGGATATCCTAGAATATCCGCTATTTTACAACCTAAACCCGTGAATGTGTAATCATGATAGAGACAATCTAACAAACTAGGAATCGTGACTAACCCTCGATGGAGATCCAATACTGCCCATGCACCCAAGATGGTAAGAATCTTCTGCAATAATGGATAAGGGAGCTCCACGGGCTGAGTTTTTTGGAATGTATACTCGATACCTAAGGCGCACATAGCGAAAGCATTTGCAGGCCAGGAAAAAGATACTAAAAACCACTTTGTTCGATCCCATCCCTTTGCATCCGCAAAATAAATGGCCGAAGCTACTCCGACGCGGCAAACAAGTCTAAATAAAACAACGATATCCCATCTTACCTCATTAGAGGGGCGCTGTTGATGGGCTGTCTTAAAAGCCAGATTATAGACAGCCCGCACTTCATAAGGAATTTGAGAAACTAAAAAACCCATGCTTTAGCCGAGTTTTTTACCGTTGTCCCATTTGCTTTCTGTGCAGATCCCTTTATCAGTGTAGGACTTTTTGACGCCATGAGGCTTATCGTTGGTGAAGGTCTGAAGCGCCATGGGTTTTCCATCCTCGAAATACTTATTGAATTTTCCATGACGGAGGCCTTCTTTGTATTCTCCTTCAAAGACAAGAATTCCTTTTTCATTCCAGCGACGGGAAAGTCCTTCGAGTTTTCCGTTCACATAATGACATTCATGGGCTAGCTTGCCATCTTCGAAGAAACTTTTCTCATCTCCCTGTTTTTCATCATTGAGATAAGTCGCTTCTGCCATGAGCAGTCCTTTAGGGAAAAACTCTTGGAGAAGGCCGTTTTTTTTGTCCTTTGAGAAAGGGATCTTCACCAGAATCTGGCCTTTAGGACTGAACACTTGGCAAAGCCCTTCTTTAAGTCCTTTAATATAAGGCGTGATACTGATTTTGTTGCCTTTTTCATCAAATTCCAAAGCATCGCCTTCTGGAACTCCTGCGACGAAATTCACTTCAAAAGCTTTTTGCTTGTCAAAACCGTCTTTGGAGGGATAGAAAATTTGATGGAGGCCATCGCGTTGGTTCTTCTTGTAATGGTAGACAACTTCTTTCCCATCTTGCAGCCGTTGAAAAAACTTGCCTGTCAACATTCCTGCTTCGTACCAGAATTCATTCACAAGCGTGCCGGCCTCGTCCCACGAAGCTGACATTCCTTCCAATTCTCCGTCTTTATGATTTTTCAAAGACTGAGTCGTTCCATTGGGATAAAAAGTCTCCGCCTTTCCTTGGAGCTTCCCTTCATTATCATAATGGAACAGACAGGCGAGCTGCGTCTTGGTTTGATTCTCTGCAGGTTGAAAGAACTCCCGATGTTCGCCGACAGGAAGTCCTTTTGTAAACTGCTGCTCGAGGCGTAAGACTCCATTTTCAAAGAAGGTTTCAACTTTCCCTTCTAAGAAGTTATCCTTGTGATGGGCTTTCATTTTTAAAGTGCCATTGGCATAAAACTGTTGTTCCAGGCCGTCTTTTTTACCTTCGATGAAATTCATGAAATGTTTCGGCCTATCTTTTTCAAACCATGCGCGGGCAGTGCCATGCGGAAGATCATTTTGGTAATGGATTTCTGCAATAAGCTCGCCTCTTTCATTCCACTCACGATGAGCACCTTGCTTGATTCCGAGCGCGTACTCTTCCTCAATCTTAGGCTTACCATGGCCGTACCATTCGTATTTTTTCCCATCGAGCTTTCCATCGACATACTTCTCTTCTAATTTCTTTTCGCCATTGGGATACCACGCAAAGGACTCTCCATCCTTATTCCCATTTTTATGAAACGACTTGAGGGCAATTTTCCCATCTTCATACCACTCGGCATATTCCCCTTCGCGCACTTTATTTTGATAGAACCCCTGTCTTTTTAACTGACCGGAAGGGAAATACTCTTTCTGCGATCCTTCCATCTCTCCGGCAATGTAATTAAGATCCTTTAAAACTTTGCCGTCTTCAGTCCAATGCTTGAAGGGGCCGTCTAATTTGCCCTCTTTCACAGAATATTGTGCGATTTTTTGTCCTTGGGCGCTCCATTCTTCGATAGGTTGAAGCAAAGTTCCTTTATCGTCATAGATAGCCAGGAAACCTTGCTGTCCATTATCATGCGTACGCCAGTGTTTTCCTGCCGGCACTCCCGCTCGATATTCACCTTCACCCGTTAATTTGCCTTCAGCTGAATAAAAAAGTTCTTTCCCTTCTTTTTTCCCATCTTTATAGGCTATTTTGTAAGCTTCTTTTCCATTAGGATGGTATTTAACATGAGTCCCGATCGGTTCGCCACGGCGGTAATCTTGGACTTCAATCATGGCGTGATCTTCGGAATAAATGACAACAGCGGGATTTTTTCCATCAGAATCGAGCACGCCATTTTCGTAATGCCGGACAGCTTTTAAAGAACCATTTTCGTACCACTCGGTGGCTTTACCATGTGGTATACCATTTGCATAAGTGACATGAGCCGCTTTTCCGCCTTTCGGATAAAACTTAATAAAGTCTCCGACGATTTTGTCGTCTTCATACTGAACTTCTTCCGCTTTACCGCCTTCAAGATGATAGATGATAGCAGCGCCGTGCCGCTTTCCTTGTTTGAACTGGCAGTTGGCTTTAGGCTGGCCCGTCGGATAAAAAAGGCGCATTTCTCCGTCTAATAGACCATCGGAATACTCCGCGACCTTTTCAACATTCCCTCTTTCATCGACAGAAATTTCCATTCCAACAGGGATGATCTTCTGCTTGCCTTCTTCATCTTTTTTGGAAGTGACATCCGACTCCATCTTGACTTGGCCATTCGGATAGTAAGAAATTAATTTTACCGCGACAGGCTCCGCGTCTCCGATCTGTTCATAAAACACTATTTTTGAAGGCTGTCCCGTCGGATGACGTTCTTCAATCTTATTTTTCCAATGAGGTTCTTGCTGACGAGGATGTTTCTTAGGAATAGGACTTTCAGCAGCGGAAAGCAATGAGAAAGCAACAACAAACAATGCCAAGATACGCATATTCACCTCATGAGAATTATTATAGGAGGATAAACGAAAGAGGTGAAAAAGACAAAAAAAAACGCCCTTGTTACCAAAGGCGTTCTAACTATTTCTACGAGAAGTCTGAACTTCAGACTTACATGAAGAAGCCGACCCAACAGAGGATTACACCCCATACGAGTGGGATCAATCCACAGACTTTTGTAAAGCCGGTGTGTCCTAAGTACATGTCGAGGAGCATTTGTGGGACGAAAAGACCCAAAATACCACGAACGACCATGACCCAGCCTAATAAAGTGACTAACACCAGGGAGTTCATTCCCCAGATGTCATATTGGCTCAGTACTGTAAAACCAACCCAGAGATAGATCACTGAGCTGTAGTACATAAGACCATGCGAGTTTTTTACTGAATTCAGAACTTTTACAAACGCTTCTGAATAAAGCAATTTCCATAACCCCAAGATAACTAACAAAGGGCCAAATATACTTGCTAACCAAATAGCGGCGTTTTGCATTCCTTTCCTCCTTATGCTAACGGTTTAGAGTTTACACCCTAATCTAAATCGCACCATAAGGATTAAAGAATTTATTTGTCAATGCAACCAGTCAAATCTTTTATTTAAAATTCCCTTTCTCATTGAAAATGTGCGGGTTAGAATAAAATAATTTATTGATAAAAGGCTTTTTAAACGTCTATTTTTTGGGTTTTATAGTCATTTGAAGCTTATAAAAACCCCTTTTTGTCTAAAAGAAAGGGCAACTTTTAATAAAATAAAAGGCTATTCTCTTAAATAATTGCTGCTAATACAAAGTCACTTCTTCCTCATTACGTTATGCCGTGAGGTTAAATAAGCTAAGGCCTTAGTTTCAAGGATTTCACGGGTACAACCGCGAAGTGAAAGAATATAGGTCTTGGGATTTATTAAAAAATGGGGGTGGCTTTCAATATCATGTACTTTCCGAACAATCTCTTGTTTTTGCTCCTCTGATAAATCTCCCGGCCGTCGATTAATCCATGTTAAAATCTCTGAATCGGTTGCTTTGACAATGGAAGGAGTTATAGGTTGAAGGGCAGGATTCGTTTCTTTGAAATATTTTTTAACAGCTTCTTTAGCTTTTCCACATTCCGTACAGATTTTATCCGCATGTTTGGATAAAGCCATGCTGACCATGAGTTTTTTTATGAGTGTTTCTGCATTCAATTCAGTACCTTCATCAGGTTTATTTTTAATTTCATAAATAAGATGCGAAACCTGATGCTGATGTTCTTCATCTAAATCCTTACAGTTTTGTTCGACCCATTCTTGGATCTCTTTTGGGATAACAAGAACCGGAGTTTTACTGTCTTGAACGGAAAATCGTTTTTTCCATAAGATCCAAATACAAGCCCCTAGAGCCATAAAAATTAAGGCGATAAAAGATTTTTTTGGCAGGGATAATTCCCTGAGGGAACTGATCCCATATTGCAAATTACTCTTAATAGGTAACTTTTCTAAAATAGTTGAAGGCTGATAGGTCGATGAGATGTTCGATAGAGGCTCTACCATATTAATCCTTTATTTTTAGAGAGTTCATTTTTTTATACGATCATAACGGCCCATGAGTTCGGCCTTTTCTATGATGTTGCCTTCCATGGCAGCTTCCACTTGTTCTTTGGTCGCTCCGGGCTTTAATTTTAAAAATGCCTTGAGAGCATAAAGTTTAAAAAAATACCGATGCTCTTTATCGGGTGGACAAGGCCCTTCATAATGCTGTTTATGGCCGGTGCCCATACCTTGGATGCCAGGAGGAGTTGAATTTTCTTTTAAGACTTTGGTTTCGGGAGGCATATCATAAATAACCCAATGAACATACATTTGATCTTTTCGTACAAAAGAAGGGACATCAGGATCGTCCATGATCAGGACCAGGGATTTTGCAGCCGGCGGAACATTTTTAATTTCTAAAGGCAGATTAATGCCTTTGCCATCGCAGGTATAAACGTATGGAATATTACCACCATTTTCAAAAGCAGGGCTTGTCAGCTGCATGGGAGCTCCTTTTTCTTAGGTTTTTCAGGAATGATTTCATTCACTGGATTAGGACGGGTGTCCGAAAATTTGATTTGAAGCGGCTGCCTGAGGTCGATCCAAAGGCTTCCATGGCTTTTCTCGATCTCAATAATCCCTGGCGGATCAACCCGGCCTGTGGAAAGAATTTGAAAAACTTCGGTAGTCGTAGACCGATCTTTGAATTTGAGTTGTTTAAGACCTTTGAGTTCAAGAGTACGGTCGCGTAGAATTTTTTCCCCTGTTTTGCTTTTCACTTTTAGCTTGTCTTGCTCTTTAGAAAAAGTGACCTGTAGATCAGACTGGAGAGCAAGAGCTTCGATTTGAAGCTCTTGAAAGAAATTTTTCAACTCATCGATCTCGGCTCCGCGACGATGCTTTGCCAGTAAGTCGGTCAACGACCACGTCCCAAACATTGCCATGGTTCCGATCAAAGCCAGAACGATGACAATTTCGAGAAGGGTGAAGGGCCTACTCTTCTGTTTCGACAACAGCGACATTGGATTCAGTGGGATGTTTTTTAGCATTCTCTTGGATTTTGCGTGAAACGACAAGCACTTGGTTCTCGCCCTTAATTTTTCGAATGATATAAAACTCACTCCAGCCGTCTTTAATAAATTTATTAACCTGTTGGGAGGAAATGAGTCCCGATTTTAAAGCACAGTTTTTCACAAGTTCTCGAGAGTCGCTTTTATCGCGTGCTAATTCTAAAGCTGTTGGAGATCCTTGCTGTATCTCTAGATTGAGGATGTCTTCGAGTTTTTGGGCGCCTTCTTTAGAAGCAAATTCTTTGCCTTTATCGAGAGTGCCTTTAAGATTATAACTGACAACGCCGCCGATCAATCCGATGAGCAAGATCACGATCATGATCTCGAGTAAGGTAATCGCTCTTTTTTTTCTCATATTATTCCTCTAGTTTAAGAGTCGGTCTACGATTTTTTTAAATGGGGGAACAGATTTCCGCAACTAAAAAAATCGTAGACCGACTCTAAGTTTGTAGCGCTGAGCCGACATCTGTCATCGGGATCAAGATCGAAAGCAGCACAAGGCCAACGATAAGCCCCAAGAGCAAAAGTAAAGCGGGCTGCAGGAAGGCTGTGAACTGTTGAAGTTTTTTTTCTAAGTTCTCTTCGCAGATGTTGGCTATATTTTGTAACATAAAAGCGGTTTTTCCTGTCTCTTCTGCAATTGCGAGCATGCGAGGAACGATCGAAGGGATTAAAGGAGAGGCTTTTAATTCTTGGCTTAAAGACTTGCCCTCGCTCACTTTCTGCTCAGCGGCTGCAATCACCTCTTCCAAAAGCCGATTCTTCATCACATGACGGGAAAGCTGCAAGGTTTGCAAGATCGGAAGTCCCCCTGAGAGAAGGAGAGACGACGTCCGGCAAAAGCGGATCGTGGCAGCCTCGCGTAAAAATTCTCCAATAAAGGGAAGTTTGAGGAGCACGGTATCTAATTTTTGGCGGAGCAGAGGCTGCCGCAACGCAACCGCAATCAATGTCAGAAATAATAAAATTCCGACGGCCATCATAGAACCGTGGGAGACGACAAAATCACTCGCTCCAAAAACAAACCGCGTGATGGGATGCAATTCCCGTCCTTCAAACAGATTTTTCATGGAAGGAATTACAAAAAGCAGCAGCGCTAAAAAAACCACCATGCAAAAACTTCCTAGGAAAAGCGGATAAGCGGCGGCAGAAAAAAGCTCTTTTTTTAATTTTTGCTGTCGTTGGAGAAGTCCGCAGAGCTCTTCGAAGACCATGGGAAGCGAAGCCGTCTGCTCGCCGGCATGAACCATGGCGATATAAACCGGATCAAAGCTATGGGGATATCTCCGGAGTGCCTCGGACAAGGCAAATCCGCTTTTAAGAGCATCGCAAAGGTCCATCAGAAGCGGGTGAAACCGATGTTGATGGTATTTTTCTTCGATGATCACAAGGCTTTCAAAAAGAGGAATGCCGGCGCGAAGAAGTTGGCCGAGCATGCGGGTCAAGTCTAATAAAAAAGGGAAAGGAATTGTGATCTCTTTTTTCTTTTCTTGGAAAAGATCCAGATCAACAACCAGGATCTGTTCTTTGCGGAGTTTTTCTTTAGCGGAAAAAAGAGAATCTGCATCAATGACACCCGAGATCTTCTTGCCTGCACTAGAGAGGGCTTGATAGCGATAAAGGGCCATCTTACTCTCCTTCGTAGCCGCGTGTAACGCGGAGAACTTCTGCGGAAGTTGTGAGGCCGCGCAAGACAAGCTGCGCTCCATTGGACCTTAGAGGGACCATGCCATGCTGCAAAGCAACTTCTCGCAGCTCAACGGCATCTGCACTGGTTAAGATCTGCTGCTTCACAGCATGATTCATTGCCATCAGCTCATAAATCCCATGGCGGCCTTTATACCCTAAGTCAAAGCATTGATCGCAACCTCGACCGCGGTAAAAGGGTTGAATAGAATCTATGCCGAGTTCTTTGCATTCAAGCAGGGTTGGAAGGTAGCTTTCACTACAATGCGGGCAGATTGTGCGGACAAGCCTCTGGGCTAAGACTCCGATGACTGTAGAAGAGAGTAAATAAGCTTCTGTTCCCATTTCAACCAACCGTGTCAAGGCGGAGGGAGCATCGTTCGTATGCAAGGTACTTAATACAAGGTGTCCGGTCAGAGAGGCTTGAATCGCGATCTCCGCTGTTTCTTTATCGCGGATCTCTCCGATCATGATGACATCGGGATCTTGCCGCAAGATATGCCGGAGGCCTGTAGCGAAATCGAGATGGATTTTGGGATTGACGCCAACTTGAGCCATATTTTGAAGCTTGTATTCGACGGGATCTTCGATCGTCATGATGTTGACTTCAGGGGAATTCACATCATTGATCGCGCTATAAAGCGTGGTTGTTTTTCCACTCCCCGTCGGGCCTGTAACAAGAATGATACCTTCGCTCAACCGGATGAGCTTATTGAACTTTTCTAAGACATCCGCGGCCATGCCAAGCCGATCAAGGCCCAGGACGATATTGCTTTTATCTAAAATTCTAAGAACAACCCTTTCACCATAGACAATCGGGATGGTGCTGACGCGGAAATCAATCTCACGTCCACCGATTTTAAGTTTAATGCGGCCGTCCTGCGGCAGCCGCTGCTCAGCAATATCGAGCTTAGCAAGGACTTTAATACGGGTGAGAAGTTGCATTTGAAGCTCTTTCGGAGGCATATGGCGCAATTGTAAAACACCATCAATCCGATAACGGATAATAAGGCCTTGCTCTGACGGCTCAAAATGGATATCCGAGGCCCCTTGCTGGATCGCCTCTGTCATGACCATGTTCAAAAGTCGTATGACAGGGGAATCGGCCGTTTGCGCTAAGAGATCGTAGCCTTCAGTTTCAGCCAGGTCATCAGAGCTATTTTCTTTCAATGTTGCGATCAATGCGGAAGCAGCGTCTTCTTTTTGATGATAGCATTGTTCGATTGCCGCTTCGATCACTTCTCGCGGGGCGCAAATCTCACGTATTTTTTTCCCTGTAAAACATCGGATGGCCTCTAGGCTTTCTAGGTCGAGAGGATCTTCTAAGACAATGATTAAGCTACCTTCCTGTTCATCAACAGGCAGCGCTAAACGGCTTTTGGCCATCGGATAAGGAATGATTTGCACTTTATCGCGAACGAAAGGATAGGGCGAGAGGTCTGTCACGTAAGGGATTTTGAATTCTTGACAAAGGGTCTGAGATCTATCGCTCATGAGTGAAAAACGTTTTTAAGCTCTGTTTGAAAAATTTTCTGGCTGTTTTTTCACGGGCCTCTTCAACCCGGACTAAAAACTCAGGAATATCCCCTGGTCTTTTCTTAAGCTCTTCAGCCCGAATTTGCCCCATTTCCTCTTTAGGATCGTAAATGATCTTAGGGGTAATGAAGAAAAACAGCTCCGTATCGTGATCTGTCAGGCGTGTCGTGCCGAAGAATCGTCCAAAAAATGGAATATCGCCAAAGAAAGGAACTTTTTCTTCATGATCTTCTTGAGATTTACGGCGTAGTCCTCCGAGAATGACAGTCTCGCCATCAATGACCCGAACCTCATTTTCAATATGGCGGCGATCGACATTCGGCTGCTTGTCCTTATCGTGCTTGGACGTCGTATCAAAGGAGATATTTGTTTTTAAAGTCACAGCACCTTTTTCTTGGCCCGCCTCATCCGGCATGTGGATGGTAGGATTCAGAACAATGTTGATACCGTACTGGGTTCTTGTAAATGACTTTTCATAGGTAATGGTTCCCGAGGTGGTATTCACAGGAGCTGCTCCATTGTTGATGGAAAGCTCTTCCATGATCGAAATCGCCGCGGGAGTTTGGTTCACCGTGGTGACAGACGGAGCGGCATTGAGTTGAATATCGTCTTGAGTCAGCAAGAAATTATAAGCGACATCAAAATGAGGCGTGTATTTATGATGCGGTCCATGGAAGAAAAATTGGAGCACTCCTTTTCCAATAGACCCTTTATCATCAAGACTCACATGAGGGCCGCTATCGGGTCTGTAGGTGATGCCATTATCGGTTTTCCCAAGCTTTAAGAGATTGAGCCCGAAGTTATTTTGGGAGTTTATTCTTCTTTCAAATAGCAAAACTTCGATCTGCACCATTTTCTTAGGAATGTCGAGTTTCTTCAAAAGTTCCTTGATTTTCCCTAAAGTATCTCGACGGACTGTCATTAAAACCGTCCCGGTCTTCGGATCAGGAATAAAGTGGCCAGGAACATTTTGTTCAATATCGACCTTGGTCGCAATGCCCGGATGCAAAGGGGGCGGTGTAATCACCAAAGGTTGTGTAGGAGGGTACCCTTCAGGGGGAGACTTGGCCCCTTGGATCACCGAACCGTAATTCACTTCTGTTTCATGAGGAACGCCCTCTTGAGCAGCGAAAATCAATGAGCTGTAGACTTTCTCTAATGTTTGGGCCAAATCTGTCGGATCGCTATGACGGCACGTATAAATGTAAATCGTCATCTCTGAAGGATCTTCTAATTGCTCTTCGGTATCTCGAACGATTTTTTCAGCGCGGGCTACACTCTCTTGGGATCCGATGAAGACCAAGCTGTTGCTATTGCCCAATGAGAAAATCCCGAGCCCTTCTTGTTCAGGCTTTCCAAACGGAGCCCGCCCTTTCTCTAAGGCTTCATTGAAAAATGTCGTTAAGATTTTTTCCATCTCTTTGATATGGATCTTAGAGACATGGACAACGCGGGTGACTTTCCCGCCATGGCCTTCCCAAACTTTATCGTAAAAGTCGAGAAGCTTTTCAATTTCTTCTTTTGTAGCGACTAGAGCAATCTTATTGCCGAGTTGATGAACAAACGTCTGCTTATTATCGGAAAATTTTTCAAAGAATTGGAAAACCGTTTTTACTTGTTCTAGCGGAGGAAGGACCAAATAGCAAACACGGCTTCCGTCAGGAACCGCAGAGACTTGCTCAGGCCGGAAAGCAATCGTATGAACAGCGCCTAAATCGAGCTTTAAGAGATAGAGCTGCCGTGCATAGGTATTGAGCTTTTTCATCCCAAAACCATTATGATAAAGCATCATCTCTAAAAGATCTGTCCAAGATTGACGAGGAATGGGGATATTTGAGTAGAGATTGAGCTTCATGGTGGCAAATTCAGGAGGAACGACATAGAGATAATCAGGTGATCCATACTCCATGACGAGCTGGCTTAAAGTGATTTCTTCTTGGTCCCACAAAGAATACGCCTCGCCATCCTGAATCCCTTCTTGAACGGCTGTTTCGCGCCAGGATTCCTCTAATTGCTGCTTCTCTTTTTTCAGACGATTGACTTCATTGAGCACTGTTTGAAAAGCGCCCTCGTCAGCCTCTTGTTTGGCTAAAGTGTTTGCTTTGACATAAGCTTCTTCCAGGCTTTTCTTTAGGACGAGGAGTCTGTCATTGAGAAAAGCGACATCGCTATCGCGCGAGACATTTTTTTGCACTAACGTAGCTTTTTTTTCGGATATCGATTCCGCGCAAAGCAATGCAGGAATGAGAAGAAACCACCACTTTTTCACTTCTCTTCTCCATCGCTTTTCTGATGCTGCATGGGAGGAGCTGTCATTTTATTTTTGGCGATTAACGAAGCCTGAGGGGTTTGAGGCGATCCATTTTTGGAGGGAGAACCTGAAGATTTTTTTTCGGTGTTCACGACTAAGCAAAGCGGTTGTGATTCCGTTCTCATTTTGTCAAAACTGCGCCCTTTCAGAATTGTTTTTCCTTTTGTATTTTCTATCTTCTCAAAAATGAAGAGTTCACCCTGAATATTGTGATGGAGAAAAGCTTCAAGATCATCGGCTGTTTTCAGAGAACGCCAGCGGCGGTCTGTTTTGATCCACCAATCGCCTTCTTTAACGACCACGCGCCTTTTTCCCAGTTGACAAGTGATCTCCGATGATGAGCGGGGCCGGACAGAGGTGATCACTTCTTCAGCTTTTTGCGGCAATTTAGAATGTTGCTGAAGAGGGAGATTGATGCTGGAAGAGATATAGCCTGTGGAATCCCATACGTCGATTGTCATTCCTTGCACAGAAGCAGAATTGCACTTGGCAAGAGGGGCGTCTTCCAAGATCGGTTTGCCGATTTGCCATTCGCCTCCATCCCACCATAAAAGATCTCCTACCGAGACAAAGTAGATTTTATTATCGAGTTCGATTTTATGCTTCGCGCTTAAATCACGATATTCCTCTCCTCCCCACTGATGTAAAAAAAGGTCAGGCGCCCACATTTTCCCTTTTTTCAAAGTTTGGACAAAAGCTTCTTCATCTACAGTTTTTTCAAAAAGAGGCGAAGAGGTTAAAACCACTTCTTCTTTTTTATCAGAAGCGGCTTCGATTTGAATTAGAACTTCAGAACTGCGCGAGGACAACAAAGGAAGGGGAAGAATGCTTAAATCGGTTTTTTCCTCGGAGAACTGAAACGAAGTTCCTTGCTGCAAGATAAAGAGTTTTTGTCCTGCGATCAACTGTTTCTGCGCTCCTGAAGTCTTAAGACCTAAGCAGACTGTCGAGAGCGCTCCGCTGTCCGGACGTGTATTTCTGCCCAATAAAACCAACTCTCGCATCAACGGCTCAAACTCAGGACTGATACATTTCGGAGAGATTGCAAAAGGACCTTTCCCAATTTTTAGATAGTCGATAGAAGGCATAGGCAAAGATCGAGGAGAAAGAAAGCTATCCTGATTCCTCATGTTTAAGGAGACCAACCAAAAAATAGAAAAGAGAATGGCCCCAAGCAATAATACCCCGTGAGGAAGCCACGCCAGTTTATCTTTTCTGAGATTGGATGATTTCAAAAGCTCCATAATCGACAAAGTGTAGGAGATTGAGCCAATATTTTAAAGTGTCATTCCCAACGTGCTGTTGGAATAAATTTTTCCTGTCGGAATTGAGAGACAAAATCACAATAAAACTATACTGCGGTCAGCTTGAAACTTTGATTTGGACCGCGCCAAAACCTCAGGATTTGACGATCGTAAACGGGTCCATATTGCTAATATTGACCTGTTTACGATCGTCGAATCGCGGTAGTTTTTTCGCAGGCCCAAATCAAAGTTTCAAGCTGACCGCAGTATAACCCATTGCAAAAAAGATTATTAATCATTAGATTCAAAAATAAAGGAACGGAGTTAAAGTATGGTCGATAACAAGAAAGGTGTTTCGGTAAAAGAAATCGAAGAATTTACCAAGAAGCACCGGTATGAAGTCTTTTTCTGCGCATTGTTTCTCTTAGCTTGCATTTTTGGGATTTTCGGTCACTTCACAGCAGCCTGGACTGTTTTCTTCTCTATGGCTGGAGCTATCTTAGGCGTTATTTTTCCGAACAAGGTAGAAGCTGTTCTGACAAAAATTTTCAGCTTTATCTTTAAACAAGAAAAAACAATTCAAATTGTTCTGGGTGGCGTGGCTTTGATAATAGCCATTTTTCTCTCTTTCATCATTTTCTTGTTTGTCGGCCTAATTGGCGGACGGATGATGCATATTATGGCTGTTGACTCAACAAGGAAGTAAGCGTTTCTTCTCGATGTTTGATATAATCGAGAAGAGAAATTTCTTGGTTTTGAAAGTTCTCTTGGATTAAGAGAGAGGCTTCAGGATCATAAGTTCTAGTCGTGGGCTGCGTTCCTTGCCAGCCCGCTTTTTCTTTCAGCTCCATCCAAGCTGATAACTCCCCAGCAGGAGTACCGGCTGCTTTTTCGAGCATGGCAATCCGAAGTAAGTTATAAGCATACAGAATGCACCCATGACGAATGAGAGCGCTCTTTTTCTCCCAAAATTTATCATCGCTGTCCATCGCGGTTTTGAGGGCTTTAGAACTTTCTAAAGCCTCTGTCAATTTATGATCCGCAATCATCAACGAACAGGTAGAAAAGTCTTTATAATAAGGTGAAAAAGCCCCCATTCTTTTCAAAGTCGCCTTTCCATAACTTGTGGCAAGCCCGCTTTCACTTGTACTCAAAAGTTTTTGAGCGATGGCTCCATCGTACTTTGCATGCAGCTCAGGATGCTTTCGAATAATTTTTTGGAGCGTGATGAAATGTTCACTCTTGTTTTCTTTAGAATGGTCCCCTTCCCAATGGTTATAGGCCATTTCAGCGGCCAGATAATCGACTTGAGCATCGCCTTTGATCCATTTTGAAACTGCGATTAAACCCACAGCAAGAATGGCGGCAATTCCTGCAACCATTGTAAGATGGGTTTTGACCCACTCGATACTGTCTTTTTTAATGAAACCGAATTTTCCGAACGGGATTTCTTCCATATTACGAATAGTTATAACTCACGCCGAAATAACTGAAAAGAAGATGTTGTTTGCTCTTTAGAATCTCTAGCCAATAATTTTTTAATTTTCTCCGAAGGAGGCAGAGGCCGGGCAAAGAAGGAGCCTATGAAAGACGCCACTTTTTTTATACACTTAAAAATTGCTTTATCTATAGCTTTTTGCGATTTAGAAACCTTTTCTGATTTGGCAGGAATCAGGGAATATGCCACGCTTAAGGAAACCGGGCCTATGCCTCTCAAAAATCCCATCCCTATCTTTTGACCGATATACAAAACTCCTGAAAAGAGGATATTTACTGACAAATTTTGCCAAATAGATGCTAGGCGCGCATGGTAGAGACACAAGCCCGCTGCCTTGACAGACTGGACAAAAGGAACGACAAGCACATCAACAAATCCTTTTTGTAGGACAAACAAGCCCGCTGTCATGAAGCTTGCATCGCGCAAAATAATGGAAATTTTTGGACTGAAGAACAGCGCTCCACCCAAGAGAAAAGATCCCGCTCCCCAAGCTGAAAGTGGGCTAGGCATCCGCTTCATCACCGCTGAAATAGCAAAAAAGCCACCGACCGCGATAGAAACTTTGGCAAGCTCCGTTAACACGCTTTTGGCATTTTTTTTCGCATCCTGTTCATCAATACGAAATCCGGAATAGTAATCTTTACCCTTATATAAATTATAAGCGGGGATTAATAGTTCGTTAATCAGCTGTGTCATTAATTTCTCTTTTCAATAGATTATACTTCAATATTACATATTATATAAATAAAAAATATCAAGAGAATTATAGCCTTAAACATATGACAATTAATAAGATGTGGAATATTTAAGATTCTAAATGGAAGATTTTTAAAAGTTCTTCCGTGTAGCGGGCCCCTTTAATCGGGTATTTTAGAATAGCTTGATTGATAGCTGCCAGATCATTGTCAGATAAGTGGATATTGACTGCTTCAAGATTTTCTTCGAGATACTTCATTTGTTTGGTGCCGGGAATAGGAATAATATCCTCTCCTTGTGCTAGCAGCCATGCTAAAGATAGTTGTGCCGGCGTGCATTTTTTTTGATGAGCTAGGGCCTCGATAGCTTTGACTAAATGCAAATTTGTTTCAAAAACACCTGATTGAAATTGGGGCAAAATACTGCGAAAATCGAACTCACTGCCTTCATGAAAAATCGTTGGATTTCTAATGACTCCAGAAAGAAGACCTCTACCCAAGGGACTATATGCGACAAAACCAATCCCTAATTTTCGACAGGTCGGCAATACTGCTTCTGCAATGGAGTGATTAGCGATCGAAAACTCTGTTTGGAGGGCAACTAATTTATCCCCTAATACTCCATGAGCTCTCTCCAAGACATCTTTATCGACTTCAGAAAGCCCGACATAAAGAATTTTTCCCTCCTCAATCAAGCTGAGCATCGCTTCCATCGACTCTTCTATCGGTACTGCAGGATTATATCGATGCAAATAGTAGAGATCGATCGTCTCCATACCGAGACGCTTAAGGCTTGCATGGCAGGCCTGCTTGATATAATGCGGTGTGTTATTGATAAAATGTTGAAAGTCGCTTTTTCTGATTTCAATCCCGCATTTAGTTGCGATCACCACATCCTTCCGAAAAGACTTAACAGCATGTCCTAAAAGTTCTTCATTGGCTCCCATTCCGTAACAGTCAGCTGTATCAAAAAAAGTAACTCCTTTTTCATAAGCTTTCTCTATTAAATTAGAAGCCGCTTTTTTATCTGCATGGCCATAAGACTCGGTCATCACCATACAACCGAGACCCAAAGAGGAAACTAAAGGTCCTTTTTTACCTAATCTTCGGTACTTCATCTTCTCTTCCTTCGAATTGATTAAAAACTTCGTTGATTTCTGTGACCAGAAATTCAGGAGAATAGCGCAGAATCACAATAGCCGTAAATACTCCTGCTTTTTCAATCGCTATCACCAGACGAAGAACAACTGTGCGGTTCATGGGTGAAATCAAAATATCAACTGGATTAACCGCCCAATGACCTTGAGTTTCCTTTAAAGCAAGAAGCTGAGAAACAAAGTCATCCCGACTTTTGAGTTGCAGCCGGCCATTAAAGACTTTTTTACAATCGGCAGCGCAAATAAGAGAGGCGTTCGAATCAAATTCCTTATCGCTACCTAAGTGATTGATAAAATCTACATACCGAATCGTTGCAGATTGCAGTGCTGCATAATCTTTCTCGCAATGACATTCCTGGGCAAAAAGTCCGCTCCCTAACATCAACAAGAAAAGTTTATAGAAAAATTTGTTCATTCCGCGGCCTCAAATAGATCAACTTTTTTATCATAAAACCAAATACTTAACCGTCATAAAAAAAACTTGACACTGTTTGATCTTAGGAATATCTTAAATCTGCATTTAAAGAATCTTTACAACAAAAAGGAGGTTCTTATGAGCACAATTCTAGATACCCGGATCTATCAAGCTCTTAAATCTTACTATGTAAAACCCGTTCCAATGGCAAGCGGGCTTATATGCGGAGCGGTCTCAATAGAAGCTGCATTACGTTGTATCGGGAATATCTTTTCCTTGATGGATTCTTCTATCTCAGCAAAGACTAAAGACGCTTTAAAAAAAGAAGTCAGTGAAAATCTTAGCAAAGCCGTTCTTTACGGTCTTTGCGCGACTAATTGTGTTCCAGGGTCGGCGTTTATTGGAGCGGTCATTTTTAGCTGCCGTTCTCTTTTATCTTCCAAAGCCAAAACCGACAAAGAATTTGTTCTTTCTCAATGGATTCGAGTTCCGATCGCAGCAGCCATTGACTGTGTCATTACTCCAGCCTTAACCTACGCAGCTATACCTACTGCAGGAACAGCTCATGGAATCATGAAAGGTGGATTGAATTTGGTTCATTTAAGACCGGATCGCGCCTGGTATGGCATTATGGCTTTTGCGCCTGCTTATTATTTCCGCAATCATATTCAATGCGGGCTAACAAAAATGGCTGAGTGGAGCTCCCGCTTTTTCTTAAGCATTCAGTAGGATTTGCTCCATCTGATCCAGTGTGTGCTGCAGCGTAAATTTGTCTTCAACAAGTTTAAAAGCTGCAGCGCCATATGTTTCTCGAAGTTGGGGATCTGAAGCAAGACGTAGAACAGCAGCAGCCACATTTTCTGGCGCAGAGGGCGGCACTTGGATTCCTGTGATATCCTGCAAGCAAACTTCGGGAAGTCCTCCAATCGTTGTCGTAATCAGCGGTTTTTTCAAGTAAGCAGCTTGAAGAGAAGCTTGGGAAATCCCCTCATGGGCAGTACTGAGCAGCGTAAAAATATCGAGAGCGGCAATCGCTGTGTAGGGTTTGTCGAAATGACCGGTAAAGATCAAAGGGGTCGACTCATCGACGAGATGACGGAAGTTCTCAATATAGCCCCCTCCGACAACGACCCATTTCAAATGAGGATGCCCTTTGAGCAGCCGAGCTGCTTCAATGAGATCTTGAATCCCTTTCCACGATCGAATAACGCACACAGTCCCAATTAAAATATCAGTGGGCTTGACCCCCAGTTTTTCTCGAAATTCTTGGATCTCTTTCTGAGCTACTTTAAAAGGTTCAACGCCGGTGGGTACGCACCGAAATCGGGAAAGAGGAAGCCGAGCCTGCGCGGCGATTTTAGGAATAATTCCTGAAGACGTTGTCACGATAAAATCAGCCAAGCCGCGATATAAAAGAAGGGCATTCAGCCCTCCGCGAACATCAGTTGATAGATGCCGCGTACGAATAACTTTGCGCCGACTCATCCGCGCTGCAATGCCTCCGAGCCAGGCGTCTAAAGACGAGTGAGTATTGACGATATCAATTTTATGCTTCGAGATAATGCGCAGAAGATTTCTTAGAGCAGAAAAAGCTGAAGAGCGGCGAAAATCGATTTCATAAACCGTAAACCCCTCTTTCCTGGCATAATCAATGAGTTTTCCCCCTTTGACGATAGCTAAAACAACTTCATGTCCTCGCTCGCGAAGACCCATCGATTCTTTCAGAATGCGGATTTCTTGGCCTCCCCATCCATTGGAGCTTTCAGTATGTAAAATGCGCATCTTTCAGCTCCTTTAAAATACGACGGTGGCCAGAAGAGAAGGGCAGCAAAACAAGCTGGTTCCATTTCTTCCATTCGTACCCGTTCAAAATCTTTTTTTCAGTCGCCTCGTAAAGACAAGGATAAAGAGTTACATCATACCTTGTAAATCCATGTTTTACCAGGGGGAGTTCTTTTAATTTTTTAAGGACCAGATCTAGCTCGAGATTTTCGTTTAAAAGAGCATAGGGAAATTCATAAAGTCCTGCCATGACCTTTCCCTCTTTTTCCTGACGCACGAGAATTTCATCCTGCCAGCGGATGATCGCCACTTGCCGCTCTAAGTAGATCGTAGAAGGCCGTTTTTTCTTGAGAGGAAAGTCGGCTGTTCTCCCTTGCCGGTAAGCCTGACACTCTTCCATTAAAGGACAGGTCGAGCATTTGGGGCTGCGTTGGCAAATCTTTGCCCCCAGTTCAATAAGCCCTTCCATCGCCACCCAGGGCTCTTTGTCCGAAAGTACGGACAAGGTCAACCCTTCATAGTGCTTTCTTTGCGTACAGTCTTTGTCCGAGGCGAAGAAACGGGAAAGGACACGGACGACATTGCCATCCACAGCTGCAGCCCTCTGTTGAAAGGCAAAACTTAAGACCGCTCCTATCGTATAAGGCCCGAAACCGGGAAGCTTGTCGAGCTCTTCCGCCGTGCTCGGTAGAACTCCTTCAAAATCTTTCATGACCATTTGAGCTGCACGATGGAGATTTCGAGCCCTGCTATAGTAACCCAAACCCTCCCAGGCTTTAATAACTTCTTCCAAAGGGGCTTCAGCCAGAGCTTGGATAGTAGGAAATTTTTGCATCCAGAGATGGAAGTAAGGGATCACGACTGCCACCTGAGTCTGTTGAAGCATGACTTCAGAGATCCATATACGGTAGGGAGTTCGATTTTCCCTCCAGGGAAGATCACGCTGATGTTCTAAAAACCAACTTTTAAGTTTTTCCATGGGACTTTTTTTCCGCGCCGATCAGCATACCATAACCCCTATCTCCCTGCAAATCGATTAAAATAAATTGTTTACAACACTGGCACGCTCTTCGCATCACTCTTTATCTAAATTAGGAGAACTTCGAATGACAAACGAAAAATGGACAGAGCACCACAGCCAACTACAATATCTAATGAAAAAAGAAATAGATACCATGAGAGAATTGCTGGGAAATTTACATCAAGAAGAGATGCTCATCATACAGAAAAACATGGACTATTGGAATCAGCTGATGGAAGAGCGGGGTCATTTAATCAGCAAGCTGAGCGATCTGCGCCAAAACCGCATCTCAACAACCGAAATTCTCGAGTCGATGACAAACTGCGCCCAATCCAATATTCCCCTGGAACAGCTTCTCCCTCCCGATGATGAGAACAGCTGGGAACTTCTAGCTTTGCGCGACCAAATGTTTGCCCTCTTAGACAGGATGAATCTTCAATGCAGTCGAAACGAAATGCTCACTCAACTGGCCCAGCATCAGCCCGTCCTCCAGCCCCTCCCAGAAAAAAAATCGAAAATCTCTATTGCGACGCTTTCCCCTGAAGATTATAACCATAGGGATGCTTCATAGAGTAGCGGGTCTTATTTACGGACCTTTAGAACATCATCTCGACCATCTAGCTCCTTTCTGCAGCTTGATGCAGATTCCTCTTGTTCTTACAGATGAAGAACTTGTGAGGCAAGCCCGGCTTTATTACCCCGATTTAGAACTGCTGCAATGGGACTGTTTAGAAGCTCCTTTTGAAATTGTAAGGTCCTTCGACACTATCTTCTATTCGACCCCCCGCATCCTATTTGATGAAATATTTTTTATCGCTGAAGCTACCTTAAGAAAAAAAATCAGAACGATTTGGCTTCCCCACGGAAATTCCGATAAAGGGCACGCCTCTTATTTCATGGAAGGGTTGAAGGATGAAAAGACCCTTCTTGTCTATGGCCAGAAAATGATCGATTTTCTACGGCATAAAATAGAAAAACCGATGAGCTGCATCAAGATGGGAAATTTCCGCCATGAGTACTACCTGCGCCATCAAGGCTTTTACAAAGCTACAATGGAAAAACTGTCTCTTCCGTATAAAAAAAAGACTGTCCTCTATGCTCCCACCTGGCAAGATGGGGAAAATTCTTCCTCCTTCTTTGATGCCGCCCCGCGATTAATTGAAGAACTCCCTTCCGATGTCTTTCTTTTGATCAAACCCCATCCAAATCTCGAAAAAGATATCCGAACCGAACAACTCAAACTACAAAATGAAAATCATCCAAACATCCGCTTTCTCTCTGGCTTTACCCCTATATATCCCATTCTTGAAAAAGCCGATTTGTATCTGGGGGATATGTCTTCCATAGGTTACGATTTTTTAAGATTCAACAGACCCATGTTCTTCTTCAATCCAACCCATCGAGAGAGTGCAGATCCTGGTCTTTACTTACATCGATGCGGCCGCACACTTCACCCTGATCACAGACTATTTGAGATCCTAATTCATGATCAATCCCATTTGACAGCTGTCCGTCAAGAGACCTATGCTTATACTTTTGGAGAAGCTTGCAACTGGGACCAAACCCGAAAAGAAATCCTTCAACATATAAGGTAAAGCCGCTTGACATCGAACCGCTGGATCGCCATCCATACAGGGCCTGCCCACTATTTAGATCACTTAGGCGTCTTAGCTATTGAATTGGGCCTCTCTCTTTATGTCACAGAAGAGGCAACCTATCAAACCGCTAAAACATTTTATCCAGAGCTGGACTGTAAGCTTATCGACATACAAGAGCTCTCCTTAAACTATTTAGCAACCCATTTTGATGTGATTTTTGAATCGGGACATCTTTGGGCCTTTGAGCTTCTTCCGCTTTTTCAGCTGATGTTCAATAAACAGATGAGAATTGTGTACTGTCCTCATGGGAACTCCGACAAAGGTCACTCTCAAGCCCCGATTCCAAAAGACATCTCACTGGTTTATGGACCCCATATGATGGACCATCTTAAAAAAACAGGAAGCCTGGATAAGATCAACAGCACGGTCCTAACAGGGAATTATCGGTATCGCTATTATCTGAAAAATAAAGACTTTTATGACAATCTTCTAAAACCTGAATTGGAAGGAAAGTTAGACCCTGAGAAAAAAACTATTTTCTATGCCCCTTCTTGGCCTGATGGAGAAAATGCTTCCTCTTTTTTAACTTCGGCTGACCGCGTCCTCAAAGAAGTCGGAGAGTTTTATAATATCATCGTACGTTGGCATCCTTTTCTCGACGATCTTTATCCTATTGAAACGCATCAGCTTCTCGGACAGTATGAAAACAAAAAAGGGATTGTTTTCCTTCACGAGGTTCCTTGCATCTACCCCATTTTAAATGCCTCAGATGGCTATCTCGGAGATTTCTCTTCGATCGGCTACGATTTTTTAGCCTTCAACAAACCTCTCTTTTTTCTCGATAGCCATTTTGGCATGTTATACAAATGCGGCATGCAATTGAATTTAGACGAGCATCTTGGAAAATCGATTCTTCGTTATATCAAGGAACCGATGTTTTCAAAGCTAATCCAAGAGACTTATCAATATGTATTTGGAGAAACAAGAGACGGCAAAGAGATTTTAAAAGATTTAAAGAAGGCCCTATCTTGCGATAAGGCCTTTTTAGAAAATTACTTGCAACCGCAGCAAGATTTAGATTTTTCACCTTGAGCAACGGCTTTCTCATCTTCTACAGCTTTTTTGGCTTTCGCTGTTTCTAAATTCGCGACTTCGTCTGCAACAGCAACTTCTTCAGTTGGTGTTGTTTCTGCTTCAACTTTTTCATTAGCAGCAAGAAAACTCATTCCGCAGAACATACAAAGAGCGAGAGTTAATAGTTTAAATTTCATAATAAACCTCCAATTTTTGGTTTGTTGTAAGAATAGAAAATGAAGAGTTCTTAGTCAATTCAATTGGAATCGGAGTTTAACGGAGGTAGAACCGTCACATAAGAGATATTATCAAAATTTGCTATGAGGGAGAGAGCGTCTAATTCATAGGAAGAAGCCCCTTCCCGTAATGGAAGAACTTTAGAGACTTGACCTGCCCGCAATCCCGCTGGAAAAACCCCATCAATACCCGTCGTAACGAGAATATCTCCTTTCCGAACCAAAGCAATGGCTTGTTCCTGACTTTGAACAGGGCGGCCCGATTTGAGGTCGCGGGAGGGGCCTTCTTCATCTTCAAAGTCGTAATTAAATCCTAACCCTTGCAGAAGAGCATGCCTAGAACGGAAAAGAGGTCCCCGCATGCCGCGCAGTTCGCCTTTAGCAAGATAGAAGTTTTTTCCATTAGGATTTAAATGATGAAAAAATTGATTCAGCTCTTTTTTTATCGGATGATCTTGAACGATTTCTTCACAGGCCTCGATCATGCCTAAGAGTTTCCTCGCATGTTCAGCAATCACTTGCTTTTGCTCGCCGCCTCTTAAGATACGGACAGAAGGGACAATACTAGAATCCGTGATAAGCCGGACTCTTGAACGGTGATCCCCTACATACTCGACAATGCCTAAAAGTGATGTACCCACAACCACAGGACTATTTTTTGCGATCACGGTCTTGCCCAGAGTCTGATTGGTTTTCTCACCTAAATTGATCCAAAAAGAACTACTCCATGAAGCGGTTTCACGAAAAATAACCTTGCCGATGATCGATGGAGTGTAGAGATCAATCAACCGAAAAATTTCAGCTTTTCTTCTTTTGGCATAGGCATCGTCTTGCACAAACCGTTTTAAAAGTTCAGCTTCTTCACCCACGAGCTTTTCCAAATCGACTTGGGCTTTAAGCAGTTCGACTTGATAATGCAGGTTATGATTTTCAAGCTTCAGCGTTTCGATCTCATTTTTGATTTCAGGAGAAAGATAATATTTGCCCGAAGGCCAAATAGCAGCAATCTTGCAAATACCGTCTTTAGTCTTTGATAAACCCATCCAAGATGGAGAGAGCGCCGCCACCGAGATACACCGGAGCCGATCTGTCGTCTTTAGAGGCAAGCTCAGTTGGCATAAAATAAAAAGAGCAATGAAAATATAGGTATAGCGCTTCACAAACCCCAGCATAAATACAAGACAAGAAAAGAACAAGACTCTCAGAGGGTCACTTCTATCATGGCACCGACGACAGTCGAAAGATTTTCATTAGATAGACCTGCGATATTGATACGGCCATCGAGAGGCATATAGATGGCAAACTCTTCTCTTAGCCTCTCGACTTCTTCAGGGTTTAACCCTGTAAAACAAAACATTCCGACACGATCTGACAAAAACATATAGTTTCGTTTTCGTGATCGTGAGACCAAGGCTTCGACAAAATCGTGTCGTAATTTTTCAATCCGCGCATTCATGATATTAACTTCTTGCTCCCACATCTTTTTTAAAACGGGAGTCGAAAGAATATGAGCAACAATTGCAGCACCGTGTCGGGGCGGATTAGAGTAATTCGTTCGCACGATTGTTTTCAGTTTAGAGAGGACGGCTTGCGCTGTTTTTTCCGATTCTGTTACCACATAAAGAGCTCCGACTCTCTCTGAGTAAAGCCCAAAATTTTTCGATTGAGAACAAGCGACCAGCATCTCCATGCCGTCAGCGGCAAACAATCGAACGATTTTTGCATCTTCTTCGATTGAACTTCCAAAACCTTGATAAGCAAAATCAAAAAAAGGCAGAAGCCCATTTTCTTTAAAAAGTTTGAGAAGCTGTTTCCACTGATCTAAAGAAAGATCCACTCCTGTCGGATTATGACAACAAGCGTGTAAGACGACAATACTTCCAGGCGTCAGGTTTTTTAAGTACTGAAACATCCTGTCAAATGTTTGTGTATTCGTCCGGATATCGTAGTAAGGATAAGTCTCGACCTTCATCCCGCAACTAGCAAAAACACCGCGGTGATTAGGCCATGTCGGATCCGAAATCGCAATCCTCTCTCCTACCTCGGCTTTAAGAAAATCTCCGCCGATCCTCAAGGCTCCTGTCCCGCCTAACCCTTGGACGCCGGACACCCTTTTTCCTTCTGCGGCCCAAAAGAACTCTCCAAAGACCAAGGCTCCCACTCGATTTAAAAAAACGGGATCGCCCGCAATGGGCAAATATTCTTTGCTTTCTTCTTCACGGAGTAAAAAAGTTTCTGCAAGTTTCACTGACTCTAGCACGGGTGTCATCAGCTCATCATTCCGATATTGGCCCACGCCTAGATTAATCTTATCAGGCCGCTGATCAGCATCAAATACAACGGTCAGACCAAAAATTGCATCTTGAACCGCCGGCGTCACATGGTGAAAAAATAACTTGCCCATGCTTGCCTTATAGAGCCTATCAAGAAATTCTGCAAACAGGGCTTTCGGTAAGACTAAAATCCTGCCTTTTTCCTGTAGAAAAAACGGCAAACCTTTTAGAATGATCGTCCCCTCAATATGGGGCGTTAGCTCAGTTGGTAGAGCGCCACAATGGCATTGTGGAGGTCAGCGGTTCGAGACCGCTACGCTCCAAATCACCGGAGACATTTTCAGAAATGACTATGTCTCCAGCTTTTTCATTTTGTAATCCTTTGTTTTTCTGTAGGATAAGTGCAAAAGTTGGATTAAATGCTCAGGTTCGTTACTACCATCTTTAGCAAAATCAGGGTCGATACGCCCTTGCATGAATCTTCTTCCACAATGATAATAGACTCATGTTTTTTGAATGTCAAAAATTGGATATTGTCCTAATATCGACCATTAGGATACATTTAAGTTATGAAGAATTCAGTTTTGGGCATAAAGCTTTTAAGACATCTAGCTAATCAAGGACTGAGAATTTTTTCTACAGAGCATGCCCAAGCCGCTGCCCTAGAAATCGGGATGAATCCCGCATATATTTCCGAAGCTCTATATCATCTGAAAAACGGGGGATGGGTAACTCCTCTTAAACGAGGGCTCTATGCAATAGCCGCATATGGTCCAGCTCCTCATGAATTTGCTATAGCAATGGCTCTTGTTACTCCATCCGCAATTAGTCACTGGACAGCAATGCATTATCATCATATCACTCAGCAAACTCCTAATAAGATATTCGCTATTACTCCCCGAGGAATTTCTATCCCCAGATCTCTGACTAACACCATATTTCGCTTCATTCACGTGAAAAAGGAACATTATTTTGGCATAGAAACGATCTGGGTCGATGAAATGAGGGCACAAATAACGAATCTCGAAAAAACGTTGCTTGATGGACTTACATCGCCTGAATACTGTGGCGATTTTAGCGAAGTACTGCATGCTTTTAAAATGGCTAAAGACAAAATTCGTATCCAGATCATCATTGAATACGCATTAAAGCTCGAGAAAGCAGTTGCAAAACGTCTTGGCTTAATTCTTGATGAATTGGGGATCGAAGAAAAACACTTAGAGCCGCTGCTAAAACTTCCAATGAAGAGCTATTGTAAATTTGATCCTAGTGGTCCTGCAAAAGGCCCTTACAATGCAAAATGGAAAATCCGAGAAAATCTATGAATATAATGCCTTTGCGCAATCGTTTAGACAGAGAGAGAAAAAAGAGTGGCTTAACATTTGAAACGATTCAACAAGATTATCTTCTCTCATGGATTTTATCCGGCTTATATGAACATCCTTCTCTAAAAGAAACTCTTATCTTCAAGGGCGGAACAGCTTTAAAAAAATGTTATTTTGGGAATTATCGGTTTTCTGAAGATTTGGATTTCTCTGTCATTGCCTCCATCCCTAGAAAAGACAAACTTTTAGCCGCCGTAATAGAAGCTTGCAAGGTTGCTGAACAGAAAATGAATGAATTTGCAGAAATTCGTTTGGCTACTGAGCGATATGAGGAAAAAGACGATCATCCTTTTGAACAGGAGGCTTTCAAAGTAAGAGCGCAATTTCCAAGGCAACGTGAACCACTAATTTCTGCAAAGATTGAAATTACAATGCAGGAAACGATTTTATTCCCCCCGATTACGAAACAGATCATTCACCCATATGATGAAAGAATTGACACCAAAATCCAGACGTATTCACTAGAAGAAATCGTTTTGGAAAAACTCCGTGCCATTTTGCAAAAGACTAAAAAACTACACGAGGAAGGTCGTGATCGTTCTCGAACGAGAGACTACTATGATTTGTGGCGTATTTTCACTGCATTTGAGTCTGATCTGCATTTTGAAAATTTCCCGATACTATTACAAAAAAAATGTGATCCTAAAAACGTTCGTTTTGTTGGAGTTGAGTCGTTCTTTGATCCCGTTATGATGGAAACAGTAAAAAGAACATGGAAACAATGGCTTGGTAATCTTGTATCGGATCTACCAGAATGTTCCTTAGTAATAGGAGAACTGAGAACTAAATTAGAATCACTGCTTGCCAACAAAGAAACTGATTTTCTTTCGGTTATCATTGCGATGAACCAGAATAAATTAAGAGGAACTCCTCTATATGATACGCTTAAAACGATTATTGAAAATGGAGGGAATGTAAATCAGAAGACATCAAATGGGCATCACTTCTTGCAGCTTTTGATTAAAGCAAATTTAGAACCCCGCCAAAAACTCAACTTGGTAAAACTCTCTGTGGATCGCGGAGCAAACGTCGCTTCCCCTGACACGAGTAACTTATCTCCATTCGCTACTGCGGTTTCGATTGGAGATAAAACAATTGCTGATTTCTTGCATTCTAAAGGAGCTCCCAAGCAAGTTCCCTTAAACCTGGGAGCTCAATACTACAATCTTTACCTTCAAGATCCGCTTTAAGGGAAAATCTACTTCTATTTCATTGTAGAAAGGTGACAAAAACGAGCTTTCATAGATTAAGAAGCTCTTTTTCGGGCATCTTTTGGCACTGAAGCATTTTATCCAGTTTCGCATGCATTTTTTGCATAAGAGAGCGCTCTTTTCTAGTGCCACCCGCAAATCCGTAAAGGGCGTCGCTCATAGTGAGCTCTCGATCAACCAATCCATATAGATATTCTAGTTCTTCGATGGTCACTTCTGTTTTCATCAAAGCTTCTTTGCTTCTTCCCGATTTGTAACTTACCAACTCAAATTTCATATCTCTAGTTCCTTACGATTTGCTCTTTTACTTCAGGTTGCAGAGACAAGAATTGCCGAATTGCACTATGTACGCCTCTTTGCGCTTCTTTAAAGTCCTGCAATTTTAGTTTTTTTGAGACTTCTTCGATGAAACCTTCTAAAAAACCATACATTTCAATTCTGATCGGGGCTTTACACTCAATCAAAGGTTTTCTGACTCTTGTTATTAAGTCGCCCGCAGGAACACGCAAGTCCGGTCTAAATTCTATCTTTTGTTCAATCTCCTCGTATAACAAATACCAATCGGATTGGTTTCCATTGTTTTGGTATACATTCCAAACGAGATATTTTGTGGTTTCAACCCCGTGGTCAAATCCAAAGGCTTCAAATCCGCCAAATCCATAGGTTGAAGTTTCTTTTTTGCATGAGTGGCGGATTTCAGACGGAACATTAGCATCTTTTAGCAATGCTTGGATGTGTTTAATGTCGGCTGAAATAGAATCTAATTGAGATTTGAAAAGAGCAATATTTTCATTCATAATTTTTTCCTATAATTAAATTTAATAAAATCCAATTCTCAATCAAGAGTTAAAGGGCCCAATCAAAGGCAAAGATCGCTAGAAAATGAACTTAAGTCAATAAGTACAGCCAAAAATGTAATGCATTTGTGATATTTATGTCCAAGAAGTTAAGAAAATCGTAAAAAATAGCGCGAAGCGCCATGGTTCTATTTTAGTATAGGGTCAGAAATAATTATGTCTCCAGCTTTTTCATTGTGTAACCTATTCAATGCCAGATTAAGGCATTGGTTTTGATATTTTCCATCTTCAAAGTCAACTTTCTAGATTAGCTGATTCGATAACGGATCAGCGTCATGCCATCTTTCTGTTCTATAGGCAGGATAGAAATACGACCCACTTCGGAGGTGCTGTGAACTTGAGTTCCTCCATCAGCTACGCTTCCTACTCCCTGTAAAGTTAAAAGTCTTAAGGGTTTGTTTTTGGGTAGTCCTGGTTGCAGATAAATGGCCTCGCGTTCGAGTTCTTGGTGATCCGCCAAACGGAAAGAAAAAGATAAGTCTTGAGCAACTAGTTCATTTGCCTTCTTTTCAAGTTCTTCTTGAAAATCTTTTTCTATTATCCCTTGATAGTAAATCATTGGTTTTTTCTCATGCTCTCCTTTGAAAGGCATCAGTGGAAAGGGGGAATATCCTAAAAGATATAGAGCAAAATCAACAACATGACCCGCTGAGTGAAGTCGCATGTTGAGATAGCGCCTATCCCAATCCAAAACTCCTTTAACCAATGTTCCAACGGATGGAGGTTGATCACCTTCAACATAATGAAGAATTTTACCCTCTTTTTGCAAAACTTGGCTTACTTTTCCCTTCCAATGATCTGCGAATAGAAATCCTTGATCAGTTGCCTGACCGCCTCCTCTAGGATAAAAGATAGTTTTATCTAAGACGAGAAGCCATCTTTGTGGCCCCTCGGGTTCTCTTGCAATTTCAATTATTGTCGCTTCCATTTCCTTGAGATAAGAATTGTCTAGATAGAGAAGAGATGTCATAAGATTCTTCTATTTTGAATGTTTTGATATTTCGGCAAGGATGGATCGTATAGCTTTGATATCTTGTTCTGAAGTATTCCAAGAAGCGATAAAACGAACTTCATTTTTTTCAGCATCCCAAGGGTAGCAAAATATTTTCTCTTGAATAAGAGGAATCCATGACGAAGGCGCAGTAAAGAAAATCTGATTGGTTTCCACGGGGTAACTTAAAGAAAGACCTGGGGTGGATTTGATGAGAGAGGCAATCTCTTGCGCTTTTTGATTTGCTTGAGTGGCAAGTGTATGCCATAAGTCATTCTTAAAAAATGCAATATATTGCGCAGACAGATATCGCATCTTCGAAAGTAATTGCAGCATTTGCTTTTGTAAGTGATCACTGCCTTCTTGCAAAGAGGGATTAAAAATCACAAGAGCTTCGGCTCCCACTAATCCGTTTTTAGTCCCTCCCAGAGAAAGGATATCAACATGAGCCGCTTCCGCAATTTCGTGTAAGGATGTATTTAAGCTAACCGCTGCGTTACATAGACGGCTCCCGTCAATGTGGAGTAGAAGATTTTCCTGTTTGCATAACTTCGCGAGCGCTTTAAGTTCTTTAAGGGTGTAAACTGTGCCTATTTCGGTAGGTTGAGTAATCGATAAGAGACGAGGGGAGGTAGAATGTTTCCCAAAAGCTCTTTCTTTTTTTAGTTTTTTTGCAATTTCATCAAGTGTGATTTTGCCCTCTTTATGTGGAATCGTTAAAAGTTTACATCCAACGAGAGCTTCCGAAGCCCCGGATTCTTGATAGTGGATATGAGCAATATCTGTACAAATAACCGATTCATAAGCCTTGCAGCAAAGTCTAAGAGCAAAAATATTTGCTCCCGTGCCTGTAGGGACAATAAAGACCTTGCATTTCCTTTTAAAAATTTTTTGAATAAGACCACTAGCTTCTTCAGTCCAAACATCAGAACCATAAGAAGGGGCGTAGCCTTCGTTTGCTTCAGCGATGGCTTTGATGATTAGGGGATGAGCTGGCGTCCAATTATCACTAGCAAGACAGATTTTCTTTTGAGTCATGTAAAAACTCTACTAAAATGAATCTATAATATAGACGATTGGAAGTGGAAATTCAACAGTAGGTTTTGGTCTTATTTCATTATAGGGGAAAAATTAGCTCGAGACCGCTACACTCCAATTCACTATTCCCCTTCTAGGAGATCAAGAAAGGCTTGAAGTTGTTTTGAACGGGTAGGATGGCGCATTTTGCGCAGAGCTTTCGCTTCAATTTGACGGACGCGTTCGCGGGTCACTTTGAAACGGAGTCCCACTTCTTCGAGAGTTTTAGGCTTTCCGTCGAGGAGGCCAAAACGTTCGATAAGAACAGTTCTTTCACGATCAGTCAATGTCGAGAGAACTTCATTCATCTTGTCTTTCAAGATCGAATATCCCGTCGCTTCCGCGGGAGATTCTGTTGAAGTATCTTCAAGGAAGTCTCCGAATTGACTTTCTCCGCCATCACCGACTTCTGCTTGTAGAGAGATCGGATGCTGAGCAATTTTGTAAATCTCACGGATACGCTCAGGCGTTAAACCGAGTTCATTGGCGAGTTCTTCAGGAGTCGGCTCACGGCCTGTCTCCATCATGAGTTTTTTTGCACCGCGGAGCACTTTGTTGATCGTTTCGATCATGTGGACAGGAATACGGATCGTACGGGCTTGGTCGGCAATCGCGCGAGTCACCGCTTGTCGGATCCACCAGGTTGCGTAAGTCGAGAATTTATAACCGCGGCGGTATTCAAATTTTTCCACAGCCTTCATCAGGCCCATGTTCCCTTCTTGGATCAAGTCGAGGAAGGAAAGTCCGCGGTTGGTATATTTTTTAGCGATTGAAATCACCAGACGCAAGTTTGATTCGACCATCTCGCGCTTGGCTTCTTGGCTCTTGTCCATCCAGCGCTGGAGCATGCGGACGTCTTTTTTAAATTCTTCGAGGGTGCGGCCGGCAGCAAGTTCTCGCTTTAAGAGTTTCCGTTGGATAGCAACGAGTTTTGCAGCGGCAAATTTATTTTTCTCTGCCCTTGGAATCAATTCCTGCATCTCTTTTTCAAGAGAAAGGAATCGGTCATAAGCTGTCATGATCACTTCGCCAAAGTCTTCGATGATGTTATGGCGGATGTGCATCTGGCGCAAATAGGCTTGAGTGCGGATGCGGCATTTTTCGATGTCTTCTAAGATTTTAGCTTTGTCGGTTTTTTTCAGCTCAGGATCTCTCATCAGAACGAAATGATTTTCGAGTATAGCATCTTCTTGCTTGAGAAGTCCTGCAAGCCTAGGAAGAACGCTGCCATAATGCGGCTTATCAGCGACTTCTTTTTCCGTGATGACCTTGTCAAAACGCTCTTTGTTATGAATCAGATAATTGGCAATCGAGATAGCTTCGCGTGTGGAATAACGGAAACGCATGATGATTTTTTCGATTTGGATTTGGGCTTTTTCGATCCTTTTGGAAATTTCCACTTCTTCTTCTCGCGTCAGAAGAGGAACCGAGCCCATCTCTTTAAGGTACATCCGGACAGGATCATCGGAAGTCCCTTCAGGCCTTTTCGTCATGCCTTCGAGTTCTTTAGCTTCTTTTTTTCTCTCTTTTTGACGTTCGACTTCGGCTTGGTTCTGGACTTGGATGTCCATCCCGCTTAAAAAGATCAACACTTGGTCGATCTGTTCAGGCGAGTCGAAGCTCATCGGCAGAATTTCATTGATCTCTTCGTACGTGATGTAGCCTTGTTCTTTCGCAAGGGCTACTAGCTCTTCGATCTTCTGCTGATGCTGCTGTGTGAAAACGTTAGAAAAATTTCCTTTACTCATGCAATTCTTAAGATTTTGTTCGGAAAAGGCGTTGTTGTCAATAGGACTCTTGTATAACTGAAGAAATAAAAGATTTCCTCTTCAATGGACCAATCTAACAAGTTCAGTCTTGGCAAATTGAAGAAAAAGATTTATTTTTATAGTCTTTCTTCAGTGAGGAAGAGTTTCTCATGCAACTCTATGCTTTCGACCACTCTTCCCTAGTTTTAGCTTCCCATGCCATCCGAGACCAGTCCTATACATGTCCCGAATGTCACGGCTTTGTACGCATTAGAGCAGGAGGCAGGCGTCAAACACATTTTTACCATGTGCGCAGGCCCGCTTCTTGCCGGCAGCATGGTAAAAGTCTAACACATTTGCAGATCCAGCTCCATCTAAAATCTCTAATCCCCAGCCTTGCCCTGGAGAAAAGGTTCTTAAATAGGATCGCCGATGCCCATTGGGATGAAGAAAAGATTGTTTTTGAAGTCCAATGCTCGCCTCTTTCCCTCCTAGAGGCTAAAAATCGGTGCGAAGATTACTTGAAATTAGGCTTTACCCCCGTTTGGATCCTCCATGACCGGAGATATAATCGATTTAGACTCACTCCTGCCGAAGAATACCTAAGAAGCCAAACGACAACCTTTTATACCGATGGCAGATCCTTTTATGACCAATTTGATGTCTGCCATGCCTCCAAAAGAGTCTTTCGAGGGCCTAAAATCTGGGTCGATCTAAAGCAACCTCAAAGAAAAACCCTAGAACCTCTTTTTTCCCGTACCTGGACATTATCCTTCCAAGGCGATCTATATGAGAGGGCCAAGCACGATATCGGACATTTGAAGAAAATTGCGAAAAGATATCAAAAACGACGCCGGTGGGCTAAATGGAAAGGAGCCTATAAATATTTAATTTATAGACTCCTTGAAAGTTCTACGTTTTAAACGTCAGACTTTATTTACTCAATTGTAAATCGGGCAATCGGCGCATCCGCACATAACTGCATTGCCTTCACATGTTCTGAAACGCTTTTTGCAACTGACAGATCACGAGTTAGCAAATTATTCAGATTTCCTATTAATAAACCTTCTACAGTGGCTTGTGTCCTGTCATCGCCGCTTCCTTTGGTTTGAGCGGTCCTTTTCATTACATCGTTGAATAATGAGACATAAGTTAACTCTACTAATTCTGCTTCTTTATCATTAGGGTTACTTAAGAAATTTCGCTTAGCTAAAACGAACATCGTCTTCGTAAAACTCGAACGAAGTTCTCCCAAGCGTTGTTCTGATTCTTTGGAATTAGTAAAAATCAGGACAACAACCTCGCGAATAGCTTGACCGATAAGGGATATCGCTGTTCCAAGACCAACGGGGTCCTTTCCTTCTAATGCGCCATACATTTGTGGAAGCGTATCATTTACTATCTCATTAACTTTTTCATCCGTCAAGGAAAGGTTCTTCGTCTTTTCTGAGGTAAGCATTAAAGCTTCCCCTACACTAAACACCATATTCAACATCATACAAACCTCTAGTTAAACTTTTTGTTATAACAACTATTATATATGTTTTTTTAATTAAAATAAATAGATTATATGTAATAAAAATTAAAATATTATAAAAACTTTAATTAAAGTGTGTAATAGTCTTAGAATCAAGATATTGAAAAAGATGAAGAATAGGTCTGTTTAAGGTAGACAAAGTAGAAAAAGATGCCTAGAGCCGTCAAAGTGTAAAGACATTTTTTTAATGGGAAGACACGGTCCAGAGAGGAATGATCGGGGTGGCTAGATTGATACCAAACAGGCCAGATTTGTGAATTATAGCTTTTAATCTGCTTTTCTGCACTTAAGTGATTGAGGTGGTAGGGCTTAGAAAAGGTGGTTTTACCGCGATAGCTTTTTCCTTGGAATTCGAAGGAATAGGACGCTCTGAGGGCAAATTGAGAAGATGATTTTTCAATAACTTTCCAGCGGTGAACCGAGGCTATAGTCCTTTTTTCAAGACGTAAATAACCCCAGAGATCGAGGCTAGCACTGATTAAAAAACCGGCCATAATGAGGCCTGCCACCCAGATTAGGAATGAAGAACCGTTGAATTTAAACCTTGCAAATCGCATAATTGGATGATTTTAACGGTTAAGGATATTTATGGCAGAAGAAAAAAAAGCCGGCGGAGCACCTGCGGCAGAGAAAAAGAAAAAAGCACGTATTACGTCTGCACAGAAACGTGATAAACAAAGTTTGAAAGCACGTCTTAGAAACCGTAGCTTCAAAGCTACCGTGACAACAGCTGTACGCTCTTTTGAAGAAGCTGTTGCAAAAGGCGACCAAGCCGTGATGAAAGAACGTCTTAGCGCTCTTTATAGCTTAATGGACAAAGGTGTTAAAACCGGCCGTTATAAGCTCAATAAAGCAGCTCGTACGAAATCTCGTCTCACTGTAAAAATTGCTTAGGCATTCTTAAGAAGGATCAGGTCTTCTGATCCTTCAATTCCCAACGCATCTTAAGTCCTGATCTTCGATGACTTGAACGGCTTGCCGTTTTTTGGACCGTTTCACCGTCCCCGCAAAGAACCACCGAATATTTAGCTCTTGTCACAGCTGTATAGAGCACTTCGCGGCCAAATTTTTCAGAGCCTGGAGGCACAAGAGCAAGAACATGATCAAATTCACTCCCCTGACTTTTATGCACGGAAAGAACATACCCCAGTTCATAAGGCGGAAGTGCGCTAGCGGGAATTTTTCTCATTCCTTGCTCGGAAGCAAACTCAGCATGAAGAAGTTTTTCTTTTTTTCTCCATAAGAGGCCGACTTCTCCGTTATAAAGCCCAGCTTCGTAATCGGTCCGTGTAATCAAAATAGGTACAGCCCATACATCTTGGGGTTTCATGCGTCGGTAAAAGAGCTGAAAAATCTCTTCGTTCAAGACATTCACTCCAAAAGGGCCTTCCCGTACAGGTGATAAAATGCAAAAACTGTTTTCATGGGAGACGGTTTCTTTTTGAGAAGGATGGGGAAAGTTTTCCAAGGCCTTTTGTAAAATGAATTCTTTGGAGAGCGTCTGATGAGGCGTGACCGGCTTACCCTCTAGGATATCTCTGGCTAGCTGCAACACTTCAAGACGGTCCGACCGTAGGCATTTGCGTAAATGCGCTGTGGGGAGAAGATCGACAAGATCGGTAAATAGACTTCCTGATTCCACAGGAGGAAGTTGATTGCCGTCTCCTAAAAAAACGACCCGTTGTCCGGCGTGTATTGAACTTAAGAAAAAAGCCAGTAGTCTGGCATCGATCATCGAAGATTCATCGATGATGATAAGATCGGCTTGGACATAAGACTTACCCCTTGCGAGCTGCTGCTGCGATTTAATCCCTAGAATCGAATGGAGCGTTCCACAGATTGCCTGCGGATTGAATTGCTTCAACCGTGCTGCTGCTTTTCCTGTTGGGGCCGCTAAAATCACCCGTGCAGACGGGCCCATCGCTTGGACCAAATGAGATGTCAAAAAGGTTTTTCCCGTTCCAGGGCCCCCTTCAATGATGGTTAGCGTATGGGAAAGCGCCAAGTCCAAGGCTTTCTGTTGCTCTTCGGTTAATCCAGCGCTATGTAAGTAGTCAAGCGGCTTTACTTTGAAGGAAAGGTGTTGGAGCTCATTGAAAATACGGGTCTCGTGATCGTAATTTCTCTCTAAATAAAAAAGATTGCTTAAACGACGGATATAGAGGGAAGAGACTGTTTTAGCGCCTTCAAGAACAGGGGCTAGAAGGGCATCCGGAAGTGTCAAATGTTCGAGGTCTAAGCAGAGATGGCCCTCTCGAGAAACGGCCATGAGCGCTGCAAAAAAAGCTCTTTCACTCTGTGTTTGGGGAGCGTGCAGATCGGCAAAAAAAAGATCGAGCGGAGTTAAAAATTTCTCCTCGAGAAGTTGCTCAAACATCGAAGGCCTCCGGAGTAAAATGATACGCTGCAGGGCCGCGGACAAAAAGGAAAAAAGCGCCGCCAAAGGAAGGACTTCCATAAAGTTTTAAATAACGAGTAAATGCTGTCGTATAAATTTTCCCCTGAAGAAGATAGTCATGATCCACCATGGCTTTTTCTAATTGATCAGGCGAGTAGTTTTCTAAGACGTTTGTTTTCCAATCGATCAGATAGAACTTTCCCTGATGCTCAAAAGAGAGATCAATAAATCCTTTCAAAGCGCTTCCTCCACTGGGAAACAGGAATTCCATTTCCGGCAGAAGACGATTGCGGTCGAGATCCCGCAAACAAAAACCATCAAGCGGAAGATCTAGGACTTTATCGATCATAGAGCGGATGAGGGTCCCATGAGATTCTAAGTGGGATCCTTTGATCTCTTGGGATACAAGCTCTTCAAGAGATATCGATTGATCAAAAAGTCTTTCAAAGATGCGATGAATGATGATCCCTGTTTCAGCTCCTGAAGGAAGTAGCTCATCTGGGATCGATCTTCTTTCTCCTGAAGATTGGGCTAAGGAGGTGAAGGATTGAAGGAAAAAAGGCTTAAAAAAAAGCGATTTCGAAGGGGGTGGAATCAAAGGAACAGAGTCTTGGCTTGAATAAGAGCGGAGATCGAAGCTGATCTGATGGAGATGAACATGATTAAAGGAAAGAAGGTCGGGCGAGGCTCTTTCCCAAAAAAGTTCAATCGGAGAAGCTTCTCCTAATTTACAGAGCTTGTCGCTTTGTCGAATAAGAGGAATGTAAAGCCGCTGCTTAGCACGGGTCAAAGCAACATAGAGCTGGCGCATTTTTTCAGCATCGATTTCTTTCAACTCATTATCCGACTTATCTTCGGCTGTTGTTCGGGAGGCAAGCCCTAGGGCAAATACCGTCTCAAATTCAAGTCCTTTACTCGCATGGATAGTCATGATTTGGACTCCATGCGGATGAGCAGAAATTCGATCATCGACTTCTTCAACTTTTAATAGCTGGAGAGCTTTGATCAGCTGGTGGGGATCGCGGATATAAAGAATTTTTTCCACGATCTGCATGAGATCATCGTATAAAACTTCGTCAAGGCAAAGAGTCTGTAGAACTGTTTTCTCTAAAAATTTAGCCTGAAGAAAACGGGCTAAAAATGCAGAAAAACCTACTTGAAGCCAGACATCAGCAAGGTGTCCAAAGAGTGTTTTAGCATGAGAAACTACTTCATCTGTCAATGCTTCAATAGGAAGCCTGAAAAAAGGTCCTAGAAGCACCTTTTTAATCGATGAAAGGGGATCGGCGCCATGGCAGGCTTGCGTAAGTTCAATGAGTAGATCAACCATGATCGAATCTCCTAGGCTCGCTCCTCGATAGAGAACGGAGGGAATCTGCCATTTTTCTAAGGCATTTTTCACTCGGAGCGCCTGATATCTGTCTTTGACAAGGACCGCGATTTCACGTGGTTCTAAGTGAAGCCGGTGAATCTCATGGATGATAAAAGAGAAGACTTGCTGTTCAATCTCAGGGGTCGGCCATTTTTTACTTCTACTGGAACTGAGATCTCCATCTGCGACCATGAAGCAAAGATCGCCCTCGCCGGCTTTAGCTGCTGCGGCAAGAGGAACAGAAAGATTTTGTTCTAACTTAGGAAGGTCCATCCAGGGTTTTGCGCAAAGAAGACGGTTCAGCGCATCTAAAAGCCCCTTTGTCGATCGATAATTGGTTGTGAGCACGGCTTTCTGTTCAATCGCAAATCCATCTGAAGCTTGTAGGAAAGTATAGATATCTGCGTTTCGGAAAGCATAGATCGATTGCTTGGGATCACCCACAAGATAGACTGATTTAGTTCGATCTGCAAAAAAAAGCGTTTCAAAAATTTTCCATTGGACAGGATCGGTGTCTTGGAACTCATCGACAATCACAGCTTGATATTTTTTTCGAATCTCTTCGACAAAAGATTTTTCGGCTAATCTTTCCTGGATCATTTTTAATAGATCATCAGGCGAGACTTTTTCATGAAGGCGGGATAGTTTTTTTCTCTCTTGCTGCCAGGCTTGATTCAAGACGTGGAAGATTTTTCGAGGATTTCGGGCAGATTCTAGCAAAGGAAGTAGGGCGGATCGCAATTGCTCCAGTAGAGGATGGCCTGTGAATTTAGTGCGGGCTTTGAGATTGCCCGTATGAATCCCCTCTAAAAAAATCTCCTCTTGTCCAATTAATTGGTCCCATTCTTCCGGCAGTAAACAACCTCTTTGGAGCGCTTGGTCAAGAAGACCTGCCTGTCCGTCGAAATCTTCCGATGTCATCTCTTTGTAATGGGGACGGGCAAGAGCAAAAGCCTCAGGTATGGAAAAAGGTTGAAGACGTGATAGATTTTGATTAGCGCATTCCAGCAAAACAGCAGCAGAAGGAGCTTCACTTTCATTGTCAGAAGAGGATAAGAGCTTATCAACAAGTTTTTCGATTTCGCTTCTCACTGAACCTAACAACCGTTTTAATTGTTGTGGGAAGAGTTTATCGGTTGAACGGAGAAATTCCAAGACAGCCCATTTTTCTTCACTGCTTTCCCACTCTTGAAGTTCTAGTCCGACAAATGCCTCGAAAGCAAACTCTTGAAGAAGGCGGTGACAAAATCCGTGAATGGTAAAAATCTGTGCCTTGTCAAACGTTAACAGAGCAGTTTTAATTTTTTCTTGCTGCTCTTCTGTTAAATCGACCAGATAGTCGAACATCGCCGTCCGGGAAAGAGCTTTTTCTAGATTAGCGCGGATGCGTACTTTAAGCTCTCGGGTCGCTGCTCGGGTGAACGTCACGACTAAAATTTGATCGAGCGTAAAATCGGTCTCTAATAAAAGACGCACAACAAGATGTTCGATCGTAAATGTTTTTCCCGTTCCTGCCGATGCTTCTAAAAATAGACGGCGCTGCAGCGGTGTCTGTTTTGATAAAATATCAAAGGAGCTCATGAACGACCTCCTGAAGGAAAGGATTCCAGGCCTTTAACCACAAATCAACGGGCGGGATTAGATTGCGCTTTTGAGCCCATTCAATGATTTCATCTTCCTCTGCAGGAATTTTACCGTCTTTGAAAAGTCCGCGGGCCCATTTGGGATGTAGGGGTGATGGCATGGTTAAAGCTTTTTCAGCATAGACAATATATTTTTCAAGCGCTGCGGGTGAAGGCTTAAGCTCGCTGACCTTTCCTTTTTTTGTGAATAACAGTTTCATCGGATGAGGAAGCTCTAAACGGCTCGCGATCAAATAAAGAGGCCAGGCCTTCAATTGATCGGCAAGGGTGTCTTCTCCATGGAAAAGAAGACCTTGAGGGCAAATCTCATCTATCCGGCCCTGGATCAACACATTGTTGATCACTAAAGCAGGATAAATCCACGTATGAGCATCGATTTGAGTCGGCTGCTGGCAGGGGGCTTGCAGCTCGATCGAATAAATTTCTTCAGGTTGGACCTGAAGTTTTTCTAACATTTCATGATACGTCTCAATCTCATTTTGAATTTTTTGCACCGCAACTTTGGAAAAAGATCCGACAGGGAGCTTTCCTTCTTTTTCCATCTCGCCAAGCAATTCTTCCAAGGGCCTTTTAAGCGAAGTCTTTCTTAAACGGAGCATATCCATAGGCGAAAGGGTAAATTCCGTGCTTCTTTCTTGCCATTCAAATTCGATGCCCACTCTTTCTTCAAAAAAGAACTGCAACGGATGGCGGGCCAATTTGCGGAGCATCCGGATATCGACTGTAGAAAAAGAAGCCGGCGCCAGAATCGGTACTTGTTTTTCCGCAGGACTTTCTTTTTCTAGGGCTTCAAAATGGGACTTGGAAAAGCTTCGAAAACCGTCTTCTTGAAAATAAGACGGATCAAAAGGAGAAAAAGGATGATCGGTGATAGAAAGATGAGAACAATAATGGATGAGCTCTTCAACCATGGCACACGGTTTTTGACTTTTTCCATCTTCAGGATGGATCCGTAAGTACGTCATGATAAACATTTCCCGCGCGCTGCAAAAGGCTTCTAAGAAAAGATATTTGTCCTCTTCGATGCGGCTCGGGGTCATCATCTGCTGGAGGGAAGAAGGAGGATCTTGCCGAGGGAAACTGCCTTCTTCCATTCCCATGAGAATGATCGCTTGAGCAGGAATCAAAGCCCCTTTTTCTAAAGAGGCAAAGCGGACTGCTTGTAAATGAGATCCTTGGACAGATCCGCTTTTTTGCTGAAAAATGTTTTTCAAAATCCGTTCTATGCTTGAAAAAGGGAACTTCCCTTCTATCTCCATCTGCTGCAGCTTTTCAAGCTCGCGCATCAAAACATCATCTGGATCCTGCGCAAAGAATTGATCAACGATGTTTCGCAGAGCCTGCGACCATTCTTTTAAAGTGAGCTGATCGGTCGTCACTTTTAATTCCTGTTCGAAGAGCTGAACCACATGGATCCACCGGCTTAAGACATCGGCATCTGAAAAATCAAGGGACAATTGGTCTTCTCTGACTGTTGTCACAAGAGCTTCGACTAGACGTTTTAATCCTGCGTTCCACGAACCTGGGTGATCTGCATTCAAATCATAGCGGATATGAACTCGGTTCATCCACTTTTGGAGAAGATGCGCATCTTCGATATCAAAATTAAATTTTCTTAAAAAAGGAGGGCAGAAAAGAAGTTTTTCCACGGAATCTTTTGAAAATCGAAAACGGGGAAGTTCAAGAAGAATTTCCAGTCCTTGCATCAAAGAACTCTTCGAGCGAGCCTCTAAACAAAAAATAGCAAAGTCAAAAGGGCCACCCCGTTGAAGAAAAACAAGCTCGATGGCTGCCGCATAACTTTGCATATCAGGAGCTAGAACTAAAATTTCCGAAGGTTTGAAAGGCAGCCGCTGAATGATTTCCCATACAACTTCAACTTCACGAAGTTTTGAAGAGGCAGAATGAACTTGAATCGAAAGATCTGTTGTCTTCTTTAAAGAAGACAAAGTCAGCATCTCTTCTTGGACTGTTTTTAAAAGAGAGTCGGATCTTGATTCAGCATAGGCATCCGTCCATTCTTCATCTTCAAATAAATTTAAGAGCTCCCTGCCTTTGCGGCCCCAGTTTGCTAAAAGAGGATGTTCATTTTCAAAAAATTGCAGTAGCTCTTTTTTTGTTTTGACATCCGTTTTTTTTAAAAGAAATCCCTGCTGTCGCAAAGTATGGAAATCTCCCCAATACATCCCACAGGGAGAAAAGAGAAAACAGGTGGCTTCCATTTTTTTGAATGCTGCAAGCTGATAAGGAAATACCTGAAAAGGATGAAAAAGATAGACTGATCCTTCTAAAAAATTTTGCGTTTTCCACGGAATGCCGTGGGGGAAAACAGCTCGCCAGAGAGATTGCTGCCAGCCAGTTTTTTCCAACCATTGTAAAAGCTTTTCTTCAGGCTGGCCTAAATAATGTAAAAAAAGAGAACTCATCCGGTCGCAGAGACTGGCTTTTCTTGAAATTCCTCCATGACTCAAATAGGCTAAAAGAGGTTCTGCATTTTCCACGCGTTCCAGAACGTTTTCAATTTTCAAAGAAAGCTCTGTCTGTGAGGGGAGATCAGGAAACAGCCGAGAAAGCGCTTCCGACCATGTAATCATATTGAAACCGGTGGCTACGTTGAGCGTGGGATCGTGCGCCCACCTTAAGAAAAGATCTTGCTTAATCCTTTCATTAGGCACGACAATCCACCGCTTTTCAAAAGGATGGCCTTCCCCTTGAAAGAGTTCTTCTTTCAAAAGCTCGGCTAGAACCTCGAGCTGGTTGGAAACAAAAATTTTCATAACAACGTTTTATATTTCATGCTAAAGTAACCTTATGGCGCTCCTAAAAAAATCATGGTTCGAAGGCTTGACTAACTTTATGTCCAAGCTGCCGGGATTTTCACGCCCCGATAAGCATTCTCTCCATTTTCTCAATATTGCTCAATTTATGGGAGCCCTTAATGACAATATCTTCAAACTTGTCATCGCTTACCTGCTGATTGATATCAAAGGAACTGAACATGCCAGTATCATTTTGGCGAAAATCGGCGCTGTTTTTGTGATACCTTTTCTTTTATTTTCTTCGACGGCTGGAGTTTTAGCCGATCGTTTTAGTAAACAACGGCTGATGATGTTGTTTAAAGGGATCGAGATAGGAACGATGATCCTTGCTATGATTGCGTTTGGTTACAAAAGTGTTTGGGGAAGTTACTGCCTCCTATTCCTATTATCGACCCATAGTGCGATGTTCGGACCTCCCAAATACGCGATCATCACTGAACTCGTGCCTAAAGAACGTGTTCCCAGCGCTAACGGCCTGATCACCTCTTTTACCTACTTAGCCGTCATTTTCGGAACCTTTTTAGCCTCCTTTTTAACGGAGATCACAAACCGAGACTACGTTGTCGTAGCGGCTTTTTGCTTAATGATTGCGATTATCGGCTTTATCAGCACTTTTGGGATACGGCGTACACCGGCGCAAGGAAGCGACAAAAAATTAAACTTTCTTTTCGTTAAGGAAATTTACTCCACTTTGCGCTTTTGCTATACCCAGAAGCATCTTCTCGTTGCCGTCTGCGGTTCTGCTTACTTTTTATTCATCGGAGCTTTTGTCCAGCTGAATATCATTCCCTTTGCTATCTCAGCATTGAATCTCAGTGAAGTCTCTGGAGGATATCTTTTTTTAAGCACGGCTTTTGGAATTGCGATCGGAGCTTATATTGGAGGGAAAATCTCTAAAAAAAGAGCTGAGCTGGGTCTTTCCTGTTTTGCAGGAATGTTTATCGCTCTATTTTTATTCATGCTCTGGGTCTTTTGCCATCATCTAACCATTGTGGTTATTTTATTGGTGTTATTGGGGATGTTCGGAGGGCTTTTCATCGTCCCTTTCGATTCTTTCATCCAGATCTTCAGTCCGAATGTAAAGCGGGGACAAATCATTGCAGCTAATAATTTCTTGAGTTTTTGCGGTGTTCTTCTCGCTTCAGCGGCCCTTTATTTCTATAGCGCCATCTTAGGGCTGTCGCCCTCTATAGGCTTTGCTGTGACGGGATGCTTGACGTTCCTTCTATCTCTCTTGATGATGTCCCGGCTATCTGATCTTTTTCTCTCCTTTTTTTCCCGCTTCATTTTGCATCCTTTGAACCATATCCAAACGCTCAATCTAGAGCTTTTAGAAAAAAATCCTGGGGCTATTTTGATCCTGCAAAAAGCGAGTTGGAGAAAAGCAATGCTTCTCTTGAGCGTAGCGCCCAATGCCCATCTTTTATTCCGGCAAGATGAAAAGAAACGTTTTCCTTGGTTTAATTGGGTCTTTTATTCTGTGCAGTTTGTTAAATCAGATGCCACACTACAGCCCTTATTACAAACAGCCAAAGAAAGAACCGACGATACAGCAAATCCCTGTATCCTTGTAGAATCAGACAAATTACCTGAGACCTTGATCAACTCGCCCGGTCTTTTTGAGCTTTTCCAAGGTAAAGCCTCAAAGTTTATCTATGTCAATGTCGACACATCAGGCCGATATGTCAATATTTCCTTCAATGAAAATCCGTTCTAATTAGAATTTCTTTCAGCGGTTTTTTTAGATGTCTATGTTAGTATCTTCGGCTGATGTCAATTCCCAAAGTTACCTTATCCTCTTCTTTTCTGGAATATCCGTATTCTCCTGTGATCAGCTCTCCTCAGGGTTGCCAGCTACGAGAAAAACTTACCATTGAACAAATTGAACATAATTTTAACAGTGAACATACAGTGGTAAGGACCGTAGAAATAGCTCCCCGAAAACCCTCTCTTAAGCTTGCTCTAGCCCTCCATCGAACTTCGGAGATTTATTTTTTGGCCAAATTAATCATAACTGGGGTGACGGCTTATGGATTATCTGTTTTAAGCAAAAAATGTCGCATAAGCATCAATGAAATTCTTATTTCCCCTGTTATATATCAGGTTTTTATTACAGTAATTGCATCAATCTATGTTGCGAATTTAATTCAAAAGCTTGTGCGTCAAATCAACAGCCCCTGCACTTTTATCCAGGTCGTTTCTTCTCCTACATCCCTGAGTAAAGTTGCAGTGGAAGGCCTCAAAAACAACAAAAACGCCGATAAATACTGCGATCCTTACACTCAAGAGCCGTTTTCCTCTCCTATTAATGCTCCACGCCTGATTGTTTGCGGAAAACATATTTTTGATTTACCCTCCTTGTTGACTAACATGTTGCAGAAAGTGGACGAAGATGGAAATATTCCTCATCCTCTCTACGATCGGTTTCTCTATAAAGAAGGCACAACAACTCCTCTCTATAATGAGTTTCTTTCACATGAAGAAAAGGAACAATTTCTCATAGATGTTTCAGCTTTTTTATCTATCCCTAAAGATCGTCTTGCAAAATGTTGGAACATAAAACTCACAGAAGCACAACAAAAAATACTGAACCGAGAACGCACTCAACTAGATCTAGAGACTAAACACGTACAAAAATTGGAACAAATCTTACAAGAAGAGATCTCTATAGATCTCAAACACTTCAGTCCGAAAGTGATTGTCTCTAGTTTAAATGAAGCAAGGAAATTGGTTTTTCTTGAATCTAAAAAAGCTTTAATTCGGCAAAGACAGCAAGGATATTTCTTAAATCTTGTTCCCCCGGCAATTGTTCTAAAATATTTTGGCGAGATGGTAAAGGAACTAGAAAAAGTTTTCGCGCAAGAATCAGAGAAAGTTGACTAACACATTGCAGAAAGTGGACGAAGATGGAAATATTCCTCATCCTCTCTATAATGAATTTCTTTCACCTGAAGAAAAAGAACAATTTCTCATAGATGTTTCAGCTGTTGGAACATAAACCTCACAGATGCATAACAAAAAAAACTGCACCGAGATCGTACTCGACTAGACCTAGAGACTAATCACTTACAAAAATTAGAAAAAAGCTTTAATTCGGCAAAGGCAGCAGGAATATTTCTTAAATCTTATTCCCCCGGCAATTGTTCTAAAATATTTTGGCGAGATGGTAAAGGAACTAGAACATGTTTTCGCGCAAGAATCAGAGAAAGAGGGGCAAAAAGCCCCTCAATAATGTTGTTTTAGAAAGCGTAGATAAGCTCAACTTCGTACTGTTTATAGCGGCGGAAAGGTCCAATATGATCATCTAAAGTGATCGACTGGCTCCACTCTTGGAACAAGTTCAAGTTGTTAGTCAGCATGTACTGCATCACAAGTCTAAAGCCGCGATAGTTGACATTTCCTTCCGCTTTGTGCCGATCGTGAGTAGGAATAATTTTGTCATGCTTCTCTTCATAGTAAAAATTATGACCTTTTCTAGCCCCCATCCCAATGCCTGAAACATCGAAGGAAGGAACGGCTTGAGCCGCTAGAACCTGGTAGTTAGCTTCAAAGTTCCAATCCCCAGCCTTCTTAATTTGTCCGACAGAAAATCCGAGGTATCCACCGAAATTAGCTTTTCTATGGTAAGTAATTTTATGAGGCTGCGCTCGGTGGTTATAGAGTCCTCCGAGATAAAAATTCACGACCTTGTCCCAAGGCTGAGGAATGAATTTGTACCCTAAGAGAAGCTGAGAAACAATGAAATGAAACTCTGTGGGGACTTTATCTACTTGTTTGGTGTCCCAATCAATCAGAGCGTATTTGGTGTAAAATCCGGTGTTGGCGACATTCAAAATACCGAGTTCACCGACATAAGCTGCCTGATCTTTCTTTTCGCAGACGATGAAAGCACCCAGTTGATAATACAGATCTCCGACTTTTTCAACGGCATAGCTGTCTTTAAAGTTAACTCCATCGAAATTGGAGCCGAATTGAAGCTTAGAATCAAAAATGAGGAACATCCCTCGCCGTCCCACTTCGATATCGGCTGTATGACGATCCCCATCGATAACACGGTAGCCAAAATAGGCCTTATCGACTTTAATTTTGGTGTTAGTCCCGCCTCCAAAATGGTCGTGGATAAGTCCAGCATCGTTGTCAAATTTAATACGAGCAGCGGACCATGTATTTTCAGTCCGGTAGTCTATTCCAAGATTGAATTCGACATCGTAATCATTATTCGATCTTCCCGTGCCCCTTCCCCGTTCAGCAACTCCGTTGGTGGTGGCAGAAATAGCTTGCATTTCTGCACGCACTTCTCCGCTAATGGAAAGTTGGCCGCCTAATTCGCGGACTGTGATCATCCTTTTAGAGTTGATCCAATCGCGCAACGCTTGGATATCTCCATTATCGACATCGGCCGCATGGACCATGCCTGTAAAGAAGACAGCCGAACTTAAAAGCGCAAACCGGCGATAGAAACTCATATAGGACCCCTACTTCTAGATTATGAGGGAGCCCAGTATAAAGCTGCCATCCGTTTTTTTGCAAAGAATCACATTTTTTGAAGAGAAAATTCTCTAACTTTAAGTTTTTTTGAACATAAAATGAGACGTAATTAAAAAAATATCTCAAGTCTCTTGTTAAAAAATCGTGGCAACGTTATTCAGAAGATAGGAATATTCTTTTTAACATTGGAGGAAAGAATGGCGAAGAAAAAAGCAAAGAAAAAAACTAAGAAATCTGCTGCGAAACGCAAGAAATAGATTCTAGTTGGTTTTTGGTATTTTAGGGCGAGAAGCGATAGATTCGCGATCTCGCCTTTTTTTTACTTAGAATTTGATATTCCCGCCAAATGTCAACGCTTGTTCATCAATCAACTGAACCTCTATATTCACATCAATCTTTTTCCCCTGAGATAAAGTACACCCCAGCGCCATTCCAAAACGGCACCTGTTGGTCATTTCAAAATGACTATGTGGATAGACGGTTTTTGAAAGTCCATTCACATGCACATGGACATTGGAGTATTTAGCGCCGAGATAAGGGGTAAAAAGCCCGAGCGTATGATAAACGGCAACAGAGCCTTGCCATTCGAGATATGCCACATTAGCGCCTGAGGAATGAGAAACACCATTGACTGTGATCCATTGGATGCCGGGCTTGCCATATTGGAGCTTGCCGTCGAGTCCAAGTCCGGTATTTCCCCACTGGGCCAATAATAATTTGGCGCCTGCTCCCGCTGTCCAATGATTATTTGTTTCAAATTCCCGTCGCATTTTATCAATTTTCGGACGGTACCAGAAATGATTTCTCATTGATCCTAAAGTTCCGTAAAGCTCAAAACGGTCGATATAGTTCAAAACAAGAACGCCTTGATCCATCTTCGTTTCAAATTGATCTATTTTTCCTTCAGATCCTGCAAAAGAACGGAGCAGTCTGTCAAAGACCCAGTCTCCCTGATAACCGATTTTCAGCCCCATGCAGCTGTCCTGCGGAATAAAAAATCCCGTATCAATAATTTCAGGCTCTGCAGGATTACCCATGTATAGCGCTGCAACTATTGATTGGACTGCTACAAATATTCCTAGAAAATAAATTCTCATACGTGACCTCAAGCAGCTATCTTAAAAGCCGAGCCTTCAAAATTCAAATCTTATTTGTATACACATGCCAAGAGAACTCCTTTCCTTTGCCCAGCCAGGTTTTGACCATCGGGAGCGGCGTTGCCAGAGTCCCTGTTTTATCGGACTTCCATACCTCTAAAGCTAGTGTAATCGGATGGATGACAAAGGCAAAATAACCTTGAGGCCAATTCGTATCGGCAAAAATGCAAGCCCTGGGAGCAAGCCCCAGCTGCTGCGCGCGCGTAGCAATCTTGGCATGCCGATCGACATCGGTCTTGATTTGAGCTTTTGCAATGAGTTGAATCTCATAGGAAGAAAGAAAGTCTGGCAAGGGAGAAGGAAGCGCCGGATGATCGATCCCTGACAATTTTTGTAAAACAGCTTTACACTGATCCGCAGGAACAAGAGGGAGTGTCCGATAAAGAAAGGCTGCAAGATCTTTTTTGGGAATTTGAGAACACTGAGAACAAAATATTTCAATCGTTGCAGAAGAAACTGTCTTTCCCTCGATCGATAGACGCCTCATCAGTTCCCTCTGCTCTGCAGGAGAGAGTTTCATGGAGCTGTAAAATTCTTTTCCGGGAAGCAAGAATTGATCCCTGATCCATGTGTACGTAAAACCTGTGTCGACCCATCCTTCTTTAAAGAACGGCAGTCCCGGCAGCAGTGAAAAAACGTGCGTCGGCGATTCCACCAAAAGCCCCTGAGTGGAGTCTTCTAAAAATCTCTGAGTGATCTTCGAAGGAAGTCCCTTGAGAGTTTCTAGCAGAAAAACAAAGAGATCCAGCTCATCTTGAACTTCGCGGATTTCTTGGGTTAAAGGAGAAGAAGTCCGGAAATAGAGGGGAATAATTTGGCTTAATGTTCCGCCTGAGAGATAAGCCCAGGGGAAACGGTTAGCAGCTTTAGCTTTTGCCATCACCGCATTGATAAACAGTTCGGATTGGATATGCTGAAGGACAATCGTCGTCATCTCTTCGACAATTTTTTTCTCCACAGCTGTTTCACAATTGTAGGCCAGCTGAGGTTCAATTAAAGTAAAAAATTCGACTAAGGCTTTAATAAACTGCGAGGAGTCATAAATCAATGTCCAAAGAGAGCTGTCGCTCCGTCCATGTTTAAAAACAAGCCGAAATCCTGCCATCCGGTCTTCATAGGGACCTGCGAATATCTCGGGCATCTCAGCATCATAGATCTCTTGAAAATATTCTTGAAATTTCACGATATATTGACGCGTCAGAAAAGCAAAAAATTGAGCATACGCTTTTGCTTTAAGTTGAAATTCATCTCTGAGCTCTTCACAGACTCTCAAATGATGCAGTCTGGCATTTGCCTCCGCGCGCAGACGGCGGATTTCAGCTTCCGTCGAAGCTTGATTCATCAAACGCTCGGCTGTCTGCAGCTGTGCAAAAGCTTCAGATGCCGCCTGATAGTATTCCTCCATTTTTTCATGGGCCTCTTGAAGCTTGACTTCCAAAGCTTCATAAAGAGCTGCACCAATGCCGCCCTTCTCATGGGGATCGAGTCCCACACTCCAGTTTAAATTCCATCCAGAAAATTCCATTTTAACATTGCAAAAAGAGGCGAGTGTAAACTCCCATGCCTTGAGCAGTGCATGATCGGCCATGCTTTTGAAGGAAATGACCCCTCCTTCTAGCTTGGAAGGATCACAGACTTTTTTTATCAGCTGCTCCACTGTCATCGAAGGACGATAAAATGGGACCAAAGCATCCCGCGCCCGCTTTACTTTTTGTTCGAAAGACGCCTGAGGAGGAATTAATTGAGAAGCCTCTAAAGCGGCAATCAATCCAGGCGATGCCCAAAATTCCAATAAAGGATCGATCGTTTTTCTTAAATCTCCTAATCCAAAGGTCAAACTTAAGGGAACAGTGTATTGAATTCCTTCAACAACTCTCCGGATCCTTCCTGTTGTGAGAAGTTCATAAAGATCGTCAACAAAAAGATCGAGATGATGACTTTGGACTAAAATGGCAGGCGCTGTTGCAAAACAAGATCCTACGCTTTGACGCAGCGGCGTTAGACATGCCGAAACAATGGCCCTGCGGACATGCATATCCGTCAGAGGCACTTCAGGAGAGAGTAAAAGAGAAGCGCGGACCATCTCTTCAGCTTTTCGGTGACAGAGGGGTAGTGAAAACTTACGAAATTTTTTTATAAATTCTCGATCGGCATTCCATTTTTTCAAAAAATTTGATTGGTGCTGCCAGATCGTTCCGTCCGATGTTCCAAACGGGTAATAGAAATGGGGAAGGCTCCTGGAAAAAGAATGGAGCTGTCCCTTTTCATCGACCAGAATTTCAGACAATCCTCGAGCTAACGAGACTGCCCGAAAACAATAAGAATCTTGAATTCCTGATCGATCCATTGCCTCGGAGAGAGTGGTCAACCACGCGTGTTCAAACGGAATTTCTTCGGTTTTTTCTGCCATTGGATTAGAATGATCTCTATTTAACACGTAAATATATGAAAATACAAGTCAATGATCAATCGATGGAGCTTGCGGATAGCTGCTCTGCAAAAGAACTCGCTGATAAGCTGAACTTAAGAGGCCCGCATGAGGCCTTGGCTGTGGAGATTAACGGCTCTCTCTATGACCTTCAACATTCAGTGAAGGATGGGGATAAAATTAAATTTATCTCTTTTGATGAACCCAAAGGGAAAGAAATCTTCTGGCATACCTCGGCCCATGTGCTAGCGCAGGCGATTTTACGCCTTTTCCCCCAAGCAAAGCCGACCGTGGGTCCTCCGCTCGAAAATGGTTTTTACTACGATTTTGCAAATGTCACTATTACAGAAGAAGATTTTCCAAAAATCGAAGAAGAAGTTCGTAAAATCATTGATGAAAATTACCACGTCAAACGTCATCTGTTTAAAGATAAACAAGAAGCGATCGCTCGTTTCAAGTCCAATCCTTATAAGGTCGAGCTGATCGAAGGTTTTGAAGAAGGTCCGATCACCGGCTACGAACAAGGAGAGTTTTTTGATCTCTGCCGAGGCCCGCATTTGAATAATCTGGGTAAAATCAAAGCTTTTAAAGTTTTAAAAACTTCTGGCGCTTATTGGAAAGGCGATCCAAACCGTGAAATGATCACCCGCGTTTACGCAACCTCTTTTCCCGATCGAAAATTATTAAAGGATTATCTTCATTTTCTTGAAGAAGCCAAAAAAAGGGACCATAAAATTTTAGGTCCTAAACTGGATCTCTTTTCTCTAAAAGAAGAAGCTCCGGGCATTCCCTTTATCCATCCAAAGGGCATGATCATCTGGAACCGCCTAGTTGATTTCTTACGCTATATGCTTAAAAAATCAGATTACATCGAGATCAAGACCCCACTGCTCTGTAGTCAAGATCTATGGAAAATATCGGGGCATTGGGATCATTACCGAGACAATATGTACTGGCTAGAAGTTGAAAAGCGGGGATTTGCTCTTAAACCCATGAGCTGCCCCGGCTGCATGCTCTTTTACAAAACGCATAGCCATAGTTATCGCGAGCTGCCGCTACGCATTGCTGAAATCGGACATGTCCATCGATTTGAAGCGTCTGGTGCCTTGTCAGGACTCATGCGCGTTCGCGGCTTCCACCAAGACGACGCTCACATCTTCATGCAACCGTCCGACATCAAATCTGAAATTTTAGGTATTTTAGGGTTTACCGAGGAAGTTTACGACACCTTTGGACTTTCTTATCGGATGGAACTCTCTACACGTCCAAAAGATAGTATCGGATCGGATGAGTATTGGGAAGTCTCTACAGCAGGTCTCAAAGATGCATTAGAAGAATGGGGTCAGCCATTCCGCATTAATGAAGGCGACGGCGCTTTCTATGGGCCTAAGATCGATATTCATATCCAAGACGCCTTAGGCAGATCGTGGCAGTGCGGAACTGTCCAACTCGATATGGCGCTTCCAGAAAAATTCGGGCTCGAATATATGGATAAGGACGGAATGCTAAAGCGTCCTGTCATGCTGCACCGTGCTGTTTTCGGATCGATCGAGAGATTTTTCGGCATATTGATTGAACACTTTGTCGGCAGATTTCCTTTATGGATCAGTCCGCTCCCAGTTCGAGTGATCACCGTGGCAGACCGTCATAGCGAGTACGCCCATCATCTGATGAAGGAAATAAAGAAAGCAGGATTTATCTGCGATGTCGATGACTCGAATGAATCGGTGAACAAAAAAATTAGGAATGCACAGCTGCTCCAGATCAACTATATGCTCACCGTGGGTGACAAAGAGATGGAGAATAAAACAATCAGCTTGCGTACACGCGATAATGTTGTTCATGGAGAAATGAGTCTCGAGCCTTTCTTGAAAGCCCTTCATAAAGAGATGGAAAATAAATCTCTTGAATCGGAGTTCGCGCATGCCAACAATCACAGTCAGTAGCTTCAAAGGTGGAACGGCTAAAACCTCCACCTCCTTGAATTTAGGAGCTGCTCTTGCAAAATTTCATCAGCAGAAAGTGCTATTGATCGATTTTGATGCCCAGGCCAATCTCACCACGGGCCTTGGTTACGATCCAGATGCCCACGACAGTTTGGCCTCCGTGTTTCAGGGCAAAAAAAAGATCGGTGAAGTCATCTTGCCCACTTCCCACCCCCGTTTATCTCTCATTCCTGCCGATACGTGGTTAGAACGCGTTGAAGTCACAGAAGCTCTTGCAGCCGACCGATACTCTCATGAAAGGCTCCGCGAGCTTTTAAAACCTCTTATTAAAAATTATGACACGATTTTGATCGACACACCGCCGTCTCTTTGCTGGCTGACGGAATCTGCCCTCATTGCTTCAGAATATGCCCTTGTCGCAGCAACACCCGAATTTTACAGCGTAAAAGGACTCCAGCGACTCTCCCAATTTATGGACAGCATTTCAGAAAGACATGCCCTCACTGTCCTAGGCGTCATCCTTTCTTTCTGGAATCCTCGCGGTAAAAGCAACACTGCATTCCTCAATGTGATTGAAGAGACTTTCCCGGGCAAAATTTTAAAATGCAAAGTTCGTCGCGATATTTCCGTCTCGGAGGCTTCGATCTTCGGGAAACCTATTTTTGATACCGCTCCCGCTTCTCGCGCTGCAGAAGATTATACTTCACTAGCAAAAGAATTCCTTAAACGTCTTCGTACAAAAGGGACAAAAGCATGTCGAAAGTAAACGACCTTCTTTTCAATCGCCTCAAGCAAAAATTTTCTAAAATGACAGAGCTGGCGGAGATCTCCTCTAAAGGTAACCTCTCGAGCTTTGCAGGAGTTTTCAAAGTCAGTCCATTGACTCCTCAAGAAAAAGAAGATCTGGAAGCTCTCTTAAACGACTACAAAAGTGAATCTGCTTATACCATCGACGATGATCTCAAACAACTTTCCAGCTTGACCTCTGAAATTAAAGCCATCAACAATCAAGCCGCTATTCTCCATGGAGAACGGATCAAAAAAGCCCAAGAAATTTTAAAAAAATATCGGGATGGCGCTTTTTCCGCCTGGCTTATCAACATCTACGGTAACCGTCAAACACCCTACAATTTTTTACAGTACTATGAATTTTATCTTCAGCTTTCGCCTAAACTCCATCCCAAGCTCGATGAAATGCCCCGCCAAGCGATCTACACGCTCGCCAGCCGTGATGCCCCTTTCGAGCAAAAAGAAGAAATTCTAAAAAATTATAACGGCGAGACTAAAAACGAAGTCCTCACCCTCATCCGCAAAACCTTCCCTCTTGAAGAACGGGATGGTAGAAAAGAAGACCTGGGCGATCAGGCCCTTATCGCTCTAAAAAAACTGGAAGAACTCTTCAGCCAAAAAAGGTTTCGACCCGCCGATACTCAAAAAGAAGAAATTCAAAAACTTTTAACCACGCTTATTCAACGTATAACTATTTCATAAAAAACCCCATTCTCCTAAAATCAGAACCCAAAATTAGGAGAATTTATGTCAATTTGGGGTGTTTCAGGTTCTGATTTTCAAAAAGCCGGCTCGAATTTAGCCGTTGCTGGAGCCGTTTTTAGTGCATCTGCAGCTTTATCTTGGATTGTCAAACGTGTGGCGCAGTCTACCTGTGCAATATTCAAAATTAATACTTCAGCCAATGTGGTTAAAGCTATTCAATGGACCAGTGCTGCAGCAGGAATTGGAGCGGCTGTATTCATTAACTCAAAATTATCTAACTCCCGTTTTGCCATTATCGGGGAACCCGCCTTACATAAAGTTCTCAAAGTAGGAGCTGTTGAGGTTATTGTCGGTTTATTCGCCGATGGTAGTTTACATCTTGAAACACCTATTTGTACTTTCTTTGCTATTTTCACAGCAGCAGTAAGCCTATGCACTCGATATTCTCTTATTTCGGTCGGAGCATGGGGAGCGATTGTAGGGACTACTGTATTACCAGACAGACCACCGGCTTGATCTCTTAGAATTAGGAACAGCTTCTAAATCAAGCTAAGAGGAATTATTAATGTCTATCCTGCGAGTTTCAAAATCTGATTTCACAGATAGCCTCCGTAATAGCTGGATTGCCACAACTCCTTTAGTCGTTGGAGGAGCCACGGCATGGGGTGTGAATAAATTAGGCTGCAAGCTATTAAAAATTGATGACAGAAAGCTTTCATCGGATTCTATTCTAATGAAAGCAATCGCTATCGCAAGCGGTATTGCTGTCAGCTTCCCTGTCGCTGCTTATATGCCCCTTTTAACTCATTTTCCCAGACAAAAAATTTTACATTTGGTTGGGCTGACTCTTTTTGATCTGTACGGAGTAATTCCCGGGTACTTTGGTCAACGGTCTTTATATGTGATGGGTTTTATCGGAAGTTGTTTAGGACCTTTCTTAGATCCTTTCACCGATTAAGAGTATCTTGATTTGCTTAAATCCCCTTATCTCTTAAACTTTACCCTTTAAAAGGAGTTTCTGATGGTCGTCGCACAATTAGCTCACCAGTATTTATCGGCTCCCGCCTCTGCGACGTGGGAGGATATAAAAGGTGGAGTTCTCAGATCGTTTACAAAAGTCGATATTACAAATTATATGTGGAATTCTCTCATTGCCTCTGCGCCCTGCATAGCAGGGGGAGTCGCAGCTAACATGCTCAATACCTTTATACATCAGTTGTTTCCCAGAGAACTCCCCGCTAAACGCATTTTTTCGATTTTATCCACAGCTGCTTCCGTGATGGTGGGTACAGGGGTCAGTTTTTTTGTCATTAAATTCTTAGCTTCTTTTAATGGGAATTTATCTCCTTTTACAGCTGAAAAAGCTCTTAAATTCGAGACTTTGATTCACGTAACAATTTTAGCTTTTAACCCGATCGCTATTTCTTTAAGAGTTCCTATCGGAGGTCTATTCTTTAGTCCCCATTTCGTTCTCGGTTTAGGAGGTGCTACGGGTTATTTTGGACAACGTTCTTTATATGTGCTGGGGGCTTTGAGTGCGCTTCAATGGGCTGTTTCTGCTTCGTTTTTTAATTACATTGGGGTTCCGAAGCAAAATCATAATTACCAACAGTTATAATCTGAGTCATTGCTTTCAGGATTGCTAATTTAGTCGCTTCACGCGGTTGCACCAACGGAAGCCGAAAGTAAGGCTGACATTTGCCTAGTAAGCTCACCGCATATTTTACACATTGAGGATTGTTCTCTAGAACCATCGAATGGACAAGATCTGAGTAATATAAATCGAGTTTTTTTGCACGTTCTCGGTTCCCTTCAAGAAAACTCCACACCATTTCTTTCCACTCTTTGGGAATTAAATTCGCCACGATCGAAACGACTCCTACAGCCCCCATTTCCATCATTCCATAGGCAAGTGTATCGTCCCCAGACAAAAGTGGAATATCGGAGATTTGGCGGATCTCTTGGATCAACTCTAAACCACCGGAAGCTTCTTTAATCGCTACAATGGAAGGCATTTTACCAATCTCAGCTAGAACCTCTGCAGAAAGTCTAATGCCTGTTCTACCGGGATGGTGATAGACGATCGTGGGAAGACCGACTTTGCTCACTTCCGCATAATGAGCTAAACACCCTTCCGGAGTGGGACGGTTATAATAAGGCACGACAACAAGACATCCCTCGACGCCGAGTTCTTTGGCCCTTGTTGTGGTTTCAACTGTTTTACGGGTATCATAAGTGCCTGTTCCCGCAATGATGGGAATCCGTTTATTAGAAACATCTAGTGCGGTCTTGAAAATATTTAACTGCTCTTCGAAAGAAAGCGTGGGAGCTTCTCCTGTTGTACCGCAACACACCACAGCGTCCGTTCCTTCGGCTGCATGCCAATCAACAAGCTGTTGAAAAGCGGCGTAATCGACTTCTCCTTTTGCAGTGAAAGGAGTGATAAGTGCTGCCATCGAGCCTTTAAACATACTTCCTCCGCTTGATAAGTAAATATCCGCAAACAGCTGCCATGATCCCGCCTGCGATCAGAGGCAGTTCTGGCTTTACAGCGGCTAATAAACCCCCGATAACACCGACGCACATTCCCGCAAGAACTTGGATCGATTGCATCGTGCCGAGCGCTTGCCCTTGCATGCGATCATCTGCCGCATCTGATACCATTACAGCTGCATTAGTCATTAAAATCGAGATCAAGATTCCAATGGGAGGAATGGTGATGATCAATCCCCAAGGGGACGTTGGTAGGACAAGGATCGCTAACATGAAAGCAAGCGCCCACGCTCCCCAGCCTGTATTGAGATATGGTTTCATCTTTTTTGCCAGCGGCTGAACTAAAAAGAGAAGCCCGAGGGCAAAAAAGAACGAATCGTATGCCATCACGAAAGCTAGTCCCGTCGTTGAAAAATCAAATCTTCTTTGAAGATAAATTCCTAGACAGTTCCAAAAAGCATAAAGACCGAAATAGAGAAAAAAAATAGCGATGTAGAATTTCTTTAAGTGAAAATTATTCCAATTACTTTTCATTCCTTGTAGAAAACTTTGTCCATGGTTGCCGTGTTTTTTTGTCTCCGCTGAAAACTTCCAGATGATAACGATGGCTGCTAGCGACATGACTGAACCCAGCCAAAAAGGTGTTGCAAAAGTGAAAAGCCGGTTATTTTCGGGATCTGCCAGCCATCCGCCCAGCAAAGGTCCTACAATGAAAGCCGTACAGGAGAAAAAATTAATCCACCCGAAATGCGCGACTTTTTCATCTTTGCCGGCAATATCACCAATAACAGCCTGGGCAATCGTGACATTTCCTTCTGAAAAGCCGCAGAGAAAAAGCCCTCCAAATATTCCTATCACAGAATGAGCCGTCATCGCTAGAGCTGTCACGGCATATCCGACCGCAGTGCTAACCAGCGAATATAAAATAACTCTTTTCCTTCCCCATTTGTCTGACAAAACTCCTAACAACGGAGAACCGAGCAGCTGACCGCTCGGATAGGCGGCTAGAACAATCCCCAAAAGAACAGTTTTAAATTGAATCGACATGGAAGAAGGCAAGATCGAACGTTTAGCATCTAAAAAAATTTCTGGAAGGACGGGAAGGGGTAAAGAAAAACCTACATATCCTAGAAAAACAACGATGGCGTACGGGAGTAAAGGTCGAATCTTAGTTGGCAACATGCTTTTTTTTACTTTATCACGTTATTGTTTTATAATGATCGCGATGTATAAAAAACTCGGTTTAATTTTTTCTATACTCTTTCTAGACTTTTTTTCATTCTCGGCTGTGATTGCCTTTTTGCCTCTATTCTTTTTATCGACGCCGCATAGTTTTTTTTCCGAGTCGTTCTCTCCCAACCTCCGGTATATCCTTTTGGGAATGTTGTCAGCAACCTATCCGATTGCCCAAGTTATTGCAGCACCGCTCTTAGGCCACCTTTCCGACAAAATCGGAAGACGAGGAATTCTTCAGTACTCTTATCTAGGCAACACCTTAGGGTATCTCCTCTGCAGTATAGGGATTCTCACAACCTCAATCCTACCTTTATTTATTGGAAATTTTGTTGCTGGACTCATGGGCGTTAATCTTTCAACGACAAACGCCATCATCTCCGATGTGAGCGTCAGTGAAAAACGTTCTAAATTTTTTGCAGTCTCTCACTTAATGCTCGGAATTGGTTTTATCCTAGGCCCTTTTGTCGCAGGAAAAATCGTCACTTATTCTCCCCATGTTTTTGATGCCTGCTTTTATCTCTTTTTAGCCTGCGCGATTTTCTCTTTCTTTAATTTTCTGCTCATTTACTTTTTCTGGACTCCTGATGAAGACAAGATGGTCTCTGCAAAACCCACTGAAATTCTGTGGAAAGAGCTCTTCAGCTGCAACCGTGAAGTGAAGATTTTACTCTTTGCCGAGTTTTTGATTTTTTTCGGATGGTATTTTTTCATCAAGAGCTTCCAGGTCTTTTTGATTGAAGGAATTCAATGCTCAGAGGCCCAAGTTTTTAACGTCTATTCTCAATACGGACTGTGGTTTGCTCTTTCTCAAGTGGTTTTCATCACCTGGCTCCATCGGTATTCAAAATCAGAGAAATTTTTTCGCCATTTTATTACTTTTTTGGCGCTTTCGATCTTTATTCTCTATTTTGCCAAGAGTTTTTGGGCCGCCTGCCTAATCGTTCCTCTATTTACCTTCGCTTATGGAATGCTCATTCCCTCGTTAACAGGCCTCGTCTCAGACTACGCCACCTCGCATAATAATGGAAAAGTCATGGGGCTGCATCAATCGATCCAAGCATTTGCCAAGATCGGAGGACCTTTGATTGCAGGCTGTGTCTTGACATTGACACCCATGGCAACGGTTCTTTTAAGTCCGCTTTTTATCTTCGCCAGCCGGGCTGTCTTTGCCCTTAGAGAGAAGGAAAAAAAGATTCCAGAGGTTACTTAGGCTCTTAGGCCATTTTAGAAAGTGTTTGTGAAAGAACTTCTGTCCATTCTTGGGCATCTTTGAGAAAAAGAGGAAACTCTTTTCCGAAGTTTAAAGGATGAATTTGTTGCGTCCAATAGATCGTTCCGAGTACAGCATCGACTTCCATCGATCCTGCATTATCCCATTTCATCTGTTGGATTAATTTTAGACAGTTATCAATTTCTTCAGGAAACTCTCCGTTGCCCTCAAAAATAGGCGTAGAAACTTTCCATGATTGCGTGTTGTTTTTTTGAATTAAAATTTCTCGTCCCTCGACCACAATTCTCGTCATCGAGTTTAAAAAAAGATATATAAACGGAAACAAGTACGACATGTTTAATATTATACTTTATTTATAATTTTATCTCCCCACTTAAGTTTATTAATTTGTTTATAAAATTCTTTATTCTTTTTTGTAACAGTTCTTTCTTCAATTCCATTCTTAGAGCATAAAGTCATGATTGTATGGCCTTTCCGCCTCAAAGGATCTTTTAACAACCGTGAAAAAGACGTTTCTATCGGATGCTTGCTCAAAATAACGTAAGAATATTTTTCATCTTCAAATCCTAACGACCCTTCTTTAGCCAAACGGTGATCCTCAGACCTCTCCAATCGCACTCCAAAATGGCACCACTCTGATGTTTTTTGCAAAGGGCATGTCAAAGAATGAGGGCATGGCGCATAAACAGTCCCCTTTTTGGAAATGCAATAGTCACGGGCCTTTAGCATGCTTTTGTATCCTCGAGGAGTTCCCGGCTCGACAATCACCAAAAACTGTCCTGCCGCCTGCCATGCCCGGTCCAATAAAGAGAAGTCTAGAATCTCTCCCCATGAATAAGAAAAAAGAACCAAATCATGCGCTTCTAACGGAAGTTTTGAGACATCGCTTGTGACCCATTTCACACGGTCAGCTGGGGTCATCTTCAAGCCAATTTCAACAAAATCACGGTCTCTTTCCACGAGCGTTGCCGAAAGACCATTCCATATTTCTTGGGCTGCCTCCCACGAGGTTCCAGGACCTGCTCCAATATCAAGCATCGTACCTAATGAGAAGCCTCGAATCTCTTGAAAGACTCGATGTAAAGCCGCTTTAGTTGCTGGGTACCTTGTCAAAAGATAAGCATACCGATCTTGAGGTGAACGCAAGTAGGGCGTTGATCCCAGACGGTACCTTTCCGATAGCGCTTGAGCCGCTTTTTTTATTTCAGCCTGTGAAAATTCCATAGGAAGATTATAACCCTTGAATCCCTTCTTCGTGAGGAAAAAAATTGATGAGAAGTTTCTAACCCAATCCTAAGAGTTTTAGGACCCTTTCTTTTTGACCAAAATTCTTAGTAACCAACCTTTCTTTTCGACCAAGAGATTTTAAAAAAAGGTTGCAAAAGCTCCTAACTTGCTCACTTGCAATAAGTTGTTCGACCTTTCTTTTTGACCATTTTGTCAAAACTTTTACCCTGAAATAGAGACAATAAGATAGAGCTTCAAAAATAAATAATTTTTAGGAGAATTCCTTTATGAGAATGGGTCATTTCATCTGTATAAAGGGTGTCTATGTAGTACGACGATTTCTTTAATAATTCTAGACAGATGCAGGTGAAAAAGCAACATACTAAGAAAAGAAACAAGAACCTCTTCGAAGAGTCAAACTCTTTAATTTTGCCAGTTAAAATCGTTTGAATGAAATTCCAAACAATTGAAAATTCGTAATAGTCATTTCGAATTTTCAAGAAATATATTTTGATATACCTACTTGTATATCAGTAACTTATGTTAGCTGTGCAATTTTGTCTGCACAGTATTGCACAGCTGTGCATAGCTCCATATGATTGAGCAGCTAAAGACCTAACATTTACTGATTCCAGAAACCATGAAGCCCAACGGGGATGGCGTGCGGAGCTTCAGCTCGGGCTAATTCTTGCATAGTGCGAGCATCCAAAATCAATAAAAATGAGGTATGGTTAATCAAGTCCAACACAACAGACAAGACCACGCCATCATCTTCGTCTTGACCATCGGGACGCGGAGCGAAGATCGGTTCCCCTGGAAAACAACCTGCTTTTTCCCATTTTTGCGAAGTTTTAGCATTCACATCGATTTTATAGAGAGGACGGACATCATGGATGGAGTTAGGAAATTCAGCATCAACTGCGTAGCAATATTGATATTCGTATGCAGTTCTGTCAGCTGGAACTCGAGGCAGTTCCAGTGTGTCATTAAAGATGGTTTCTTTCGAGAGCGTCTGAGTAGCCATATCAATCGTGAACCGCTGCAATTTTGTTTTTCCTGATTCTAAAATTTTCTTTTTATTTGTGACAGTTTCTGTAATTTCTCCCATAATATTGGCATTCGGTTCTGTTACAATATCGATAAATATTTTTCCCTCTTTGTCATAGGCGTTTACATGATGAAAAGCAAAAAAAGGATCATCTTTGATTTTAGCAACAAGTTTTCCAGTTGAACGTTCGGTTACGTAAAAAGTTGTCCCTCTTTCAGGCTTCCATTTGTAATTGAAGATGAAAGGTTTTGTGCGGTGCATTAAATCTAGGGGATTCACAACGAAGGGAAATTCCACTAAAATTTGGTAATGCTCTGTCAGTGCAAAACTGTGCATATAAGCAGGAAGATCGACCGGAATTTTGTTAACAACTTCGCGCGTTGCCGAATGGTCTTGCATTTTCCAGATAACATAGAAGCTTTGGGGGCCGAATTCGATCAAGTAATTGAAGGTTTCTCCGGTAGCAAGATCGTGTTGAGCATGTGCCGATTCCCAAATCTGAGATTTAGGAAGCTCATCGGTGTATGCAAAATTCCCAATCGTATCCAATGTTTTGGAATCAAAAACAACAGGTAACGGCGATTCCGTTAGGGCAACCATCATATCGGCATAATCTTGAATGGTAACAGATGCAGATCGAATATCTTGCATCTCTTTAGGAATGAATTGAGAAGTTTGATTTTTAAATACGACGGGGCAAGGATCTTGGGCAAATCCTGAAAAATTCAGGCTCTTTTCCTTCATCATGATGTAGTATTGCTCGGACCGCAAAAAACGATTACTGTAGAGAACTTTTTGCGGCGTAAACTCGAAAGCGTGAAGCATGGCCAAGCCATCGAACCAGCTCACGCGTTTCTCTCCTCCCACAGTAAATTTTGCAGGTCCGTTTCGTAGAAGAGTTCCCGTTAGCCAGTCTGGAATGGTCCCTTGGACCTTACAAGGATTGCGCTCTACCTCATTATCTAGATCGAAGAAAAGATGGGTATTATAAAAGTGATACAGTGATTTGGAAGTGTTCGATTCAGAATTGCATGCCGTTAACACTAAAAAAAGAAGAATTGAAATTCGCTTATTCATAGGACTCAAATATTTGTGCTAGATTTTAGCTTATCTCAAATCCCTTACTTTTTTAGAAGTAAGAGTTTTTTCATATGATGTCCAATAAGTTTGCCGTCCTGTTGATATAAGTTGCAATGTTCGCAAAAGACCTGATGTTGGAATAAGACATTTTGAAGATGATTTTTAGAACTTAATAATCAGAAGCTCTAGAAGAACATTGTTTTCTGCGAAAGCGCTTTTGTATGGCTCAAATATTTCTCGAAGCGCTTGCTCAGCTATTTCTAAAATGTTGCCGTCGTCGTAGCTGTAGGGATCATGGGTTAGGCGGTGGGAAAGCTCGAGGTCAAGGGCGACATACATTTTCGAGATTCGAATCCCTTTAGACATTTGATCTTGCTGAGTTTTTTTTAATTGCTCAATTGCTTTTTGAATGACGTTAGTTACCCATTCCTTTTTGAAAACATCTCGTGTAGCTTGCTCCCTTTGAATTAACCGTTCGGTGTCAGAGGAAAGTAGTGTGAAAGGGGTATTAAGCACTAAAGGGCGAAGAAATAAGGCGCGAAGTAAGTGGATCAATTTTTGTTCCGATGACCATTCTTTAAGTGGGTTGAGAGTGTTCGCGGGGATATTTCCAAGGATAGGAAGAGCGTAGCCATAGTCACTCCCTTCAAATGTTGAGAAAAGTGGAAAAAGTTTGGTTAAGCCCAATGGGGGGTGAACAGTTTCTTGGAGATATGTAAGATAAGAGCAAATTGCGTCGCTAAAATTAGTAAAAAAATCGTCCCATATTTGGACGTCTCCGGCGATATTTTCATCCAATCCGTGGCGCGGTGTTTTCGCTTTGCTTTCTATGAGCTCACCATCGCCTGTTTTATGTCGCATTACTATCAAATCGCAGTTGGGTCTATCTTTCAATTTTGGAAGGAACGTCAGTGTGTCTTCTGGTTGGCACTGATTTTTGAGGAATTGAGCAGCGGTTTTAATCTCTCCCATTAAGCCGGCAGCCTCAATCGCAAAAGATTCTAAATTCTTGCTATGATTAAGAGTTTCCCGCGCCTTACACACGAGCTCTTGCCATGACTCCTCAGAGGTTCGGGAGCAGATGATTTGTAGACGCTCTTCGAACCATTCCATTGATTTTTCGAGACGCTGGCCAGCAACTTCTGAGAACGGCAAATGTGCATGGTATGCAAGATAATTCACAAGTCGTTGATAAATCCAAGGATTGCAATAGAAATTATATAGCTGGCGATCAGCGAATTTTGGGGTTTTAAGCGGAGCAATAAAAAGTGTATAAAAGAGCGGATATTTCATCTCGAGGTGATCGACAGTGTTCTTGTGTTGTTTGATGAAATTTCCGATGGTGGGACGAAAAAATTCTTTCATAAAATTTGCAATAGCATTGTCGTACATTTCTTTTAACGCAGGGAATCGTTTCTGAAGTCTGTTTAGCAAGAGATATACGACATCACGGCTTTTAGGAGGACCAATGTACTCGAGGGTGAAGGCCAATCCGCGTAGAAAAACAACTTCTGCTTTGGTGTAGAGGCTTTCGTCTAGACTGGGAAAGAGATCGGTGAAGAACCTCTCAATGTAGGGGATTGCAAAAAACTCGGGGGAAATATGCAATCCTTGGGGCGTATTTGCGCCAAATCGTTCACAGTATTGCAGTAGCATCACCAAGTGATCGAGAACTTGCGCTTGATCATCCACAGTGGCCATGCTGATGTCGTCAAATTTCCCGCAACTGACAGCCAAAACAAAATCTTGAAGAGCTTGGTGGGAGGGTATTATTTGCATCGCTGTGGTCCAATAGAATTCATTGTAGCAGGAGTCAATGTATTCCCGTTAGTCTAGTATTTTCATTTTTTAAGGGATTATCGTGAGCACACACTATATGACATTATCACGGAGCTTTCGATAGAGCTTTTTAAGAAGGGCTATCGCCCATTTCGCACATAAGAATGGGGACTAATTTTCTAGGGAACTTTGGAGTTTTCGAGTTTATATATTTGTTTTTGAAGTAAGTCTTTCAAGAGTTTACTGCCGCTTTTTACTCTCACAGCGACAAATTCAGCATGCGGCGCCCTAGCTATACCGGCTTCTGCAATTATTTGTTTGAGTGAGTTTATAAGATCTTCTTCAAGGAGAGTAATTTCTTCAGAGTTCAGCAATCGTTCCAGCGCTTCTGTTTTGAAAGGGCATGTAGGTCCACCAATGCATTTTGCATTGAACTCAAGTTCGTTCATACAATGTCGAATTTTCTCGATGCAATTTTTACGCAGTTTGGCCGGTCGGTTTTTGGCTTCTTTTTTGCGAGCCCAAAACTCCTCAATCCGATTAACGGCAAGACCAGCAGTTATAAAAAGCAGGAATTCACATATGTAATTCATTTTGACTCTATTGCTACGGGTTCAGCCTTTGAAAGTAAATTGGGAATGATGAGTTTTTCATAACTCACTGATAAAAAGAATCTGGGTGAGAGGATTTGAACCTCCGACCCCTAACACCCCATGCTAGTGCGCTAGCCAGTCTGCGCTACACCCAGATAAAAATTAAATGCTTGTCAGTCCCTCGAATTGAAAGTCGGCTTTTTTAAACTCGTTCACACCCAGACGGGCACATTCTTCAATAATTTTTTCCAAGACATCTCCGGGATGAAGCTCGGCAGCCGAAAGGTCAACTGAGATGGAAGCTGTGAAATTAACCCCATTTCGAAGGCCTTTAACCTTGAAATTTGCTATCATTGTCTCTTTTTTCTTAGAGATATTTTTGAAACGTATTAAATTATTTTCCGCTAAGTCTTTCATGATATTGCCTCGAATAGAGGAAAATCGTAGGGGCTTGAAGGGTTTCTGTCAAGGATGGGTATATGAATATGAAATTAGAAAAGAGTTGGTACGAGAAACTTAAAAATGAAATCAATCAACCGTATGTCCAGGAATTGAAGAACTTTCTGGAAGAAGAAATTAAAGAAGGCAAAATCATTTATCCTCCTGAACCGCTTGTCTTCAATTCTTTTTTACAAACACCGTTTGATAAGGTTAAGGTTGTGATTGTGGGACAAGATCCTTACCATGGCGTAGGACAAGCGCATGGTCTTTCTTTCAGTGTTCTCCCAGGAATTAATCCGCCTCCTTCGCTCAAAAACATCTATAAGGAATTGGAGACAGACTTGGGGCTTCGCAGGCCTTCCTCAGGATGCCTGATCTCGTGGGCCCAGCAGGGTGTTCTTCTGCTAAATGCAACACTCACAGTCCGTGCAGGGGAGCCCAAATCTCACCATGGAAAAGGATGGGAAAGATTTACCGATGCTGTCATCGATACTTTAGCGGAGCGTCCTGATCCCATTGTCTTTTTACTATGGGGCAAGTCGGCTCAAGAAAAATGTCATAAGGTTATAGGGACTCATCACGCCGTTTTCCAAGCAGCCCACCCTTCTCCTTATTCTGCAGATCGGTTTCTCGGGTGTCATCATTTTTCAAAAGCCAATGAATTTCTTAAAAAAGTGGGGAAAGAGCCGATCAATTGGACCGTTGATTGATTGTTCATAAGACCTGGTTTGATTGTTTTTTTGGACAAAAGTACAAAGTTCAAACATTAAAAAACATTTTATGATGAGGTTTATGAACAGTTCATTTCCTCTAGTAAAAGAGGGTAGTTATCAACAAATCCACAGGACCTGAGTAATGAGAAGTATAGATATCTAAAACTAATACTAAAGAGAAGGATGTGGAAAAAGAGCAACTTAAGTAGTATGTGAACCATGCAAGAACTTTCTACAAACCAATTCTTTTCTTTAGAGGCCTATTTCCATCGAGAGCTGTTCGAGGAAGCTGTCTACGTATGGGATGCTCTCCACCGTCTTGCTTCTTATTTAGAAGAACAAGAGCTGGGTAAAATCGAAGTCCAAGTTCCTCCAACGGCTTATTTGATCAATCCCCATCTCATTTCAATTGGCGCTGGAACTGTGGTTGAACCGGGAGCTTATATCGAAGGGCCTGTGATCATTGGACCCCATAATCATATCCGGCATGGCGCCTATATTCGAGGGGGTGTTATCACCGGAGAAAAGTGCGTCATTGGCCATTCAACGGAAATCAAACACTCTATTTTACTCAATGGAGCCCAAGCGGCTCATTTCAATTATGTGGGCGATTCCATTTTGGGAAATGATGTCAATTTGGGCGCCGGCGTCAAACTTGCAAATTTTCGCTTAGACCATAAAGAGGTCACTATTTTATTGCAGGGACAAAAGATTTCAACGGGCTTGCGTAAATTTGGCGCTGTGATCGGAGATGGCGCTCAGATTGGATGCAATGCTGTTACAAATCCTGGAACCCTGATCGGTCCTAAAGCATTTTGTTATCCCTGCGTCAATATTAAAGGGATTATTCCTTCAAGAGCCATCTACAAAGAGAATATATGACAACAGCAGAACTGCAAAAGACATCGAATTTCTATGCTCATCGAGATAAAATTGAACAAGAAATTGCCAGAAGCATCTTGAGCTTAGGCGAAAAAACGAAGTTACGGGATGCGTGCGAATATGCCTTAAAAAGCGGTGGGAAGCGATTCCGGCCCTTACTTGTGCTCTTGGTAGCCGAAGCCTTGGGTAATAATCTGAACGTCTTAGACGCGGCGCTTTCAGTGGAATTTTTCCACACAGCCTCTTTAGTGGTCGATGATCTTCCTTGTATGGACAATGAAGAAGAACGTCGCAGTCAACCGACCTTGCATAAAATTTATGGAGAATCGATTGCGCTTCTTTCCAGTTACGGGTTGATCTGCTCGGCCTTCGAAATGATTCATAGCAACACGATAAAAATGAGACAGGCTGAATCTCCTTTCCGTGAGATGGCCGACGCTGCAGGGATTTTAGCTTTAGAGTATGCAACACGATGCGCAGGCATATCAGGAGCAACGGGCGGTCAATTCTACGATATCTTCCCTCCGAATTTAACGTTGGAAACACTCCGCCAAGTCATTTATCAAAAAACAGTCACCCTGTTTGAAGTCTCTTTTGTTTTTGGATGGCTTTTTGGCGGCGGGGATTCTTATCGCTTGGATCAAGTGAAAAAGAGCGCTTATCATTTTGGCATGGCCTTTCAAATCGCTGATGACTTGGGAGATTTAGCCCAAGATGAAAAGAATCAGCGAGAAATAAATTTGGCCAAGCATATTGGAAGAGAACGGGCCTTCATGGTGTTCGAAGAAGAGCTTAAACTCTTTAAGATTACTTTGATGGAACTCGGTCTCGACACACCGTCATTTAAAAAAATGTGCGATATGTTGCAACAATTGGCAGTCCGTAATTTTGAATCATTAAGCTGAAGAAGAATCCTAGAGTTTTGAATCTTTAGGACGAAATTTTTGAGGCAATCTTAAGAAAAACTTGATAGGTTAGACGCTTAGTTATACCAACCAAGAGATAAATATGCTGGCAGGTTTCAAAAAGCATTCTCTAACCTTTATTTTTTCCATTTTTATATCTTTTTTAGCTGTTCCTTTACAAGGAGCGATCATTGTTGTTCATCCAGGTATGAGTATTCAAAATGCTATTAATTCTGCTTCGGATGGAGATACGATTCAGCTTTTGCCGGGTAGTTATATGCCTGCTAATAATCTTCTCATTGGTTCAACGAATGCACCTAATAATCTCACGATTAATGGTTCTGGTATGAGCGGGCCTAATGCGACTACTATTGTGTGTCCTGCTTTCGCCGATGTGATTCACTTTTTTACATCAACGGTTCCAGGGATACCCGGTACCTACTATCCTGTCATTATGATCGATGGTTTAACGAATATCACGATCTCCAATTTAATAGTGGATGGAGCTAATCAAGGAGATGCAGGTCATCCTACTAAGCTTTTTCAAGGTATTGCTTATCATAATGCGAGTGGGACTGTCGAATATATCTATTGTATTAATGTAACAGATGCGAGCTTCCCTATGCCGGGTTCGCAAGATGGTACTTGTGTGATTGGGATTGTCGACAATTTAAGTTCTTATATTCTCAATGTCAACAATTGCTATCTCACAGAGTATCAAAAAAATGCGATTGAAATGCAAGGGACAGGGCTTAGAGGTATCATTTCAAATAATCAAGTTGTGGGCCCCACGCAAGAATCTTATTCTGACGAAAATGGAATTATTGTCTGGTATGGAGCCGCAGCAGATATCAGCAATAATTCTATCACTAATTTATTTTCTGGAAATGTACCTCATCCTAGCACTGCGCTGGGAATTGGTATTTCAAACGCTGGTCCCAATACAACAGTGACCAATAATACGGTCTTTAATAATGATCTTGGAATTTATGCGAATAATGCGGGAGATGGTCTCGTGGTTTCAAATAATACAGTCTACAATAATGGATTAATTAATAGTTCTGGAGGTGGAATCCAGATATTAGATACGGCGGGATTAACCACCATTGAAAATAACGTTATGACAAACAATAACCCTTCTAATATGAATTTAGGAGAAGATAGTAGTGGAGCTAATAACCCTTTTCATTTGGCAAACAACCAATTTAATGGGAGTCCCATCGGATTACTTGTAAACGGTTATGAACCGACGGGGGGTCCTAATATCGGGCCTGTGATCACGATGAATGGAGATTCTTTTGTTGGTAGCACACAATATTATATAAAAGAGGTTGCCGCTCCTAATGATATATGGCCTTCGACGGCGACAGTTCACTTTGATGGCCTCATCTCTGGTCAAATCACTTTCGCCCAATATGAACAGATTAGAACCAAAATTCTCGACAAATTAAGTCCAGTTTTCAACCCAAATTTGGGTCTGGTGCTAGATTATTTAGTTTTAGCTCCCCCACCTGTCACCAATTTTACAGGGGTTATTGTCAAAAAGAACGAATTTTTGAATGTCACAGAATATTTTTTGTCCTCACAATGGAGTCCAAGTCCCGCTTTCAATGTAACCTTTTATCGTATCTATGAAAAAGGTCGGTTGATAGATGAAGTTGCGGCTGGTTCGCCCCTTATCTTTAAGACATGTTCGACATCAAAACAGCATCTTAAAAGCTTGCAAATTAGCGCTGTCAATTCTTCCAACTTAGAAAGTAGTCGTGTTAAAATAAGGATCACTAATGAATAAAAAATTCCTTAAAATTTTCTGTTTTTTATTATTTGTATTTTTGAATACAGCTCAGGCAGAAAACAATTATATTGCATTTGTCGCTCCTACAACCCGTTTTCTCCCAGAGAATGAACAAGAAAAAGTTTCGGAGAATAAATTTTCAACAGAAGTTCGATGCGCAGCTTTTGTTCCCACTTCGGTTCGATTTAGAAAAATTTATGGCGATGTCGGAGCAGATTATCAAACGGAGTCTTCAGTTAAATTTGCTCAAAATATTCATGGCTGGATCAATTTCAGTTGGTTTCCTAAATCGGGACATTCGGTTGGACTTCATGATCATACTACCTTAAACATTCCTGACTTAAGTTTGGGGATCAAATTTCCTTACCGATTCCATAAAAAATGCGTGGTATATGCGGGAATAGGACCTGCTTTTGCAATGGTTTATTTGAGAAATCATGGCCATTGCGCGCATCAAAATGCCTCGAGTTTTGGTTTGGGTGGCTGTGTAAAATCAGGTTTTAATTTTTTCTTTTCAAGAACTGTTTTTTTAGACGTCTTTGCAGATTATTATTATCTAGGAACTTTTTTTAAGGATCATGTGAATGCAGGAGGACTTAAAGCAGGATTGGGCTTGGGAGGGACTTATTAAATAAAGTCCTAATGGCTCTTCCATCAGGACTTAAGGTATAGGATTTAAACGTCAGCGGTTTCTGCTGGCGTTGGTTCTTCAACACGAGCTGAAGGCAATTTCTTAGCAGCTGCGGCTGTAATGCCTTTTTCAATCTCATCGGCCATCTTAGGATTTTTCTTGAGCTCATCTCGAACAGTTTCTTTTCCTTGGCCTAAACGGTTTCCATTGTAGCTGAACCAAGCGCCTTTTTTCTCAATAACGCCTAAAGCAGAACCGACGTCGATCAGAGAACCGAGGCGAGAGATGCCTTCATTGAATAGGATATCAAACTCAGCGACTTGGAAAGGAGGCGCCATTTTATTTTTGACAACCTTGACTTTGACGGTGTTGCCGATCTCTTGATTGTCGGGCCCTTTTATGCTACCGGTACGGCGGATGTCCAATCGGATTGAAGAGTAAAATTTTAAAGCTTTACCGCCTGTAGTTGTCTCAGGATTTCCAAACATCACGCCGATTTTTTCACGGAGTTGGTTGATGAAAATCGCACAGGTATTGCTTTTGGAAAGGGTCGATGTGAGTTTGCGGAGGGCTTGGGACATCATGCGCGCTTGGAGGCCCATGAATTGATCGCCGATCTCGCCTTCCAGTTCGTTCTTCGGAACAAGGGCAGCCACAGAGTCGATTACAATAACATCGACGGCATTCGAACGGGCCAACATTTCTGCGATATTAAGGGCTTCTTCGCCGGAGCTGGGTTGTGAGATCATCAGTTCATCAATATTGACGCCGATTTTAGCAGCATAGCCTGGATCGAGAGCATGCTCAGCATCGATGTAAGCTGCCAGGCCGCCATTTTTTTGAGCGTTGGCGACAATATGGGTCGCTAGTGTCGATTTACCGGAAGACTCGGGTCCATAAATTTCAATAATTCTTCCGCGGGGAACGCCGCCGATTCCTAAAGCAATGTCAAGAGCAATGGCTCCTGTTTTAATTACGCTGAATTCTCGGGTTAGAGAATGTTGCCCGAGAGTCATGACGGATCCTTCGCCGAATTGTTTTTCGATCAGATCGATCGCTGCTTCTAATGCTTTCTTTTTGCCAATATCTTGTTGTGCCATGGGAAGCTCCTTTTATATTTAGATTGAAGAGAAAATGGCTTATCGTCAACAAGTAAAATAGTATGTTTCTTATTGGAGATATTGGCGGCACTAAAGTCCATCTGGCTTACTTTGACCAAGACCGTTTAGTCAAAGAAGAAAAATTTCGTAGTCGTCATTTCAAAGATTTGAGCGAGATCTTAGAAAAATTTCTCGACCGGCCTGTTCAAAAAAGTTATTTGGCTGTTGCAGGTCCAGTTCAAGATAGAAAATGTCTGATGACGAACTTAAGCTGGGAAATCGATGCTGATCGGTTAGAAAAAAGACATCGAATCGGTAAAGTTTATCTGATCAATGATCTGGCCGCTTCGGGATGGGGACTCAGACGTTTGAAGCCTCAAGATATTTTTACACTCAACACCGGTGTCCAAGAATCCGGTAACCAAGCGGTGATAGCAGCAGGAACGGGACTTGGAATCGGAGGACTATACTGGGATGGAAAAAACCACATCCCTTTCCCATCCGAAGGAGGTCATGTCGATTTTGCACCGCGAGATGCATTCGACAGACAGTTATGGGATTACCTTCATAAGAAATATGGGCATGTCTCTTTAGAACGGATTATCTCCGGTCCCGGACTCGAACATCTCTATTGGTTTTTAGTTGAAAAAGGCAAACACAAGAAAATTTTAGAAGGTGAAGAGATCCCCAAATTGGTGATTGAACATGCCCTCTCAGGAGAATCGACAGCATGTCAAGAAGCTCTCCGGTGGTTTGTCTCTCTATATGGTGCAGCAGCCGGCAATACCGCTCTTCAATTTTTATCCAAAGGCGGTCTTTATCTTGCCGGTGGAATTGCTCCAAAAATTTTAAAAGTTTTGCAACAAGGCGAGTTTATGAAGGCTTTTGCTGACAAAGGCCGTTTTCAGGAATTACTTTTAAAAATTCCTGTGCATGTAGTTCTGAATGAAAACCTCCCCACGTTGGGAGCTTTAGAGTGTTCTCTAAGGAATTAATTCTTTTTCAAAGTGTTGATAATCTTGCCGGTCAGGCCACGAACCTCCCCATGTCCAGCCTCGTTTGCAAAAAGCTTGATGACAAGGATCTCCAGGAAAGATCATCCCTTTTTCTACAAGGGTACGATCTGCAAAACGGGTGCCGTTTTTAGGCAGGATGAGATCTTTTTTGACATAAGGGTTGTAAAGCGGATTGACATCGATAGCTAGACCGAAGCTATGTTTGGAAAGGATGTTCGGTTTTGCAACCGCGAATCTGTAACAGAAAGCAGATGAGTTGTTGTCTTCCATCGAAGCTGTATCATCGGCCTCGTAATTTTCAATCAGTCTCATTTTTTCAATAGGAAATTTCGCCTGGAAGATTTCGATAAAAATTTCTTCGACTTCATCAGCAACAGTCTGATGAACAATTAATTCACCGACATGTTCCTGGCCGTCAAAGCCCAACAACGGAACTTGTAAATATCTTAAATCAGAAATCATGATTTGTGGAGCAGGATCGGCCTGATGGACAAAATGAAAAACACGGCGGCTTAGTTCTGGTGTAAGGAGTCGGGGTGCCATCGTCGGATATAAAGTGTTTTATTTTCTTTCTTCATTAAATCTAAAATTTCAGGATAGCGTTGATCAAAATCAGAAATTCTGACTCCTCCTTCGATACGGGACTCGATAAGAGTGGTAGCAGATCTAACGAAAACGACGTGGCCTTTCCAAACGAGAAGATCTAGAGGTTTAAGCTGCGCTCGAATTTCTTCTAGTGGAAGATGTTGGATAGGGAGTTCTTGGCCAAAGGAAGCTAATCCGGAGGTATTGCGAGGGGTGTAACCATTAGTCGCTTGATATAAGAGGCCGGAACAGTCTACACCTCGGCAGATCGCATCGTCTTGATCTTCCGATGAGGTATTTTTGAGAACAGGATAGAATTCAAGAAGTTGAGGGATCCCGATATCCCAGTTGCCTCCCCAAAAATAACGGAGACCTACTCGAGCCTCCATCCAGCTTAAGATTTCTTGACTGGAGGGAAGGGTTATTATTCTCTCGAGAGTTTCAGTGGAAGTTTCTTGTAAAAATCTACTGTCGACATAGAGTGGGCTAGAAGAGGGATATTCATTTGTTTCAACTTGAAGTAAGTTGTTAAAAACTTGGAAGCATTTAAACTTTGTCCCTGGAAAAGCAATACTTTCCATTTCCATGAGACGGCCTTGATTATCTTTTTTCAAGGGAAGTGTATGAAAAGAGATTTGCTGTGTATTGAAAATCGGTGTAGGAAATTTAGCAACATACGTTGCAGTGGCTATAGTAAACATGATCACATTATACGAAAAAATAGGATAAGAGAGTAGTCTCATTCTAGATGAGACTACTGGAAATATCTTTAGATTTTTATCGGTAGGTTTTCATAAGTATAACCATAGATACCACGAAGTTGACCCCATTTATTAAAATTTTCGCCTATTTTTTTCATTCCAGCTTTTTCCATGACGCAAATGGAAGCAGGATTATCTACTCGAGCTGTGGCTACCACTTCCTTGATAGGGTTATCTTCAACTAATAGAGGGGATCCATAAAGTTTGTCATGATTTGCGATTAATGACGGTAAATATTTGTGAACGATGGCATGCACGGCTTGAGTTCCAAATCCTTTACGCTGTTCGGCATTCAAGATAACAAAAGCCATTTCCACTTGGCCTTTATTATCTCCCAAACCTGGAACAATAAAACCGATCGGGACGTGATCTTTTTCCACCTTCTTACATATGATAAAACCGCTAAAAGGATTTTTTGTTGTCCATCGTTCGACAAAAGTTTTTACGCGGCCAGCCGCAGATTTCATTTGCTCTTCCTGCCATGTGGCTGGTGAGTTCTCCAATCGCTTCTCATGATCCATAAATAGTTTCATGGTGACTGGATCTGTATACACAGTTTGGAAGAAACCCAAATCGCTCTCCTGAACAGGGCGTAAAATGAGATCCTTAGTTTCAATAGTGACAGGCGTATTTTTTTGATAAAAATCGAGAACAGCGGTGTCGATATCGGAAACAGCTGTGATAGCCATATTTACTCCTAAGAGTTGGGGGTTGAAGAAAAAGGGAAAAGTTTAATTCTCTAGCTGTTCGTTTGCAATCGAAAAATCTCAAATGAGAAAAAAGCAGTTGTCGTTGACATTTACGCTCTATTCTTCTTAAAGTTTCAGTCAAAGAGGTCTCACATGAAAATTCTGAATAAATGGATCCAAGCATTTGCACTCGTTCTTTTATTAGCTGGCTGCACGGCTCAACAAAACAACATTGTAAAAATTAATCTCGGTGCAGAACCTGCAACGCTCGATCCTCGCAAAGCGCGGGATCTTCAGTCGATGACTTTAGCTAGGATGTTCTTTGAGGGGCTTACGCGAATCAATTCTACAGAAAAAGCTGAGCTTGCGCTGGCTGACAAAGTCGATATTTCAGCAGATGGAAAGACATATACATTCAGTTTAAGGACTGCAGCCTGGACAAATGGAGACCGTGTAACGGCTCAAGATTTTATTTATGCTTGGACGAAAATTTTAGAGCCTCATTTTCCGGCCGACCAAGCCTTTCAGCTGTATGTGATTAAAAATGCGAAGGCTGCCAAAGAGGGAAAAGTAGGACTCGATCAAATCGGGATTAAAGCTTTAGATGAAAAAACTCTCCAAGTCGAGCTGCAAAATCCGACTCCTTATTTCTTAGAGCTTACAGCGCTTCCGATTTATTTCCCGTTCTCGCAAAAAGCCGATCAAAATAACGACCTTAAAAAAATAGTTGGCAACGGTCCATTTATTTTAAAAGACTGGAGGCATAACGATCAGCTCCGGGTGGTTAAAAGCTCTACCTATTGGGATGCATCTCAAGTAAAATTGAAAGAAATTGATTTGGTCATGGTTCCGGAAGATACGGAATTAAAAATGTTTGAAAAAGGGGAATTGGACTGGGCCGGATCTCCCCTTTCTGTTCTACCTGTCGGCTCTTTGGCACAATTGAGAAAAACCGGCAATCTCCATGTAAAACCGTTTCTTGCAACCTATTTTTTCAGAACGAATGTCGAATCGGAGCTTTTTGAACATCCGTTAGTCAGAAAGGCTTTTGCTGAAGCGATCAAACGATCAGAAATCGTTGAGCATATTACTCAAGGAGGCCAACTTCCGGCGACAGGGCTTCTTCCTCCGTCTTTGAAAGGTGATCATCAATATTTATCGGATGGGGACGTAAATCAAGCCCGTCAAGATTTTGATCAGGCTTTGGAGATCTTGGGATTAACGCGGAAAGAGCTGCCATCTATTTCACTGATGTATGTAACAGGAGAGAGAAACCATTTGATTGCCCAAGCTGTCAAAGAGCAATGGCGCAAAGCCCTTGATGTCGATGTCGAGCTCCAAGCGGTTGAAAGAAAAGTGTTCTTCGATCGTCTTTCTAAGAAAAATTTTCAACTTGCCTCGGGAAATTGGACGGCGGATTTCAATGACGGAATGAACTTTCTAGAGGTTTTCAAATTTAAGGCCGGCGGTTCCAATAATACCGCATGGGAAAATCCACAGTACCGTGAATTGCTAGACCTGGCTTCTGCTGAGACGGATGGCATGGAAAGACAAAAAATGTTTCACGAGTGTGAAACCATTTTGATGAAAGAAATGCCGATCATTCCACTTTTTCACTATACAATGCTGTATCTGGCAAATCAAAAAGTGAAAGGGGTTGTTCTGTCAGGACTGGGAAGTATTGACTTCAAATGGGCGTATGTGGATCAGTAAGGGTATGAAACTATTTGCAAGGCTTGGGATCTTTTTACTTTTTTGCTCTTCCGTTTTTGGAGGTGTCACACTGATCAATGACACCTCATATAAATTAAGCGCGACCATCCGCGCATCAGATGGAACTGATCTCGGGACCATGCAAATCAATCCTCAGCAGACCATGATGTGGACGAATTATAACGGTGGAACGGGAAGCATCCAATATTATAACGGCTCTCAAACGCCTTATACGGTCATCTGGTTTTGCAATAATGGGAGCGAAGATTCTCCCTTTTCGATTTGGACACAAGTTTCTTCAGGGTCTGTAGTAACAGCTTCTGGGGGTGATGGAATTCGTTCATGTCAAAAGCCGAAAGACAATAAAAAACAACAGCAGCAAGAAATGCCACCGGCAGCTTATCCTTCTGCAGAACAAAATATCCAGCAGCAGACAGAGAAAGCAGCAGGACCCCCCGTCGGCGAGTTACAGTGATTCTTTTTCGGGAGCGCCTTTTTCGTAGTTGATCTTTTTGATCAATCTGCCATCTTTATCGAATAGAGTCGCGATTCCTTTGCCATTTTCTATTTTTGAGACAGGCTTCTTGCCATCTTTTTTGAAATAAGATCCTTTGACAAGCTGGTCTTCTTCATACTCTTCCATCAGCATGAGGCCACCGTCTTTATACCAAGCATAGGATTGGCCATGCTTTTTATTGTCATGCATCTCGCGCTGACTTTCTAAAACCCCATTTTCATACCAAGTTTTTACAGGACCTTGAAGAGAGTCTTCTTTCCATCGTAAGCAAAGCTTAGGAGAAGGTTTTATGTCATTGGAAGGATAGTATTCTAATTCCTCGCCTTCTTTCATACCCTCTTGAATAGAGTAAGTAGAAACAAGCTGTCCTTTAGAATTAAAGTTTTCAACTTTACCTTCGATGATGCCTTTTTGATATTCAATGAGCGAGGCTAGAGATTCATTTTCAAAGACTGCTTGAAACCCTGCGCCGTTTTCAACCTGGGCCACTTTCTGTCCTTGAGCATTATAATAGGCAGCGGTTAGCAGATTCCCTTTTTGCCATTCTTCGGTATATTTAATTTTCTCCGTTGTCCAATGTCCCACAGCTGGGCCATCTTTTTCTCCTTCTGCATACTGGATTTTTTCCAGGAAGTTGCCTTGCTGATCAAAAATTTGGAGAACTCCATGGATTAGATCTTTGTGATAAGGGATTTCCTTCGATAAAGTTCCATTAGAGTAGTAATAAAGAGAAGTTCCCTCAAGAAGCCCTTTCTCGTAGTTGATTTTAGCTGTCAGATGGGACTGGTCGTCATACACTAAGCATAACCCTTCAAAGAACCACGTCAGCTGAGCAACTTCACTTAAGTCGGGTGTTCCTTCAATGACTAGACCTTCCACCTTGATCTGTCCATTGGGATGCCATTCAATAAATTTTCCATGGGCCCGGCCGTTTTCAACTTCCAAGTACTGCCAAGGCTGTCCATTGGTATGGTAAGTCGTGACTTTAGACCCTGTTTTACCTTTGCTGGACTTCCCATAGATCCGGACAACTTTTTGATAAGGCTGGGGAGTTAAGAAATCGGTTCTTTCATACTTGCCCAATCTTTCTTTGGCGCTGATCGTTTCTGAAAATCCATTCCTGTCTAAAATTTGAATGGTGGAAAGATCGGAGTTTTGAGACGATTTAGAGGCGCATCCGGTTAATATTAAAATAAGAAATAAAGCGGTAATTTTTTTCATGGCATTCTCTTGATCAACTCGGCTTGTAGGTTATAGACCATTTCATCGGATTTTTCTTTGACTCTTTTGAGCTCGAAGTCCTTCACAAATAGAAGCGGACGGTCTTTGCCCTCTTCAATAGATGTAAGAAAATTTTTAAGATCGTCTTCGTTCATTTGAACAGCACTTTGCATTTTAAATTCAGTTTCTTGGAAAGAAGGTCCTCTGCGCTCAGCCTGTTGAGAGAAACGGATGCGATTTTTATCTCCTTGCAAGAACGACAGTCTTTCTTGAAGTGAACTATTGGCTGGATATTGACGGGCAAGGGCTTGCACGCGGAGAAGCTCTGGGGTCAAGAGTGGAAGAGACTCAAGGACATGAGGAAGATACAGAGGGTCGCTTTTTTTCGCTTGATCCCATAAATGGTCTCGGGTTGCTTTTGCATGATTTGATGAGAGGGATTTTTGTTCGAGCCGCTCTATTTGAGTTGTCAATGCGTGGAGCTCAAGATTTTTTTCTTCCAGCCGCCAAAGCACCAGGCAAAGAGGGATCAAGCCCAAACAAAGTAAAAGCAAAGGATTGCTTTTCTTTATGCTTTGCGTAAGACGAAGGAAAGTTTGTAAGAGTTTTGTTGTGCGGTCCATGCAACCTTTTGTTTTTTATCGACAAGAGTCGGAACTTTTTCAATCGCTTCTTGAAAACGGTGAGCAACAGCCGGATTGGGGGCTGTAAATTCTAAATCCACTTTGACTTTATATGGTTGTTCTTTCTCTCCCGCTTTGGGATATTCGATCAAGTTATAACGGAAATGAACAATCTCAATCGGTTCTTGAAGACTTCCAATCCAGGCGAGAACATCTCGGACAGATGGTACATCCGGCACCACAGGAAACTCTTGCCCTTCCTTAGATAATTTTGCTTGCCATCCGATGAGTTGATCTTCCAGAGAGCCTGATCCAGAAAAATGAACGGCGATCCTTTCCTGCAGATTTTTCCCCTTCCGATGAACCATCCATCCTCCGATGGAACCGACAAGCAAGGTCAAGCTCAAGCAAGCGGCCCAAGATCCTAAAGTGAAAAGACGATTTCTTTTCACAGTTTTTGCAGAGGTGAAATCTTTTTGCCGAAATTGACAGGGACTCTGGTGGAGTCCATCTAATGCAAAACCTAAAGGAATAGCAAAATAGCGGAGCTGCTCCGATGTGTAGTTTTGAAACGAAGGCACTTCTTTCGGAATAGAAAAATGATGTCCGTATTTATTTTTAATAAAAGTTTCTAGCCGGTCATTATCGTCTAGCGATTGAGAAAAAATTATTTTTTCTCCTTCGAGTGCAATCCCGATCTTTTGATGGACCCAGCTGAGCAAAGAATGCGTGGGGAAGATCAGGTGAGCCCAGCGGGCTAGCGCGATGGGGATACAAGAAACTTGATCAGGATCTACATTCTTTTCTTGTAAGATGGCAAGGTGTTTTTTTAAAGCGAGACGTGTCGTAGCAAAAGCCACGACATCCGTTTTCTCTTTATGAAGATAGAAAAAAGGATGGACGATGGTTTCTTCTAGAGAAAAAGGAAGCAGGCTTTCCAATTGGAAAGGAAGCGTTTTGAGAACCGCTGCTTGTCTTGTCAGTTTAAGCGTAACTTCTCTTCGGACAACATCTTCGGCAGAAAGGCCGGACACAATATGTAAATTTTTTTCTTGGAGTAGTTCAAGCGGGACTTCATCAAATTCGCCTAACCGCTCTACCGTCAAATTATTTTTGACTTGTGAAACGATAGCAATTTTTACACTTTTCCCCTCAATGAATATGCCAAGACTTCTCATGGGGTTGGATTTTATCCAAATTGTGGTATAATCTCTATATGCTTCAGTTATTCAGTTATGTTTTCTCTATTTATACCCTGATGATCGCCGTTAGAATCATCGCCTCATGGTTTCCTTCTTGCCAACGTCAAGCTTGGCTTCGATGGGTGGCAAAATGTACCGATCCGTTTCTCAATATGTTCCGGCGTATCATTCCTCCGATTGGCGGTCGGCTGGACCTCAGTCCCATGCTGGCATTTTTGACGCTCAAGATGCTGGAAAAACTTGTTAGCCGCCTATTCCATTAATGTTAAAACGTCCGTTCTATTTAGGATCTCTTGAACTCCCCTCGAATATTTTTTGCGCCCCTCTTGCAGGCTGCTCCGATCTTCCTTTCCGCCGGATGACCACGGCATTTCAGCCGGGACTTGTCTATTGCGAGATGATCAAGATGGACGCACTGGTCCGGCATGACCCGCATACCTATAGACTTCTCGACTATGAAACTTCGATGCATCCGATCGGAGCACAGCTTTGCGGCAGTAAGCCTCAGCTGGCAGGTAAATCGGCTAAAATTTTAGAAGACCTAGGATTCGATGTCATCGATTTGAATTGCGGTTGCCCTGTCGACAAGGTGACAAAAGACGGCAGCGGTTCAGGAATGCTGAAGAACCTAAATTTAGTTGGAGAAACTCTTTCCAATATCATTGCCGCTGTTAAAATTCCTGTGACAATCAAGATCAGAGCGGGATGGGATGAACAATCGATCGTGGGCCCAGAGATTGTCCAAATTGCTGAAAAAGCAGGCGCGAAAGCGATTGCGATTCACGGCAGGACACGAGAGCAAGGATATAAAGGACATGCGAATTGGGACTGGATCCGCGACTGCAAACAAGCGGCAAAAAATATTTTAGTGATCGGCAATGGAGATCTTTTTGATGCGGCTAGCGTGGAGAGGATGTTCTTACATACCGGCTGCGATGCAGTTCTCTTGTCGCGGGGAACTTTTGGAGCGCCTTGGATTATCGAAGATGTCTATAACCATCTCTCAGGCCAGCCTCCAAAACCTCGACTGGCCGTTGATTATCGGGATGCGCTTTTACAGCATCTTGAGTACGTCAGCCTCTATCATGCTCCACGTAAAGCCGCCATGGACTTAAGACGGATCGGATGCTGGTATCTAAAAAAAGGGCAAGGGACACGAAAGCTCCGGGAATCTCTGAATAAGTCTAGAACACTTCCCGAGATCCGAGAGCTTATTTTGAATTACCCTTGGCATGAAACTGATTTTTCAACACCCGAGCCGATGACCGAAGAAGCCGAATGTTAGAGGGTGTCTATAAAGTCCGATCGGATGATTTGTGTGGCTGAAATTTGCTATTAGGGCTTAANNTTAAGCCCTAATAGCAAATTTCAGCAGCAAAGCATCCTGATCATACTTTATAGACACCCTCTTAAGTGACTTTATAATTATCGATGAACTGTTCCATCGACTTTATGGCTTGGATTAGAGCGGAAGGGTCCGCGCGGTTGAGATAAGGCTCTAGATCTTGAATATATCGTTGGAATTCGTTGAGGACCTTATCTGTAAGCTTTTTCCCTTCATCTTTGTGATAAACAGCTGATGTTTTGACATGCCAGTCCATCTGTTTGCTCTCACCGATGAATTTCTCCATCTCTTCTTTCAGCTCATTGAGGTCTTTTGAATTTTTGAGCAATTTTCTAAATTCAATACAGGTGTTGCGAAAGACTCGATGAAGTTCTTTTCCTGGCGGGCTTTCAAAATTAGCTGGTAGTTCCATAACACCTCTCTATAAACGAGAGATGAGCAAAAGAACAAGATTATTCTTCATCATCATGGAGCCGTTCTTCAAAAATCTTGAGAAGCCTCTTGAGTTCAGTACTGGTCTCTTGGAAGGTTTTTTCAATCAACGCTTTCTTTTTTCGCTTTTTGTTCACGAGCTTCGATAGAAACTCTTCAATGGTTTGAGCTTTGGCCCCTCTTTGCTTGGCTTTACGTAGGAGCTCATAGTCAGATGAGACAACGACCTCTTGGGCAGGATCAGCGGCCTCGGCAATAGCCTGCAGGATATAATCATCCGCTGTCTGATGATGAGGGGTATAAATCAGCGCCAGAGAATCTAAATTGCGGCGGAGCGCCTCAGGAGGGTCTTTTTCACGCCCGTCAAAGACAACAGTGGCTTGGTAATTTAATAGGATGATCGATTGATTGAGGGCGAAAAGAAGCTTTCTTTCATTCTGCTTCATTTCACGATAGTTTTTCGTAATCCGAAAGAGAAGATTATATCCATCGATCCAATAATGCATTTATGCTGAGGCCAGAGATTCTAAAAGTAGATGGAGTTTATCGAGGGCTTTACGGCGATGGGAAATCCGGTTTTTGAGAGCTTCTTCGAGTTCAGAGAATGTTTTGCCGTATTCGTATTTGACGAAGAGGCTATCATATCCAAAACCTTTACCGCCTTTTTCTTCTGTGAGAATCGTCCCTTCGCAAACGCCCCGGACGCATTTTTTGAGTCCTTGCGGAGCGGCGATAGCGAGCCAGCATTCAAAATAGCCTTGACGGTGGGGTTCTAAGATCTCTTCCATTTCAGATAGAAGCTTTTTTCGATTTTCAGGGTCGGTCGCATTCACCCCTGCATAGCGGGCAGATAATACTCCGGGGGCTCCTTGAAGAGCCGGAACGACAAGTCCTGTGTCATCGGCAAGCGTCCATCGGTTGAGGGTTTGTGCCGCGTGGACAGCTTTTTGAGAAGCATTTTCCTGAAAAGTTTCACCTGTTTCAGGAAGAGGAGTGTAATGGGGGAAATCCAAAAGAGAAAGGATATCGAGGAATTTATAAGCCTTGAGCATAGCGCGCAGTTCGCGAATTTTATGGACATTGCGACTGGCGATGACTAACTGCACAGGAGTTCTCCCTTTTTGCGACTATCTATCTATCAAGATAGCTGTGAATGCGGGTAATTGTAAACTCTTCTCCTTGAAATTGAAACTTATCTCCAACGGCTAGCCCTTTCATCTCTTGAGCCAGTTTCGATTGGAATGACAAGATTCCAAGATTTGTATCGGCATCCCAGGGTCCTAAAAGGGTATAAATGAGCGTTTTGCCTTGCTCGTTTTTAAATTCGACGATACAACCCACTCCGACTTCTTCTGTTCCGATATCGGCTTTAGTCAGCACGCGAGCCCGATTCACTTGATCAGAAAGCCCTTTGAGCTCTGATTGGAGGCGATCCCGTTTTTCTAGAGCAGATTTAAATTCGGCATTTTCTCGGAGGTCGCCATGGGAACGGGCGGTCTCGATTTCTTTGGCATTTTGCACAGTTTCAACGGTAGCAATTTGCTGAATCCGCTCTTTTACTTTTTTGAAACCGGCTTCTGTGGTCCAAATCACGTTATTCTCAGAGACATTGTCCTGCTTTTTGCGGGTTTGCGCCATGGATGGATGGACGACTTCTGCTAGAGAATGGAGAATTTTTTGATCGTGATCAGAAAGCGAGTGGCATTTTGAGGCTAAAAGTAGAAACTCTTGTAGGGTTTCTACGCTAGCTCCTTGCATGATCTCGCGGACAATCGCAAACCGGCCTTGAGTTAAAATGGTATTTATCTTTTTAACCAGTTCTCGATGATCTGTTGACTGCTCGACATAGTTGAGCAGGACAAATAGGGCTTCAAAAAATCGATTTTTACCTTCTTTATCGGCAAAGGGGAGATCTTTTTGAGTCATGATTTTTTGGAAATACCAGATGAATACATCGGGATAGCGGGAGGGATGCACCCAAAGATCTTCAAGCTTTCGTTTCAAATCTTTTTCTGTTTCAGGATGGGAAAGTTCTCCAAAGATGTAATCTCGGAGAGGGTTTTGATCGATCGTTAAAAGGAGATTCAGGAAAAGCTCTTTCCAATCGGAACGGACTTTGCGGGCGACGATGAGAGCTCTTTTTTTATAAGCTAAGACTTCGATTGATTGGACTAAAGCTTCCACAGTTTTAGAGTTTTTAACAATCTCCTGAGCTTGTGGATATTTTTTTTCATCCGATAAATCTTCCAAAAAGAAGTGAACCTGAAGTAGCTGCCCATCTGTAAGATCAGGATAGTTCAGCGTCTCTTGCAGCTTAGCTTGTAAAAATCCTTTAAAATCTGGATTTTTTAAGGTTTCAGGGAAATCCCTCATGAAGGAGTAGACGAGTTGGATCAGATGATTGATCTCGGGCTTTCCTTCAAGTAATTTGCGGAGGCGGTCTTCGTGAGAAACTTCAGAGAGCCGGAGAATGAAAGGCTGACGTAGGTCTTCTGGCGCTTCAATCATCGTATCTTTTTTGATCTTCGTCCGGGTATTCTGCCACCATTTTGCCCAATCTTCTTCAGGGATGACGAGTTCACAGAGCTCGTCTTTAATTTCAGCCGCAGTTTTTGGACCTAAGTCGCGGAGAAGTAGGCGGATAATTTCAACAGGATTTTCTTTAGCTTTTTTTTCCAATAGATCGGCATTGCCAAAGCGTAAAGCTAAGAAATGGTCGTCTGGAATAGGGATCAGTGTGTTGAACCCGTTGGCAAACGAAATATCCTTTTTCCCAGGGACATACTCAAATTCGACACTCAGCTGCTCGCGGATCATGGAAACATCCATGATTTCGCCCACACCCCAGCCGCCTGTGTGGAAAACAAATTTCCCTTTCATCATGTGATTAAGAAGCTCAAAATTGCTGACAGCGCCTTGGAAATTCTCTTTTCCTCGGAGGCCAATGAGACGGATTTTTTCAGCGTATCCTGTCTGGTTGCCATATCTTTTTTCGAGGTAGTCCATGACCATTTGACGGAGTTGTTCGTGATTGGTCGTCTCAATCTCAATAATTAATTTGAAAATTTCATGTTTTTGGGCACTTTCAGGAAGCATTTCCCAGAGAGGAAGGATTTTCTCAACATATTTGCCGAAAGGTTCTGCAAACTCGGAGGCCTTGACATTGACAAGAATTGTTTTTAATTCGAGGGGATCTACTTCATCGCTGAGGCAGTATTCCTCCCATAAACGCATATAGGCTGGGTAGTTGTGATTTGAAATTTGCGTCTGTAAATCCTTTAAATAACTCATTTGAAGTCCTTCTATAGGCATGATTTACCTAGTTAAATACCTGGGAGTATAGGGTTCTTTACATTTCTCTTCAATAGAACTACTAACCCATCATTGAAATAAATGTTAAGACCGCCCTACTCTCTAGGACTTACGTATGTTCCTTTTAATATTTTTTCTCACGATCACCGCTTTTTTGAGCGCCCTTGAAGACAGTTCGACGCTTTTTCGCGATCTCGCCTTGGTCGAAGAGATCGATAAAAAAATCGTCGACGAGCTGCCGTTTTTCTATAACTCGTCGATGATGGGAGGCTATTTCAATATGCCTTCGGGACGAACGCCTCACGAAGGCGTTGTGGGACTGGGAGCTGCGCGGGTCCACCCCTATAATATCTATGGATTGAGCTTCCAATATTTTGACCGGGTTGAACTTGCCCTCAATTATCGAGTCTATACAGGAATGTTAGATCCGACTTTCGGCCATTTAGGTTTTGGAGATGAAGCCGAACGGATCGGCAATGTCAAATTTGTTTTTAATCTTCCAGGCGATGGGCTGCATGGTTTTCCTACTTTTGCCATCGGTGCGGAAGACTTTATCGGGACTCAACGATTCAATTCCGAATATATCGTGATGACCAAAGACTGGATCGATCACAACATCGAAGCCACCTTAGGATGGGGAAGAAAAAGGATTAAAGGTTTCTTTGGCGGTATTGCCTGGACTCCCTGGCGTAAAACTTCGCTTCCTGTTTTAAAAAATCTATCTTTTTTGGCCGAATATGATGCGACCGATTACCGGCATCATCAGCATGAACATCCCAAGGGGCGCAAAATCAATAGCCGCATCAATGCAGGTGCGACCTATGTTCTCGGAGATGCTCTCCAATTGAGCGTAAGCTCTCTGAGAGGAAGAGAATTTTCTGCGATGGGATCGCTCCGCTATCCGTTGGGAAGCAGCAAAGGTTTGATCCCGAAAACTCAGGAACCTATCTTATATCGCTCTCCTGTCGATACGGAGCCTTTGGGCTTGGTACGACCTGACCGCGATTTCATCCATGAGCTGGGCTACACTTTAGGACAGCAAGGACTAGATCTTTACCGTGTCTATCTGTCGCCTGATGGGGAGCTATGGCTCAAGATCATTAACAATATGTACCGGGAAGAACATATTGTGCGAGAGCGGCTCCAGAGGGTTTTAGCGGCGATCACCCCGTCCAATATTAAAAAAGTGGTCGTCGTCCTAGAGGCCGATGGAGTCTTGAGCCAGGGATATATCTTTAGGACGGAGGATCTTTACCGTTACCGTCAAAATCAGGTGACAGGGTATGAGATGGCTACCCTTTCCCCGATGACGAACCCCCCTTCTCGCCCATCTGACAGCACCCGACTTTTCCGTAGAAAAAAAGAAGTCTGGCTTTTTACCCTTTGTCCTCGCCTCCAAAGCTTTTTCGGCAGCTCGACGGGGAAGTTTAAATATAATTTAAGCTTAGTCGCAACCCCCGAAGGATATCTTTTTGATGATATCTATTACGAGACGCAGCTCAGTTATGCGATTTCATCTAGCGCGCAGAAATTAAGTGGAACAGACCGGCTCAATCCTTCTCAGCTGCCCAATGTCCGTACCGATACGATCAAGTATTTTCAAACCAATACGGTCTCTTTTGAAATGGCCTATTTGCAAAAGAGTTGGAATCTGAACAACACCGGTTGTTTTTTTCGATTGGCGGGTGGATATTTTGAACCTGCTTACGGTGGAGGTGCCACTGAACTGCTCTACTATCCTGCGAGATCGAATTGGGCTATCGGCGCTGAAGAGGCTACTGTCTGGAAGCGGCGATACCATGGGATTGGCTTTACCAATAAGATCCGCCGTTTGCATGGCCATAAAGCAGAATATCAACATTTTATCGGCGTCCAATACTTCTTAGATATTTATTATACTCTCAAGCCTTGGGATCTCGATTTTAAGGTTAAAATCGGCCAATTTCTAGCTAAAGACCAGGGTGTTCGTTTTGAAATGAGCCGCTGGTTTCCCAGCGGGCTTAAAGTCTCGCTTTGGTACACCATTACCAATGGACACGACCATGTCAATCATCAGACGTATCACGACAAAGGGTTTGCTTTTTCACTTCCGCTCGACTTTTTTCTAAGACAAAGCAGCCGCAGCTATATCGGTTATGCCATGTCAGCATGGCTCCGCGATGTCGGCGCCTCTGCTGAAACCGGAAGAGCTCTTTATCAGACGATCCGTTTAGAACGGCTTCAGACCGAGAAACGGTAGGACTTGCGGTACCGCATAGGAGAAAATAAAATCGGCTCCCGCACGCTTGATGCTCAAAAGTGCTTCATGAAATACTTTGGGCCCATCTAACCATCCATTGGCATGCGCTGCCATGACCATAGCGTATTCTCCGCTGACATGGTAGGCGCAAATCGGCAGATGAACGTGGGCCTTGATTTGAGCGATGATGTCCAAATAGAAAAGCGCTGGTTTGACCATCAGCATATCTGCTCCCTCTTCTGCATCGAGTAAAGCTTCACGGACAGCTTCTCTGCTATTTGCCGGGTTCATCTGATAGCTTTTCTTATCTCCAAATTTCAGTTTTGACCCCAAGGTATCTCGGAAAGGACTGTATAAAGAAGAGGCGTATTTTACGGAGTAAGAGACAATAGAGACTTCTTCCAGTCCATCAAGATCAAGTCGCCTCCGAATGGCCCCGATTCTTCCATCCATCATGTCACTTGGCGCTACGATATCGGCTCCTGCTGCACCGAAAAGAGAGGCCATTTGACACAGGATCTCGACTGTCGGATCGTTCATCACATATCCGCGGTGGTCCACCACTCCGTCATGGCCATGAGAGGTAAAAGGATCGAGGGCAATGTCGGTGATCAAGCAAAGAGAAGGAATTTCCCGTTTAATCAGCTGTAAGGCTCTCGGTATCAAACCATCTTCATGTAAAGCGGCTGTACCTTTCTCATCTTTATGTTGAGGGTCGATGACAGGGAAAAGTGCAATTGAAGGAATTCCTTGAAGATGGAGTTTTTCTGCCTCTTTTAAAACCAGATCTAGCGATAAGCGGAAAACACCAGGAAGGCTCTTGATCTCTTCTTGCTTGTTTTCCCCTTCGATGACAAAAAACGGCATCACTAAATCTGAAGCCTGCAATACATTTTCTTCAACGAGATGGCGAATAGCAGGGGATTTGCGGTTTCTTCGAGGTCTTGCGAGAAGAGGCGCGCTAGGGCTCAAGAGATTCATAGTTTCCTTTATCATTTTTAGGGTTACAACATCTTTTTATCCGATTGTAGGCTGCCATGCCAATTCCTCCAGCAGCAGCACCTCCGAATCCGCATATTACTAATACAATCGGATTCTGTCCTAACCCATAGGCCATAAGTGTAGGAGCACCAGAAGAGACCGCAATGACCGCAACTGTTTGGAAACAAGAACAGGTTGAGTTTTGCAACCTTTGGAATCCTTCTTTTGCTGATGTGGCAATGCGGCTTAATTGCCATCCTGGATTCTGATCGAGATTTTCTAATCGGGCATCAATTTTTGCACTCTCTATATCCCTTTCTTTAATCTGATCCTGTTGCAAAAGTAGTTGTGTAGTTTGCTTTTTTTCTGCATCGCTTACTCTAACATATACATTATTTGAGCGGTCTATAAGCAACTTACTTTCATCAATACCTGCTTTAACTTGCCGATCTCTTTCTTCAAGAACTTTATCGGCTTGAGCTATCAATGACCAAGCTCCATTAAAGCTTTTGGTAGAATCTAAGGCAGTCATAATTTTCTCAGCTTAGGGTTTAATCTTTTGATCTCGAAGAAGAGCCTGCTTCATTTGAAGATCTTTTTTTTCTTTTATCTTTCTACTTTCTTCAACACAATTTTTTGCTTTAGAGTACTGATCTTGCCATAAATTAATTTTTTCTTTTAGTTCATTTGTTTCTTTTGCCAATTCAGATAAATTAGAGTGTCTAAGTTTACGAGTTCTGTCTTTACATACAACAATAGTGATAACATTGAACAGTAACGACTTTTCTGTTTCTGATGGATTGTTTAAATAGTATTTTGAGATCTCGGAAAAAATAGTAAAATGTGAAGAGGGATCTGAATCATAGTATGTAGTAAAGGCCTGTATAAGATCTGAAAAATTGAATTGAACAAACCACTCCCTTATTTTGTTTTCTGCTGCGCTGATGAGAACGGAATCAGGAGAATTTTTTATCGAATCAATCAAGAAATATATTTCTGTTGTTTTAGGCGATATTGTTAGTGTAGTCATATTTATACCCCTTATTCCTACTTTTTTTTGGCTTCTTTTATTGCTATATTTTGAGCAATTTGAGTTGCAGTTTGTGGTGTTGTTTTACCGACTAATTTTTGAACTGTATCCCATGTTTTCACTCCAAAACAAGTCGCTACGGCGGCCTCGCTAGTCTTAATCAGCTTATCTGTCACAATTGTAGTGAATGTGTTAGCGTTGTTTACATTGAGATGATTCATATATTTCAAAGCTGGTCCCGTGACCTGAAAAACTTCAGGAGTTGTGAGTTCTTTATTATTTTGAAGCAATTTAAAAACCATTTCCGATCCTCCTCTCCATATTCCAGGCCCATAATTATATGCTGCTACAACTAAAGCTGCGCCTACAACTCCATAGGCAGCGGTTTTTTGTAAAGAAGGTAAATATTGATAATAAGCCACTTTCGCTTCTTCTAAGTGTATGGCTTTATTTTGCTCATCAAGTTTTAATTGTAATGCTTGATCTTTCTTTTGTACTTCCTCTTGTATATTTTGGATTTCATCTCGAGCAAGCTCAGTATTTTTTATTAAGCCCTTAAGCTCCTCTTTTTTTATTTTATTTTCCTCAATTTCTACACTTCGTTTTTTGTCTTCTTCTTGCAAAACATGTTTGAGTTCTCTCTCGCTTAGCTCACGCTGTACTTGAGCAAGAATCAAGGGTATGTTAATTTTAGCTGTACCTGATCCATTGATGTCTTTTAAACGAGTAAAAGGACATAAATTTCCATTCAAGTATTCATTAAGTAAAAAGATAATCATCTGATCTTCAATTTTTTCTCTAATTCCTACTTCTGGTTGCGCAGTTCTGAAACAATCATGAACTTTTTGAACAAGTGTTTGGAGTTTATCTGGAATAAGATTCCATTGAGCAGCTTCCAGGTTTAGAAAAGTACTCAGCGGCTGTATTGCAAAGTATGCAGACATGAATCCTCCCCATCGTTAATGGCAATAATCATAAAAGAAAAGTTTGTTTTTTAACCTACATTCTTTTGCTCTCAGTGATCGAAATCTTTTTGCTTGAACCACCATGGGGAATTGTGACACTCTAGTGTATTAGTGTTTTCTAATTGAAAAGGACAGCCGCATGATTGAAAATTATGAAGAATTTACGGAGAGCCAGCTTAAAATCTTGAATCGATATGTAACGCACACGACAAGCAATATATTTGCGCTCCGTAATCTGCCTGAAGTCATTAAGGGCGCTTTGTTTTCCAGATACTCGAGATCTATCCTGGGCTTACGCACCCTCCTTCTCAAAGAATTCATCTTGAACGAAGAAACTGCTTTTGCAAACATTGCAGGCCATTCAACAGAGGAATCAGAAGAGCAGGATATTGAAAATCAGATCATGGCGATCCGGAAAGCTCAAAATTTTTATGACAGAATTTTAGATGGCTATGGAGACGACTCCATTGGTGAACTGGGAGGAGCCCATCTCGCGCTTGAAAATATCTCTATGTTAGCGGCTAAGGTCATCGAAGACTGCCGTATCGGAGGATCTCCTTTAGAAAAATCGACAAGGTATATTTATTTTGATCAAAAATTCCAAGACGAATACCTCTTTTACCGTGAACCTATTCTCATGACGTCTGCTTATCGAGATCTCTATGTCTCGACATGCAACTCTCTTTTCGACACCTATTCTCGTTTAATTCCCGGAGTGACAGAAATCATAGAAAAAAAATTTCCTCGAGATCCCTCGATTTCTAATGTTGCCTATACAGCTGCCCTGCGAGCTAAGGTGCTTGATTGCCTCAGAGGACTTTTACCGGCAAGCGCTTTGACGAACATGGGTGTCTACGGCAATGGCCGATTTTTCGAGACCATGATCCAAAAACTCAACTGCAGCAGTCTTGCAGAATTGCAAGAGATAGGTAAAAAATCATACCAAGAACTCGGCAAAGTCGTTCCTTCCTTTATCCGCCGGGCAGAAGCATCCCATAAACATCAAAAAACATTTTCACATTTTACAGAACAGCTAGAGAATGAAATCAAACTGATGGCCCAGCAGCACGATCCGTTCTTAGATAAAATGGACATTCCTGGTGTAAAACTCATTTGTTACGACCCAGATAGTCCCTATCGAGTCGGCGCAGCTCTGCTCTTTCACCACACCGACGTGGGGCTTCTAGAATTGCAAGAATACTGTAGAAAACTTCCTGATGAAGAGTTAGGAAGAATTCTCGATGCTGCGGCTCAATGCCGTGATAATCGACGACATAAATCACCACGCGCTTTAGAGCATGCGACGTTTACATTCGAAATGCTGGCTGATTTTGGTATTTATCGCGACTTGCAACGGCATCGCATGTTAACGCAAGAAAGACAGCTTCTCACGTGCAACTTTGGGTATTATACTCCTGAAGAGCTCCAAAATACTCCAATGGAAGCTGAATATATCGCAGCTATGGATCAAGCAAGAAAAGCCTATGACATCATTGCCAAAGAACTTCCAGAAGAGGCCCAGTATGTCGTTCCGATGGCCTACAATATCCATTGGTATTTCCATGTCAATCTAAGAGCGCTCCAGTGGCTTTGCGAACTCCGCTCTTCTCCGGCGGGCCATCCAGGTTACCGTCATGTCGCTCAAGAACTGGCTAAACAAGTCTCGAGTGTTCTTCCTCAATTCGAAAGATTTTTTAAATTTGTCGATTATGAGGGATATATGCTCGGAAGGCTCGGACAGGAAATCCGCTCTGATCAGAAAAAAACTCATTTAAACTCAGACGTCTAATGAATACGCGCCATTCCACAGGAACTTTTATCGGAGGCATTTTATTGATTGCAGGGAGCTGCGTGGGCGCTGGTATGCTTGCCCTTCCGATCATGACGGGACTTTCTGGATTTTTCCCTTCTCTTGTCATGTTTTTAATTGCGTGGGGATTTATGACGATCACGGGACTGCTCATGGTCGAAGTGAATAGTTCCTTTGCCGAAAGAGTCAACATCGTCTCCATGGCCGAGCGAGCTTTTGGGAAAACAGGCCGCATTGTGAGCTGGGTGCTTTATCTTTTTTTATTTTACTCTCTGCTCGTGGCTTATATTTCAGGCAGCGGATCTTTAAGCTCGACGTATTTTGAAACAGTCTTCTCGTGGCATTTGCCGAAATGGGCCGGTGCTCTTTTTTTTACCGCTGTTTTTGGGGTCTTGGCCTATCAAGGAACGAGAACAGTCGATCATTGGAATCGTTTTTTTATGTTCGGAAAAATCTTTACCTATCTCGGCATGATCGTTTTAGGCATGCAGTATATCAACCCTCAGCTTCTCTTGAGATCGGAACCGACACTCGCTTTTTTATCCCTCCCTGTTCTAGTCATTGCTTTTGGATACCATAATATGATCCCGACGCTCATGAATTATATGAATAATGATGCCAAAAGGGTCCGTCAGACCATTTTAGGCGGCAGCATTTTTGCTCTCGTTATCTACCTCATCTGGGAGATTGTAGTTCTCGGTATTGTCCCCGCCGGCGGCGAGTGGGGACTTATCAACAGTATGAAGCAAGGACGTCAAGCCTCCGACGCTGTCGCAGGAATTCTGGGAATTTCCTGGGTCAGTAATTTCGCTGAGGCGCTAGCTTTCTTTGCCCTTCTCAGTTCATTTTTGGCGCAAACGCTCGCTCTCACTCATTTCCTTGCCGATGCGCTCAAAGTCAAAGGAGAAAAACATGAAAGCGTTCCTCTCTGTCTGCTCGCCCTGTTGCCGCCCCTTATTTTTGCTTTCATTTATCCCAACCTCTTCTTGAATGCTTTGAACTTCGCTGGCGGTATTTGCGCGGTTATTCTATTCGGTGTTCTTCCCGCTTCTATGGCCTGGAAAAGCCGCTATGTCCAACAACATCAGCCGTCCTATCAAGTATTCGGCGGAAAAAGACTTTTAATCACGATCATCGCGATCGCCTGTTGCATTGTTCTTTTTCAGGTCGCGAGCATGCTCCATTTGATTCCCCATGTTTAAGCTCAGTACGACCTTTACTCCCAAAGGCGACCAGCCTGAAGCGATTAAAAAGCTTGTTGAGGGTCTTCGCCGGCCCCGTAAGTCGCAGGTTCTTCTGGGCATTACAGGTTCGGGAAAAACTTTCACCATGGCCAATATCGTGGCTGAGGTGCAGCGTCCCACTCTTGTTCTAGCCCATAACAAAACGCTCGCTGCCCAGCTCTATCAAGAATTCAAAGCTTTTTTTCCTGAAAATGCCGTCGAGTATTTTGTCTCTTACTACGATTACTACCAGCCTGAAGCGTATATCGCACGGACCGATACCTATATCGAAAAAGACATGGCCATCAATGACCAGATCGACCGGATGCGACTCTCTGCGACACGTTCGCTCATTGAAAGAAGAGATGTGCTGATTGTCTCTTCCGTTTCCTGCATCTATGGCCTAGGCACTCCTGAATTCTACAGCCAGATGCAATTGATTTTAAAAGTGGGAGAGAGCCGCCGCCGCGATGAAGTCCTACTCCATCTGGTGCAACTGCATTATACACGTAGCGACTATGAGCTTGCGCGTAAAACATTTCGCGTCCGTGGCGATGTTTTGGAAGTGATGCCGGCTTATGAAGAAGATCTGGGATATCGCATTGAATTTTTTGGCGATGAGATCGAACGGATCAGCGCCATCGATCCCCTAACAGGCAAAGTCAAAGACCGGAAAGAGCAAATCTCTATCTTTCCAGGCTCTCACCATGTGACACCAGCTGATGTCAGATGGAGAGCTATCGACACGATCAAAGAAGAGCTCAAAGAGCGAGCGATTCAGTTTGAGAATGAAAAAAAGTATATCGAGCATCAACGGATCAATGAGCGGACTAAACAAGACCTAGAAATGCTCCGTGAAATGGGGACCTGTAAAGGTATCGAAAACTATTCTCGCCATTTCAGCGGCCGCAGTCCCGGCGATCCACCTCCGTGTCTCCTTGATTATTTTCCTCCGGATTATCTTCTTTTTGTCGATGAGTCCCACCAAACTCTTCCTCAAATCCACGCGATGTACAATGGCGACAGGGCCCGCAAAAACGCTCTGGTAGAGTTTGGATTCCGGCTTCCTTCTGCCTATGATAACCGCCCTCTTAAATTCGAAGAATTTTACCAGCGTATCCATCAAGTTATTTATGTTTCTGCAACGCCAAGTCCGTGGGAAGTGCAAGAGGCCGAAGGAGAAATTGTTCAACAAATCATCCGTCCCACCGGTCTTCTCGATCCACAAATTGAAGTCAGACCCGCCACCCATCAAGTCGATGATGTCCTTGAAGAAATCCGCAAGACTATCGAAAAAGGTGGGCGCGTCCTCGTCACGACACTGACAAAAAAACTTTCGGAAGATCTCACCAAATACCTCACTGATATTGGCATCAAGGCTAGGTATCTGCATTCCGATATCGAGACACTTGAGCGCATCCAAATCATCAATGAACTCCGCCGCGGAACTATCGATGTGCTTGTCGGCATTAACCTTCTCCGTGAAGGCTTGGACATCCCCGAAGTGTCTCTCGTGACCATCCTCGATGCTGATAAAGAAGGATTCCTCCGCAGTGAAACTGCTCTGATCCAAACCTGCGGACGCGCTGCCCGGAATGTCGAAGGCCGCGTTGTCATGTATGCCGATAGAATTACCAAATCGATCGAAAAAACCCTTCTCATCACCCGTGAGCGCCGCATATATCAAGAGGTCTATAACACTACGCATGGCATCATTCCCCACACAGTCAAACGTCAAATGCTTGAAGATCTAGCCCAAACCTTTGGCGAAGTCGTCCAAACTCTCAAAGAAGAGGGAGAAAAAGTCCCTTCTCATCTCACCCGCGAAGAGATCACCGATAAAGTCGAAGAGTACGAAAAAGAAATGAAGCTCGCCGCTAAAGAGCTCCGGTTCGAAGATGCGACTCACTTCCGCGATCTCTTACGTCATTATCAAGAACTGCTTTTGATGGATTGATAATCAATGAGTTAAGTCTCCAACACCTCCCATAATCGACATTTGTCACTTTCAGGAGGTATAGATCTTGAAAACAACACCTCCCAAAAGTTACAATTGTGCATTATGGGAGATATAGCATGAGTTTCTTTCTCGGTAGAAAAGAAGAACTCGCTCGGTTGCAACGCTTGGCAAGGCTAAAAAAAGCATCACTCGTTGTCATCAAAGGGCGGCGGAGAGTCGGTAAAAGTACACTTGTCAAAGAATTTGCAAAGGGGAAAAGATATATTTCATTGTCAGCCAACCCACCTGCTCCGCTAGTGACAGCCCAAATGCAAAGGGACGAGTTTGCAGATCAGCTCTGTGCGCAACTCGGTTTGCCTCGAGTGACTTTTTTAACTTGGTCAGACGCTTTTCGTTTTTTAAGCGCTCAAATCAAAGATGAAGAAACGGTGATCCTTCTGGATGAAATCTCTTGGATGGGTGAAACCGATCCTAATTTTTTGGGTTCTTTAAAAACATGGTGGGATCAATATGCGAGTGAAAAAAGCCAGCTGGTGCTCATTCTCTGCGGTTCAATATCCATTTGGATTGAGGAAAATATTTTGGGCAGCACCGGCTTCGTGGGGCGTATTGCTTTAGTCATCCATCTAAAGCCGCTCTCCTTGCCAGAGTCTGTAACCTTTCTTAGAAAAAAAGGTTTCAAAGGTTCTATCTACGAAGTATTTAAAATTTTATCTGTGACTGGAGGCATTCCATGGTATTTAGACCTCATTGATCCCTCCCAAACGGCTGATGAAAACATTTACGAAATTTGTTTTGCACCTTCAAATCAATTGATTGATGAATTTCAAATCATTTTTCACGATCTTTTCAAGAAGAAAGGCGAGCCGTATAGAAAGATCTTACATTTCCTCGTCGATGGGATGAAAACTCGACAAAAGATCCGTCAATTACTTCATCTTAGTGAGGGAGGAACTGTGGATGAATATCTTACAAACTTGGTGGGTTCTGGATTTATTTCTGAGCACTATCAATGGTCTTTAAAAAAAGGCACCATTGGAAAGCAAAAACTCTATAGATTGAGCGATTGCTATATTCGATTTCATTTAAAATACGTTGAGCCCTACCAAGATCTTATACGGCAAGGCTCCTATAAAAAAGCTGCTAAAGGAAGACTTCCAGGCTGGGATTCGATCATGGGTTTTCAGCTAGAAAGCTTGCTTTTATGCAATCGCGAGTTCTTATTCAAAGCGCTGGGAATTGATGACGATATTGTTGTTCGTGATAATCCTTTTTTTCAAAATCCCACAACACGGAACAAGGGATGTCAAATCGATTATTTGATTCAAACCAAACTCAACAGTCTCATCATTTGTGAGTTTAAATTCCGAAAAAATGAAATGAATTCATCGATCATTAAAGAGATACAAGACAAATGTAATGCTTTAGTAGTTCCTAAAGGTTTTGGAAAAGTCCCTGCTCTATTTCATATTGGAGGCGTATCTTCGAAAGTAGAAGAAAGCCCATTTTTTTATCGAATAGTCGACTTAAGAGATCTTTTCCCAGAGCTTTAAAAATAGCTACGACCTGGAAAATGTTTGTCACTTTTTTAGTATAAAAAACATCTAAGATAATCTACATATTCCTGCTTGACACACAGATAAAACTGCGGTACTTTGAAAAAATATACCCAGCTTGTCATTCATGAAAGTAAAAACCCTTTTTTCCGCAGCGCTTCTCCATACGGCTTTTCTGTTTCCTCAGACAACAAGTTGGAATACGAGTGCCAGCAGCAGTTGGTTTACCGCAGGTAATTGGAATAACGGTGTACCAAATTCTGCAGGAGCTGTTGCAACCTTTCCTACAACAGCAGCCGCTGTGACGGTCACTTTAGATACAGGCAGCGCTATCGCTGGATCGCTTATATTCAGCGATATTCCCTTTGCCTACACAATCGCAGCTACAAGCCCCAACGTTCTTAATTTGCAAGGAAGTGCAGGAACAACTGCGATCACTATCACAAATCCCACAGATAACGCTCATATTATTTCTGCACCCATGGCTCTCATGCAGCCTCTGACTATCACTCAGAACTCAACAAGCAATACTTTTACCATATCAGGAGTAATGAGTGGCGCTACATCGGTTACGACAGCCGGAGCCGGAGCTACTGCATTCAGTGGGCTTAATACGTATACAGGGGGCACAACGGTGACCGCAGGCACCTTAGATTGCAATGCAACAACAACTCTTCCTGCAGCAGGCGCTTTAACTATTAGCGGTGGAACGGTCATTTGCAATGCTGTGAATGCTCTTCCTTCTTCAGGAACCACCACCCTAAGTGGCGGAACTCTCAATATCAACGACAATAGCCAATTGGCAGGTCCTATTTCCGGAACTAGTAATATTACTTTAGGAGTTCTAACTGCAACGACCCTTACATCAACAACACCTGCGACAACTTCCTATAGCGGAGTCATCAGCGGCTCAGGCGGTTTTGCTGTAGCAGGTTCAGGAGGTGTACTCACCTTTACAGCGGTACAAACCTATACAGGCGGGACAACCGTTAGCGGCAGCACACTTCAATTGGGCATTACAAATGCACTCGCTACAGCAGGAGCCTTAACAGTCAATTCCCCAGGAGTATTCAATCTTGCAACTTTTAGTCAAATGGTGGGAGTGCTTGCCGGTAGCGGAAGTATTACCTTCGGAGCAGCTGGCAGCAATTTGACTACGAACACTGTAACAAATTCGACTTTTTCAGGATCCATGAGCGGACCCGGATCTTTTACACAAGCCGGAACTTCAACTCTCACTTTAACTGGAGTCAATAGCTATACCGGAGGCACGACGATCAGTGCGGGCACCTTGCAGTTAGGGATCAACAATGCTCTGGCTTCGACAGGCCCTGTCGCCATTGCTGCAGGTGGAACACTCGATATGACCCCTGCTGCTTCCACAGTACAAGCAATCGGTCCTCTCTCCGGAACAGGTCCTATTAATTTAGGAGTTACTCAACTGACTATCAATTCGACAGCCAGCTCGAGTTATGGCGGGAGCATGAACGGGACAGGTTCTCTTGTCGTCGCAGGACCGCAGACTTTGACTCTTACAGGCAGTAACACCTTCAGCGGTGGAACCACTGTGACAGGAGGAACATTAGCAATTGGTACGACGAATGCGCTTCTTCCTACAGGTAATTTAGCCGTCAATTCCCCTGGAACCTTAAATCTCGCCGGTTTTAGTCAAACAGTCGGTGTTTTATCTGGAAACGGAAGCATCACTTTAGGAACAAATATTCTAACGGTGAATACGCCTGGAGGGATGACATCCAACTTTTCTGGAGTGATCAGCCAAGCTGGGGTGCTGGACGTAGGAAATACCGGCACTTTGATTTTGACAGGCGCTAATACTTATAGCGGCGGGACCAATGTTTCAGCAGGGGCGACGCTTCAAGGAAATACTACCAGCCTGCAAGCAGGAATAGCTAATAGCGGCACGTTGATCTTCAATCAGACTTCATCAGGAACTTTCAATGGAACTTTGACAGGAACCGGAAGCCTTATTCTGAACGGCGGAGGCAATTTGACTCTGAATGGCACTCAGACGCAAGGAAGCGCTTCGATTACAGCAGGAGAGTTAATCCTCGGCACCGCATCAAATCTGGTTGCCTCGCCTGTGACAATCGCTGCAGGAGCATCTTTGGGGACAACAGGAGTGGGAACTATCACCGGCGCTGTGACAGTCAATGGAACAACACAGCTCGGTCTTGGCACCATTAATATTACCGGAAGTTATGCCCAAACAGCCGGTTCCACTTTTGCTGTCAGTGTGACTCCTTCATCCAATGGTTTTCTCCCAGTGACCGGCACCGTTACCTTATCAGGTACGCCTGCGATCGATATTGATATTGAAAAGGGAATCTATGCTCCCACAACGACCTATACTTTAATTACCGCTGGCGCTCCTGTCGTAGGAACTTTTGCTCCGCCAGTTTTTGATAACCCATTTTTCGAAGGGACTTTACTTTATAACGATGCCCCGGGTTCTGTTACACTCGTTCTCGATATCGCGCCCTTTGGAGATGTTATTAAAGGAGGCAATGCAGGAGCGATTGCTAAGTGTATTAATCTTTTAGCCTTTCCTTCTGAAAGCGATCTCCTTCCTATTTTGGAGACCCTGATTTTTCTTCCAGTAGAAGAAGTGAGAGGTATCTTAGAAGAGATGCAGCCTTCTCAGCTAAAAGCCTTAGGCTTGACAGAAGAGAACAACTTAGTTGTCATCCGGTCATCGATTTCTCAGCACATCGATAACCTCTACAAGACAGAGTGCAATCAAGCAGCAACGGAGCTCTATAAATGGAATGTCTGGAGTAATTTCAGCGGAGACTTTCTAAGACAACAAGGACAAAAAGAAAATATCGCTTATTCTGCTGATACTGCTGCAGCAACAGTGGGAATCGATGCGGCGCTGGCCAAAAATTTATTCGTCGGGATCGCAGGCGCTTATGATTATTCGTGGCTGGACTGGAGTCATTCTAGAGGACATGCCAGGATCAGCAGTTTTTATGCCGGTCCTTACTTCAGCTGGTTCAACCGCCGTGTTTTCACCAATGTTTCTTTATTAGGAACCTGGAATGATTACCATGCATCCAGACATATCAGTTTTCCCACCGTTGACCGGCATGCAAGAAGCAATCATAATGGCCATGGGTTGATTGCTCACTTTGATTTTGGAGTATTGACGTATCCTGCAGCCGAGATGACATTTAGCCCCATTGCAGGCCTAGATTATATCCATTTGCGGGAGCAGGGATATTCTGAACATGATGCGGGCAGTTTAGATCTGAAGATCTTTCCGACACATGCTTCACTGTTCCGCAGCGAGCTAGGACTTCAGATTGCCAAATGCGCAATCTTAGTCCACAACAAATGGACGCATGATCTAAAACTCAGCTGGATCCATCAATTTCCCATGAAAGGCACACATCTGCATGCTCAGTTCAAAGATGTCGATTGTACCTTCACTGTCAAAGGTCTTAAGCCCAACCAAGACTATTTTGATGTTGCAACGGGCCTGACAGGAGTTTTCATGAAAGACAAGCTGTCAGGGGCCCTACGCTACGAAGGCAAGTTCGGCGATGGCATCTGCGATAATACCGGCTATGCTCAATTGACGTATCGGTTTTAAAGCCGAATTTATCTAGCATAATATAATGATAAAAAAATCCTTTCGGCATATCTGTTTTCAATCACAGGGCCAAGCTGGATTGTTGATGGATGCCAAATATTGCCCGAGAGTATTTGTCTGAGTATTAACGGTTCGGTCTTTTAGTGGGTTTAGATTTCAATGTGGAAGATGTTTCGAAGCCTAGCTTGAGATTCTTAGGTCCAAATCTAAGAAGGTAACATCAGAAAAAAAATTTCTCTCCCCTTGATATACTAATTTCTCTGGCCCACCAACTAGGGTTTTATTTCGCTGGGATAAAACCTAACAATTTCTTCAACATAACCCTGACGCATCCAAAAAGGCGTGCGATCATTACTCAATACGAGGTCGCTGGAATCAATAAACTCTTGAACAGTAAAGGGATTAGATTCGTGATTGATAGAGAGAAATATAGATGTACTTACCTGGATTTTTTTCCAGTAGTTCAGAGCAATTTTTGGATCCATTTCTGTTAGAGAATCCACATTTAAAATCAGGTCATAAGATTCTAAACTTGTTAAAAACTCATCTGGCGCAATAATTTTTATGCAGTCACTAGCTTTTGAGGAATCTTCTCCAGAAAGGACAACGCGATTTTCGCCAAGTGTGCGCATGAGAAAATAGCTCGATGATAGTGCGGTAAATGGAAGGTCCATAATTGTATAATCTTTAATATCAAACAACTGAGATGCATAGTATGCAGTTCGACCAAGACCCGCACCAATTTCCAATATACGTGGGTGAGGTATATCCTTAACAAGCTGTTTAATTTTCCAAGCTTGATAGATAGCTTGAGGTGCTCGGTATGAAGCAATCCCTCTACAAGTCCAGAGTCCAGGCTCATTTTGAAAAATATTCGGGAAAGAAAGTGCTCGCCCCAATTTATCTTCTATCTGTTTGATTATGACATCGACTTGTGTTTTGGATGAGGGAGGACAACTTTCTGGGTTATAAAGTCTCGTAGCTCCAATAGCTTCAGCAAGACACACAAGACAATCGAAAGTATGCATTATTGATATTCTTTCTTGTTGAGGATAATCTTTAAAGAGTGACACTTGTGAAGCTGAAGGAAAATCGAAACCCCAGAATAGATTTGAAGAGACGGGATTGCGTAAGATAGTCGTTGCCTCCCGCAATTGTCCATTTTTAAAGACATGATGTATTGGGATGTGGTACTGAAGAAAGGCTGTTTGCCACATAGAGTTTCCTCGATCTTCTTTTTTGCTAGCAGTGTATTGATACGCGTTTATAATGCGTTTTATTATCGCAAGATCTTCTTCACTATTCGGGGGCATTCCAGCAGCATGAGTTCCCACACCTTCAAAAAGATACTCTGGTCTGAAAAAGCCCATATCTGCCACTAGTGTTGAAAACATCAAAAAGTTGAATACAACCAACGATACTGCACAATCACTAAACTTCTTCATAAACAAACCCTCTTCAATGGATGAAAATCAAATTACCCTGAGCTGGATCTGCTCTTCGCAATAAAAAATTAATGCAATGATTGTACAAATTAAATGATTTTTTTTGAATCCCCCCCCCCCCACTCTGGAATGGATTTGGCACGCTTGCTTAAAATGCAAACAAAGCAGTGAACGTTGATTCGAAGCAAAACGAACCCCTATCCCAGAGGTCCCGCCCCTAGAAGAGAAGAGTATATTTGAAAATAGAGCGGATTAATACCAACAACACGTTTCAACTTTTCTCAACGAACTCGGAGAACTCGCCATCAAATATAACGATCTTATTTTCCAGATAATAAATTCCTGCTCAAAAAAATGGATTGGTTTAAAAAACTGACCTACCGGTTTTAGAATTCAGATTGGCATAATTCAACTGATAAAAATCCTTTGATATGCAATCCTTTCGGCATATCTCTTTTTAAGAAATTTGCAGTTTGGAGGGTCTAAAAATGTATCTCAATTTTAAGCATCTCATCTTAAGTATATTGGTGGTGTCCGCGGTTCCTATGAAAAATAGAATCATGGCAGATGATTTTTTTAGGCGTCCTGAATCTCTTCAAGCTGTTCCTTCCCAAACCAGCGAGACAAAGGTGAATGACGTATCTATAGTAAAACGGATAGTAGCAGCTTATCAACGATCGGCGGCCCCAACTGAAAATCGAGGAAATTCGATGTGGAAAGAATTTTTTCATCAACGTCATGAAAAACTTCATAAAGTTTTCATGTCGGGAAATCTTAATACAGCAGCCCATATCCTTCGTAATCCGCATACTACAGATTTATTCTATGGTTTTGATAATTTAGCGGTTTCTATTTTACCCATTTTTGAAAGCGCTGCCGTGCAACAGGGGCATGCAACTACTTGTCTAGATGGTCTCATCCGTTGTGCTGAAGCTATAGGTGTTATTCCTTTAGACAACCCAGAAAATTATACTGCTTCTCCTCCAGTTCCTTGGAAAGCAGATGCTATTATTGATAAATTAAGGCAAGTATTCGGCAAGCCGATTATATTTCCAAACCCTTATCCAAGTGAACACGGACTCAATACATCTTATGGAATTGTATCCTATCGTGTACCTCAAGCTATTTATCAAGCTTATCGTATTAAACAGCTGTTAGGAAATATTACAAATCCTCGTGTTCTAGAAATAGGAGCAGGTCTTGGACGGACTGCGTATTTTGCAAGGCTTCTTGGAATAAAAGACTATACTATAGTTGACATTCCTTTTACTGCCCTATCATCCGGATATTTTTTAGGATGCATTTTGGGAGAAGATCAAATCGTCTATTCTGGAGAGCAAGCACCCAATGCCCAGGAACGGATAAAAATACTTAACCCAGAAGAATTCCTCTCTAGCAATAATCGGTATGATCTGATCATCAATACAGATGGTTTTACAGAGATGGACCAAAATATTGCCCGCTCTTATTGGAAGAAAATAGAGAAATGCACTCCTATATTTCTTTCGATTAATCACGAAAATAATTCTTATAGAGTCAGAATATTGATCGATGAAAGCAAAAATATCATTTCAGCTGAGCGTCATTTATATTGGATGCGAAAGGGTTACGTTGAAGAAGTGGTGCGATTTAAATAATCGGCCGCTATTTAGAAGAGTGAATTTATAAAGTAGGTTGATAAAAACAGCTCTATATTTTAATTGAGTCAATTTCTATAGATTGGAGTAACCATGGATTTTAAAATCGAAGATCGATTAATACTGAAAAATCCAACGCCACAAACAGCGTTAGACATTTTCAAAGGTACTTGGCTTTCTAGCTTTCCAGGTGAATATTCACAATATAAGGCGGGCCATATTCCATTGTTCGATGACTCTCGTATCCCTGAAAGCACAAAATTCTTGGGTCCGATTGAAGGAAAAAAATTCCTCGATCTAGGACCTCTCGAGGGGGGTCAAGCCTATGTATTAGAGAAAATGGGCGCACAGTCCGTTGTATCCATCGAGGCAAATTCCATATTATATCTAAAATGTTTGGTGGCTAAAGAAATTCTCGGGATGCAGCGAGTCCGTTTTTTATGTGGAGATGTAGTTGAATTTTTAAAGACTACTTCAGAGCATTTTGATATATGCATAGCAAGTGGTATTCTCTATCATATGACAAATCCTGTTGAGCTACTTTGGTTGCTGTCGCAGAAAATCGACAAGCTCCTGATTTGGACCCACTACTTTTGTGAGGTTGATGCATCACGGAACAAAATTTCCAGTTTTAAAAAAATTTCAAAGTTCGAATTTCAAGACGTCTCATATAACTACCATCGTCAAGAATATGGTGTTGATTTTGAAACAAATGTGTATTGCGGAGGTACCGCGCAACACAGCAATTGGATGAATAAAGAAGGGATTCTGACGGCTCTTCGAGAGTTCAACTATACCCAAGTAAATGTATTGCAGGATGGGGATTCAGTTAATGGACCTTTTATGTTAATCACTGCAATCAAATAAGATACACTAAGGCTGATCTATTGGATTGGGATTCTTTACCCCGATAAACGTGGATCTTGCTCGAACACCTCTAAAATATTCGAGAATTGCATTTTATGAACGGTGGGAACTCCATGCGAAGGGTGAGAAAATGCATATAATTTACCAGCAGCCCATGACTTTCCAAAGGTCTTATTTGGATGAAATCGAATGATACTTGCAATAATATGAAATGGAATAAAATAAACTAATTTTTCCCACCACCATAATTTTTTTATTACTTTCATGATATCTTGTAATTTTAAACCTTCACAACATGCATATCTCTTATAAACGTATAAAACTTGTAAAAATCTATATTTTTTATAATTTGTTTTTAATTTATATTCTTTGCCAAAGTTGATTTGTATCGTTTCCATTGCATAAAGCCAAGAAGAATTTAAATTGGTGCCAGGGAGAAGAATTTTTTCCATTTTGCTAAACAAGTCGGCTTGTGGAACATTATTTAACATTTCCACGCCCACTTTTTCAAGATTATTAAAATAATAATAACCAAAAGATTTAGGAGTTATTCCTACTACGACTAAGCGATCTGGAACAGCTAAAACACGATCAGCCTTGAGCATGATTGCAGTCGTTGCATAATAATCAGGATAAGGTGATTGATAAAAGGGTCCATATTTCTTCATTTTTTCTATTAAAGACCGACTGACTAAAGAAAATTGCACGTTAAAGTTGAACATCACATTAAAATTTAAAGTCTTTTTAACAAGTTCAAATGTTTCGTCTTTATTTAAGATATAAGGGGATGTTTTTCCTGATAGAAAAGAGGCATTTTCCCAAGTTATAAGATACCCATTAGGAGCTCCTTGAAGAACTTTAGGGTACACATAATTATAAGCGCTAGAATAGAGAACATCAGGAAGTGCGTTTGTTTCTAATAATTGTAGACAGGTTGTAAAGTAGTTATTTAATAGACAATCATCATCTCCTAACATAATGACATAATCACCCGTACTATTTTCAAGAGCATTATTCCAATTGTCTGTCACTGTGACAAAAGATGAGGTGCGGAAGTACTTAATTCGAGGGTCATTTAAAGAATTTACATACCCTTTGATGTCTTCTTCTGAAAAATTATCTGATATAATAAGTTCCCAATTCTGATAATCCTGTTTCAAGACAGAAGCAACTGCAAATCGAAGGTACTCTAAACGGTTTCGGGTGGGGATTAATACTGAAAATTTCATATGTATTTCTTTGTTATTTTACTTCAGTCTTAATTTGTTTTAAATGGTTTTTTAGAGACTGAAAGTATTTGTTGAAAAAATTTCGTAAGGGAGTTGTTGAGGCAGTCTCCGTGAATATATCTTCAATGGAGATTTCAGCATAGTGTTGAACAAGCTCTTTGCATGATTTGGCTAACAGCTTAGCGGCTTTTTCTTTGATGGGTTGGGTTAAATAAGGGTTTTTCATAATTCGTTGGATCAACCGGCGAAAGGCTTTCACATAAATTTCTACCTGTTCTGGCGCTTGTTGTAATCTGGCAAAAAAACCGGATGAGAATCCCCCATCGTGTGCTAGGAAAAAACCGCAGGCTTTTTCATTGATAACATAGGGAAATCTTGAAGAGAGTTGCAAGAAATAATCGTGATCCCATAAGTGTTGTATTTCATCATTCCAGTCGGGAGAGAAATTCTTAATAATTTTCCTATTAAAAAGAGTGCAGGTTGGCAAAGGGGTTTTTAAACTGGGGGTCATCAGTTCAAGAAAGCCATTGGGTACCTCAAAATACCCTTTTTTATCCCATAAGCAAAGCGAGTCTAGAACAATTTCCTCGTTTTGGTTCACAGCTAAAACTTTGCAAATAGTAAAAGCGGCGTCAGGAAATCTTTCAAAATCTTCAAGAGCGGTCTCAAAGAACCACGGAGAAAGATGGTCATCATCAGATAGAAAAGAGAAAAAAGGGGTGTTTATTTTGGAAAACCCATACGCATAATTTGCCATCATTCCAATATTTTGCAAATGGCAGTGATATTTAACACGAGAATCCAAACGTGTAAATTCGCTCATAATTTCTTCAGTTTCGTCACAAGAAGCATTATCGTAGACACAAACTTCAAAATGAGGATATGTTTGGGAGAGGACGCTATTAACAGCTTTTTTAAGCAATGCCGGACGGCGAAAAGTTGGAATAATAATGGTAATCTTATGTTCCATAAAAATTAAGTTCCTTTAATTTTCTGGCGCATAGAAACTAATTTATTTACTAATCGAGGATATTTTAAAAGAAAAAGCAAGTATTTCCATTTCCTTAATGAATTTTTTGTTAATTTCAAATACATTTTCAAATCTTCATATAACCATTTGCATTTATTATAATCATTAAGGTGGTTTGCAATACGATAAAACATAAATGTTATCTTAAAAAATCTTTGCCCTATGATTTCTGAACTGCAAAAATTTACAGAATTAGATGGGAAATTCTCGACAATTTTCTTAGCATAGATTCTTCTACTTTTAAATCCTGTAGAACTTCCGGAGTTATCTGAATGGATTCTCCATTGTGATAAGGATTGAGGCAGATATACGCGATCCCAACCTGCAGTATATAATCGTAAAAAAAGATCATCATCTTCATATCCAGAAAGTCTCTCATCGAATAATCCAACTGAAGTAAGCGCTGTTTTACGAATGAGCGAAGCCGAAGGAAGAATGTACATATCGGTTCCGATCATTTCTTTAACATTTGATTGAGGGTGTTGGAAGGAGCAAAAATTTAACAATCCGTTCTTAGTGATATGTCCCGATTCATTGGTTTGATCGAGATTGCTATAAGTCCAGCCTAGTCTACCATGGTTTATTTCTTTAAATGGTTTGGATAATTCTTCTAAATGGCGGGGGTACCAAATATCATCTTGGTCTAACAGAGCAATAAAATGACCTTTAGCGGCTTGAATTCCACGGTTCCTGGCGGCTGATTGTCCAGAATTTTTCTGGGTTAGAATATGGATTGGAAAATTCGCCTTAATGTCTCGAATTTCTTCTATCCAATTATCTGAAGAACCATCATCGACAAGAATGAGTTCAAGGGGTTGTAGGGTTTGGTTGATAATGCTCTTGATGGCCTCTGGAAGATATTTCTTCCCATTATAAAGAGGGACTACTGCAGAAATATCCAATGATCCTGCTCCTTAAATAATTCAAAATCCAGTGATTTAATGATCATTAAACAATTTCTGCCCATAATTATGAAATTTTTTTAATTCGGTTGCATCAAGAGGAGATAAAACTTGAGGTTCATGGCGCAAGAAATAATTCAGGATAACAGAATAACCTTTTGATATAGCAGCTAACATATGAAAGAAGATTACAGTGAATGAAAACCCAAAATATTTAAAAAATTTCTTACAGGAAAAATGTGCTCCTCCATAAGAACTAACAGAAATATAGGTTTTAACAAAGGAAACGAGATCTTGAACAACATATTGTTTAAACAGTCTTTTCGTTTTTATTTTATTAAAAAATGTCAAAGATTTGTTTGTTTTAATTCTGTTCATTACTGCATGTGTAGATTTTAAATAAATTTCTACATTATGAATGTTTTGTAGCAAATTCGCATAAATAGAATAAGCAAAAGAATTAGAATGAACTAAATATGCAGCACAATATTTTTTGCTAATTACAATTGGATAGGATGCTGCAATTTGAATGAGATAATCTGGATCCCAGTGAAGCTGATTATCATTATTAAATAGAGGTTTAATGTTTTTAACAAACTCATTTTGAAAGAGAATTCCTGTAGGAACGGGGAATTTTCCTCGTTTTTCCAGCATTTCAAATAAGCCCTGTTGCGAAGCAAAATAGCCGTCTTTTTTCCAGAATAAGAAAGGATCTGCGCAAAACTCACCCCTTTCATTCATTTGCAGCACGCTGCATGCTGAAAAGGCAGCATCCGGAAAATCCTGAAACCCTTTTAATGCAGTTTGATAAAAATCAGGAAATAAGTAGTCATCATCCGACAAGAGGTGAAAATAGGGGGTATTTATTTTGCTTAGAGCGAATTCGTAATTCGCCATCATCCCTATGTTTTTCTTATGACGATGGTATTTAATGCGCTTATCTTTTTTTATAAACTCCAGCATGAGAGCTTCAGTTTCATCCGTAGAAGCATTGTCATAAACGCATATTTGAAACTGGCCGTGTGATTGTTTGAGAACGCTATTTATAGCGCGCTTCAATAACAAAGGACGTTGATAAGTGGTAATGATGGTTGTAATCATCTAAGATTGGATATTCTCTCTCGAATATTTTGATTTGAATAATCTACATTAGGAATATTTTTTTTTCAAGGTTTTTTGAGAAAATTTTATCAAATAATTAAGATCGGCCTGAGTAGCGGAAATAATTTTTTGTCAATAAATCTTGCTTTGACTGTTTCGATTGCTATAACAATAGAAGCAAATGTCTATACGAAAGCCCCGATCAAACACTAATTGCCCGGGTTTGGCGTTTCGAGAATGCGTACCATAAGTTCCTATTCTCTTACTTTATCCCATATAGCTTTAGAGAGCGGCTCTGGAAATTTCTAAGAAAAGTCTGCAATAAAAATGCTATTCTGCATTCACCAAACTTATCGTTGGTGTTGGCAAATTGTGTGGGTTTTTTTCCGAGTCTCTATAAATTTTTAGCACTTTGTCAACATTGCCTAGGCATTTTACTTTGCCTTGCTCGAGCCATAAGGCTTTATTACAGAATTCTCTGATTAAGACAAGATCGTGCGTAGAAAGAACCATTATATCGGACCGATGGACTAAGCCTTGCATACGTCCTTTCGCCTTTTCCATAAAGCCAGGATCCCCCACATTCACGATTTCATCGACTAATAAAATTTCGGAGCGAATACTAGTAATAATTCCATATGCTAAGCGTAGTTTCATGCCCGAGGAGTATGTTTTAGTTGGCATTTTCATAAAATCGCCTAGTTCGGCAAATTCTTCGACTTCAGGGATCAATTTTTTAGATTCATTTTTGGAAAGACCTAAGATAAGGCCCCGCAGCAAGATATTCTCATAACCATTTAATTCGTGATCCATGCCCATCATAATATCAAAAAGGCAATTCGCGTTGCCATTAACATGAATGCTTCCTTTGGTAGGAGTATAAATCTGGGCTATTACCTTTAAAAGAGTTGATTTGCCTGCACCATTATGTCCCAGAATTGCTAAGCGATCTCCTTTTTCAAGTTGAAGGCTTACATTGCTCAAAGCTTCCACTGAGATTTTTCCACTTTCTTTGTCAAGCCGTCCGCCTGTTGCCATATTTAAAAGAGTGGTTTTAAAAGAGCGGGCATCTGCTCCATAGACTGGATAGGTCAACGATATGTTTTCTAATATTATACTACTCATATTAATCCACCCAAAATGCTATGCGGGAACGTACATGGGAAAAAAGGAATAAACAAATAATAAACCCACCTACAGCCATTGTGAGACCAACTAACCAACTAGTTGCAGACGGAATACCACCGAGAAGAGGGGTTCTTACAATATCCAATAAATAGACTAAGGGGTTGAGTTTCAGAATGGAAGAGCTTTGATCTAAGAGCTTTGGCATCCAGGAGATCGGAGTGACAAAAAAAGCAATTTGAACACAGCTGCTAATGATGGGAACCATATCGCGATATCGCGCACAAATCATAGCGATTAGGAAGCAAATCCAATACAAGTTAATTAAGACCAGTATAAAGCCAGGAATTGCTAAAAATCCTGCTATCCCAGGGTTGATTTTAAAAACAATGCAGACAAGAAGATAAACAACAGAGTTATGGAGTAAGCATATGATTTGTCGCACTAGATGTTTGAGAATATACAAATTAAATGGCAGATTTATTTGTTTAATAAATCCGCTATTCGCTTTAAAAATGTCCGAAGCTTCAAGAATGCTGCTCGATATGAAAGTCCAAAATAAAAAACCTGCAGTAAAAAAAGGGATATATTCATCGAGTCGTTGATGAAACAGGCGGCTAAATACCAATCCCATCATGAGAATAAAAATAAGCATGCTTAGACTAATCCACCAAGGTCCAATAACAGAGCGTCGATATCGTTGTTTTACCTCGATCCAGCCTAGATGCATCCATACTCTATTCTGAAGAGCCGCTTTTTTAAAATCGAGGATAGCTAATTTTAATAAACTCATGGTTCCTTTGATTGAAGGCATCTGCTTATTTTTTTTAGCAGCCCGTATTTTATAGAAGCTCTTTTTTCAAAGCAGGTTTTGTCCATACTTTCGATATGAAACGTATCTATAATTGTAGTCTGTTTCACTCAAAGTCTACAAGCAATTTCTGCTGATTCCTTCGGTTAGAGAATTTTGACCTTGAGTACAGGTTAGGAGTCTTATTTTTGGGAACAGTCTACAGGTTCGACTTGTTCAAAAATCTCTAAAATGGTTGCAAATTGGTACGGTTTGGGTCCTGGTATTAAATAGCCTGGAGGTGGGTTTAGAGGACTATAAGTAGTCGAAGGGGGAGGAGGAGTTTGCATTAAACTCCTCAGTCGATCCCAAGCTTTGATAAAAAAATGAGGAAGGCTATTTCTAGTAAAACTCCTTATTTTTGGATAATAAATATTAGAAAATTTCTCTGAAAAAGTCATATTTTTAATTAATTCTATAAATTGATCTGGAGCTCCCGCTTTATTCCACAAAACATAACTAATCTGAATTTTTCTGTAAGTTTGGTAATCAAGATTTAAATTATATTTTTTAAGAGGAAAATGTAATTTGAAAAGTTCGATAGCTCCTAACCAAAAATTAAAGACAATAGAGCCGGGTAGTAAGACAGACCGAAGACTAGAGATTTCTTTCATTTCATTTTTAATGTTTAATAAGCCCATTGCCTCAGTGTCTTTTTTGTTGATAAAATAGTATCCATGCGATTTAGTGCTAATTCCAACAACAACAAGTTCTTTGGGGTAGATCAAAAGACGTTCTGCTTCAAGAAAAATAGCACTCATTGCATAAATATCTGGATAAGGAGAGTGAAAAAATTTGCCCTCTCTTGTGACTTTTTTAAGTAGGGGTCGATGGATCAGCGCATGTTGCATATTTGTGGAATAAATAGCGTTAAATTTCAAGGTTTCTTGCAGGATTTTAAGCTTGCAAGTTTGATCTAACCAAAAAGGAACCTCATGCTTTGGCATTGCATGTAAAGATCCAAAAGACTGAAAGGTCCCTTCAGGGAACTCCGGAATGACATTGGGATAGGCGTATAAAAATGCATTGGTATAAATCAAGTCAGGCTGCTCGAATTTTTCTATTAAATTATGTGCGATTTGAAAGTAATTTTTTAAAATAATGTCATCGTCGCCGATCATAAGAATATAATCGCCTGTGCTGAGATTTATACAACGGTTCCAGCTCTCAGTAATAGAGAGAAATTCTGCGCTGCGGCTATATTTGATCCGGGGATCATTAAGAGATTTGATGTAACCTTCGATATCTTCGGTTGAGGCATTATCAGATATAATGATTTCCCAATCGTTATAATTTTGCTGAATAACAGAGGTAACGGCATATTTAAGCAAATCCAAGCGATTTCTAGTTGGTATGACGACCGAAAATTTCATAAAACCTCACGATCCGTTTTCGATGTAGTCTCGGGGAAAAGCAGTTTAAATTCTATATCTTTTTTTGAACGAACATACTCCCGCAATCTCGTTTTATGGCCTAAAGTTAGTAGACAGATGATTAATAGAGTGTGATTTCCAAGAGTTTTTGGCTCAATAAAGAATTATTCTTGAGAATGCCAGCTGAATCTTTTAAACTGATGAGCCAGTACTCCGTACATAATTATTTTTAAGGAATCAGCATGAAGACAGTCATACTTGCCGGTGGATTTGGAACGCGATTAGCAGAAAAAACAGCAGATATTCCAAAGCCGATGATTGAAATCGGCGGCAAGCCGATGCTTTGGCACATTATGAACATCTATGCGCATCATGGTCACGATGAATTTATCCTAGCCCTAGGTTATAAAGCTGAAGTCGTCAAAGAATATTTCTTAAATTTTTATGCCCTGAACAACGACTTAACCTTGGATCTCGTTGAAGGCCGTACCGAGATTCATGAAGGGAATCAACCCCATTGGAAAATCCATCTTATCGATACGGGAATTGCCACACAGACCGGCGGACGCATTAAACGTTTAAAAGAATGGATTGGCAATGAGACATTTCTTTTGACCTATGGAGATGGTGTCTCCAATATCGACATTGAAAAGCTCATCGCTTTTCATAAATCTCATGGAAAATTAGCCACTGTCACGGCGGTTCACCCTCCTGCACGATTTGGAGGATTAGTTCTCAATGGAAATCAAGTCACTAGCTTTTCAGAAAAAAATCAATCGACAGAAGGCTGGATCAACGGCGGTTTCTTTGTTTTAGAACCTGAAGTTTTAAATTATATTGCAGGTGATGAAACGTTATGGGAGCGCGAGCCTTTAGAGCAGTTAGCTTTACAGGGCGAGCTCATGGCCTATTATCATGAAGAATTTTGGCAGCCTATGGATACACTGCGGGAATATCGTCTTTTAGAATCTATGTGGGAATCGGGTCAAGCACCCTGGAAAAAATGGAATAATCATGGAAAAGTTTTGGAAGGAAAAAAGAGTTCTGATCACCGGAGCGACCGGTCTAGTCGGGTCGTGGCTCACTAGAAAGCTCATTGAAGAAAATTCTTATGTGGTTGCTTTTGTCCGAGATAGCGATCCTCAAAGCGAGTTTTTTAAAAGCGGTCTATTTAAAAATACGACCCTGGTCCAAGGTGAATTAGAAAATTTCTTATCGGTGGAAAGAGCGATCAATGAGCATGAGATCGACACTGTTTTTCATTTGGGCGCTCAAACCATTGTGGGAACAGCTCTCCGAAGCCCTCTTTCTACCTTCGAATCCAATATCAGAGGATCTTATAATCTTTTAGAAGCTTGCCGCCGTCATTCCTCTCTTGTAAAAAGAATTGTTGTGGCCTCCAGCGATAAAGCTTACGGTTCTAGCGATATCCTTCCCTATACTGAAGAAATGCCTCTTTGCGGAAAACATCCTTACGACGTGTCCAAGTCATGCACGGATCTTTTGGCTTTCTCTTATTATCATACCTATGGACTGCCCCTTGCTGTTGCCCGCTGCGGTAATATCTTTGGGGGAGGAGACCTCAATTGGAGCCGGATCATTCCAGGAACCATTCGAAGTTTTTATTTAAATGAGGCGCCTGTGATTCGGAGCGATGGAACTTTTACCCGAGATTACGTTTTTGTGGATGATGTCATTGAGGCCTACTTGATGCTGGCTCAAAATGTGCACCGGGAAAATGTCCAAGGACAGGCCTTTAACTTCGGTCCTAATGCCCCTTCTAGTGTTTTAGAAATCGTGAGATCATTGCAACAGCTCATGAATAAACCTGCCTTGAACCCCAAAATTCTCAATACCGCTAAAGCTGAAATTCACGACCAATCACTGAGTTCTATAAAAGCTCAAGAAACTTTTGGATGGCAGCCTAAATACAGCCTAGAAATGGGACTAGCGGAAACCCTCCGTTGGTATGAAAATTATTTTGAAACCTCAACTTTTATGGTCGCACATGAAGTCAGATAGCCAGTGCCGTTTTTGCTCAACCCCTTTGCAGCATACATTTTGTGATTTGGGACATACTCCTCTTGCCAATGCCTATGTGAAAAAGGAACATCTCGGTCGAGAAGAGCCTACTTTCCCTTTGCATGTCTACGTTTGTGACAACTGTCTCTTAGTACAGCTGAAAGAAGCTCAAACAACGCCAGAGGGGATGTTTTCAGACTATTCGTATTTTTCTTCTTATTCAGCATCATGGCTGCAGCATGCGAAAAAGTACACCGATCAAATGACCCAGAGGTTTTCATTTTCTTCAGGACATCAAGTTGTTGAGATCGCTAGTAATGATGGATATCTTCTGCAATATTTCAAAGAAAAAGGAATTCCGATTTTAGGAATTGAACCTGCACGCAATATCGCCAAGGTAGCCATTGAGAAAGGAATCCCTACGCATATAGCATTTTTTGGAGAAGAAACAGCTCGCCAACTGGTTCAAGACGGGATTCATGCCGATCTTCTTCTGGGCAATAACGTTTTTGCCCACGTTCCTCATTTAAATGACTTTGTCAAAGGAATGAAAATTATCTTGGCCCCTGAAGGCGTCATTACTCTTGAGTTTCCTCATTTGCTCCAGCTGATGCAGCAAAATCAATTCGATACTATCTATCACGAACATTTTTCCTACTTCTCTCTGCTTGTTCTGGAAAAAGTATTTAAAGCTCATGGGCTTGAGCTGTTCGATGTTGAAGAGCTTCCGACACATGGAGGGTCTTTAAGGGTCTACGTGAAACATCAAGAAAGCCCAAGAAAGATCGAACAGCAACATCTTCAGACTGTCTTAGACAAAGAGAAAAAAGCAGGATTGGATAAGCTAGAAACCTATTTATCTTATGCTGAGCGTGTTGAAAAAGTGAAAACATCTTTATTGGATTTCTTACATCAAGCTCAGAAAGCCGGTAAGACAGTCGCTGCTTATGGCGCTCCAGCTAAGGGAAACACCCTGCTCAATTATTGTAAGGTCACTTCGTCGCTTCTTCCTTTTACAGTTGATTTGAGTCCCCATAAGCAAGGCCATTTTTTACCGGGTAGTCATGTTCCTATCTATTCACCCGAAAAAATCAAAGAGATTCAGCCCGATTATTTGCTCATTCTTCCATGGAATTTAAAGTCTGAAATTATGGAACAGATGGGTACGATTCGTTCTTGGGGGGGACAATTTGTTGTTCCGATTCCAGAATTGGAAATTTTATAAAGGTCAATTAAGATAAGAAGCGTATTTTTTATTTTTACGGTTCTTAAAGTTCCATATCAGAGGTTTTAGGCTTTTTAATAATCTAATTCCATATAAGCACACAGGAAACACTTTGCATATTTTCGCAGTACAGATATAGACAAGGGATTTGTACTTGAAGGCAGGGTGCTGCTGAATAATTTTTGCAATTTCATAAGCCTCTTCGAATTTCCCCCCCATGAGTGAAAGTAAGAAAAAATGTTTACGGCACTTGGCTAAGTCATAGAGGATCAAAGATATTGCTGATTGAGACTTTTCTGTAGTCAGGTTTTTGTTTTTTTGAATATTTTTTAATAATTTATTAAAAGCCTCTTCATAGATGTCGGAATTTTTTTGATTGGAGAAGGACTGGTCATGATGGCGGAAAATTGCACATGGTTTTTTAGAGATAACAATTGGGAAGATAGAAGCAGTCTGAAACAAATAGTCGCAATCCCAATAGATGGGATTTTCAAAATCTATAGAAACATGCTTAATGACTTTTTTACTAAATAGAACTGATGTTGGGACAGGATATTTCCCTATCATTTCGAGAGCTCCATCAGGTGGGTTGTACTTTCCCTCTCTAGGCCAGTAAGAAAGAGGGATTCGGATAGTACGTCCTTTTGGTGACAGAATGATCGTAGATCCAGCTACAAATCCTGCATCAGGGTGTTTTTGGAATTCTTGAAGCGTTGTTTCATAAAAGTTAGGTAAAACAGCATCATCATCCGATAGAAAAGAAAAAAAATCTGTATTGACCAAAGAAAGTCCAAATTGGTAATTCCCGAGCATGCCGATATTTTTTTCATGACAGAAGTATTTGATTCGAGGATCTTTTTTAGCAAACTCAGCAACAACAGAAGCCGTTTCATCTCCAGAGGCATTATCGCATATGATGACTTGAAAATGCGGATAAGTTTGAGACAAAACGCTTTGCAAAGCTTTTTTTAAAAGATGAGGACGTCGATAGGTTAAAATAATAGTCGTGATAAGAGGGTATGTCAAAATGAAATACTCATTAGTTCAAATACATATTATTTTTAATTTTAATTCCTAGTCTAAAAAAATCAAATCCCCGTTTACCTTAAATTAGATACTAACATTACTCGAGTTAAGCTTCAACGGCAACTAACCCCTCAGATAAAGTATCTAGGAGGATCTTGTATTTTGACGACCAATAAGGTATCTTTTGAGGCTCGATTGGTTATTGAGATATGAAAAAAAATATAGGCCTTGTATGAAGATTAATGAAACATCCTTAAAAGGAGTTTTTCTTATCGACCCTGACTTAATGGCTGATGAAAGAGGCTTTTTTGCGCGCACGTATTGTAGCCAGAAGTTCGCTCAATATGGATTAAATCCTCGCCTCGAACAATGCAATATCTCTTACAATCATAAGAAAGGGACTCTTCGCGGTATGCATTTCCAAACAGCCCCTCATGCTGAAGCTAAGCTAGTCCGATGTATTCGCGGAGCTATTTTTGATGTCGTCATTGATTTACGACCTGATTCTCTAACATTTGAGCAATGGATCGGCGTTGAACTTTCTGAAAAATTCCCTAAAATGCTTTACATTCCTGAAGGATGCGCACACGGATTTCAGACATTGGAAAACAATACAGAGGTTTTTTATCAAATGTCTAATTTTTTTGTTCCGGATGCAGCTCGAGGCGTGCGATGGGATGATCCCAATTTTAATATCACCTGGCCTTCTGATGAAAGAATTATCTCTGTCAAAGATCAAAACTATCCCCTCTATTCCAGATGAAAAAAGTTCTCATTACCGGAGCCAGTGGATTTATCGGCCGCCAATGCTTGCCGCTGCTCATTAAAGAAGGATATGAAGTCCATGGGACTTCTTCGACTTCTCTTCATTGTGACACACCTAATGTAAAGATGCATAAAATTGATTTACTCGATGGCCATCAAATTGATGGTTTGATCGACAAACTGCGTCCTACACATTTGCTACATTTTGCTTGGGTTACGACACCGGGAGTTTTATGGAATTCTTCTGATAATAGACGTTGGGTAGAAGCCAGTTTGCGTTTGGTCCAGATATTCAAAGACAAGGGCGGGCAGCGTGCGGTTTTTGCTGGGACTTGCGCCGAATACGATTGGTCCGAAGGCGTTTGCTCGGAGACCCACACTCCTCTGCGTCCCGCCACTTTGTATGGCAGTTGTAAAAAAGATCTCTTTGAAAATCTACAAACTCTAGAGCTCGATTTGGCTTGGGGGCGTATCTTTCACTTATACGGTCCTTATGAACCTCAAAAAAAGCTGACCGCTTCGGTCGTTCTTTCCCTCTTAAAGGGAGAAAATGCACTGTGCTCACATGGAAATCAGGAACGAGATTTTTTGCATGTTCAAGATGTTGCCCGTGCTTTTGTAGCTTTATTGGAAAGCTCGCTTCAAGGTGCGGTGAATATCGGTTCTGGTATACCTGTCAGTCTTAAATCACTCTGTTTGAAAATTGGAGAAAAACTAGGTATACCAGAGAAACTTATTTTCGGAGCTTTTTCACCACCAAAAGATGATCCTCCCCTCTTGGTCGCTGATGTAAAACGGCTTTACAACGAACTTCAATGGAAACCTAGATGGAATCTAGAGACAGGATTAGACCAAACTATTCAATGGTGGAAAGAAAATTTCACTAAAGCCCATGTATGAACAACATACCGCTGATTACCACAGTTATTCCTACTTATCGCAGGCCCGAGCAGTTGCGAAGAGCAATTCAAAGCGTTTTAAATCAAACATATCCTCATTTCCAAATTTGCATTTATGACAACGCTTCAGGCGACGAGACCGCCGCTGTCGTAGCAGAATTGGCTAAAAAAGATTCTCGGATCCATTACTATTGCCATCCGCAGAATATTAAATCCTCTCCCAATTTTGAATACGGCATGCTCCAAGTGAAGACTCCCTTCTTCTCCTTTCTTTCCGATGATGACATCCTTCTGCCGGAATTCTATGAAACAGCAATGGCAGGTTTCGACAAACACCCTGAAGCCTCTTTTTCAGCTGGAGCTGTGATAGATGTGACTGAAAAGGGGCGCTTCATAGGAATTTCTAAAAAATCCGAAGAGTTCTATACGCCGCCTCAGGGATTATTTGAGATGATCGCGAGCTATATCAACTGGACGGGAATTTTGTTCCGTCAAGAGGTCATAGAAGCAGTTGGAGGAATTGATAAACAGGTAAAGCCGATTGATGTTGACTTTGTGTTAAAAGCAGCAGCCCGCTTTTCTTATGCTGTATCACCAAAGCCATGCGCTCTTTTTATCCATCATCCTGCTTCTTATTCGGGAAATTGCGGGCTGAAATTAGTTTCTCCAAGTTGGTTTAAAATCAGTGAAAATTTAAAAAAAATTGATAAACTCACCGAGATTGACAAGGAAAAATTAGATTTTTTGATGAAATGTAAAATGAGAAATCTGCTGACATCCATCGGTGTACAGGCCATTTTACAAGAAAAAATAGATGAAATGCTTCCTATCGCTGATCTGCTTAGAACGCTTCCCAAAGGAAAAATGAGGGGCAAGATCATAAAAAAAGCCGCTATTTTTTGTAAAAAAAGTATAATCTTTCAAAAGGTTTTTTCTTGTTTTGTCGGATATAGTTATAAAACGTTTAAATATATTAAAAACTATCGTGCGCTAAGTGAGAATAGAAGCTATACTAAATTGATTGAGGAGAATAAATGCGCAAAGCTTTAATTACAGGGATCACAGGGCAAGATGGATCTTATCTTGCAGAGTTTTTATTAAAGAAAGGATATGCAGTCCATGGCATCGTGCGCCGTTCTTCCTCCAATAATTTAGCTCGCTTAAGCCATTTAGATGGGATTATCCTTCATCAAGGAGATATGGGAGACTGTTCGAGTCTGAAACGCATTGTCGAAGCTGTTAAGCCCGATGAGGTTTATAATTTAGCAGCGATGAGCCATGTAAAGACATCATTCGATATGCCTGAATATACCGCGGATATCGATGGCGTGGGCGTGGTCAGGCTGTTGGAATGCGTGCGCCACTCTTGCCCTCAAGCGCGATTCTATCAGGCGTCAACTTCTGAACTTTATGGAAAGGTGCTTGAAAATCCTCAAAATGAGGCGACTCCTTTTTATCCTCGCTCTCCTTATGGCGTTGCAAAACTTTACGCCTATTGGGCTACTGTCAATTATCGAGAAGCCTATGGCCTTTTTGCTTGCAATGGAATTTTATTCAATCACGAAAGCCCCCGGCGAGGTGAAACTTTTGTCACCCGAAAGATCACTTTGAGTGTGGCGAAAATCAAACGTGGTCTCCAAGAAAAACTTATCCTGGGTAATCTGGATGCCCAAAGAGACTGGGGTTATGCTGAAGACTTTGTTGAAGGGATGTGGCTCATGCTTCAACAATCTATCCCTGATGATTACGTTCTAGCAACGGGATCTACCACTTCGGTGCGGAGATTTACTGAACTTGCTTTTGAAAGCGCAGGCATTGATATCGTTTGGCAGGGTAAAGGAGTCGATGAAAAAGGTTTCGACAAAAACACGGGTAAACTTCTGATCGAAATATCTCCCGAGTATTTTCGTCCTTCGGAAGTCGATTTTTTAGTGGGAGATGCCTCTAAAGCTAAAAAACAATTAGGATGGGAAGCTAAAACGTCCGTTCAACAGCTAGCGCACTTGATGGTCAAAGCCGATATCTCGCTGGTCGAAAACATGTCTATCGAGATCTCCTTGGTATGAAAGAGATCTGCATTGATACAAGGATGGCCTTCAATTCTGGCATCGGAACTTATATCCGCAATATCGTTTCAATATTGAAGGATGGACCTTTTAAAATCAGATTAATTACACATGTTGATGTCGTTAAAAAATGGCCTGCTCTAAGTTCTTCTTTTGATCTGATTATGACAGCTGCGCCGATCTATTCCATTGCCGAGCAAATGGCACTCCCTTTCTTAGTGCCGAGATGCGATCTTTTCTGGAGTCCGCATTACAATACTCCTCTTTTACAACTGCGGGCGAAAAAAAGAGTGACGACTATCCATGACGTTTATCATCTTGCTTTCGGCCATACATTGAGTTTCCCCAAAAGAGCCTATGCTCAAGCTGTTATGAACAGGGCTGTAAAAGTATCCGACCATATTCTGACCGATTCCTATTTCTCCAAAAGCGAAATTATCAAATATACTCATACTCCTGAGGATAAGATTTCAGTCGTACATTTAGGAGTTGATGGCTCTTTTTTCTGCCCAAAAGAAGCAGGTTCTTTAGAGCCTATTCGAGAAAAATATCAGCTTCCTCAAAAATACTTTCTGTTTGTGAGCAACCTGGCGCCCCAAAAAAATATCGATCGGTTGTTGTTAGCATGGAAACTTTTATTCCAGAATTTTCCCGATTGGAAGCTGGTTTTGGTGGGGAAAAAAGTGAAGGCGGATACTTGGCAGTTTATCCTGGACCAGAACCCTTCTTTGCAAAAACAAGTTTTGCTTTTGGGCCAAGTCGATAATCAAGATTTGCCTAGGCTTTACCAGTTAGCTTCCGGAGCTATTCATCCTTCATTTTACGAAGGATTCGGATTAACCCCTCTTGAAGCCATGAGCTGCGGATGTCCAGTTGTCGTTTCTAAAGCGGCGAGTTTGCCCGAAGTTTGCGGAGATAGTGCGATTTATGTCGATCCTTATCATGTGGAAGATATTGCCGAGGGGATGCGAAAAGTTATGGAAGACCAAACCCTTTGCTTGAAGCTGAAGGAAAAAGGGCTTCAAAGAAGCCGCGACTTTACCTGGAAAAAAACAGCTGAAAAACATATCGAAATCTTGGAAAGATTAGCATGAAAACAGCGCTTATCCATGACTGGCTTGTGACTTCCGGCGGCGCGGAAAAAGTGCTGGAAGAGATCTGGAATCTTTACCCCTCTCCGATTTTTACTTTGATGAATGGAAAAATTTTGCCTGGCAAGAAAGTGATCTCTTCGGTTTTGCAAAAAATGCCCGGATCTCTTCGTTTCCATCGTTATTTTTTGCCTTTTTTCCCCTGGGCCATTGAGAAATTTGATCTCAATGAATTCGAAATCATTTTGTCGAGTTCTCATGCTGTTGCTAAAGGGATAAAAAAACGGGAAGATCAGCTCCATATCTGTTATTGCCATACGCCGATGCGCTATGCTTGGGACTTAGAAAAGCAGTACACTGAAACGTTAGGAGCCGTGCGAAGGTTGGGGGCTAAAGCTGTTCTCAAATATTTGCGGGAGTGGGATCTTTCAACTTCGAATCGGGTCGATCACTTCATTGCTAATTCAGTCTTTGTTGCTGAACGTATTGAAAGAATTTATGGCCGAAAAGCGACCGTGATTTATCCGCCCGTATCCACAGAAAATTTTTATCTTTCAGAGCAAAAAGACGATTTTTATTTAACTGTCTCTCGTCTGGTCCCTTATAAAAAAATCGATCTCATGATCAAAGCTTTTGCCTCTCTTCCTGACCGCCGCTTGCTGGTGGTTGGAGACGGCCCTGAAATGCAACGTCTTAAAGCAATGGCAACAATTAATGTCAAAATGATGGGCCATCAAAATGATGAGACTGTATCATCTCTTCTCAGTCAGGCTAAGGGCTTTATTTTTGCCGCAGAAGAAGATTTTGGAATTGTTCCCGTGGAGGCTCAAGCTAGCGGAACTCCTGTGATCGCTTTTGGAAAGGGAGGCGCTTGTGAAACGGTTATTCCCGGTAAAACCGGAATTTTTTTTGAAGAGCAGACCGTTTCCAGCCTTCTAAGTGCTATTGAGCGTTTTGAATGCTTAAGTTTTGATCCAATGGTGATTAAAACCCACGCTGAAAAGTTCAATAAAGAACGTTTCAAACAAGAATTTAAAACTTTTGTCGAAGAGAAATGGAGAGAATTTAATGAAAATCGTTATTCTTGCCGGCGGTAGCGGAACCAGGCTTTGGCCGATCTCTAGAGGATCTTTTCCCAAACAATTTTTAAAATTGGGAGGAGATCTATCTCTTCTGCAAAGAACTGTCAAAAGATTTTGGCCAGCCTATAACATAGAAGACATCTTGATCCTGACTAATCAAGAGTGTTTTCATCTTGTAAAATCCCAGGTCACTATTTTAAATCCTGCTTTTGAAAAGAGAATTTTGGTTGAGCCGCTAAGAAAAAATACGGCTCCTGCCATCGCCTATGCATTGAAGTATCTTGAAGAGATTGAAAAAGTGAAAGGATCCGAAGCGATTTTGATATCGCCCTCGGATCATCTTATCTCTCCGGAAGCGGCTTTTTTAGAAATTTTGCCAGCAGCAGAAAAAGCAGCTAAAGAAAACCTTCTTGTGACTTTCGGGGTACGTCCGGATAAGCCTGAGACGGGGTATGGATATATTCAAATTCAGCGCACAGAGGACTCACAGATTTGTGATGTTTTGCGATTTGTGGAAAAACCTTCGGTTGAAAAAGCCGAAGAATATCTTTTGTCAGGAAATTTTCTATGGAATAGCGGCATGGTGGCTTTTTCCCTCCAAACTTTTTGGAATGAACTCCAACAGCATGCACCGGCTATTTTTGAGCATACGCTCAACCCTTTGTCCAAAATGGCGACAGATTTTGATCAGATGCCGGAGATTTCAATTGATTATGCCCTGATGGAAGTTTCCAAAAACATTGTCGTGCTTCCTCTTCATTTAAAGTGGTCTGACATAGGTTCATGGGATAGCGTCTTTGATGTGATGGAAAAAGATGAAAATCAAAATGTGAAAATCGGAAATATTTATGATGTCGATACCAAGAATAGTTTGATTTACGGAGGCAGGCGACTGATTTCCACCATGGGGCTCGAAGATATTATTATCATAGAAACGGAAGATGCTCTTTTTTTAGGAAAAAAGGGAAGCTCTCAGGGTGTTAAAAAAATCGTAGAAGAGCTTAAGCGGCAAGGAAAGAAAGAAAGCCTGGAGCATCGAACAATTCAACGGCCCTGGGGAAGTTATACGGTGTTAGAAGAAGGTCCACGGTATAAAGTTAAACGTATTCTTGTAGAACCGCATCAGAGTCTTAGCTTGCAATGGCATCACCATCGAAGCGAACATTGGGTCGTTGTCAAAGGAAGCGCAAAAGTCACTATCGGTTACAAAGAACAAATTATTGAGGAAAATCAAAGCGTTTACGTTCCAAAAAAGGGCATTCATCGCTTGGAAAATCCGACAGATACTCCTATCGAACTCATTGAAGTACAGGTAGGTGATTACATGGGCGAGGATGATATCGTAAGAGTTGAAGATGTCTACGGCAGAAAATAAAGCAGGTTTATGGGTTCTTCCCAAGAGCGAAGTATTTTTCCCTCTTCTCTTTGTTTTTCTCTATTTTTTACTCTCATCTGGCGAGCTATTACATATTCAGCTGACGATTTTTAAACCCAAAGCCACGCATGTGATATCCATCCTACTCTTTGGATATTTTTGGTTATTTAAACGAAATATTGTTCTACCGCGCCCGCTTCTGTATCCGTTTTTATGGATTCTACTCGCTCTTTTTTTTTCCTCTTTTTTTAGTATTCATCCGTTTCGTTCCTATGGATATATCGGAGTCTGTCTTTTTAACTTTATCTTCTATTTTTTGCTTCCATTGAGCTTTTTTCAATATTTTCAACCTTCGAAATTATTGAAGATCTATTGTTTATCCTTCACTTGCCTAGGGATTTATGCTGTTTCCCAGCTTGTATTATCCGTGTTCGGAATTTTTGATCCTTTAGCAAGTCAACGCGTGGGAGCGCTCGCACGAGGGCAAGCATGGACGTATGAACCCTCTTATTATGCTCTCTACATTACGGCTTATGTAATGTTTAAAAATGCTGAAGCGATCTTTCAGCCTCCTTCCCGTTTCTCTATGAAAGAAACATGTAAGCTTTTGGGAATTAATTTTCTTCTTATCGCCTCGACGTCGACAGGCATTGTGTTTTCTTATCCAGCTTTTTGCGCTGTCTCTTTATGGATGGCGTATTTGCCGCCTATTCACAACTTAGCTTCTGATGCGAAAAGGAGAATTGTTAAATTTATCGCTGTTTGCTGTGGGTTTGCTGGTATTCTTGCTTTGCTTTTTTGGGATATTTTCACTTTGACTTTTTTTAAGTTTTTTTATTTTGGATTTATGAACCATTTCTCATTTACAGCACGGTGGGAGGGTATGATTTCTTGTCTTAAAATATTTCTTAAAAATCCTTTTTTCGGCATAGGCATTGGGGGCGTAGGTCCTTACCTTTTTGAGCAGGCTTCTTATTATGACACCACACCGCAAATGCTTGTTGAACTGGAGACTTATGATCCCACCAATGTATTCACTGAAGTCTTAGCCAGTTTAGGCCTCATGGGATTCTTGGGATTTATTGCACTGGGCCTTGTTTTTTATAGGCTCTTTAAAAATGTGATCACAAGCTCTCAAATTTCTCAGCCGGATAAACTTGCTGCTGTTGCGCTATTTATTTCCCTTATTATTCTGCTCATCGTTTTGCAGTTCAACCAGGGCCTATTTAGACCTTGCATATGGATTCATGCCGGGATGGTCTATGGCTATCTGCACCGATTTCATGGTTTCAAACCCATCTTTGATTGAAGAACTCCTAAACCTTATAAAAGAGTGAAAGAAACCTGTAGGAATCTAACAAATCTCCTTAAAAAAGCAGGTTACAAGAGCTTGGCACGCTCTCTGAAGATAATAAATATTATCCGAGGGCATCAGAGTCGGCGCCTCACAATATTTGAAATACATTAGATCCCTTTTTTAGAGTCACTAGGAAGTTTACCTTCTTTGAACTTGTGCCGTTCTGTTTTAATAAATTCTTTCTTGCTTTTTTCCTTTAAGAGGCCTTACAGTGTCTCGAAAACGAGGCCTTATGTTTAAATATTTAGTATGCTTACTTATATCATCATCGATATTATCTTCTGAAGAGAAACATCGACAAGAAGAAATACACTCTGTTAATACATATACTCTATCCATTGCAGCAATATTTCAAAATGAAGCACCGTACTTAAAAGAGTGGATCGAATATCATAAGAGTATCGGCGTTGAACATTTTTTCTTATATAACAACAACAGCAACGATTATTATCTTACTATTCTTGATCGGTTTATTAAGAGCGGTTGCGTTACACTCACAGAATGGCCGTCAAAGCAAGAAACGAACGACTGGTGGCATCATAGCTTTATTGTTCAAACAGGCGCTTATAACGACGCTATAGAGAAATGCCGGCATGTTTCGAAATGGCTAGCTTTGATAGATATCGACGAGTTTATAGTGCCTGTGTCCAACGGTAATCTCGTGCAACTGCTAGAAACTGATTACTCGGATGTATCAGGCTTATGCATAAATTGGCAATGCTATGGAACATCTTTTGGAGCTGAATGCATATATGAAGAGGACGGTTCTTGTCCTATATTAGATCACTTAGTATGGAAAATGAAGTCAACCCATGTTTGGAATAACAATAGCAAAAGTATTGTACAGCCTTTACATGTCATTTCTTGTCCAAATCCTCACTATTGCATTTATACTGATAATCACTGGGCTGTCGATGTTAATCGAAAACCAGTGCCCACAGCTTGCGAAGAGCTTCACATCGATAAAATTCGGATTAATCATTATTGGACGCGGGACTCATCGTTTTTGATTAATGTTAAGATTCCCCGCTATTTCAAATGGGGAGCTAATATTGAAGGCGTGATGGATCATGCTAATAAGATGAATGAGGAATTTGATCCGATACTTGCTAAAATTAGAGAAGACAGCATCAATATCGATATGACTCGCGAGAGAGTAGACTGAAACTCAAAGAGAAGCTAGCAAGAGATGGAATTTTATAAAAAATGTTTTACATAATGTGATCTTGTAAAGATAGATAAAGTAAGCCAAACTATGCTTTTTATGTTAAAAATCATAAAGCATAAAGTATTCTATGGGGTTTCGCAATGTCATTAGCGAATCATCTAATTTTTTTCGAGATGCTTTAGCTGACCATTAAAAGCCAATTCAACCTCGTCAATGACAAAGTGACCCTGAACTAAAGTAGGGTGAACAGGAGTAATTACAATAGCAGAGTCTGCTATTTTTGAAGCCATCAATGAAAAATTGGAATTAGGAATGATTAAGCAATCAAACTTTGTTATTAGAAAGAAATCTTCTAAAACATTTATAGAAGGATTGTTTCTTTCTTTACAGTAATCAAAATAAATATTGGGATTTTTAAGATTATCTTGATAATATTCAACAATACTTGAGGGATTCAAATCATCTGTTAAAATGTAAACGTACAAAGGTTGATCTTTGAAAATTCTAGAAAGTCTTGTGATTTGTTGCAGGTAATAGTTGTCATTGGGAAATTTCAAAGGCATTCCAATAAAATGTGAAGCATCGCCTGCGCCTCTGCGAATATGAACTCCCACTGTTATTTTGTCAGAGGGCAAGTTAGCTACGAGCAGAGGAGTTTTAGGAGTTAAACAGCGTCTGATTAAAGAGCGGAATTCGGGATTTTCCCACTCAACTTGAAAGGCGGGTGCCCATGTACTAAGTTCTCTTTTTTCTGGGTTATACAAATATTCCTTGTTTACAGGTAAATAGGGGATTACAAATATTGATGAATTAGAAACCGCTTTTAAGTCAGTTTCGTTTGTAGTGGTAATGGTATTTTGAAATTCAGAAGGGTTAAATGGCCGATCTTCGTCAGATAACATAAAATTATCTGCATATGGAAATGGAATGTAGCGAAAGGGGAGGGTGTATTTATATGCAAGCCATTTGGCATGAAAGTAAGCCACCAAGTTATCTCCCAGACGCCCGCCGCTGAAACTATATGTGATGGCATTGCTATGTTCTATAGGTATAGTCGTGGGGGAATCTTTTTTTTGGACGAAAGTTAGAGCATCAATAGTTTTCCAAATAAGGATAAGATTATCGGGATGCGTATTTGGGTATTCTTTCTTTACCTTTCCCTTCTTATTACTTGAATGAAGAACTCGAATGAGATCATCAATGGAAAGAGATTTTAGATGTTGGGAAATAAAATTCATCGTCATGTACCCATTTTTGGTAGGATTGATGACATGTTTTAGGTATTTTTGTTGTTCTGATTGATCAATTTCCGAAAAAGCATAATTGCTAATTACTAAATCATAGGACCCAACTTGCTCAAGAAGGTTATTTTCGATAAAATTGACATTTTGAATACCCAGCAATGAAAGGTACTTTTTGGTTAGGGCAATACCTTCTGGAAGGTCTATAATAGTGTAACTTGCAAAGCCCGTTAATTCTGCTAATATTTTGCACTGTCCGCCATATCCTCCTCCAATTTCAACAATATGCATTTTGCTTAAATCGCCAAACTGTTGTTTTAAGTCACCTGCAACTTTTATATACCTTAAAGTTGTAGGCGAGAACCATCCATATCTCCCGTAATCAGAAGTAATTGGATCACCTAGAGTGTCATTTTCTCGAAATTTGTCGAAGAAAGAAACTAAATCGGGATATGTTTGAATGATGAATTCTAAATATGCACAGCCTGTCTCATAACTTAGGTGTTCTAAGATTTGTTGATAATACGGATTGCGCTTGAAGTGCGCAAAAACTTCAGCATCCATGACAGCTTGTTGACAGAATGCTGGATAAGTGGTCCCTGTGGTTAAGCTAACTGCGTCAATAGAGAAGTTCCATATAGCAGTCACATAAAGTACAGCGAAAATTAATTTTCTTTTGAAATTGATAAACATATTTTTTCTCGGGTTAGAGGGTATAAAATGCGCATTGACATACAGATTGGAATTGATATATCGCTTTTTGCACAGAGTTCTTTCTCATATACAAACTGGTCATTTTTTATAAGATCTTTTCTGTTTCCAGGTTCTGCTTTTTTCATTGGGCTGTCGTCGTTTTTTCCTGCGCAGTTGCCCTCTTGTGTAATAAAGCGGCTCCCATTTTTCGTATAGTATTGACAAGCTTGATCACAGCAGCATCAGCCTTTTTTAGCGTTCCAGAAACATCCTCGGCAATATCGAGCATTGGTTGCTCCGTATTTTTGAAGACCCAGCATTCTCCAATTTTTTCCGTAATCAGACGACCTAAAATTTTTAATTATAGCCGTTTCTTTCTAAATAGTTGAAGAGTTTTTAGATACTAAGTAAACTTCTTAGGCAAACTCTTGGAAAAACATGAAAAAACAATTATTATTCTCAATAGTCTGTGTCAATTTTTTTCTCACTCAACATACATTTGCTCGATTAAACGAAAAAGAATATCTCTACCTTGATGGATTAGCTTTAGCTTCTGGCACTGATAAAGCTTCCAATCATCATAATTATACAGAAATCTATGCCCGATATTTTGCTCCATTTAAAGAGCAGCCGATTAAATTTCTCGAAATTGGAATAAATACAGGAAAGAGCGTAAAACTTTGGGAAGATTACTTCAAAAATGCCGAGCTTCATTTCATCGATATCACGCTTCAAAATGTTGAATATGTTTCCCAACGGTCTTACTATCATTTAGCAGATCAAGCTAGCTCTTATGATCTTTTAAAGTTCATTGAAAAAACCGGCGGGGATTTTGATGTTATCCTAGACGATGGAGGACACACCATGTTGCAGCAAATCATGAGCTTCAAATATTTATTCCCGCAGGTAAAAAGCGGAGGGCTATATATTATCGAAGACTTAAATACTTCTTATTGGGAAGCCTTTGGAGGCGGTTCGCATCCAAAAACTACCATTAATTTCTTAAAAATGCTGATTGATGAAGTGAACTTCGTCGGAGTTCGCACAGGTTGTGCAAGCCATCTCAATATAGATCCCTCTATTAAAAAAGATCTAAATCTCTACAGGACTCAAATCGAGTCGATTCATTTTTATGACAGCGTCGCTATCATTATTAAAAGATAGTTAGACGAAATGTTTGTTGATCAATCCAGCCAGTTGCATCATATCGACGCCTGATTTGGAGCCAAAAACCTTGGCTAGCTTTGCATCGGGAAGGATGCGCCGTTTATTTTTAGGGTCTTGAAGCTTGTGCTTCTTAATGTATTCCCAAAGCTTTTTGGTGACTTCTCCGCGAGAGAGCTTTTCCTCTCCAACGACGGCTTTCAATTCAGAAGAAAGCGTCATTTGAGAAGAGAACCGGCCGCCCTTTTTGCCTCCAGCACCTTTGGCTTTTTTAACATAAGGGGTCTTAGGATGGTTCACATATTTTGTTTCGAGGTCATCGAGAGAATTGACGATGATATCGCAATCGGGATAGTTGGAGCAGGAATAAAAAGTTTTACCAAAGCGGGAACGACGGGGAGATATCTTGCCATTGCAGCCGATGGCCACGCAGGAAGGCATCTCTGCTTCCCATGGATCCCCTTTTTTGGGGATATTGACAATCCCTTTGCACTTGGGATAGTTAGTGCAGCCTAGAAAGGCGCCAAACCGTCCGAAACGCAGTTTCATCAGAGCTTTGTCTTTAGGGCAGACCTGATCCCAGTCGAAATCATCAGCATAGTCTTCTTTTTTAAACTCGAAGGATTCAATGGGAGCTGTGTAATCGCAATCAGGGTAGTTAGAACAGCCGTAGAAATATTTATTGCGCGACCAGATCTTTTGGACTTTGTGGCTGCATTTGGGGCAAACGATATCAGTTAATACCTTAGGTACAAAGGCATCCTTCTCTGCATTTTCAACAGTAGGGATGAATTCTTTCCAGAATTCAGAAATAAGATTTTTCCAAGGAATTTTGTTTTCCGCGACTGCTTCAAGTGTATCTTCCATGGTCGCTGTAAAAGTGACGTCCATGATGAGCTTGAAATTGTCTTCTAGCATTTTGGCAATGACACGTCCAAGCTCGGTTGGTTTGAGGGCCCCTTTATCTTTGATGGTATAATCACGGCTTTGAATCTTCTGCATGATGGAGACATAGGTGGAAGGACGACCAATGCCCAGTCTCTCCAGTTCTTTCACGAGAGAAGCTTCTGTATAGCGTGGAGGGGGTTTTGTGAATGACTGCTCAGGCGTGATGCTCAGAGATTGAAGACTTTGTCCTACAGTCAAGGGAGGAAGGAGCCGGTCTTCATCTTTTTTCTCTGCATCGGAGCTTCGATCTTGTTTTTCTTCGTAAACGGCCAAGAAACCAGAAAATTTGATCGCGGAACCCGTCGCTCGGAGCATGAGATTGTTATTCGTTTCGATATCGCAAGAAATCGTATCGTAGACTGCAGGGTTCATTTGAGATGCGACAAAACGGCGCCATATGAGCATGTAGAGTTTGAATTGATCAGGCGTCAGGTGTTTTTGAATTTTCTCAGGAGTATACTGAAGATTGGTAGGCCGGATAGCTTCGTGGGCATCTTGGGCGCTTTTCTTAGTTGCATACATGCGCGGCGTTTCTGGTACGTATTCTTTTCCATAGTTTTTTGCGATATGGGTTCGAACTGCTTGGATGACTTCAGGAACAATCCTAACGGAGTCAGTACGCATATAGGTGATAAGACCTTCAGCGCCTTCCGGACCTATTTCGACCCCTTCGTAGAGGGTTTGGGCGATGTTCATGGTGCGGGTAGCGGAAAATCCAAAATGGCGGCTGGCTTCCTGTTGAAGCGTGGAAGTTATGAACGGAGCGACAGGATTCCGTTTTTTTTCTTTTTTCTCGACAGAAGCGACTTTGAAAGTAGCAGCCTTCAGTTTTTTGACCAGCTCATTTGCAGTCTTTTCATTCGGGATTAAAAAGACGTCTTTTCCTTCGATAAGCTCTTTTTCTATTTTTTTCCCATTCACGGAAAAGAGAGTCGCATTAAAGGGCTGCTCACCTTTTTTGGATAAGAAATCAGAGAAAATATTCCAGTACTCTACTGGTTTAAACGCTTCAATTTCCACTTCACGGTCGACGACGAGTTTGAGGGCGACAGATTGAACACGGCCTGCAGAAAGGCCTCCGTCGCGGCCGCCTTGAACTCGTCTTGTCAGAATAGGAGAAATTTTATAGCCGACAATCCGGTCCAGCATCCGGCGGGCCTGCTGGGCATCGACGAGGGCTTGATCAATATCGCGGGGATGTTTAAGGGCTTCTAGAACAGCTTCTTTGGTGATCGAGTTAAAAGTAACACGCTTGGCTTTTGTTTTAGGGGGAAGAATGGAAAGGATATGCCAGGCGATCGCTTCTCCTTCGCGGTCAGGGTCAGGAGAGAGATAGACGATTTCAGCTTCTTTGGCGGCTTTCTTAAGTTTGGCGATGACGTCTTTCTTTTCATCGAGCACAGCATATTCAGGCTCAAAATCATTTTTGATGTCGATGCCAAAGCCTTTTTTAGGCAGATCACGGATATGCCCAATGGAGGATTCAACAGAATAATTAGGCCCTAAAATTTTTTTTAGGGTTTTAATTTTTGCGGGGGACTCAACAATAACGAGTGCTTTTTTCATCTTTCAAGACAATAAGTTATTGGTTGATATCATTAAATGGTAATTTCCCGCAAGGCAACATTATATTAATGGCTGGTTTTGTGTAGAAAGAAAATCTTGAGGGGTGTAGCCTTTATCATCTACTAAGGTTCATAATGAATCGATTTTTATCTTTTTTGGTTCTGATATTTTCTCCGCTTCTAGGAAATTCCGAAAAAAAAGTTGAAGAAAGTCCGCGCCTTAAAATCGGTGTTTGTATCATGGCAACGGGATCTTACGATACAGAAGCCTGTACGTTGATTGAATCGGGCCGCCGTTTTTTCTGTTCTAATCATGATGTAAAGTATTTTGTTTTCACCGATGGAACGCAAGTAAAAGAGGCGCCTGATGTTGTGAGGGTAAAACAAAAAAGTTTAGGATGGCCTTACGACGCCTTAAAGCGTTTCCATGTTTACGACGATCATGCGGCGCTTTATGAAAAAATGGACTATATCTTTGCAATTGATGCAGATAGAGTCTTCGTTGCCCCTGTGGGAGAAGAAGTTTTATCCGACTTAGTCGCAACGCAGCACCCTGCTTTTCTAAGAAAAAGAGGCGATTATGAGAATAAAAAAATCTCTTCAGCTTATGTGGCTCCCCATGAAGGAAAAGATTATTTTTCAAGTTCTCTGTTTGGCGGCAGTAAAGATGAATTTTTAAAATTGCTGAAAGAAATCAAAGAACAGGTCGATGCCGATTTGGCAAATAAATTTATTTGCAGGTGGCATGATCAAAGCTATCTCAATCGTTATTTTATTGATCATCCCCCAACCCGGGTCTTAAATCCCTCTTACTGTTATCCCGAAGATTGGCAGTTGGAGTTTCCAAAAAAATTAGTCGCATCGTGTAAAAGCCCTCATCAGGATCTCCTCCCTTGAAGAAATTTATTTTAATCGGTTTTTTTCTACTCTTAAGCGTGTCTGGATTTTTTTGGATGCAGAGGGAAAAGCCTGTTTATGGACCTAAACATTTTGTTGCACTTCCCTCTTCAACCCCCTCTGAAAAGCTGTATCGGCAAATCCATGAAGCCGCAGATCGAGATATTGTGGTTTTATCTAACTCTTCTCAGGAAATGAGTGAAAGGCTGGATTCCATCTATCAAAATCCTAAAGTTTGGATGACGCTTCCTGATGCAGAGGGGACGGTGTCGTTTTATGCGGGACTCTTTAAACAGGTGAAGCTCGAAGATGTTTTTACAGGAAAGATGCTGACTTCACTCGTTGAGCTCTCAGGATCCCATGCCGTTTCTGTGCAAGACAAGTCGGGTTTTATTGCCGAACAAGACCGTCGCCATCCTTATCAGCCTGCGTCTAAAATTGAAAAACAGCCTTTGCTAGTCAAAGAAGCAGACTTGGTGGTCTTTTCTTTTGACCGTCCTCTACAACTGTATGCTTTTTTGGAATCGATGGAAAAGCATGTGAAAGGCCTTAGTTCTGTTTATGCGATTTATCGGAGTTCAAACGACAATTATCGACGAGGATATGAGAAGGTTCAACAACAGTTCAAACACGTACGATTTTTACAGCAAGGCTCAAACCCAGCCCAAGATTTTAAGCCGCTTTTTCTGAAGGCGGCCTTCCAAAGCCCCTCGCCTTACCTAATGCTTGCCGTCGATGATATCATTGTGAAAACCGAAGTCAACGTGGGACGTTGTGTGGAGGTTTTAGAAAAAACTCAAAGTTTTGGTTGTTTCTTGAGATTGGGCAAACATATCGACCATTGCTATATGACAAACTCTTTTCAAAAAATCCCTCCTTCCTGGGAAGTTGATGATGGTGTTTTTGCCTGGCAGTTCAAACAAGGAGATCTAGATTGGAAATATCCGTGCAGCGTGGATATGTCTCTTTATAAAAAATCTGATATTGAGCAAGTTTTGCGAAAAATTGATTATCGCAATCCTAATCTTTTAGAATCGGAGTGGGCATTAAAAGCCCGCTTTAATAAAATGGGCCTTTATTTTGAAGAGTCTAAGGTTGTGAACCTTCCCTTGAATATGGTCAATGAATCCAACATTTGGTACAATCGCCAGATGCAAAGTTATACAACTCAAGAGCTATTAGAAAAATTTGAGGCAGGTCTTAAAATCGATATCAATTCTTTTTCCAACATTATCCATCGGTCTCCTCATATAGAGGGGAAGGTGACCCTTGTCACACGCCATGATGAATAAATTATTTATTGTATTTTTCTTATGCGCCTCTTTTTTATTTTCTGATTCGAAGAAAGATGATTTCGATCAATTGATGGGTAAAAATAGCCGTCATTGGACGCATGTCGGACAAAAGGTCGATGTCGACGCCTTAAATCGCTATAAACAGCTGTATGACCGTCAAAAAGGGTTAAGACACCTTAAAGCCGCTGATGTAAAAATACCTAAAATTGTACATTTTATTTGGCTGGGCCCCCGTCCATTTCCCAGAGAATCAGTCCATAATGTCCGCACATGGATGGCCCAAAATCCCGATTGGACATTTAAATTTTGGACCGATCGTCCGCGTGATCCTCCTTGCCAGGGAATGGAAATCATTTTGATGAAAGAATATCCGTTTCCAAGCTTAGGCCGCTGCTATCAAACTTCGGAGAATTGGGGGGAGAAATCTGATGTGTTGAGGTTTGAAATTCTCTATAATCAAGGCGGAGTCTATGTCGATCATGATGCCAATTGCCTCCAGCCATTCGAAGGGATGCATGGCGCTTATGATTTTTACTGCGGACTTGAAGCTCCCCATCCGCTTGTTGTAGGCCTCAATATCACAGCAGGAAATGGTGTGATCGGATCCCGTCCTGGGCATCCGGTTGTGAAGGAAGTGATCGATCTCATAGACCAAAGATGGGAAGATCTCGCTAAAAAATATCCAGGAACAGATGGCTATTCCAAAACCCAGATTGTCATGGAGCGGACTTATATCGCCCTGACGCATGCCATTCAAAAAAAATTGGATCTACCGGGCAATGCCGATATCGTTCTACCGGCCGCCTATTTCTTTGCAAAACCCGGTATTAAACCTCTCTATTCGCAACATTTTTTTGCTAATAGCTGGGCAAAAGTAGATAATAAGGATGTTGATTTTGAGAAAGGAATTCAGAAAACACTTAACAAACTCGACAAAAAACTAAAGAAGACATTAGTGATTGTCGGTTCTTTCTTATCTTTTAATTTGCTTCTAATAGCATTTGGGATAATCTTTACCAAGAAAATGAGGATAATATGAAATTTTTGAAAAAATGGGTTTATCTCCTAGTCCTACTTCCTCTTTTAGTGGGATGCAATAAGAAAAAAGATATAACGGAGAAAACCGATTTCGAAACCTTAATGGGACGTGAAGATCCAGCATGGCAATACGTGCAAACCCGTGAAGACTTCGAAAACTTGAATTTTTTCAAAATGGTCTATGAGAAAAATATCCCTTTCTTGCAGATGAAATCGACGATGTACAGGGTGCCTAAAATTGTTCACTTTATCTGGATAGGCCCTAAACCTTTTCCTCGCGACTCTGTAGAAAATGTCAGGACTTGGATCGCGAAGAACCCCGATTGGACATTTAAATTTTGGACTGACCGTGATAGACCGCTTCCTCACAAACAGATGCAGATGGCAAGAATTCAAGATCTCCAATTTCTCAAGCTCTACGACTGCTATAAAAAATCAGATAATTACGGTGAAAAATCAGATATCCTTCGTTATGAAATTTTGTATCAAGAAGGCGGCGTCTATGCGGATCACGATGTCAAATGCGTCCAGCCTTTCGATGCGCTGAATAAAGGATTTGATTTCTTTTGCGGTATGGAACTGCCTTACAAAACCTCGCTCAGTTCTTCCGTGCTTCCCACCAATAACATCATCGGTTCAAGACCCGGACATGCGATTTTAAAACGGTGCATGGACTGGCTCTGTGATAACTGGGACCGCATCGATAATGAATATCCCGGCAAAGATCGCGACTCTGTCATCAACCGCGTCACTCATCGCACCTTTTTAGTCATGGGAGAATCGTTCAAACAATTAGCGAATAAAGAAGGGAACCGAGATATCGCGCTCCCCACTTTCTATTTCAATGCTAAAGAGGATAAACAGGCTATTTTCTCTCGCCATCTCTATCAAGGAACGTGGTTTGAAAATGAATCGGAGTTTGAAAAACTCGTCCGTGAGAGGTTGATCAAGATCACTAAAAAGACCAATAAGATCTTACTTTTCTTTGGAGTCTTTTCGATGCTCAATATGATTGGCTTTACACTTCTCTTCATGAAATACCGTAAAAAAATTCGTTCCGCTGCGTGATCGAAGAGCGTGTTCTTCTTGAGTATTTCAATAGGGGCTTGATTCCAGGCCCCGATGAATCTGAAGATGCTTTTCTTAAGCGAGCTGGGCAAGCCCAGCCTTTGTCCCATGTTGAATGGAAAGAGTTGTCTTCCCCTTTCGGTTTTGTGATCGACTGGGTTCCTCTTTCGTATTCGAATCACAAAATCGCTTGGTGGGAAGGAGCGGCCACTTGGATATCAGAAGATCAACTCCCTTCAATACAAATGAGAACTAATTTTCAAAAGGGTTCTTTTTTAGGCTATTCCCGCTCTGAGGTACTCACTCATGAAGCTGTCCATGCCGCACGGATGCGTTTTGAAGAACCGCAATTTGAAGAGATTCTTGCCTACTCGACTGCTCCCCAAGCTTGGAAACGTTTTTTCGGCCCGCTCTTTAGTCGAACATGGGAGCCGTTGGTTTTGATGCTGAGTGTAATGCTCGGAGTCTTTTGGCCTCTAATTCCTCTATTGCTGCTGGGATTAAGTCTAGGATGGCTGAGCTACCGGCAATGGATTTTCAAACGCTGTTGCCGCAAGCTTTCGCTTCCAGCTGTTCTTTGTTTAACCGATAGAGAAATGAGAAAACTCGCTTGGATGTCAGAGACAGAAATCCATATCTTTTTTGAAAATCAAAAATATTTTCGATTTCGTTTATTAAAAGGTATCGAAAATTCAAGGATGAAGCTCATAATTACAGACAACAAATGAGGTGTTTAAACTAAATAAGGAGGATTTATGAGCAAAATCATGCATTATATTGTTTTCCTGATTTTTACTTTGAATCATGTTTCGGCCGAAGAAAAAATTTTAGGCGATGCTTTTCAGGATTCAGTTCCTTGGGATATTTCTTCTTACCTTACACCTATTATTAATGAATACAATATTCCCGGTATGGTAGCTGCCGTCATACGAGTTAAGGGTCCTCTAGCAGGTATTGCCACAGGTGCAGCAGGTGTGAGAATGAAAGGAAAGAAAGAGGCTGTAACGCTCTCTGATCCGTTTCATTTAGGATCTTGCACTAAAGCAATGACGGCAACTTTATGCGCGCTGATGGTAGAAAAAGGCTATCTAAAATGGGATGACAGAGTTGTAGATTTAGTTCCTGATTTAGCCTCAAAAATACATGCTGACTATCGCTCACTCACGATAAAGCAGCTTCTTAACCATCGGGGAGGACTTCCTGCTGACCTTTCAAATATTCCTAATCTTGAACCTGGGGTTCAACATTATTGGCAGGTTCAGAATTCTGTTCCTGGAAATAATGTGGAAGGGAGAAAAATCGTTTTAGAACAAGCATTATCTCATGCTTCTGCAGTTAAGCCTGGTACTTTTCACTACTCAAATTTGAGCTACATTATCGTAGGTCACATCTTGGAGTTATTACGTTCTCAAAAATCTTGCGATTTACCTTGGGAAAAAATGATTTCGGAAGATTTATTCATTCCGTTAGAAATGAAGAGTGGGGGATTTGGTCCTCCAAAAGAAACTGATAATGAAAATCCTCAAGTACCCCATGGACATGACAAAAGTGGAAATCCCCTAGGAACAGGTCCTGAGGCTGATAACCCTGCTTTATTGGGTCCTGCCGGCACCGTCCATGCTTCTATTATGGATTGGGCACGTTTTGTCCTGTTACATTTGTCCGCTCAGAAAGAAAATTATAAAATGCTTTCAGCTAAATCTTATAAAATGCTTCACACTCCAGTAACTGATTCAGATGAAAATAATTCTTATGCTATGGGCTGGTTTGTACATCCAAATAAGCTAGAACATAACGGTTCGAATGGATCCTGGTATTGTTGGGTTCGTATAATTCCCAAAGATTCTAAGGCCATCCTTGTTGCCTGTAATTTTGCTGGGCCTAAAGTTGGCGAAGCTTGTGAAAAAGTCATAACGAATTTAAGTGAGGAACCTTTGCAATATGCGCAATTTGGAGAAATAGGAGATTGAATAAACTCCTCCTGCTCTCATGTTTAAGCCGTCTCTTTTCGGCGATGAGAGGCGGGAGGGATGTTTAGAACTTTGCGATATTTGGCGATCGTGCGCCTAGCGCAGGGGATGCCTGCTTTAGACATGGCCCGCGCAAGGGCATTGTCTGATAGGGGTTTGTTTTTATCTTCGGTATGAATGAGTTTTTCTAGGAGCTGCTTGGCTTCGACATGGGAGATCGGTGTCCCCTGTTCATTGGTTGCCGAGGTATACGGAAAGAAATACCTTAAGCTGAAAATTCCCCGAGGGCACGAAACGTATTTATCTTTAACAGCCCGGGCGACAGTCGATTCATGCAACTGAAGTTCTTGGGCGATCTCTTGCATCGAAAGGGGCTCTAGATTCTGCGTCATTCCGGAAAAAAATCCGGCGTGTTTCTCTAACACATAGTGAACGATTTTAGTTAGGATCTCTCGGCGTCTTGCCAATATCTTTTCCATCCATTTTCCTTCGGTATAGTGGCGATTGAGATTGGCAAAGGAGGGAGGAGACAGAATAAAGCGGGGCAAGGGGGACTCATTGATCTTGACCTGGTAGCCGCTATCCATTTGCTGGATGATGATATCGGGGGTGACCATGGCCGAGGGGGTCGTTTGAAACCGGCTGGCAGGATGAAAATCAAGAGAGGAAATGTCTTTTTGCAAAGCGGCTTGGATATCTCCAACCGTCTGATGCAGTTTTTTTGCGACATAAGAGAGTCGGCAGCGGAGTAGATCGTTGTAGTGCTCTGCGATCAAGAAATAAGCCAAGGAGTTCTCTTTTTTTTTGCCTCTGAGTTGGATCAGGAGGGATTCTCGGAGGTCCCGGGCAGCTATTCCTGGAGGATCGAAGGTTTGGACGATTGTGAGAATATGAGGATCGGCCTCAAAATCCCCTAAGAATCCTTTCTCATCGAGGTTGCCAATGATCTGTTCAGCGTGGTCCAGCTGCTCAAGGTCATGGAAGGCGGTTCTTGCTTGTTCCATCAAATGGTCGTGCAGAGAAGTAGACGCATGGACAAGATTTTCAAGAGAGACAACCTCTTCGAAAGTTTCATCCGGAAAAAGTCCTTGGACAAAGGTATCATCGAGGTGGTCGAGCACCTCAAATCCTTGAGCGTCAAAATCTAATTCTGCCGGGTGGTCTTCAGGAGGACTCTCATCAAACTGCAAAAGAGGGTTTTGTTCGATCTGGAGCTGGACCCATTGGACGAGGTCGGTAATAGGAAGTTGAAGCACATAAAGCGCCTGTTGCATTGCCATGGTCAAAACCAAGGCTTGCTGTGTTTTAAATTTTAGGTCTAAATGTGTTTTAATTTTCATTTAATTCTAATTCTGTTTATTATAGAATGAATATTTAATAGTAAATCTTTATGAAAATAGCAGTATTTAGTTGCGCAGGTTTAGGAGATTGCCTTCTAACCTTGATCCTATCTCAAAATCTTTCCTTAAGGGGAGATGAAGTCGTTACGTTCCACCCCTTTATGTCGCAATTGCAAAGCTGGTTCCCTCACCTTCCCCTCCGCTCTTTCCCTCCTAACTTAAGCGAATTCGACCGTTTTTTTATTTTTTATGAAAAGTCTGGCCCGATGTCCGAAGTCTTAAAAACCTGCCTATCTCAGTACCGGGACAAAACAACCGTCCTCAACCCGATTGCCACTCCGAATACCGATTATCCGTATTGGGAAGAGGGTGGTTTTGATGGAAATCGAACGTTTGCCGATAACTTGGTGAACTTCTGCCAGGCAAAATTAGGAATCGAAGGGGCCGTCAAAAGCAATGGAATCGCCATCCCTGAAGGGCTTCAGCCCCGCAAGTATTTGAAAAGAGTGGTGCTCCACCCGACCAGTTCACGACCGGGGAAAAACTGGCCCCGTGTTAAATTTTTAAAACTGGCCGACAAGCTATCTCAAAAAGGATATGAGCCTGTTTTTATCGTCTCTCCCGCAGAGAGAGCTCAGTGGCCGGAAGCCCCCTTATTTACTACCTTAGATGAAATGGCTCGTTTTGTCGGTGAATCGGGTTATATGATCGGCAATGATTCCGGTATTGGACATCTCGCTTCGTGTTTGGGAGTGCCGACAGTTTCTCTTTTTAAAAATGAACGGACGGCTCATTTTTGGAGACCGGCATTTGCGCTAGGAGAAATTTGCCTTCCCCAAGGATGGCTTCCCAATCTAAAAGGTCTCCGCTGGAGAGACAAATATTGGCATTGGGGCTTGTCAGTAAGCCAGGTCTTCCGAACTTTTGAGAAGTTTTGCATACTTAGCGACCAAGCTTCGGGTTTCTCCGCTTTGAGGGAAGAAAACATCGTAAGTCGGCCCTAAAGACGTTTCATAACATTTTTGAATGACTCCCAATCCAAAATCTCGATGGTGGACTGTATCGCCTTGAGAAAAGGCTTCACTGTTTTCTCCCTCTGCGTAAACCGGTCTCGCATTGAGGGCATTGATGTATTCGGGAGGGATTTCATTCAAGAATCGGCTCGGTCTCATGAGGCGGGCTCCTCCCCATAAAAAACGGAACTTTGCAGTGGTTAGATAGAGGTATTCTTTGGCCCGCGTCATTCCGACATAGCAAAGGCGCCTTTCTTCCTGCAGAGCATCTTCGCTCTCCTTAGAATTGACATGAGGAAAAAGATCTTCTTCCATGCCCACGAGGAATACGACGGAAAATTCCAATCCTTTTCCATTATGAAGCGTCATCATTTTGACCGATTCCGAAACAGGCTCTTCAGTGGTTGTTTTTAGTGAGAGCTCTTCAAGAAAATTAGAGAGTGTCCCTTGAGAATTTTCCTGCTCCCATTCAGCTGCCTTGGAGACTAATTCAGCTAGGTTTTCCTTGCGGTCTTCATATGATTCGGGATCTTCTTTAAGATAATCATTGTAACGGGATCGTTCGATGGCCTCCGATACCAGAGTATGGAGAGAGATGCGTTCTTTAGCCATTTCACGCAAAGCTAAGATCGTATTCACATAGTGGACAATTCCCTCTAATTGCCGGGCGCTCAGCTTCACTTCAACTTTTCTGTCGGCAATCGCCTTGCAATAATCAAAGATCGTCATGGAAAGAGAAGAGGCCCCTTCGCGGAGTTTATCAAGAGCGGCTTCGCCCAGTCCCCGTTTGGGAAGATTGATCGTGCGCGCAAAAGCGATAAAGTCAGCCCCTGCGAGGACGATCCGGAGCAGGCAAAGGATGTCCTTGATCTCGCGTCTTTGATAAAAGGATAATCCTCCAATAATGGTGTAAGGAATGCGGAGTTTTAAAAGCATATCTTCAAAGATCCGCGATTGGAAGTTCGTACGGTAAAAAATCACACAATCATTGAGAGTGAAATCGTCATGGTGCTTCAAAATTTTCCGCGCCACGAATTCAGCCTCTTGATGATCATTTTCTGCGATGTAAAGCCCGATTTTTTCTCCGGGACCTAAAGCGCTCCAGAGATTTTTTTCGTAGCGGGAGATGTTGTGATGGATCAGGCCGTTGGCGGCATTTAAGATCGTCGAACGGCTGCGGTAATTTTGCTCTAAAGTGATAATCCTGGCGCCGGGGAAATCTTTTTCAAAGTTCAAGATATTATCGATATTGGCCCCTCGCCAGGAATAGATCGATTGGTCAGGATCTCCCACTGCAAAGACGTTTTGATGCTTCGCTGCTAATAGCTTAGCCAGCGTATGCTGGGCGGCATTGGTATCTTGATATTCATCGATGAGAATGAAAGACCATCTTTTTTGGTACATCTCTAAGACATCGGGATGTTCTTGAAAAAGCTGGATCGGCAGATAGAGCAGGTCATCGAAATCGACCGCTTGGTAGCTTTTAAGTTTGGACTGATAGAGTTGGTAGATTGTTCCTAAAGTGCCATCTTCCTTCATAATAGCTTCAGGAGACATCAGGCTGTTTTTGGCTGACGAGATTTGCATCCGCGTTGTCTTTTGAAAACCCTTTTCTTCTCGGATATTCAAAGCCGTTAAGCATTCTTTGAGAAGTTTATCGCTGTCTTCCTCATCATAGATCGTAAAGTCGTTGTTATACCCTAGATGTTGGATCGACTGTCGTAGGATTCTTGCCCCCAGACTATGGAACGTGCAGGAGAGTACAAAGTTTTTCGATAGCTTTTCGACCCGGTGGCGCATCTCTTCTGCGGCTTTGTTCGTGAAGGTGACCGCTAGGATCTCATCCGAGGGGATCCCTACGCTTAACAGATGGGCAATCCGGAAAGTCACCACGCGGGTCTTTCCTGAACCGGCTCCTGCAATGACAAGGGCAGGCCCTTCTATATGATGAACAGCGCTTTGTTGGGCAGGATTTAAGTCGTTAGTCATATTTAGTGAGTTTTTGAAAACATATTAACATAAAAGAGTGGCAGAGGGAAATGCCTTATTGTTTGATATAGCCACAGAATGCCTTCCAAAATTTTTTTATGAAGACAGATTCCATGGGCCTAATGAATAGGTTTACGGACTTCCCCTTCACGAACACCGAGATTTCCATATCTGTGATAGTCAAAGCTGATCGCGACTTCTCGGAGATAATGGAGTAATTCAAAACGGCCGTTGATCAAAACAGGGGCCAGATCTAGATGGCAGGCCGATTCCGCAGCTCCATCTTGAAGCTCTGTACTCGGTGGAGTCAAAAGACGGATCCGTTTAAAAGCTCCGGCGCGGACGCGTTGAACAAAGTGTTCTTCAGTTTCTTCTACAAGACGAAATAACGGCATCAGATGCTTCCACTGCTCTGAAATAACCATCGGTGTTTTGCCTTTCGTAAAGCTGATTTGTAACGGTGTTTCACAGGTCAGGGCGGCAGCGCAGACACGGAGAATGTCAAGCGGTTGATCGTGCGGCTGAATGCGCAGGCAAATACCTGAGTAAGATCGATACTGGAACAGATTGTCCTGTCCTACGATCCGGCTGGGGTCATGGTCATGCTTTAATCGGTGGCCCCAGAATGCATAGTTGGAGATGCTTGCATACCATATGCCTAGTTGCTCAGTGGTCAGCGATAGTTTTTCTAATAGTTTTGACATATTTTCTACCGATGCAGAAACCGGAGCTTTTTCTTTAGGAAGGCTGATTTGAGTGGGATGGGCGAATTGATGGACGTAATTAGGCCCCCCTGCTTTGGCTCCATGACCAAAGCTGCTGGCTTTACATCCTCCGAACGGCTGGCGCCGGACAATTGCTCCTGTAACAGTGCGGTTGATATAGAGATTCCCCGCTTCAATTTTCGAAAGCCAATATTTTTGCTCGCGAGGATCTAAACTCTGTAATCCTGACGTTAAGCCATACGGAGTTTCATTGGCGATTTGTAGCGCATGCTCGAGATTTTTTGCCCGCATGACTGCTAAAACAGGGCCGAAGAGTTCGGTATGGTGCATAAAGCTTCCCTCTTTGACTCCCCATTTGACACCGGGCGACCAGAGATTAGGATTCGACTCATCTGGGTGCGGTTCAACGAGCCATTCTTCACCCTCTTCAAGTTGAGTCAAGCCTCGGAGTAAATCTTCTCCCGGCTCACGGATGAGAGGAATAACTTTGGAAGTAAGGTCCCATGCTGATCCGACTTTTAAACTCATGACAGCATCTTTGAGCTGCTGACGGAAATGGGGGTCGTCATAAACTTCAGCTTCTAAGACGAGCAAGCTTGCCGCGCTGCATTTTTGTCCTGAATGACCAAAAGCCGATTGTATGAGGTCTTTAATGGCCAAATCCCGGTCCGCGAGTGCAGTGATGATCATCGCATTTTTTCCGCCGGTCTCTGCGGAAAGATCGAGGCTTGGACGCAGATGCAGGAAGAGGCGCGCTGTAGCAGTTGCTCCCGTTAAGATGACGCCATTGAGACGAGGATCTTTGATGAGCCTGCTTCCGACAGGATCGTCTGCGCAGTTGATGAATTGCAAAACCTCTTTTGGAATGCCCGCATCCCAGAGAGCGTTGACGAGCACCCATCCAGAAAGAACAGCTTCAGGCGCCGGTTTGAAAATCACACAGTTGCCGATAACCAAAGCTCCTAAAATGCCTCCTGCAGGAATAGAGACAGGAAAATTCCAAGGCGGAGCGACAAGGTAAGTTCCTTTAGGCTTCCATCGAATATCTTTGCAGGAGTCCATTTTGATCGCGCTGCGCCTGTAATATTCTGCAAAATCGATGGCTTCCGAAATTTCAGGATCGGCCTCATAAGGAGTCTTTCCTCCATCAGCCATCATCACGCCGATAAGATCGCCTCGGCGCTCCCGTAGTTTTTGAGCGGCTTTGGCCAGCAGTTGGCAGCGGCTTTCGACAGAGGTCTTGGCCCACTCCGCTTCATGAGACTTGGCAACTTTAAGGGCTTCGTCTACTTGACTCCAAGGCGCCAGTGAATATGTGTAGAGAAATTCTCGCGGTTTGGAAGGATCGTCGCCTTCACCATGAGGTTTTGCCTCATGGAATTCGTTTCCTCCGATGACGCAAGGAATGGAATCTATTTTTTTCCGTTTCCACTTATCCATGATTTGAGAGACCCAGACTCTATTTTGCGGGAGAGCAAAATCGGTGTCTGATTCGTTTTCGAAGGGACCTTGCGGGTCGTGTGCCTCAGGTGTCTCTAAACGGTTTTGATGCCGCCGAGGCCCCATAGGCGCAGTATTGATTTCTTCGCAGGCTTCTGCAAATCGTTTGACCTGTTCATTCCATTCAGGAGTGCCAGGTTTTAAACCAAAAGTATGGCGCAAGAAATTTTCAGGGCCTGTATTTTCATCGAGCCTGCGAATGAGGTAAGCGACGGCGCTTTGAAAATCTTCTTTTGTGGCTACAGGGCAATAAAGCAGGATGTCTTTTGAAAGTTTTTGGACAACGCGGCGGATATGGTCAGCCATCCCTTCGAGCATTTCAAAGGAAATCTCTTTTTCAACATTATACTCTGCACGTAGAAGGAGTGCATAAGCGATATCAAAGAGATTATGACTGGCCACTCCGATGTGGACGGCTTTGGCATGTTCAGGAAGGCATCCATAGGTGACCATCCGTTTATAATTCGCATCGACGGAGATTTTATTCGTATAAGGCGCTTGAGACCATCCGCGCAGAGATGCCTCGAATTGTTCCATGGCAAGATTGGCGCCTTTCACAATCCGGATTTTAATCGGAGCCCCTTTATTTTTTACTCTGTTCATCGCCCAAACGGTGAGTTCTTTTTGAATTTCGTGTGCATCGGGCAGATACGCTTGTAGAACGATCCCGGCAGAAAAATCATGAAACTCCGGTTCGTCGAGAACTTTTTTAAAAAGTTCTACCGTTAGTTTTAAATCCCGGTATTCTTCCATGTCGAGGTTGACAAATTTAGGAGATCGCGATCCATCAGCATGGACAAAAGAATGACTCTTAGCCACCCGGTAAAGCTGCCTTAATCGATCAGAAAGCACTTCGATGGTCTTTTCCCATCCCAACATGTTGATCTGAGAGTAAATCGTCGAGATTTTGACCGAGACGTATTCGATATCATCTTGGGCCAGATCATTCAAATAAACAGCTAGACGGTGGTGAGCCTCTTCTTCGCCGAGGATAGCTTCTCCCAAATGGTTCAGATTGAGACGGACTCCCTCTTTACGCCGTTTATGCATGTGTTTGGAGAGGGCATGTTTTTCTCCGGGCAGGATGACGGTTCTAGTCTGTCTGCGGAGCGTCCACGTCGCCATGGGAACAAAAATCGGAGAAAGAGCCCTTCCGATATGTTGAAAAGCAGCTAGGGACATCCGTTTTGACCAATCGAGATAACGAGGAATGCCGAATTGGTTCAGCAAATAGATCATTTGATGGGCTACTCGCGCGGACTTTTTACTCCGGAAGCATTGGTCTGTCATCATGGTCGTAAATGCTTTTCCCCGAGGATCCAGCATCATCCGGGCTAGTTCAGACTGTCTCTTTTTCTCAGCATGGGTTTGGATTTTATTTGCCTCTTCCAGCATCAGCGCAGCGAGTTCGACGGCGAGTTTTTGTCTTTGACTGATTGTGAGGATTTTTCCTTTGGCAGTGTCTAGAATCTCAACGGCTTCTTGCAGATAGTGGGATGGCGGAGTCATTTTGCTCATTTAGCGATTCCCTCTTTAAAGAAGTTTCAGATCTTTGAAGACCGAAACTTGTGTGCTTTAACTTTCTCATAACAAAATAGGTTCTTATGACAAATATTTTTTTTAAATATTTTTGGAATTTGACTAGTAAGCAATGCAAGACTGCTTCTCAAAGGGAAGTAAAATCCCATATTTCGACCTTAGGTTCTACGGTGAGGGCGATGAGAAAGCCGCTTTTAAAGTGGAGTTCACTGATCTTGGGTCCTTCACTTCTGAGAACTTTCAGAAACTTAAATTCCAGCTTGTTATCTTTCCTATACATCGTAATGGTTTTGTCATTTGTAAGAATAAAGAGGCTTTGATGGTATAAAACAAGATTTGTCAACTGATCTGTAAGCGAGAGGGTTTGGACATTTTTGACAAAAGGTCCTTGTTTTTGCCAAACATGGATGTTAAAACTATCTTTAACCTGCGCGAACAAGATTTTATCGCAAAAGAAATAGTCTGTGTATTGCCATAAAGTTCTTACTAGATTAAATTTATTAAAAATTTCCAATAATACAACCATATTTGTTTCGTAATATTGAATGGAAAGATACTCATCCCAGATCGTGATATCGGATATCCCTTTTTTAAGAGGCAAAAGAGCTATTTCGAACAATTTTTCTCCGATTTTCTTCCATATTTCTAAGCCAGTTTCAATGTATAAACAGAGGTAGGGCCCTGCAAGCCAAAATTGAGGATTTTGTGTTGGAATCGTTTTCAGAAGTCTTTCTTGAGATCTAACTTCCAGTCCCACACCAGAAATAAAGGCGACAAAAAAGTCATCCATGAAAAGAATTTTCCGAACTCTTTCAATCTTTTGAATCGTTTGAAAAAGCCCGGTTTGAGGACAAGGTTTCCAAAGATGCAAATCGGGATTAGTTTTAGTCTGTTCAAAAATAATATTTTCACTGACAAAAAGAGTTGTGAGCTCACCTAACTCTAGGGTTTGAACCCAGCAGAGTTGGTCATCATTATCTTTTTTCCAGATAGCCAATTGTCCATTTTTTGATGCAACGGTTAGATAATCGGCAGTGCTCCCCAGATCGTAAATAGAAGCCCCGGTTGGTGGAAGTTGTAGGGCTTGGAAAGTTTTTTGCTTATCCCAAATGAAGACTTGTCCATTCGTCTGGGCTGCATAAAGGCGTCGATAGCCTACTTCAAAACAGCTAAGGGCAAAATTAGGTATCAAAACATTGAGAAGAGTGAAATGAAAATGACATTTATTTAAGTTTGTTAAAATTTGGCAACATTCCTCATAAGTTTGGCGAGCTTTTCCGTTCTCGAGCCAGCGCTTAGGCGTTTCTTCGATCACACAGGGTGGCAAAGAATGACGGAATAATTGCCTCCACACATAGTTGGGATATTCGTCGACGAGTTGACGTAGGTGGCGTCCGACTAACTTAAGACAGTTCCGCTCTTGTACATTCAAATAGCTCATAACCTCCAAGATGAGGTTTGTAGGCAACCTCAAAAGGGTGCAATGGATGGGGGAAGAAATAGGAAGTTCCTTTGGAAGAGCATTTGTCATATTTTAGGGAATGATTTTAAATGGGTCTGGGAATTTTCAAACTAAAAAAATCACTAAAGACCTGTATTTAAATATTTTAAAAAATCAGGGATTTTCTACCGCGTTGACTCTTTTGAAAAAGAGGATTATGATGCTGTTTTTTAACAATTCTCTATCAGGAGCTATGTATGATGAAACCTCTTGGAAATCGTGTTTTGATTAAACGTGCCGAGGCTAAGACAACCAAGGGAGGCATTTTACTGCCCGATTCCGCTAAGGAAAAACCCAAAATTGGAGAAGTGGTGGCAATAGGCCCAGGCAAAACCGATGACGATGGAAAGATTCTTCCGATGCATGTGAACATCGGAGATAAAGTTTTATTTTCTGCTTATGCTGGAACAGAAGTCAAAAGCGATGATGTATCAACTGAATATTTAATCATGACCGAAGAAGAAATTCTCGGCGTACTCGTATAAGGAAAACCTATGTCAAAGATGCTGCAATTCAATCAAGAAGCTCTTAAATCTGTTTTGAAAGGCGTCAAAACGCTGGCCAAGGCTGTGATCGTGACATTAGGCCCTAAAGGCCGCAACGTCGTGATCAACCGCGGCTATGGAGCTCCCCTTTCAACCAAAGACGGCGTTACTGTTGCCAAGGAAATCTACCTAAAAAATAAATTTGAGAACATGGGCGCTCAGCTCGTTAAAGAAGCCTCTTCAAAAACTTCCGATGTCGCTGGCGATGGAACAACAACCGCTATCGTGCTGGCCGAGGCTATTTATACCGAAGGCGTTAAAAGTGTGATTGCAGGAGCAAACCCTGTGAGTATTAAACGGGGTATCGATAAAGCAACAGCCGCTCTTTGCAAAGCTCTCGATGAGCTGGCCACTAAAATCAGCAAACCTGAAGAGATCAAGCAAATCGCCACGATCTCAGCCAATAACGATCCAGAAATCGGGAACATCATTGCAGAAGCGATGGAAAAAGTCGGCAAAGACGGCACCATCACGATCGCTGAAGCGAAAGGGATTGACACAACACTCGATGTTGTTGAAGGAATGCAGTTCGACAAGGGTTATATCTCCCCCTATTTCATCACCAATCCTGAGAAGATGACAGCCGAATTGGACAATGCGTGGATCTTGATAACAGATCAAAGAATCTCTTCTATTAAAGAGATCGTTCCTTTCTTAGAAAAATTCATGGAAAAGGCTCAAAAACCTCTTTTGATCATTGCCGATGATATCGAGGGAGAAGCTTTGGCAACTCTCGTCGTGAATAAAATCAAAGCTGGTCTTCCTCTTTGCGCTGTGAAAGCTCCTGCCTTTGGAGACAGACGTAAAGCGGTTTTACAAGACATCGCTGTCCTCACAGGCGCAACCGTTATTTCAGAAGAAGTCGGTCTTTCTTTCGAAGATATCGAGCTTTCGATGCTCGGCCGTGCGAAAAAAATTAAGATCGCCAAAGAAACCACGACCATTATCGATGGCGCAGGCGATGCAAAAGAAATCGAAAAACGGATCCAAGAAGTCCGTGGAGAAATTGCTTCTTCTACTTCTGACTATGACATCGAAAAACTCGAAGAAAGACTTGCGAAGCTCGCGGGCGGAGTTGCTGTCATCAATGTCGGAGCAGCCACAGAAACAGAACTCAAAGAGAAAAAAGCACGTGTAGATGATGCACTCCACGCGACACGCGCAGCTGTTGCCGAAGGAATTGTTCCCGGCGGCGGCGTCGCTCTCCTGCGGGCGGTCAAAGCTCTTGAAACTCTTGTCTTGCCAGGTGATGAACAAATTGGGGTTGAAGTTGTCCGCAAAGCGGCATTTGCTCCTGCTATTGCTATCGCCAATAACTGCGGCGAGCAAGGTAATCTCATTGCTGAAAAGGTTTATGAACGGCAAGGAGCTTGGGGCTATAACGGACTGACAGGCGAATTTGCTGATCTTAGCAAAGACGGGGTTGTCGATCCGGTTCTCGTCACCAAGAGCGCTTTTATCAATGCCGCTTCTGTTTCGGGTATTTTGCTCACAGTTGCAGCCATGATCACTGATAAACCTCAGCCTAAAAAAGCTCCTGCTCCTTCAATGGACGGCATGGGAGGAATGGGCGGTATGGGTGGCATGGGCATGGACGACATGATGTAATTCTCTTTGAATATCTTAGGCTGGGGCTGATCGTTCTCTTAGGAGCGATGAGCCCCTGGCCTGATTCTGTCGTAGAATCGCACGCGATCTTTTTGATCACTTTCTCCTTCTCCTCATGGAGGTTTTACTAATTGATTTGATACTTTTTTCTTAGGCTGATTTCCCTTTTTTTCAATGACACGCCTCCTTAAACTCTTCGGCTATTGTTAATACCTAGGAGATATTTATGGCAATTCAATTAGACCCAGCGATTTTGCGGCTGATCCAAGATATGAATGGTCGACAGCTCAGCTCTTTGTCCAAGGAAATTGAAAATGAGGAAAAAAAGAGAAAAGAAGAAATTAAGACGACGTTTGGTGAATATTTTGTCGGCAAAGTAGGGCTTGATCGTCTTTATTCCCTTCCAGTTGTATCTGCTACGGATTTAAACCTTGAAGATGATGAGTATATAAAATATCCAAAGATACATCCCTCCTTGTTTAGTGGATATTCTGCGGTACGGATATTGTCAGGGTCTAAAAGACCTTTGATCGCTATTAAAGTTGAGATGCAAGATCCCGCAACTAAAAAAACCTATGCTATGGTTGAAGTGATATTTAAGCGTTATTCCATCGCAGGAAGAGGCGGAGTGGGCAAGTCGGATGAGAATAATTATGTCGCATCTCTACAAAATTTTACTAAAAATGACGAACAAGAGGGTTCATCTCTTTCTGCGAGCGGTGGATTGAATGGCAAAGAACTTCAAGCGATTGCCGATCTTTTAGATGGAAAACAGATTCAGGCACCTTTGGGTCATTTTCTATTGAAAAAAGTTTAATCTTAGGGGGAGCTATCCCCCTTTTTTAAGAATGAAGCCGCTCCAGCCGTTTTCACTTAACTTTTGTACGACTTTCCACCCTTGGCCGATTCTCCAGTCTAAGTAGTGTTTTTCATCTTCTTCCAGAATTCCAGAGGTGATCAAAACCGCTGATGAGGGGACTAGATCTGCAATCTTATTCCACGCTTGTTCCTGCTCAGAGCTAATCATATTCATCAGCAAAACTGAATGAGGTTCAATTTTTTTTGGAGGAGTGATGGCGAAATGAACTTTTCTTGAACTGAGCTTGGCATTTTTTTTGGCGTGATCAACGGCTTCTGGATCGATATCATATCCATAGACTTGGGGAGCTCCCATGGCCGCAGCCGCTAGCGACAAAATCCCGCTACCACATCCAATATCGATGACAGGATGATCTTTGATATAAGGCTGCATGAGGCGCAAGACCAGGCGTGTTGTGGGATGTGATAGATCTCCAAACCCCGGCCCTGCGTAAAGCTGGAGAATTTCAGAACAACCATAAGGGGATAAATCGATGTGCGCTTTGCCATCTTTAAAGTTAGGCGCAAAGAGCTCCCATTGCTTTTCCCAGATCACTTCTTTCTCCTTGCTATTGAGCTATAATAGAGGAAATTTAATTCTAAATAAAGGATTCTAAGTGTCATGTTTTGTTGAATAAAATTATTTATCCTATTAAAGTTTTGGCATTTTATTGGAGAAACTCATGAGTACGGTTAGTTTAGATACATCTGCTTCCTCTCAAGTATGGAAAGGTTCTGTCCCTTCAGTCTCAAGCTGGGGAAAGTGGAATGTGACTCCCCTGCAAATAATCGGGGTCATTGGCGGTACCTTAGCGGCTCTATTTCTACTCAGGTGTTGGGCGTATACATCCCAACCAGGAAGAGCTACCCCTCCTGAAACGGGAGCTTATCCACCTTTTAATCTTACACAACCTCGTGTTCCTAATTACATGAGAAATAATCCTATGAATATGGGAGTTCTTCCTCCTGCGCTGGAATACGGAGAGGCATTGATTAGCCTTCCCGTCGCTGAAGTGCTCAAAAAGGTACATTCTAAAGTCGATATTGTCTTTGCTAGATGCTGTTGTGAGGGAAAAGAATTTTATCGACAGGCAATTCCAGTTCAGGGGCCTTCATTGGAAGTGTATCTACAAAATACGCCGATAGGAAAACCTGTTGAAATATCTCTACATACAGGAACGGGGGAAAGAGTGATGAGTTGTATTTTTACTGCTTCCAATTCCCCTCTTCCTAGAGAGCAATATACTCCTATGGACAAGGTGGGCAGAGAGTTCCCCTTGCCCCAAGCTTTATCCAGGAATGGACCTGAAGAAGAGTCAACAGGGAGCGCACCTATTCGCTCTACTTCCTTTGAAATGAATGTCCAACCTAATGGGACTTTACAAATTACAAGAACAGATTATAGATGGACTTTCCTGAATAGGAATCCGATAACGCTTCAAAATCTTACTCCAGATATGCATATTATCACTTTAGACTTAGGTTGTTTGGATAAATCTATTCCTCTTGAATACCAAAAATCCGTTGCTCTTCCCATCATCCTAAAACCTCATCAAACAAAAACTTTGTCCTATGAGTTTCTCACTCAATGTTGGAAAGATGCTTATGCAGCAAAGTCATCAAGAATTCCTCCTGATGACCTTCTCATAACACTCGACTCATGGCAAAATGATCATTATCCCGTTCAAGCATAGAACTTGTATTAATTAAAAAGACCCTATGCAGGAAAGCTGCTAACCTTATTTGAGAGAAACAATTTCCAAATCTGCTCCCCACTTCTCGAATTCATCGGGACGAAACTTGCTTATTCCGAGACTTGGAGGACGCAGGAAAAATCACTTCTTTTTCCAGAAAGCAGGAACTAAAAGGACAAGAACGCTGAGATATTCAAGACGGCCCAGGACCATCCAGAGAATGCACACGATTTTAGAAAAAGGAGAAAGAAAGGCAAACGACCCTGCGGAGCCGATGCCGCCAAAGCTAAGACCGGTATTATTGATCATGCAACTGATGGTGCCGATAGCAGTGACGAGGTCATGATTGTCCCACACGAGCAGGTAGGTGCCGGTGATGACAAGAAAAATCACGATGCAAAAGAAGATGAGGACGGTCGAGGCGGTTTTGGGAGCAATCTCTTTATCTCCGACTTTTAAGACCCGGACGACTTCAGGACGGAAGAGCGATTCAATCTTATTCTTGATCAGCTTCAGGACAATGAAATAACGGATGACTTTGATACCGCCCGTTGTCGATCCCGACATACCGCCGATGAACATTAAAATGAGCATGAGCAGCTGACAGATAAAGGGCCATAGGTCGTAGGAAATCAGAGAAAAACCGGTGGATGTCTGCGCAGAGATTGCCATGAACGATCCTTGGGCCAAGGCATCGGTCCAAGAATAAGGAGCATGCCACAGAGGGAAAGACATGAGTAGGCAGCCGCCGAAAAGAATCACAAGAAAGAGGAAAAATTCAGGTTCGTAAAGCCGGTAGAATTTGCCTTTGAGGCTATGAAAATAAAAAGTGAAGTTAAGACTGCCAGCAATCATGAAGATGGCGATGATCATAGGAGTTGCGATACTGGCATAAGAAAGAAGACCGTCATTGGTCACGGTAAATCCGCCGGTGGAGATGGTGGAAAAAGAGAGCGTGAAAGCATCGAAGAGCGGCATCGCTGCATTTGTTACTTTCAGTAGAATGACCTGGAAAAGAGTAAGCCCTAGATATATTTTCCAGAGGAGGCTGGCTGTCTCTTTAATCCGCGGGGTGATCCCTTCTTTAGAGATGCCGGGCATCTCATTTTCATACAGAAATTTTCCTCCCATCGACAGAGCGGGAAGGACTGCGATAAAAAGCACGACGATTCCCATACCTCCCAGCCATTGCATAAAACTGCGCCAGAAAAGCAGGGGTTTGCCGAGGGCCTCAATGCCCGTTTTAAGAATTTGGCCCGAGGCAGGATCTTTCAAAGGCTCTACAGTGCCGTAGAAAGAATAGATCAATGAGTGATCTAAGGGATTGCGAACGACGGCTGAAACTTCTTTTCCGTTTTCATATTGCTTAGGGTAGATGATCGTCGCGCCTGTTGTCGTCAGACCCGACATGGTTTCAAAATAGGCATCGATCGGATTTTTAATCGTCTGGGTGATCAAGAAAGGGCAGGAGCCCACAGCTGCGGTCAAAAACCAGATCGAAACGACAAGGAGAATTCCTTCTCGACGATAGAGGGTGCCTTTGGCTTTACGCCCCCACCAATGGAAAAGCATGCTGCAAACGAGGCAAATGCCGATGGTTCCCAAAAAAGCAAAGGTGGCAGGGATAGAAAAGTAGATTGTTTTTTCTAAGAAGAATTCATAGGAGATGGCGACTGTCAGAGGGATCACTAAAATAGCAGCCAGATAGAGAAAATATCGGCTTAAGACGCGACTAATCTCTACATATGACATAACTTCACATCGCTTCTTTCATTTTCCCGCAAACTTCTTTCATCTCAGGAGGGGACATTGGCTTTTTGAGATTAGCAATATACATGTTCATCAGAAATTTTAACGAAGAGTCATCGCCTTTTTGTCGGGGAAAATAATGAAAGTGGACATGAGGAACAGTTTGGCCAGCTTCTGCGCCGTTTTTTTGCAGCAGAAGATAAGAAGATGTATTGAAAACTTTCATCGCAGCTTGATCGACTTGTTTGATGACGTGGCCAATAGAGGTGTTTTCTTGGTCAGTGAGCTGTTCAAAACGCTCTGCATGCCTTTTAGGGATGATAAGGCAATGACCTGGCATGACAGGTTTATGTGTATAGAGGGCAACGATCGTATCGTCTTCATAGAACTTCTGGGCTTCGATCACTTTTGGGTCACAAAAAGCGCAGTAATCCTTAGAGAGTTTTGCTGAGGGAGTTAGAAAATAAACAGCGGTGGATAAAACACAAAGACCTAAAAGGACATACAAGCTTTTTTTTAACATACATACAACGGGGTTAGAAAATTTTCTCTACTTCAGGAATCGCTTTAGGACTGCAAAGGACAATGGCCGTATCTCCTGGCGTTAAGACGCTGCTTCCTTTAGGAACCGTGACACCGCTCCGATTTTCAATCATCGCGATTAAAAAGTCATGCGGAAGCGTGGTGCTTAAATCTGACAAGGGAGATCCAATGATACCGGATTCAGGGGAGATTTTAACTTCCATGATTTTAGCTTGATTTTCATAAAGCGAAGCGATCGAAACAATAGAAGCGCCTTGTAAAATGGACCGGATCCGGCGCGAAATGCTGGCCCGTTCCGATAACGTATGCGCAATGCCCAATTGTTGGAGGAGCGGCGCAAACCCTTCTTCCGAAACAAGGGCTAGCACCTGCTGGCATCCGGCTTGCCTTGCCAGCGCAGCTGCTAAAATATTGGTCTCTTGTGAATGGGTGCAGGCCACGAAGAGGTCAGCGCTTTCTACTCTTTCTTCTTTTAAAAAAGCAAAATCGGTCCCATCGTGGTTGAAAATCGTGACAAAGGGGAAAAGTTGGGCGAGTCTCTGACATTTAGCTTCATCTTGCTCAATGATCTTTACATCGATTTTTTGTTCTTCCAATAGCCTGCAAAGATGGATGACAACGCCGGATCCTCCCACTAACACAACAGATTTAATGGTTTTTTTAGGCAGGCCAAAAATATCTCCCAACTGTTGCATGGCGTGGGTCTCACCGATCAAAGTCGCTTCATCGCCGGGAATGAGATGGTCTTGCCCTTTCGGGAAAATGAAAGATTCCTTGCCGCTGGCGGATTTTCTGCGGATCAGTCCGATGAGGAGATTATCGCTCAGCTCGACTTTAGAAAGAGGAATGCCCGTGTATTGAAAATTCGGAGGAATGACCACGGTGCGCATCTGTACAGCGCCTTGAGCAAAACTCTCGACAGCCAAATGGCCGGGATTGACGATGTGCTTGAAAATATCTTGGGCTACGATCACCTCAGTTCCCAAAAGATGGTCGACGAAGAAAAGGCGTCCAAATTCTAAACGGCTATGGTCTAGAAAAGAGCTTTGGCGGATGCGTGCGACTGTTTTCCCGTAACCTAAATTTTTAGCCATCGTGCAGGCAACGAGATTTGTCTCATCGTCACTGCTCATAGCAATAAAAAGGTCGGGGGACAGCTCCGTCAGATCTTCCAAAAGTCGCCAGTCGGTGCCCGAGCCCAGTCTTGTCGCGACATCGGCTGATCTGGCAATTTTGTCCAAGGCCTTAGGATCTCGATCGATCACGATCACGTTATGCTCTTCCTCAGCCAGCTTGGCCGCCAAGTAAGATCCGATAGTGCCGGCACCTAAAACGACAATATTCATAGGTATTAAGCATATCTATTCTTCTTGAGAAAGTAAAGCTTGCTCAAAATCGGGAACTTCTTGAGAATATTTGCAGACTATTGCTCTATAAAATAATTTATTGCACCGGTAGCTCAGTTGGATAGAGTACATGGCTACGAACCATGGGGTCAGAGGTTCAAATCCTCTCCGGTGCGAAGTTTATGATTATCAAAATTTTTACTACCGGCCCCGCTGAGACGAATTCCGTCTTGATCGGTTGTTCCCAGACGCGCCATGCTGCCATTATCGATGTGCCGTTTGAAAGCGCGGAGCTGATCACCGAAGCTCTTCAGGAAGATTCTCTTATCCCTCAAATGATTCTACTGACCCATTCTCATTGGGATCATTTTGCCGATGCTGCAAAGCTTAAAAAACTTCTTAACGTTCCGCTGTATGTCCAGCACGAGGATGCCGGCAATCTGGAGCGGCCAGGTTCCGACCGGCTGCCGCTTTTGATCCCTATCGAAAGCGTAAAACCAGACAAATTTTTGACAGACGGCCAGATCATTCCTTTGGGCAATTTAAGGATCGAGGTGATCTCCACTCCGGGACATACGCCCGGCGGTGTCTGTTTCTGGCTTCGCGAGCAAAAAATATTAATTTCAGGGGATACTCTTTTTCAAGGAACCATTGGAAATTTAAGTTTTCCTACAGCACGTCCTGCTTTAATGTGGGAGTCGCTCAAAAGGCTTGCCCAGCTTCCTCCTGAAACACGGGTTATTCCAGGGCATGGTCCCGAGACAACGATAGGGGACGAAAGATGGATTACACAAGCCAAAGAAATGTTCGAAGAATTTTAAAAAAGGGTTTTGTTTATGAATTTATTGATGGGAAAAAGCGCTCCTAGTTTCAAGGCAAAAGCTGTCATTAACGGAAAAATTGGTCACGATTTTTCTCTGAGCAATTTTTTAGGGCAGTATATCGTGTTCTTTTTCTATCCGTTGGACTTTACCTTCGTTTGTCCGACAGAACTGCATGCCTTCCAACAAGAGCTCGGAAGTTTTGAAAAACGGAATGCGCAAGTTGTCGGATGTTCTGTAGATAGCGTTAATAGCCACTATGCATGGCTCCATACTCCCAAAAGCAAAGGCGGCATCGAAGGAGTGACCTACCCTCTCGTTTCCGATTTGACCAAGTCGATTTCAAGAGAGTATCAGGTTCTCAAGGAAGATGAAGGGATCGCTTATCGAGGTCTTTTCATCCTGGATAAAGCAGGGATCATCCGGCATCAGCTGATTAATGATCTGCCACTCGGACGCTCTGTCGAAGAGGCCCTTCGCATCTTGGATGCTTTGATCTATTATGAAAATAATGGGGAAGTCTGTCCGGCCAACTGGAAATTAGGTTCAAAGTCACTAAAGCCCACACAAGAGGGACTAGAAAATTATTTCGCTGTCAAATAGTCGTAGAGGTCTTTCTCTGAGACGAGAAGGACGCTTTGATAAAGATGGCAAATAGAGGTAGCCGCTCGGAGAATCTCTTGGTCTCCGACACCGGGCATGCCGATCGCAGTCAAAGGGGTCTGAAGGGACTTTTGCTTGAGAAACCTAAGGCCGTGAATATAATCTTCCGTGCTAAATCCCTCTTCTGCCACGCGGAAATAAATCAAAGCGTGCTGATATAAGAGAGTTTGCACCGCATACCGAATTCCGTCTGAATTTTCAGGGGGATGTCCCAAAAAATCCAAAACTTGTTCCAAAGAAGTCAAGTAAAGAGGCAAGCATAGTTCACCCCTTTCTGCTGCTCCAAATAAAAAAATCGTGGTTTTAGACTTCATCATCCTGCCCAGTGCATTAAATCTCTTCATAGACATATATAAAAATTATTTTAAAGTTTATTTTGAATAGCCATATCGTTTATCAAATTAGGGAATAGTTATTTAAAGGCTGCCAATCTCTAAAAAAACCGAAGGGAGTAGATCAATGGGTTACATGAAAAAAGTTCTGGGTCTTCTTCTATTTTGGACGGTTTATGCCTCTGCTGTAGGGATGCCTTTAGAAGAGAATCTTTCTATTTCTTCTTTGGACAATGGAATAGAGATTTGGTTGAAGAAATATGCCATGCCGCGACAAACAATCTTTTGTCGTGTTATCGCGAAAAACCCTCTTGAGCCGGTTCCAGAGATTTTCTATTTAAATGATTGTCCTTTGAATGCGTTTGAAGATGAGCTTCCCTGTTTTGTCGATTATTGCCGAGAGAAGATTCGTAATATTGAACAATGTAAAATAGCGGTCGTGGCTGTAGGGGATTTTGAAGAAGAAAGCGTAGGCAAATATCTTGCTGAAGCCTTTGAGGGCTTTTCACCAAGGATGACCATGCCTTCAACTGCCCCCATCAAAGTTGAATCTTCTGCCGAATCTAATATGGTTTATCTTTCCTTGGCTTATTCAACCTCTTTTCAGGAGTTAAAGACAGACAAAGACCTAAAAAAACTTTGGGTTTTATATTTGCTCCAATCCGTCATTGAAGAAAGATTTCGGAAAATAGTCAAGGATGGGGATGGACAATGGATTCAGTCTGCCCCTGTTAAATACTTACTTCCTTGTTCTTATACCATTGCAAGAAGCAAACAGGTTCTAACTCAAGACCCTTTGAACATGCTCTCTGCTTTTTTAGTGATTATGCAAGAAGTGAAGACCAATGGTTTTTCAGAACAGGAATTATCCGATGCTAAAGCCAAACTGCAAAAAAATCTTGGAAATTTCAATCAGCAAAATCCTACGAGTTCGACGCTTGCTGATTATTTGGCTTCCCATTTTGCTTTGGGGGCAGGACATCCCGATTATTCTATTTTTATGACAATGTCCTTTAAAGCCATCTCAGAGATTCAACGGGCGGATGTTGCAGAGCATATGGGGATCTATTTCTTAGATGCAGCTCGTCGTGTAGAGATGAAAATCCCACCACAAGTAAGTATCACAGAGGCATCTATCCAAGCGATTTTGGATGCCCATCGAACCGATAATCTAGTTCTTAATCTGGATGGAAACATTCTTGATAGCAATAGCCCCTATAATCAGCTTCCCATTACTGAAGCAGAGGCTCAAGTAATTTATAAGATCATTGATACGGTAGGGAACAATGGGTATGGCACACTCCTACTTAAACGAGGGGAGTTAAGGGATTTAGGAAACAAAGTCCAGCATATCCATCCCCTGAGATTTTTAGGGACGCTATTCACAAATCCTGATCTTAAGAAATGCATGGTCGAAGTGCAAAGCAAGAACTTAAAATGGCGGGGATTCATGGATGGCGACCATCCAACGCCTGGTTTTGTGGCTAAATGTGAAAGGGAATATGCGCGTAATAATTTTGAACCTTATATTTTAAGCTTTTGCCAAGCAGTTAAGGCCCACCCAGACCAAGTCCGGGCCCTGATTGAGAAAAGAGAATGGGAAAAGCTGGTTCAGTACTTGATTTTATTAGAGAATTGATTTCTAGTGCTCTTTAGACTCCATGAGGAATAAAGGTTTTGGCCATCGTTTTTTTGCCTGAGCTATTGAGTTCCTGTATTTTTATTAGTGCATCTGTCGTCGGACACCCTTTAATCAACCCTTCAAGGATATAACCGCGATGAATGCTCGGTGTTTGCCAGGTAAAGAGATTCGAAGCTGTTTGGATCAAAGCCTCGCAGTAGGTTTTATTAAGGATTGAAATGAGTAATTCTGCAACCCACTTGATGTCATGCGCTCGACTTCCCGCAGGTAGGAGATGGTTGATTTGCAGACCTAATTCTTTCCATTGAGTAGAAGAAAGTCTGAGAAAAGAGCGCACAACACTCAAACGATCCACATTTATCATCTCAGGCGGAAAAATATTTCTTAGAACCTCATAAAGCGATTGGACTTCATCGAGTGGATAAGAGTTTAAAATTTCCTTAATCTCGCTTCCCCATGCATCTTCACGGGCCTTGGAGTAGACGTAATGCATTCCCCGGAAGTCCTGAGGATCCTGGATAGGATCATAAGAGGGGGAAGAAGGATGGTAACAGAGGGCCTGGTAGAGATTGAAACGTATTTGAGAATTATCTTCTGAAAAGGATGTAGGAAGGGAATAAGAAGACGGTAAAGGTTGTATGGACATAGATTATCCTTAAGTTAGAGCGAAGAATAAAGATATAGGTTAGATTTATTTAGAGATATTCTTAAATATTAATTAATAACACAAAAGCTTGACGTTAAAGCATCTTTCCTTCAAGAGGAAAGAATAAGCATGAAAGAACGTCAGTCTGTTAATTACATTTATTTTGGTATTTTGTTTTTAATTCTTTCTGTTTTGCATATCTATCATGTTTTCTTAATTGAAAGTGCAACAGGGCTCTACCGTTTTTTCTATACGATTTATTCCTTAGGGCAATGCGCTATAGAAGTCGGGATTCTGATCGTGGTCGGACATTTCTTAGGAGGACGCTTCCCTAAGATATTCAAGACTATTTTCGTGATTTCGACCTTTCTCTTGTTATTAGTCCATTTGATCGACTTTCCACTGGTCCGGATTATGGGAATGACGATCTGGTATGTGTTGGACTGGATCCGGGCTGAAAGCTTTGAGAATTTCGTTGAAATGCTTCTGGCTACGCACGTTTCCATCACCTCTTGGATGCTGGCTGGACTGGCTGTTCTGTTGATTCCGCTTTTTGGGATCATGCTTTTCCGTTTAACAGATAAATTGTCCCGAAGAAGGCCCATTTTTTTCTCTCATTCTGTAGTGGGAATGAGTCTGTTCTCCGTGATTCTTTTTCTTTCGATGTTCGATTTTAAAACAAATGCGATTGCATCCCCTGACGATGATGCACATTTTTTAAAAGCACTACCATGGAAGACCACTTTCTTTTCCTCTTCTCATCCTCAGTTAAAAGTGGGACTGCTTCCCCTAGAGCCTACAGAAAAAAATTATCTTTCGCAGTTGCGCGGGCTCGATTTAAAAGCGGCGAAAAAACCGAATATTTTTCTCTTTGTTGCTGAAAGCCTGCGTGAAGATTTTCTTACCCCTTCAGTAGCCCCCGCCCTTTCAAAATTTAAAGAAGAAAACATCTCCTTTGAACATTCTATTGCTGCTGCCAATGGAACCCATCTATCGTGGTTTTCGATTTTTCACAGCGTCTACCCTTTTTATTGGGAAAAAAGAAAACCTAAGGAATGGCAATCCGGAAGCTTGCCCTTGCAGATTCTTAAAAAAGCGGGCTATCAAGTCCATGTCTACTCTGCTTCCAGACTTAAGTATTATCAGATGGACGAAAGACTTTTTGGAAAAGGGCTGTCTCTAGCAGACAGTTTGGAAATCTTTGGAGAGGGAGAAGAGAGAGAGAACCATGAAAATGACGCCGAGTGTATGGCCACTCTTACCCAAGATATCGCTTCGAATCCTGAAGGAAATGTTTTTCTTGTTTTTCTAGAATCGACGCATTTTGGCTATAGCTGGCCTCACCAAGAGACCTTACATCCTGCCCCTCTAACAATGGATTACCTCAATCTAACCTATTCTAACGGTCAAATTGAGGGTATTAGAAATAGATACCGGAATGCCATCCATTTTATTGATGGACTGTTTGGAGAATTTGTCCAAAAACTGAAATCAATTCCTGGTGGAAATGAATCGGTGGTCGTTTTCACAGGAGATCATGGGGAAGAATTTTTCGAGCAAGGGCGTATTTTTCATGCCTCTAATCTCAGTACAATGCAAACACACGTTCCACTCTATTTTCGGTTAGGAACAGCCCAACCGCGTCTCCAAAGACAGATCGCTTCCCACCTCGATATATTTCCCACGATCTTAGATCACGTTCTGGGACATCCATATTTTGAATCTTGGTTTGATGGGGAATCGGTCTTGCGTCCTTCGAAGAAAAATTTTGCCGTTTCTACTCGCTATAACGCCAGCCGTTCTCCTTTTGAATTCTTGATCCACACCGGAAACGATCAGCTCATTGCGCGTTTTGAAGACCCTTACCATATTTTCAAATCGCAAACTTTAGAGATTATTTCTAGACGAGATGTCAACGATCAACCTTTAGATTTTGAACTCAAGCAAATCCAAAATGATTTCAAAACACCTTTAGAGATGCTTTTCAGGAAGGATTGAAAAGAGCTTTTTTCCCCAGTTCATCCTCAATTTCCAGCAGTCTATTATATTTGGATACTCTTTCACCGCGGCTCAGTGACCCCGTTTTAATCTGTCCTGCGGAAGTCGCGACGGCTAAATCGGCAATCGTCGAGTCTTGCGTCTCGCCAGAACGGTGGGACAAAATCGTTGCATAATGGGCTTTTTTTGCGAGTTGAATCGTTTCCAAGGTTTCCGTCAGCGTGCCGATCTGATTGGGCTTAATCAAGATGGCATTGCCGACTTTCAGCTTAATGCCCTTCTGTAGAAAAATCGGATTGGTGACGAAAATATCATCGCCGACGACCTGGATAGGAAGCTGAGAAGTGAGCTGCTTCCATCCATCCCAGTCATTTTGATCCAAAGGATCTTCAATCGAGCTAATCGGGTACTCTTTGCAGAGTTTTTCTAAATATTTTAGATACTTAGGAAGGGTCATTCCGAGATAGGTTTTCTTTTTGACATTGTAGTATTCAGAAGCGGCGCAATCGAGAGCGATCGAGATCTGAGATCCCGCTTTATAGCCTGCTTTTTTTATCGCTTGCAAAAGAAAATCAAGAGCCTGTTCATGAGACTTTAACCGAGGGGCAAAACCTCCCTCATCGCCGACAGAGACCACATGCCCTTTTTCTTTTAACAGAGTTTTTAAAACGTGGAAGACTTCAGCTCCCCACCGAACAGCTTCCTTGAAGGTAGGCGCGCCTTGGGGTCTAATCATGAATTCTTGGAATTCCAGGTCATTATCGGCATGTGCGCCCCCATTGATCACATTCATCAAGGGTACAGGAAGAAGATGGGCTTTTTCTCCTCCTAAATACCGGTAGAGAGGGACTTTTTTTGCAGCGGCCCCCGCCTTAGCGACAGCCAGCGATACGCCCAGGATAGCATTAGCTCCGAGTTTTGATTTATTAGGGGTGCCATCACATTTGATCATGAGCTTATCAATGATTTCTTGATCCCATACGTTTTGACCCATTAAAAGCTTGGAGAGAGTGCCATTGATATGGGAAACAGCTTTTAGGACCCCTTTCCCTGCATATCTCTTTTTGTCTTTGTCGCGCAGCTCGACTGCTTCATGTTCTCCTGTAGATGCCCCGGAAGGGACAGCTGCTTTTCCGATAAACCCGGTATCGGTCGTCACAATCGCTTCCACGGTAGGATTTCCCCGTGAATCTAAAATTTCTATAGCATGGACAGATTTGATTTTACTCATAGGTCACTCTCTTGGATTTGATACATTATAATAGCAGCAGCAGTGGCAACGTTCAGGGATTCCATTTTATTTGTCATAGGGATCGAAATAGATTCCCCCAAGCTTTTAGTCTCCTGAGACGGCCCTTGCGTTTCATGGCCTAGAACTAAAGCCAAAGGCTTTTTAAAAGAAGCCTCTGTCAATTTTTTGCCATCCACATCAGCGATATAAACAGTCAGACCGTTGGAACGGACTAGTTCTGCCAACTCTTCGTAGGACCCTTGGCGCATTGGAAGGAACAAAGAGGCTCCGCGAGCAGCGCGGAGGGCTTTATCATTATAGGGATCGGCAGTTTTGGGTGTTAAAAAAGCCCCGTCCCATCCTAAGGCTACCGCGGTTCTGAGAATAGTGCCCACGTTGCCAGGGTCGGCTAGCGCATCCAGGACGATAAGGGTCTTTGCTTGCTTCAAAGAACTGGGGGGAGGCAATTCCACAACAGCCGCCACTAAGTCATGCGAAGAGATATTGATAATCTTTTCTAAAACGTTAGGGGGCGCCAGATACGCCTCTTCCGCGTTGAAAGGAAGAGGGTCGACGGAAATTAAAGTTTTTAATGGAAGGCGGGCGGCGACATCGCTCACGAGGGTAACACCGACAATCAGCACACAATTTTCTTGAGTGCGGAAAGCGCGATTATCGCGGAGTTTAACGAGCCGTTTAACGACAGGGTGTTGTAAGCTACTGATCAGGCGTGGTATCATAGTGAGCTTATGATGACATATCAGATTTTCAGGGGCAAGCGTTTCTGGTTTTTCCTTGTTTTCCCTGCCATTTTTTTATGGAGCTGCTATCAACTTTATCTCAATAAATCGTTCAATTTTTCTCCAGCGCGGATTACCTCTGATTTTTCTTATAATCCTCACTGGGCTATTGAAGAACCCCAGGATCTATCTCCTCTCAAGTCAATCTTGAGCCAAAAATATAAGTTTTTAGCCGTGGGCTCGCAATCGTATGCGTTTGTCAGCCACGATGGAAAATATGTCATCAAATTCTTCATGATGAAGCATCGGACTCCACGGATTTCAGATCTATGGCATCCTGAGAAAATCGAATACCGTAAACAGAATATCCTTTCGATCTTCAAAGCTCATAAGCTTGCCTACGATGAGCTGAGGCAAGATACAGGACTTATTTACCTTCATCTCAATAAAAGCCAAGATCTGCAAACTCACCTCAAAGCGATCGACCGATTAGGCCGTACCCATCTCATCGATCTCGACAAAACAGAATTTGTCGTCCAAGAAAAAGCCGAGTTGATTTTCACTCATTTCAAAAAACTTCTAGAGCAGGGCGACAAACGAGAAATCGAGCGGTGCATCCAGAGCACATTACAACTTGTGCAAAGACGGATGGACCGGGGGATTTCCGATCATGACAAAGCCGTCAAACACAATTACGGATTTGTCGGAGACAGGCCTGTCCATCTCGATATCGGAAGGATTGAAAAAGTTCCTAAACCTAAAGAATACAATCGCATCACAGAGCGGATCAATAAATGGCTTCAAGCAAACGATACATCTACTTAATTTTCGCTCTCGCCGTAGGCCTGTTTTTCTATCAAAGGAACTCTTCGACGGAAGGTTTTTCTAAAGGAAAGATCGCTTCTTCCCTCCCTCCAAACCCTGCATGGACGATCCCCGCTTCCCCCCTTGAACAGCAGCAAGAATTAAAGGCTATTTTTGCTTCCCCCTTCAAATTTCTCGGAGAAGGCGCTCAAGCCTATGCTTTCGAAAGCTCCGATGGAAAATATGTTTTAAAATTTTTCAAAATGCGCCGGTTCACCCCTTCTCTTGCGGACCACCTATGTCCCCATGTTGTCCGCCGCCGGTTAAAGAATCTTAACTGGGTCTTCAATGGCTATAAAATTGCCTATGAAAATTTTAGAAAAGATACAGGCCTTGTTTTTATCCATTTAGCCAAAACCCATGATCTGCAGCAAATGGCTACTATCATTGACCAGCAAGGTCAAGAACATACGATTGATCTCGATCAAACCGAGTTTGTGCTGCAAGAAAAAGCAGAGCTTCTTTTTGAGCGGCTGGCAAAACTCTACCAGAAAGGAGATGGGCAGCAAGCAGAGCAATCGATTGCAGCCATCTTAGAACTCGTGAAAAGGCGCATCGATAAAGGTTATGCCGATCGAGATAAGGGAGTCAGCAACAATTACGGTTTTGTAGGAGATCGGGCCATCCAATTAGATATCGGACGTCTTTATAAAGGCACAAAAGAAAGACAGTTCGAACATGTTCAGCGCCGCATCCAGCAATGGCAAGAAGAGAACTATTCTCTCATCAGTGAATATTCAAATTGAGCCTTTCCACTTCGATGGTCGGGAATCGTAACACCAGCTTGGACTCTTCTGATTGTCACCCCCTTATGGACGATTTTGAAGATTAAAGCGCACCTCAGTTTAGCCATTTGATTTTCAGAGGTTAAATAAATGCCCGACTCAGAAGAGTTTTTGAGGGCTTCTTCGTCAAACTGGGCCGTAATCCCTAAAAGTGGGTAGTCGAACAATTCTTGGATCCACGCTAGAAGCTTTGTACTTAATCCTTGAGCACAAGATGCCACCATCAAAGCTTCTTCCTTAGGTAAATTCGCCTTTATGACGAGAGATCCTAGTACGGTATCTGCGATAACATTGCCCCCATAGTAATTTTCAACCTGATCAGGTGTTGTTTGAGCGTGGGGTTTTAAAAGAAGTTCTTCTACATAAAAATTAAAACTTTTGGCTACTTGGGAAACTTGTTTTTTTATGCTCTCTTCTTGAAGTTGAGTATTTTCCGCATTCTCCCTAACTAAATTGCCTTGAGATTCTAAGATTGTTGTCGGTTTATGTTCCAAAAATGCCATGTATTCTTCGAGGTTTCTTGCAGAGGACTTGTCGGGATACATGCTTTTACCCGGAAAAGTAGAATAAGAAGCTGTTTGAACTGGAGCTCCAAAAACCCTTGTTTGGGGAAGAGGAACTCGATTATAGGCAGCTTTAATAAAGGGGACAATACGTTCCATCAAGATCAGTCGGCTCGCGATGATGGCATTTTTTTGGAGGATAAAAGGGGCTGCCAACGTATTTACAAGAACGCTAGTTAAAGTCTCATGATTAAGCTGTCCGGTAAGATAAAGGAAGTGGAGCTTCAAGATCGTTTTGATGACATTGCCTCTATCTTTATCATCTTTACATAACGCCTCCAGGATCTTGATATCTAGACGCCAACAGATAAAAAGAATGAGATGGACATAAGAGAAGACAATGAAAGCTTGATGTTGTTCAATGGATAAAATATTTTTGATATCTGGAAAATAGATTAACCGCACTTCTTCTAAGAGAAGATCAATGTTCTGAGGCAGTTGAGAAGCTTCCCGTACTTTTTCAGGAATACAAAATCCTGTTTTTTCAAGTTGTTCCTCGAACTGATCAACCGTTTGTTCAGTTAAAAATTGAGATCTTGAAAGATCTGTGACTTCAGCTTTTTGACTCAGCGGCATTAATAAATTATCTTTCAAGCGTTGTTTCAGGATGTCAATAAGTTCTTCTTGAAAGACGGCATCGTGCGGCGCGAAAAATGTTCCATCCAAACGTAAGGCGATAGGAAAATAATTATTATGATTGATCATGAGCTTTAATCGGACCCGCACTCTAGGACTTTCATCGCCGACTGCTTTTTCTTGTCCATTTTCTAAAATGACATGGAGAATTTTCTCTCCTCTTTTTTCCGCTTCCTCCAGGAATGCAATATAATCTGCATTAACTACAGGCTCTTTGGAAACACTATCTTTAGTGGGAATCAAGCGTTTTAAAAAAGGAATAAAACTCGCCGCACTTGCTGCAAGTCCATAGATAAAACCGTAAGGATCGTGATGACCATATGGCACTCCATGACGGCAGATAAGGCGAGATTTCTCATTGAGCGTTATCATTCCATCAAGATAAGGGATGTTACTTCCCTTCAGAGGATCAAAATCAATATTTGCAGTTCCTTTTAATTTATTTAGATCACGGGCTAATCCGTTCATTCGATAAGAAGGATCGGTTTTATTTAGAATCGTTGTTCGTGCTATCAGCTCTTCTAGAAAATTATCGATGGACAGTTTTTTAGGAAGTTCTTTCCCCGTTGCCATTTCAACTAACTCGCGGCAATAGGTAAATAACTCGATGCCTGCAAAACGTAGATAGGAAAGTTCTTTGACAAATAGGATCTGTTTTTGAAATTTATTTTTAATTTCTTGTTCATCAGAAAAAAGCAGTTGGATCGTCTTCCGCAAACACTCGACTGTTTTCTTATATTGGTCGTCAGCGGATATAAAACTAGTTGGTTGAAGCAAAGTTCGTACTAAATCGTTCCAAGCTGTTGCGATTTCAATGTCTAGGGGAGTATCTTGACTTTCAGTCGTATAAAGTTTCACTTCTTTCTGTCGTGCCAATATCTCTAATTGATCTTGAATAAGACGGTATTTTCTCCATTTCGAAAAATGTCGCTCAGAGGAGATATAGGAGCTTACGACTTCGACACATCTCTTCAGCAAAGAAGGTTTAGGAGAAGGAGGCGGATTATTTTCAATATCAGATCCACTATGGCTCTCTCCAGAACGAGGCTCAGATAAAGAGTCTGAAGAACTAACGGGTAAGGGACTTGAAGAGCCTGGTGGTGAAGGAGACTTATCGATCGGAGAACTGGGTTCATCTTTTTTAAGTTCTGCTACCTTTGCTTCTTGAGTTGAAGGATTTATCAACGAACTAGGGCCGGATACTGTTTCTTCGGGAGAAGGCGAAGGTGGTAAAGGAGGTAGATTTGCAATAAACTCAGCAGAAAAAGGGTTCGTGTCTGGATCAAAGAGATGAGCGGGGCTTGGAAGGGGCGCTGGAGCCGAGATTGTAGAGGAGCGAGGAGAAAGAGGCTTTTCTTTCTTTGTCATATCATTCCCATTGCGAGGTAACAAGGGTAATGAGTCTTCATCAATTTCCTCGGGAGAAGGGAATCCAACTCCTGCCGCGGGATCTACTTCAGTTAAGTCTAAAGTTGGCTTCCTTGAAGATGAGGTAAAAGGTAAATCAACTACCTTCTCTATAGGTGGAATTGCTCTCTCTTTGGTTCCAGGAGGTGGGCTAGGAACTAGAGTTGGAGGAGCCGTAGGCGGATTGATAGTCTTTGCTGGTCTAGATGAATCTGAGAGTGCGGGTTCGGTTACTAAAATCTCTCTGGTTCCAGAAGGTGCGCTAGAGACTGGAGCTGCAGCAGACGAAGGTGGGGTCTCTGGTTTAGATGAATCTGGGGAAGCAGGTACAGTTGCTAAAATCTCTCGGGTTTTTTCAGGAGGTGGGCTAGGAACTGAAGTTGGAGGAGCCGTAGGCGAATTGATAGTCTCTGCTGATTTGGATGAATCTACGGGTTCTATTCTTCTCGATGTAGGTATTGTTGGCTGCTGTGAAGAGAAAAGATAGGGAATGATTTTCGATGCAATAAAAACTGTTATTAAAGTAGCGGCTGCACCTCCGACAATGTATAATCTAGCTGTTTGCGAAGGAAGTTGCTGAACAATCTCTTGAGTTTTTACCTGGATCAGGGAAGTGACCATCTGAGGCGCCTGATTTCCTATGGGGTGGGCCTTTTTAAAAGATGATAGGCAATATCCCATTAGATGAAGGGCGAGATCTGTTCCAGGAGACTGTGGAATAAAACTTAGTGAAAATTGCATTGTGCCCTTCGTTTGGACAACTATTTTATAGGTATCAATTGTTTAATTACAAAGGGAAGGTTCTACTTTTAAAGAATTTAAACCTTAGATTGCATACGTAACAACTGGGCAAGCCCATCCACTTTATCTTGTCGAAGAGTGGCTTTTAGAATTTCGCAATTTTTAAAGTCTGTGAGAGGTAAGGAGGACTGAGGCTCTTTAGAAAGATTGACAGGTTCCCATCTCAGCTGAAGAGATTGCATTGCTGCATTATGCATAACAACAATGAGAATTTTTCCCTTATGCTGATCAACGATGGATTGTAAATCTGATAAGGCTCGCTGGCCGACTGTTTCAAAACTTTCTCCTCCTGGAACTTTGGCACTTTTAAATTTTTCGGAGGCAGATAATACTTTCCATTGATTGACGAATTTAAGATATTCTGAATCCTTTTTTTTCTCTTCCCAATCTCCTTGTCCGAGTTCTAAAAGACCGTCATAGTTTTCGCCTCGCTCACATTTGAATTGTTTACTTAACTCTTGAAAGATTATGTCGGCAGTTGTTTGAGCGCGCAGAGCTGTGGAGGAACAAATAACGACTGGAGCCTCCGGTGGTATTTTTTTAAGAAGTTCTAATCCAAAGGCAGCTGCTTGGACTTTCCCTTTTTCAGTGAGGGGAATTTTTATCCCTTTGCCTGAAGTTAGGCGGTATCCATCCTCTCTTTTCACATTCAGTTCACTTTCTCCATGCCGAACAATGTAGATATTTTGAAATCCATCTGTGTCGGACGTTAGATAAGAACTTTCACTCAAAGAGATTGAAGCCATTGTGCCCTCTTTTTTGTCAGATAATATACCCAATGGCACGATTAAATTCTGTTAATTCCAGAGGGAAGATTTTTTGAGAAGATCAATAACAGTTTTTCGATCTTCAATGCCCTGATTGACAGAGATACGTTCTGCTTCCTGGAGAAGCTGTCCCATTTTTTTGCCGGGCGCAACGCCTTCGGCCATCAGGTGTTCCGCACGGACAAGCGGACTTTGGGTCTTAATCCGCAGGATAGCTTGTTGGAGAAGCTGCTGTTGGAGGGTATGTTCATGCAAGAAATTTTCCTTTTCTTGTGAAGGGAAATGGGCAGCGATGATTTGTAAAACAAGGGAGCTGTGAGCGTGGGCATAAAAGTGGGCCCATTCAAGAGGTTCCAGTTTTTCTTTCCATTTATGGGGCATTTGAAGAAGCCGCTGAGCATGAGAATAGAATTCGACAAACTCTTTATCAGCTTTAGAAAGTTTTAAATAATCGCAGAGAGATAAAGCGTCCTGTAAAGAGGAGTCGGGAAAGAGTTCTAATAATTCAGCAATGGTAGGAGATCCCTGAGGAAAAAGTTCAATATAATTGACCCGTTTTTGGATTTCTTCGGTAGAGACGTCTTTCAATTGAGGGAAGATCGTCGGAAGAAGTTTAAGTTGATGCAGGGTCAAGAGTCCCGTGTCAAAATGAGAAAATTGGGACATTTTTTTAAATTCTTGCCAGATCCTTTCCATGGCAACCGATGGCAAGAGTGTTTCAGCCTGTGATAGGATCGCTTGTAAAGTGTCAGATTCGATCGGAAAATTAAAACGGGTAGAGTATCTCACGGCCCGCATCATGCGGAGCCGATCTTCCAAAAACCTAGCTTGGGGATCACCAATCGCACGGATGATCCCTTTTTTGAGATCTTTCATGCCATCGACAAAATCAAAAATCTTATCTTGGATAGGATCGTAAAACATTCCATTGATCGTGAAATCCCGCCGATTAGCATCTTCTTCAGGTGAAGCAGGATCGATCCCTACAGGCCGCCTTCCATCAACATATCCGCGGTCTTTACGAAAAGAGGCGATTTCAAATTGATGGCCGTCTTGCACGACAATCACAATGCCAAAGGCCACGCCTACTGGAATTGTTTTAGGGAAAAGACGTTGGACTTCTTCGACCGTTGCAGAAGATGCGATATCGATGTCATCGGACGGCTTTTGCAAGAGAAAATCACGCACCCAGCCTCCAGCAAAGTAAGCGGTAAATCCGGCATCTTGCAGCTTTTTGACAATAGAGACAGCAATCGGGCGAGGGTCCATCTTATAACAATACTCGAATTGATTTTTTGGTCAAACTAGTGCTTTGCAAAAGCTTAGAAAAAAAACAATCAGAAGATTAGCATAGAGAATTTACAAAGGAGAATAAGATGAACTTTTTACGAAAACTATCGGGTTTGATTGTGGCTGCAACATTCTTATGGACATCGTCTATTTATTCTGAAGGGAACTTCTTTTTTTCACCTGAGCAAATTGAGAGTCATTTGAGTTCTTATAATGATCGAGAAAAAGAAGATATAGCAAAAGATTTACAAGTTGTCAAAAGCGTATGCCGAGTGAAAGAAGCTGCTGCAAAGCAGCGACCCTTCTATTTGGCTAGCGCTGGAGGTCCAGGGTCACGTAAAAGCACCATCTTAGAACGGTTTATGCAAACACATCCAGCCTATCAAACAGGTGTCTATCTCGATCCCGATCAGAGAGCTTTGAAATTCATGGCGCACACGTATTATGCTCAGTCTTTGAATGCCCTGAAGGCAGCGAGCTCTTCAAGTTATTTGGATGTTCAAAAGGCGGCTTATGAAAAATGGAGGGGAGCTTCCAATTACATCACGCTCAGTCTGATGGAAGAGGCGCTCCAAAAAAGAGCGGATATAGTTCATGGTACAACATTGACAGGAGCTTATGTTCCGGAGTTTTTGCAGAAATTGCGCGCGGAAGGTTATCAGATCACATTAGTCATTTCTTATTGCGATGAAGATCTCAGAAAGGAGGCAATCGAATACCGAAATAACGAGCAGCGTTTTTATCAATCCACTCCTGAAGATGCAGTAGCAAAAGGAAAATCTTTTCCTGAAAAATTGAATATCTATTTTAATTCTGCAGATACGCTTTATCTTTACTGGTCTGATGATCTACTGGCGGATGAGACGCTTGCGGTGGTTTTTGACCAAGGTGAAATGAAAGTGGAGCCCGCTTGTGGTTGCGCCCTCGATAATTTAATGACTCAGTATGAGGAAGACCGGCAAGCTCTTAAAAAAGAAGGTAAAAATCTTTTTTCATGGGAAGAATTGGTTCAAAATTACCTTACAAGGTTCAAAAGATAAGCCTTTGAGGGAAATAGAAGGGTTGCTAAGATGAGACTTTTTAAGGAGGTTAACATGAGCTTAACAAAAGATTCACATAGCAAGCAAATCGTTGGAATTATCTTAGTGGTCGTCTTTTTACTGGGTGTTTTTGTTTATGGCACCAGAGGATACCGCGCCAGCAAAGAAAATTATTGCTTTTTTGGACCTAAAAAAGTTTCAACTGAAGTCGAAACTTGTCAGGGAGAGCAATCCTGTCCCTATAAAACGACAGCTGTCCGATAAAACTTAACCTATCCAAATTCTATTTGGATAGGTTCATTTCATCTCTTGTAGCACCCGGTCTTTCTGCAAGAACGGAATCAGACTGATCAATCCAAGTAAAATAAAATAATAGGCAGGGGCTACATTGTTGCCTGTAAGCTTAATTAAATAAAGCGACAGCAAAGGAGCAGGCCCTCCTAAAATCGCGTTTGATAAATTAAAGCCTACTCCGACTCCTGTATAACGAACGGGCGTTGGAAATATTTTCCAAAGGAAAGCGGGAGCTAAAGAATAATTTAATGTCAGGAATAAGGTGAGGACCAATTCAAATAAAAGAGTTAGCCCCACCTCTCTCTGGTTTGCAAAATAAAACATAAAATAAGGTAATAATACAACGCCGATAGAGCTGAGGATCAAGAGCCGTTTGATTCCAAAACGGTCGCCTAGCTTCCCAAATATCGGTAAAAAAATACAGGAAACCGACAACATTCCTGCATTGATCAACATCGTCTGGGGGATATCCATCTGAAGAATCTCTGTTAAAAAAATGGTAGAAAAAAAATAGACGACGTAAAAAGCCCCCGAACCAATAGAAGATATACAAAAAGTTTGGAAAAGCTGTCTCCCATATTTTTTAAAGGTCTCTGAAACGGGACTTTTGAGAATTTGGTGGTGGTTAATCACATATTGAAACGCGTGTGTTTCGTGAAGGCGGCGCCGCAAATTCCATCCAAATATTCCCAAAATGCCACCGATGATAAAAGAAAGCCTCCAGCCCCATTCTTCAAAAGCGGAGGGAGGCATCCATGTGTCAAAGGCGTAAATTTCGAGATTCGTAATGATAAATCCTAGCTGAGATCCAAAAAAAGACCAGCTGCCGAAAAATCCTCTCTGAGTAGGAGGGGCAATCTCAGTGAGATAGCACATGATCCCGCCCACTTCTCCTCCGATAGGAATTCCTTGTAAAATCCGCAAGATCGTTAGAAAAACAACAGCTGAAATTCCAATTTGGAGATAGGTCGGAAGTATACCCATCATGATTGTCGGCATTGTCATGAATAAAATCGAAAAGATCAACCCTGCCTTCCTTCCTATTTTATCCCCAATCATTCCAAATATAATACTACCCAAGGGGCGCATGATAAATCCGACGCTAAAAATCACCAGGGTATTAAATAAAGCGGAATATTTTTCACTCGTGGGGAAAAAAACACGTGCTAGAATAGAAGTCAGGTAGCCGTAAAGAGCATAGTCATACCACTCAAGGAAATTTCCAATAGAGCAAGCAGTGATGATCGTGCGTGTTTTCATATGCAGGGAATAATTTTAGAATTGTGAATCTTCTCTTAAAAAAGGATATAGCGTGAATGACCTTTGAAGGCAATAGGGGTATGTCTTAGAATAAAATCATGCAGTCAATTCGAGTGCTCACAGAAGATACGATTAATAAAATTGCAGCGGGCGAGGTGATTGAAAATCCTGCTTCCGTTGTCAAAGAACTCGTTGAAAATGCGATGGATGCTGGAGCGCGGTTTATTTCTATCGACATCAAGGGGGGCGGGTTTCAACTCATCAAAGTTACCGATGATGGTTTGGGCATGGGCGCGGATGATGCTCTTCTTAGTTTCGAACGACATGCGACCTCTAAAATCGGCACTATCGATGATCTATCTTCTTTAACTTCCATGGGATTTCGAGGGGAAGCGCTCGCTTCCATTGCGTCAATTGCCCGTGTTGATCTGACCACCGCTCTCCAAGATGGATCGGGAGTTCGTGTTGAAGTCGAAGGCGGGAAAATCCGTTCCGTCTCTCCAGCATCGCGCAAGCGAGGGACAACATTTGAAATCCGTTCTTTGTTTTTTAACGTTCCGGCAAGAAAAAAATTTCAAAAACAGGTTTCTGCTGCTTCTGCAGAAGTCCATCGATTAGTTATTACTCTTAGCCTTGCTCATCCTGAAATAGGATTTGAACTCCTATCAAACGATCAAACCGTTTTAAAAGTTTCATCTGCGTTGAATGGCTTATTCTTGGATCAGCTTCAGCAACGGATCCGTGATCTTTTTGAAACAAGCTTTCTTGCAACAAAACTCCAAGTGCTGGGAGAAGAGAGAAATTACGCGCTAGAAGGAGTCCTGGGAACACCCGCTGACCATCGCATTAACCGGACAGGCCAGTATCTTTTTGTGAACCGGCGTCCTATTTTCTCCCCTCAAGTTTCACGTGCGATCAAGGAAGGATATGGACAACGTTTGAATGAAGACCGGTATCCGATTTTTGTCCTCCATTTAACTGTGCCTCCTTCGCTCATCGATGTGAATGTCCATCCCCAAAAAAAAGAAGTTCGTTTTCAAGAAGGCGATTTCATCCGGCAGTTTGTTCAATCTCATATCCATCAAGCATTCAGCGGCTCTTCACCTCTTGCTGAGCCTGTGCGTTCGTATGCGTTTCCTGAAGCAAAAGAGTCCTCGTGGGAAGAGTCTTTAACATTTCGCGAAGGGCCGGCGCTGTCTCCGGTACTAACCGAGCACGAGCAGGTGATCGGACTCTTTGAACATTATTTACTTCTCGATGGCTCAACAGTTGCCGGCTATCAGCCTGGAGTCGTGTGGGTCGATCTGCAAAAAGCGCAGCAGCAGATTATTTGGCATACGCTGAATCAATCGGAACCGCTCTCTTTAGCTCAAGGACTTCTTATACCCTTACCCATGGAGCTGACTGCAATTGAAGCGCATGAATTTCCTGAGCGGAGCAAGGAACTTTCTCGATGCGGTTTTGCTGTGCAGCTCAGCGGAAAAAAATCCCTCTTAGTCGAAGCAATACCGCCTTTTTTAGATGAGACCGATGTGATGGAGGCGATACGTTTGGTCCTTCAGTCCGAAGAAGCCTTTCCCCAACTTTCTGAAAAAATCGCGCGGTTCGCCGTCAGAAGAAAAAAAATATTTATGCTGCAGGAAGCTTTAACTTTATGGAGAAGTTTCAAAAAGATAAACTCGCGTGAAGGAATAACGTGGATAGGAATGCATGTCATCGAAAACTTTTTTAAATAGACTATCAAAACTTCAATCGTTTTTCAAAGGTTGGAAAGCCGACGGCTGCTTGATTGAAAATCCGCTCGATCTTTTTTATTTGACCGGTCTTCAACTTTCTCTAGGAATTTTAGTGGTTTTATCGACGAGCTCGAAACTTTTTGTCGACGGGCGGTATATCGAGTTTGCCAAGAAGCATAGTCCTTTTCCTGTGGAGCTTCTTTCAAAAGAATCGGTCTCTGCATTTTTAAGTCCTGTGAAGGTTTTAGTTTTTGATAGTGCATCGACGACTATGGATCGTGGTGAGCAGCAAAAAAAACTGTATACGGGAGTTTGGAGGGGAATTTCTCACCCATTGAAAGAACTCCGCTTGATCAAAGATGCTGCAGAGTTAAAGGCGATGAAAAAAAGCGCAGCTGTCGTTTGGAAAGGATTTGAGCATGTCCGCCGCAGCCTCAAAGTGGGCATCACAGAAAAAGAATTGGCCTTGTCTTTTGAAATCTTTTGCCGGAAACAGGGTGCGGAAAGACTTTCCTTTGATCCGATCATTGCTTTTGGCAAAAACTCTGCTTATCCTCATTATCGCGCAGGTGATGCTAAATTAAAAAAAGGTGATATTGTCCTCATCGATATTGGCGTTGTTGTCGACCACTACCATTCAGACATGACACGGACGGTTTTCTTTGGGAAAGCGGATCCCCGGTTGATTCTTTTGGAAACCGTGGTTAAACAAGCACATGATGCAGCTCTGGCCCTTTGCAAAAGGGGAACGAAGCTTGGAGATATCGATAAAGCGGCTCGAAATGTTTTTAAAGGAGCAGGATTGGAAGAACTGTATGTTCATAGCTTAGGACATGGCATCGGCTTAGAGACTCATGAATTTCCCCGTTTGAAGTATCAGGGAGATGATCATGATGTTATCCTCCGAGAGGGCATGGTCATTACCATCGAACCGGGACTCTATTTGCCTGGTGCCGGCGGAGTTCGTTATGAAGATACCATTGTGATCGCAGACAAAGGATATACCAATTTTTATGTTTAGAAAGGTCAGTCTTCGGAAGAGAATCATGATTTTGCGCATCTTCCTTTTCAGTATATTCATGACTTTACTCTTTCCCTTCAGTAATACGATTCTTGGAACCATGGTTAGATATGGGATGAGCAAGTCGGCGCGATCTTTGATTGTTGAGCTCCAGCAAAAAAGTCTTCCCGAAGCCATGTCTCGGTATTTAACTGACCATGACCTGTCGATTTTTTTCTATGTGACTTTATTCGATGATCAAATGCAGATCATTTATGATGGTCGTAAGACCACGACCTCTTTTCCTATAGATTCCCAAGAAGAGTTCACGATTGCTCAAGCCTTTAAAACAGGAAAAGCCTATCAAGCCGGTGGCCCGTCTCAATCCTGGGTCTATGTAGCTAAACGATTTTATTTCGAGGATGCACCCTATGTTATCATGACTTCTTTGACGACTTCTCAGGTCGCATCTTGGATCTCTACTTTTCGGACAGTTCTTTTGATCGTATTTGCTTCCTTCATCTTTTTGTATAGTATTATTCTATGGTGGGGCGGATCCCGCCTCTTACGCCCACTACTGGATATTAGTCGTGCGATCAGACCGTATGCGATGAGTAAGACAGAAATTTTATCGCCTATTCCTATTCAAAGAGGAATGGTGCAAGAATGCAAACACCTAGCTGTGACCATTAACTCTCTTTTGGAAAAGGTTAAAGATAGCACTCGTTTGTTCATGGAAGAAAGAAATGAAAAAGAGGCCATTTTAGAATCTTTAGTGGAAGGTGTTATTACAGTAGATGCAGCGGGAGTGGTCCGTTTTGTCAACCATACCGCAGCCCATATGCTGGGCGCCCCTCGCCGGCAGATGATCGGAAAGTCATTCATGCCAGGAGAAACACATCCTAGAATAGATTTATTCAAGAGCTGCCATGCCATTAGCAGGCTTGCAGCAGAACAAGGCAATGTTGTCACAGACTCGATCTCCATTGGAGATGCGCAAAAAGTTTATCTCGATTTGATTGCGGTGCCTAAACCCCTTCGGAGCGGGACCATCATTATTCTGCAGGATCGATCGAGCCAACAGAAAGTCTTCGAAATGGGCAAAGATTTTATCGCCAACGCTTCGCATGAGCTTAGAACGCCCATCACGATCATTAAAGGATTTGCAGAGACACTTCAGGATCTTCCTTCTATTTCTTCCTCCATGCTTTCTGAGATCACCGAAAAAATTGTCCGTAATTGCCATCGCATGGACACACTGGTTAAAAATCTTCTGACCCTTTCCGATATTGAATATCTTCCAGATTCCCGCTTTCAATCCTGCGATATCGTGCCTCTCGCGGATAATTGCCGTCATCTTCTCTTGACTCTATCTCCAAATATACGCCTCGATATCGAAAAATCTCATGATCAAATCATGGTCGATGCCGATCCCGATCTGCTAGAACTCGCCTTGATGAATCTACTTGAAAATGGTGTTAAATATTCAACTGCGCCAGCGCATCTGACGATCTATCTTAAAGAACAAGCAGAGGAAATTCTCATCGCGATCCAGGATCGCGGCATTGGGATTCCGCAAGCCGATCTTCCGCATGTTTTTGAGAGATTTTATACAGTGAATAAAGCCCATTCCCGGCGCTTGGGAGGCGCAGGTCTGGGCCTTTCGATCGTCAAGACGATCATTGAGAAGCATGATGGGACCGTTTCAGTCGCTTCTGTATTGGGACAAGGGACGACATTTACTTTTCTGATCCCCCAGCATCGACGGGCTGCAGTTACAAACTGATAGGCTGTGAAGTGAAGCGATCCAACTCAGTTGCTGTGATATAGATTTCTCTGCCTGTCCGCTTGTCTAGGTTGTCCAATGACTCCCACGTATTTGAAACTGCCTTTGAAAGCGCATTCAATTCAGCATCAGCATTATGAAGTGTTGCAATAAAGGATTTCATATATGCGATCCCAAAAAGCTTCGCTTTATTTCTTGCTTTTTTGAGATCGGGCTTATCATAGTCAGCCTTATTGTTTTCGATATGCTGAAGAAGAGCTTCGAAGGCTTTTTTTGTATCATCAGGCACTTTTTCTCTTTGCAGGCCCATGCAGTCATGAGATCCTTGAATGAGTATTTTTTGTAGTTGAGTTTTCAAGAATTCTAACGCATGCAATACAAGATCCCACCCTTGCGTTCCATAATACTCCGGCTTAAAAAAGAGAAACTTTTTGCCATCTAGTGATTCTATTTGCTCAAAAAGAACGGTTCCTTTTTCCGCAGGCATGAGGTTGTTTTTTACATCTACTCCATGTTGCGAAGAAGACTCCATCAATAGAGAGGAGATTCCTGTTGTACGACGTGAACGGCCCACATAGTGGCTTGAAGAGCGTTCATAGACTCCAGGACATTTCATAATAAAGTTATAAAGTTTTGAACCTTCCTCAATGGCTAACGACCATGAGCGAGATCCTTGGTTTTTTTGCAAAGCGCAGTAGGTTAAAAACCAGTTAATTTCCGCTAGTTTCCTTTGGGATTCTTGCAGATCTTTAGAACGTTGTACAGGATTGCCTATTAAAATTTCCTTGACTAAAGCCTGTCCGTTTCTAATCATTCCTGAAGCTTGTTCCACGGAAATTCCGGGACAATACAATTCGCAATAAGCCTGAAGGTCTTTTGTCGCTAATTCAATTTTTCCTGAGGGAGTTGGGACGAAGGGAGCTTTCAAACTCTTCGCATACTTCAACGCTGCGGCAGTTTCTTTTTCTGGAGCATCTAGATATTCTTTAAGAGTGAACCCAAAATGAGCACCAAAAAAGGTGCCAAAAAGAAAATATTCAAGGCCGCGGGCCAAGATTCGTAATATTTTATTTCCTGTCGAATTCATGCGTTCAAGCTTCGCTTTAGCTAAAATCTCTATTCCTTCTGCTATTCCTAAAGCAGTCTCTTTAGGGACTGAACCTGCAGAAAGAACCCGCTTGCTCAAAAACACGATCTCCTTCAGCCTTAACTTCTTAACAGGGCCTGCTGCCAATTCAGAGGAAGAAAAGCTATCAATGTAGATAGAGTCTGCTTTTAACCTGCTAAATGCCAAATAGTTATGATTTGTATCGGGCAGATTGGAGTTCAGAGGTGAAGTCACCTCTGTGAGTAGAGTGTGCCATCTTTGTGCTGTTAGACTAACCATACATTCCTTATTATGTTTATTAAATTATAATTATAACATATTTAATATTTTAAATATAGTTTATTATAAGTTAATAACATGCTTATAATTATATAGTTATGTTTGAGGTATTACCGAGTTGCCATGACTTTGCTCTTCTTTTCGATGTAGTTGTGAGAGATTCCTCTCCCTTTCCGATCGAAGCAGAAAATCGTGTCTAGTTGATTGATGTCAAAATCTGGATTTGTATGATTTTGAAGCAGAGTTTGGAGAGCTTCTTTGGTTAAGATGCGCTTGCGATGATTCGCTTCCCACGAAGCTTTTTCTGCCGCCAGGATGCGGCTTGTGGCGGCGTCTCCTAAAATAGCTCGTAAAATGGGAGTTGTGGCATAGGCCCATTTAATGGGTGGACCTTCCGATTTTTGTATTTTAAAGTATTCTTCCAGAGAAGGGTATCCAGTGTTCGTCCCTTTGAGCATTTTATAATAAATCCCTGCGAGCTCATTTTTAGGAAAAAGTTGAGAAAAGTCTTCCCCTTTTTTAGCCAGCATCTCATCGATAATTTTACGGGCCAGATCTGGATCGTGAGCGGCCTTATAAAAATCGGCATCTTGATAAAGGATTTGAATGAGCCTAATGGCTCCTTTGTAGATAGCAAGAGATGAGGCATTCGTTTCTCCTTTAAATAAAGGCCATAGGTTGAACTTCGATGCTTCAAGGCCCGCTCTTCTATTCCGTTTGTCTTTATAGACGGGGATTTTGTCAGATTTTTCCTTGAGAATCGTTTCTATTCCAACTTTTCCCTCCGGAGCAGGTTTGTTTTTTTGGAGGGATTTATAGCCTTCAATCGCCTGTTTGCTAATCAGGCAAAGTTTAGCATTATGATGCGCTAAGATGACGGTTTTTTCAATCGTCGTACTGCGAAAAGAATTGAAGAGAAGGGAGCTCCCCAGAATTAAGATAAGCAGAAATGAAAGGACAAAAGGTAAAAAGCTCATAAGAAAAAGGGGTAAGGGATTTGATCGATCACTATTTTCATCATGAACGGTTTTTGTTCAGGATATTGAGCAACCCAGATTCCTTTTTTGGCATCAAAAAAATTGAAAGAAAAAGAAGCTGCCGATTCAAAAAGAATTTCTTTTCTGCCTTCTATTTGTTCTTTTCCTTGAGCTGATTGGGGCCAGGTGACAAAGGCCAAGCGGCCTTTATCGATATAAAGCATGCCTTCCAAAGTGCCGCGAAATGACGCCTCCTTGTCGATCTCATTTTCATATGTGACGAGGCAGGAGCATCCTTCTATTTTAAGAGTCTTTAAATGAGAAAAAATCTGCGCAAGACGGAGTTGAAGTTTTTGACGGGTCAGAATCAACTCTTTATCATTTCGAAGTAAAGACTTAGCAAGCGATAACTCTTTGTACGAAGAAAAAAGAATCCCCACGATCACACTGAAGAGAACTAAGGAAATCGTAAGTTCTAAAAGGAGGACGGGATGTTTTCTCATCCCACCTATTCTCTAGGAGTCGTTTGTTTTCATCAAGGACCGGGGAGGTCGTAGAGTAAACCAGCCAAGACCCAAGGCTAAAAATAAAAAAATAATTAAGCTGAAAACATCGGGTAAAAAAGCTTTTGCAGAGGGGTTCAGCCATCCCACAACGCTTAAAAGCGCAAGAATAACTCCCATACAAGCATCGCCCGCGACGAGTCCTGAAGAAGTTAGAACGCCACGCTGGAAAATTTCTTTATCTTTTGACCGGTGTTTAACAAATGCTGAAACAACTCCCCCTAACATGACAGGCGTTGTTAAAGAAAGCGGAAGATAGAGTCCTAAGGCAAAAGGAAGAATGGGAATGGTGAGCAGTCTTAAGAGAAGTCCAATAATCCCGCCGATTAAAACCAGAGTAAAGGGAATGTTCCCTTGAATGACCCCTTTGGCAATCAAAGCCATCATTGTTCCTTGTGGAGCTGGTAGTAAGCTAGATCCGAGCCCATAAGCCTGATTGAGAAGATACATGGTTCCACTGATTGCAAGAGCCGGAAGAACAACGCCGATGATTTCTCCAACCTGCTGATACCGGGGCGTAGCTCCCACCAGAAAGCCGGTTTTTAGATCCTGCGAGGTTGTCCCCGCCATACAAATAGCCACGCAAGCGACAATAGCCATTGTGAGTGCTGAGATCAGATAGAGCCTCTCCGTCCATCCAAGCGCAACGAAAATAAGGCAAGTAATGAGCAAAGTGGTGATCGTCATCCCAGAGACGGGATTTGAAGTGCTTCCGACAATCCCTACAGTCAAAGAAGTGACAGCGACGAAAAAAAATCCTAAAATAGTCAGCAGAAGTATCGTCACTAAATTCATTGGCAGGCCCGGCATCAGCCAAAGGGTTAGAATAATTGCTAAAGATCCTAAAATCAGCCAGCGGAGAGAGATGTCTTTATCTGTCCTCTTCATACGAGAAGCGTTGCTGCTTTCAAAAAGCTCTTTAAAACTCGAGTGTATCGTTTTCCAAACAGCAGGGGCAATATTCACTAAACTTAAGAGTCCTCCGATTGCAACAGTTCCGACGCCAATGTAACGAATATAATTGGACCAGATATCCTCCGCAGACATTTGCACCACAGGGATAGTCCCTGGGAAAATTGTATCCATCGAAACGTCGAACATTTTAATCAATGGAATCAACACCCACCAGCCTAAAGCTCCTCCTGCAAAAATAAACGAGGCGATGCGCGGCCCGATGATGTATCCCACTCCAAGAAGTGCCGGAGTTGCATCAATGCTAAAAACGGTTTTTTCAAAACGGGTAATGATCCACGTCGGCGTTTCCTTCCAGAGATTGAATGCATTGGAGCAGATTTTATACACAGCGCCGGTGATAATGCCTGTAAATGCCATCGCGGCTTTAGGGCCGCTTTTTTCTCCCGATTTAAGAATCTCCGCGCAAGCGGTTCCTTCGGGGAACGGAAGGACGCCATGTTCTTTCACGATGATATATCTTCTCATGGGAATCATGAATAATACGCCTAGAATTCCCCCTAGTGTCGAGAGTAGGAAAATTCTCATCATGGAAATTTGCTCGCCCAGAATAAAAAGCGCGGGTACCGTGAAAATGATTCCTGCTGCAAGCCCTTCACCGACGGAAGCAATGGTTTGAACGAGGTTGTTTTCTAAAATGCTAGGCTTATGAAAAAAAGTCCGCAGGATCGCCATGGATAAAACAGCAGCGGGGATCGAGGCAGAGACCGTCGTGCCGACTTTAAGTCCCAGATAGGCATTGCCGACTCCAAAAACCAGCCCCAAAAGGATGCCGAGAATGACGGCGCGTAATGTAAACTCCGGCATCTTCGATTCTGCAGCCACGTACGGTTTGAACATTTTTTACTCTCATCGGTATAAAATATTCTTTCGTACCTTATCCCCACTTAATATTCAAGAAGACTAAAAATTTTTTAGTAAGCTCCCCAAAGTGCAAAAAGTCCAGGATAATCCGCTATGTTAAGAGCCTTTGGTTCTTTGGCTTTAACGGGATCCACAATAAGTTTTTTTATATTTGTAATAGCACGATTCAATTCTCCCAACTCGGAAATAGAATGGGTAATTTGAGGATCGCCCACAAATGTGCAGACTCCTGCTCCATCGATATTGACATCGAGAGTTTTTTCAGCCCACACTCTTGCTTTTCCCGTTCCAGTAATGGTGACTTTAGAATGGTTAGAATTTAAGTTTAGAGCGTTATAAATTCCCCCCTTAGAAAGAGTGATCTCTTGTTGATCCACATGTCCATCTAAGATCGAGACGTGGCCTCCTTCTATCCGACACTTAAAATCACGACTCGTCAACTGAGGAATATTGATTTTCCCCCCTAATACTGTCACTTCACGGAGATCCGTTATGGTTAAACGATATTTTACAGGGCTATGCGTTTCAAAAGAGGCTTCTATACTAGTTTTAAAGGTGATTTTATCTTCTGATACCGTGGGTGCAAAGACATCGAAAAGATTGTCTTCGGCGGTGATCACGAGAGAATTTTCTTCCCCTATGATGATCTCGAGTTCTTCGAACGAGTCCATGACAATAGAACGGAGAGGATGATCAAATCGATAGGTTTTTTCTGTTATGTTTTTAGAACCACAGATAAGGGGAGCATCTGGATTCGTGATTCGATAAGTTGTCGAGAAACCTGTCTCAGAATTAAATATACCTCTGAAGACTATCTTACAGTTTTGTAGAGGGGAAATAGGCGTTGTAGATCCAGATAGGCGATTTGCAAAAAATTTAAAAGCACCACCTACACCACCTAAAAGAAAACATGGAGGTGTGGCGATGACTAAAAAACAAACTTTGCCAATTGTCTTTCCAAGTTCAATAATACTAGCAGGAGCAAAGGTGAGATGTTCCCATTGACGATAGCACCACTCTTGAGGGGCCTGCAATAAATCCCCCCAGCCTAAAGAAGTTTCTTTATCAATCCCATCAATCATGTCTGTCATATAAAACCTCCTTGAAATACAACTAGATTAAGTTATTTGAAGAATAAGGTTAATTTTTAATTTATTTTTGAAAAATAAGATAAAAATATTTTTAATTCAATTCCTCCTTCACCATTGAGAGAATCGTTTATAAAAGGTATAATTTTACCATGAACATGCAGTCCGATTACAAATATGGTTTTGTCACAGATATTGAGGCGGAAACAATCCCTAAGGGTCTGACCGAAGAGACCGTCCGTCTGATTTCCGCGAAGAAAAACGAACCTGCATTTCTTTTAGAATTCCGTTTAAAAGCCTTTCGCAAATGGCAAGAGATGGAAGAGCCCACATGGGCTCATGTCAAATACCCTCCTATCGATTATCAAGATATTTGTTATTATTCAGCTCCCAAAACCAAGCAGAAATTAAGTAGCCTCGATGAAGTCGACCCCGAGCTGCTGCGTACTTTTGAAAAATTAGGCGTCCCGCTCGATGAACAAAAACGACTCACGAATGTGGCCGTCGATGTGGTCTTTGATTCGGTGTCTTTGGGCACGACATTTCAAAATGAACTGAAAAAAGCCGGCGTTGTTTTATGTCCTATTTCTGAAGCCGTTCATCTTTATCCTGAGCTGATCGAAAAATATTTAGGCAGCGTGGTCCCGATCGGCGACAACTATTTTGCAGCGCTCAACTCAGCTGTTTTTTCCGATGGCTCTTTTGTTTATATTCCCAAAGGAGTTCGGTCTCCAATGGAGCTTTCAACGTATTTCCGCATTAACGATAAAGAGAGCGGACAATTTGAACGGACTCTGATCATCGCTGAAGAAGGTTCTTACGTCAGCTATCTTGAAGGGTGTACAGCACCGGCATTTGATAAAAACCAACTCCACGCCGCTGTCGTCGAATTGATTGCCCTAGACCATGCCGAAATTAAATATTCTACTGTGCAAAACTGGTATGCCGGAGATCCTAAGACAGGAACCGGAGGTATCTTTAATTTCGTGACTAAGCGAGGCCGCTGCGCAGGCTTCCGTTCCAAAATTTCATGGACACAGGTCGAAGCAGGCGCTGCGATTACTTGGAAATATCCCAGCTGCATTTTGCAAGGCGATGAGTCGGTCGGTGAGTTTTATTCCGTTGCGCTAACCAATGGAAAAATGCAGGCCGATACAGGAACGAAGATGATCCATTTGGGTAAAAAGACCCGCTCGACCATCATTTCCAAAGGAATTTCGGCCGATCAATCGCATAACTCATACCGGGGACTTGTCAAAATCGCTCCTCGAGCCCAAGATGCAAGAAACTATACGCAGTGCGATTCGATGCTCGTCGGCAATCAATGTTCTGCCAATACATTTCCTTACATTGAAGTGGCAAACCGTTCGGCGCAGGTTGAACACGAAGCTTCCACCTCGAAGATGAATGAAGAGCAGCTCTTTTATCTGCAATCCCGCGGCATCAGCCGTGAAGACGCCATTAGCTTAGTCGTGAGCGGATTTTGCAAAGATGTCATTCGCGAGCTCCCTTTGGAATTTGCTGTTGAAGCTCAAAAATTGCTCACCTTAAAATTAGAAAACTCCGTGGGATAAAATGTTACATATTCAAGATTTATACGTTTCTATTGAGGGAAAAGAGATTTTAAAAGGGTTTAGCTTAAGAGTTGCCCCTGGAGAAGTCCACGCTCTGATGGGACCTAATGGCGCAGGGAAATCGACGCTTGCAAAAGTCTTAGCCGGCCATCCTGCGTATGAAGTGATCAGCGGGGCGATTTTCTTCGAAGGACAAAATATCAATGATCTCGATCCCGAGGAAAGGGCCAAGCTTGGCCTCTTCATGAGCTTTCAATATCCTCTTGAAATTCCTGGGGTTACCAATTTCCAATTTCTTCACGCTGCCTATAGCGCCTGCAAAGGGACTATTACCGAAGCTGAATTTGAAAAGATCCTCCAGCAAAAAATGAACATGATGAATATGCGGGAAGAATTCAAAGATCGCAGTCTTAACGAAGGTTTTTCCGGTGGCGAAAAAAAACGGAATGAAATTCTTCAAATGGCTGTTTTAGAGCCGAAGATGGCTATTTTAGATGAGACTGATTCGGGCCTCGATATCGATGCGATGAAAATCGTTGCCGACGGCGTCAAGCAGCTCATTAACTCTGAACGCGGACTTTTGCTCATCACCCACTATCAAAGACTTTTAGAATATATCAAGCCGGATTTTGTGCACGTCGTTATCGATGGTAAAATAGTTGAGACAGGGACTTTTGAGCTCGCTTTGAAACTCGAAAAACAGGGCTATAATGTCTATTAAAGAAGAGACGTCGCACGACACTTTTCTCAGCTGTCTGCATCAATATTTTGAACAGATATGCTCCAGTAGTTCAGGGGGCGATTTGTTAAAAGGGATGCGTGAAAAAGCATGGGATCATTTTTTAGAATTAGGCCTTCCCGACAAGCAACAAGAAGCTTTTAAATACGTTCCTCTGCGCCGTCTTTACGACCTGACTGTCCAAAAAGGGCCTCTGCCTTTGATCGACAAGGAGGAAGTCCTGGAGCATATCTACCCTGAGTGCCGCGGAAGTTACTTTGTCTTTATCAATGGATCTTACCGGCCAGAACTTTCCGATCTATCTAATCTTCCTAAAAAAGTGGTGGCGTTACCCATTGCCGATGCCATGAGATCTTACGGCCCCTTTTTACAAAGCCGGTGGAGCAAGGCTCTCAAAGAAGAGCCTGATCCGTTTGCCGTGCTCAATCTTGCTATTCATCCTCAAGGCCTCTTTTTTTATGTTCCGCCTAAAGTTGTTATCGAAGCTCCTATTCAAACTCTTTTCCTGAGTACGCCCGGCTGTTTTGCTCCTGCAAGACTGCAGCTATTTTTAGCTTCTCAAACGGAGGTGCAGTGGATTTCTTCGATTGCCGGAGAAGGTCTTCACAATACTTTTCTGGATGTTGCCTTGGAAGATGGGGCTTCTTTTCAACAGACAGATATTTCTGGAAAAGAGCTGGGGTGGCATTTCAATTTCCTGAGAGCCACATTGAAACGGGACAGCCGTTTAAAATACTTTGCACTCACAAAGGGCCCGAAAATTACACGCCACAGCCTCCGCACGCAGATTCAAGGGGAAAATGCCGATGTGCTGCTTCAAGGGCTTTGGCACCTGCAAGAAAATGCTCAAGCGCATACTCATGTATTTGTTGAACACGCAGAGCCGCATGCTCGGTCCTTGCAGAAATTCAAAGGAGTTCTTAAAGGCATTTCTCAATCGAGCTTTGAAGGAAAAATTTTCGTCCGTCCTGAAGCGCAGAAAACAGAAGCCTATCAGCTCAATCATAACCTTTTACTCTCTGAAGGCGCAATTGCCTACGCAAAACCTAATTTAGAAATTTTTGCAGATGATGTGAAAGCATCGCATGGCGCTACCTTTGCACAAGTGGACGATGAGCAGCTCTTTTATCTCAAAAGCCGAGGTCTTAGTAGTGAAGAAGCCAGCCGTCTTTTAATCCGTGGATTCATGCAAGAGATGATCGATCAGATCCCTCATGCATTTATTCGGAAGGAAGTGGAAAAAGATGTCTTCACTATTTAATCGTGCAGATTTTCCAATGCTCAAGAAGACCATGCAAGGGAAGCCTTTGGTCTATTTAGATTCTGCTGCGACAACGCTCAAGCCTGAAGCGGTCATTGATGCCATCTGTGAGTTTTATACCGACCATTATGGCACCGTTCATCGTGCTGTCTATGAACTGGCAGGCGAGTCTACAGCGCGTTATAACGCCGTAAGAACCCAGGTGCAACGCTTTCTCCATGCTAAATCTTCCGATGAAATTGTTTTTACAAAAGGCACGACAGAAGCCATTAACTTAGTGGCTTTTTCTTTTGGCGAGGCTTTTGTCCATCCTGGCGATGAGATCGTGATTTCTGCAATGGAACACCATTCAAATATCGTCCCCTGGCAGCTGCTCTGCGAGCGAAAAAAAGCCCATCTTAAAATCATTCCTCTTTTAGAAAACGGCCAAATCGATTTAGAAGCTTTTGAAAAGCTTTTATCTGCGCGGACAAAACTCGTCAGCGTTGCCCATATTTCCAATGTTTTGGGGATTGTCAATCCGATCGAGTCGATCATTAAAAGCGCTCATCATGTTGGTGCTAAAGTGTTCATCGATGGCGCTCAAAGCACTCCGCATATGATCATCGATGTTCAAGCTCTCGATTGTGATTTTTTTGCTTTCTCTGGCCATAAGATCTATGGTCCGACAGGAATTGGCATTCTCTATGGAAAAAAAGAGTTATTAGAACGGATGCCTCCTTACCAAGGCGGCGGCGATATGATTCAAACCGTGACGTTTGAGAAGACGACTTTTCAAGCACCTCCTCTAAGATTTGAAGCGGGAACGCCGATGATCGCTGAGGTCATAGGCCTGGGCGCCGCTTTAAATTATGTCCTTTCCCATGGATTAGATAAAATCCATGTGTATGAATCGATGTTGATGAATCATGCTTTGCAGCAATTGAAAACCATAGAAGGTCTCCGTATCTTAGGACCTACTGAAAATCGGACTTCCTTGATCACCTTCAATATCGATGATGTTCATCCTCTCGATTTAGCGACTCTTCTCGATCTTCAAGGAATAGCAGTCCGTTCAGGCCATCTTTGCGCTCAGCCACTGCTTCAACATTTTGGCTGCAGTGCAGCCTTGCGCCTTTCTTTTGCCTCTTACAATACTTTAGAAGAGATCGACTTCTTTTGTAAGACTTTGGCTCAAACCCAGTTAGTCATCGCAAAATAAGGGTCGGTTTGCGGGCTAGGCGATAGCACAAAACCATTCCGCTCTAGAATTTGTCTGATGGTCTGATGATCGTTTGTGTCGATAATGGCTTTTCCTTCTAAGCTAGCGCCTTCTGTCGACCGAAGAGGAATAACCACCCAAGAATGGTCTGAGGTCGGCAGCTGCTCAATGTCTCTTTGGTTCAAGGTTCTTGAAGCAAATTTTAAATCATGGCGCTCTAACACCTGTTCCAGTGTGGGAAGCGCTTTAGAATTCACGGAAGTGATTTTTTCTTCTAAGCTGGAAACGGGATTTTGAGGTTCAAAGGGTATTTTCAGAACAAGCCATGCATCTTTGACAGGTGAAAGAGCCTGAACGTCTTTCCCATTCCATTCTGTCGTATTTGTCCAAGCTGGAGTCGGATTTGTGTCTTCAAGTCTTTCTGAAATACTTTCTAATGACATTGGGTCTCCTATAGGTCTTCTGGTGAAGTAAAATTTAGCAGTTACACTTGCTCGAATATCGTCAAAACGAAAAATTTTTGCAAGGTGTTTTAGAAGCTGTCCTAAAACCATGATCAGGATGCTTTGCTGCTAAATCCCTTTCTAAAGGCTTAAANNTTTAAGCCTTTAGAAAGGGATTTAGGCACACAAACCATCCGATCGAGGTTTTAGGACAGCTTCTTAGAAAAATTTGACAGGGCAAAGAGATTGAGAAAAAGATAACTAAACTAGATCACAATAATGCTATATAATGCTTCATTTATTTGAGGTAGTAATAGTGGCAATAAAAAATGAAACTTCGCTAAAGCAAATCTGGTCTTTTGCGCCGCATAACGAAATAACAGATTACGGTATTGAGTCGATAACTCTCTCTCGTGTTAGCTCTAATTGTCTTATACCTCTTGCCCAAATACGATCGCTTTCTAAAGAAGATCTTTATGTCGGTTGGGATTCCTGGAAAATCGAAAAGGAATACCAAAACAAACTTCTTTGTTCGGATGAATTTGGACCTTGTATAGCTTTTCTAGCTCGGGGATTCAGTATCGAGAGTCCTTCTTCACCTTTATGTGTAGGTCTAGCGCATATTTTTAGGGATCCAGAAACCATTAAGCCTCTGCTATCGGCGATAAATCAAGAAACACATGAAGGGCGAATAGAAGTTTTTATCACCGGTGGATATAGAGATAAGGAACATGAGAAAAATTATAACAAATTGATAATGATCATTGAGGGTCTTAGACAAAAAATGAACCTAACAGTAATGGATGATCAATTTGGCGTCATGTCACCGGATAAAATTTACTTAGTGAATAGAAAAAAAATCGCTTATTCTGGAAGTGCAGGTCTTAAGTTGGCTGGATTTGATGAGCAAGGAAACCCTTTTGCTATCTTAGGGGTGAATTTTAACGCATTTGAAGGATGCAAAAAGGATATCGCTCACTTTATTACTCTTAAAAAGGACGATACCTGTGTCTACTTTTATCCTCCTTTTAGAGTTGTTCGTATATGGCTAGCTTTTGTGCTTCAGATGCATCTCATCCATCGTCTCAAAAAATGTGCGGAAGCATTAAAAGAAAAAACCCAGGCCGTGAGGCCCGGGTTTTAAGTTCACAAGCTTTAAGAGCTTGATGAATTAGAAGTCGAAACGGACTTGGAAAGAAAGACCGCTCAGACCTAAGTCACCTTGGTTAAAGGTGTATTTACCGGGAAAGAGTGGGTTGACAAAATTCAAGTCTTTCTCAAATCCAAAGAAAGTATGTTGTTCCCAACCTAATTGGAATCTGATCCGATAAGCATCACAGCTGAAGAGATGATCCCAGCGTAAACCCAATGCTAGATCCAGCATCGGACGAACGATATTCCAGCTGTTATGAATATGTTGAATACGAACATCACCTGGATCAGTATCTTGATGTGAATGAATGCGGTGCGTTCCATAAATCAGAGAGAGAGCGATATCTCCAAAGAAACTCCAGCCGCTGCCAAGTCCCCATTGAGTATCGAGTCCACCACGAAGTCCGATACCGCGGAAGCGATTATGACTATGGCCATCGATATCGATACCACCTGCATAAGCAGTTTTGAAATTACGATTTAACCAAGCAGCACGTGTGCCCATGAATGGACGTAGAGTCAGCCATTTGCTAACAAAAAACTCACGGCCCATTTCGAGATCGAGAAGATTGTAATGCAAATGTGCTTTACCTTTAGCAAAAGGGGCAGCTAAGACAGTAGAAGCAGGGTTAGCCTCTGTAACGAGTACAATTTCAGGGGCAGTTGTACTCTTATGCTTTGTTTCATGAGCTTGGAACCATGTCCAGTTCAGGAGTACATCCCAGCCATCATGAGGAATATTATAGCCAATACCAGCGCGGAATCCCCAATCCCAATCATAACCTACATTTTTTACTCGACCATTAGCAAAAGCGGCAGTGTCGCTTTTAATGCCGTAAGCAAGACCGTCTTCAGTCGCGTGCATAAAAAGTGCTTCCGCTTGAACCCACAGGTCAGTTCCATCTCGTACAACAGGACGTGCTGGAGGGTTAATCATTCCATTTGCGCCACGGCGTTGCTCGAGGGCGTTGACGCGGTTTTCTAAATTTCGAACTTGCATATCATCAACAGCACATACAACGCTTGTCAACGTTGTGAATGCTATTGCTAATGCAGGCAACATGTTTTTCAGTTTATTTTGCATATTGATCCCCCTGGGTTTGGATCGGTTTTTATTTTGTAAAGTAAGCATTCTCCTAGTCTCTTACTAGGCGAAGAGGTGACTCTTCTGATGGAAACAGGAGAACGCTCACGTATTTTTTTCACGATGTCTTAAAAAGACATTTATGTGATGGAGTTTAATCTACGAATAAATCACATTTCGCGTCAATTGAAATCAGACGAATTACTTCGGAATTGATTGGATGAGTTGGCTCATGGTTTGCAGCCAGAGGATCGATTGTTTACCAATCTGCTGGAGAATGAAATACCAGCCTGCCCAGAGCAGCGCTAAGCCGACAAAAGATTTAAGCGCCATTCCTAAGAAAGCGATTTGCACTTGAGGCGCAAGTCGATTCGCGATCCCTAAGAACATCTCAGCCATCAGAATGGCTACGAGAGAAGGAGCTGCTAATTGAAGAGAAATCGCCAGAAATTTTGTCAAAAGCCCTAGCATGAATTGCCAAAAAGGCAATTGAAGATTGAAAAAAGCGACAGGAATAAAACTGTCCGCCGGTATCACTGTGTAAGAATTAAGAACTCCTTCTAAAAAAATAAAGGGACCCCCAATTTCATAAAAAAGGACGATGAAGACATAGTTATAAAGCTGACCGATCGAAGAGCTCTGAGATTGCATGATGGGGTCTTGCACTTGCAATGCGGAAGATCCGCGTAAGAAATCGATTAAGACTCCAGAAGACTGGGCAATATAGAAAGGAATGCTGACAAGGAGCGCAAGGATCAGCCCGATAAAGAGTTCTTTTATACAGTAAGCAGCAAAGTGTGAATCGTAGGTAAGCACCGGTACTTTTGCCGAGGCGATGAGATGCGGAAGAAGAACTGCGGTGAGGGCAATCGCAGTACCGATTTTGACGCCGCTAGGAAGGCGGGAGCCTAAAAAAGGAGCCAGAGCAACGATCGGCGCCATTCTCATTAACCCTAAGAAAAAAAGAGTCAATACCGACAGAGGAGGAACATGAGGGAAGCTTAGGACAAAACTGACGTAATCGGATGTATCAATCGCAGCGAGTATATTCAATGATCAATTTCCTTGAGCTGTTTGTTATGCTCGCCAATGCAGTCTCTAAGGATTCCATTTATAGAAGTTTTGAAAAATGGTATTTGTATACTGCACAATTTGACTGCCGAGCCAACCTCCCATTAAGAGCAAAGTAAAAATAACCGCGATCAATTTGACAGTGAAGGAAAGAGTTTGCTCTTGAATTTGCGTTGCTGCCTGCAAAACAGCGACGAAAAGACCAACAGCCATACTGATCAAGATCGGCGGCCCTGAAAGAATCAAGATCATCAAAAGAGCCCGATAAGAAAGTTGATAGATTTCATTTGTAAACATCGACTACCTAAAGGTTAATACCAATCCCTGAATCAAAATCGTCCAACCATCGACCATGACAAGCAATAGAAGCTTCAGCGGCAAGGCGATCGTCAGCGGTGATAACATCATCATCCCCATCGCTAACAAAATATTTGACGTCACAAGATCGATGACAAAGAACGGAAGGTAGATGACAACGCCGATTTCAAAAGCTGCTTTCAGCTGAGAAGTGATGAAGGCAGGAATAATCACAAGGAAATCGGTCTGCTTTAAAGAAGAGCGGAATTCTTCAGGGAAAGAGCGGTAGGCCAATTGGTAAAAACTCGTGATATGTTTACCAATGGTGTTGCGCTGTAAGAAATCCCTTAGTGGTTCTTTTCCTGCATTGACTACGTCAATCAAATAAGTGGCTGTCGGGCCTGTAAATAATTCCGTCGGGGGATTTTTTGCAATGGCCCCTGAAGCAGCATTGTACATGGCCAGGCCTGTGGGGAACATGACGTAGATAGTCATGAGGAAGGCAACCCCGTTAAGCACTTGGTTAGGTGGAGACTGTTGCACGCCCAAAGCATTCCGTAACAATGATAGAACCACAACAATTTTGAGATAAGAGGTCAGGAGCATGATCGCAAAGGGCAAGACCGACAATCCTGCCAAGACAGCAAGCTGAGACATCAGCGCAGGTGGAGATCCAACCTCGCCCTGCTGGACGGCCTCAGGAAGGGCATCTTGGGCAAAGAGGGAAACGCATCCACAAATCAAGAACAGAAATAGGAAAATTTTTAAACTTTTCATCATCCATCAACGCTGGTCAAAAACAGCATTGCTCCATAACTAAATAGCAAGCAAACCGTAAACTCAGAAAAACTGCAAGAGAGTTTTTCTGAAAGCATGGATATTCATTCTTGTAATGAGAGTGATTTGTACTTGAAGATTAGGTTTTCAAATATTTATCAAAGGCCGATTCAATGGCCCGCCATTGATTTTCAATTGCGGCATTGATAATGCCAGATTCAGTTTCAATGATACAGCCGCCAGGAGCGATATCATCTCTTTCTTTGATGGAAAGGCTTTCGACTTGTTCTAATTTTTCCCGGATGCGTGTCTTTTCTGTTTCAAGGATCTCTTTGTCGCCCTTATTGACCCAGATGGTGATGCGGTGATTTTGAAGGACAGGCGCTAAGGCTTGAAGAACGATATCGACAATCGTCTCAGGCTTTGTTTCGAGTTCCTTCGCAACAATTTTCTTGGCAGCCTTCAGTGCTAAAGGAAGGATGAGTTTATTCATCTCATGACGCAGCCGCTTTTTTTCTTGATCGAGGCCTAAAATTCCTGTGTTGAGTTGCTCAAGTCCTTCTTGGAATCCCTCTTTTTTCGCTGTTTCGCGCAGTTCAATGCATTCGGCCTCGGTCTCAGCACGATAAGCTTCAGCATCTGCTCTTGCGCGCTCGAGAATTTCATTAGCCTCCACGAGGGTGCTGAAGTCTTCTAAAGGAATCACTTTTTTCTTAGAAGCAAGATGGACTTTTCCGTCTTTGATCAAGGAAAATAATCTACTCATGGTGCTGCCTTATGTAAGTGATATATTCTAAGATTTGTGCGATGAGGATCTGGACCGCACGGCTGTTCTCCAGAGGGGAAGTTAATTTTTTAACTAGAAGAGCCCGTTCAAAGTCCAATTTATGCAAGACGTACCAAACAAGGCTGGGATCTTGTCCGTAAAGGGCCTTCCCAAGCCTATTAGCGCCTCTTTGACGGATGAGCATCTTTAATTTTTCAGCATCGTCGTTCCAATTTGCCAGGCCCATTTTTGCAAAGGCGACGGGCTCGGGACTTTGAAGAAGGATTTTGAGATAATTGAGCTGATGGGGAGTCAGGGCTTCATAAATTTTGCTCAGCTTGGTTTTTTCAATGATCTGTTTGACTTCCACGCAAAGATCGTGCAAGCCCAGAAAATCTAAAGAAAGATTTAGCCGTTCGTTTTTCAAATCTAGAAGGGCGTTAAGAGGAGATTCGGGTAGACAAGAGAGAGGCAGCAGATCTTCGATCTCAGCGGTTAAATAGCCCAGCAAGGTTTTCTGGAGATATTGTTTGCCGAATTTAGAAATAGAAGGGAGGTTTCCGGAATACAGGAGATCTTTTCCGACGGCATGGGATTGAGGAAGGCCCAGCGCAGCTAAGAAAAAACCGATATCTTTTTCGGATAAGGTGCGTAAAAAAGGCGATAGCCAAGAGGGATGGATTTGGCGAAGCATCTCTTCTGTCGTCTCAGTTTCACGGAGAGGATCGCCATAGGTTTTCGGAAGTTTTTCTAAAGTTTGCCTTTCTATAGGGGCTAAATACTGGACAAGCGAGGACTGCTCTGTGGGAGAGCAGTGCTCAAGAAAAGATTTAAGAATAATCCTATTGGAAGATCTCATTCTTCTTTAGGAGGCTCTTCCGGCTGTTGCAAAGGGATCGGATTGAGCAGCTGCCTAAACCCTCCACGCTCACGTAAGATGGGATAAATTTTCCATACCATCCACACAGCAAAGACAAGTAAGACAATATTGGTTGCAATGAGCATGAAAAAGAGCATGCGGAAACGAGGAAGAGACTGTTTGCTGATCACAATCGACCAAACACTGGTATAATCTCGAGGCTGATTAGGAGCGCCTTCTAAAGAAGCTCCGAGATTTACATCGGTGAAACGGGACCTGTCAGAGATCACCGTGACATCATTGATATCGAGACCATTAACGCTACCGGCGAGCAATCGTTTAATTTTACTGACGAGATGGCTGTTAGGATCGTCTACAATCCCTTGGTGTTTGACATAGACCGCTGCGGTGACCTTCGAAACGGGGGCTTGCGGAGCAGCGCCTGTCGTTGTTGACTGAGAAGTGTCGGGAAAAGCCAATTGGACTTCAGCATCGATAACCCCGTCGATTTTTCGAATGGTATTGGCGATCTGTTGTTCTAAGCCTGCTTGATACCGGATACTCTCTTCTTTGTCCGTTGTCATCAATCCTTGTTTAGCAAACAACTCTAAAAGAGTTGTTCCTTGGATACGAGGAAGTCCATTTTGATTGAGGATGGCCATCGCCTGGTTCATATCTTTTTCGCTGACAGCAAGACTATACTTTGGAGCTCCCGCTTGCGCAGCTACTCCGACAGCAGTTGGTGCAGCAACTTTTTGAACGCTAATGCCGCGGCTGGCTAAAAAAACGATGATCTCATTGGCTTCCCGTTCATCGACATTATTGACGATGATGCGGTTGTTTTCGCAACCGGCCAGTAAAAGTAAAAGAGGAACGAGCCATAGAAAAGCTTTGCGCATATAAAAATCCTTAGGTGCTTAACGATGAACTTCTTCTTCCGAAGAAGATCATTGTTAACCACCCTGCTAAGTAGATCAATTCCTAGAAGAATGGATGCAAGTCTTTGTTCATGCAATCCCTCTACCTCTTCTACAGATTTATCAGTTATGGAATTTTTCCGCTATGTTTCAAATTATTATTCTATTTCGAAGAGCTAGTCCGGAGCCAGTCGGGGCCTCCGCCAAAAGAGGCTTTCCGGAAATCTCGATACCCTTCGAGAGCGGCCCTGTATTGCAAAAGTTTTCCTTTTTTTTGAGACAAATTTTTCTTTTGCAAGAGTCGAAGCAGGAAAAATTGTGTGCTTTTGATCACCCGCAGTTTAAAAAGATGTCGCAGCTCAGGCAGCAAAATAGTTTGATAGAGGCGGTTCTTTTCTTCCTGGGAACAATTTCTTTCTATCCATAAAAAACGGCTGCGCCAAAAAAAATAAGTTTTATGAGGAGTGCCTCCCACAAATGAAGCGGAGACTTTATGCAAAAGCTGAGCTTCGTAACTAATTCCCATTTCAAAGCCGGCCTTTTTCGCCCGCATGCAAAAATCGGCCTCTTCCCAAAAAAGGAAAAAAGTCGGTTCCAACAGTCCTACTTTTTCAAAAACTTGACGGCGGACTAAGATCGAACATCCGCAGACATAATCCACAGGCTCTTCTGTTCGAAATCCTTTAGAAGCTCCTAAGCCGATCAAATCGAAAGAGGCTTTGCTGCTATTCCATTTCCCGCCCAAGTGATCGAGCTTTTCGGGGTCCACAAACCGGAGAGGATAAGCGCCGAAAATGCCCACATTTTTATGCTCCTCTGAAGATTTGAGCAGAGCTGAAATAAAATTCCGATCGACGATGGTGTCGTTATTGAGCAGTAAAACAAGATCTGTCCCTTGTTTCAATGCGTATTCAATTCCGACATTATTACCGCCGGCATACCCTAAATTTTTTCCTGTTTGTAAAAGAGTCACAGTGGGGAATTGTTGAGAAATAGCTGTGACGGAGTCATCATGGGAACCGTTGTCCACGACGACAATATTAAACGAAGGGGCTTCTACATTCTGCAGGGAAGCTAAACACGCAAGAGTGTCATTTTTTCCATTCCAATTGAGGATGACAACAGTCAATTTCATTTGATTTCCAAAATTTGAAGAGCTTTTTGATAAACTTCGTCAGGAGAAATCTGCAGCATGCAAAAAGGGTCATGGCATTTTTTCTTCAGACAAGGAAAACAGGTGGGTTTTTTTTGCAGTACTGAAACATGTGGAGCAAAATAAGGTCCGCAAAGGACAGGATCCGTCGGTGTAAAGAGCGCAATGGTCGGGGTATTTGCTGCGCAGGCGATATGAAGAGGGCCTGTATCATTGGTGATATATAAAGAGAGCTTGCCCAAAAGCGCTGCCAGTGTCGGAATAGAGACACCTTCGTAGATCCCTACAGCTCCTTCAATCGATTGGACAATACTATCGACTAAAACTTTTTCTGCAGGAGTGCCGGTGACGACAATTTGACAGTCGAATTTTTCTTTGAGGCGGCGCCCTAGAGCAATAAAATGAGAAGGAGACCATTGTTTAAATCGGTCTTTGGCCCCTGGATGAAGTCCAATGACAACTCCTTTAGGAAGTAAATCATCGGCTTTTTTGTGATCTTCAACAGAGGGAAAAAATTCCATGAGTTTTGAGGTGGAAGTTGCTCCTGCCTCTTCTACAATTTTAAGGCGCCGTTCGATTTCATGAATTCTTTGAGTCTCTAGCTTGTCAGTGAGCAAGAAATCGAGATCTTTGTTAATTTTTTCCGTGCCGATGATCCGACCGGCGCCGATTAATTTGCAAAAAGGAAGCAGAGGGCGTTGAGAGATATGAAAAACTAAGACTGTGGCGATTCTACGTTGAATCAGTGTGGGAAAAAGTTTCACCAAAGAAAATAGGGGAGGTTCGTTTACGACAAAGATCTCATCCAGGTGCGGGCTGTCCTGCAATATCTGTTTTCCGAGTGCAGTGGTGAGGATGCCGATATAGGCTTCAGGATAACTTTGACGCAGTGCGCGAATCGCAGGTGTGCCCCATAAGGTATCGCCTAATCCTGTCGTTGAAACGATTAGAAAACGGTCACCCTTATTCGTACGGATGAAAGGCTTGGCAAAGGTAATAAAAAATTTGATCAGGAGATTTTTCAGCTTCATCGATTTCCATTTTACCTTTTATGAAGCTTTCTATGAATTAACTTTTTGCTTTAGAAAAAGACTTTAAGATCTGCTCTTGTCAAATAGGGGACTGAAATATTTTGAAGAGCTTCGCTCTGAAAATTATTATAATAGATTTTTTTATTTAAATTAGATTTTTTATTTTAAAATTCATTTTGAATTAGATTCTTCTCATAGTAACGGTATAAACAGCCTCACTCTTCTCATTAATTTCCTGATATATCGAAGTAAATCTATAATCTTGGAGATCAGGTCGATCGGATCGACCATTCAAGCGAATAGCCAAGCTTATAAGTTGATCGCCGGCTAATAGAACGGGGGTATCAAGAGGTGGGAGTGCATATTTCTTGTGCATGGTTAGATGATAGACAAAATCGGTTCTTTTAAAAGTGCTGACTTGATCTTCGCCCTGATTAGCAGGTGCTGTAGCATTAGAAATTATAAACCAAGAAAAATTATAGGGGGCATACTGAGCTAAGTTGGATGTTCCTGTTCCTGCTTGTTCGGGAGAGAAAGAAGAAAGCTGTAATTGCTCCATTTGTGCAGAATTGAGTCTAATGTGTTGTCCTGGATGAAGACGTAGTATTCCGCTCATAAAGTTTCTCCTTTTAAGTTCTTTTTCAAATTTTAATGTCCAGTATTCTACGTCTGAATATAGTTTTAGGTCTGTATTAAAAAAGTCTTTCCTATAAAAATCATAACTTTTGCAGATATATCTATTTCTGTTAAAGAGAGTTTCTAATGGATCAAGAACTTCTCAATATCCAAGCCGAGAGGCTGGCCAGTAAAATTAAGCACTACCTGATCACCATGATGGGAATCACGGTGGATGAGGCCCATGAGGAAGAGGTCTACCGTGCACTTGCCATGACGCTCCGGGAAGAGATCATGATCAACTGGACCGCGACATTTCATACCATCCGCAATAGTCAAGCCCGCATGCTTTATTATCTGTGCATGGAATACATGCCGGGCAAAATGCTCGGGAATAATATCACTAACATGCATGCCTCGGAACTTGTAAAAACAGCTTTGAAGAGGATCGGCCGTGATCTCAGCCAGCTTGTTAAGCAAGAACGAGACCCAGGACTTGGCAATGGAGGATTGGGAAGACTGGCTTCTTGTTTTCTCGATTCGCTGGCAACGCAGCAATATCCGGCTGTCGCCTATGGACTCCGGTATCAATATGGAATTTTCGAACAGGAGATTTGGGATGGAGTGCAAGTCGAGCGTCCTGAAGCCTGGCTTCTGCATGAAAATCCTTGGGAGTTTCGACGCGATCATCATGCCGAATCGGTGAAGTTTGCAGGCCGGCCCGTGCAGATAGTGAACAAGAAAGGCGTCGAGATGATCGATATCTTAGATTATGAAGAGGTCCGCGCGATTGCCTATGACATGCCCATCATCGGATATAGCGAAAAGGACGAGTTTAATGTCTGCACTTTGCGGATCTGGACGACAAAAGAGTCTCCTCGCAACTTTGCCCTGCAAAGATTTAACGCGGGACTTTTAGATCAAGCTTCCGAAAATATGATGCTAACCGATGTTCTTTATCCTAATGATAATAATGAAGTCGGTAAAAGGATCCGGCTGAAGCAAGAATTTTTGCTGGCCTCAGCATCGATCCAAGACATTCTGCACCGGCATTTGGATCATTATCCTGATCTTTCAAGCTTTGCCGATAAGGTACGAATACAAATCAATGACACGCATCCTGCTTTAGTCATCTCAGAATTGATGAGGCTGCTCCTTATAGACCACCATTATGCTTGGGCAGAAGCATGGGAGATCGTAAAAGCTTGCTGCAGTTATACAAACCACACGGTTTTAAAAGAGTCGCTGGAAGAGTGGAATGAAAGCAGGATGCAATATCTTCTTCCACGTCAATACCACATCATCGAAAGGCTCAATTTAGAGTTTTGTAATTCGATAAGAAAAAAATTCCCGGGAGATGAAGAAAGAGTCCGGCGCATGTCGATCATCCAAGATGGTCAGGTGAAAATGGCCCATCTCGCCATTCATGGATCGCATAAGGTCAACGGAGTCTCTGCTCTGCATACAGAGATTTTAAAAAAAGTCGTCTTCAAAGATTTTTACGATATGGACAGTGAGAAATTTGTTAACGTCACCAATGGCGTAACGCAGCGAAGATTTCTGCTCCATTGCAACCCGCGCCTTGCAGCGTTTATAACCAAACGGATCGGATCAAAATGGATCACCGATTTTATGGAGATCCAGCAATTGGCTAAGTTTGCAGGAGACCCCGAATCTCAAAAAGAATTCCTGGAGATCAAAAAACAAAACAAAAAAGATCTCATCACTTACTTGATGGAGAAAAATCCAATCTGTGATTTCCAGGGCAAAATCATAGGTCATTTCGCCCCACTGGATGAAGAAGCGCTTTTCGATGTGCAGATCAAACGGATCCATGAATATAAACGGCAGCTGATGAACGTGCTGCACCTCATCATGGTTTACAATGAGCTGAAAGCCAATCCTGCTAGCCGCAAAATTAAAAGAATGGTCCTCTTTGCCGGAAAAGCAGCGCCTGGTTACGACATGGCTAAAAAAATCATCCAGCTGATATTTGCCGTTGCAAAAAAGATCAATACCGATCCCGTTGTCAGCAAAATGCTGCGTGTGGCCTTTGTAGAGAATTACAATGTGAGCCGTGCTGAAATTATCATTCCGGCCTCCGATCTCTCTGAGCAAATTTCTACAGCAGGAACTGAAGCTTCAGGGACGGGAAATATGAAGCTGGCAATGAACGGCGCTTTGACGATAAATACGCATGATGGAGCGACCATTGAAATGAGACAAGCTGTCGGCGATGCATGGTGGCCCTTTGCCTTTGGGAAGACAGCGGAAGAAAATACTGCGCTACGCCCTAATTATAATCCTTGGGACATCTATATGCATCAGCTGCTCATCCGCCAGGCTGTCGATGCTCTACGGGACCATTCATTGGCAGAAAATGACCAGCAGCATCAAGCTTTTTCAAGCATTTATCATGCATTGCTAGAACATGAAAACTCCGATCCTGTCGATAAATATTTTGTTTTAAGCGATCTTCAAAATTATTACGATACGCAAAAAAAAGTCGAAGAGCTCTATGCGCAGCCAGCGAAGTGGGCTGAATATGCCCTTCATAATATGGCAGGTATGGGGCGGTTTTCCTCAGACGAATCGATCCATAACTATGCGAAGCTGATCTGGAACATCCAACAGTGTCCCGTCAATCCTCATGAACTCACACGCGTCCGTGATGAATATAGCGAGCACGATAAATGCCGCATTCTGAATAAGTGATTATTTAATAGGCTCCGCCACTTTCCATTTCTTAGCGAGCTCAGAATATTTTCCATTTTCTTTAAGACGGGCAAGTCCGCGGTCGAAGATTTTAATAAGTTCGGGAGTATGATCTTTCATCGCAAGGAGGCGGACTCCTTCTTGCGTGAGGGGAGGGGTAGCGATCTTCAGCTGACCCTGAAAAATATCTTGGGTATAAGCCTCAGCTGATAAAATGTCGACAATGGCGCCATCTAAAACCCCTTGGGTGATATCTGTGAGGGCTTGATAGATAGAATCGTACGTCCTTTGAATAATCTGAGGGTATTTTTCTAAGATAATCGCACCGTTTGATTCTCTTTGGATTGCAATGGTCTTGCCTCCCATCTTATCTAAAGATTGAACTTTTGCATTGTAAGGGATCACCAAGACGGGGCCTGTCATCAAAAACAACTTAGAAAAGTTATAGAGTTTTTCATAAAAAAGATAAGGCTGCATTGTGGAGCAAATGGCATCGCATTCGTTTTCTTGGAGAGCATAGATTAAGTTGCTCCAGCTCCGTTGATAAACGCCAATCGAGACTTTTTCGACTTTGCCGATCTCAAAGATTAACTCCGTGGTAAAAGCAGTCAGATCTGCTTCCCTGCTGGGCATCTCTAGGGAATACCATAAAGGATCTAAAGCAATGGTATAGTCATAGTCTGCGGCTTTTTTTCCGCCGCAGCTTAAGAAAAAGAGGCAACTGAGAAAAATAATAGAGATGCGGCAGGCTCGAAAAAGGACACTCATAATTGTGAAGATGCTTATAATATCGAAATTATGTCAAGCATCATACTTGTAAATTTTGGTGGTCCCCGTTCACTAGAAGAAATCCCTTCTTTTCTCACAGCTTTGCTCACAGATACCGAGGTTATTCGAACTTCTTTTCCTCGATTTTTTGAGAAATGGTTTTTCAAAAAAATTGCTCTGCAAAGAGCAAAAAAAATTGCCCACGATTATACTCTAATCGGAGGAAAATCTCCGATCTTCGAAGACACCGAGTCTATCGCACAAGAAATAAGGTCTCGTCTTCATCTTCCTGTAATCACTTTTCATCGGTATTTAACGACCACGCATGCTGATTTTTTAAGCCAAATTCAGAATAGTTCTTCAGAAGAATTCATCGTATTCCCTCTTTTTCCGCAATTTAGTTATGCCACAACAGGGAGCATTGCTCGTTTTTTTAGCGAAAACCTCGATGAAAAAAGCCTCTCAAAAATGCGATGGATAAGGTCGTATCCTATCAATAAAAATTACATTGCAGCGATGCAATCAGTCATTGCTGATTTTCTGAAAAAAGAGCAATTAGCAGAAAAAGATGTCGTTCTTTTCTTTTCTGCCCACGGCCTTCCCCAGGAATACGTCGATGAGGGAGATCCGTATGAACGTGAATGCCACCAGTCTTTTGATGCGATACGAAAAGGATTTCCCGATGCTTATTCGCTTTTAGCCTTCCAATCTAAATTCGGCCCGGGAGAATGGCTCAGGCCTTATACCAGCGAGCTCTGCGATACCCCGCAACAATGGAACCATGGCAAACGAAACGTTGTCTTTGTGCCCCTTTCGTTTACCTCGGATCATATCGAGACCTTGTTTGAGATCGAGCGGTTATATTTGCCTGCCATCCGCGCTCAAGGCCTAGAGGCTTTCCGTTGTCCTGCCATGAATCTTAGACAAGATTGGCTGGAAGCCATCACGGAGATCTTAAAAGAATCCCAACCTGTTCAGAATCAACAATTAGTTCGTTCCTAATACACCTTGTTTCTTGTTAATTATTGTAAAATAATTTTTATTATGCAGTATGCAAATTAATAGCTATAGGGAGTATTATGTCCAAAGATTCTAACCACCGTATATCAAGAATTGCACGTTCCAAACTGCTTTCTGCTGTCTGTCTTCTTGGAAGTTCTTGTTTTTTGCAGGCTGATAATTTTCCAAGCAACCTTCTTTTTGTGGGCCAGGGTACGATGGATTTGGGTAATTACCCGGGAACGTTTTTAACGGAGGGTTTCCCCGCCCCTCTGAGTAATGGACCTACTTACCCCTACTTCGTGGGAAAGAAATTTGATATCAATGTTAAAGCCAGCACGAAAGGGGGATTAGACTTTAACTATGCGACCGCCCTAACAAGTGGGGGACTTCCTCTTCCGCCACCTACCTTTGTGGCACCTTCCTTTGAAGATCAAGTGACGACATTGCTAAGCACCAAGGTTGATCATAAAAAGAAAAAACTCGTTTTTGTCAGTGATCCCTCTGTCAATTTTTTTGCGGGCATTTCCGACCTCAGCACAGCTACAGATATTGTCAGCGTGGTGAGCAGGCTTAAGAAGGGAGGGTACAAATATATTGTCGTTTTAAATGAAAGAAATCTATTCGATATTCCCGGCAGCCCTGCATTACCTGCGCCTAAATCAGTTTATGGTCCTCTCTCTTTGGGATATAATCCCTTGATCCATACTCTTCTGGATGAAAACTTTTCTTCTGTGATCCAACTCGATCTATTTTCCCTCTTCGAGTCTATTTTTGCTAACCCCAGCGGATATGGGTTTAGTAATGTGACAGATGTATCCCCATCACCCACTGCCGTCGATGGACATTTAGCATGGGTTTTAGGAACAGATGACATCACCAATGCAGGACATAGGATTGTGGCTGATTATATTTTTGCAACTCTTTCAGCACCTGAATGTTATTCTCAACTAGCTGTCCAGCCATTTGCAACTTTAAGAGAGCAAAACGCTTCATTAAAACAGCAGCTTTTTCCTGTTCAGACTACACATAGGCCTTACACGTTTTATCCTTTTGTCATTGGAAGCTATGCTCCACAAATTGTAGCTCCAACGAAGGAAGAATGTTCCAAGGGTACTTCTGCTGAAAATGCTCTCGCTGGTTTTACCTATCAATTCGGAGAATCTGGGGTGCTTGGTGTTGCTGGAGGTTATCTCTTTCATCATTATGACTGCAAACATGCAAATACAAAATGCGATTATAATTTACAATCAGGCCTGGCTTCCGTATTTGGGGGATATTTTCAACCCACTTATTACATCAATGGTATTTTAGATTTTTCTTATCTTAGCTTTGGTGATATTGAGCGTAAATTCTCTACCGGACCCTTAACCCATAAGGCGAAAGGGCATACGCATGGAGAGCAATACGGCATTAGCGTCTATGGCGCCTATTTGCCTTATGCTTATAAAAAGGTATTCCAAACAGGTCCTGTGGGAAATATAGACTTTCAACAGGTGTTTGTTCACGGTTACAAAGAAAAAGGATCCGACATAGGCAATATTGCTTACAAAGGGCAGCACAATGCTGATTTTGTCACAGGATTGGGTTGGGAATTAAAATGGAACTACCATATCTATCAAGTTAAAATGTCTACAGATCTAACGCTTTCTGCCAATCGACAATGGCTCAGTTCCACACGCCACATCGGATTTCATGAGACCAGTATCGGTGGAAAATTTGCAAAATGGCCTGTGGTCGCCCCGAAAAGCGTATTTGGTAATGGAAACCTGAATTTTGCTGCAGAATTTAGTAATGGTGTGATTGCGACTTTAGGCTACAACGTGAATGTCGGTCAGCACCAGATGAGGGAACAGTCTTTAGCTGCTGCTGTCACTGTCCCTATTGGAAACAAACCCCCAGAGAAGAAAAAAACCAGCCGATACAGAAGAATTGGAAGAAATCCCGTAGAAAAGGATCAATAATCTAATCGGTTTTTATCTCAGGTAAAGGACCTGAGGGATATCCATTGGCTACGACTAAAGGACGACGCTGAGAAGTGGGAGAGGTTTTACATTTTTCTTTTGGTTCTACTCCACTGGGTGTTTTAACAGGGAGCTTGCGAGTTCCTCTATTAGTTGGAGATCGTGGAGGGAACGACTGACTTTGAGGCTGCGACTCGAATGTAATAACAGTTGGAGCAGCAACTTGTTTAGCTTTTTGAAAAGCCTCTTCCGTTTCTTTTCTTCTTCTTTCTGCTTCTTGGGATTCCATCGCTGTTTTTAGACTAGGAGAAGGAATCTGTTCAGGAGGTCTCATCTTTTCTTTGAGAGTTTGAATCTTTGCGGCTCTAGATTCCGCTCTCCATTCATCGTATGGACAAAAACCAGGAGGAAATAACGCCCAACAGAGGGAAATAGTCCCACTATATTCGCAATCGCAGCAACATTTTAAAATCCCATAAGTGGTCCCTATTACAGGAAGCAACGAACCAAAAACTGTTTCCATTCGACGAACTAAAGCATCTCCATTGACTTGACCATCTTCTGAAACTGTACTGGGCCAACAAAAATTCGCAATTCTCTGGAGGGATCCTGGGACTGGAGACGTTCCTGTGGTCATTTTTAATCCCTAAAAAATTCGTATAGTTGTAACAGGAGAAGAACTTTTTGGCTAGCTAGAGTTCAATTCAGCACTTTTCGTATTTCCAGTTTCTGCTTTTTCCTTCGCTGATCCATTCAATCGCTGTTGCAAGTCTTTGCTTGCGAGTGACCTCTTGCTTGGCCTCTGTGACCCACTCCACATAGTCTTTCTGTTTGCTAGGAGCAAAATTCTCAAAAACCTTGAGAGCGTTTTTGTTTTTTTTGAGAGCGGCTAGAAAATAAGAAGGAACTGTGAGTTTTTTCTTTTTAGCTGATTTTTTGGGGACTTTAACACCTTCTTCATTGAGCTTCATAGCCTCTTGGATATACGCAAGCATGATGCGGTCGGAGGGCAAATCTTTTAAACTTTGAAGCCGTCCGAAATGACCCATACTATGAGCGCGAGTTTTATCGATGAGATTCTGCGGATCTTTCATCCTTTCCAAAAAATAAAAGCACAGTGCTCTTGAAAAGCAGCTATGCTGCATAAAATCCCGTGATAGCTGAAATGAGGAAAGCCCCATTTCAATGTCTCTTCAACATCAGGACAAGCTTGATGGACTAGATTACGGAGGTGTTTCAAAATCGTTTGGGCAAACGGTTTTGCCTGGGCAATATACTCATCTATTTTTTTTGTCATGGGTTCCTTAGAGGAAAATGGCTTTTAAAATGTAGAAGCAGAGGATGCTCATACCTGCACTGGCAGGAATCGTTACAACCCAGGAAAGGACAATCTCGCGCAGCATACCGAGATTAAGAGCAGAAAGACCACGGGCGAGGCCAACGCCCAGGACTGCGCCCACGAGGCAATGGGTTGTCGAAATGGGAAGACCGAGTTTAGAAGCGACTAAGATAGTCGTGGCAGCTCCAAATTCAGCGCAAAATCCCCGTGTGGGTGTAAGCTCTGTGATTTTTTTGCCGATCGTCTCAATGACACGCCATCCCCAGGTGGCAAGACCGATAACGATTCCGATGCCTCCCAAGGCAAGGAGCCAAGGCGGGATCGAGGTTGTTTCGGAGATCTGGCCATTTTTTAAAATGTTAAGGACGGCAGCCACAGGGCCGATCGCATTGGCGACGTCATTGGCCCCATGGGCAAACGCCACATAGCAGGCGCTGATGATTTGGAGATAGACGAAGACTTTCTCGACAAAATGGTATTCGGAAGCCCTCTCTCCAAAATGGGTCTCTTCCCTAATCTTACGTGATAGCGATTTAACATCTTGCAGGATCACTGAAACCCGTTCATGCGTCTCATCATTGGATGAGACCCGGACGCGTTGCAAATGCTTGATTGCTTTGTCTAAACTAATGACTGTTTCAGGAGAGTGGCGTCCTTCAGGCTGAATATAGCCCGCGGGAACGGTAGCCCTCTGGACTATAAAATATGAGATGGCGGCAGCAATGCCTCCGACTAAGAAAGAGATGCCGAGCGCACTAGCAAACGAGATATGTAAGTCGAGATTTTGAAGGCCATTGGTGATTAAGCTGAGGGTAAAAGTGAGAAAAACAATGAAGTAAAAAAAGGGAAGGGCCCGCCGTGTGGCCTCGATGGGATCCATGGCATAGAGGATTTTTTTCTGTAAAAGGGAGAAAATAGAATATGAAATAATGGCGCTGATGACGGGGGAGACAATCCAGCTGACGGCAATGAAGCTAACCTCTTCCCACAGGATCGCTTGAAAACCGCCGGCGATAATTCCAAAACCAATGATTGCTCCGACAATGGCATGCGTGGTCGAAACAGGCCAGCGCAGATAAGAGGCTAGCTGTAGCCAGAAACTGGTACCTAAAAGAGCTCCGCACATACCCAGGACTAAAATCAGCGGCTGCGTAAGAAAGATCTCGGGATTGACTAATCCCCGTTCCATTGTTTCAGAGACATTGGCCCCTACAAAATAAGCGCCGCAGAACTCTAAAATACCGGCGAGGATGACTGCACGGCGCATGGTCAATGCTCCCGATCCCACAGAAGTTCCCATGGCATTGGAGACATCGTTGGCCCCGATATTCCAGGCCATATAGAAACCGATGACAAGAATGAGGACCGTTAATACCGAATAGATATCCATGAGACCTTTTTCTTAAGTCATCTCTATTTAAGTTCAAGTACCATGCGAATACGATTGGCTAACCTTTCAGAAATCACTGAAATATTGGCAATATCTTCAATCAGTTTAGCAAAGAGGTAAAAATCGGGAGCAGATAAGTTTTCGCCTAGAGCAAAGAGCTTAGTTGTTAACATGCGCTGAAATTTTTTAGTTTCGTATTCTTTGAGCGCTGTCTGTTCGACCATCGATTTAACTTTTTCAGCTTCGATGCCGCCAAAGGAAGATTCTAAGAGCTCATCAATTTCACCGATGATTTGACGGGCTGATAAAAAAGTCTCATAGCTTTTCTTGAATAGGAGTTGGAGATCGGGAGTAAGAGCAGATCCCAGCGGACGGAGTTTTAAAGAAAGACCAATTTCTTCAGCCTGATCGGCGATGCTGTCTTGGATCGAAAGAATGTCGAGAAAGTGACCTCTTTCCATCGGAAGGAAAATGTTTTTTGGTAAGTTGTTGCGGATATCGTTTTTGGTCAGATCAGCTTCATGTTCCAGCTTGCAAAGATCTTCGACCATTTTATCTGAGGGAGGAAGATGGGACATGATCTCCATCAATTTTTCCACGCAACGGCTGACACGGGCCATATGTGTTTGCAAAGGGGCAAAAGGGGATTTGCCAAATAGACGGGCAATGGTCAGCATATTACAGGACTTATATAGCCGAATCTGGATTGAGGAGCAACTTCTTTTCCTTCTCGGTCAGGGGCCGGAATTCTCCGACTTCAAGATTACCAAGAACAAGAGGTCCTATCCGGATGCGGTGCAAGGAAACGATGTCCAGGCCCGCTTTTTGAGCTAAAAGGCGTACTTCTCTTTTCTTGCCCTCGCGAACCACAATTTTAACAGTCCCTTTGCGCATTTTGGCAACACGGACGGGTTTGACACGGGTTCCTTCAATGATGCCGCCTCGGGCGATCGAAGCTAAGTGTTCATGGGTAATTTCTTGAGAAGCTTTGACAAGATATTCTTTCGTGAGTCCTTTCGAAGGGTGGATCACTTCTTGGGCAAAGTGGCCGTCGTTGGTGACGAGGAGTAGGCCTGTCGTATCACGGTCCAAGCGTCCAACAGTAAATAAGCGGTAAGGAAGATCTTGAAAAAGGTCGATCACGAGCTTTTTCGAGCCCATCCGTGCGTTTGTGCAAATATATCCTTTAGGTTTATTCAAAATAAAATAAACTCTTTCCTGTTCTTTCTTGAGAGGAACTTCGTCGATGCAAATATCGTCGTTCTCCCAAGAGACTAAGGTTTGGGGTACGAGGACGATTTTTCCATTGACGGTGACTTTCCCGTCAAAAATTAATTCCTCACAGGCCCTTCTAGAGGCGACTCCGGCAGCTGCTAATGCTTTACTAAGGCGTTTCATATGGGTAAAATGGTATCATTAATTAGAAGGAAAGACAATGGATAAAACTAAAGCTAAGCTCATTTTGTTACGTCACGGGGCATCTCTGTGGAATGAAAAAAATATCTTTACAGGCTGGGTTGACATCCCCCTCAGCACCAAAGGGATCGAGGAGTCCTTCCAAGCAGGTAAAAAAATTGCTCACATCCCGATCGATGTGATTTTTGTCTCTACATTGATCCGTGCTCAAATGACCGCAATGCTGGCAATGAGCGTTCATGAGGGAGATAGAGTTCCTTGTATTGAACATCCAGAAGGAAAACTGGGAGAGTGGGGACAGATTCATAGTGAAGAGACAAGAAAATCCTGCATTCCCGTTCATGTCGCTTGGCAGCTCAATGAACGGATGTATGGACAACTCCAAGGGATGAACAAAGATGAGATGCGGCATAAATATGGAGCCGATCAAGTTCAAATTTGGAGAAGGAGTTTCGATATCGCGCCTCCGGAAGGAGAAAGTCTTGAGATGACCGCTGCTCGTTCGATTCCGTACTTTCAAGAGATGATTGTCCCGCTTTTGAAAAAAGGAAAAAATGTTCTGATCTCAGCCCATGGAAATTCTCTACGGTCGATTGTGATGTATCTCGATAAACTTTCGAATGACGAAGTCGTCAAACTCGAAATGGCAACAGGCGCCCCGATGATTTATACGTTTGAAGCAGGGTCTTGGCATAAAGATGCGTAAGGAAATTTATCTCGATCATCATACTATTTCTCGTCCTTCACCCGCTGTGATCGAGCGCATGACCGAGTACTTTCGTCATAAATGGGGAACTCTTTCTGCTCCCCATCAAAAAGGGCAAGAGCTCTATGAAGATGTCGATGCAGCTCTCAAAAAACTCTACCATTTACTAGGAGCTTCCGACCGCAGCCATTTTGTTTTAACAGCAGGGGGATCGGAAGCGATCTTTCAACTGCTTATCAATTTCTACATCGATGACATCCGGGAGACGGGACGCAACCATCTTCTCACCTCATCCATTGAAGAAGCTTCTATCTTGCTTTCGATGAGCCGCCTCGAAGAGATCGGCTCTATGACGAGGCTTCTTCCTGTCGATGAAAAGGGACGTTTGAAACTCGATGCTTTAGAAGAAGCGATCAAACCTAAAACCGCTCTGCTCTCCATCTCATGGGCCAATGCTCTCACAGGCGTTATTCAGCCGCTCTCTGAAATTGTCCAGATCTGCCAAGCCCACGGCGTCAAAGTCCATGTAAATGCGAGTTCGATGGTGGGCAAGTTGCCCATTTCTTTTGAAGAACTAGGTGTTGATTTTCTTTCTTTTGACGGCGATAAAATTCATACGCCTCAAGGGATCGGCGGAATATTCCAACGGAAAAAACCGCGTGAATCGAGCCATCATGTCGCAGCGCTCAGCGCACTTTCCTTAGCTGTCGAAGAAAACTTACAGCGGTGTGAACAATTTGCCATGGAGACTGCACGTCTGCGCGATATGTTTGAGGCTGAAATTAAACATGCGCTCCCTGACAGTGTGATCTTATTTCAAGAGGCCGACCGCTTGCCGCATATTTCTGCAATTGCCTTTCCGGGTGTGATGGCAGAGGCCCTTCTTTACATTCTGCATCGGCGGCAAGTCTATGCGAGCTTAGGCGGGGGGCAATATCAAAAACTCTCCTCTCAGCTGAAAAGCTGCGGAGTTTCTGAAGAGCTCTCTCATTCAGCGCTTAGTTTTGCGCTATCTCATGAAACAACCGAAGATGATCTGGCAGAAGCTTTGGATATCATTGTCTCTTCCGTGCGAAAACTTGCGACATTGAGTGAAGCGTTATGAACAAAGATATCTTCTACCTTCCGTATCCTTGGGCCCGCTACAGTAAAAAATTAGCGCAGAAAATCGAATATCCTCAGTATGCAGGATTTTTCTTGCCGGAAGATGTGATGGGACGGGGCTTAAGACTTGTGATCGGAAGAGAAGGAAGTATTGCTGAAGGAAATGCTCTGACACTCTATTGGCTGGTCGATGAATCGGATGGGATCATTTCCGATATCCGGTATCAAGTCTTCGGAGCCTCGGCGCTCATTGGAGCCCTTGAAGCCGCCTGTCAGCTACTTCTTCGTAAAAACTACGAACAGGCCAAGCGTATCAGCGCTGATCTTATTGATCGAGAAGTGCGCGATAAAAATGACAAAGAAGCCTTTCCTCCTGAAGTTTACGGCCATCTCAATTTAGTTTTAAGCGCCATCGAGACCGCCGCGGAACAATGCACGGATATCCCTTATGATGAAGTCCATATCGATTCTCCGATTCATCCTGACATGGGTTCTGCAGGTCTGTATCCTAACTGGGAAAATCTTCCAAAGACTGACAAAATCCGCGTCATCGAAGAGATTATTCAAAAAGAGATCCGCCCCTATATTGAGCTTGATGCCGGCGGCATCCAGATCATCGACCTTTCAGACCAGCATGAACTCACCATTGCTTATCAAGGCTCTTGCACTTCATGTCATTCAGCGACTGGATCGACATTGACGGCCATCCAGCAGATCTTACATGCACGCGTCCATCCTGATATCGTGGTCACACCTGATCTATCATTCCTAAAACAAAGTTAGATTATTTATCCGGGTAAGATTCCACTCGGTACGAACTTATAGGGATCTCTCTTCTCTGTTTTTTCTATACGTACAAGAGAAGTGACATGACCTATTTTTTCAAAGAAATCTTGTTCTGGATTTTCTTGAACACGGTTTCTATCCTCTTTAGTCACAATCATATAATGTTTTGTGGGAATGTATTCTGTAATTAATGATTTAAGTTTGGAGCATACTATTTTGTTACAATTCGTTGTTGAGCCCAATCGATTCCTTGCTACAGTTGACCATTCTGTAGGAGAAAATCTTACGCTTCCGCAAATAACGCAGTAACGAAAATTTTTTCTACTTGTATCAGAAGCAAAAGTTTTCCAAGGATTATTCTGGATAAAGAATTGATCGACCTCGCCCCTTGCATTAAAGAAAACTGTTGCTACCGGATATGATAAGTCCAATGCTCGAATTCCCATATTATGTGACTCCTGCTTATGATGAGCCGTATTTTTTACGTGAAGAAAGAATTAAATTCCATTTGCATTTTTGTTATTATCTTAAAAAATGAGAATAGTTTGGTTTTTTCTAATCTTCTCTTATGGAAAAATAACCAGTATGCCTTCATTTATCAAACCTGATAGCTATCTTTTACGAAGAAGAGTAGTTTTAGTACCTCCAGATGAAATAAAAACCGAGAAAATACAGCAGGCTCTAAATCAGCTCTATGAGGCAGCCGAATCCGAGCGTATGGATGCCAAGAAAGGTTTTTTAGTAGGAATATCAGCTCCTCAAATCGGCCTTGATTTACGTATCATCTTAGTAGATCTGGACATTGGAAGTGATAATCTTAGGCCAGGTAGGCTTCAAGCTTATATTAATCCGGAGATCATCTGGAGTTCTTCCGAAATTGAAGAAGAAAGAGAAGATTGTTATTCTGTCGATCCTCGACTTTTCGGGCTTGTTTCTCGCTCATTGAGGATTAAAGTGACAGCTTTGGACCGTGAAGGGAATCGTATTATGGAAGAATTTTCCGGTTATACAGCGCGTATTTTTCAACATGAGATCGACCATCTGAATGGAATCTGCTTTCCCGATCGTGTTGAGGATGAACAGAATCTTCATTGGGTGGAAGAACAGAAGTATCTTCAATATGTAGAAAATTGGAAAGAATGGCCGATTAAATGTCCGCGAAGCCTCTGGCTCTCTATTAAAACAGGCTCAGGAGCTTGAGGGGATATCTTCCTCAGTTAAAATCAAATGTTTTAGTGCAAATGATTGAATATAAGTATCCTTCTCCAAACATGACTCTTTGTCACATAGGATTGTTGATCCTATTCTATTCGCTGTCATTCTTGACCAACTTTCAGCGGAAAATCGTGCATCTCCGCACATGATGCAATACTGAAAAACTTTGGGGTTATAAAGTTCACTTGGTGCTAAAACTTTCCAAGGATTGTTAACTAAAAATAATTTTACAGGTTCGCCTTTTTTATCGGTCAATGTAGTAGCTGCAGGTAATGTTGAATCCAATGCTTTAATTGCCATTTTAGTCTCTTCTTTTTTAAGGGAAGCATTTATTTTGACATAAGGATTAATAATCTTCTAGAAGTACGTGATTCAAAAATCGCATTAAATTTTGTAGACACTAGCTAAAAAAAAGTTGATTCATTATACACCAAAAGACAGATCGAGTTTATTAATTTGGCTGTGTGAATATGATTCTACTTTTATCCCTTTTTTTATCATTAGGCTCTATCCAGGCTGGTGAAATTCAGGATCTCTCTGCTTTTGAAGATATTTCCGAACCTGAAAATAAAACCGAAACTGTTCTTCGCCAAATCTCTGAAAAAACTTTCTATTATTATTTGGGAACGGCTTTAGAATCAGTCTCTCTTTTCAGTCGATTGGGTGGGGCGGTCTGCTATATCTCTCCTTGGGCTCCTACAATTGGAAACGAATGTCTTCTATTAAGCCATCTATGCCATCGAGCAGCGGAGCGTGTCTTTGCCCAGATGTTCAAAGAATCTCCTTCTTTTGCGAAAATCCCTCTTTCCCAAAAATCGTGGTACCTTAATCAAAAAGTTCTCTCTCAAATTCCTGCTCATTCTCAAGATGAAAAACAACTTCTACATTTCTTGGAAAAACGGTGGCTTTCCAAAGCGACTGGCTTTTTTTCTTCTGTCATTGATTGGATCTGTCCCTGTTTTGGAATCTCAATCCAGGTCCATCCCGATACCACCAGCTGTTATGCAAGAGATCCCTCGATCAAATTCTCACAGACTTACAAAAATCGGGTCGAAGATTGGAAGCAATTCCTCCCACATCCGCAAGAGTTCCCCTTAATTTTGACTCGCCCTTTTGATGTCCGGCATTTTCTCCCTTCTTGCATTGAAATTCCTACTAATGAAAAGGTGTCACAAACTGTAGAAAAATTAGCTTCAATCCTTAAAACAATCGATGCTCAGATTAAAGATCATTCAAATGCAAATTTTCCTTCTGAAGAGGTAAAATTGATTTCTGAACGATCTGTTATTATTGATTTATCACAGATCCTCTCTGTTAGTGCTAAACAGGAAGAATGGCTAAAAAGTTGGAAAGCTTATAGCCAGCAATTTTCTCAAGCTTGCAAAGAACGAAATTTAGATTTCAATCGGATCCTCTGCATTCAAAAAATGCAGCGAGGATCGATTGGAGGGATACGTCTGCTTCCTTTAGGAGGAATTGCTACTGACACCAGTGAGCAGCATTATCAATTTCTCTTAAAATGGATTTCTAAATTTGGAATTTCTGCCAACCAAATAGAATTAGACCGTTGGACGCTTTCCTCCAATACCTCAGAGAGTAAGCATTTACCCTTATCAATTGAAACTCAGTCAAAAGATACGTTCTTGAGCTATCTGAATTCTTTTGAGCAGAATTGGAAATCAAAAAATCCCCAAAAAACATTAATGATGAAAGCAACTTTGCAAGTTTTAGCGGGATTATTTGACCACATTTCAGATGAAAAATGGGAGGAGATCAGCAACTGTCCTACTCGATCTTCCCTTGTTCAACTCTCTTTTTCCAGAATCAAGCAGCAGCTTCATTATTTGGCTAAAGAAAAAGAGGAAACCCTCTTTTTTGACACAGTAGGACATATAGAGCATATTCATGCCGACCTTTCTTCTCTTCTTGAAATTTTTGCTCCTTTTTCAGCCGATGATTTTCCGTTGATCTATCAAGCTCTTAATACTTCCATTCCAAAGAAGCTGAAACCTTTAACCTCTTACGCGCTTCATGCTTCTGGGATGACGAGTTTGGGAGGTATTCTCAAAGCAATGGAAACGACATTGGGTACAACCCCGCGAGTTCTTTATGGAGAAAACACTTACTTTGAATGCATCAATGCTGTTCATCTGGTTTCAAAAGCCTCGCCTATCCAGGAAGCAACTGAGCAAGATTGGAAAGAGGTAGATCTCATTATTGCCCAATACAATCCTGTTTTGAAACGCATCGATATGCAGGTCACCGACTATAAGGTTGAAAGGGTAGAAGAATTTCTGCACAAATCCTTCATCGATAGAAAGAAACCGTTAACAATAGCTTTAGATTGCACTTTTGATTTTATTGATTCCACTCGTGTAGGCCGACTGCTCGAGGAGTTTCATAAAGAGATTCAAAAAGGGCTTCTCAATGTGATCTGTTATCGAAGTGGCCTTAAATTTGATCTTTTTGGAATGGACAACTACTCCGGCGCTCCTTTAACAATGATTCATAATCAAGATTCACACTGGTCTGTTTTTGATTCTTTACTGAACGATCCAGCTCTTCAAACAGATCGCTTAAGTCTCAATTGGTTTTGTTTAGCTTATAACAGCGCGGCTCCAGAATTAGAGCTATACCGAAAGCAGATTTTTGATAACACGCGGGCTTTTCTTAGCAAAGTACCCTCTAGGCTTTTGAATGATAAAAAAGCCCACTATCGGATCATTCCGGTTGAGAAAGGAGCCGATCCTGCTTTTATCGATATTAAAGTTTCAGGACCCTTTCATCAAATTAGAAGCGCAACTCTTGTAGGAGGATCTCTCTTCATTAAATGTATGGAAGGCGGCCATCCTATTTTTTACAGACCAAGTCTCGGATTTTATCATGCGAATTTCACGATGCTCTTTAGTAAAGATTGCTCGACAATTCGATTGACACTGGGCCTCGATCCGGATCAAATCGAATTACTAGTCAAATGTTTTGAAACGATCGATGCTCTCAATGGCTCAATTCTTTAAAAATCGTATCGTAGATATGTTGATATAAGATTTTAGCCGGGCCATTTCCATGAATAAGACAAGGTTCTGACTCAGTTGTTAAAGACCTAACACTTTTATTCTTCGAATCTAGAACCAGTTCTTTTTTGTCGACTTGATAAAGAGTTAAGAATAGCTGACAGGTATAGTCTAACAAAAATTTATCGGGATGATGGAGGAAATACACCGAAAGCAATCCTTGATCATCGATATCATCGGGAATAGGGCTTAGGTCGTCATAAATCCGTCGAATAAATCCTGCATAGCCAAGGTACGATCCTGAATTGAGATACTTGAATTTCGTAGGACTGAGAGGGTAATGCGAGGAGAGATGGGAAAACGGAAAACAATTCGTCTCTGCTGCAATGACCAATGGCGCGCCCATGGACAGGAATTTATCCACGATTGTCTTTTCATTCGCTAAAATTAAAATGTCATAGGCATCGATGAAGAGGACAACTTCATCTTCTGGAATTTGCTGTAGATAGCGGTGGTAATCTTTTAATTTTTTGCCAAAAGAGAAAGGCTCGCCCATTCCCAGTACATCCACTTGAATCCCCTGAAAGAGGCAAGATTCTAAAAGCTGCTCTAGGTTTTGCGTCCGGTGAGAGGCATTCGTGCAAATATGAAGCCGAGGGCTTTTTATAACCATACAACTTCATATAAAGTTTTGCTAGTTTCCATAAAATCAGAATCTGAAATTTAGCGTCCATCATAGGTGCGCTCAAACTTATTAGAACAATCTGAAGTTGAACTTCAGTTTGTACAAAATGAAGTGACTAATGGTCAAAAAAATTGTTAATTTTACTCAATGCATTGAGTAAATCAGTCTAGACGCCCACTTCGCCAGCCATGAGAGTTTTGATTTCGCCGGAAGGAAGCAGCAGCTGAAGCCGGCCGTCTGGAGTGATAGCATGGCAGATGCCTTGGATGGTCTGTGCACCGTCACGGCAGGTGATATGCTCTCCCTTATAGGCGAGAATATTCTCAAATGGAGCCTGGAAGGCTGCAAACCCTGATTTTTTTAGAAGTTCAAGATCTAGAAGAAAGTGGGTCATGAGAAGCTCAATCAACTCAGTTAAGTCCCATTTTTTCTTGGAAAGATGGAAAAGCGAAGTCGCAGGCTGGTCGATGGAGTCTAGAGATTCTGAAGGCATATTGACATTGATACCAATCCCGATGATGACCCCGATATTGTCGCCTTGGGTGACTGTTTCTGTTAAGACACCCGCAATTTTTTTACCTTGAATTAGGATGTCATTCGGCCATTTAATTTGGGCTTGGAATCCAATGCCTCTTAAAACTTTAGCGCAGGCAAATGCCATGAGCTGCCCGAGATTGCAGAGATATCCTGAGCCGAGGGGAACAGTAAAATAGAGAGTGGCGTAGATGTTCTCTCCGCGGGGAGAGACCCAGTGGCGTTGAAACCTTCCACGTCCGGCGGTCTGTTCTTGGGCGGTGACGCAGGTGAAGGGCGAAAGTTCTTCGAGATGGGATTTTGTCCAGTTGTTGGTCGAGTCGATCGTATCGAGATGAATATAGTGAATTTTCATTTCTACAATTATAAGCGGGATCCGTTATTCTTCAAAGAATATGTGGGACTATAGATATCTAAGCCGGATCGACTATCGCACCGTGCCCATTATCCTAGCTCTGATGTGGATCAGCCTCTTGGTGATCGCATCGATGACAGGGAATGGGGAGACGGAAGCTTTTTTGACGAAGTCCGTCAAGATACAAGTTCAGTGGTTCATGATCGGCTGGGTCGTCTATTTCTTTTTTGTGGGAATGGACTATCGGAAATTGAGATCTTGGTCCTGGATTTTGTATGGGGTGATTCTTTTGCTTTTAGTGGGCCTGTTTTTCACGGCCCCGATTCAAAATGTTCATCGGTGGTACCGGGTTCCTTTTTTTGGAAGGGAGTTCCAGCCGTCTGAGTATACCAAATTGATTGTAGTGATTGCGCTGAGCTGCTTTTTAGAGACTAAAGGGCGCCAGGTCTCAAGTTGGAAGACGGCTTTTCAGGCGCTTGCTATTGTCTTCGTGCCCTTCTTTCTCATTTTAAAACAGCCGGATCTCGGGACAGCTTTGGTGCTTTATCCTATTGCGCTTGTCATGTTTTATTTTGGAGGGATCAAGAAAAAAGTCGTTGCTGTAATGGCAGTGCTGGGTGCGGCGGGCATCATCTTTGTCGGCCTTATTTTTACAGGAGTCTTATCCCATGAGGGGCTCAGGCCGTATGCAACAAAATTTTTAAAAGAATATCAGTATGAACGGCTGAATCCCCATACCTATCATCAGAAGGCAGCGCAGACAGCGATTGGTCTTGGGGGTTTGACTGGTACAGGATGGCATAAAAGTGAGTTCTCAGGACGTGAATGGCTGCCGACGGCTCATACCGACTCAGTCTTTGCGGCTTATGCGGAAGAATTTGGACTCATAGGAGTTTTTTTACTGCTGCTTTTCTTTTTCGGTTTGATTTATTTTAGTTTTCAAGTTACAGCTGGAGCTAAGGATACGTTCGGCCGGCTTTTATCGGCCGGGATAACCGTTTATTTAGCCGTGCACATCATCTTTAGTATTGGTATGATGTGTGGATTCTTGCCTATCAGTGGGGTGCCTCTTATACTTGTGAGTTTTGGAGGTTCCTCTGTCGTTTCGACAATGATGGCGCTGGGCATTTTGCAAAGTATTTATAGCCGAAGGTTTATGTTTTAATGGAAAAACAACATCATTTTATTTTAAGTCCCAGCACTTGGCTTGGAGAAGGCAAAATTCTTCTCAATATGGTCGAGGAAGAGCTCGCGTTTTATACCAAATGGAATGTCGCTCAAAAAGACAATTCCGGCAAGATCGAGTGCATTCAGGAGATCCAAGTCAAAGGTCTTTCGGATGTGATGCACAATCAATTTCTCTTTTTTGATATGGCCCCGGGGAATTTTTTAATCGAATTAGACAATCCTGCATTAGGGAAAATCATCGGCAAGGGTTTGATCACGGACAAGGTGATCGCTTGGGAATTTCGATCGCCTCAAATCGGTTTTGAAGGGTTTGAAATGTATGAAAAACAAGCTGAAGATGAATATTTAATGCATGCAGAATATGCAACAACTGATCAACTCCGCACCGTGATAAGAGGAAAAGTATGGAAAGACTCTTCAAAAAAGTGACCTTAGGTTCGATGCTGCTTATCTTAGCTGCTTGCGCTAGCGGCGCCATCATGACTCGCAGCGATTTCGATAATATTGAACTGGGAACTCCTATTTCAGAAGTTGTCAAACAATACGGCGATCCGGTCACTCTTAGGAACAACAAAAACGGCACGCAGTCGTACGAGTATATCGAAAGACTTCCCATCGGAGAACAGACCGTCCAAGAAAACAACTATTTTGTCATCGTCAGAAACGGCAAGGTCGTCTCAAAACAATATAACCAAGAACTTCCGTTAGAATCTGATGAGATCTATGAAGAAGATCCCAACGCTGTCATCAACTAAGAGGGTGTTTGCAAAGTATGATCAGGATGCTTTGCTGCTGAAATTTGCTATAAAGGCTTAAAANNTTTTAAGCCTTTATAGCAAATTTCAACCACACAAATCATCCGTCGGACTTTGCAAGCACCCTCTAAGCGGCTACGGTTGAGCTCATGAGTTCAACAAGGTGGTTTTCTAAACTCGCAATCTCAGGTGCGTTCTTTTTATGCTGCTCCAGCAAAGGAATGAGACGTGTTTGGAGGTCATTCAGAGAGCGTCCGAATTCTTGAAGATCGTTTGCCTGTTCAAATAAACCTTTCAGTTCTTGTCCGATAGTATATTGAGCTTTGATATTGTCGATGCTTCTTTGAATAGTTTGTTTATAAACAGTGTGGGTTTTAGTGAGCTCATCTTGAAAAGCGGCATTTTTTGCCTGAGGAGTCGGTTCATTATTTTTTGTCTCTAGGTCTTGAAGAGTTTTTTCATAAACCTCTTTACCCATCATGAGCTCTTGAACTCCCGCCCATAATTTGTCTTTCAATTCTGGTGAAATTCCTGTAGCCATAATATCTCCTTCGTTTGAGAAATAAAATTTTACGTCCAGAGATCCAAAAACTGCAAGATGTTACTGTGCTGATGAGCAGCTCTGTTTGAACTTGGAAATGCGTTCGACTGTGTCTAGCCCACTCTTGCGAAGTCTCGCGTATTCATTACTGAGAGGGGTAAAGCTCACTTCTATTGCATTTAGCAATACTTTATCGGCAGTCTTGAGCATATCATTTTTCAATAGCTGGCTCATTGTTGAAAGAGCTGCTTGTTGATCATGATGATTTCTTACCAGTTCCTCACTAATACGTTGAAGCGTTTGGCACGTATGATAAAATTCGATTTGCGATCTTCTGAAGTAGCTATGTCCGGAGGAAGAGGAATGAATCTAGTACTAAAAGCTCGAAGTCCTTCAATTAAATTTTCTTGGGCGGTGAGTTGTTGTTTTAAGGGTGTTAAAAGGGATATTGCTGTCATAAAGCCTCCAAAAAATGGAAAGAGTATAAGGAAGCAAAAATGAAAAGCAATGATGAAGAAAATTGTTAGATGTTAAAATTCCAAGATGAAAATTCTGGATATCTAAGAAATTTAAGATAACTTCTCACGGATTAATTTCATTATTGCGGCAGAGTCTACAGATGAAAGTTCAATCTTATGAAGAGGTGGTAATGTGTCTAATATTTCGTAAGTGCTCGCTCCACTTTGATTCTTTTGTTCTAATTCATAGTCATTTGCACTTCCAGTCGGATCAGATAAGAACCAAATTCTACCATCTTCTGTGCGAGTTTTAAAGACTGTCCCATCCCCACTGCCTGGCACCGCATGTTCCTTTCTAACTCCGTCTGGATTTTGGGGTTGGTAAGGAGAGTGGTGTGCAAAATTTGCCCAAAGAGTATCTTTAGAACTCTTTTTTATAGCTTCTTTGAATAAGGAGACAATTTCTGGCAGCGTAGGAAAGATTAACTTTCGTATAGTTAGTACATCATCGCTTTGTAATTCTTGTCTGTCGTTAGCGGTAATATAATGGGCGTTGATTGTAAAAGGTGACTGAGTTCTATCTGTTAACTCAATCCTTATGACGTCTTTTGCGATACGAATATCCAAGTGGGTTTCTTCTCCTCTCTGGAAAGATCTAAAAAGGGATGTACGCTCTTCAGATGTTGCGATCATTTTTTTTATTTCGCATGTTATAGGGATTAGAGAAGGGAATTTTTTCTCAATAGAACATCTATTTCTTAAGACACTCACGGCGAGGTATCCGAAAGCAAGGACAGCAAAAACTGAAAGAGTGACTAAGCTAGTTTTCTTCCAAGAATTTTCTGTTCCAAAAGTTTTGAACGTTTCATACGGATTTAAAGAACTCAGAATGGCTCGACATTTCATAAAAGTGCCCTATATTTTTTTAATGGTACTAATTTTATATAAAATTATGTTAAAAAACATCTCGTTTTGATTTTTAATCGAAAATAAACATTTTTTAATTAGAGAACGATTTCAGTTAATTATAAGTGAAGATTGATATTTAAAGAGTGTTTGCGGGGATGCAAACACTCTTTAATATTATGCTTTGATTTTGATGTCGACGCCTGCAGCAACAGGAAGGACTTTAAGCTTGTCGATGGTGTCAGGAGTTGGATTGACGAGATCGATCACGCGGCTGTAGGTGTACATTTCAAACTGCTCACGAGCTTTTTTATCAACGTGAGGAGAGCTGAGAACGGTATATCTCTCTTTTTTTCTAGGAAGGGGAATCGGACCCGCGATACGAGCGCCTGTGCGCTTAGCCGTCTCGACGATATCAGCGACAGCACGGTCCAGTACGCGTTGATCGTATCCTTTAAGCCGGATGCGGATCTTTTGACGGACCTGAGGCTTAGCTTGGGGTTTCGGCTGAGGTTTTGGTTGGGCTTTTGCCATATTTTTTCCTTACTTTTTTGTAATCTCTTCTTGAATTTTAGCTGGAACCTTCTCAAAGTGGCTAGGTTCCATGGTGTAGTTTCCACGGCCGGAGGTAATGGAGCGGAGTTGAGTTGAGTATCCGAACATTTCACCGAGAGGAATTTCTGACTCGACTTCTACAATGCCTTTGGTAGAAGTTTGGTTCATGATACGACCGCGGCGGCGGTTGATATCGCCGATCACATCGCCCATCGATATTTCAGGCGTTATGACGACCACTTTCATGATCGGTTCGAGAATTATAGGATGCGCTTTACGGCAGCCGTCTTTAACCGACATCGATCCGCAAATCTTAAAGGCCATCTCGTTAGAGTCGACTTCGTGATACGAACCGTAAACAATGGCGACTTTGACATCGACCAGAGGATAGCCAGCTAGAACACCTGTCGTTAAACCTTCTTCGACCCCTTTGATGACTGCGGGGATGTATTCTTTCGGGATGACACCGCCAACGATTTCGCTGACGACTTCATTTCCTTTCCCTTTTTCATTCGGTTCAATTTCAAGGCAAACGTGCGCGTATTGTCCGCGGCCGCCTGATTGCTTGACGTATTTGGTCTCGACCTTCGAAGGTGCGGTGATCGTTTCTTTGTAGGCCACTTCAGGTTTACCGACGTTGGCTTGAACAGAGAACTCACGGAACATACGATCGCGAAGGATTTCCAAGTGGAGCTCGCCCATTCCAGAAATGATCGTTTGACCGGTCTCTTCGTTAGTATTGACGCGGAAAGTAGGATCTTCTTCAGAAAGGGATGAAAGCGCTTGTGAAAGTTTATCGCGGTCGGCTTTAGATTTGGGCTCGATCGCCATAGAGATCACGGGATCCGGGAAGACCATTTTCTCGAGGAGGAGTTCATTGTCTTCAGCACAGAGAGTGTCGCCAGTCGAGGTGTATTTCAACCCGATGCAAGCAGCGATATCGCCAGTGAAGAAGTCATCCCGATCTTTCCTCTGGTTAGCATGCATTTCGATCAGGCGGGAGACGCGTTCCCGTTTATCTTTCGTGGTGTTGACTAGGTTTGTGCCCCGTGTCAGCGTTCCTGCGTAAATGCGGACGAATGTTAAACGGCCGACATAAGGATCGGACATGATTTTAAAGGCCAGAGCGGCAAGAGGACTATCATCATCCGGAGACAACTCTAAAGGCTCTCCTGTTTTGATATTGATCCCTTTAATCGTACCGCGGTCAAGAGGAGAAGGCATCCATCGTACGACTGCATCGAGGAGCGGCTGGATTCCTTTGTTCTTGAAGGCTGTTCCGCACAGAACAGGGTTTATCTTGTTGGAGATGACGCCTCTGCGGATCGCAGCATGAATTTCGTCTTCAGAAAGAGAAGCTGGATTTTCGAGGACTTTCATCATGAACTCATCGTCCGAATCAATCGTCGCAATCTCTTCTAGCATTTTCTGGCGCATTTCTTTGCATTTGTCGACGAGGTCTGCAGGGATCTCTGCATCTTCGTACTTGGCTCCGAGGGTCTCATCGAGAAAGAGGTAGGCTCTCATGGAAACGAGGTCGACCATGCCTTTGAATTCGCCTTCTGCTCCAATAGGGCAGTGGACCATCACGGCATTAGCGCCGAGTTTTTCAATCATTGAATTGACGGCCATGAAGTAATCAGCGCCAATACGGTCCATTTTGTTGATAAAGGCAATACGAGGCACACCATACCGAGTGGCTTGGCGCCAGACGGTTTCAGATTGAGGTTGAACACCGGCCACAGCATCAAATACAGCAACAGCGCCATCAAGAACACGGAGAGACCGTTCGACTTCAATTGTAAAGTCGACGTGTCCTGGGGTGTCGATGATGTTGATTTTGCTGCCTTTCCAGTACACAGTCGTTGAAGCGGAAGTGATCGTAATTCCCCGTTCTTTTTCCTGCTCCATCCAGTCCATCGTTGCAGCACCTTCGTGCACTTCACCCATGCGGTGAACCCGCCCAGAGTAATAGAGGATACGTTCTGTCGTTGTCGTTTTCCCCGCATCGATGTGGGCCATGATGCCGATATTGCGGACGTTAGATAAAGTGTCTGTTTCGGGCCGTGTGTGTTTCTCGCTCATTTGCCTTTAGTCTCCTACCATTTGTAGTGGGCAAAAGCTTTATTCGCTTCAGCCATTTTATGGACATCATCTTTTTTCTTGATAGAAGCGCCTTGATTGTTGTAACAATCTGCAAGCTCTTGTGCAAGGCCTTCTTCCATAGAGCGTCCGACTTTTTCCTGAGCGTATTGGATGATCCATTTCATGGCCATCGATGTACGTCGGTCAGCAGGGATTTCAACGGGAACTTGATAAGTGGCTCCCCCGATACGGCGGGATTTGACTTCCAACGTAGGCTTTGCGTTCTCAAGGGCTTGTTCAAAAGCAGCTAAAGGATCTTCAGCTTTAATTTTTTTAGCGAATTTGTCGATGGCGTTATAGATAATTTTTCGGGCAGTCGATTTTTTGCCGTCGATCATGAGCTTATTGATAAATTTAGCTAAAACATTGCTGTTATAAATCGGATCCGGATCAATTTGCCGCTTTACAGCGCGACGTCTACGTGACATAACTTTTTTTCCTTATATTTTAAAAATTCTTCACTGTGCTCTCCAACCTGAATCAGGTTTAGAGCCGACTTAGGGTTTACCCCTCGCCAGAATGACTTTTAGAAGTCATCCTCAATTACTTAAGACCTTGTCTAGTACAAGGTCTCTATTTAGGCTGTTTAGCCCCGTACTTGGATCGGCTTTGTTTGCGGTCTTTGACAGCAGCGCAGTCCAATGATCCTCGAACGATGTGATAACGCACACCAGGAAGATCTTTTACACGGCCCCCGCGGACGAGGACAATGCTGTGTTCCTGAAGGTTATGTCCCTCTCCGCCAATGTAGGCGATGACTTCTTGTCCATTTGAGAGACGAACCCAGGCCACTTTTCGTAGAGCAGAGTTCGGTTTTTTCGGTGTCTTCGTCTTAACTTGCAAACAAACACCCCGTTTTTGAGGACATTGTTGCAATGCTGGAGATTTACGACGTCTCGATTTCTTAGATCGACCGAATCTGACCAATTGGTTAATTGTCGGCATCAGTTCTCCTATTTTCACTGAGAATAGCTAGAGACTATAGCCAAGAGGCCTATTATTTGCAAAAAAATTGAAGTTTGCTCTACAGGAAATGGCAGGAAAAGATGGATGAATTAGTTTAAAATAAAAATAGATAATTCTAAAAAATATTCTTATTACATTTTTTGAAATGGAATTCTAGATGTCTAGTGCTATGTAAATTTAATTTTTAGAGTTATAACTGACGTGAAAATTCCTGTGTTGAACGATCGCGTGGCTTTGACGCAGCCCAAAACATAGAAATCTTTATTACTTTGATCCTGCTGAATTATTTAATAACGCGGGTAATCGATGAAGCGCTTGTTCGAGGGGAATGATGGGGATGCCTTGTTGAGACATTTCTCGGGTTCCCCCGTAAATAATGAAAGGCTGAACCATGGAATATTCTTCCCTAAATGCCAAAAGTCCTCGAAGATCTTTGGGATGGATAGTGGATCCGCTTTTGACCTCAAAAGCAAGCAATCCTCGCGGTCCATAGAGGATGAAATCGACCTCTAAATCGCTGGCTGTGCGCCAGAAATAGAGTTCATATTCATATTCTAGATAATCGTTAATAGCTCTCAAATTTTGGTAAAAGAGAGTTTCTGAGACAGCTCCCATAATTTCTTCTTCTGAGTCGAGTGGCCCTCGAGGTCTAATCGCTCGATACACCCCAGCATCAAAAAAGTAAAATTTAGGATGAGAAACCATTCGTCTTTTGGCTCTTTTTGTAAAGACCGGTAATCGAATGCTGAGCAAAAGATCTTCCAAAATATTGAAATATCCTTCGACGGTTTTTCGTCCACAAGCGCATTCTCGTGCAACATCGGCTATCGTCAAAATAGACCCCTGAGAGAAACTAGCTGTTTCTAGAAAACGGGTAAAAGCCCCCAAATTTCTCAAAAGACCTTCTTGTAGTACTTCTTCTCGTAAATAAGTCGTCACATAGGCTTCCAAATATTTCTTGGGATCAGGCTCCGTTTGAATGGCTGGCAAAAGGCCATATTTTGACGCCTGCAAACAATCAAATGATTCACCCATCTCTACTGCAGTGAGTGGATGCATCGCATAGGTGAGGGCGCGTCCGGCTAAAAGATTGACACCTTTTCTTCGCAGAGTGCGAGCGCTAGATCCTGTGAGAACAAAGCGCAGCTTTCGATTCTCAATGAGTCTATGAACCTCGTTTAACAAGGCAGGTATCTTCTGCACTTCATCAAGTATGATCCAATCGTCAAAACCTAGGGGGATTAATTCTTCTAAGCGCTCTGGTCTAGCCAGTAGTTCAGCATAAGTAGATGATTCAAGAAGATCTAGGTAAAGGGCTTGGGGGAATTTATCTCTAACCCATGATGTTTTTCCTGTTCCTCTGGGACCGAATAGGAAAAAGCTTTTGTCTTTAGGAGGTTTGAGCAATCTGGTAAACATGTTTCCATTTTACATAGTAATTTGGAAATTGCAACTCCATATTACAAACAATTGATTATCAATATGATATAAAAATCAGGGAGAAATGCCTATATTTTGTAATGGCGATTCTGAGTTAGAAATAAAAAATTAGAGATGAATTTTAATGCACGGTGGGTATTTTAGTAGGAAAGGGTAATAAGTCATGCTGCGATCACGTCTGCTGGTTTTTCTTTGTTTAATTTCTTCACTTTGCTGTGCTGCTGAAAGGCACCATCTCAAGATTGCCGATGTACGGAATTCCATGGAGGAGATGTTCAGTTATCATGTTGAAACAAAGGAGATGACTCCTGCCTTGGTCAAGAGGTCATTTAAAATCTATGTCGATCAATTCGATCCACAGAAGATCTATCTGACTCAAGGCGAGGCCAAGCCTTTTTTAGATCTTAAGGCATCTCAAGTTGAGAGTGTTAGCAACCATTATTACGGAGATGAGTATCCCGAGTTTGCGACTTTAAACAAGACGATTGCTCAAGCGGTCCAAAGATCGAAGAAGTGGCGCGAAGAGTTCTATGCCGACTTCATGAGCAAAGGAGAGGCGCTCCAAGTTCCTACTTCCGACACATCAAATCAATATGCTTCTAGTCCTGAGCAACTTAAGAAAAGACTCCGCTTTCAATTGATCCAGCTTTTTAAAATGGAGAATAAGACGGGGAATGCTCAATTTTGGACTTTAGACCGTCGGCAAAAAATCTGCGATCTTTTTGAAAAACGTTTTGCCCATTACGAAAGCTCTTATCTGCCTTCTCAAGACAGAGGCGAACATTATTTTTCGATGCACATCTTAAAAGCGATGGCCCGAGGCCTCGATGCCCATACTTCCTTTTTCAGCCCTGAAGAAGCGACAGAAATGAGATCTTCTCTGGAGAAACAATTTGAAGGCGTCGGCGTTGTTTTACGCGAAGGTTTGGACGGTATTGAGATTGCTGATCTAGTGAAGGGTGGACCAGCTGCTCGCAGTGGAAAAATCCTTGTGGGCGATATTCTGGTTGAAATCGATGGAAAGCCGGTCGTCAGCGCCTCCTATTATGATATCTTAGGCCAGCTGAAGGGAGACGGAAGAAAAGATATCGGCTTAGGATTTAAACGTGCCGTGGCTGGTGGAACTGAAAGTTTTGTCAAAGTCGAGTTAAGACGTGAAAAAATCATCATGGAAGATGAACGGTTGGTTTTCACTTCCGAGCCTTTTTCTGATGGGATCATTGGAAAGCTGACCCTGCCATCTTTTTATGAAAGCTCGGATAGTTCGAGCTGCGAAGCTGACATCCGCGAAGCTCTCCGGCAACTCAAGAAAAAAGGGAAAGTATTGGGATTGGTCTTAGACCTTCGGAATAATCTCGGAGGATTCTTAAGTCAAGCCGTCAAAGTCTCAGGCCTATTCATGACGAGCGGAGTCGTCGTCATTTCGAAATATGCCCAAGGCGAGATCCAATATTTACGCAATCTCGACCCTCGCATCCATTACACGGGACCTTTGGTTGTCTTAACTTCTAAATTATCAGCTTCAGCTGCTGAAATTGTCGCGCAAGCCCTCCAAGATTACGGCGTAGGACTTGTGGTTGGCGATGAGCGAACTTATGGAAAGGGAACCATCCAATATCAAACAGTGACCGATACGTCTGCAGCGTCATTTTTTAAAGTTACAGTCGGTAGATATTATACGGTTTCTGGAAGGTCAACGCAGATTGAAGGGGTGAAAGCCGATATTGTCGTTCCTACTCAGTACTCTGGGTATAATATAGGAGAACGGTACCTTGAATATGCACTTAAAAATGATCAGATTTCGCCTGCCTATGCCGATCCTTTAACAGATGTTCCTGCGCACACCCAACTCTGGTTTCAGAAAAATTACCTTCCTTATCTCCAAAAGAAAGAGTCGGCTTGGGTCCAAATGGTCCCCACACTGAAAACCAACAGCGGCTACCGTCTTCAGCACGATCCTAACTTCCAAGTCTTTATTAAAAAAGTTAACTTGGAACAAGCGGATTTTGATGTCGGGGTGAACGATCTTCAAATGAGCGAAGCTGTGAGTATTGTAAAAGACATGATCCATCTCAAAGCATCATGAGCTCTCAGAAATTTGAGACCATTATTCTGGGCGTCGATCCCGGATCGATTGTAACCGGTTATGGCGTCATTCGTCAGACAGAGAGGTCATGGGAACCTTTAGACTTCGGATGTATCTGTCCGCCGCGTAAGCTTAAGACCCATGAGCGGTATTTGGTCATCTTTGAAGGAATTGATCATTTAATAGAAAAATATCAACCGCAAGCGGTCTCTGTCGAAACACAATTCGTCTACAAAAATGTGCAAAGTGCGTTAAAGTTGGGCATGGCACGCGGCGCCGTCATGATCGCAGCAGCAAGACGCGGCGTTGAAGTCTTCGAATATGCCCCGACAAAAGCTAAGTTGGCTGTCGTAGGAAACGGAGGTGCCAGTAAGTTCCAGGTCCAAAAGATGGTCCAGATGCAATTAAAACTCTCTCAAATGCCAGAGCCCGCTGACGCAGCCGATGCGCTTGCCTTAGCTCTCTGCCATGCGCATACAAGAAGGGCAGCTTATGTTTGAATTTATCCGTGGAAAAATGGTGCAGTCGATCCCCTCTAAAGCTGTGGTGGATGTCGGCGGAGTAGGATATGGTCTGGTGATCTCCTTGAAGACGTTCCAAAAATTGCCTAACATAGGAACGGAGGTCTTTTTCTATGTCGCTCCTGTCATCCGTGAGGACGGCCATTACCTTTATGGATTTCTCACCCTCGATGATAAAAAACTTTTTGAGCAGCTCATTTCCATTAGCGGTGTCGGCCCGAAGACGGCGATTGGAATTTTAGGCCATGTCGACATTGGTGATTTCCAGATGGCAGTGGTGCAAGGCAACGCTGCCCTTCTCTCTAAGGTTCCAGGAATTGGCAAAAAAACGGCAGAAAGGCTCATCATCGAGCTCAAAGATAAGTTTAACAATATTTCAGGCGGTAGCCTGCCTTCTGGCGTTCCAGGAAATGGCGTTGTTGCTGATGCGATCTCCGCTCTCACTAACCTCGGCTATCATCCTTTAGATGCTCAAAAGGCCATCAAAAAAGTTCTATCTATCCATGACAAAGAACCCACTCTCAGCGAGCTCATCACAGGCGCATTGAGATCCATCTAGATTTTTGATATAGTCTAAGGCCTATGCACTTTGTTCATCGCCCCTATCAAAAAGGAGAAACCATTGCCGCTGTCGCCACCCCTCCGGGTGAAGGCGGGATTGCGGTCGTGCGCATTTCAGGGGATAAAGCTCTAGATGTTGCAGAAAAAATCTACTCGGGGCCTCTTCGTTCTTATCCCAGTCATACGGTCCATTTTGGTCGCATTGTTAAAAATGAAGAAGTCATTGATGAAGTGTTGATCGTCGTCATGAAAAATCCGCGTTCGTATACCGGAGAAGATACGGTGGAGATCCATTGCCATGGCGGAAGCTTGATCACCCGCCGGGTGTTGCAAACGATTTTAGAGGCCGGGGCCCGTGCTGCGCTGCCGGGAGAATTTACTTTTAAAGCTTATATGAATGGAAAGCTCGATCTGGCCCAAGCAGAGGCTGTTCAAGAGCTTATCGCTGCGAAAAACGATCTAGCGCTCAGCGCCGCTGAAAATCAACTCCACGGAGCCCTTTCAAAGAAAATCGACAGTTTTCAAAAAGAACTCGTCGATATTGCTGCGATTTTAGAGGCATGGGTCGATTTTCCCGAAGAGGGGCTCGAGTTCGCTTCGTTTGAAGAGGTGATCGCTTCGCTGGAATTGACGAGAAAAAAAATGGAACACTTAAGTCAAACCTTTCAAGACGGAAAAATTGTTCATGAAGGGCTCACCATGTGTCTTTCAGGAGCGCCTAATGTGGGGAAATCGTCTCTGATGAATGCGCTACTAGGTAAAGAGAGGGCGATTGTCACTCCTATCCCAGGAACGACCCGTGATCTTTTAGAAGCAGATCTTCGGATTGGGGGGCTTCATTTTCGATTGATCGATACAGCCGGTATTCGCGCGACCGATGAAATCGTCGAGCAGGAAGGGATTCGCCGCTCACATCAGGCTTTGCAAGAGGCCGATCTCATCTTGTTGGTCTTAGACGCTACTCGTGGTCTGCAAGAGACCGATCAAGAGCTGATTCATATCGCACCTCCTCATAAGACGCTAGTGGTGTGGAATAAAGTCGATCTGCCTTCCCTTCATCCAAAGCCTGAAAACGCTATCGATGTTTCTGCCAAGCAAGGGCTAGGGTTAGAAGAATTGCGGCACGCCATCGATCAGAAAATCTGGCGCTCCGGTCCACCCTCCAAGGAAGAGATCGTCATCACGAATCAAAGGCACCATCAAGCGTTGAATCAAGCGACCGCCTCGCTCCAGTTGGTGATCGAAGGGTTGCAAAATAGAATCTCTGCTGAATTTGTCGCTGCTGACATGCGTCGGGCCTTGTTAGAGCTCGGAACGATCATTGGGACCGATATTTCGGAAGATATTCTCAGTGCGATCTTTTCAAAATTCTGCGTGGGCAAATAGCCTCTTTCTAAAAACGAAGTTTTGACCTACTCTATTTTGAATATTTATGAACAAGAAAGAGAAAGCAAAAAGAATCCAAAAGATTCTCCAAGAGTGTTTTCCGAATCCTCCTATCCCTTTGAACCATACCGATCCTTATACGCTTCTGATTGCCGTAGTTCTTTCTGCACGCAATACCGATGCTAAGGTCAATCAGATCACTCCTCATCTTTTTAAATTTGCTTTAACCCCGCAAGAGATGATTAAGCTCACGATACCTGAGATCCAAAAGATCATCAAACCGTGCGGACTATCACCCACCAAAGCAAAAAATATTTGGCATCTTTCCAAAATTCTCATCGACGAGCATGGAGGTAAAGTTCCTCCAAGTTTTGAAGAACTAGAAGAATTACCGGGTGTGGGTCATAAGACGGCATCAGTCGTCATGGCGCAAGCTTTTCATCAACCTGCTTTTCCGGTCGACACACATATTTATCGCTGCGCGAGAAGATGGGGGTTAAGTACAGGAAAAACGGTTGAAAAGGTCGAGGTCGATTTGAAAAAATTGTTCCCCCGCAAAGATTGGATCAAAATCCATCTCCAAATCATTTACTTCGCTCGCAAATATTGCCAAGCCCGCGGCAAACATGTCGGATGTCCTATCTGTAATGTTTTAAAATAGCTAATTTTGTTAAATTTATCGCATTTATTTTTAAGGTGGATTTATGACAGCAATACTTTCAGGTATTGGTTTTAATCTTGCTACCGTTGTCGGTGGACTTGCGACGACGACCCTTTCAGGTCTTGTTATGGTGGGCCTGGGAAAATATTTCCATCCTGCCAACAATCCTTTTCAAAATACGATCGATATGACAACGCTGGCTGAAAAAGGTCGATTTCGGCGAGCGCATGGTAGAGAAGGAAAAATGCAAGAATTGATTGGAGCTGTCCAACAAGGTTCTGCCATTTTAGTGGGCCCCTCAGGATCGGGCAAGACCGCACAGGTCGAAGAACTCACAATTCGCATCATTAATAAAGAAATTCCGAGCTTAGCAGGATTTCGTGTCATCCGTTTGAGTTTAAAAAAAGCTAAAGGGGAAGCAGGATTAAAAGCTTCTTTGGAGCGGTTTTGGACCGGCGGCGTGGAAAATCAAGTCCGTTACATCCTGGAAGAAATAGAACGGCGTCATGGAAAAGGAAAATCGACGATTCTTTTTATTGATGAAATTCAAGACCTTCTCGGCATTAATATTGGGATGTTTGATGACTTTAAAGAAGAGCTAGCACGAAAAGGGGTTAGACTCATTGGTGCAACGACGGACGAACATCTCATCTACCAATTAAGATATCGTAAGGGGCCGGGTGCTGGAATGGGACGCCGGATTCAGGTGATTGAAATTGAGGAAATGACAAAAGATGAAGCCCAAGAAGCTGTAAAGGTTCTTTTACCTCGATTAGCAGAAGAATATCAAAATACCCGCCAATTCAAGTTCTTGTTCAACAATGAGGTTCCACTAGCCATCGTTGAATTGGCTAAAGATAGATATCCCGATAAGATATTCCCGGATGCGCCAGTCTCTTTTACCGAAGATCTTTGCCGCTATTATTTTGATCAAAATTTTAAACAAAAAGAAAAATCGATTGGTCTTGAAGAGATTGCACACTATTTAGCGCAAGTTAAAGGAGTTCATGAGGGTGCCTTAAAAGAAAAGGTGAATGCAGCGGCAAAAAGAGCATTATTTCGCAAAAATTTTCGGGGGGAATTTTTTCCTCAAGTAGAAAAATGTTCTACATCGGTGCCTCTTGTTGAATTAGAGGCCAAGCGTGCTCAATCGTATTTTGAAGCTCATGCGGATGAGCCTTTTTTGATTTTGCAAGGCGATTCTCAGAAATTCTTAACAGATGTTGTCTCTCACTGTATAGATGAAGGACAAGAAGTTTATAGGTGTGATGCGACAAAGTTGTTTCGACAAGCCAATACTCTGGAAGGTCGTCAACTTTTAAAAGAATGGTTAAATCGACTTTTTAGAGGGAAAAGAAAAAAACCTTTATTGGTCATAGAAAATTGTAAGCCTTCATGGCTGGGAGTTACAACTGCTGTTTCTTCTGCAACTTCGACTCAAGGGTTGATACAACAAGCAGTGCAAACGGATTTAGGACGTAAAATCCAAGATGGTGTCCAACAATTGATAGGACCGGGGGCTAGAATGGGACCTCTCTTTGAAAATATTTCTATGCCGTACTCTTTGCCGTTATCCAAACTTCCAGCGATTATAGACGATTTGTTCAAGTTCATTGAAGAAGACAAAATTCCTTCTATTATACCCTTTTATTCGGAAGTAGATTTGAAAACTTCAAGAGAGAAATGGGACTTACTCCCTATTCGGACGCTTTCAATGCCGGAGATGGTCAAATGGTTAAATGAGAGATATCAAGCTCAATCTAAGCTTCCAGATTTAAATAATCCTCCCATCTTTCAGATTGTGCTAGCCCTCTATCATCTTAAAGATGCAATGATATCTACATCCATATTGGATTTAGCAGCTCAGGTAGTAGATTGTATAGCTGCCGAAATAAATGAAATATATGCGGGTACCCGAGGATTAATCGATACATTCCAGATCGAAGCGTCTGCAGAAGATATTCAAAAAGAGGTTGAAAACAACTATGATTCTTCTATTGAACATCTTTCTGAGATTATTTTAAAAATTTTGGGCGGTGTAAAATCGTTAGAAGAAATTAATAAGGCGCTGATGGATAGTCAAAAACAGATCCAAACGAGCCCCTTTTCTGTTCTAAAATCCCATCAAGAAAAAAAACCTTTTTTTGAGGATACTTTAAATAGCCGACTCCACGATCTGTTTGCCTCTTCAACGTCTGCTATCTTATGGATACAGGACGAAAGTAAGATCCATCAAGCATGGCTAAAAGAACATATCGTAGGCTTTTCAAATCTAAGACACTATGAGTGCCTTTATTTTGACCATCGATTGATTAAAAATCTCCCCTCTGAACTTAAGGAACGTCTCTTACAATTCCACTTCGATTCCTTTAAAGAGGCAACAGTTTTAATTCTGGAAGAAGATGCCATTCATGATGAGACCTTAAAAAAGATTCTCCCGCCAGGAATCAAAATTCTATGTTTTAAATCTATAGCTACTTCCTCACAAAATGCGCTAAGTGCGCCTGCTATTAACACTTTTGCTCAGCAAGGGATTGACCTGGTTAACAAATTTGTTCCGGGAATCTTAGCAGCCCCAAAAAGTCCAGCACGCGCCACAGATGCATTTTTTACTCCCTATCAGCAATTCGATTACGCCCCTACGGCATTCAATTCCCATAGTTTATCCGTTGTTTTGGCAGGTCTAATTCATCAAGAAGGAGTTGAAGACGTCAAGTCTAGTTTGATACTCCAGCGTCTCTATGCACTCTTAGTTCAAAATGGTAAAAAAATTGATCATGTTTTTGATCTCTTAAAGAACGACCTTAAACTGATGAAGGGGTTGAATGCTGAAGGAATTTGCGAGCAATTCACGCAATTTTATGGAAAAGAATTAGATATGGATATGGCCGATATTAAGTATGAGGCAAATCCTTTCTCTGGAACTCGTAGCTATCTCATTAAACGATGGATGAAGAGGAGTTTTTCTACTTTTTGCCGTGTTTTAGCCATGCCTTTTCGACTTTTATCCTCCTTAGATCCTATGTATATTGTCAATTTAGGCGGAGGATTTGCTTTTCTAAGAATTTTTCATTGGATTAGACGTCGATTGATTGGAACATAATCTTTTAGAACTCAGGCTTATCCTAGAGAAGATAAGCCTGAGATGAAAAGTTAAGGAACGTCGTAAGAAACTGTCCCTGTGTTATTCCTGAAATCAATTTGCAATTGCGTGGGGCTAGCATGATTTTCAAAGAAGTTGCCAGGTGCCGGAGACACTGCCGTTGAGACAGAAGAGTTATCCGTTAAAGTCGCAGAAATCGTATTTCCAGAGCCCGTTGTCACCTGTAGATGGATGCCCGCTGCTTGGAGTTGCATTCCTGGAGGAAGAGTAATTTGATTGCCGCTAATATTAGCAAAGATATTCCCAGTTGACATAGCGTTACTCAGTAAATAGATGCCAGTGGATCCAGGTCCTCCAATACCCGTATTGGATTGCGAGTTGAATGTATTGTTTGTAATGGAGACGGTTTGGTTTCCTATCACATGGGATACTTCTATCCCGACTTGCAAACCAGTACTGGGGTTGAGGCCTGTGAATAAATTGTTATTAATATTCAAACTTCCTTCACTAGCGCTTGAAATAATTCCATAAGACTCTGTAGAAACACCACTTGCAAAGACGTTATTGGAAATGGTTACTGTACCTGTAGATATTAGGAGCGATAAGCCAGCTGTAGAAGTCCCACCGGCAATCAGCATATTTTGGGAGATATTATAATTGGTGCCTCCTGTGATCGCGAGAGCCCCGGATATTCCACCTGATGTTACAAAAGGATTGTTCATTGTGAGGTTTACACCTGCGACATCGTTATTGCTATTGGCTAAGTTCACGACAATCGCTGAAAATCCTGTACCCGATGAGGTGATGACAGGAAGCCCTTTGGCTTGATGTCTGACATTCACGCGGCCCCACTGCGTCGGGAAACGATAGTCAACTCCTGCCCCTAAAAGTTTCTGGCCCTTTTGAAGAACGAGAGAGGTTTCTAGAACATAAGGTCCTGTGCCCGGAAAGACATACAGGATATCATTAGGTCCAGAGTTCATCTCCGCCACTAACAAGTCAGGATAAGGTGACTCAAAAGTTCCATCAGCATCACCAGCGCTATTATTAACGCAGACAAAACGATAAGGCTTGCCTGTGCCAGGGTTATTGGCTGTGGTATGGTGTTTTTTGTGATCGACAGGAATGATCTCGAAACGATCGACAGCTTGCATGGCTCGCTGTGACATTGTCAATTGACTAGGGCAACCGGCATAGAGGCTTTGTTTGGTTAGTCTTTTGCGACCGCCGAAAGGGATGACCAGGCTGAGCTGTCCTTGCACGATGCCATGATAGATGTTATCGTACGATCCGCTTAACTGAACTCGAAGATACTCAAAGGCATTCATATTCAAGCGCGCTTCGCCACCCCAAGCCGCCTTTCCTTCATTCCACATGTAGTAAGGTCCTGCAGCGGCATAAAAATTATAATTTTTCGCCTCTGCAAAATGAACCCCTGCCTCTGCATTGACACCATTCATCGCAAACTCTTGTTTACGAGATAAAATCAGATGGTGGCCTTCGAACTTATCAAATCTCTTCTGGTAGAAAGGACTGGTTTTTTTGCCGACAGGAGCATAACCATTGATGCGATAGTCCCATCTCTCTCCCAGCGTTTCGAATCCTGCGCCGACTCGGTTATAATGAAAATGTTCTGTCTTTCGATAATCGTAAAAAGCGTTCAAGCCCCATGTTCTGGTGGTAAGATAGCGAAGACCTACACCGGCAGTCGCTGCAGGTTTTCCATCATTGAATACATGACCAGCGGCACTGAAAAATGGTATCCACGAGCTATTCTGAAGACTTGGAACGGTGAAAAATCCTTCAACTGTTGAATAACCTTGGTTATATCCTATCCCTTTCGATTCGATATGGCGTAATTCAATACGATAAGGGTGGGGAGCTTGACCGCATGAATCAGGCGGGCTAGCTTGTTTTTTCTCTTGTTCGGGCTCTGATGCTGCCGCTTGGAGCTGAACTTCGTTGTCTTTAGATTCCTCAGCTTGAAGATGAAAAAGACAGAGAGCTGAGAGAAGAGCAAACTTGTTATATGACATGATAGACCTTTTTTATTCAGCAATAACTGATAATCTAAAGGTTTGTCAAATTTATTTTTTAATTCTTTGTTTAGAACATGCACAAGAGCATGGATAAATTAAGCGCGTATGGGAAAATTCGTCAGTATATCTCTAACTTTTGTCTCTATCTGCATTTTACAAAGATAGACTTGATACCAACGAAGGGTATTCATAGGAGGACGAACATAGTCTGTTCCATCAGCCGTATAGTAAGCGTCTGCTATTGGAACTCGGTTTTGATAACCGACTTGATAGCTGTAATCTAGCGGATCTGCAGGCGTATAATACAAATCTACATATTCCATTCCTTTTAACTTGAGACTAGCTCTGTAGGCTTCATTACTATTTATTTCTTCATTGTCGTCATGGAACTTCACCTTTAAAGTTCCTACATTAAGGCGGGTAACAGCTTCTCTAACATATGCAGTAGGCAAAAGGTTTTTAGATTGGCAAAGAGCATATATCGCTGGGGGAAGATGCGCTTGAATTTGATAAGCGAGTTCGGGGAGAGGAATATGATGACCTCTAATGAGAGCATTTTTTTTACACGGATCATTAAACCCTGCAATTTTTGCAGCTTTCATACGTTCAGCAGTGCGGAAAATCTCCTGGATAACCTCGCCGTAACTGTTAATGCTATCAGTTCTTTTTTTTTCATCGGTTTCTGCAGCTACAGATAGATTGAAATCTGTGACAATGGTTTGAAAGCTATCTTTGAGCCGGTATGTTTTATACGTAAAAGTACGACTAAACCATTCACATGTCTTTTCCCAGCAGGTTTGTGCACGTTTTCTTAAGAAAAGAGAACCTTGAGCATCTATATCAAACCATTGATTATCATCGATTCTTTTCGTGCTTATTCTTTCTAATTGTGAAATTGCGGACATAGATCCTCCTGCTGAATGTAATTTTAACATTCCATAAAGTAATTAACAAGATTGTTAGAAAATACTTGAACCTAAGGATTGACCCATACGACCCAGGATTTCGAGGCGGCGGCTGGAGGCAGCGATTAGGTCTTGATCGAACTGGATACGACCCGGTTCGAATAGGAGGATGAGGCTGGAGCCTCCAAAAGAAAAATATCCTTTCTCATCGCCTTTGGCTTGGGGTTGAAGAGGAGTAAAGGTCTGGTGGATGGAACCTACATAGGTCGCACCGACTTCGATGAAAAGGACAGTCCCAAAATTTTTTGTTTTTAGAGGGGTGATCACACGCTTGTTTTCTGCAAGAATCTCGGCGTGTTTTTTTAATGCTGCGGGATTCACAGAGAATAGAGGCCCATTAATCAGTTGAGGATTTTCAGGGAGGCAGCTGATAGGAAAGTGAAAACGGTGATAATCAACAGGGGCTAGACGGGCAATGGCCATGGCTCCTTGGGCATATTTTTGAGCAAGATCTGAGCTTTGCAGAAGAGTTTTTAAAGAAAATTTCTTGCCTTTGACAAAAAAACCGTCTGTTTTTTCGATATTCTCATACACGAGATAGCGGCCGTCCGCAGGAAGAATAGCAATATTATCTCCGGAAGCTAGGGGCCGAACATTCGTTTTAAGCTTCCGAATAAAAAAGTCATTGAACGATTGGAATGAGTCCACAGGATCGAGAAAATCAGAGGAGTCAACATGAAATTTTTCAATAAAGGGTTGGATCTTTTTTTTGCTGAATCGGCTTTTTTGCACTGCACCGTAGAGACGGGATAAAAAATTTACATGAGCAAAGAGAGGAAGAAGGAGAGAGGACAACAGTTTTGAAAACCAGCTGGTCCCATAAAGTAGATCGATATAAAATTTCCCATAGACCTTTTCTGTTATTTCTTGGCCGGTCCTGCGATCGATATAGCGTGGAGCTGTCATGGATGGGCCGTTTTCTCTTGAGCTGCTGGAGTGGAAGAGTCGGATAAAGCTCCTGGATGCGCAGAAGGAGTGTTTTTCTTAACGATATTAGCGCAACATTCGAGACCTTGAAGAAAGTAGGAGGGAAGAAGATGGAGGTAATGGTGGGTTTCTGCCATTTTTTTTATAGCGGTACCGGTTTCGGCCATATCTGAGGCAATTTGTTTTGTCTTCTGATCATCGTCCGATCCTTCAAAAAAAAGGTCTTGCTGAGTATGGAATTGAACAATCAGGGCTCTCAATTCTTTTTGAATCGCTATCTGTCTTTCTGAGGTCGCGATTAAGTCATCTAAAATTTTTAATTCCTCTCCATCTCGAGAAAAGGCGGATAACGTTGAAAAGGGTGTAAAAAAAATAATTGAGACTAAAGCTATTTTTAGACAGATTTTTGGCATTGATTCGGTCATAGGAAAGAACTTATAGTTGGGAATTTAATTAATTTCAACAAACTGATATAATCTAAAGGGATATACACCCGACTACCTATAAGGGGCTTACATGTTTGGTCTTCTAAAGCAGCTTTTTGGCACCCAGCAGTCCCGCCGTCTGAAAAAATATCAAAAAATGGTTCGACAGGTGAATGTGGAAGAGGAAAAGCTCTCCTCCCTGACCGATCAACAGCTGAAAGCTAAAACTCAAGAGTTCCGCCAGCGGATTTCCCAGGGAGAGTTATTAGATACGATTCTCCCGGAAGCCTATGCGGTTGTCAAAGCGGCTTGTAGGCGCCTGTTTGGCACGGATGTCCATGTTTCAGGATATGATCAAAAATGGGACATGATTCCTTATGACGTCCAGATCATGGGCGCCATTGCCTTGCACTATGGTTCGATCACGGAGATGATGACGGGAGAGGGAAAAACTCTCACCGCCTCGATGCCGCTTTACCTCAATGCACTCACAGGCAAACCTGTCCATCTAGTTACCGTGAACGATTATCTGGCTCAAAGGGACTGCGAATGGATCGGTTCGGTCTTTCGTTGGCTGGGCCTGCGCGTTGAAGCTCTCACGAATGCCACCCCTCATTTTAAGCGTAAAGAAGTCTATGAAGCCGACATTGTTTATGGAACAGCTTCTGAATTTGGCTTCGATTATCTACGGGATAACTCAATGGCGCAATCGGCAGCCGACCAGTGTCAGCGCGGCCATTATTTTGCTATTATCGATGAAGTCGACTCGATTTTAATCGACGAGGCCCGCACGCCCCTCATTATTTCGGGCCCTGCTTCCGGCTCAAAACAGATGTACGATCAGCTCCAGGCGCCTGTCGCGCACATGGTCCGATTTCAAAGAGACCTTTGCAATAAATTGGCCACTGAAGCTCGTAAAGTCTTAGAAAATATGGGCCGCTTTGTCGAAGGCGAGCCTCGCAAATTATCGAAAGCCGAAGAAACGGAAGAAAAGGAAGCTTTCCGCAAGCTGTGGCTTGTTTCTAAAGGAATGCCTCACAATAAAGTCCTCAAAAGGATCAAAGAAGATCCCAATCTCCGTGCGGAGATTGATAAATGGGATGTTTATTACTATGGCGAGCCGAATAAAGAAGAGCGGGCAGAAGCGCTTGCAGAACTTTACATCATCGTCGATGAACGTGCCAGCGAATACGAATTGACCGATAAAGGAATCCGGCTCTGGGGTGAAACAGGCAATGACACCGAAGATTTCGTGATGTTTGATCTCGGGTATGAATATGCCACTATCGATCACAATGAGATGTTAGACGAGGCAGGCAAAATACAGAAAAAAGTCGAATTACGAGAAGCAGACTCCCAAAGGAAAGAAAGGGCCCACAACTTAAGACAGCTTCTCCGCGCTCATCTTCTCATGGAAAAAGACGTCGATTATATTATCGCTGAAGAAAAAATCGTCATTATCGATGAGAACACAGGCCGTCCTCAACCGGGCCGCCGCTTCTCGGATGGACTCCACCAATCGATCGAAGCTAAAGAAGGTGTTGCTATCCAAGGCGAGACGCAGACTTATGCGACGATCACGCTGCAAAACTACTTCCGTCTCCACCAAAAAATTGCAGGCATGACCGGAACAGCGATGACGGAAGCCAATGAATTTAAAGAGATTTATAAGCTTGAAGTTCTTTCTATTCCAACGCATCGAAAAGGCCAGCGTGATGACTTTGACGATGAAGTCTACATGACCGAAAGGGAAAAATATAATGCGATCTTGAAAGAGGTTGAAGAAGTCCATAAAAAAGGCCGTCCGATTTTGATCGGAACGGAGTCTGTGGAAGTTTCTGAGAAATTATCCCGTATCCTCAAGCAGAACAAGCTTGAACATACGGTCCTGAATGCGAAGAATCATGCGAAAGAAGCCGAGATTATTGCGATGGCAGGCCGTAAAAGCGCTATCACAGTCGCGACGAACATGGCAGGCCGCGGAACCGATATTAAGCTCGAAGCGGGTGTCGCAGAGCTCGGAGGACTCGAAGTCATTGGCACCACGCGCCATCAGTCCCGCCGTATCGACAGACAGCTCAGAGGACGTTGCGCCCGTCAAGGCGATCCCGGCAGCTCAAAATTCTATGTCTCTTTTGAAGATTCTCTCTTAAGGCTTTTCACTTCGCCTCGAATCACTTCTTTTTTACAGCGGTTCCGGCCTCCTGAAAATGAGCCGATCTCGGCTAAAGTCCTCAATAAGTCGATTGAAACAGCCCAGAAAAGGGTCGAGCAAAGGAACTATCAGATCCGTAAGCATACGCTGGAGTATGATGATGTCATGAACAAGCAGCGGGCTGAGATTTATACTTTCCGCAATGAAGTCCTCCGTAGCCCAACTCCGGTAAAGCTCGCTGAAGAAGTTCTAGAGAGCCTCTGCCTGCAGATGGCCCAGCAGTTCTTTGTCAGCCGGTCGACAGAAGGTGGATGGAATCCAGAAGGATACCGTCAGTGGCTTATGTTGCACTTCCCCGTCACGTTTGAAGCTCAAGAGTTTGATGACGATTACCTGCAGATTGTCGATATTGAAAATAAAGCGATCGATAAAGTCGTCACTTCATTCCGTCACAAAATGTCCCATGAAAATGAGACGATTGAAAGTATGCAAGAAGGAATGTCCCCGAATGCGACTCCTTTGGATGCCGAAGAGATCCTCCTTGAAGTGGTCCGCAGCGTCTTGATTCGAAGCATCGACCGTCTATGGCAGGAACACCTTCTCAATATCGATCATTTGAGAACAGAAGTTCATTTGAGAGTTGTCGGTCAGAAAGATCCTCTCTTAGAGTTCAAGCACGAAGCGTTCCTGCTTTTTGATGAGTTCAGCGCCAAACTGAAAACAGAGATTGCCCACGCGCTGTTTAAATTTAAGATGATGATGCCGGAACAGACACCGCCTTCAGATGAAAAAAAAACGAGAGAAATACCTTCCGACAATGAGATTCAGTTCCGCACCAATCTTTCACTGATGCCGGAATTGGAATTTACGCAGGAAGGTTAGAAGCTGTCCTAAAACCATCCGATCGAGGTTTTAGGATAGCTTCTCAGCCGATTTTTTTAGGAAGACAACGTAGACTTGTTCTTCTGTTTCAGAAGGCAAAGTCTTAATGGAGTTGATACGAGAGTCATTCGCTTCGTACCAAGCACTATTTTTATTCACATAATCAAAATAATGGCCGCTGTGAGGAGAATCTCCGGAATGCAATACCAGCGTTTGAATATCATAAATCACAAGTTGGTTATTGATGAGAACAGTGACCTTATTGTTTTCAGGTAATTCTACTGCTGTACTAATTTTTGAACCCTCTTCATCATATCTTTTGAATTGGATAATGAGATGTTCTGGAGCTGATGCTCCACTGGCTTCTATGATTTGTGTTTTTTCAGAAACCCTATACCAGGCTTTTTCCTTGTCTTTATTGAGATAGCAGACTAATTCTTCTTGTGGATCCATGATTGTTGCAAATTGCTTATCCAACAAAGTTTGAATATCGATTCTTTCATCATGTAACTCTAAGAGTAAAATAGCATTGGGTTCTAATTTTTTATCCAGGCCGTTTTCTGGAAGAGGAGAAGAGTCTTTTTTATCCTCGAGTTGTCTCGCGAGTTCTTCATCAACTGCACCAGCATAAGGAACGAATCGTTTTTCCTCACCTAACGTATGGAATAGTTGAGTAGTCGACTTCGGATCTAAAGGCGCAAAAATCTTTTGAAGAAATTCAGAGGCATCTTCTTGACTTGTGGAGTAACGATTTTCCATCAAGCCGCGAAGAGGCCGAAGAGTGATATCTTGAGTAGAATCATTATAAGAACGCAGAACATGGATGAGAGCGGCAGAAGCATCTCTGGTTTCTTCCCAATTTTTTTGATTATGTAATAGTTTTTTAAGGGTCTCTATTTGCTCTTGAAGCTCATTATTTAAGTGGCGATAACTTTCAGTAAAACGATATTGGAGAAACCATTTGCCTTTCGTAAGTTCCTGGATGGCAGTTTCAATTTCTACATTTTTAGCTTGTTTGGTTTTTATCGCTTGTACATGGTCTCTTATTTCTGTTTCTGCTATGGCAAATTTTGCTTCATGAGCAGTGATTAACAAGGGGATCAATCCAGGGGCATTCATCAGAGCTTGTATAATAGAATTGATAAAACAGGTATTGCCTTCATTCGGAAGAGGGCGGATTCCAGGTAGCATTGGGTTTGACTGAGCTCGTTTAGCGCTTATTGAAGAACGTATGCCAGTTGTTGCTATCGTCTCAGGGATGGGGCTTACAATAGGCGTCTCAATTAATGGAGTAGAAATTTGCTCTGGAGATGCATCTTTTTTCCATAAAAAAGAGAATAGAGATGCGAAAAAATCAAGCAGACGCCAAAGCGCAAAAGGTTTAGGAGGCGAAGGTAGAGGTGCGATTTTTGGCGTTAAAGAAAAAGCAACCGGTGCGGTCATGAGCGCTAGGGCAGGACTTACACGAGTTGGAGTAGGTCTGAGTTGGTCAAGAAGATCTTTACCAAAAGTTTCAGCAGTTTCTTGCTTTAAGGGAATATTAATAACCCACTTGCGGGCGTTATCTTCAAATCGAAGATTAAATTTTGTTTCATGAGGAGGTAATTCCAAAGTAGCTGTAAATTTTTTAGAATCTAAGACGAGGTTATAACGCTTTGCATCATGATTTTGCAATTTTGAAATAAGAGTTGTCATTGCTGCTGTCGCGGCCCCAGCTTGGATGGTTCTATTACCGAGCTTAGCTTCATTTAAGCTTAAGCTTTTATCCGCATTGATAGTAAAAGAAAGTGTTGCTTTTGTAGTCGTCATAATTTATTTTTTGTTATTAATATTTTAACACATTTAATAAATAAATAATACGACTTAATTAGAATTTGATACTTCGTTAAGTACTTCTATATGAAAGACTTAGGCTTTACTCTTTGGAAGAATTTTTCAGGCCCAAATATAAAAGCGGAATAGAAACTAAAAGCATTAAGAACCAATAACTTCCGTTAATCTCCAAATGGACAACACCACGGTCTGAGAAGAAGAATTGAAGGATGCCAAGAGTTAAAAAATTTCCCCCCATAATAATAGCGAGAAGAGGCCAAAAACTCTTAGTATCAGAAGTTTCAACCTTACCTATAACGGCACTCCCATCTTTTTCAGCATAGATAGGGCTTGTTTTAGGGGTGGGTTTAGGCTCGCTGGACTCGGAAGGCTTGGCTGAATAGGGAGGTGTGTAAAGAGCCGAAAGATTGTCTTGTGAAGGGGAAGAACTGAATATTTTAGGAGCAGAACTGTCGACTTGAAGAGCTGTAAAGCAATAGGTGCATTGAGTGGCATCATAGGCAACTCTTCCATCGCAATTAGGACATATTTTTTGACGATCTACCGGCTTCATATCTGTTAAACCTCGTCTTTTCATCGTACAACTTTCGATGTTTTTTTTCCTCATTCTTTGCTAGAATTTCTTCGAGACTGTTTATAAAGTCCGATCGGATGGTTTGTTTGACTGAACTTCTCTATAGAGGTTTAAAAAATTTTCCCCATATTAAAATAATATGGGAAAAATTTTTTAAACCTCTATAGTGAATTTCAGCAGCAAAGCATCCTGATCATACTTTGTAAACAGTCTCTTAAGTAGGATGAATATGACCGAAAAACAATATTATGATCTGATCGTCATTGGAGCTGGAACGGGCGGTTATGTCGCCGCTATCAAAGCAGCGCAGCTAGGAAAAAAAGTGGCTTTAATTGAAAAAGGCGACTTAGGCGGCACTTGCTTGAATGTAGGTTGTATTCCGACCAAAACGTTGATCGCTAACGCGCATATATTGGAAAAAATCAAACATGCTGCTGATTTTGGAATTTCAACGGGATCAATTTCGATTGACTATGCCAAAATGAAAGAACGGAAAGATACCGTTATCACGAAAATTCGGAAAGGCCTGGAAGGCTTGATTCGATCGAACGGGATCACGATCGTGCGGGGAATAGCTCAATTCACAGGCCCCAAAGAGCTCAAAGTCAAAGGTCAAGACAATGTCCTAATGCAAGCGGAAAATATCATCATTGCATCCGGGTCCGAACCGATGGACGTTGCAGCATTTCCTTGCGATCATCAAAAAGTCTACAACTCGACATCGATTCTTGAAATGACGCAATTGCCCAAAACCCTGGCGATTATCGGCGGAGGTTATATTGGATGCGAATTCGCCTCTCTCTACGCTGAGCTCGGTGTGAAGGTGATTCTTTTAGAAGCGCTGCCGATGATTGTTGCTGCACAAGGCAAAGCGATCTCTGATACGCTGACAGCCGCTTTTAAGAAACAAGGCATTGATGTGCAAACAAACGTGATGGTGGAAGGTATCGACAAACATTCCAAAGGCGTAACAGTCCGTTTAAAAGATAAAGGCTCTATCGAGGCCGATGCTGTGTTAGTCGCTATTGGGCGTAAAGTCGTCTCCCAAGGATTAGGGCTTGAAAATTCGGGTGTTTTACTCTCTGACAGAGGATCGATCTCTGTGAATGAAAAAATGGAGACAAACGTCCCAGGGATCTACGCAGTAGGAGATGTAACAGGCAAATTGATGCTGGCTCACGTCGCTTCTCATCAAGGGATTGTCGCAGCTACCAATGCTACAGGGGGCGAGGCAGTGATGCATTATAATGCTGTGCCTGCGGTTATTTTTACTTTGCCGGAGATTGCCATGGTCGGGCTTACCCAAGAGGAAGCGATCGAGAAAGGATATAACGCAGGCGTAGGAAAATTCCCTTTTCAAGTTCTCGGTAAATCGATTGCTGCCATGGACACCGATGGTTTTGCCCAAGTTGTCATTGATAAGAAAACAGGACAGATCTTAGGGGCTCAAGTCGTCGGTCATGAGGCCTCTTCTTTGATTGCTGAAATGACGCTGGCAATTGCCAATGAGCTCACCATCGATTGTTTGGCCGATACGATTCATGCCCATCCTACGCTTCCGGAAGCGCTTCATGAGGCCGGCTTGATGGCTATGGAGACTCCGCTGCATATGCCACCCAGGATTAAGAAATGATTGAAGAGGATGTTTTTGACTCTCGGCCCGCTGTCAAATTAAAAGTCTTGAACAAGCTGCCTGAAAATCCAGAACCTGAACTGGGCAGATTTCCTTCTTGGCTCCATCGTCAGATTCCTCGTGGAGGAAGCCTTTTTAAGACCGATGCTATTGTAAAAAAATATAGCCTCAACACTGTTTGTGAAGAGGCAAAGTGCCCCAACAGGCTTCATTGCTACTCGCATAAGACAGCGACTTTTTTGGCTCTTGGCAAAGCGTGCACGCGCAGTTGCGGATTTTGCGATATTGATTTTACAAAACAGCCCTTAGCCCCTGAGCAAGATGAGCCCGAGCGCATTGCCTGTTCTGTTCAAGAGCTGGGGTTAAAACATGTCGTTATTACGATGGTAGCCCGTGACGATCTTCCAGACGGCGGAGCGGCCCATATGGCCGAAATCATCCGGTCTGTGAGGGAAAAAAATCACGGTTGTACGATTGAGGTTTTAACATCTGATTTTAACGGTAATCTTCTCGCAATGGATCGGGTTTTAGAAGAGCGTCCCGAGGTTTTCAATCATAATATCGAAACAGTGCGGGCAATGACCCCGCGCGTCCGCCATAAAGCCACTTATGACAGGACCCTTTCTGTTTTAAAATACGCGAAAGAATCCGGCAAGGTTTCGTTTGTTAAATCAGGATTAATGGTAGGGCTCGGCGAGACGGAAGAACAAGTTTTAGAGACGCTCAAAGATCTCAAACAGGCTGGATGTGATATCGTGACTATCGGCCATTATTTACAAGCCGATCGACGAAAATTGACGGTCAAAGCCTTTGTCACTCCCGAACAATTTAAGCAGTATGAAGAGTATGGCTACAGCCTGGGAATCCAGCAGATGTATTCAGGTCCTTTCGTTCGATCTTCCTTTAATGCAGGCGAGGTAAAAATGCTTGCTGCGAATAAAACAAATATCTAGCGTTCTATTGAAGCCCGGCGGAAATCTATCTGCATAAGATAGTTTACGTTGATTCCTTTCACGTACGGTTGCTCGAGATAGAGAATGAGCGTATCCATGAGAGGGATAGAAGGCATTTCATCAAAAAAAATCTTTTCCGCCGCTTCAATGTGGTCCCATTTTTCCTTCTCGGAACTCAACATCATCGCATCTGCGTGTTGAATATAGTCGGAATTTTCCCAGCCTGTATAATTCGGTTTCATATTTTTATATTTAAAAATCTCGAGTAGATTCACAGCATCATCGTATTGCATGAGCCATCCCATCCGTGCAATATCAAATTCATGGGTTGCAAGCTTCTGTAGGAAGATAGCAGAGTCGGTCCCTACATTGTTGACATGAATGCCTAAATTTTCAATCCACATCCGTTGAATAGCTTGAAGAACTTTTGACCAGAGGATGTTTGTTGCATAATCGATAGTAATGGCGGGAAATTCTTGAGCTGTAATGCCGAGTTCTTTTAATCCTTTGGCAAAGCACTCTCTTGCGCCTTTCACATCGTTATCGTTGAACCAAGGATGCCATTTTTCTTTTTTCAAAATTTTTGGGATCAATCCCAGGGGAGGCGAAGAATGGTCATAATGCATAACGTCAACGAGTATTTTCTGCCTGTCAATGGCCATGGATAAGGCTTTTCGAATATTAGCGTTATTATAAGGAAATTTCTTGGTATTGAAAAAAAGCCACTGTGTTCCAGCCCCTTGGACTGAATGAATAAGCCCTTTTGCCTGAAGGTCTGGAATGGCATCGGAAGAAATTTTGATAAAAGGATCTCCAAGGAACTCAATCTCTCCTTTTTCAAACATGAGAAGCGCCGTTCCTTGATCTTTGATAATAAAATAATCGAGCTGGTCCAAATGGACATTGGCGGCATCCCAATAGTAGGGGTTTTTATCGAGGGTGATTTGGTTTTGGAGAAGATATTTTTTCAATTGAAAAGGGCCTGAACTGATCAAATGTTTAAAATCAATCCGGTCGTATCGCAGGCTTTTATGGACAGGCGAGAAAATAGAATTGGTCAGGATATTTAAGAAATGGGGATTGGGCTTTTCAAGTTCAATGACTAATGTTTTATCATCTAAGGCGCGCACGCCGAACAAATCGATAGAGACGCTCCCCAGGCACGCTTTTCTACCGTTTTTGATGAAGTGAAAGAGATTGGTATTTCCAGAAGAATAAGCGGGAGTTAAAGCGGCTTTCCATGTTTGTTCAAAATCTTCTGCAGTGATAGGAGATCCATCTGACCAGCAACATTCTTTCAGATAGAAAGTATAAGTTTTAAAATCATCAGAGACCCGATAAGAGTTGGCAAGGTCCAATTTAGGAACCAGATTTTCATCTAAATAGACAAGGCCTGCAAAAAGCATTCTTACAACTCCCTGAGTGGCCATATCGACCCCTTTTCTAGGATCAAGAGAACTGATATCAGATGCTAAGCAGGTGCGGAGAATTTGTTGTTTAATGGGAGAAGAAGAATTCTTTTGGCAGGAAGTCAAAAAGATAGCGAACAAAAGCAAAACCAATGTTTTGTTTAAAAACATTCTAAAAAGGTTTTTTCCTTTTTTTGAAAATCTAACTTTCAAAGATTCCTTCAATTTTAACTTTCTTTCGGGTTTCATCAGCAATCTAACCTCACTAATTTTCCTAAAATAATGAGAACAGATATCCAACAATCCATAAATTCTCGAACAAAAAATATTTAATTGCAATGATGAATCTTTTTCCTAAGAGAGTGTTCTCAAATTCCGATCGGATGATTTGTGTTCAATTTTGTTATAAATGCGCAAAAAATTTTAACCATGTTAATTTAAATGTGCTTAAAATTTTTCGCGCAGGCACCAATCAAAGTTTCAAGCCGAGAAAGCTAGTGTGGCAGGTTGGGATCTCATAGGTTAAGATTATTGGTCTCAAATAATTTATCTTTCACTCGCCCTGCTTAGTTAAGACAGCAAAATAAAAATAGTTGTGCATAATATAAAAGGGATATATAAATTTAATTTGTCTAAAATGCTTGATTGACTAGTAGTCATTTTTAGCATGAGACCTGATAGCTCTATGGGTATGTTCTTCATGGGGTTAGCAGCTAATCAACCAAAGAGGTTTTTATGAAAAACATTTTCAAGAAACAATCGAGTAAATCTAAAATTAAAGTTCAAAAAGGTGCTACGTTGAACAAATCGGCGACTTCTCTAACTCAAGGGACGCCTGGCAACTTTGTTGAAGATAGTCCTACTAGACCTCGACCAAACGCTTGTTAATTCATTCTAAATAGTCCTATTTGGGATGATAACAGTTGGGACTTGTGGCGTGTTGTTGCACGCTACAAGTCCCATTTATACAATACGCGGTATCAAAAAAATTCACCCTATCTGAACAATGACGCACTATAACTTATGTGATCATATCTATATTAGCCACTATAGGGAAGACCTGATCCTCTTAGATACAAAATCCGATGCCTATACTATTTGTTCTCCCGAGTTTTCAGATCTACTTTTGGGTTTAATAGAGGGCACAACGGTTGCCCAAGACATAGACATTCAAAACCTGCTGGATGATCAAATCATTGAGAAAAAAGAAACTGTTTATCCATTTTATATCGATCAAAAAATCAACACTCATGGAGTTTCTGATATCGATTGGAAACTACCCCTAGAGACTAAGGAAACTAAAAAAGTTAACCTGAACACTTCTGTATTAAAAGCCTTTTTGACACTCATCCAAGTCAATTTTCATATAAAAATGAGAGGGTTTTATGCAGCGATTCAGTCCATTAAGAAAACTCAAAAAAGCCACTTAATTTACACCATTCCTTCAGATGAAGAGCTGAGAGATCTTGCAAATATCCTCAATAAGGCATGCCTTATTTACCCCGTCAGAATAAAATGTTTAGAATGGGCTATGACCTTCGTTTTGCTAGCTTTGCGGCGCCGGTGGAAATGTAATCTGGAGATCGGTGTCCAGAATTACCCTTTTCTTGCCCATGCCTGGGTAGAATGCAATGGAAACGTGGTCATGGATTCGCAGGATTTACGATCAGGTTTAGCCATCATTTTAAATGAACCTTTTAGAAGGCTAAAGATATGATTTACGTCGGTCTTCTTCATTTGAATGAGAAGAATCGCTGTGAAATAGATGAAAATAAGCTTGTCTCTACCCTAACTTTGTATACTTCAGCTCCTACCCTTATCAAAAAGCCCTTTCTTACTCTTTGTTATAGCCAGCGTTCGGAGCACGATAAAGATAAAGTGTGGGGAAATGAAACAACCCTTTTAATGGGACGTATTTTTGATAAGGCTTCATCGTGCTCTTTAACGCCTAAGGATCTTGAAAATTTATCCTCTAGGAATAAGGAAGAAGCCTTAGGAAAAATATGGGGGAAATTTGTCTATATAAAAAGTAATCAAGAAGGGTCGCAATTTGAAGTCGTGGTAGACTCGACAGGTCAACTTCCTTTTTTTTATTATTCTTTTTCTAATGGAGACGTTTTATTCTCTTCTGATATCGAGATTCTTTTCAAAGTTCTTTCCCAAAAACCTGCTTTGAATTGGGTTTACCTATGCTCCTACCTTGTCCACGGAAACAGCAGTGCGATCATAACGCCGTTTCAAAACGTTTTCGAGATTCCGCCTGGTTGCTGCTTAAAATTAACAAAAAATGAACAAAAGACCGAACTGTTTTGGAACCCTCTTTTATCTTATAAGTCATCTCTTCCTTCAGCAAGCGATAGTGTTGACGTTCTAAAGACCACGTTACAACCTTTGATTGAACCTTACAGAAATATTTGTGTGAGCCTTTCAGGGGGACTCGATTCTTCTTCCCTCGTTTATTGTCTGAAAAATATCAAAAAAGAAGATCAAACGTTAAAGGCGATCAATTTTTTTCATTCTGCCATTCAATCCTCGAATGAAACCGTCTATGCCCGTGCAGTATGTCAAGAGACGGGGATAGAGCTCATAGAAATTGATTTGTGTGATACTTTACCTTTTGATTCTATTGGTAAAAAACTTTCCATTAACCCCAATAAACCAACTACTGAACTTATAAACTTAAAAGGAAAAGAGAAGATCTTATCTCATGTCTCCTCTATCGACTCTTCTATTTATTTTAGTGGGCATGGGAGTGATCATATTTTTATGCATCCCCCTTCTAAACAGGCTTTATCTGATTATATTCTTGAAAATGGAATCTCAGGATCTCAACAAATATTAAAAAAAATATCTCATTTTTATCGCGACTCAATTTTTTCTCTTTTGAAAGAGAATGGGAAGAGTTTGTCCTCCTATTTTTTTCATAGTCGCTTAGGGAAGAGACATCCTAAAAATACGCTCTATCAATCGCCCGCTTGGATAAAACAGCGAGCCTACCAAGAAAAAACTTCTGATTATATCCATCCTGTTTACGGCCATTTACCGATTCAAATTTTACCTGGAAAATATGGTCAGATCGATAATCTATATGAAGGATTAGCCTCTATTCATGGAGAAATGCATCAATTTCATTCCACCTGCTATCCTTTTTTTTATCAGCCAGTTGTGGAGTTTGCGCTTTCTATCCCTACGTTTAAGCTCTTTGATAAAGGATATGATCGTTATCCTCTTCGTCAGGCAATAAGCGACCATTTTAAAACCGAAACGGTATGGAGAAGAAGTAAAGGCCATACGACAGGAGTTGTGCAATTAGGTATGAAGAAAAACTTAAAGGATATTCTTGATCTTTGTCTAGAAGGACAACTTGTCAAGCAAGGGTTTGTCGATAAAGAAGGGTTGCATCGGACCCTACTGTCGATGGCAAGTGGTGACCATGAACACTTATGGCCTGTGATGTGTATTGCATCCACTGAAATATTTTTACGCTATTGGGGATGTCATTAAAAAAAAATCATCCTTTTTTTCCATGATACGTTACATCGTGCCATTTTTTCTTTGGACCTCCGATAGACGTATGAGATGGCGGATTGTTATTGCATTGTTTCTGACTCTTAGCACGATGGTTTTTCACTTAAGTCTTCCTCTCATTTTTAAAAATATCATCGATGTTTTATCTCATCCTACCCCTTTTTCCCTGCTATCGTTGCTCCTTCTGGGCTATGGAATCTGTTGGGCCCTCAATCAAGCCATAGGACAAATTCGGACTTTTCTCGTTTTTCGAGTTCTGGAGAGGTCGATTCAAGTGCTCAGTTTGAAGTTTATCGATCACCTATTTTCAATTTCTTTACGCTTTCATCTAGATAGGCAAACTGGGGCCTTGATTAATCATATCCAACGTGCCCAAAATGGGATTGAAAGTGTTTTCTGGGGATTATTCTCATTCCTACTTCCAACCTGTATTGAGCTGATTGTCGTGATAACCATGATCACGATTTTATTCGGAGGGATGTATGGGGCTTTATTGCTAGCGATCATGGGGGGGCATAGTCTGGTGAGTGTGATGGGAATCCGTAAGTCGATCCAAGCACAAAAAATTCACAATGATAAAAAATCTTATGCCAGCGGCCGCATGGTCGACTCTCTCTTGAATTACGAAACCGTCAAATACTTCAATAATGAAAAATATGAACATGAACATCTTGAAGCCGCCTTCAAGGATCAAGAACGGGCTGGAGTTAAGCGGTATACAATCGAGATATGGTTAGAGCTATGCCAAATTGGAATCATTGGGATCGGGCTGATTTGTTTGACATGGATGTCAGGGAAGGCCGTCTACGAAAACAGAATGACGGTGGGGAATTTTGTCTTGATCAATGGATATCTCCTGCAATTCATCATGCCGCTCAACTACCTAGGTTATGTGATATTTCAAGTCCGTAAGGGGTTCCAAGATATAGAATCGGTCTATCAAGTACTTTTGCAAAAACCCGAAGTTCAAGATGTTTCACACCCTTTGACACTCCCGAAAAATGTGGCAGAGGTCGTGTTTAATCAAGTCGAATTTGGATACATGCCAGAGAGAATTGTTTTAAAAGATATTTCATTTAAGATTCAGGCAGGTCAAACAGTGGGTATAGTAGGACCCACAGGATCAGGCAAATCGACCCTTGCGCGCCTTCTTTTTCGATTTTACGACACTCATAAGGGAACTATTACAATGAATGGACTTGATATTCGTGCTTTATCCCAAGAGTCCCTTCATCAAGCCATTGGGATGGTTCCTCAAGACCCCGTTCTATTTAACAATTCGATCTATTACAATATTGCTTATGGAAACCCATTTGCTTCAAAAACCGAAGTGGAAGAGGCTGCCGCCTTAGCTAAGCTCGATTCTTTTATTGATTCTCTGCCTGAGGGTTACCAAACTATTGTAGGAGAGCGAGGACTCAAAGTATCGGGCGGGGAGAAGCAGCGGATAGCAATTGCCCGAGTCTTACTTAAGAAACCCGTTCTTTTCATTTTCGACGAAGCCACCTCTTCTCTTGATTCAACAACTGAACGAGAAATCCAAAAAAATCTCGAAGAAGTTTCTTCGGGAACCACAACCATGATTATTGCTCATCGACTTTCCACAATTCAGCATGCAAATGAAATTATTGTTCTAGACAAGGGAAAGATTATTGAGCAAGGAAAACACGACCAACTTCTCAGTATGGATGGGCTCTATGCAAAATTGTGGTATCAGCAGGTCGATGATTCATTATCCTTCCAAGTGACAGTTTAAGACTTCCGAAAAGTCCATATTAGTTTAAAGGACACACAACACTTAAAATAATTACTTCTCGATAAATTTATCTTGCAACCCCCCCTGCTTTGAAAACACTCTCTAATTGAAGCGAGCCCATTTAAAATCCATCAAAGTATGGTTAGGGATTAATTGTAGAGATTTTTTCTTCGTAAATTGAAGGCAAGTTTCAAAAAGAGGAATGATAGGCATTTCACGAATTAATATTTCTTCGATTTGATAGAGAAAAAACTTCCTTTTATCAGGGTCGGTTTCTAGTTGGGCCTCATTGAGTAGGCCCTGAAGCTTAGGATGGGACCATTTGCTGAAATTAAGAGGCTCTTCAGGATTTGCAAAACAATTGAGAGTGTAAAAAGAATCGTTAACCCAGGGTTGCCACCGGACTAAGGCTATATGAAAATCTCCCGCTGTCAATTTTGAAAAAACGGCTTTAAAGTCGCCGCCTTGAAATGTCGTTGTGAGCCCTAATTTTTGCTTCCATTGAGAAGATAAAAATTCTGCAGTCGATTTTCCAAATATCGTCCGAGAAGTAAAAGTAATCACCAGTGAAGGCAATTGGGATTGAGAATAGCCAATTTCTTCAAGACCCTCTCTGAAAAGGGCTTTTTCATCTTCGGTCTCAAATAAGGAAGGTTGAGGAATTTGGCTGTGAGTAGAGGGGAGCGGGGAATAAGCGGGTTTTGTGAAATAGTGGATATGCTCGAGAAGTTTCATGCGGTCTATCGCAATAGCCAAGGCTTTTCGAATCTTACTGCTTTTGAGCAAAGGATGTTGAGTATTGCACACACACCAGTAAAGACCTTGATCGTGATAAACTAACGATTCGTCATTTTCGCTGGGTTTAAAATTGCTATCCCACGTTCCCCAAGGTGCGCCGACAAGATGAATTTTATTCTGAGTAAACATTTCATAGGTTTGAGAAAAGTGGCTCGTATTTAATATAATTCGATCTAAATGGATTTGCTCTTTTTCCCAATAATAAGGATTTTTGATAAAAACATAACTGGTGTCTTTATGATTTTTTTCAATTTTAAAGGCTCCATTACAGATATAATGAGGGCCTTCTTCGAACGGCCAATTAGGCTCATTGATATCAAATTGTCTGCATACGGGTGAAAATAAGGGATGAGCTAGAAATTCCAAAAAATTAGGAGAAGGGGTTTCCAAGTCCACTTGTAAAGTATAATCATTGATGGCTTGGATTCCTACCTGGCTCATCGGAATAATCCCTTTTTTAACAAGTTGGGCATTTTTGATAATATAAAACAGGTAGGCAAAGGCTGTATTGAAACGGGGGGAAAGAATTTTCTTCCAAGCATATTCAAAATCGTAACTTGTTAAAGGGGAGCCGTCAGACCATACGGTAGGTTTTAAGCGAAAAGTATAGGTTTTTCGGTCAGGGGAAATATCGATAGATTCTGCCACGCATTTTTCAAGATTACCCTTAGGGCCTATTCGCATGAGTCCTTCGAACAGTAATTTCAAGACCAATGCAGAAACTCCATCTCCGCCAATACGGGGATCTAAGGACGGGATAGGGTTCTCTAAAGGAAGGCGCAGTATTTGCTGTTTTTTGACCTCTTCGCTCCAAAAAAGAAGAAGTTTTTCCAAGGATTCTAAAAAACGGTTCAATAAAGAATTATTATCTGTCTCAAGAATATACCCAAAAAGATAGGAGTCTTTTAAGTGGAGTGCGATAGAGGCTTGTTTGACTTCCGGCAGATCAAAAGATAAAAGATGCTCTTTAGCTAAATCACAGAAAACGCCATTGGCGACACGAACTAGCACTAAGAAAAGGTGATCTTGCTGAAAGCTTTTGAGAATATACTGGCGTGAGTCGGATAGAGGGATCTCGGCCACTATCTGAAAAAGCTGAAAAAGATTTTTTAATACATGGACAGGAAGAATCGCCTGCATTTCAATAGGAGCTATAGAATAGAAAACATTTTCGATTAATTCATGCGTAAGTTCAGGCAGGGCGTTTTTGAGAGAGTGTAAAGTTTCTTCCTGCTTAATGAGGATTCCACCATTAAAATCTCTAAACTCTCCAATAGCTTCCTTTAGGAAGCCGCCGATCTTTTGACGTGCTGCAAAGAAGTTAAGAGAATTGTCGCTGCGTAAAATTGTAGGGTGAGGCGTAAGAAGAACGCGAAAGATATAAGCAAAAATAGGTTGATGCTGATCCAGATATTTAACCAATTGCTTACGTTCTAAAATCCATTGAAAAAAGGAATTTTTTTGTTTGCCAAAAGTATCTAAAGGTATCGAATCGTAATCTTCCGGACGGACGCAAATCACTGTGAAGACTAGTTCTTCGGCTGTTTGAGTCTCAAAGGACATCATCACCTGTGGTAAATCGGCGATCGTTTCAATTTGTTGGCTTAAGGTAAGAATGTTGCGCAGGACTTCTTCTTGATTGCGTGTCATGAAAACGGCGGGAACCAACCGTTCCACCCTTAATAGGAGTTCATCTTCTAAAAATGATTTTAAGGTTTTTATCTCGGCTAATGTAAATAGCTGATTCCCATTTTTTTCAAATTCCGCATACACGGTTTTAATCGTATCTTCGGGTCCTTGGAAAGTATAGGCTGAGCCTTTCACAATTCTTAAATGAGGAATAAATTTTTGAACCGCTTTGAGGAGCTGTTCTTGGTCAAAAAGCTCATACCGATTGTTGAGCGAGATTTGGACTAAAATCCCAATCACCCATTTCGAGGCAAAAGGAAATTCAAGCTTTGTCGGCATAATGCGCAAAACTAAACAACGAGTCTTTGATGAAAGATAAACGGCGCTAAGCAGCTTTTTTTTATTGAGGTATTGGGCAGAAAGAAGACGCAAAATATGAGGAATAGATCGTTTGCCCACAAAATCTTGGTCAAAATAAGATAAAAGCCGTTCTCTTTCTTTAAAGATAGAAGGATCTAAATTTCGAGGAAAACGGTCGATAAGCTCTTTGAGCTTTAGATCAAGAATTTGGACTTTGTCTTTTTCCATATAAAAGAGAATTCGCCATTCATGCGTTTATTTAACTGGCAAAACACGTCATGCGTAAACAATTATATAGTAAGAACGCTCTAATCACAAGCGGCAGTTCTATCCTTAAAATAAAACCCTTTTTTACCCAAAAAGAAAAAAAATGATCGACAAACATTGATTTAAATCTAACACCACTGTTAAATTTATTGCCGATTCACAAGCCTATTAGGCTCAGTTAAAACAACGGAGGTTGTTATGAATATAATGCAACAAGCGGCAGAATTGAATCCTTGGATTCAAGAGAAAACAAATGAGATTACATCTCATTGCGCGTGGCATGGTGATTTGACGGGTATCGAGGCAGAAGCTTTGCTCCGCCTAAAGCCGTCATTTACCTATTTATTAAGACAGGGTGAAAAGGCAGATCATTTTTACCTATCGTATGTTGAAGGAGAAAGATTTAACCATCTTCCATTTACTCTGGATTATCCATCTCAACAATGGTTTTATCGAAATGGTTTCCCTCACTTTGCAAAAAATCTGACGACTTTCATTCCTGAAATCATGCACAAAGAAGAATCAGAGTGTCTTTCGCTAGAGCAGTTTGCGAAGACAAGATAGGTCTTTTTGGATCGTCTGAATTTTAAGCACTTTTCGCGGATTTTTTTGCCTGTAATGCTCTTAATTGCTCTGGGAAGCATTACAGGATATTTTGAAAGAGTATTTTTGGCTGACTTTTCAGAAGAAGCTTTGGCAGGAAGTCTGAACGGATTCTTTTTATCTCGCGTTTTCCAAGCAGCTTGCATTGCAGTGATTGTCGTAGGACAAGCCTTTGTCGGACTATATCACGGGGCTAATCAAGCAAAAAATATCGGTCCTTGCGTTTGGCAGCTCATTTGGTTTTCACTGTTGTCTATTGTTTTTGTTATTCCCTTAGGCTTTCTCTTCGAACGGCTTCTCTTTCACAATACCGCGATTGCTTTAACGGAATCGAATTATTTTTCTTTGCTCTGCGTCTTTAATTTCTTATACCCTTTGGCTAGCGCTCTCAGCGCATTTTATATAGGGCGAGGTTTTAGTCGTAGAATCGTTTTTTTTATACTAGCCTCTTCTTTATTAAATGTAGGATTAGATGTCATTTTGATCTTTGGATGGAACTTTATTCCTCCTTTGGGAGCGACTGGCGCAGCATTAGGTAGAGTTATCTCTCAAGCCTTGTTATGTATTGTTTTACTAGGTTGCTTTCTTTCTCGTGCTAATCGAGAAGCTTATGCAACAAATTTATGGAAATTTTCACCTAAGTTATTCTGGCACTATATCCGCCCTGGAATCTTAAGAGGATTAGGGGCTTTTCCTGCTTTAGGAGACTGGGTTCTGGTTTCTCGGTTTATGTCGCTTAAAAGCGAAACACATTTATTGGTTTTTACCATTGGCAGCACTATTTTCTATTTTTTGACGTTTTTTGGTGATGGTTTAATGCAAACTATGGTGACAATGGCCTCTAACCAAATGGGGAAAAAAGACTACTCCAAAATATGGAATTCTTATTTCTCGGGATTAATCTTACTCTCAATTTTTGCTCTAATACTCGTATTTCCTTTTTTTATTTTTCCTCAACTTTTTGTGAATTGTTTTAGTTCTTCCGATTTTTATTTTCAATTGCCTGCTATATTCAACCAAATGAGCTCATGGCTATGGCTGGCTATCATCGCCTATGGACTCAATACGGTCTCTTTAGGATTGATCATTGCTGCACGAGATACGTTCTTTCTATTAGGGCTTTATTGCACATTTTGGTTTATCAGCTTCGTTCCGGTGTATGTGACAATGAATTGGCTCCATTGGCCGGCAGATCGATTTTGGCTCATTGTCATGGGGACAAACCTGACCGCTTGCATCGCCTTTCTATGGAGAGCATCCAAAGAAAGATGGAAGGTGGATAGCTGGCAGCCTAAGCTTCCCATCACCGATATCACTCTCTCTCCAAATAATTAAAAAAGCGGAATTTAACTCCTTCCCAGGAAAATCAATACCTGTTAAAGAAAAAATTTGACACAGGTGTATATCTTTCATGTCCGGAACGGATAAAAACGACCTCACTGATCGAGTTGCGGGTATTGTTTTGGCGGGTGGCCAGGGCACTCGCTTGTTTCCGCTTACCAAAAGCCGGTGCAAGCCTGCAGTAGGTTTTGGAGGTAGATATCGACTCATCGATATCCCGCTTTCCAATGCTTTAAATTCTAAGATCAACAGGCTTTTTGTCATTTCTCAGTATTTTGCTTCCAATCTTCATCAACATATCTTGGCGACTTACAGATTTGATCTTTTCAAAGAGGGAGGGATTGAGCTGCTCTGTCCAGAAGAGGACACAGATAAAAAAGTGTGGTTCGAGGGTACAGCTGATGCGGTCCGTAAAAATTTGCACCATTTACTCAAAGCGCCTGTCGATTATTTTCTGATTTTATCGGGAGATCAACTCTATAATATCGATCTGGTCGAGCTTCTTCAGTTTGCTAGAGACACGAACGCTGAAATGGTCATCGCCGCCCTTCATGTCCCTGAAAATGAAGCCCATCGGATGGGGGTCATGAAAATCGATAATACCTTCCATGTGAAAGAGTTCAAAGAAAAACCGAAAACAAAATCTGAGCTAAAACCATTTGAGGTTCAAAAAGAAGGTAAAACCTCTTATTTAGCTTCGATGGGGATTTATGTTTTCCGGCGCGATGTTTTGATATCGCTTCTAAAAGAGCCTGGAATAGATTTTGGCCACCATCTCATCCCTTTCCAAGCTGCTAAAGGGGGCAGCTATGCTTATATTTACAACGGCTATTGGGTCGATATTGGAACGATAGCTTCCTTTTACGACGCCAATATGAGCCTGTTAAATCAGAGCCACTGTTTAGAAACTTATAATGAAGCAAATCCTATCTATACGAGATCTCATAATCTTCCAAGCCCGCTGATCATTAATACGAAGGTCAACCGGTCGTTTATCAGCCAAGGATCTATCATCGAAGCAGAGGAGATTGATCATAGTGTTTTGGGAATGAGATGCCGTGTCGGGAAAGGGACAAAAATCCGTCATTCTATTTTAATGGGCCATCAGTTTTATTCAGCCCCTTTGCACCAACATCCTCCGCTTCCCCTTAACTTCACGATAGGCAAAAACTGCGTCATCGAAAAGGCTATTATTGATGAGCATACATGCTTGGGCGATAACGTCCAGCTTGTGAATAAAAATAACCTCGAAACGTATGACAGTGAAGGGATATGCATCCGCGATGGAATTATTATTGTCACTAGCGGGACCGAACTTCCCGACAATTTCCGTCTTTAGGACTTCTTATATAGAAGTTTGTAATTTGAGTTTTATCACTTTCCCTGCCATTCTTAAGGATTATGAAAAAAATCTGGGCATTAGCCGATCTTCATCTAGCACAAAGCGTTCCTTCTAAAAATATGGCTGTTTTCGGCCCGCAATGGGAAGGGTACATGGACAAGATGGCTGCTGCTTGGCAAGAGCTTGTCGGCAAAGAAGATCTCGTCTTGCTGCCAGGGGACATTTCCTGGGCGATGAAACTGGAAGAAGCTAAAATTGATCTCCAGTGGATTGATGATCTTCCTGGGACAAAGGTCATGATCCGGGGCAATCACGACTATTGGTGGGGATCAGCGAAAAAAATGTCGGAGATCTTCCCTCCTTCTGTTCATTTTATCCACAATACGGCTTTTCATTGGAATGATATCGCGATCGGAGGGACTCGCCTTTGGGACACTCCAGAATACAATTTCAGTGGTTATGTCCATTTTCAAGAAAATCCAAAAGCTAGACCTTCTGTTCCTGAAGAAGCCCACGATAAAGACAAAGACGAGGCTATTTTTGTAAGGGAGCTGGAACGGCTTAAATTGAGCCTGAAGCAAATGAATCCTGCAGCCAAGCTCAAGATCGCTATGATTCATTATCCACCCATTTCAGCCGATCTAAAAGCGTCCAGGACCTCTGCGATTCTTGAAGAGTTTGGTGTTCAGGTCTGCGTGTTTGGGCATTTACACAATTTGAAGAAGGATAAACCTCTTTTTGGAGAAGTCGGAGGAGTTAAATACTTACTGACAGCTGCCGACTATTTAGATTTTCGCCCACTCCGCATCCTCTAGTAAATTTCTTAAAAAGACGATATCGGCATCGGATGCTTTAAGATCCGCTTTTGCTGAATGGGCTAGACGTTTAGAAAACACGGCTTGAATTTGCTCTTCAATCTTATCTTTTTCAACAAAATGACAGTAGTCGGCGACGATGGCGAGCAGTTCTTGGAAATCTTCTTCGTTTTTCACATGGTCTAGACAGAGTCGGGCGGCTTTTTGAAAGAGGTGAGGATCTCCATGGTGGATCAAAAACGCGGTGATTTCCAAAATCAGGTCCAAGTCAGGAGCCGCTTTCAACCGATCCATCAATTTTATAAAGGTCAAGTTTCCTTCATGAGGATCGACTAAAGTCAAAAGGCGTGCATTGAGAAAGTCAAAGCAGAAAACATCCAAAACATAGGGATAGAAAGCTCTGATCCATTCTGCTGCTTCTAAATCATTGCGGATATCAATCTGGTCTGAAATAAAGTCGAAAAGAAATCCTTCTAAATCATGGGCGACATGGCGGGATAATGAGACAAAAACCGCTCGATTATTTTCCCCTAAATCGACGCTTTCTTCTAAAATTTCTTGAAGCCGCTGCAGCGCATTGGAAAGGCCATGATCATGAGAAGGGTCTTTAAGATAAAACCGGATTCTATTGTCAAGCTCATCGCAAAAGACCGAAAGTGATTCTTTTTCAGGGAGCAATCGACGCCAAAGCTCAAAGAGAAGCAGATAGATCGGCATCTCATTTTCTTTTTTGGACCATAGGTAATGAGTGAATTCTTCTGGACTTTGATAAGCTTCTGCCATCATCAGGAAATTTTCTTCGGTCAGAGTTAATCCTAAACGGGACAGTCTCTCAAAAAGGTTTTCGATCGACAGCTCCCGGTAGTCCTCTACTTGCCAAGGCTCAATAGGAAAAGAGGGGCTGTGTTCCCATTTAAGGCGAACCCAGTTGAAATAGGCTTTTGGATAAAGCTGAAGATTATTTGGCATATTGAACAAACCCTCGGTCAATTTGAAAAAGTGTACCCTCTGCTAAAGGTTGATGGGCTTCAACAAGCACTCCGGAAGGGGCCCATTGCTGCATGCCTTGTTGATATAAAATGACCGACAGGGCGCTTTGATCCGACCTCGCTGAGAAGAAGGCATCGGGATGTCTTGCGGCTTGATACCAAAGGGAAATAACATGAGCGGCTTTCTCATTGGAGAAGTCGACTCCGAAAAGGCCTGCTGAGCATGAAGGGATTTTTGAACATTCTTCCATGCTTACTCCTAAACCCGCTGCTGCCTGGTCGTTCATAAAGGTGCCCACCACTTGACCATTTCCCATGGCGAAGTATCCCTTCAAGGCAATGTCATCGAAAATACGATTTAAACTAACTACTGGTAAGATAGAGGCATCTAGCCAAAGGACACGTTTGTATCCTAATCTCCGAGCTTCTCGGAAAAAACAAGGTTTAAACGCATAAGGCACATGGGCCAGTGTTAAATCGCCTTCCTCGGCATTGGGCCATCCGCCGATGCGATAAAGAATATGTCCTTTGAAGTCAGATTTAGAGACGTAATCAACCAGCCGCTTCAGACCTTGAGGATAAGCTTTATTATACGAGGCATAGACGAGAAGGCAGTTTTCTTTGTCGTCTTCCTTGCAATTGACTGCCACTTTTCCATGCTGAGGCGTTTCATCCTCTGTTTGTCCAATGATGCAAAAATTGCGCTGTCTCTTTTGCATATCACCCATGCGGGCAAGAGCGCGGCCTCTGCCTTCGTAAAGAAATTTTTGAATCGACTTGTAGTCTTGGTTTCTTGGGTTGTAAATATCGCGGACTTGCCCATAAGCAACTCGCTCTGTCCACCATTTAGCGGGCACCCACCGGTAAACAAAAGAAAAGACGCGGGGATATAACGCTATGACCATGAGGGCGCAGACAACACTAAAAATAATTTTTTTCATTGGGAAAATCTTATCAATACAAGACAAATAAGTAAATCACTGGAATCTGAATTAGATCTGGTTTTTTTCTGCCCCTATTGTTTATAGTTCTTGCATAGTTACATTTTTTTAAGGGAAATTTATATGTTTAAGAATAAAAAATATCTTTTAGGTGCTTTAGTATTATTAACTGGATGCGCAAATTATAGCGCTTCAACACTGGCTACTCTTCCTGTAGAGACAGCAATTCAATCTTCTAAAAGTCCACAAGTTCTTGTTTCTTGGAAGACTTTTGATAAAATCGACTGCAAAAGATATCTTGGACGCGATGTTATCTCAGAAGGGTATATGCCTCTTCAGCTAACCATTAGAAATAATACTTCAGATCCATTGTATTTTAGTCCTGAAAATTTCAATGTGCCTCTCGCATCTGTCAATGAAGTTGCTAGCAAGGCTCATACTTCAACGGCTGGAAGAGTTGTTGGATGGAGCGTCGGAGCATTATTTATTTTTCCTTTGGTGATCCCAGCCATCTATGATGGAATCAAATCGAGTGAGGCAAATGATTCCCTAGATGCAGACTATGAAGCAAAAGCCATGAGAGAACATACCATCCAGCCTCAATCCGTGTTCAATGGAGTTGTATTTGTACCTCAGAAATATTTCTATCAAAACATCGAGATGTTTTTAGTGAACCAGAAAACGCAAGAAAAAGTCGTTTTCTCCGGTGCTGGCACCCATTAAATAATAAAGCGCTCTAAGAAATCTTAGGGCGCTTTCTCTTTCTTCCTCGTTTCTTCTAAATGACAGTTTATTGACCCAAAAAGTTAATAGACGTAAGCTCTTCGGCTATAACGGAGATTTATGACAGCAATAAGACCTCTTCATTTGGGTTCAGTGCATATTTATCCCTATGTCTCTCTAACAAAGCAGTTAACAAAAGTACAAGTTGTTAGTGAAGTGGAGGGGTGTACATTAATATCAGGGGTCCTTGATAGCGAACGATACACCGATTTTTTTATTAAATTTTCAACTCCTGAATTGATTGTTAAAATTCAAAAGGATCCAGCAAGTTCCCTTGTGAAGGCGATTATGATTTTTTCTAAACACCAGGCGCCTTTTAATGTTACTCTTGAGATAGAGAATCACCCTCCTGTTGATGAAGGAGTCAACCAAAAATATCTAGAGGTTCTGAATACACCAGGCAATCCTCTCCCCCGATTTTCCCATGATTCCTTATGATAGACTTACGCCTTCGCTTAAATGGGTAGTGGAAGATGTGAATGTTAAAGTCGTAGATTTAAGAGTTCGAGTAACACAAATGGTAACTTTTCCTAATGGCTGCGTCTCATAAGAAGCGCTCTCTTTTTTTACTTGAGATTTTGATTGCCATTTTCTTGGTAGGACTTTTCTCTGTCTACTTTTTGCGCTCATCTATTCATTGTCTTTATCAAGAAAGGAAGGCCCTTGTTGAGCTGGAGTTTGAAAAAGAATACGATCTGAAGCGGATGGATCTTTTAACAAAACATTGGCAAGCCGTTGACAAACTTCCTTCTAAAGAAGGTGAAGTCAAAGAAGAGATCCAGCAGTTCAGTGTAAATATCGGCGGCAAAACGTACTTTAAAACTAAAAAGTTTAAAGTGTGGTGTGCCAATCAATTTGAAAAGAACTACGATCTGGTCTTAAAAGAAGATGGAAAAAAGTATCACTTCTTGATCAAAAAGCCTGAAGATAAAATATGAGCTTTTTCTAAGTGTTCCGGGATGTCGATCCCAAAACCTTCATGGGAGGTTTCATGGACGCGTACTTTGAGTCCATGATAGAGAAAATTGAGCTGTTCTAATTGTTCGGCCTCAGCTAAATACGGTGTCGGCTGGTGAATTAGGCTCTCAAGAGCCTTTTTTGTATAAGCGTAGATCCCAATGTGTTTATAAAAGACGGTGTCTTGTAAATCGCGGTGATACGGAATAGGGCTTCTAGAAAAATACAGGGCATATCCATTTTGGTCTGTCACGACTTTTGCCACATGAGGAGAAAGGATATCCTCTGGATTGACGATTCTTTTTTTCAAAGTCCATACATCGGCTGCATCACTGTGGGCTGATTGTAGAAGATCTCCGATGATCTCTTCATGTAAAAAAGGCTCATCTCCTTGCCAGCAGACGAGGACATCGGCATCGATTTTTTTGCGATGCAACAGCTCGCAAAGACGCATAGTGCCAGAAGGGCAGCTTTCTTCTGTCATGATAGAACTGCCTCCAAATGACTTAACGACATTAGCTGTTTCTTCGGCATCGACAGCAATAGTCACCGAATCAAAATGCCGCACTGATATCGCTGCTTCCCAGACCCACTGGATGAGAGGTTTATTGTGAAGGAGGGATAAGATTTTTCTAGGGAAGCGCGTCGATTTCAAACGAGCCGGGATAATACAAGCGATTTTTTTCATTGCAGCACCTCTACATACCATTCGACCGTTTTTTCTAGCCCTTCAGGAAGCGTATGCCGCTGGGTCCATCCCAGCTCATCTTTGATTTTGCTGCAGTCAATCGCATAGCGAAGGTCATGGCCGGGCCGGTCTGCGACAAAAGTAATGAGACGGCGTAAATTTTCAGCATCTTGAGATAGCCGCGGTGCCAAACAATCGATCAGTGTATGCAATAGGTCGATGTTGCGCATTTCAGTTTCGCCGCCAATGTCATAGACTTGGCCTGTTTTGCCTTTTTCTAAAATTAACCAGATCGCTTCAACATGGTCATCGACGAAGAGCCAGTCGCGGACATTGATCCCTTCTCCGTAAACAGGAAGGGGCTTTGCTTCCATGCAATTGAGGATCATATGAGGAATGAATTTTTCAACGTGCTGATAAGGGCCGTAATTATTTGTGCAATGGGAAATTGTTGTAGAAAGACCGTAGGTGTGGCCCCAAGCTCTCACAAAATGATCGGAAGCGGCTTTGGAGGCTGCGTAAGGCGAGTTAGGCCGGTAAGAAGAATTTTCATTAAAGAATCCTTGGTGCAAAGAACCATATACTTCATCAGTAGAGACGTGATGAAAGTGAAGATGGGGCAGCTCGCGGACAACTTCGAGAAGTGTAAATGTGCCGTAGACATTGGTCTCAAGAAAAGCAGAAGGATCGTGGATGCTCCTGTCGACATGGCTCTCCGCTGCAAAATGGACAATCGCTTCAATGCCGTGCTCTTGGCACAGTGCTTTGATCAAGGCCTTGTCACAGATATCGCCGCGGACAAAATAGTGGCGCCGGTCGTGCAAAAAATCTTCCATGTTTTTTTCATGGCCTGCATAGGTCAAAAGATCGACGTTGACAATTTTTTCGAGCAAAAGATTCGCAAGACCATACCGGATAAATGCAGACCCGATAAATCCTGCTCCTCCCGTCACTAAGATTCTTTTAAAGCGCATGTATGAATTCCTTGATAGCGGTTTCCCAAGAGCGAGGAGAAACTCCGAGCAGATTTTCAATTTTAGTGGTGTCAAGGGCGGAATAGACAGGTCGCTTTGCCAGTTGAGGAAAGGCCGATGAATTAACAGCTAAAATTTCTCTGCAAGCGACCGGCAGTCCACGGTCATGAGCAGCTTGGACCATTTGCTTTGCGACTTCAAAGCGCGATGTTTCGCCTTGGTTGGCAAAGTGAAAAACTCCGGAATGGCAAAGAAGCGATAAAATCGCCTGAGCTAAATCATCAACATACGTCAAACGATTCCGCTGATCGCTGACGACGTAAATTTTTTCTTCTTTTTGGATTTTATCAAGGATCGAGGAGACAAAGTTTTTACCGCCCTGACCAAACACCCAGGAAGTCCTCAAAATGCAAGCTTGAGGAAATGTCTCCAATAGACGGTTTTCCCCTTCATATTTTGTCCGGGCATACGTGCTAGCGGGCTGGCATGCATCGGTTTCTGTAAACGGCCGGTCACCCGCGATTCCAAAAACATAATCAGAAGAAAGGTGGAGCATCTTCAGATCAAAATGGTGAGCGACAGTGCCGAGATTTTCAGGGCCGATGGCATTAATGCGGTGAGCGGTTTCTGGCTCTTTTTCTGCTTGATCGACATTGGTATAGGCTGCGCAGTTGATAATATGAGTGATATCTTTGCCTTGAGGGCTGTGTAGAAAATCTTTGATGTGTTTCAACGAAGAGATGTCGACATCAGCATGAGAGGTCGCAGCAAAAGGAATCATCTCTTTTTTGCAGAGATTTTGGAGGGCGGTGCCTACAAGTCCTTTAGCTCCGGTTATCCATAATTTCATGAGAACACATCCTGGAAATAAGGCGAGGTTTGGTCGCGAGTTGAGATCACCGGCTTTTGAGTCGGCCATGCGATTTTAATTTGGGGATCATCAAAGCGGAATGTTTTTTCGGTCGAGGAATTATACACAGTGCTGACTTTGTAATGGACGTGGGCCCCTTGACTGCTCACCACGCAAAAGCCATGGGCAAATCCGACGGGGATAAAAAGCTGCTCATGCTTCTCGGCATTTAAATAAACTCCTTCCCATTTTCCGAAATAAGGAGAGTCGGGACGGATATCGACAGCCACATCGTAGATTTCTCCTTGCAAAACAGAAACGAGTTTGGCTTGGCCCGGTTCGCTTTGGAAATGCATGCCGCGGATCACATCTTTTTTTGAGAAGGAAAGATTGTCTTGAACAAACTCACATTCGATACCGTACTCGTTATAGCGAGGCTTCCGATAACACTCTTTAAAAAATCCTCTTTCATCATCTAAAACATTGAGCCGAATTAATTTTAAACCTGGCAATGATAAATCGATTATTTCCATAAAGATTCATCTTAATTGAAGGTTGCTTTTTTTTGAATGCAGACTTTATAATTTATCGAGCAATTCCTACTGAGTACCTTTGAAGATCCTGAGAAGTTTTTTGAGAGTCTTTTTTTCAAAAAAAATGAATTAAACTCATCCTTCAATGAAATTCAAGGAAGAGCTGACCTGTTGTTTTTAATTTTTATTGGGAGATTTTCAATATGCATATGATAAAGAATTTAGGACATGTTGTCGGAGGAACCTTGCTGATCGCTGCCACTACAATTGGGGTAGGGATGTTAGGACTTCCGATCGCAACGGGTCCTGGAGGGTTTGTACCAGCAACGTTTGTCTATATCCTCACTTGGTTCTTTATGTTATGCACGGGCCTTCTTCTCCTCGAAGTTTGCACATGGATGCCAGCGGAAGCGAACTTAATTACAATGACGCACCGGTTGCTAGGGCCTGTTGGTAAGGCTGTCTGCTGGGTTGTGTACTTATTTCTTTTCTTTACCGCGATGATCGCCCACGTCTCTGGGGGCGGGAGTACCCTGGTCGATGTTCTCAATTTAAGTTTTGGCCTTGCGATGCCTCAAAGTGTCGCAATGGTGGTCTACGTTCTAATTTTCTCCCCGATTGTCTACCTGGGAACTCGCTCAGTTGACCGTTTCAACCTTCTCATGATGACCGGCGTCTTAATCACCTACGTCCTCTTCATCGTATTTTCAGCAGGTAAAGTGGATATTGATTTGTTGAAATATGCCGATTGGAGCAAAGCATGGCCGGCTCTGCCTGTCTTGTTTACAGCTTTTACGTATCAGCTGATCATTCCGACTTTAATGACCTATATGGACCGTAATGTCAAAAAAGTAAGATTATCGATCATCTTGGGAAGTTCTATTCCTTTAGTCGTCTACTTGATTTGGGAGCTTCTCATCTTGGGAATTATCCCGGTGGATGGATTGATTGCAGCAAAGGCTAAAGGCGAAACAGCTGTGATGCCTCTCAAAGAATTACTTCAAAACCCTTGGGTTTTCAAAATTGGAAGCTACTTTGCATTCCTCGTTCTAACGACTTCTTATGTCGCTTTGTCGTTGGCGTTCTTGGACTTTGTCGCAGACGGCCTCAAGATGAAAAAAGAAGGGATTAAAAAAGTCGGTCTATGCCTGGGTATTTTTCTTCCACCCATGGTGATTGCCTTGATCTATCCTGGCATTTTCATCACGGCCCTGGAATATGCCGGTGGCATTAGCTGTGCTCTGCTTTTCGGACTCTTGCCTCCTGTTATGGTCTGGGTGGGTCGCTATTTAAAAAAATATGAGCATAAAAATATTCAGGTGCCTGGCGGGAAGCTCACCCTCTGCGCTCTTATGTTGTTTGTTTTTGTTGAATTGATCCTTCAAGTGATGAACCAAATCAACAAATACTAGTATAATGTAAGGATGGCTAAAAAAAGAATTTTAGTGACGGGTGGAGCTGGATTTCTCGGCTCCCATCTTTGTGAAAAACTGCTCAGTCAAGGATGCGATGTCCTTTGCCTGGATAATTTTTTTACAGGCTCCAAGGAAAATATTGTTCCTTTCCTGGATCATCCTTTTTTTGAGCTCGTCCGGCATGATGTTTGCGTTCCGCTTAAAGTGGAAGTGGACGAGATTTATAATTTAGCCTGTCCGGCTTCTCCGGTCCACTACCAGTCCGACCCCGTCCAGACAACCAAGACTAGCATCCATGGCGCCATCAACATGCTGTCGCTTGCCCAAACCCTCAATGCAAAAATCCTCCAGGCCTCCACCAGCGAAGTCTATGGAGATCCCGAGATCCATCCTCAACATGAAGGATATTGGGGGAATGTCAATCCGATCGGACTCCGTTCCTGCTATGATGAAAGCAAACGGTGTGCTGAAACACTTTTCTTTGACTACCGCCGGCAATTTGGGTTGCCGATTAAAGTCGCCCGGATTTTCAATACCTACGGTCCTCGCATGCATCCGCAAGACGGACGTGTCGTCTCTAACTTCATCGTCCAAGCCTTGCGCGGCGAGCCGATCACAATCTATGGAGATGGCAGCCAGACCCGTTCTTTTTGTTATGTCGACGATCTCATCGATGGCCTTATCCGCCTCATGGACTCCGGACCTCAATTCACAGGTCCTGTCAATCTGGGCAATCCTGTTGAATTTAAAATTGTAGATCTAGCCCACCTTGTCCTTCAAAAGACAAACTCTTCTTCTAAATTGATTTTCATGCCGCTTCCTCAAGATGATCCCAAGCAGCGCAAGCCTAACATTATGCTGGCTCAGCAAGAGCTTGCTTGGACCCCTCAGACTCACTTGGAAGAAGGTCTCGACCGGACCATCCACTACTTCAAAAAGCTATTTTCTCTAAGTCGCTAAGAGCGTAAACTCGTTTTAATTTTTCACAAGGAGATTCAAGATGGCATCATTATGGGCAAATGTGTGTGGTTTGGTTGCTAAAGCCTCGGATGCAATTGATACGCTTGAGAGCAAGTCTTATCGGAATGAAAAGCTGCAAATGCAAAAAGAGGCAGTTTATCTACAATTAACCGCAGTCACCGGGACTGTTATTGGTGCAGTCACTCTCTTTTTTGGGATCACTAAAACTCATTTTTCGCTTGTAATGATCGGCGGTTCTCTGACTTATGTCTGTTACAATATGTACCGCGTGGGTGAAAACTATGCAGAGGTTGCTAAGAACCCCAATGATTATGATGTTTATAAGGGTTGGAATGTTGTGACGAATAAAAAGAAACCCGACAATGCTAAACTGCAAAAGACTATCGAAAAAAACACTTTTTATTTTGGTGTCTTTGTTAAGTTCATCGTGAACCATGTCATCAATCTGAGATAGGCGGCCCTCTTAAATACCAGTAGTTTTCTCCATAATCATAACTGAGTTCCTCGCCCTTCTGAATCGAACGCAGCGCTACAAAGATAAGATGAAAAAAACCTGCATAAAAGACATGGATGGGCTTTAGATTAGGACGGGCGCTGTGATTAATAAAGCGGGTTAAATTACCTTGGGTCGCATCGATCACAAAACTTCTTCCTATTTCGTCATCGACAGGGTATTCATAGCAATAATTATTCAACGGCTCAAAATATTTTCGATCGTTCCGTCGTACGATTCCCGTATATTCCCCAACGTAACTTGAAGGAACTAGCTCTTCTTCGGCAAAAAGTCCATAGCCTACGCGCTCGCTGATCCATCTCACAGAGACAGACGGGATATAAGCGGCTTCGATTTGCTCGATGTATTTCTGGCCTAATTCTTGCGACTCCAAACTGATTTGATTATTTTGTAATTTAGACTGGCCTCGCGCCAAAATATCCTCTCGATCATCTAAAGACTCGAAAGTGATGCAGGGCACGTATTTAAAAAGGATACGCGTTTCCAATTCAGGAATGGAATAGAAGAGGCCATCAGGATGGAACTGGTATGTTTTCATTTTTTTTCTGAGCTAAGATTTCTATGATTAATTTTTCATTCACTTTAATGCGGATTCCTTTTTTCTCCAGCTCAGTTTCTTTATCGTCGATTGTTGTTTTAAGTTTTTGCAAGAGTTTCTCGACAAGAAGAAACGTTGTCTTTTCCACATCGCTCTTGTCAGGCTGAGAAGTAATCCGATGGGCTAGCGTGACTAACCGTTCATTTGACCTCATTCGATCGTGTTTCAAACCAGTTAAGTCATTCAATTCTTTTCTCTTAGCTTTAAGATCACTCTCTTTCTGACTGACTTTTTTTGCTAACGCGGCGACAACTTTAGCTTTTGCACGCTGAGTGGTATCTTTTTTTAATGTGCGACGCTCGTCTATTAACTGAGCCGACTGTGTGAGAAGTTCTTTTTCATCTTCGCCGAAATTGCTGATGATTGAACGAGCGGCTTCGGCAAGAAGCTGCTTTGCTTTAGCAGGTTGGCAAATCTCTTTATTTTCCTTATTGGTTTCTTGTAAGGCCAAAGTGATGGCAGCTTTATCTACTGTCACGAGAGGATATTGCTCAGCCATGAAGGTCTCGAGAATTTTATTACAATCAGGAATCTCTTTTAAGAATATGATAGTAAAGCGTCGCATGAGCGGATGATCCCATTCGAGGTGTTTTCTATATTCATCTAGCGTTGTCGCGCCGATGACGTGAAGCTTGCCCGTTTCAATATCTGTCTTAATTTGTTGACCCAATTCATTCCGGACATCGCCAGGCTGATCTTTGGGGGGATTGACCGTGTGGATTTCATTCAGAAAGAACACTGTGCTATGAGGTTTGTCCTTAATCTCTTTTTTGAGAATATCCATACGGCTGAGATAAGTATGAGATGTTCCTCCTCCAAATTCTTTAAGTTGGGAGGCATTCGTCGTCAGAACCTCGATTTTATTTTGGAGAAGAAATGGAAAGTCATGAAGGGCCCATACCCAAGAATGCACATGCATATCTTTACCAACTCCTGGGGGTCCTACGAGTAGAACGGATAAACTATAGTTATCCAAGGGCGTTAGACAGTTTGCAATATCAGCAACTCGAGGACAGTCGACAGGTCGAGGAAGTGTATCTTGCTCAACCTCTTCTGACAGATTTCGGAAATTAAGGCTGAAGACGGGCTTCTTCTTATCTATAAAAGTGCTAAAAAATTTAATTAAAGATAGGGCTGTCACTGCAGAACAAAGACATCCGACATAAGGAAGCCACCAAAACCGAGTCTTAGGTTGTAAATAGGTGTAAATCGCCAGAATAAGCATGACCGGCTTTTCAATCATTTCATAAAAGTTATTCAGATGCCATCTTGCTTCATGCCGCTCGACAAGTGAATTGCTTTCTGATGAAAAGTCATGAGCGCGTAAAAAAGTACTTGCGAAACTATGGAGCGCCTGGGCTAAATAAATTCCCCAGGTTTTTGCATAATCGGTGCCTAAAGATTCTACTTTTTCAGGTGGTTTTTCCAAACTTTCAGCTAAATCGGATGCATACTCTGTTAAATCTTTTTCAGTGACTTTGAGTATTTGACTCAATTGCGTAAAAGAGATCAGTTCAGACGCAAGAGAAAGCCAATCCTTTTTTGGATCTGCAATCTGAAGGACAATCAATTTCTCACAGAACGGTTCAACTAGATCGTTATGGTTTTCCACATAGGTTTTTAAGGCTATCCATCGTTTGGCATAAAACCAATGGTTTTTCAAAGGTGTTAATTCTTTGAAAAGTTCCACAAGTTGATCAGCATTAGGATTGGAAGCCACCTTCTGATCCAAAGGGGCTAGACGAGATCTCACGTGAGAGATGGCCAAACCTACAAAACCAGCGCCGACGCCTGCCACGCCCCATTTTGTCCAAGGAGAATGTAAGAGTTGAGCGAGAGTAGCTGTTCCTTTTTCCCAAAGGTATGTGCTATCTAGAGGGAGTCTACAAACAAGAGCGTTGATATTTATCATAGCAAAAAAAGGTGCCAGAAAAGGCAATAAAAAACGTGAATAAAATTATTTTTTATTCGTTTGAATTTCACGCCATTTTTTAATCACTTGACCTGCGATCGTACCGCCTTCGCGGCCGGCTTGACGGAAACGAAGGAAGACGACGACGACGAGTTCAGGATCTTCATAGGTGCGTTCGGTCAGAAGTTGTGGTTTATACGAGATCGCTGCAAGCCAGATATTATCTTTCATGACAGCGCTCGCAGCTTTAGAGACCGTCTGTTTATAACGGATCTGCGCGGTTCCCGTTTTTGCAATCATGTCTTGATGGATGTCTAAATAATCTCGCACGGCAGAAGGATTGTCATAAAAATTACGCATGATGGAAGGGCGGGCAGATCCGCGAGGCCCCATGACAACCTTGCGCATTCCTTCTGTGATCGTATGAAAAACATCTGTGGGAAAAGGGATCTTTCGTTTGATTTCAGTCGGGGTGCAATAGACGATATTTTCTTCTCGGTCGGTTGTAATCGTAGTAAAGAGTTTTTCAGCTGCAGGTAAAGAAACTTCCGAAAGGATCTCATGCTGTAAAACCCGTTCAGGACCTTCCATCTGTTTAAGAACATGCGGCTTGATGACGGTTCCTTGATTCGCAATCGCCGATACCATCACCGCCGTCTGTAAAGGCGTGACCTCTAATTTATGCTGTCCAATGGCAAAAGAATAAAGCCCTGTGCGGTTTTGATCGAGATCGTCAGGAACATTTCCTTTGGCCTCGCTAGGAAGATCAACGCCAGTTCTTTCTCCGAGGGCAAAGGTTTGCGCAGCCTTTGCTAAGCTCATCGGATTTTGAATATACTCTCCTGCAATAATGGCAAAGTAGAGATTGCTCGACTGCTCTAAAGCACCGTAGATATCCACACGTCCCATTCCGCTATGGGAGCTGCGGGGGAGGCGCCCTCCTTTATAATACCGGTAATAGGGGGTTCCATCCAGAGTGGATCCCAGGATCTGTTTATTGGAAGTAGAGAGATGGTTTCCTTTCAAGTCATCAATTAACGCGAGAGGGTTTAAGTTTTCATTTTTTTCTTTCCGCTCCATGAGCATTTGGTAAGCGGTGACCAATTTAAAGACCGATCCTTGAGCGCTGGTCTGCCGGAAAGCAAGAGACTTAGAAAATCCATATCCATAGAGAGGATAAAAAGCAGAGGCTAAATGTTTTTCCAGATGCTCATTTTGATCGGTGCGAAGATTTGTATATTGCCCTTGGAGCGGAGCTGTCAGGTCTTCAAAAGAGCGGAGCGTTTTCAAATAAGCGATGCCTTGATGTTTCGGTAGACCCTCGAGTTTTTGCTTGAGGATTTTGAACGAGCTGTCACCTTTAGCCTGATGAAAATCTTTCAAATAAGCAAAGTACGGCTGCAGCTGTGGATGATCTTGCAGAGAGATGGGGATTTCTCCTGTTAAAGTCGTGTAGAGAAATACCGATTTATAAGCATCCCAGAACGCTCTAAAGAGTTTTTGTTCGATACGGTCTAGATAATCGGTGTAGGGCCGCGCATATTTTTTTTGCTCTTTCTCTTCTTTTCTTTTTGTTTTTAAATACTCTTTAAAATGTTCTTTACGCCATTCAGTAAAATCAAAATCTGAGAAAAGTTCTTTGACCTCTTCTTTAACCTGACCTAAGAGCTGCATTGCCAACTGTTCATCGGCTCGGTGATCTGCTAAAGAGAGATGGCCGAGTAGTGGAATTAATTCGAGCTCAAAAAGTTCTTGGGGAGCAATCAGATGGCAAAGATCAAGAATTAATAATCTGTCGTCTTCGACTAACTCCCGGAGAAGCGGATGGTAAATCCCGCACTCTTGCACTTGCAGAGCGGTGCGAAGATCTCCGATGGTGTGCATAATATTGAGTAGAATTCCGTTTGTGGGCAAGACAGCTTGCAAATATCTTTCCCATGACAGAGGCACTTTTTCTTCAAGGTACTGTCCTTTCAGAAAAGAAAAATATTCTCTTTCAATCGAACGCTTCCCATCCCAGATCGCACTGAGATATCCTTCATTTTCAAGCCATTTTGTCACAGCCTGTTCCTTTTCTTTTTTGAGATCAGGATCTCGAGCGGGGATAAAATCATTGGGATCAAAACGGGGATAGGAAGCAAGCGCCACGATCTCTCCGGTTTTTGGAAGCATCGCTACAACTGCTCCGCCGCGCATCCAAGTTTCATCTAGCGCGCCTGCTTCTCTGGATCCTTCCATGGAACTTAAAAGCTTTTCTGCATAGGCCTGCAACTCAGCAGAAATCGTTAGAGTAATTTTTTTTCCTGCTAGCGAAGGACGGGAGCCGGGCAGCTCCTGCAAGCAATTGCCTTTGATGTCGATTTCATAAATATGCTTTCCGTAATAACCTCTTAGGGCTTCTTCATAATACGCCTCGACGCCTGATTTGCCGATGAGATCATTCATCGTGTAAGCTTTTTCTTGAAGGTCGACAAATCGATGGTAGACTTCTTCAGGCGATTTGAACCCCTCCGGTAAAAAGGGATTTTCGTTTCTTTCTCGGGCCATTAAATAATCTTCTAACGTAGTGAGTTCATGGGCAATCTGAAGATATTTTGTTTGATCCATCGGCCCTAAATATCCGATCACATCGCAGCCGACTTTTCCAAACGGATAATGACGGCGGCTGACACGCTCAGCTTGCAGACCGACCCAATCTTTTTCCAGCATCCTTAGCCGATGGTATTGCTCTTCTGAAATATCTTCTTTAACGACAAAGGGGGTATGGGGCAGTATGGCAGCTTTCCCGTGAATGATGTCCTCAACTTTCGTGACATCCAGTCCCAGCTCGCGGCTCAGTAGTTCGGCCAGCTCCGAGATGTAGTGGACTCTGGCAGGGACCCTTATGCGCTGGCCGTCTTCAGTTTTTTTCCAAATATTGCTGGGGATTTGCCGGATGTTGGCATAGCAAATGGCGGCGTTATATTGGATTTTATTGACAGCCATCGGAATGCCGTACCGATCATGGATCGTTGCCCGTTCCGCTTTTTCAATGCAGACTCTTCTCTGAGGTTTTTTTGACTGTACTAGATGATAATCATGCTGAACCACACCTAGATACCACACTCTGACCAAGATCAAGAGCAGGCAAAGCGAGATGAAATGGAGGACCCGGTTGGTTTTTCTAGAAATGTCCATAGCTTTTTTTAATATATTACATTTTCAATATCCATTGCCCAAAAAAGTCTATTTGAATTTTTCTGGGCTCGTTCCATAATGAACTGATTTAAAAATTGAAGAGATTCCTATGATCACGAGTTGTACGACACAATCTTATTTGAAACATCTCCTCAAGCCTTTCTGTTCCGTTCATCCTTCACAAGCAAAGGTTGCAAAGATTTTCTTGACTCTCGGTTTGGTTTTAGCCGGTCTCACAGTTTATCGCCTTCTCTCTCAAAGATCTATCAAACCTCTCTATAAAGATAGAATAGCAGAAGTTTTAGATTCCGAAGAACAAGTCCAAACGCTGAAGCAGATCAGTGGAGTGCCTGTCATTAATATCGAGCAGCGTGCATTCAATCGAGAGGAATCTTCTCGCAACTTTCTTAACCCAACAGGAAGTCTTCTAGACAGCTTGAAATTAAGCTGGGCTCAGGCAAAGAAAATGGGGATTACTCATATTAAAGTTGCCGATATTTTAGATAAAATCTGTCAACTTCTCAAATCGCAACCCGATGGGTTCAAGGCAATTTACCCTTTGAATTTGGATACCCCTTTTTCCAAATTTCTAATTGATAAACCACAATCCTTAAATATTAAAGTTTTTAAAGCATCGATGGATAGGCACATATTAGATAAAGATATTTTCAGACCCGATGGAGTGGGATTTACTTATTCCACTATCGAAATCGAGATTGAAAACCTCTCCTCAGGATCCAAAATCATCTGGACTCCTATCCGAGGAGACTACATCCGCAAATATGGGTTTTATTCCCTCGGTATCGAATTTGTGGATTTGGTGAGTGTCTTAACAGGCACCTCAAAAGAGCAACTGGATTGCCTACTAAAGATTGAAATATCCGCTAAGTAGAGGTCGATAAGCTTCTTTTTCAGGGAGCTAAAACTCATCTAAAGTAAAATCTAACTTGGAAAAAAGGGCTCAAATAGGGTAAATTGTTAAGCTGTGCGCCTGTAGTTCAATGGTAGAACCGTAGCCTTCCAAGCTACTTGTGTCAGTTCGATTCTGATCAGGCGCTTTTGTAGACGTAGGTCCTAGACTTTCTAGGACCTGCTTCTACGAAATATATAAACATTATTAACCAAGACCGAAATCTACTCCTTAGGAGTGGATGCCGTGTCAAATGCAATACGAGGGACAAGGCTTGGCAACTGCACAAGAAAAATCACCTGACACTAATGTCAGTGTAAAAGAATTATTAGAATGTGGTGCCCATTTTGGACACCAAAAGCACCGTTGGAACCCGAAGATGAAACGTTATATCTTCGAGGAACGCAATGGAATCTACATCATCGATCTCGCAAAAACAGTTCAACAGATCCGTAAAGCCGTCGACGTCGTTAAAGACGCCGTTTCTAAGCGCAAATCTATTCTGTTTGTAGGGACAAAAAAACAAGCTAAAAGCGTTGTCCGCTAATGTGCGGAAGCTAGCGGCGAATTTTACGTCTGCGAGCGTTGGCTGGGTGGTACATTGACCAACCTGCAAACCATCCGTCAATCCGTCAAAACTTTAGAACGTATCGAAAAAAGGATTGCGACAGGTGGAGAAGGGTTCACGAAGAAAGAAATGGTCGTGATGTCCAAAGACCGCATTAAATTGGACCGCAACTTATCCGGTATCCGCGCGATGCGCAAACCTCCAGGCCTCTTAATCGTTGTCGATCCTAGCCGCGAGCATATTGCTGTGGCTGAAGCGATCAAGCTCGGGATTCCTGTGATGGCGCTGGTCGATACCAACTGCGATCCAGATCCCATTGACTACGTCATTGCTTGTAACGACGATGCTCTCAAGAGCATTAAGCTGATCTTGTCAGCACTCATGCAAGCCGCCATCGATAAGAAAAACGATATGAATATTTCTGTTGCTAAAGGCGATATGTCAGAAGCATCTGCAGAAGCCGGTGAAGAAGGCGAAGACGAGGAAGGCGAGGAGGAGCAAAAATGACCTCTGCGAAAGTCACTCCTGAAATGGTGAAAGAGCTCCGTGAAAGAACTGGGGTTGGCATGGGCAAATGTAAAGAAGCCCTTGACCAAGCTCATGGCGACATGGAAAAAGCGATTGATCTTCTTCGTAAGTCTGGCATGGCTTCTGCTGTCAAAAAAGAAGGCCGTGAAACGAAAGAAGGCTTAGTCGTCTCTGCGGAAACCAAAGACACGCTTGCTTTAGTCGAAATCAATGTAGAGACCGACTTTGTCGTGCAAAACGACCGGTTTAAACAATTTGCTAATGATATTGCCAAAGAAGTAGCTGAAACAAAACCGGCTTCTTTAGAGGCTTTCTTAGAGCAAAAGTTTAGCAAAGATCCTTCTTTGACCATCGACCAGCACCGTGCGATCGTTGTTCAGAGCTTAGGAGAGCATGTCAAAATTCGGCGCCTCCAGCTTTTCCCTAAATCTTCCAGTCATTCTCTGGCTATCTACTCTCACATGGGCGGCAAGATTGTGACGCTCGTTGAAATGGACGGCGGAGCCGGACAAGAAGCTTTGGCGCGCGATATCGCGATGCATATTGCTGCAGAGTCTCCTGACTTTTTAAGGCCGGAAGAAGTTCCAGCTGATGTGAAAGCTCGTGAAGAAGAAATTGCCCGCGGTCAAGTCGCTGGCAAGCCCGCAGCTATCATGGACAAAATTGTTGAAGGTAAACTCAAAGCTTTCTATGACCAAGTTTGTCTCTTAAGACAGAAGTTTGTAAAAGACAATGCTATCACGATCGAAGAGCTCGTTGCCAAAGAAGGACACCGTTTAGGTAAACCGCTGGCGATCCGTCGTTTCGTTCGTTGGCAAATAGGAGCATAAATGGCCAAAAAAACCCTCTATAAGAGAATTTTGCTCAAACTTTCCGGTGAAGCGCTCATGGGCGTAGGAAAATTTGGGATCGACCAAAAAGCGAGCAAGAATATTGCTGCTGCTGTGGAAGAGATTCATTCGATGGGGGTTCAAATTGGCATCGTGGTCGGCGGAGGAAATATCTTCCGAGGCTCGCAAGCAGAGGAATTCGGATTTCTACGAACTCCTGCCGATCATATCGGCATGCTTGCGACGACGATCAATGGACTTATCCTCCAGCAATCTCTAGCAAGTCTGGGTTGCGAAAGCCATGTGATGAGCGCTTTCGATACCGATTCCATCATTGAAAAATATAATTGGCAAGGCGCCCTTGACCATTTGGAAAGGGGAGCCATTGTCATTTTCGTTGGCGGGACCGGCAATCCATATTTTACAACAGACACCGCAGCAGCTCTCCGAGCTAGCGAGATCAATGCTGAGGTCCTTTTAAAGGCGACTAAAGTTGATGGCATCTATGATAAAGATCCTATCCGCTTCCGTTCTGCGGTAAAATTCGATCAGCTGACCTATGCGGACGTTCTGAATAAAAAACTACGAGTTATGGACTCAACTGCAATTGCTTTATGCCGTGAAAACGACATCCCTATCCATGTTTTTAATCTTTTCAAGAAAGGATCCCTTCTTTCAGCAGTGACTGATCGTAAGGCAGGTTCTTTGGTTACAGGAGATTAGTCTATGTCTACAGAAAAAGAAGTCGAATTAAAAATGTTGGCAACGCTAGACCACTTTAAGCAAGAGCTGAAGAACCTGCGGACCAATCGCGCCAATCCTGGCATGGTCGAAGGAGTCTCTGTCGAAGTGTATGGCACTCATATGAAGATCAAAGAATTGGCAAACATCTCAGCTCCAGAACCCCGCCAAATTTTGATTACACCTTTTGATCCTCAAACGGCTGCTGCCATTTCAAAAGGCATTGAAAAAGCAAATTTAAATTTACAGCCTATCCTGGAATCCGGCTCTGTTCGCATCAACGTTCCTCCTATGGACCAAGCGATGCGCGTTGAGATCGTGAAACAGGGGAAAAAGAAAGCAGAAGACGCTAAAATTGCCCTCCGGGAAATCCGCCGTAAAAGCAACGATACCATCCGTAAACAGAAAACTGACGGCCTTATCACCGAAGATATTCTAAAAAAACTTGAGAAGGCTATTCAGGAGTTTACAGATAAATTTTGCAGGACTGTCGATGATCTCTTTGCTGCCAAAGAGAAGGAAATTATGGCGGTTTAATCCGTCTTGACTTAGAATTTTTGTCTCTCTGAATTAGTAGGAGAGAGAATGGCCCCATCGTCTAGCCCGGCCTAGGACACCAGATTTTCATTCTGATAACAGGGGTTCGAATCCCCTTGGGGTCAACACGCATTATCGAGACATTAGCTCAGTGGTAGAGCACCTCACTTTTAATGAGGGGGTCGATGGTTCAAGCCCATCATGTCTCATTTCCAAAAAAGCCCAGCTTTATGCTGGGTTTTTTTTTGGAAACAAGACATGAGGAGCTACTAAACGTATCTCCGTAGAGCCTTGTAAAGCGAACCGGCTTTTCGCTCCTGTTGAAAACAGGGGACGAAAAGAAGCCCATCATATCTTAAATTTTAATCACGTCGACATCAGCAAGTTGTTGCTTCTTGTCCCCATCAAAAAACTCTGATACAATTTGCAAGAGATTATGCTTAAGAAGAAACTGTTAACAGCTATGCTTAGTACCGCCCTGATCGGTAGCGGTGTGGGACCTACCTCTGTCAACACAGATGCGAATATTGAAAATACGATGGATGCCAATATGGATATACAAGCACTTGCTCAATCACATCAAGGTCGCTCGATTGTAGGCGATTGGTCAGGAGTACTTGATACCGGAATGATGACAGTGACTTTGGTTCTTCATATTCATCAAGATTCTCGTGGGGCATTGAGTGCAAATTTTGACACTTTAGAGCACAGTGGTACCCCCATCGATGAGATTACATTTGATGACAGGGTGCTGAAATTCGAGATCAAACGGGCTTTTGCAAAATTTGAAGGGTTGCTAAACAATGAATCTACAATTTCCGGCCAATTTGTCCTAGCAGGCCAATTGTGCTCGCTTGCATTTGAGCGCGGCATAAAATCTGTAGAAGCAAGAAACCGTCCACAAGAACCGAAGCCTCCTTTTCCTTATACTGAGGAGCATGTATTTTATGACAATCTGGAAGCGGGGATTACTTTGTCTGGAACTTTGACATTGCCCTTCTCAAAAAACCCATCCCCAGTTGTTTTATTGATTTCTGGTTCAGGGCCAGTTGATCGCGATGAGGCGCTATGTCCATACCAACAATTGCGATACAGAAACATAGGTCATAAGCCGTTTTTAGTATTAGCAGATTATTTGACTCGCCAGGGTATTGCCGTGCTTCGATGGGATAAGCGGGGGTGTGGAAAATCAACAGGCAATTACGACAAAGCAACAACTCAAGATTTTGCTTCTGATGTGTTTGCAGGTGTTGCATATCTCAAATCACGAAAAGAGATAAATCCAAATCAAATTGGCTTGATTGGTCATAGTGAAGGGGGGATTATTGCTCCGATGGTGGCAGCGGGATCAAAAGACGTTGCTTTCATCGTACTGATGGCAGCACCTGCTGTGAATGGAGAGGAGATTATATATGAACAGAGCAGGTTGGCTCAACAAGCCAGTGGAGAATCTGAAGAGACAATTGCCCAAGATCATAACTTTCTAAAACAGCTAATCACGATCTTGAAAATAGAGTCAGATCCTCAGATCGCTGCCGGACAATTGCGCGAAATGGCCAAAAATCATATGGCTACGCTAGAGGGAACCCAGGGAAAAGTAAATCTCCCTATGATGATCGCGATGAGGGCATCAGCGAATACGGAATGGTGGCGCTACTATATTCTTTTTGATCCAAGCACAGCTTTAAAGCAGGTGAAGATTCCCGTATTAGCGCTGAATGGGGAACTCGATCGACAGGTATCCCCTACGCAACATTTGCCTATTCTTTCAAAAGCCCTGGAAGAAGGAGGGAATAAGGATTTTAAGATTGTTGAGCTGCCGAGGCTTAATCATTTTTTCCAAACTTGTCAGGACGGATCTCCTGGAGAATATGCAAAAATTGAAGAAACGATTGCCCCATCGGTTATGAATTTGATTGCTGAATGGATCTTGGAAAGAACGATCCAAGAGTAAAAATATGAGCCTTTCTGATCGCTCCACGAAGTAGGGGGACAAAAAGAAGCCCCTCATGCCTCAATTTTTCTTCTTAAGTCTGCGTTCTAAAAAATATCGCAATTTTTTCTCAAATCCTTCCGCTTTAGCCCATCGTTTTAAATCTCGAAGGTCAAAGGTGTGATTGCTTGCGACAAGTAATGCTTGCTCTAACGCCTGTTCATCATCCCAGTGAAAAAAAGCAGCCAATCGGTCTTTAATGCAGTCTGTAGGCGTCAGCAGCTTAATCGTACCAGCAGATGTTTTTATGGTTCTAAGCCGATGGATCTTTTCCTGTCCAACTGAAATGGGAGGATTTACAAAATCAATCAGATAAGGACATTTAGGATGGGAAAAACATCGTCCAGTTCTTTTGAATCCTAATGAATTCAGCACTTTTTCAATCATTTTGAGTTCTTCGTACACGACGAAATCAAGATCATAAGATTGGTAACGGTTTTTACTATAAATGGAAACACAAGCTCCTCCAACCAATACGGCTTCGATCCCTTTGTTTTTTAAAGTTTCTGAGATAAAACAAGCCAATCTTTTGAGATCGATCTTCGATAAATCCATCACATTCGCTTTCCAGTTTTCCGAGGACGTTTCCGTCTTTTATTTTGATAGGTTGATTCTTGTATAGATGAAGGAAGAAAATCGTATGCCTTTTTGGCAAGTGCTTGTAGTTCATCTAAAAAAGGATATCTCGGATTCCATTGGAAGACGCGAGTTTTTCCTTCTAAAAAGCTGACTAATAATCCTCCTTCCTCCAACTTTCTGAGGGTTTTTTGGATGGGATCTAAGGGGGATTGGAAAGAGCGGCTAAGCTCAGTTGCATTCGCCTTTTCATGTAAATTCAAATAAATTAATATTTTTTCGACATTCTTGTTTGAAAACAAGTATTCCAGCATAGGGCACCTATTTAATAGGTTATATAACCGATTTAATAGGTGATGTCAAGATATAAGAAGAAATCTCTCATTAGAAATGGGATGCCGCCGTGGAGCAGTGACTCAGATGTATTTTTTTTATGTGCGAAATGAAGATCATTGGTTAAAATCATCCTATCTCAAATTTCAAAGAAATGTCTTATGATTACACGTCTCTTAATCGCTCTTAATATAATCATCTATGTTCTTATGGTGTTCTCTGGGGTGCACTTTTTTGAGCCGACAACTCAGCAAATTCTTCAGTGGGGAGGTTGTAGCACATCAACTCTTTTGCAGGGAGAGCCTTGGCGATTATTGACCGCCATGTTTGTTCATTTTGGGATTATTCATCTACTGATGAATCTCTATGCATTGTATGACATCGGATCTACTCTTGAAACCCTCATAGGAAAAGCCCGCTTTGCCGCAGTTTACTTAGCAACAGGGATTTTCGGAGGCCTCTTAAGTCAGATTTGGCATCTCGATTCTTATTCGGTAGAAGCAGGTGCATCCGGCGGAGTATTTGGAGTTATCGGAGCCTTGGTCGCTCTTCTAACGACTCCTTTACTACCAGAAGAAGTGCGCAATCCTCCTTTAAAAAGAGTCCTGGGATTAATCGCTGTCAATCTGTTCTATGGGATGAAATCTTCCGTCAATGTGGCTGCGCACTTGGGAGGGTTGCTCAGCGGCATTGTAATAGGTTATTGCCTATATATAACCCTCATCCATAACAGGAACAAAATAAAGCAGGCCGCTCTTGTCGGAATTTCGCTGATCATACTTGTCTCAGCATCTGGAACTTTGAAATATATGAAAGGTTCCGATTTTTTTAAATTTGAAGAGATAGCGACCGAAATTCATGCGATGCAAGATAAGATGGACACTCTTTACGAAGGAGTGCCTACAACTCAATTCGAATTTCTCGATTATTACCAGAAGAACATTATTCCCGCGTGGGATAGGGGAATTCTCCTTGCAGATCAAGTGAGCCAACTCAATCTGACTGGAGATAAAGCAAATTATCGAGATTATTTAGTGAAGTGGGTCTCTTTGCATTCAAAAAAATATCAGTTGTTTGCAGAGCAAGTCAAAGCAGATGCATATATCCATGCTTTGGAGATTAAAAAAATTGATGATGAAATCGCTAGCCTAGCGCCTTAATTTTTAGAACTTGCTCGAATGGTAGGATATTTTATCGACGAGCTCTTGGTCATCAAACTTGATCACTACGGTCAAAGTTTTTTGAGTTGAGGAGGATGCCCCTGCTCTTTTCTGATATCTGCCTAGGATTAACCAGACGCCACCATTATCATTAGAATAAGAGACTTCTTGGGCGATCTTATCGTAGATCCAAGTCTGGGCCCCGCTTTGATCTTTTGTGACGATATTAGGCGATCCTAAGGCTGTTGCGACATCTCCTTGGTTCATCCCTTTACGGAGTTCTTTCTGCACAATTCCGAGAGTCATTTCTCTTTCATGGGAGCTTTGTAAATTTGCAGCATGTTGGTAGCCCTTAGAGCAGCCAAATGATAAGCAGCTAGTTAAAATTAAAAGAAGCGACCAGATGTACATAATTTTCCTCTAAAGTTTTTCTTCTTGAATGAATAAACCTTTATGGACTTTGTCAAAAAAGTTTTGGTAATACTCTTGATCATAGATTTGTTTTACTTCTATGACGCGGCCCATGTTATCAAATATTTTTCTCTGAAAATTGACCCGGACTCGGGTGTCATTGCCGAATTGAGTTACATTGGCAGAAATTTCAGTGACACCGTTTTTTGTCCATGTCCCATTGCGGCCCACAGCGATAACCGTCATCCACTTTTCCCACCCGCTTTCGAGATGCATATCTTTTTCACCCGTGATCAAACCTAGATCTAGATTGGCGTTTTTAACAATGAAGGCTTCATCTTGCAAGACGTTCATCATCTCTTTAAGGACCGTTTTAGAATCTTTAGCAGCGAATGTTCGTGTCTGAATTTCTCGGATTTGCAATTGCGTCATTTCATTATCGGAACGGTGGGAGCAACCTGAACAAATCAGGGTTAATACACCCACTATTGCAAAAAGTTTTAAAAAATAAATTTTCTTAGGATGAAGCAAAGATTTTAAAGTATTCATGTCGTAGACAACCGTTTTTTCTAAGAGGAAAATAATCAACCAAATGACAATACAAGTCAAGGAGGTCTCTGATGGAGAAAATAATTGAATCTAAGAAGCAGAGACTGTTTTTTGACTGAGAATCCACTCCGCCATTTCAACATCGAGTTCGGTGGTGATCTTGATATTATTTTCTTCACCCGCCTCTATAGCCACTGGATGCCCCAATTCTAAGACCAAGGAACAATCATCCGTCGACTCAGTTAACTGAGTTTTTCGATGAGCTTCACAGATGAGCTGGTAATCAAAAGTTTGGGGAGTTTGCCCCCGTAAATAAAATTTTCTCTTAGGAATTGAAGTGATCCATTGTCCCTCTTCAGAGTGAACGACAGTATCGGCGGAAGGGATGCATGTATCAACGGCAAGGTGACGTTGAACAGCACTGATGTTGCGCTCTAAAATCTCTTGGGAGACAAAGGGGCGTACCGCATCATGGATCATCACGACCTGGGTCTTGAGATTGCAAGCTTGTAATCCTAATAAAGAAGACGACTGGCGGTTAGGCCCTCCGGAAATGACGAGGACATGGGAAGGGATTTCAGTTTTGACTTCATCGATCCAATCGGGATGGCAAACTAAAATGATTTGCTGAAATAAACCCGATTCTAGAAATTTCTCCAATGTATGAAGATAAATTTTTTTTGATCCTAGCAAATGAAATTGTTTGGGGAGCGGGCTGCCTAAGCGGCTGCCGATTCCTGCCATGAGAAGAATTGCTGCAACATTGGGTCCCATTAACTTGCAGTTTAATCAAAATCCGGAACATTTACTAGGTCAAAAATGACTCTTTAATAAATATTTGGTTTAAAAAACTGCAAAATAAAACTGTATAATGCTAAAGTTTTCTGATTTTTAAGAAGGATTAACTATGTTAACAGCTGTTCAAGGAATTATTGCTGCAGGAACTGTAGCTTATTTAACTCAGGGGACTCTCGGAGGAGAGAAGGCAAAAAACCCCTGGGAAAATATTGCATTAGCCTCCAATCATCTTTTTTTGATCGTCGGAGCAGCGCTTACCGAATCCTCTATTAAAGTACCTTACTTCTCTACCCTATCAACAGCTGTTTTTGTTTTTACTCCCGTTGTTCTCTTATCTAATCTAGCTCGAAAAGAAGGTGACAGCTCTGCTAGATATAAAACGATCACAGCCAACTTTAGCCGTTTCTATTACACGGCATCTATAGCCTCAGCTACCGTTTTATTAGCCTTGGGACATACAGGTTTTGGTTTGGGTTTTCTTACTGTTCTCGCTCTAGACGGCCTTGCGCGTCGGATGGAGGTCGCTAGATTAATCCAAGAGCTTGTTGGCCTTGGTGCCATTGTCACGGCGGGAATCACTTTTGCTAGCTATGCCTCTCGTCTCCAAACTTGGGAAGGGCGATCTGTGATGATTATCGTAGCGGCGGAAATATTTCTTCCGAAACTTTCAGAGCTCTTGCCGGATGATTCAGGCTCTTCATCTTCTAGTTCTAACGGAACATTTCGCAGCAATTTGGATAGTCATGACGACGATGACTGGTATGATAAAACGAACCATGAAAATTCTTATCGGACGTCTTACCTTCCTGTTTCAGATAAGGCTCCAGCATCTTCTTCATCTTCAGGTTCGGAATCACCCTTGTTGAGACGTTTGCAAGATGCTACACCGCCGTTACCGCATGCTTTGTGAAATAAGAGGGATGTTATTTTTAAGGTTGGAAATTCCTTAACAGCAATCTCTCTTCAAGAGAGCTTTGTGGGAAAAAATATACATTTATTCATATAGAATTGCGATTCATTTATACATTATTTGATATATCCGTCAGTTGGTGGTGAGATGCCTTATTCTTTTAGAGAAATGCCCTGAAGGGCTTTATGGATGAACTCAGCCCGCTTGTGGGGCATATCATGGGTGTCGAGGATTTTTTCATTGAGAAGTTGCGCTAGGTGTGCGCGGCGGCATTTGAAGAAGAGGATATTGATCGCTTGGTTAGAAATGCCTGAGATCCATCCGAGATCCAGGCCAAGCTTGATTAAGCTTAAGGCATTCAAAGCTTCTTTAGTTTGAAGTTGATAGGAGTGGATGAGCAATCCGTAGGCGCGGCTGACCAGGTCCTTGATTTCGGAATTGCCAGTCTCTTTCAGGTGCAGCCGGAGATTTTTTTCTGCGAGAGTGAGTTTCATAGCGGTTGTTTGAAGAGAATGGAGCATTCCTTCTTCGGTCACACCTAAGGTGTACCGATTTTTCAAAATAAGAAAATCGCCGACTAGATCGTCGAGAACTCCTTCGAGTCCCATTGTGATAATATTTTCATCTTTTTCCTTGCTCAGTACTTCATGGAGCTGTCCTGTATGGTGCAAGGCAGGGACATGAAGAAAGAGTAATGCTTGCAATGCGTTTCCGCAGAGGGTGGGATCGGAAGTGAGATAGCCAAATTTAGGCGTAAAGGCGTAATCGAGGGTTTTACCGATCTCCATTTCCATTTTGGCCAGCTGCGACCAAGCTGTGAGAATATCTGCAGAAGTATCGACGAGTTGAAGCTGCAAATGATTTTTCACATTGATAAGGGCTAAAAAACGGCCTGTTTCATCAAGAAGAAATCCTTGTCCTTTATTGGCATTTTGAAAACTTTCTAAGCAAAAAAAATGTTCGAAGATAAATTCTTTGTCCAAAGGAGAGAGTTTATCTGCAGGAAGGTAAGCGGGATTTTTTAAATCGCCTTTTTTTTGAAGGGTATCGGCCAGAAGATCGCTCACTTTACCCATCTCAACTTCAGAGAGCTTAGTGGGAAATTTATAACGTGCGAGATTCCGTTGGAGCGTGAGAGAAGATCCGAGCCAAATCGGATTTTTGTCTTCTTCCCAGAGGGTATGTTGAGAAAGAGAAGGCGGTAAAGAGGTCATTTTTGTTTTTCCGTCAGAGTTTTGATTTGATCACGAAGCCATGCGGCCTGTTCATAATTTTCTCGTTTCAAGGCATCATTTAGGGCTTCGTTAAGCGAGGCTAGGCGCGATGATAAAGTAATATCGACGGGTTGGTCAGGCGATTTGCCGATATGGATAGCCTGTGTTCTTTGAGAGGTCAATTTTTTTTGAAGCGCGAGCGGGATCGCGTCGGCTGCGATCAGTTCGTTGATAAGAAAGTCGTTAAACACGATATAACATTCAATACAGCCCAGAGGCTGTCCCATTTGAACGGATTCTAAAGAGGTTCCGCAACTACCGCAGCAGATCTGGCTTTCTTTTTTATCTATTTTGCTGACATCGCCATGAAGTTTTGCTTGCAAAACAGGACATTCAGTGCACATTTCTGTACAGTTGATCGTATCATTGAAGATCTCTTTATAGATGACTTTAGCAGGACGTTTGCATTGGCTGCATTCGATAGGCCTCTCGCTCATATCTCTCTCTGTTGTCGCTTTAAAGTTGGTATAAACTTAAATTGCAAAAAAATAAATCGTCTTTTGTGATTCTAGACAAAAATAGGGGTCGAGATTATATTGAAATTTTTTTGAAGAATAGTTTTAACCGTGAGGAAGATGATGAAAAAGATGAAAATTATATTAGCTGCGCTAACGTGCATGTGCTTTATGAGCAATGCGTCTGCAGAAGATATACAAAATGAAATAGCGGCCCAAAAGCCTATGGATTGCAGCAATATGAGCATGGACATGCAACAATTTGCTGGCCAACTCAGTACATCGAATAAGAAAATGTTTTGCGGACAATTCACTGCGGCCCAACGCTCAAGTGCGATGCAGTATGCGAGTCAGCAAGATTCTTCTGGAAATATGATGAGCGCCAACCAAGCCGTACAAAAAGTTGCTAGTGATAATAACATGATGCCTTCCTCGAAATCACCTACAGGCTGTCCTGTTAAATAAGTTGTTTTTTTGAATTGCGCCTTTGACCTCCTTCACTGCCCGCCTTCTAAAAGGCGGGCTTTTTTTAAGCCCTTCTAGAGAATTTCAGCAGCAAAGCATCCTGATCATACTTTGTAAACATGCTCTTATTCAGGATGATAGGTAAAAAAAGTCATGTGAAGCAAGTTCACACAGAAGTGGCAGAAAATACTTCCTTCAACGGCCTTAGTATATTGACAAATGGCGCCGTATAAAATTCCTGCCAAAAAGACAAATCCTAGGATAGCTGCAGAGGCTGTCCAGCCGACGTGAAATAAAGTGAAAAGCAACGATGCTCCAATAACAGCGCCGATATGTCCTTTCAGAGAAGGCCCTAAGCTTTTGAAGATCTCTTGCTGAATGAATCCCCGAAAAAACGCTTCTTCAGGAATGCACACTAAGAAAAGATTTGAAACGATCCGAACAAAAAAATGGGAAGGGATTTTTAAATGCCAGTCCACGGTTCCCGATGGAAGGGCTAAGAATGCGAGGATAAAAACCGAGACCATCGTGAGAGGGATCGCTTTTAAGGCCACTTTGTACCATTCGATGGGTGATCGTAAGAGTGGGAGTAGAAAAGCTAGGACAAAGAGTCCCATGAATGGTTTGTCGTAATTAACCCATAAATTTCCGGAAATATGCCAATTTTGAAAACCTGGGATCCAGTGAAAATTAAGACCAGCTGAGATAATAATGGCAATCAAAGCAAGCAGGAACCGGGTCATAGGTTGTAGAGGCTTTTTGAAAACTAAGAAGATGAAAAAAAGCAGTCCGATAGGGATGATCGAAAACGGTTGTACGACGCCGGTGTGAAACGCTAAGATATAAGAAATGACTAAAAAAGCGCCCCAGAGCCATGCGGAACGATGGATCCAAAGGCTTAAAAAAGCCATCATCAATATATAAAACGACAAGTGGCATAAATCCATCATAGGGGAAATTATACCGCTCCTGATTAAAAAATGCAAAAAATGTCAAAGCCGGCAGGGGGATTTTGCCTTCTGACAGGACGGATTAATATTCGAAGACATATAATCCGTTCTGTCGGAAGGTAAAGGCGCAGATGCCGGCAATGGGATTTTTGCAATTTTCAATCAGGTGGGGTATGGATGCTTCGTAAAAAAAGAGGAAGCCTAGAGTGGCTCGAGTTCGATGTTTTGCAAGAATTTCCTGAGGTCCGGCATGCCGTTTACTTGCGTCATGGGGGAGTCAGCGAAGGTCCCTATACTTCTCTAAATGTCGGCGGAGGCACAGGAGATGATGAGGGTAGGATCAATCTCAATCGCGCCAAAATAAAAAAACATTTAGGTTATAAAAAGCTCGTTAGCGGAAGGCAAGTCCATGGCATTCAAGTTGAATTAGCGCCTTTGGAAAAAGGGAATGAAGAATGCGATGGTTTGATTACAAAAGAAAAAGCGGTGGGCCTATTCATTAAACATGCCGATTGCCAAGCTGTTATTTTCTACGATCCGATTGAAAAAGTCGTGGGATGCATCCATGCGGGCTGGAGAGGAAATATTCAGAATATCTATGGACAGGCTATCGCAAAGATGCGAAGGGTATTCGGCTCCAAGCCGGAAAACATTTTCGTGGGAATCTCTCCCAGCCTAGGGCCATGCTGCGGCCAATTTATCAATTATGAAAAAGAGATTCCGAGGCAGTTTTGGTCGTTTCAGATCAAGCCATTATATTTTGATTTATGGGAAATGGCCCGCTCTCAGCTTTTAGAAGCCGGAATCCTTGCCCATCATCTGGAAATAGCCCCGATCTGCACCTGCTGCAACACTGCCGATTTCTATTCGTATCGAAAAGATAAACCGACAGGCCGCAATGCAACAGTTGTCTGTTTGACAGACTACAAATAAGACCCTAAGCCCGCGCCGATGGCCAGAGCAGGAAGCAAAGCATTTTGACCATAATGGGCGACAAACGGGGTTGATAATATTAACGTGCCGATGCTGCCAAAAATAACACTAGCAGATGCATTTTCTTTACAAGCTATAAGGGCAGCGGAAGCGCTCCAAAAAAGACCCATGACAATAGAAAGGCCGTGAGCTTTAACGAAAATGCTATCTAAGCGAATAGTATCAACAGAGGTTTTCTGAAGGACATAGAATCCAACAGCAGCGCCGCCCAGGAAGGCAACTTGTCGGATAAAAAACGAGGGAGTTTTTTTGAATTCTGGTTTTACATTAAAAAAAAAATGGGCTACTTTATTCAGAGTCCAAGCAGTAATTCCAGAAACTACCGCAACATCCAAGGTAGAAATGGTATTCCATGCGACATTCCGAAATGCAACACTCGTTAAAGTCATAATATTACCTCAGTGATAAATGTTAATGGCAAAAACCCAAGCAAGGAATTCATCCGTCAGGTTGTCATTGCGTCCTGCGACTGTAAACCAAGGACCCGCAATGACGCCGATATTGGCGCTAAAATTATATTCAAGCGCAGGTGCAATGCTAAAGAGTTCAGCGGAAGGACCCCCCGGTTTAGTTCCTTTGGGGCTACGACCGGAAAAGCGGGTTCTATTGGAGTGTTGATATTGTAAATCTAATGCCAACACCCAATTATGATTGAGGCTGAATTCAAAACCTTGTTGAGTGACGAAGATACATCCAGGATAAACAGTTCCACGTGTTCCTTTAATTCCATCAACAGAGGGGACGCCTCCATAGACACTCAGTCCATGGACAGAAATAGGTGTTGTAATAGCGAAGTTATAAGCGGTTCGCCAGGCTAAAAAATGGTCATTTCCAAAATTGAAAATTTTGACGGTGACAAACCCAATGGTCGGAGACCAAGTGCCCAGACCTCCAAAATCTGTTAAAAACTTGTGAGGGTCAAGTCTATCATATTTTCCTAGTGGAATAGTGGCAGAGACACGCATTTTGATGGCAGGCCACCATGAATCTTTTTCATCCATCAATAGCTGAAAAGCCATGGCAAAAGGCTGATCCGCAATGCGCCACATATGCTTGCCAGCGGAATTGTTATATAAAATCTGAGGGATGAAATCGATTTCAACACCTGGGAAAATGCCAAACTGCAGCGCGGTTTGTGATAATCCTGCTCTAAAAGTAGGAGGAGAGGCTTTATACTTCCAATGTTTTGTATAGCCGCCCTTGTCAACAAACCAATAAATATACGGTTCGTAGTTGGCATGTCCTTCAGGAACAACGTGTCCTGATGAAGTTAGAAGAGGTCCTGTGAACCACGGCCCTTCTTCTTGGGAGGCAGGATTTCCGACTAAAGCTTTTCGAGCATGCACGAGAAATGGAAAGCAAACTAAAAAAGGAAGAATCCATTTTAACATAATTTTCACTCGGGCATCACTAAATGTTGAGCAAATGTAGCACATAAATTTTGTTTTTGTCGAGACCATTGAAGGTAAGGATAAAGGGTATCTTGCGATTCTTCGTCCGTTGTAATGATGGCAAGATCCGACAATTGAAGAATTTGTGATGCATCTTGAGAAGATAGAGAAGTTTGTCTCAATAGAAATACAAAATCGTAACGGTTTTTGCAATCGGATAAAATCTTAGCAAAGGCGGGGGAGGCCAGAAGTTCAACGCCATGGCGTGTCATTCCTCCTGCCGTCAAGAAGTCATAGTTTTTTTCGTGACGTAGAGGTAGGTCTCCAACCGTATGATTTAAATACTGCCAAAGTCCCGGCTGTTCTTGCGGCGCGACAATTCGATCAAAATTACAATCGATGATCAAGATTTTCTGGTGATGTAGTGCCAGCAAATGCGCGAGGTTATAGCAGAAGTTTGAGCCGCGCTGCCCTAAGAGCGAGAGCACTGCTTTTTCATTTTTTCTTTCTAGAAGAAAAGAGGCCATGGCACGTAGGGTCTCTAAATCTTGATCGGGCAACTGGTTCAAACTGAGATCAGATGTTTCGGTAAAAGTTCCCGATGTGTGTCCTCCCAGTAATCGCAAGGTGGTCAGTGAAACTGGCAGGCCTCTAACCAATGCAAGAATAAGAGAAAATAGATAGAAAAGAGAGGCAAAACCGATCGTCCCTCCAAAACATTTGATGAGAAGGCGAGGAGATTGAGGAGAAACAGGAGGCAGAGCTGAGTCGAGCGGTTTTGATTCTACTTGATAGAGATGACGGGAAAGATTTTTCGATTCGGCAATGTGGGTTAATCCCTCCATCATTCCTTTGGTGAGCTCTGCTTTAAATTTAAGCCGCTTGTCTAAATGCCAGAGTTCAGGAAGCTCCTGCATAGCGATTTTAAGTTCTTCGATTTTATTTTCGAGAACGGCTTTTTCTTTTTGTAAGAGATCTTTCATGACCTCGTAAAGCGAGCTGATTTTTTCTTTGATCAGTTGGATCCGGATTTTCCCTAGATCCAGAGTTTGGCTTAAATGGGATTCAAGGAATCTTTTTTGGATGGCAAGACCCTCTTTGAGCCGCTCATGTTCTCTGCCGCTTCGATTGATCACATCGCATAGCTGTCCTGAGAGTTCGCTCGATTTTTGCACGAGCTGCTGAGTGACAGTGTCATTTAAAACATTCGAAAGAGTACTAATCTCAAAATGAGGTTCGTTGAGATGATCGCGGAAAAAGATCACCTGTTTTAATTGCGCATGGAGATCATCCAGCTGACGACAGTATTGCTGGAATAGATTTCTAGAAGCATCCAAAGTCATGCCGTTGAAATCTAATTCAAGTTGGTCGATGTAAGTGGAACTCTCTTGAAGATTTTTATGGCGGAGGATAAGATGTTCGATAAAAGTTTGGAGGTGAGAAGCCAGCTGGTGCTTTTTTTCCTCATAATCTTGAGAGCCTAAAGATCGGGCCAATTCTACTTCCGTGACAAGAGGCGCCAAAGCACTGGAAGCAAGGACAGTGAGCGCTTCATTTTTTTTAAGCTTCTGCAGTAAAAGGGAGGCATCTTGGATTTGTTCTTCCAGGCTATGTCCAAATTGCTGGACGAGTTTGGGGGGTGTTGCAGGTAAAGGTATATCGGTTTGAGAGAGCCGTTGCATCAAGCCAGCCGTTTCGACTTCAATTTCGCTCAATCTGGATCGGTAGTTTTGCAACGGTTCCATGATCGAGTCCATTTCCTGCTCAATTCCCATGAAACCTTGTTTCAGAAGGCTGTTTTTGAGCACAGCCACATGATCTTGGATATCGGAATCGAGCTTGGTATTGAGTTCATGTTGACGTTGATCCAGATAGTAAAGCTGCGCGCCGATGACGCTTTTATTTTCTTCTTTAAGATACTCTTCATACTTGCTGATCAGTGTGTTGACAAAGACAGCTGCACGCTCACGATCGGTATCAGAGAAGTTAATTGCCAGGATGTTTTTATCTTCCCGCAGAGGTTTAATGCTTGTTCGGGCTTTCACAGAACCGAGCACCGCACGGCGAGGAAGGATCGTCAGTGGATAAAGTTTTCCTGTTTTAATCCCTTCAGGCACGGTTGCTAAAGTCAATGTTACATCTTGAGCTTGAACCGGTTTGTTCAGACGGCATTGTGACAGTTTTTTCTGTTTGCTATCTAAAAGCTCAAAACTGTCTGAAGAAGAAAAGCGGAAAAAAAAGCTGCGTGGTTTTTCTCCGGAATAATGAACATTTTGAAACTGAAAAATGTCTTGTTCTTTGGAAGATTCAGGCTGCCGGCCGAGCTCGGCTAATACATTGTCACGGCACGCCATGAGCTTTCTTGCCAATCTTCCTTGCTGCTGGACAACGGCTTGAAGTCCCATTTCTTCGACAGTCTTCGTCAGCACGGCACGAGACAACATCAAGGGAATCGTGGAGATCTCTGAGTGGGTACCTGCAATCGTGTGGACGAATTTCTTCAGATCAAACGCTGAATCGGCACGCGAGGAAGATTGTTTAAACGTGGCGGTAGCTTGATAAGAGGGAGGAGAAAAGAGGAAATAGCTTAAGGAAAGTACGGCTCCTATAATGGCAGCCCAGAAGATTTTCTTTTTTTTCTTCTGATAAATTCTCTTAAGATCATCTCCAGAAATATAAATATTATGGATCATGGGACGTTGACTCCAATGCTTTTAACTCCCTGCCGAATCAGGTCAATGTTAACAAAGGTCGGCAGTAATTGTGACATAAAACGGTTCCAGTTTGTGATCGGTGTTGCCGCAACATAAATGATATCGCCTGGGATCAATAGCATGCTGTCGGAAGGAAGATGGATCACATGGTCCCATGTCAGGGTGTAAATTTTGGGATTTAAGATATTTCCTCGAATGACTTGAATATACGATTTGTTGCCAGTAAAGGGAATGCCACCCGCTACGGCAAGGGCTTCTCGGATCGTCATAAAACCATTGGGAACATCGACAAGCCGTTCTTTGCCGACTTCTCCCAGCACCATGAGAGTCGATGCTGAGGGATCGGCAATATAAATTTTATCGCCTCCCCGCATAACGATATTTTGAGACATGTCGCCTTCTTTGATCAGCTTATAGAGATCGACAGGTAGCATTTGATTCTCACGCACGATATAGCTTTTAAAGAGATTGGCATTCGAAGGGACTTTGGCTCTGGAAAGTGTCTCAAAAAGACGGATGCGGCCATCGATAGGAATAGTTGAAAGAACAACAAGGCCCGCCAGTTCCACTTTTCTTTCAAGACGGTCTTTGTAGGAAAGAAATACTTGTACATCGCGGATCTGGGAAGAATATAACGATTGGATCTTTTGGGCTGCTTCTTCTAGGGTTAGACCTGACACAGGGATCGGATCGAGATCAGGAAGACGGATTTTTCCTCCATTGACATGAAAGCCCACTGTAGAGCCGATTCCTTCAATAGCTGCAGAAATATCCGAACGGGTCGGGTGGAAGACAGCGATATAGAGCACATCTCCATCTTGGATGACATCTTGATACTCGTTGAGAAGGGTGGGAGAGAGCTCTTCATAGGTTTTCCCTTCGAGCTGTAAAATAGAAAATTTTCCTTGGCGGATTTTATAAGAATCCATGACGAATTCATCGGCGCCGACGGAGTCTTTTCCCATATAGGGACGATTCCCGCAGCCGAATAACAACAATAAAAAGGTGCAGATAAAGTAGAAATACATAAAATTAGTCGCACAACATCATTAACTTGTAGATTATTTTTTCGCAATGCGCATTTTCATTACAGGAATAGCAGGTTTCATCGGGTTCCATGTGGCTCAAGGACTCCTCAAACGAGGCGATGCCGTCGTGGGCTGCGATAATTTCAATTCCTATTACGATCCTCAATTGAAGAGAGACCGGGCAGCCGTTCTGGAGAAGCAAGGAGTCCAAATCTTCGACATGGACATCCGCAATCCTCCTCTGATGGAAAAGCTTATTTTAGAAAATGAGATCACACATTTTCTCCATCTCGCTGCTCAGGCCGGCGTGCGCCATTCGATCCGCCATCCGGAAAATTACGTCTACACCAACCTCGAAGGATTTGTTCAAGTGATGGAAGTGATCCGCCGCCATCCTCAAATTCCTTTTATCTATGCCTCTTCCTCTTCGGTTTACGGCCTTAATAAAAAAATCCCTTTCTCCGAGACCGATCCGACGGATATGCCTTCCAGTCTTTACGGAGCGACAAAAAAATCGAATGAGCTCATTGCCCACGCTTATCATCATATGTATGGGATTTCAGTCACGGGACTCCGATTTTTTACGGTCTATGGTCCTTGGGGACGGCCCGACATGGCCTATTTCTCTTTTACGAATGCGATTCTGAAAGGCGCTCCCCTCCAAATCTATAATGAAGGGCAGATGAAACGAGACTTCACCTACATCGATGATATTGTCGCTGGAACTTTAGCAGCTATTGATCTAGGGGCTTCGTGTGAAGTTTTCAATCTGGGAAACAATCAACCCGAAGATGTGCTCTACTTAGTCGAACTTCTAGAAAAGTATACCGGAAAATCAGCGGTTAAAGAACTTTTGCCTATGCAGCCGGGAGAAGTCCCTGTCACGTATGCCGATATTTCTAAAAGCCGCAAGCAACTAGGATTCTCGCCCACGATCTCTTTAGAGAAAGGACTTCAAAAATTTCTCTCTTGGTATCAAGAATATTATACTATTCAAAATTAATTTTATTGATTGGTTTTTTTAATAAATCAATTTATAATTTCCTTTTACATTATTTCACGAGTTAATTAAATGATAAAAGTAGAGCGTACCAATTTATCTCCTATTGTTGATTTATTTCATACGGAGCAAGTGCCTTCAAAGCTTCGAATAGAAAAAGAAAATAAGGAGTATCGAGTCAGTCTTGTTCAATTTGTCCCTGGTAAAAACATCTCAAGTACTGAAGATCAGCAGTCGCTGGAAAATCTAAATCAGCTGATTGGAGCCCAAAGAGTATATCGAATTTTTCAACGTGAAGAATTGAAAAAGTATCAAGAGGCTTTTAATCAAAGACAACTGCTTCTAGATCGGAAAGTCATTGAGATCATTTTTCTACTGTTAGGGGATGTTCGTACAGATGACTTGCAAGAAGCGACGACTAAACCTCTTAGCGCACTAGATCCTCTGGAGATTGATAAGCTGTATTTTTCTTTGATTCCATTCCATCGTGTAAATAATCTATTTTTTCGAAACATTCCAGAAAATGCTTATTTTGATTCATCACGTTCGAGCGGCAGAGGTTTGGAGGGACTAAGAGAACGCATCAAAATTCAACTGGATGCGATCGATTTTTATCTTCCTAGTGATCAAACAGGAAAATGGGCGTATGAAGTGGAGGTCTTAACTTCTCGACTTGCTGATCGAGAGATGGCTACAGGACAGATGATTAGATGCAGCAGTGGTTATTTCAAGTGCGAAGCTATCTTTACAGGGAAAGGAGGATATGCAGCCTTCCTTCGAGATCTAAGAGAAGAAAAAACGATGCTAGTTTGCCGTGGAACTGCTTCTCGCCGCAGTGCGACCGGAGGATTAATGTCAGGTTTGAACAACCTTCTTATTGAACCTGGAATGTTGGCTGTTCAAGCACTATGGCCTCAGATTCGCACTTATTTATCCGACCATAACATTTCACATATCGATCTCTATGGTAAAAGTCAGGGTGGGGCGCAAGTGCAATATCTCGCATCGTTGATTCATACATATACGACAACGCGAGTGACTTCTCTGACGACCTACGCTTCTATCGGAGTAAATAGGGAAGTTGAAGAGATCTTTTATAACACATTCAAAGATACAGATATAAATGTCTCTGCCATTGTTAATGAAGGCGTTCCTGCTCAGGATGAATGGGATTGTATTCCATTAGTGGGAGGAGTACATGTCGGTTTAAGACTTCCCTCGGCTTCTGCTTATTCTCTACTTCCTTCCAGCACGCAAAGAGGAGATATTAAAACCTTGAGTGTGTTTCAAAAAATCAAAGGTTTTTTCAAGTCTTTTTCTAAAGCGCACATCAGACAAACAACACTAAAACCTTTTAGAATTGAGAAAATGGAGAATACTCGCCATTACTTTTCCCTGGGGCTGGAATTAGAACATTTTCGTAAAGTCGCTGCATGGATCGTCCATATTTTGACGTTGGGTCTTTTCAATCCCATCTCGTATAAACGATACTTCGAAAGTTTTTCTAAGACGTAATTGTAAACACTTCAGGCAAATATCTTAAAATATCCGAAGCGATCATGCAATAAGAGGTGAGATGCAACGCTGCGATCTCGCCTGCAGCGGCATGGAGAAAAACTCCAAGCGCAGCTGCGTTTTGGGGAGCCATTTTCTGGGCTAGCAATCCCGCTAAAATGCCGGTGAGGACATCGCCGGAACCGGCCGTGGCCATGCCGGGATCTCCATGAGCAATGATCAGAGGTTTTTTCTTGGGGTAAAAAATAATGGTGGGCGCGCCCTTAAGGACTAATGTAACTTTCTTTTTTTCGACATAATCTTGGCAGGCTTTCAAGGTCGGTTTTTTCTTGAGGATCTTTTCCATCTCGCCATGGTGGGGAGTTAAAATCGTGTGAGAGGGGAGTTTCCAAGAAGGATTTTTAGCTAAAAAGTATAGAGCATCTGCATCAAGGACTGTCGGTAAGCGTAAAGTAGGTAGTAACTCTTTGAGCAGTTTTTCAACAGCGGGGGTTCTTCCAAGTCCAGGTCCCACAAAATAGGCAGAGGCTCGTTTTGCTTCCTCTTGAACTCTCTTCAGATGGTAGTCTTCGTGGATCACTTCGGAAAGCAAATGGCTAGATGGTGTTTCAGGCATGGAAAAAAGTCTGACAATGCCAGCGCCGCTGCGTAAAACTCCGGCAGTGGCAAGAGCTGCAGCGCCCGGCATTTGAGGAGAGCCAGCAATGCCCAGCACATAGCCCGCTTCATACTTGTGGCGAGATCGTCGTAGGATGGGAAGCTCAAGAGAGGTAGGATCGAGAAGAAGGGCTTCTTCTTTGGCTTGAAGCATCAGTTTTTCAGGAAGTCCGAAATCGACGCCGATGAGATTACCTACATGATCCCATCCTTTATCCAGGAAGAAACCGATTTTAGGCAGTCCTAAATAGAGGGTTGCGGCAGCTTCAATGGCGATGGAGGCGACTTCCCCGGTTGTTCCGTTCAATCCAGAGGGAATATCTAGAGCTAAAATTGGAAGATCAGAGTTATGGGCCCATTCGATGGCTTTGGCCAAATTGCCTGACGCTTTGCCTTGAAATCCTGTTCCGACGAGACCGTCGAGTATCACGCTATATCCTTCAGGATTAAAATGAGAGAGAGGCTGGACTTGTCCTCCATGTTGGATAAAACGGTCATGTCTTTCACGGCATAAAGGGGTGCAGTCTTTCAAAGGAAAAGCGGAAATAGCAAGAACAGAGAAACCTTGTTCAAGAAGCAGCGCTCCGGCTGTGTAAGCATCGCCGCCGTTATTGCCTTTGCCTGTCAGTAAAATGATTTTCTTAGGAAGGTTGTTTTTCTCAATAAACTGCTCGGTGATAAGAGCAATTCCACTGGCAGCTTTGTCCATGAACTTACCCGCATCGGAACTAGAGGCCAATTTTTCTAATTTTCGTATCTCTTCAGCAGTGACAATTTTTTGGCCTGTGATCACAAATGTTCTTCCTTGATGGCGCGTTGGAGGAGGGACTTGACGGCATCGCGGGGATTAAGATCCTCGTAGATGATAGAATAGATGGCTTCGGTGATCGGCACGTCGATATGAGCTTTTTTAGCCAGCTGCAGTGCTGAGACGCATGTATAAGCCCCTTCGACAACCATGCCGACGGCTTCTTTAGCTTGGTTAGGATTGAGCCCTTCAGCAATGAAATGCCCAAATTTATAGTTGCGGCTGTGTTTAGAAAGACAAGTCACGCAGAGATCTCCCAGTCCCGAAAGACCATTTAATGTTTCCGACTTGGCGCCTTTTGTCACGGAGAGTTTGCGGATTTCATGGAGTCCGCGCGTCATGAGGGCAGCTTTGGTGTTGTCCCCGAATCCTAACCCATCTGAAATACCGCAAGCGATGGCAATGATGTTCTTCATCGCGCCGCCAAAGGCCACTCCATTGATATCTGAATTGGGATAGACGCGGAAAAAAGGAGTGGAGAAAAGATCATGGATCTGTCCCATGATATCATGCTCATAAGCGGAACAGACCACCGACGTCGGCAGTTTTTCAATGACTTCTTCCGCATGGCTAGGGCCGCTCAGGCATCCGACGAATTTACGATGGGAATCTCCCATGACATCGACGATGACTTCAGGAAGCAAGAAACAGCTGTTTTGTTCAATGCCTTTTGAGGTAAGGACGATAGGACAATTGCCGCCGCCGAGATTTTTGATTTGTTCAAAAACGGGTCTGATCCCCACAGAGGTGACCGATTCGATAATAAAATCAGCCCCTTCGAGCGCGTCTGCTAAATTGCTTGTCGGATTGACGGTCTCATACGCTTCAAAATTGGGAAGTTTGGGATGCTGCCGTGTTTTTGCCAGCAATTTTGCAAAATCATCCCTCTTGGTCCATAACGCAACTTCATTGCCTTTGGAAGCCAAAAGAGAAGCTAGGCAAAATCCCCATGTGCCAGCACCGAGATAGCAGATTTTTTTTTTCATCATTTCCCTGTTTTCCGATCAGGTTAGCATATTCCTAACCTGAAGGTCAAATAACCGCAATTATTTAAAACGGGTCCACTTTAGGTCTAAAATACCCCCCTGAGGAGAAATACCGGGAAGTTGAATATGTTTTTTAATGATAGCTCTAAAATCGATTTGAAAAGCAGGAAGAACAGGAATTTCTTGAAGTAAGAGCTCTTCTGCTAATGCCAAATATTTGAGACGGATCTCAGAATTGAGTTCGTGATCTGCCAATTCTAGAAGATGTCGGAATTCGGGTTTTTCCCAGCGAGAGAGATTAATATTTTCTTTAGAATTTCTAAAGAAATTCAGGACATAGATGGGATCATTGACTAATGTTCTCCACAGAATGCCGCAGATATGGAAGTCTCCCTGCTTCATTTTATTGAAGGCGGAATACCATTGAAGGGGCTCCAAACGGATTTGAATGCCAAAAGCTTGTTCCCATTGCTCTTTGATAAGATGCGCTGATTTATCTCGCACGCCGCCCTGAGCATACAAAAGATTGAGGGTGGGGAACGAGTGCCGATTCAAACCTAATTCATCTAAAGCTTCTTCGAACAGCTGACGAGCAAGCACTAAATTTTCTTGTAAATACTGCTGGCCTGATTTTTGACTTAAGCCTGCAGTGATGGGAGAGTAAGCGGGTCTGGTGGGCGTTGAGAGAGATTGAGTAATGAAATTTCGATCAATAGCTAAAGCGAAAGCACGTCTTAATTTCTTATGATGGAAAGGAAACCGTTCGGTATTGAAAACATACCAATAAACTCCTGTATTGGGAGCAGTAATCACTTCATCTTTGGATCCCGGCTCAAAGTCTAAGTCCCAAAGACCAAACGGCTGGCCGATCCAATCGAGCTCTTCTTTTTTAAAAAGTTGCTGGGCTAAATGGTAAGAAGCTTTGGAGATAATCACCTTGTCGATCTCGATGTTCTTCTCATCCCAATAGGTCGCATTTTTACTTAATTCATAGGTTTCATTTGTGATGGCCGTTTTCAATTGAAACGCTCCGTTGCAAACGTAGCCTTCTTTCACTTGCAAGGGCCAATTCGGGTAGCGGCGGTCGATCTGATGGTTGACAGGAGAATAGATCGTATGTGCAGTGAGCTCTAGAAAATACGGGGTGGGAAACGCAAGCTCGACATGTAATGTCAGATCATCCACCGCTTTAATTCCTACATGATCCAGAGGAACAAGCCCTTGCTTGGCCTCTTTGGCATTTTTTATACAATAAAAAAGATAGGCAAAAGTGGTGTTAAAATGAGCAGAGAGTATTTTCTTCCAGGCATATTCAAAATCATGGGCAGTGACAGGGGCTCCATTGCTCCATACCGCTTTTCGAAGTCTAAATGTATAAATTTTTTGATCGGAAGAGAGGGATACCGATTCGGCCATTCCGTATTCAAATTCACCTTTTCTGTTCAGACGTGTCAGACCTTCGAAGAGAAGCCTTAAAATGCCGCTGGTGAATTCATCGCCTGCGAGTCGTGGGTCTAAAGAAGTCGGTTCAAAAGGAATGTTCAAACGGAGAACTTTTGTGCTCACTCTATTTTGATGGAGCGTTTCGATGGTCTGCCGGATTAGATCGCAAAAATCTCGGCGGTCCGAGTTATTTTGATTTTCATAAATATACGAAAGAACTCCCGTTCCTTTGATGGTTAAATCGCTGACGATAAGATGTTGGTTAATCGCCTCAAAATTGTCCAAGGCGGCAGTTAAGGGTCCTTTTAAAGAGCTATCTGAAAAGCGGACGATCACGAAGATACAAGAGGCTTGCTCATGGATTTTCAAGATATAGGGACAAGAATCGTTTAATTCTGCTTGTAGGCTATTATAAAACAACTCAAACAAGATTCGAAGAGAAGAAAAGGAAATAGTCGCTTGTTTTTCAATGGGGCTGAGGGAATAGAAAAAATCATCGATCAAATCAAGATCGGTATCGGCGATGCTTTTAAATTCATTTTTTAGCCGCGCAAGGATCTCTGTCTGCTTGAAGATCACTCCTCCGTTATAATCCCGGAATTCTCCCAGTGTCTCATGCAAATAGAGGGCAGCTTTTTCTCTGGCAAGATAGAAATTGAGTGAAAGATTTGATCTTAAAAGCGCAGGTGAGCGGGGGATATTCAATTGCAAAACATGGACTTCGATCGGATGTTTTTTTCTGAGATAACCAACAATCTGCACTCTTTCGCAGATAAGGGCATAGTCTTTTGATGATTGTGGGATCAACTTTTGTTGAGAAAGGCGATCTTGTGGACGGATCGAGACCCAGATAACAGTAAAGACAATTTCTGTTTTCGTTTGCCTATCTAGAGAGATCATCACTTGGGGAATGTCTTTAGTTGAGCGGATCTCGCCCCTGAGCATCAGAATGTTTCTCAAGACTTCTTCTTCATTCCGGATCATGAAAACCGGAGGCATGAGCTTCTCAATGCAGTATTTCAACTGATCTTTAAGAGACCGCTTAAGCCCTTTTCTTTCTGCTAAAGAAAAAGAAGAGCCGTCTCTTTTTTCCAATTCTAGATAGATGATTTTGATTTTTTCTTCTTTCTGATCTAAATAACAGCAGCTTCCTTTGACGACTTCCGCTTGCGGAATGAGTTTTTTGACTGCAAAGAGGATATGCTTTTCTTCCAGGATCTCATACTCTTCCACTAAACTAATTCCAATCAAGCAGCCTAAAACAGGTTTCATGCAAAAAGGAAACTCTAGAAAAGTGGGAATAAACCGGAGCTGGATATGATGGATGTTGGAAGAATAAATCAATGCACGGAATAAGCTTTTGCGGATCAGATAAATGGAAGCGATCAGCCGGGTGATGTGATGCGGTCGCCTTTGGCTTAAAAATTCCTTTGATGAAAGGGCGAGAAAACGGCCCATATCATCTAAAATCAGTTCCTCCAGATAATGGGGGGATTTGCGCATGAGTCGGTTTAATTCCTGATGGATCATCGTCGCTTTCGAGTGCAAAGATGAAATCCTTTTCATCAAGATATAAGAGGCATGTGTAGGCGAACTGAGCGCTAAAGCAATTTCTTTTGTCAGAAAAGCCAGATTCGCAATTGCATCGTACCACTGCTGAGAAGTTCCAATGAGGATTTTAATCTCGCCGATAAAAAAAGCGTTTTTTGGAAAATCTTTTACATGAAAATACATGTGATTGAATGACAAAATAGAAGCTTCTTTTCCAGGAAGAAGCCACTTCCGCAGCATTTCAGGGAAAAAAGTCTCAATTTGCAATTGCTGATTTTTAAGACATAACAGCTGAACCGATAAATGATTGGGGAAAAAAGAACATTCATTCCACTTGAAAAGAGGGAGCGTTTCTTTGATCCAATTTAAAAAGTCACTTTTATCTTCAAACCGCATCTCATCAGGAATCAATTGTTCTAAGATGACAGCCATCTTTTCGAAATGTTCCGGAGGAACTTCGGATTCAATCGATTGAAGATGATGAAGTGCAAACTGAAACATAATTTTTTTGTTCCAACCAAACTAAAGGAAAAATGTTTAACAAACAATAGAGGTTTGCTCTAAAAATTTTTAATTTAACTCTTTGCTAAATAAGAAATTTGGAAATAAAATAGCTCTGTTTCCAAATAGGAGAATGGCGAATGAGTCTTTCTAAAGTAGGTGGCTGTTCTCACTCACATTTTTTGCGACCTTTTTGCTCTCAGCAAACTTCTTCAGAAAAAATCCAAAAGGTTTTTTTATTTGCTCTTGGCGCAGTGATTGTGTGGATCTATTTTCGCCCTAATGCAAAGTCTTTTACCCCCCGAACATCCGAATTACCAAGTGAAGCAGTCGCAAAAAAACCTATTGATAAGGCTTCAACTTTTTTTCGACCAAAATCTACGCCTTTACAACCTGTTCCATCTTCTTCTACTCTTAGCACCCCGTTTCTTAAATCGGCGGATGAGATCGATCAATTACCGCAGAAATTGGGAGTGTCTCTGGATATTATCCAACGTCGTGCAAAACCTGCTAGTCTTAAAGGAGGAGACACTTTTAAAGGTTTTCTAGATCAAAACGATTCACTTTTAGCAGTCATTAAAAAAGATTGGGAACAGGTTGAAAAAGAGAAAATAACACATGCTCAAGTTGCTGATCATATTCATAACATCCTTGAGGCTGCAAGAAAAACGCAGGGAGTAGCTGTTTCATATGACATGGAAAAAAGCGATGGAGTACCATCGGATGTTATACCCAAATTTTCAGTTGTATTCTTTACAAAATCAGAGCAGGAAACGGATACGAATATTTTTCGCCCAGAAGATGCAAGGAGAGAAGAAGGATCCTCAACAGAAGAAGCCATTATTTGCAATACAGCTGTCCCTTGCAAATACATTAGATGGACGCCTGTTCGTGAAAGTTACATTCGTTTATATGGGTTTTATTCGCTTGGAATGGAATTAGAAATTATTCTTGGAATTTTGAAAGGAAAGCCCGTTAGTTTTAACTAAATTCATGCGCATAATAATCTAGTTGAGCAACCTTTTTTTGTTCCCAAGCAGTCTTAAATTCCGCTGTAAGATAATAAAAGGCAGGATCCAATTCAAAGAGATGGCTCGGCTCTGTCTTGGTGAGTTGTGTAAATAAACGGCGATCAAAGGCAGTTAATGCCTGTTGTACTGTGCTTAAGCTGTGGGGTCCTTCCATGTTTTTTAGAGGCGCATAGACATCTTCTCGCGGATAGACAAGAACGCCTGTTTGCTCAGAATGAGAGAGCACATCAAAAAGAAATCTTTCGAATTTCCAAATGGGCTGATCTCCATACTTTTTTCGGGCCACATGCCAAGGAAGCGTTAAATGCGAGATACGCTCGACAAAAGAGAAGCTAAAACAGAAAAGTCCGATATGCGCTAAGGGCGCTTCAAAAGCATCTGGAAGTTCGGAATACTCTTGCACAGTAATCTTTCCCTCGCGAGAGACCACGACTCCCACTTTTTCTGCAGGATCGTTTCTTTTCATGGCCTTCAAGGTCGCTTCTTGATTTTTTAACGCATGATAACCGCATAAAGCGGCATCGAAAGGATCGGCTAGGGGATTATCGATAGGAAGCACTAAGAGAGATTCGATCCCTTGCTCTATCCATTGCTTGCCGATGCCTGACTCCATCAATTTGCGCAAACTATGTCCATTGCCATCCGGACCTTGTGCTAAACGGCCTGGAGCTTCTAAAAACCAATCTCCTTGATCGTTCAAAAAAGGAGCATCATCTTGCATGAAAAGCTGAACTTGGCTGGGAGTCAGTCCAAAAAACTTATTTTCAGAAAGATACTCTGCAATGATTGCATGATTCTGAGAAGAGGTCATGAGTGCCAGTTGCAACGAAGTTTTATAAGCTCTAGAAGCAGCGGCTGTTTTTTCACAGAAAAGTTGTAGAAGAGTTTTTTTTCGGATCGGAGTGACTTCGACAAGAGCTTTGGGAATAGATTGACCTAAACGAGTGCCCTGGCCTCCTGCGAGGATCAAACAAGCGACTTTGCCTTGGGAGATGAGCTGTTGTCCTTTCAACCGCGCGCTTTCTGTGGGAGTATCGAATTCTCTAAAAGGCTCAGGAAGTGGAAAACTCGAAGTTTGAGCAATCACACCTCTCTGCTCTTGCAATGAATGCTTATTCAACTCAGATGAAAATACCGCTTGCTGCTCAGAAGTAAGTCTATCAAAACCATTAAGCAAATGGGGTGGGTCGTTCAACATACAGCTTGTTGGACCTGCGAGACAGAAATGAGCGCAGCGTCTTTCCGGTTAGGGCTAATGAGAGGGATATGCTCCAGAAGAGGGTTGGGAGAGGGGACATTTTGTTTTAATATCCCATGATTAGGATCAGCCCAGAGAGAGACAATACGGAGAGGAAAAGGGGTGTTGAGAAAGTAAGTCATTCCTAAAATGCCTGAGTCGGGAGCGATGAGGCACCGGCATTTGTTTTTCAAAATCGAGAGGATTTCAAAAAGAGAGGTCTCTCCCCGGAGATCGATCAAATGCGGGTGTTTGAATACAGGTTCTTTTTTTAAGCCCAGTAAAATGATCGGTCCTTCCAGGTGATCAAAAAGCTCCTGCCAATGGTGAAACGGCCAATTCCTTTCAAAATAGTAATTGGTCTCACAATGAACATGGGCTGCTATGCAATGGGAAGGAAGATTGAAACGGTCGCAAAGTGCATCCCACTCGGGGTTCCATTCCATTTTAGGGATCAGTTTGCCGCGCTGCCAAGCCACCCAATAAGAGGGATCGGCATTAGGGATGATCAAGTCAAAGACAGGCAAATTTGTGGGAAAAGGAGTCGGTTTTCCACGGGCCCATTCAGGTGCAATGATGACATCAACGCCCTTCAAAAGCTCAAAACCATCCTTCAAATCGGGCCGTGTTAAAAAAGTCACTTCGGCTTGCGGGATATATTCACGGACGCGTTGGACCATCGCATAGAGTCCCAGCGCAATATCGCCTAAACCGCGATTCCAAGGGATCAACACGGTTTTACACCCTTGCAGAGCAGCACGCTTGAGGCGCTTGTCCAGAGGATTAGGCGCGATTTTTTTCCAAAGTCTTTTCAACATACGGCTTTTTATTTAAATTTTTTACCAAGGCCTCATACACTTCATCCGTCTCGATCCGTTTCATACACCGAAAATCAATAGGGCAGACCCGTTTATAACAGGGCGAGCAATCGACGTGTTTATGAATCACAGTTCCTGTTTTATAAGGGCCTGTTGCAATTTCGTTGGTCGATCCAAAAAGAGCCACTAAAGACGTTCCCACAGCCGCAGCAAGATGCATAGGGCCGCTATCATTTGTAAGAATGACATTGCAGAGCTTAATCAAACAGGCCAATTCCCGCAGAGTCGTTAATCCTGCAAGATTCGTAACAGGCAGTCCTTGGCAGATTTCTTGGACTAAAGGCAGCGTCGTTGCATCGCCAAAATAGACAATCTGCACGTTGTCGAGCTTAAGCAGTTTTTCCGTGACGCCTCTAAAACGTTCGGGGAGCCAGCATTTGGCCGATCCATACGCCGCTCCGGGATTAATACCGATTAAACGGGCGTCCGGGGAAATTCCCAGCTTTTTAAGAAGCGCTCGAGCTTCTTCCAGCTCTTTATCCTTCAGGAACAGACGGGGCCTTGTTTCTGAGACGGGGATGCCCATCGGACTTAAAAGCATTTTATATGTATTGACTAGATGCTGCTGCCGGACATTCGCAGGGAGATCGATCTTATCTGTTAAAAGTAAATTACGGCAGTTGCCTCGATAGCCTAACCGTCGTTTAACATTGCCCCGCCAGAACAACCAGGCCGATGAAAAAGAATGGGTCAGTAAGATACCTAAGTCGTAATTGCCGCGACGGATCTTCTCGATGATATCCCGCTGCTCGCTTCTTCTTTCAAAACTATTGACCTTGCTAAAACAAAAAAGTTCATCGATATCAAGATCTTCTTTGAGCAAGTCGCAGATCGGAGTCCTGCACATGGCCGTGATATGGGCATTGGGCAGCGCCTTTCTGACATCAGTCAAAATTGGGGTTGCCATCACCAGATCGCCAATCCAATTCGGCATCCTGATAATGATTTTGGCAGGCTTATAGTCAATTAAAGGAGTCATTAAAAAGTACCAGAATACCAAGCTTATTAAAATAGGTTCAAGGAAAGGCTTAGAAATATCACCTTCTAGGACAAATTTCATTCTAATTTTATTTTTAAAGGCTTTTGAAGGAACATTTGCAGAAAAAGGGCCCGCGCACTATCCTAGTCTATCTTTTGGCCGGATAGCTCAGTCGGTAGAGCAGAGGACTGAAAATCCTTGTGTCGCTGGTTCGATTCCAGTTCCGGCCAAATGTTTTTTCTAAATTTTTAGATGGAAGAAAGTCATGATATGGCTTGGGTCTGGAATCGAAGTGAAATGCGCGAGACTGAGAAACGGATTCCAATATACATCCTATCTATATCTCAAAAAAAAGCTTGTCAACGAATTCCAGGCGTTGATAAATAAGAGTTCTTATGGTAACAAAAATCACATTTTAGTTTTAAGTCTTCTTCTTACAGTTGCTGGTCTTTTTACATGCAACTTTCCCCTTTTAGTCGATCTAGATAAACGACGTTGAGGTATTACTCTGATCTCCACATTGCAGCCAAGTAATGTAAGATAATGGACAAGTGTATCATTGCTGAAATCATTAATTTTACCGGTCATGAGAGCAGAGACTTTCGGTGCACTGATTCCTAACATATCAGCGATTTCTTTTTGACTAAGACCACTGTTTCGAATAATGCTGACTACCTCAGACATAAGGTCAGAACGCGCTCTTAGCTCTTCAGGGTTCTTTAAACCAAGGTCGGCAAAAATATTATCAGTGCTAACAAACAATTTTTCTTTCATCTTTCCCTCTTGAACTCATGATAATCAATTCTAGCCTGCTTGAGCCTTTGTAGGACTAAATTAATTTCTTTTTTTGGTGTAGCAATACCAGATTTGCTTTTCTTTTGGAACACATGCAACACAGCTATTGCATCTTTAAATTCTACCGTGTAGACAGCCCTAAAAGTTCCTTGTCGTTCATCTACGATAACCTCAGAAATTCCCGATTCTCCAAGATGCTTAAGGAGTTTAGTATTTCCTGGGTCTTTACCCTTTTGGATCTCCCTCAAAAGAATGACCAACTTCTGACTGCACAGCCTCAGGCATTTTCTTTAAATCTTTTAGGGACGAACCAATCCACAACACCGGCTTCATTTGGCGAGCATCACGCATACGTTGAGGAATATTACCAATATTGGTAATATTCGCATGCGCTTATTTTTTCAAGAGTTTATCTACTGCATTTTGACAGTTTGGTCTACGGTTTTTACTTGTAAATCATTTTGATGGTCATGCCTCCATCGGCAATAAAATTTTGTCCTGTAATGAATGAGGCTTGGTCCGAGATTAGAAAACTCACCAGATTAGCGATGTCTTCCGGTTTCCCAACACGGCCTACAGGATGAACGGCATGATCTTTCTTAGTGATTTTTATGTGATGGGTATCAATCCATCCAGGGCTTATGCAATTGACTCTAATATCCGGAGCTAAGCTGATGGCTAGCTCGTGGGTGAGTGATACAAGCCCTCCTTTTGAAGCAGCATAAGGTTCGCAATTGCCTTCTGATTGTAGAGAGCGGGTGGAAGCTATGTTAACAATGCTTCCTTTGTGTTTACGAATGTGGGGGGCTGCATACTTAGAGGCTAGGAAAGCTCCGGTTAGATTAGTAGCAATGTATTCGTTCCAAGTTTTAAGAGTGGTTTTTTCAAAAATTGCGCCTTCTTTGGGAAGCATTCCGGCGTTATTGATGAGATAGTCGAGTCTACCAAAATGAGAAAGTCCTCGCTTGATCATTTGCTGGATAGAATTTTCTTTTTTAACATCGGTTTTGATGATGAGCAGGCGGTCTTTATCTTTGAGTTCAAAATGATTGGATTCAGGGTGAAATTCTGCCACGATGACACAAATATTCTGCGATAAAAGGTGAAGAGCGATTTCCGCACCTATTCCTTGCCCACCGCCGGTAACGATAGCAACTTTTGCGTTTTTATCTTTCATCTTTCTGAACCTTTCTGAGGAGTGCAATAAAAGCTTTGTTGAAGGCGGGGATATCGGCGGGTTTACGGCTGGTGACAAGGTTGCCGTCTGTGACAACTTCTTGATCTACCCAATGGGCTCCCGCATTAATAAGATCGGTTTTAATGGAAGGCCAAGAGGTGATTTTTCTATTTTTAACAGCGTCGGCATTAATCAGTGTCCAAGGGCCATGACAGATGGCTGCGATCGGTTTATTAGCTTTGACAAAACCTTTAATGAAGTTAATAACGGACGGATGGAGTCTGAGTGTATCAGGATTCATAACACCGCCTGGAAGAAGGAGACCATCAAAATCTTCCGCTTTGACCTGATCAATTTTTTTATCGACCGTGAATGCATCACCCCATTTTTTATCTTTCCAACCTTTAACTTTCCCTTTTTTTAGAGAGATAATCATCGTTTTAGCTCCTGCTTTTTCCAGAGCTTTTTTAGGTTCAACCATTTCACTTTGTTCAAAACCATTCGTCACAACAATGGCGATTTTTAATTTACTGATTTTATGTTCCATATTAATAACTCTTTTTTGGGTTAGCCTAAACGGGATCAAAAACCAATGGCGATAATAAGTAAAGATGTTTTGTTTAATTAAGCAGTGACTTTTTGAATGGTTGAAAAAACTCAATAGTAAAGCGTGGGCGGTCGTATAAAAGCCAGGAAGTTTTTAGAACCTTTTGATAGAAAACTGTCCTACTGTGAAGCTTTAAATCTTATGTCCAAGCGCTTTATTAAGCTCTATTGTGACAACTGCTGTCATACCTTGATCGGTGGGATCGTTTGCAAAATGAAGGATTTGGGCATCGATTGTCGAAACAAGTTTAGCTACACACCAGTTAATGGCATTACGATCCTTAAATGTTTTTACAATGATGTCTTCGATCTTCGCCTGAAGTTTGGAGAATACAAAATGTCCACTTACAACTCTGGTAGCTGTTTGAGTAAGCAGTCCCACTGTACTCCATCTTTCTGGCGACATGCTCCAGACTAAGTTGAGTAACTGACTTCCAAAGTTGGCTTTTAAAGTATCAGAAAAGAGAAAATTAAAGAAAGGCTGACTCGCTGTTTGCTCCATGGGCAGTGAAAGAACTTGTCCTTGGCTTTCGTCCAATTGATAAGCAAGAGACTGAACAGTTTTATCTAGGACTTGGAAAACGATATTCCTTACAATCTTAGGATACTGAATTAACTCGAAGAGGTCATGGGCGAATTGCATCGCATAACCAGCATAAATGGAAGGAACAGTGGCGATCACAATCCGTCTCAATAACTCAGGAGCAATTTGCAAATCGAGCATAAATGCTTCGCTCTTGATTCCAGTGAATTCGGTTTTAAAGATTTCCGGAATGCTTTGTTGTTCTTTTTTTAGTTTTAAGAGTTGTGTTTCACAAACCTCTATCTTTTGTTTTAGTTCGGAACGTTTTATTAATGAATTTTTGAGAGTTTCTTCGTCCTCTTGGTACCATTTTAGACGATCTTTAAGTCCTTGTTTAATCTCTATTGTGATCTGACTGGTGTCTTGTAGTAAAAAATCTACGAGATAGCCATTGATATTCGCAGGATGAAGCCAGTCTGACATTTGATCTGCAATATTATGAGCAGATTGCCTTTCAATAATATTTTGTAATGCTTGGATCAGAAAGTTCCACACAGGTTGTATCCAAGGTTCAGTTGTGTGAAGGACTGATGTTTTATATTTTTCGATTGTTTTTTGTAGAAGTGTGGGATCTTGCTGTCCGGGTTGACTCCAAGCTTTGACTAATACTTTATGGATATCGCCTGAGAGTCCTTCTGGCTGCAGAATTGATAAAAGCTCTAAAATAAGTTTTCCTAAAAATACCGCATCGGCACTCCGTTTATTGGAAGCACTCGGATGCATTTCTTTCGTATTTTCTAACTCTTTAACAATCCCATTTTCTCTTTCACCAGAGAGTTTAGATTTTTTCACTTTTTGCAAAGCGTGAAAAGATTTCAAAAGAGGATCGATAAAGGCTTCGGCAATTCGATCAGCAGGTTTAGCATCACTAGGACCCGCCTGATAAGTCCGTTGCTCAAAGGCTAAGAATGCTGTGACCAAGCGACCGTATAAAGTTTTAACAAAAGAAGAGGCCCATTTTCCGACTTCTTGGACAAGCTCGCTTCCCTGTTTTTCTAGTGAAGCTGGTGTTAATTTTTGATAGATCATTGCTTGAGTAATGAGCCATCGTTGATGTCTATTCATACCCAAGAAGCGTTTTTTATCAGCGAACCTAGTCCAACCTTCTTGAATGATCTGACCTAGGATAGCTTGATTAGGCAGTTGCTTGAGTTGATTTTGAATAGAATCCCAAGCAGATTGCCACCGTTGACTTCCGATGTTCTTAATCGCTCTCTCACCGGCTTTAACAACTGCTGTACTGACTTTTTCTATTTGTTGTGCATACGTTTCTTGGCCTGGTAGAGAATTAGGAACAGGTTGTGGTGGGGGTAAAACCGGCCTGACAACGATACTTTTTTTGTTTTCTCCCTCTTCTTTTTTTATCTGCAACGCTATTTTTCCTTGATCAACCACACCTACGGCAAATAAGATTGTTGTGAAAAATTTCTGGACTCCCTCTAAGCGTCCCAGTTCTTGCTGGATTCTTTCTTCTTCTAATTGCAGCTTAGGATCCTGCACCTTCCTAATGAGAGCCTCCCGATCAGAGTTAATCTCTTTTTCATTGATTAAGAGATGGAGGAGTGATTCAATTGCTTGCTTGTTATTTGGATTTTTCAGGATCTCTATGAGGAATAATTCTGCTTGTTTTCGTTTGCCTTCATCAGGCAGACCTTTTTTTAATAGATTTTCTAACTCTAACTGTTGATGCTTTTGTTGTTTTTCTTCCGTTTGAACAAAGGTAGTCTCCATCCACTCCAGTGCAAGATCCAGCGTATGCCAGCAAATATTTTCAACAGCAAAACGGAGAGCTTCAGGATTGTTTCCAAAGAGAGAGTAAAGATCTTTATGCTTTTCGGGAAAGGAACGCAATAGCTCATCGATCAGAACAGTTCTTAACGTAGCCAGGGTTTTGTCAATAATCTCTAATCGACTCTCATGGAGTGTCGCTTTTGCTTTGACGATGCGCTCTTTTTTTAAATGAATTTCTAACGGGCTGAGAATATGAGGACCTTGAAGCTTCACCGTTCGATATAAATCATCGAGGTTAAGAACGCCTTTTGTGGTTCCATCTTTGAAGTGGGCCTTTCCAAGAGGTTGGTCTGAGGTCTTAATATCCTGCAACCGAAGACCAACTCTTCCGAGCTTATTGTCTAATGCTTTGAAAGCCTGATTAAAATGTGAAGGAATATCAAGCTCAACTTCTCTTGCTTCCCATTTCAATTTTTCTGGTAGTGCAGAACAAGAATAATAAGTCTCTGCCAAGAACACAAAGCGTCCTTCATCTCCCCCTATTTCTGTCTTGAGTTCCTGGTAAGCATGGAGGGCCTTTGCCAACAAAGGCTCTTGTTCTACCACTAAAGACTGTTCCCGGATAGATAAGCTGGCTAATAATGAGTATGCTTGGGGTTCTAGAGCTGGAGGAGGGGAAGCTGGCTGAGGAGGTTGGGCGAGGGGTCGGTCGCTGGCTAGCTGACGTAATAAAATTCTTTCATATTCCTGCCTACGTTCTTGATTATTTGGAGGAGGATTTAAGGAAACTCCCTCTGGGCTCCTAGCAAAGAGTGTAGCTGCTAATTTATAGATTCTTTCTGCGATAATAATTACAGTTACAGCAAGGACCGACCCCAGCACAAGCCGTTCTGCCGTAGAGCCTGTGCGCAGGGTATGGACCATATCCGATCCGAGCTGAGAGAGATTTCCTACAGAATTCATTTTTCATCCAATAATTATAATTTTTGCAAATATTGTATCTATTTTGATTGATTTATTGCCAGTTTTGGATAAAGAAATAGGTCTATTAACAGATCAAAGCTTAAAAAAACCTGAAAGTACTTTCACAAGACTGAAAATCCTAGTGTCGCTGACTCGAGTCCAGTGCGATCCATATTTTAATTTTTATTTTACTGCTGGTCTTTTCTTTAAAGTCTCTGCGTATAGGATGCAAAAGAATTGGATCGCTAGTTCTATCAAATTTTTTTTCAATTCTTGTTTTCTATATTTGGATTATGGGTGTAGGCTTGATCGACACGGTTTGGTTTCTCAGGGTATCGCAAGCGAAGAAGGCCATGTTCTACCATCAAAGTTAGAAAACGGGAGCGCAATCCATCAGCATTTCTTCCTAATAATTCAGCTAGTTGTCTTCGTGTTAACCAGTGTCTTTGGCAGAGTTTTAAGAGAGTCGATTCAATCTCTTGGGGGGCTAAACGTCTATTTTGCCTAACAGGTTCAGCAATTTTAACTAACTCATCCCATTCATTTTCAGTTAATTGAATCTTATGTACGGAGTCAACTTCCTTATGTACGGAGTCAACTTCCTTATGTACGGAGTCAACTTCCTTATGTACGGAGATATATCCTGAGGAAAGACGATAGCGTGTCCATCGTCCCTGCCCGTCTTGAACCAAGACTCCCTTGCCAACAAGGTTTTGAAGAAGTCGGGTCATATCTGTAGCATGTTCCGAGGTGATTTGTCTCATTCGTGCATTATCAACCCATCCTTCAAGATCGGCTGTTACCAGTGCTTGAATTTCGAGCTTTAAGAATTTCTGAAATTTAGCTCCGAACCGCTTCTTTAATCTAGTAAGAGACTCCTCGGGAATCAGGCTAATCATAGGCAATGTCCATATTACACGATCCGGCTGTACCTGTTCTCTAATAATTGGAGAGCGCCAGTGCTGAGAACTCCATCCTCGTCGAATTTTATCAACACCTGATCCCGCTTTTTCAGCTGCACCGATCATAGTAAACATTGTCTGTAGCGATTTATTACGGCATTCGCTCACATTGCCTTGCAACAATTGATCGAAGGAGATGAGTAGGGAACCCGGGTTGGAGAATTCAAAACGATCATTATATTTTTCAATGACCACTCCTCCTTGTCCTAGATAATCGGCGTGAATTAGTGCATTTATAATGCTTCACGAATGGCTTCGTGAACAACTGTTTCACCTTTACGGAACAAGTCTGTGTCTAATTGAAAGGGGAGCTTGAGATCAGCGGATAACTTTTGCACTACACGCAAATAAAACTGAAACAAGTTTCCTGACCACGTACCGTCTAAAGTCATTCGATCAGTCCACCGTACTGCAGGATTATCAGAGAGTTTTTCACGATAATCTACACAATACTGGGGAAGGGCTTCACGAAGTGTTTCTTCGCGACCAAACATCAGCAATCCTGCCACTGTTAATCCCACCTGGCCAGTTTCTCTACATTCCCTCCACCCACCCAGTTTAGTAAGCAATCCCTTATCATCTTCACTTAACCAGGGATGAGTGGGTTTGTGAGATGCAAGCCGCTGGCGATATTGTTGAAGGCTTTGTAGATCTAAATCTTTTATTAAAAAATGCTTTAGAATTCGGCTATCTGCATGTTCTTCAGATTGATCAACTAGCATTCGCCTAACTTCTTGTTCAGTACAGTGATAGTCTCCTTCATGATTACGTCTGAAAGTTCCTCTGAGAGGGTTTTGATCAATGAATACAGGACGTTGATGTCGGGATGCCCGAGGCACGTGAATTGCTATGACTTTTCCAAAGGTATGATCGAATTCTTGCACATCTTTATTTCCAAGCAGATTGGCACTGATTTTGGTTCTATTATTGATAGTATCCCAAAAACCCTTCTTTATTTTTTGTACATCCGTTAGACCAGTAACTTTACCAGTGCTGTCCACTCCAAGTAATATTACACCGCCTCTAGTGTTTGCCATTGCACTATAGGTTTCCCATAAACTTTGAGGAAGGCCGCCCTTGGCAGACTTGAATTCCAAATCATCACTCTCGTTCCACCCAAGATGAGTGAGAATGTCCAAAGGTTGTACTGTAGATTCATCTTTCGTCATATATTTTTTACAAGTATTGGTGATTTATTTTTTCCTGAAAAGTTATTTCTATAGAGAGTTGTTATGATTCGATTTTCTGAGAAAGGGGTAGAGTTTAGCGAGCGTTTTACAGGAGAAGAAATTTTGCCGCTTCTTACTCGAGCTCAGGGCTTCTTAAGAATTAAAAAATATATTGTGAAAGTTGTCCAAACGGATATCCCTCTATTGCAGATAATTAAGGATATACCAGAGAGAGTTCTAACCTACCCTCTGTAACCGCACTACAATCCCCAGAGTGATTTTGTCCATTCCTTGAGCTCAATCTGCTCAGGTTCAATACCGCCCAAATCGCAAATTAAATTAATAGTAGAGATCGATCCAGCCCATTTTGCGAAGGTTAAAGGCGTACTGTTTTTGGGGAAAGTGACATAGGTTTTTGTCAGCGAAAGCGAGTAATTGTTTTTAGGTTGTTTTTCAACGTCGATAGGGTTTATGGTTCTTGCATTAATGTCGGCACCTTTTTCAGCTAAGAAAGAGACCATGGATTCTTGCCCGAACATGGCAGCCCAAAAGATAGGAGTTCCACCAGCAGGATCATATTTATTCACGTCTGCTTTCATTTCTTCAATGATTAACTTGGCCATCACGATTTTGCCTTCTGCAGCTGCAATTCCCAATGGAGTAACACCATTGAAAATGGTAGAAGTATTAGCACCACGCTTAAGTAAAAGACGAAAAGCTTTTACATTGGTATTTCGAATGCAGAGTAGGAAAGCAGTATTTTTATCAGCGGCTTGAACATCCGCTAAGGCGCCTAGATCAAGAAGCATTTCCACCAGTTCAACACCACGTGTGTACTTACAGGCAAGCATGAGCGGGGTATATTCATTTTCACCAGCTGAATTTACATCTACGCCTGCATCGACGAGATAGCGGATTATTTCCATCAGCTGTGTGGAAGGTAGTTTTGAGCTTGCCTTTTTGATAAGTCTTGTCAATGGGGTGCTCCTTTTTCCAGCAACTCCCTCAATGGAAGCCCCTTTTTCTATGAGATATTTTATGATTGAAAACTGGCCTTTACCCGCAGCTTCGACTAAAGGTGTTAAACCTTTACGATCTCTTTCCCGTAACTCTTCGATACCCACTGTTTTAGATTCTATGAGAGATTGAACTTGGAGGAGATCTCCTTTTTTAATCGCATGGCTTAAGACTTTTCTTGGACTTTCTTTTTCTTCTTCATCCCCATAACTTGTTCCTAGGACTAAAACAAAAAAGATTAAAAATAGAGGCCAGGAAAATTGTTTCTTAAACATGTGAATACCCCTTCAAAAAGATGTTGAAAAGGATACAATTAAATCTTTTGATATGTCAAGTTAAGAGCTAAATAGATTTCTAGAATTGATCTTTTTGTCTTTATAGTCTGACACTATTGATTTGAGGTCAAATATGAGTACTGTAGCTTTAAGTGTCCTAGCCGCAGCGGGCGCAAGATTTTTGGGCATGGTGTGCCGTTACTCAGAAACAAGGCGGCATAGTCAAGGAAATCTGGTTTTCAATGGCATTGATATGGTTCTCAGCGTCGTTATTAATAAGGCTCTTTTCGATTTAACGAAAACTGATAAAAGAGAGCCGACTGATGCAGAGAAGCTACTCCTTCCTACGATGGGTCGTTATTTTGTCAGCATTCCTATTTCAGCTCTGATCACAAGCCTATTTTATCGTAACACAGATTTTATAGAAGATTGGCGTTATGGAATGGTATATAGCACCTTTTCTTTTGTGGCAGTAGATACTGTAAAATATCTGACCAATGACAATACTTGGGCTTGGTTCCGCCCTTGAACTAACTTGAAAATAACAAACTTTAACTTAGATAAGTCAAACAGGCTGAAGTTGAACGAGATCTTGAATCGCTTGAAGAAGCGGAGCTAAGCCTTGTTTTTCAAGAGCGGAGATTTCGAAAATTTTAGCCGATGGGAATTCTTGATGAAATCTCTCGGTATTTTCTTGAGCTTCTTCCATATCGATCTTATTGAGCACGACTAAAGAAGGCTTTTCTAGAAGTTCAGGCTTGTAGGCCTTGAGTTCGTTTTGGAGAACCCGGAAATCGTCTAAAGGATCTCTGCCTTCGATGCCTGTGGCATCGATCACGTAGATGAGTGCAGCAGATCTTTCGATGTGGCGTAAAAATTCAAAGCCAAGGCCGCGATCGAGATGGGCGCCTTCGATGATTCCAGGGATATCAGCCAGTAAGATGCGGGATTGATCGGGATAATGAATATAGCTGAGGTTGGGGAATAAGGTTGTGAAAGGATAGGCCCCGATTTTAACAGCAAGATGGGTGATGCAGGACATGAGAGATGATTTGCCGGCATTCGGCATGCCGATCAGGCCGACATCTGCAATGAGCTTAAGTTCCAGCTCAATCTCAAGAGTTTCTCCCTCTTCGCCATCGGTACAGAAATAGGGAGCTTGGTTCGTGGAGGTTTTAAATCGGTCATTTCCTTTGCCGCCTTTACCGCCTTGACAGAGGATTTCTTTCCGTTCTTTTTCAACGAAATCGTAAAGGACTTCGCCCGTGAGGGCGTTTTTAATGAGAGTGCCGCAAGGAATTTTAAGAGTGACGTCTGCGCCACCTTTACCCGTACAGAAGTTGTAGCCGCCGGGTTGGCCATTTTGCGCGATGATAATACGTCTGTTGCGATGATTTTCTAAAGAGACGACTTGAGAGTCGGTTTCGATGTAGATCGATCCGCCTTCGCCGCCGTCTCCGCCGCAAGGGCCGCCTTTAGGAATATATTTCTCTCGACGCCAAGCAATGACACCGTTTCCGCCGCGTCCGGCAGTGAGAGAGACTCTTACTTTATCGACGAACATACAATTCCTTAATTTCCAACTAGTATACCAAAAAACGGTTCTAGGGGAAATTGAACAAAAATCTTTAATTTCCTTGCAGACTCGTAGACTATTGGGGGAGCGGAGTCACGGAGACGTAAGTCTTAAGTCCTTTACGGTAAGAAACAATCCCGTCAATTAAAGAAAAAAGCGTATCGTCTCTTCCCACACCTACGTTCTTAGCTGGTGCCCATTTTGTACCACGCTGGCGGATGAGGATGCTTCCAGCTGTGACAATCTGTCCTGCTGTAGCTTTCAGTCCGAGGCGTTTTGATTTCGAATCACGGCCGTTGCGTGTAGATCCTTGACCTTTCTTATGTGCCATAGTTGATTACTCCCTAAGTTATCCTAGGATCTCTGTGATTTTAACTCGATGATAAGTCTGACGATGGCCGACTTTTCGGCGTACGCCTTTGCGTCTCTTATACTTGAAGGAGATAACTTTTTCTCCTTTGAACTCGCCTAGGAGCTCTCCCTTAACGGAAGATTTAGTGATGTAAGGCGCTCCGACGGTGATCTGCTTGCCGTCATTCAGAAAGAGGACGTTTTTGAACTCAACGGCCTTTCCTTCTTCAGAGTCAAGTAATTCAACATCAATGACTTCATCCTTCTCAACCCGGTACTGTTTTCCACCGGTTTCAATGATTGCGTACATGTTTTAACCTCAAAAGTGCAAATGTAGTGAACATCTTAATCCAAGAGGCTTATTCTCTTCAAGTCAGACTTGATCTCCCGATCTTCTTTGAGACTATGTTGATATTAAATGTTTATTAATTTATTTAATTAAGTCATTGTTTTGTTGAATAATATAAAATAATTAATTAACATTAGTAATACAAAGGTAAATATAAGGGGGTGGTTAGTATGAAACCTTTTAATAAGAGAAAAGCTTCAAAAGTGACATTTAAGACTCATCGGAAGGAGAAGCCTACTGCCAAAGAAGAAGAGAGGAAGGTTCCAGGCAATACCCCAGAAAATAAACCGGAAGATCTTTTCAATAACAACAAATAACGTAAAAAGATGAAAAAATATTCTAGAGGGCACCTGCATGCCCAAGCCAAAAGAATGAGAAAGCCTTCAAAAGAAGAAAGAGGGCATAAAAAAAACAAATGGCGCCTGATGGTCGAGCGTTATACCGCTTTGTAATTTCGGGCTAAATTCAATAAATAAAATACTGCAGCCGTCAAAGCAATGGTGGCTCCAGGCGGCCAATCTAAGAAATAAGATAGAGATATCCCCACTGTTGTAAAAATACAGCCAAAAACGACTGCCCATCCCATCATACGGGAAAGCCGGGCGCTGAAGGTGCCTGCGATCGCTGCTGGGATCGCGAGCATGGCGATGATCAAAATAGCGCCCACCACTTGAATTAAAATCACGACAGAGATCGCGACTAAGTTCAATAAAAACAGGTAATACTTTGTGACGGATATTCCTTTGAGCTGCGCTTGATTTTCATCAAAACAGACGGCTTGGAATTTCGTATGGAATAGCAAAGTAGCGCACAAAATGAAACCGGCCAGGGAAAAAAGCAAAATCAGATCGTTCATCGAGGTCCAAAGAATATTCCCAAAAAGAAAATTCATCAGTTCGACATTATAACCGGGCGTCAAGGAAACAAAAATGACCCCGATGGCCATTCCTGTTGACCAAATGGCTGCGATGACCGTGTCTTCCCGCTGTTTATGTTTGAGATGGATCCATCCGATGAGAAAAGCCGATAAGATCGCTGCAACAAGCGCTCCGTGGAGGGGATTCATCCAGGTGATATTATAGGTCCGCTTGAGCCAGAGGAATATTCCCATGCCTCCTAAGACGGAGTGGGCGATGCTGCCGCTAATGAAGACGATCCGCTTGACCACGACATAAGATCCCACGATGCCGCTCGTGATCGATGCAGCGATTCCAGCAAGAAAAGACATCGTTAAAAAAGGGTGGGAAAAAAGCGCTTGCAACATATTTAATTCCTTCCCCGCTTTGGCATTAAAGGAGGATGGTAAAGTCCTTGAGCAAAATGGTCGCAAACTTGAGCTTGAGAATAAGAAGTTACATGACGATGGACGCAAATGAAGCGGTCGACTTTTTGCATCATGACTTGAAGATCGTGGGTGACCATGATAATAGTCATGCTGCCTTTGAGATGTTCAAGGAGTTGATAGATGCTTTCTTCTGCAGATGCATCGACGCTGGCTGTCGGTTCATCGAGCAAAAGAATCTCAGGTTTACTGACAATGGCTCTGGCAATTAACGTCCGCTGGGCTTGGCCGCCGGAAAGTGTTCCAAAAGGACGGTCTTGAAAATCGAGCATGCCGACTTCACTCAGCGCCTGACGGGCTTTTTCTCGGCCATCGGGGGTGTAGGAATGCCAAGGAGATTTGTCTAAACATCCCATCATGACAACTTCTAAAACCGTGATAGGAAATTGCCGGTCTAAATGAGAAATTTGAGGGACATAGCCGATTTTTTCTCGCGAAAATTTTGGAGACACTCCTAAAATCTCAAGAGTGCCTTTTTGAGGTTTTAAAAAGCCCATGAGCAACTTAAGAAGAGTCGTCTTTCCTCCTCCGTTAGGACCAAAAATGCCGATGAATTCTCCTGGACGAATGACAAAGGAGACATTCTCGAGGATAGGTGTATCTTCGTATTGGAAAAAAAGATTGTCAGCTTTAATGGCCATAGTATTTTACAATAGAATTAGAGATATCCTGCATCGTCTCGAAATAATTTAGAGCATAAGGATCGATTTGATAGATGGGAAGCTGTAACTTTTGCGCAATCAAAGAAGCCCCCTTATTATTATATTGAGGTTCAATAAAAATAACTTTGACCCCTTTCTCTTGGGCCTCTTTAACCACATGGGCGACTTGCTTAGGCAACGGATCTTTTCCTTCACATTCGACGGAAAGTTGATGAAGTCCATATCTTTCACAATAATAGCCCAATGCAGGATGAGAAAGGAGCAGGGTGCTGCCTTTTAAAGGCTTCATCTCTGTTTTGATCTCTTGGTCCAGGGCTTCCAAACGTTGAACGAGATCTGCAGTGTTTTTTTCAAAAAGTTTTTCATGCTCAGGCCATAGACGGCTGAGTTCTTCGCTGATTTTTTTAACCTGTTTCAACGCTAAATGAGGATCGATCCATACATGGAGGTCTTTTCCTTCATGCACGTGATCAGCGCAGGTATGTTCAGTAGCAGACAAAAGATGGATGCCTTTAGAGAGGTCTATATCTTTGACATGGCTTTTTTGAAGAAAAGGTAAAATTTTTTGTTCAATGGTATCGCCGTAACGGAACCATAGCTTGGCCTGAGCAAATTTTTCGACTTGCTTAGGGCTGGGTTCATAAATATGCGGGTTAGCTCCTGGGGGAACAAAAACCTCAATGGAAACCAAATCTCCTGCGATCTGCTGCACAAAATACGCATAGGGGGGTATCGTCACGAGAATGACGGGTTTAGAGGATTTACTTGATGGAGCAAAACAGCTTCCTAAAAAGAGTAAAAATAATAGTAAGAATTTTCGCATGGGAATGAACAAAATAATACAGAACATTAGAAAATCTTGTCACTTAATTAAAAGTTGGGTAGCCTAGTCACCTTGTCATGGAGGAGTGTCCGAGTGGCCGATGGAGCACGCTTGGAAAGCGTGTAAACACGAAAGTGTTTCGTGGGTTCGAATCCCACCTCCTCCGACAGTACAATCTATTCGAACCCTTGTTCCTTTAAACAGGTCAAGGGTATCGATCTGTGTAGGGCATTTGTCTTCAGTCAGAGCCCATTTTCTCTGCTTCTAGTTCAATTCTTTTCGAAAATTTTTTCAAAGCCGTCTACATCGTCTAACGTATATAAATAGTAAAAAAATAAATATTTTTTTGGTTTGTTCTGTCATTTAATTTTTCTTGGTTCTATATCAAAGTATTAATAAGGATTTATATATGCGATTAGGTGCAATTTTTAAAGCTTTGCCCGCTTACATCTTATGCTTTCCTCTTTGCGCAGCATCCCAGACATTTATAACGCAGGGGCCGCAGGCCAGCCAATTTCGGGGACCTTCAAGCACCTTATCTGGATCTGTTCAAGCGTTAGCTATCAGCCCTATTGACCCCAATACTTTATTTGCTGGTGGTTGTAATGGAGGGATCTGGCGTACTAATAATTTAGGATTATCTTGGACCCCCTTGACTGACCACCTAGACTCACTTTCGATTGCAGTGCTTGCTTATGATCTCACGGATTCTTCAGCCCAGACCCTCATTGCAGGAGTCGGTGTGACGAATAATGGAATACTCAATGGCTCGGGTCCCTCGCTTGCTAGAGCAGGGGGGCAAAGGATCGGAGCTCTCTATTCACAAGACGGAGGAAATTCTTGGAACCAATTGCCAGGAAATACAACACTATCCGGAGAAAGTGTCGTCAGCGTAGTTGCCCAAGGAAGTTTTCTTCTAGCTGGAACATTTGAACCCCGAGCAATATTGCAACCCGGTGGTTTATATAAAAGTATAGATCGAGGAACAACTTTTACTGAAATTCCTGTCTCGGGTGCCGCTTTAGGAACAGAGCCCATTACTGCTATTGTAACTCCTCTTGGAAATCCGAATACCATTTATGTCGCTACTACTTCAGCGATAAACACGTTATCTACAGCTTTGTATAGTACCACCAACCAAGGAACAACGTTCACGCCTATTTTTACCTCCGCTAACAGCGGCGGGATCATCAATAATATGACACAAACCGTTCTCAAAGTTGCAACAGGGCCCAGTGGCTCGATTGTTGTAGGTGTTATAGATACGGCTGCGGGACCTAATAGTGGAGGACAATTACTCGGTATCTTTCTGTCTTTGAATAGCGGAGTGACTTGGACGCAACTCGATTTAAGTGCGGTAACAGCTGATGGTGGATTTAATCCAGATGGACAAGGAACAATCAATTCAGCTGTTGCGATAGATCCTGTAAATCCCACCATTGTCTATGCATCCGGATCAGGTAATGATGATCTACCAAGTGAGCCGGCTACTATATGGGAGTTGCAACTTTCCGGAAGTGATACGATTGCGATCAATCTTGAGCTCGGAGCAGATGGTTCATCACCTCATGCGGATTCACGTGTTCTTGCTTTCAATGGCCCAGGCAATCTTATACTGGGAAACGATGGTAATTTGGTTCTCCGTTCAGATCTTCCAGGAACAACGGGTAATTGGACGAGTATCAATGGGAACTTATCGCTCTATCAAAGTTACACCGGAGCTTATGACGCCAACAATAATCTGATTCTAGATTCTGCTCAAGATGGCTCAATAAATTTCCAAAATTTTCCTAACCAACTCTCCTGGATTGTATATCCCTTTGGTGGTGATGGGATTAATGCTATGATCAATGATACCTCCAGTAGTAGTGTGAGTTACTACTATTCTTCTACCCAAGCACTAGGAAATTTAAATCGTGCGACAGTTAGCAATGGCATCATGGGACCCATACAACCCTTAACTTTAAGAGGACATCTCCCTTTACCTTCATTCCCTTTTCATAGTTATTTTGTTCTTAATCGTATCGATCCAACGAAGATCGCTTTTGGCGCCTCTGGAGATGCAGCAATTGCTCAGGATGACCTTGTAAGTTCGTCTTTGCACATCACCACAGTCGGTTCAACTATCATGGGTGACGTGGGACCTCTTGCTTATGGAGTACAAGATGCTCCCGATGCTCTTCTTGTCGGCACAACGACGTCCACGGTATTCTTTACAAATAATGCTACATTAACACCTCTTGCGAACCTGCCTGGTTATCCCGGAGGCAGTCCTGCAGATGTAAGATTTGATGCACGTACAGTGCAACGATTTTTTATTGTTGACGCAGTAAATCTCTATGAGACTATAGATACAGGCACAAATTTTACCAATATTACCGCCTCACTTCCTGCGAATTTTATTCGTCCCTTTTCTTTGGAATTCCTCTCCAATAACGGAGTAAATGCTCTTTTTATCGGTGGTCTCAGTACGGATGGTACATTGAGTCCTCTGGCCGTTGCTGATAGCGATAATGCAGGAACGTTATCAAACTTTCGTCTTTTTGGCCTTGGATTGCCCAATACGATGATTAACCAGGCTATCTATAATTCCAAGGCTGACGCGCTATTTGCCTCGGCCTTTGGTCGCGGGACTTGGCTCATGTACGATGTCACGAGTAACTTCCCTCAAGCAACAGTGCTTCAATTTGGCCTTGCCAATAACGACTCAACTCCTGATGCATCGGTTTTAACTGGATCTCGTCCCTTAATCAAATACGGACCAGGCACTTTAATAATTACAGGGACTGCGACGTATACAGGCCTTTCGACAGTGACTGCTGGGTTTATGACTGTAAATGGCTCTATTCCCGGCGATGTCATGGTCAATAATAGCGCGGTACTCAAAGGAACAGGGAATATAGGGGGTAATGTTTTAATCCAAAGCGGTGGAACGATCTCTCCAGGCAATCCAATCGGCACTATTACCGTAGGATCGTTGACTTTAAATTCAGGTTCTTTGACAAATATTGAAATTGATCCAACGGCGGGATCCAAGATCGTTGTTACAGGAGCTGCAACTCTTGCAGGTTCGGTTCAAGTTATTCAAGATGCGGGAAATTATCCTGCAACAGGAAGTTATGACATTCTAACCGCTGCAAGTATATCTGGCAGCTTTGATCCAAATGTTTTAGGTGGGCTTCCTGGTTTCCATTTCAGTCTTTTACAGCAACCTAATCTTGTGCAGCTATTATATCGTCGGTTCATGTTGCTAGATGGTATTTCTGGCAATGCTCTGACTTTTGGTAACTATATCAATAAAGAGGGCCCAAATTCACAAGCTGAGCAGCTATTATCTGTCTTATCAGGCGAGACGCTCAAAGATGCTCTAAAGTCAGCATCCCCGTTAAGAAATGGAATTCCCATTTTCATCACAGATAATATGCTTTTCTCTTTTCACAACATCATAGGAACTCATTTTTCGGATATGCACTATAGCCATATGTTTGGTTCGAAAAGTCCAAGACCTATTGCGTTTGTAGGAGACAAATTTAACCCTGATACTTTAATGGCTGTTATTCCAGAAGAGAATCTTCCACAAGGAAGCCTAGTTAAAGCGGCTGAAAAGGAAGAAAAAAATGCCCTTTGGCTCGATGGTTTTGCTGAATTTTCAAGTCAGAAGGCTCAAGATCAGACCCCTGGCTTTAAATTCAATTCTGAAGGAATTGTTCTCGGTTATGATCGGTTCTGTACAGAAAATGGGATGATTGGGATTGCAACTTCCTATATCCATAGCAATTACCATGAACATCATAACAGCGGAAAAGGGGAAATCAATTCAGTTGTTTTAGCGCCTTATGCAACTGCCTATTTCTATAATGCATATATTGAGACGGCCCTTACTGCAGCTTATAACCATATCAATAACCATCGACATATTGACTTTCCAGGATTTAAGGCGACGGCTTCGAGCTCATTTCATACTTACCAACTCGTGCCGCAATTGGGTGTTGGCTACGACTTCAAACGGTTCGGCTGGTTCGTCTTTGAACCTTTTGCTCTCTTTGATTGGGTCGTAAATTGGCAAGACGATTTCAAAGAACGGGGCGGAAAAGCCTTCAATGCTAAACAGAGAAATCGGACCTCTTCAATGCTTCGCAGCGAGTTGGGACTCCGTCTTTATCAAAATTTTGATCGTAATTGGGGCACTTTTGTTATGAGAGAGGTAGCCGCTTATGTCAATAAGGCTCCTCATAAAATAGGAGCTATCACCGCAGCTCTTGTGGACATTCCCTCATCCTTTACCGTTGAATCATTCAAAGATCATCAAAATCTATTTACCTTGGGAATAGCTGGTCTTATCAAAGGTAAGAACGGATTTTTTGGAATGTTTGCCTATGATGGAGAGATCGGCTCAGGCTATATATCTAATGAAGTACAATTCAAAGTTGGTAAGTTTTTCTGAAAATCTTGAAATATTTGAATTTTTTAAACTCTAGTAATCTCTAAATCTACAATGCGTGATGGGGTCTGCTAACCGTGCGCAGTGATAAATCAAGAGTATTTATAGCTTCAGGCCAAAGAATCATATTTGAGATTACGATCCTTCAGTGTAAAATTTTATGATATTTAGTCAGGGAGTGTAACCCTTGTAGTGACTGGAATATATGAAGTCATTCAAATGGATTTCTCTTCTGTCTGAATTTTTGAAAAAATCTCCGAAATAAGTCAGCAAATTTGCTTAAGAGGTAAGGTCGAATATGTACAGTAGATTCTTCGGATTTATCCTCAGCGTATTTGTAAGTTTTACGCTAGTTGCTGCCGCAAGTCCTATTGCGGTACGAGCTGCCATTGATCTGGGGACAGGGGGACCCAAACTGCAAGTTGCAGAAGTCAACTTAGAAACAGGTAAAATCGTTAAGATTGTCCATACTGAACAGTTCTTCGTCAATTTTCATCAGAGTCTAAGAAAAAATTCCCACTTCTCTGAGGAAATCAAGGCTAAAGGACTTGAAGCCTTTAAAAAGGCTATTGAAAAATCTCGGGTATTTAATCCCGATGGGATTGTGGCAGTAGCTACAGCGGCTTTTCGTCATGCGAAAAATGGTCTAGAGTTTGCGCAAGAGATCCAGGAAGAGACAGGTATTAAGGTGCATGTCATCGATCAATTATTGGAGGGAACGCTTCCTTTCCTGGCTGTTTTGGCGAAAATAGAAACTGCACCCCAACATCTTTTAGTTTGGGATGTAGGCGGAAGGAGTATTCAGTTTGTAGGAACAGATCTCGAGGGTATATGCCATATCGATGGCAGCAATGAAGGTTCTGGCCCGTTTAGGGATTATATAATAGAAAAAATCCAAGGCCGTTCCATCGATGAATACAACAGCCCTAATCCTATCTCTGCTGTAGATGTGGGTCAGGCTCTAGCCTATGGACGGTATCTTTCAGAAAAAGTCGATCCGTCATTTCAAAATAAAATCAAAGCCACTCACTCCATTATAGGAGTAGGCTCTGTTTTTAAATCGATTTCTAAAATAGTGGGCAAAACTTCTTTTACGCAGGAAGAATTGGCTGTTGTTGTCAATGCATTGATCAACAAAACGGACGAAGATCTTGGCGGAGGTGATTTTGCCTGTGTTGAAGCCTCCAATGCGATTCTGGTCCTAGGATTTATGGAGGGGTTGCAGATCGAGAGGTTGGAGATTATTCATGTCAATAATGCGGACGGCGCTTTGACTCACGGACCTTTTTGGAACCCCTAATTCACGTTATTTGACCTCAAAAAGTGATCAGGTCTTTTCAAAAAACGGGGTAGACAAGCGATGAAAATTCATTCAAATCTCCTATAGAAATTCTCAGATAAAAAAATTTTTCTAATTTATTATTGACGGCCTGTTTTAATTCCGCTAGGATCGGATGCAGGTGGTAATTAAATTTTAATTATGCAATTTTCAAAACTTCCAATTTTTGTATATTTTGGCATATGCCTTCTCGCATCAAACTTAGATGCGAAACCTTCAGGCGGCCATGTTGTTCATGGGAAAATGGATCAGCACGCGATGGAGAAGACTCTCAAGCTCACAGCTGCTGATAAAACGATTGTAGACTGGCAAAGTTTTACAATTTTAAACGATGAGATCGTCAATATTTCGCTTCCAGGAAAGAAAAGCGCGATGCTCAACCGAGTTTTGTCGAAGGATCCATCTCAACTCTTAGGAAAATTGAGTTCCAACGGCCAGATTTTTCTCATTAACCCCAATGGTATTGTTGTTGGGAAAGACGCATACATCAATTGCAATGAATTCATCGTCAGTACACTAAATCTCGATAACGACTCATTTATTCAAGGGGATAGCTTATCTTTTGAAGGATCTTCCAATGGATCTATCCTTGTCAATGGAGTCATTGAGTGCGAAGGAAATATCTTCTTCATCGGTAAAGATATCGGCAGTTATGGAACTCTGAAGTCAGCGACAGGAGAAGTTCATGCGGTGGCTGGATCTTCGGTTCTGATTCAAGGAGCCGATTCCAAAGAGATCTTCATTAGAAAGCCTGTCGATTCTCCTCATATTGATATGAAGGGAGTGATAGAAGCTGTCAAAGTGGAATTGCATGCACATGGCAACGACCCTTATTCGCTGGCGATCAATAGCGAAGGAATTATCCGTGCGACGACACTCGAAGAAAAGAACGGCCGTATTATATTAAAAGCCGAAGGCGGAACTGTAAAACTTGGCGGCTCTTATGAAGCAGACAGCGGATCTGTTGTCGCAACAGGAGATCACGTTCAGCTAGCTTCGAACACTAAGTTTGATGTTTCTGGAGATAAAGGCGGGGGAACCATCTCTCTCGGTGGTGGCTGGAAAGGAGAAGACACTTCTATCATAAATGCATCGACCGTAACTATCGGTAAAGATGTGATTCTTTCAGCCAACGCTAGAGTTGATGGAGATGGGGGCACTGTTGTTGTTTGGTCGGATCAAACAACTAAAATTGATGGGTTACAGATTCCGGTTTCAGATCAAACAACTAAAATTGAAGGGCTTCTGATTTCAGCCAAAGGAGCAGGCCTGGAAGGAAAGGGAGGCAAATTGGAAGTCTCCTCTAAAGGCTACGTTGAAGGACTAGATTATATAGTGCCAGATTTGACTGCTCCTTCAGGAAAGAACGGAAGCATTCTCTTCGACCCAACTTCTATCACCGTGACCGCAAACACATCCCCACCCTATAACTATAATTGCGCAGGCGGAGGGGATTACCCCGGCCCTCCCGCTCTTGATACGGCTTCATCTTTGCCAGGATGTAATAGTCTTATTTCTAATACCTCTGTTCAAGGTTTCCTCCAAACTGGAAATGTCACTTTAGCAGCAACTACTTTAATCACGATTGTGAGTCCAATTACACCTGCGAGCGGAAGTGGAAGCCTTTCTCTCCAAGCGCCTACCGTTGACCTAAACGCTGCCATTACCTTGCAGCCGCTTGGAGTATTATCAGGTAGCACCTCTGGCCCAACAACAACAACCGTTGTGAACGTCGGAGCTAACGGTACTGTTCAAAACGGTGTGGATGTCGTCGCTAGCACCGGGACCGTTATTCTAGCAGCAACAACTTATCAAGAAGCGGTGAAAATTACGAAGCCTTTAACTCTCACAGGTCAGGGCATGGGTTCAACGATCATCGAAACGCCCACCATGCTTGCGACTAACAGTTTTGTTTTCAATACAAGTCCAGCTATTACCTACTTCCCGATTATCATGGCCGATGGGATTACCGGAGGCGTCAATATCAACAACCTAGAAGTGAACGGACTTAATTTAATTGGGGGTTCTTCCCTGCAGACGGATGGATATGTGGGGATTGCATATCACAATACGAGTGGAGTGATTGATCATGTGCTAGTGACTAATATTTATAACCGTACTGAATTAGGATATCAAACTGTTTATGGGATCTTAGCGGCGGTCGATTCCGGAACTAGTAACGTGATAGTTTCAAATTCCACTATTAATAATTTCCAGAAAAAGGGAATCTCGATGGAGGGAACGAGCGGACTTACCTTTAATATCTTTAATAACACCATCACAGGAAATCCGAGTACTCCCCCAATGCAGGATGCTGCTCCCAATGGTATCGAATCAGAGGGGAATGTGGCACCTAATGGACCTTCGGGAACTATTTTTAATAATACGATCACTAGTATGAAACATCTTGGTATTTTAACTGATGCAAGTTGCATTTTAACAGCTTTCTCTGGGCCTATTACCATCAACCAAAATACATGCAGTAACAGTAACAATGGAATTGCAAGCGAAAATGCTGTTGATACTGTCACGATTACAAATAATAACGTATCCACGATGGATCAGATTGGGATTTACGTTCAAGATACAACTAATTTATCGACCGTGACTTCCAATTTCGTGACGACATCAGGAGATATCTTATTTGCTGCTGTGACCTTTTTAGATACTTCAGGGACCAATCCTCCTGTTCATATGGCACTTAATACCATCACGGGTATCACTAACGATGCGATGCAAGTTCTGGGGACTGGAGTTGCGGGTCCTGTCGTTTCTATGAACCAGGATTCTTTTAGCAATATCGGCGGCAATTACATTAGCATGACTAATGTTACTCAGCTCGAAGGGACCCCGAATGATATCTGGCCTTCAACAAGCACTGTATCTTTTGATGGTAGAGTCGACAATATCGAGAGTACGAGTATAACTTATGCCCAATACCTTTCTATCCGTACACAAATTTTCGATAAGATCAATAGTCCTCCCTTGGGATTGGTTTTGGATTTCCACTTTCCGCCGACACCTCCGCCGACTCCTGCTCCTGCTACCGCCCATCGCCATAATGTAAGAAAATTTTTTCCCTACTTTCCGTTGGTTGAACGTCAATTTCCCCGTCCACTCAAAGCTGATTGGGCCTATTCGATCACTTATAAGGAAAGTGATAATGCAAGTTTAGAATACAAAAATGGATTACTGAAGCCTTATGACTACCTCTTTATTAATCAAGACCCTGCTACAGAAAAAGAAGATCTCTAGAGATCTCATTTTTTTCTCGTTATGCATGCTCTGCTTTACTCCGGCTTATGCCGATGAGTACGGCAATGAAATTGCCGTTGCCCCGATGCCGACCTGCGATACAACGATCTACTTGAAGGGTGTGCGCCTGGTTTCAGATCCGGATTCTATTGACCCTTCCGGCTGCTCTTGCAATTCTATTGTAGAGGCAGATGATTTACCCATTTTTCAATCAGAAAATTTCAAACAGCTCATTGAGCAGTATGTGGGTAAACCGCTTCAGAAAAAAAGCTTATTTTTATTAACTTCGGACATCCGCAGATATCTTTCGAACCATAGCGTGATTGTTTCCGACGTGATTTATCCTGAGCAAGATGTAACCAATGGATACGTGCAAATCCTTGTCTTAGAAGGAAAAATTGGGCAGATCAATATTGAAAACAACCGATGGTTCTCTGACAATTTAATCCGCAATCAGATTCGATTAACAGAACACTCTCCTTTGAATGAAAGAGAGATCACTGCCAATCTGGACTGGCTCAATCGTAATCCTTTTCGCCGGGTCGATCTGATCTATGAACCTGGGAAAAAAAGGAAAGAAACCGATTTAACATTCCGTGTTAACGACAAATTTCCTCTGCGAGTGTTCACGGGATACGACAACATCGGAAACCGATTCACAGGCTTTAACCGCATATTTGCTGGCTTTAACTGGGGTAATGCGTTTGGTTTAGACCACATCATGAATTATCAGTACACCACGAATATCAACACCAGAAAGCTGCAGGCGCATAATGGAGATTATACGTTTCCTCTGCGATGGCACCATCTGGTCAATATCTTTGGGGCCTATGAACAATCTAAACCCGATTCAGTCGCTCCTTTCCATATGAAAGGGCAATATTGGCAGACAAGCGGCCGTTATATTATTCCGTTTTCGCCTCGTGGAAGATTTCGTCATGAAATGAACGTCGGTTATGATTTTAAATCGGTCACGAACAACGCATTTTTTGATGTTCTGTCGTTCTTTAACAGTAAATATCAAATTAGCCAGTTCAATGTGCATTACGATCTTTTCAATGAAGATCGTCATGGAACTACTGTCTTTAGCGTGACTGCTGTTGGTAGCCCAGGCCATATGACTTCTCATAACAACACTAAAACTTTTAGAAAATTCAGAGATGGGGCCGTCTCTTCTTACGTTTATGGCAAAGGTGTTTTTGAACGGAAGACTCAAATGGGCGGGAGCTGGTCTTATGTAGCCCGTTTGGCAGGACAAGGCACTTGGCAGCGCCTCATGGTCTCGGAGCAAATGGGGATGGGCGGAATCGATACGGTTCGCGGTTTTGAAGAGCGCGATGCAAACGGCGATCAGGGCTGGTTTACAAACCAAGAAATTCATACACCTCCTGTTTCTATGTACAAAAAAAATTCCTACGGCCATCGTCGGGATTATCTCTACTTCCTAGCATTTTACGATGTAGGGCAAGTTTTCAACCGCCGTCCGCCGCCTGGTGAAAATCATTTTTCCACTCTCTCTAGCGCGGGCATTGGTGTTCGGTATAGCTTCCAAAAGAATATTTTCATTCGTGCAGATTGGGGTATTCCGATTTCAAACAGCAGTGTTAACCACCATACGAAATTGCCACAGCGCGTGAATATGGTCGGCACCTTCGCTTACTAAAAATGAGTGCTCGGTCCTATGCCTGGCATTCGTTTTTAGAAAACAAATCATTAAAAATTATCCAATTTTTAAAGTAGTATGAATTTATTCTAATAAATTTAGCTCTGGATTTTTTCGCAATTTTCAGCTCGAATTATCAAAAAACTCATTGAGAGATCTATTAGGAAAGGACTGCAACTATTTTTTTAGCAGAGATTAAAAATTAGGTTGTGAGCGTATCCAAAATTTCAAAATTCTTAAAACTTTTCAATGTGATTTTTTTTAAATTCAAATAAGCTTTAAAGAATTCTCATTACAGATGAGAATTTTTAAAATAAATATTTAAAAACCAAGGGCTCTTACTATGAGATATATTTATTTCATGATTATTTTTTCTTTTTTTAATCTAAATGAAATAATTGGATGCACTTTTTCTAATAATAAAGAATGGTTTGCTTATATGCCTGAGATGAGACGGATATTAGTATCAAAATTAGTAGAGGAATCAAAAGAGCTTTCTAAAAAGCTTCCAAAATCTAAGAAAAACAAACCTTTTCTTTTTCTAATGCGAGGAAATTCTGGTGCGGGAAAATCTGAAGCTATTACAAGTTTACCTTTTCATATCCATCAAGGAACTATTAATCCTGATATTGCAAAATATCGACTAAGAGAAATGTGCAAAAAAGAATTAAATGTCGATCTAAGTTATCAACAAGTAGATGGGGAGGGTGAGAAGATTTTTAGTCAATGGGTGGAAAACTTCGTAAAAGCTCACAAAAATTGCTCTTTTGTGATTGATCGTCGTATGTTACGAGTCTCAGACGTTGAAAATAAACTAAGTCTTGCTAAAATCGCCGGTGCTGAAGTCTATCTTATCGATGTAGAAGCCCCTTTTGAGGTTTCTTGTATCCGATGTTTAACACGGCCCCGCTGTGAGAAAAATCCACGCGTCGATTATGATTGCATTGAGGATGGATATCGCAAAATTCATCAAGAGAGAGCGGAATTAATTCATCATATATTGAATCCTTCTGAAAATTCGTCTTTCAAACTCGTTACACATTATGAACTTCGTTATAGTGACGGAATATTAAATTGTTTGGTGGCAGCGAAAGATCCTCAGCAAGGATGGGTAATTTATCATCCTGATCTTTTTAATCAAATTGTTTATCAATCGGAAGATAAAACAGAAAAAATCATCGAGAGTGTCGGAAAGACAATTATCAATGATGCCTTTATAGCTAAAATACTAAAGCTTAACTTTATTCAAGCGTTAAAAAAAGACGGGTTGAATGATTTAATAACGGAAGGGATGGAAAATAAAATGATGACAGAAACCGTTATTCAAATTCTACAAAGTGAGCCGAGAGAAGTTATGAAAATTCATTGGAAAAAAGAGATAAGAAAACACATTTCTTTGCATAAATCAGAGCAGAAAACATTTGAGCTGGAGAGAATTATAAATTATTTAGCAGATGAACTGACCGAGCTCCGGAAATTAAAAGGGCAATCTTTATCTACAGTCCTGATAGCTCAATGAAATCGAGAAAAGTTCTTTAAAATACTCCTCTAGAGAAGGGCTGCTTAGGGGCAGGATTTTTTCTGCCGCTTCTGCGTCCCCTAGAAGTTGGCTTTCTTCAATGAGGAATTTTAATTGTAAAAGTGCACCTTTAGAATTAAAACTTTTAAAGTTTTTAGCTGTTTTTTGATATAAAACATAAACGCCTGGGATTCCTGTTTCTTGCATTTTCTTTTCCATGCATTTCAACTGGTCTAGTTTAACATCTACCATCACAATTTTTTTAGGTCGGTAGTTGACATCTTGAAAAATTTGGCTCAGCAATTCTCCCTTCCTATTCCATCTTGCACAATAAAAAATCCCTTTATAAAAGAACTGCGAGTCAACTTTTAATAAGGCTTTTGGAATTTTTGTTTTTGAAAAGTCGACACCCACACTCTGCAATACTCGTTCAGTTAATACATCCACATCGGGTGTGGGAGTTGAATACCAAAGATTTCTGCCTCTTCCTGTGACACAAAAAACTGGAATGCCTCTTTGCTGTAGATAGTTGATCCATTCGATCATTTCTGGCTGAACAGCTTTGACAGGTACTGAGGTTTCAACTTTATAGGTCCATTGGTCGTGTAAATTTCCTGGCTGATAGATATCTTGTATAGTGCTTAGAAGTTTTCGTATTAAGTATCTCCACGGTTGAGATCCCACTTGTAGCACAGAATCAGTAATCGTATCCGTCATTCCTAAAAGAACCAGCGTATCCTCTTCCACATGACTGTAAATTGTTTCTATAGAATCTGTTTCTAAAATTTCTCCTGAAATGAAAATAGGAAAGGAAGAAATAATTCCAAGAAACCAGTTTATTTTCATAGACGGCAACCATTCTTTGTTAGAACACTCTAGAGCATAAAAAGTTTTTTTTCAGGAAGTCTAAAAAATTTCTTAATTTTATGACACCAACGGCTAAAAAAAGGTCTTATTGCCATTGATTCTCCTTTGACTCAATATAATAAATCATTTCCTAAAGCATTAAAAGAAGAGCATTGATTTTTCACTCGGAAAATTTTTGTACATGTAAGTAATTTCTTTAAGTCAGGAGTAAGCAGCATATTTAGTTTCCTTGATCTTGGAATGAAGTTTTTGATAGACTATAGCCTTTGAATTTGGTCTGGATTCTCTATGATCCAGAGAACAAATCGTGAGTAAAAGATTTTTTAAGGTTTTAAATAAATCGGGCCGGAGCTAAAGAAAGACTTTATGCGTTGTCCATTTTGCAATCATTTTGACTCAAAAGTGACCGATTCACGGAATGCCGTGGAGCAAAATGCTATTCGGCGGAGAAGAGAATGTTTGGAATGCCAAAAAAGGTTCACGACATTTGAGACCGTCGATTTGACAATACAAGTGCATAAGCGAGATGGCAGGTATGAAGATTTCCAACAGGATAAGTTAATCCGGGGTTTGGACTCAGCGTGCCGCCATACGCGGATTAGCCACGACCAAGTGAGGACGCTGGCAGCTCAGATCACAGCCGATTTAATGGAACGACAAGTCAGAGAAATTGAGACGACTGAACTAGGAGAGCTTGTCATTAATCACTTAAAAGAGCTCGATACTATTGCTTTTATCCGCTTTGCTTGTGTATATCGACGTTTTAAAGATATGGACGAACTGATGGACGAGATCCAAAGTATCTCCACCGAAGAAGAACTATCAAAGAAGGAATAGGGTACATATGCCACTGAAAAAAAGCGATATTGACCGTTTTAAGCAACGACTCTTAGACATGAGAGCCCAATACACCACCTTGGTGCGTCATGTCAGCGAAGAAGTAAAGTCTACCGATGAGTCTAAAGGGTATTCCCAGCATCAAGCCGATGAAGGGACCGATGATTTTGACCGTAGCATCAGCCTGCAGGTTTCAGGTGAAGAATATAAAATTTTGAGACAGATCGACCGTGCGCTCGAAAAAATCGATGAAAATACCTATGGCATCTGTGATATCACCAATGAGGAAATCTCGCTTCCTCGGTTGGAAGCTATTCCTTATGCAACGATGACCGTTAAGGCCCAAGATATGTTGGAGAAAGGATTATTGCAATGACCTGGAAAGACACCCTCAAGCTCTTTTTTATCGGGCTCTTTATCCTAGCCTTAGACTATGCCTCTAAAGGCATGGTTAATTTTTATATCAAGCCGATAGAACATGCGCCGAATTTTTTCCCCTTCGGAGGGTTGTCTGTTTTTCAGAATTTTTTTGGCATTGATTTTTGCATTCATCATGTGACTAATCGCGGGGCTGCCTGGGGAATCGGCAGCGGTATGCAAGATCTTTTATTGATCGTCAGAATCGCAGTAGTCTTAGGCCTTATTGCATATTTAAGGCTTTCGTCTAAAGCTTACGAATACCGCTTTCCTCTAGCAATGATTGTTGCTGGCGGGCTGGGAAATGTGTTCGATTATTTTATCTATGGCCACGTGATCGATATGTTTCATTTGTTTTTCTGGGGATACTCGTATCCCGTTTTCAATATCGCCGATGCTTCCATCTTCCTAGGAATTGTCTGGCTGCTTCTCCATTCTTTTACCTCTCGTAAAAAAAATGTCATCCCTCAGACATAGCCAACCGGCTCTAGAAGGGCAGTTCTCCGTCTCTAAATGGCTCAAACATCAAGTTTTGCTCGATGCCTCTGAAATGCAAGACCTCTGCCAGCATCTAGCACCTTTTTATTTTTTTAATGTCAGCGAGATCACGACTCTACCGGACCTTGAGCTCTCTTTAGAGCGTTTTTTAAAATCTTATGGCGAATACATCGAGATTTTAAAAGCCGGAAAGATTCCCTTGGATCGTCAAATTCAGCGGCATCTTTCCTGTGCGCTTACAGGGGATGCCAATGCTCTCTATGCCCATGCCGTTCAGCCTGAAAAATACATGGCCAAGCCTCTCAAACCTCTGATTCAGATGCAACCCCACCGGTTTTTTCCATCTAAGACAGCGGGAACCATCAATCCGATGGTGATGAGCCATGCCAGCATCCACTGGGGGGTTCAGCTGGCATACCCTCAGATTTTCTTCGATGGCGCTAGCGGTCTCTATGCTAAAGTCAGCGATGAGGGTCTATTTCCCAATACAGCTCTTTTTACCAAACTCGTCAAATGGCTGCGGTCGAACACAGTGCCGACGACTTTTCTTTGGGACGATAAAAAAATCTCATCTCCGATCCGGTTAGGGAAACATTGTTTCAGCTGGATCCAGAATCACGCGCAGCTCAAAGAACAAGAGATCGCGATCCATGTCTATTGAAGTCATCGCTGTAGGCAATGAGGTGCTTAGGGGCATGGTCGTCAATACGAATGCCGCTTATCTCAGCCGCAGGTTGACGGAAGAAGGGTGGAATGTCGCTTCCCAACTCACCTTGCCTGATGAAATTTCTTTATTGACGCAAGGGTTGGACGAAGCCGTATCCCGCAGTTCCATTGTCATTGCAACAGGCGGCCTCGGTCCGACGCTGGATGACAATACTGCAGGCTGCGCACAAGAACTTTTCAAAGAGCCTCCTCTTGAAATCTCCAACCCTGTCGGAGCCGCTCCGGGATTTATTTTTAACGAAGGCAAGAGATTGCTCTTTTTACTCCCAGGAATTCCTCAAGAGATGGAAGAGATGTTTGAAGAGACCGTCCTGCCTTATCTCAAAAAACATGTTCCTGCCGTGCCGCTTTATCGCGAAGCCATCTATTTTTATCTCTTAAGGGAAAATGATGTCGATCCGCTCTTGCGAAAATTACAAACTCAATATGAGTTAGATATTGGGATTTATCCTTCTTATAGCGGCGTCTCGGTGATTTTACGAGGGGCAAAGAAGGAACATGTGATGGCCGCTAAGACAGCCATTGCTCAGGCTTTTAAAGCCTCTCTTCTGCCCGCTTCTAAAATGGAAGAAGCGATTCAGGTCTGGATGGTCCAGCGCCATCAAACACTAGCGCTAGCGGAATCTTGCACAGGCGGCTTTTTGGCCTCGCAGCTCACTTCGCTTCCCGGCGCTTCAGATTATTTTCTCGGTTCTTTAGTTGCCTATTCAAATCAACTCAAAGAACGTCTGTTAAATGTCTCACCGGAGACTTTAAAAAAACATGGGGCTGTGAGCAGCCAAGTCGTACAGGAGATGTGCACGGGGCTTTTGGAAACAACAGGCGCCGATTATGGAATCGCGGTCTCCGGCATTGCAGGTCCTAGTGGCGGAACAGTCGAAAAACCCGTAGGCACCATCTTTTATGCGATCGGTAAAAAAGAGGAAGAGCCTGAAGTGGGTACTTTTCATGTCAAAGGCAACCGTCAAACAGTGATCCTGCGGACGACAAAACGTCTTTTGGCTCTCTTTTTAAAAAAAATATTGTAGATCCTCTGCTCTTGATCGTTTATGTAGAAACAAATGGTCAAGATTGCCACTGTCATCAACTATTGCACCACGGATCACCGCTTTCTCCGTTTTTGCATTGAAGAGGTTCAAAAGTTCTCAAAACAAGTGATCATTCCCGTCTGCTCCCACTTTTTTAATGGGGAGCCTGAAAATCGTACTCTATTGGATCTATCTTATCAGCAGCATCCAGATGTGCAGTTCGTTGAGTTTAATTACGATGAGCAGCCTTATGGGATCTATTCTCCTTTCACTCCTGCAGATGAGGACTGGAGCCATTATTGGCATAGCACGGCAAGGTATATTGGATTTCATTATGTCCAAGATGCTGACTATATTCTCTTTCTTGATGTCGATGAAATTGTCGAGGCCGATCGTTTTATAAAATGGCTTAAAACCTTCAATGTATCCGAATTTGCCGCCTTAAGATTTTCGAGCTACTTTTATTTCCGCGATCCTTCCAATCGCGCGATCGATCAATTTCCCCTTAATGCACTCTTAGTGAGAAAACAAGCGATGGATTCTCCTGAGATGATCTTGGATGTTTTGGAGAGGAAGGGGCTTTACGATCAGATTCAAGGGCCAAAACGTTCTCATCTGATGGGTTTAGATGAGAGACCTCTAGTCCATCACTATAGCTGGGTGAGAACACCAGAAGAACTGAGACAAAAAGTGCGTACATGGGGCCATCGGCATGATCAAGAGTGGCTCCAGCTGATTGAAGAAGAATTGAAAGAGCCTTTCCGAGGAATAGATCGGATCCATGGGTTTCACTATGAAAAGGTCGAACTCTTACACGATATTTTGAAGGATTTTTCTCATGTCCAAAGAGTAGATAGAAAATCTTTTTTTGAGATGTCAATTCGTCAGATGCTTTAATCAGTTTCTTGCCTTTCTTCATACGGTCCATTCTTGTATACTATTTCTATGAAATACACCCTTTTGGATAGCGGGAATCAAAATAAACTTGAGCAATTCGGCGATTACGTCCTAGTCCGGCCTTGCGCTCAAGCCGTCTGGAAACCTTCTTTAGATGAAAAGGCCTGGAAAGAGGCCGATGCGATCTTTACGCGTGAGCCTTCCAATCGATGGGTCGCTTCTCCTCCGCTGCCGAGCTCTTGGACAGTGGAATGCGAAGAAGTCCTTTTTAAAGCCATGCCGACGGATTTTGGACATATCGGGCTTTTCCCGGAGCATGCGCACTTGTGGAAATGGATGAAACAGCGGATGCGTAAAAAATGTTCTATCCTCAATCTTTTCGCTTACACAGGCGGAGCTACCCTGGCGGCTGCTCAAGCAGGCGCAGATGTCTGCCACGTCGATGCTTCTAAGACTACGGTTGCATGGGCCCGGGAAAACGCGGCTTTGAACAAACTCGAGAAAGCCCCCATTCGATGGATCGTCGATGATGCCATTAAATTTCTCGGGCGAGAAGTGCGTCGAGGAACACGGTATGATGGAATTATCTTAGATCCTCCGACATTTGGCCGCGGAAACCAAGGAGAAGTTTTTAAAATCGAAAAAGATCTTCCCGTGATCTTAGATCTTTGTTTTCAACTTTTGACTCCTGATCCTCAATTCGTGATCCTTTCTTCTCATACTCCAGGATATACTCCGCTGGTCCTCCACCATCTTCTTTTGCAAGCTAAAGAATCTCATAAAGGGACGATTGAAATGGGCGAGATGGTGATTCCTGGGCCTTTAGATCTCACATCTGGAACTTATGCAAGGTGGTATGTTTAAAGAACTCACAAGTCCTCAAAATCCGAAGATCAAGCAGCTCGTCCGTCTCAAAGACCGGAAAGAAAGAGATGAGACAGGTCTATTCATCATTGAAGGATATCGAGAGATTAAACGCGCAGTGGAAGGAGGCGTTCATTTTGATTCGCTTTTCATTTGCGAGAAATTATTTTTAGGATCGAACGAACCTTTATTGATCAAGCAAGTCGGTGTTGAGACGTTTACTTTGCCAGAGCATCTTTTTGAAAAAATCTCGTATCGCGACCGTCCTGATGGGTTGATCGGGATTGCGCATCAAATGCAAAAAAATTTAAGCGACTTGCATCCCAAAAACAATCCTCCTCTTTACGTTGTGGCCGAATCGATTGAAAAGCCCGGAAACTTAGGAACCATTTTAAGAACTTCAGATGCAGTCGGTGCAGATGGTGTGATTGTCTGTGATCGGTGCACCGATATCTATAACCCGAATGTCGTGCGGGCCAGCGTAGGGACTCTTTTTACTCTTCCTGTGATCGAAGCAAAAGGATCCGATGCCTATGTTTGGCTGAAAGAGCGCAAAATCCAGGTGGTAGCTGCAACGCCGTCAGCGACTTTAGAATATACCGATGCTCCTTTGAGCGGACCTGTCGCCATCGTGGTGGGTACTGAACAATTAGGACTTTCCGACATGTGGATGGAAGCTGCAGACATCCGTGTAAAAATCCCCATGAGGGGGATTGCAGATTCTCTAAATGTCGCGATGGCAACCACACTCCTCCTTTATGAATCACTTAGACAACGCAAACATCGTTTATAGCGATAACCATCTTCTCGTCGTGGAAAAGCCGGCAGGGATGGCCACGCAACCTGATTTGACAGAGCTTGCAAAGGCATGGGTCAAAAAAAAATACCAAAAACCTGGCAATGTTTTTCTACATCCGGTCCATCGGCTGGACAAGTCTGTCAGCGGACTAGTTCTTTTTGCTCGGACCAGCAAAGCGCTTTCCCGGCTTCAGGAAATGATGCGAGAAAGAAAGATTGAAAAAATTTATCATGCTTTAGTCGAAGGAAAGCTTCCGGATGATCAAGGAAGACTTATTCATCATCTGAAGCATGGGAGTTTTCGAGCGGAAGTATCCCGAGAGGGGAAAGAATCTATCTTAGATTACCGTGTTTTGAAACAAGACCGTGGAGTGTCATTCTTAGAAATTGATCTGATCACAGGAAGATATCACCAAATCCGCGCTCAATTATCTGCAGTAGGATGTCCTGTTCTGGGAGATGAAAAATACGGCAGCAAAAGACTCTGGCCGCATGGCATTGCACTGCATCACTCTGAAATGCGATTTGAGCATCCAGTGACAAAAGAGTCACTGGTGCTCAAAAGAAAACCCAATTTTTTCCCTAAAGACCTTTAGCCTCCAGCTTGGACAACATAGTATCCACCTTGCTGCGCAGGATAGTACACTGCTGCTTGCTGTTGTTGAGGGTATGCTTGTTGGTAGACTGGTTGCTGCACGGGTGGTGAACTGGGTTGAGAATAAGCGGCCTGTTGCATTCCATATTGCGGATACGCTACTTGCGGTTGAGGATAGTAAACCGGAGTCGGTTGGACGATTGGCAAAGGCTGTCCATACCAAGCAGCCTGTGCAGGAACCTGATAAGGGAAGTATTGCTGGAAGTTGACCGCTTGATATTGTTTTCCTTTCCAAGCTGCGTCAGCGCGGACTAAAAGTTCATGAGCTGCCTTATAATTATTGGCGAGCTGTTGACTTTGTTGATCATTCAATTTTTTGATGCGTTCATCTTTTTCGTTTTCAACTTCTTTAATTTTTACATCAAATCTTCGAATGATGGGAGTTGCTCTAAGACTATAATCATCCTCTAAGGCTTTTTTGATCGCCTCATAATTGACTCGGGCTTCTTTATTATGACGATCTGTTTCTAAAGGATGTCTCTCAAGTATTCTGTCCCGTTCTGCTTTAGCTGTAGCAATCGCTGTATCGCGTGCTTGAGAATAGGGTTGGAGTTGAGAATTTCTGTCTTTAATGTAACCATCAGTCCGCTCTTTTGCAGTGGCTCTGACTTGCGACTTGAGATCTTCGTATGATTTTCTAATATCATTTAAGAACGCTTCAAACCGTGTATAATCTTCAATGACAGGTTTGAGATGATTCGGCACTTCGCCCAGACCGTAAATCATCATGCTAGAAGAAAGAGGATTGGCAGAACGGAAATTCTCCATCCACGTCACTTTGCTGGAATTGAATGACTGATCAAGAAGTTTTCTGCAGAACGCTTCGAAGTACATTTTGTATTCGTGCTCAACTTGTTTCGGATGGAAGCGGCCCGTGTAAGAAGGCTGCGAACCCAGCTTAAGGTTATGAGCATAGATATAAGGAAAGCCTTGCCGATGCGCATGATCTCTTTCTCTGCCGATTTTCACCACAGGATCAGCACCCCATTTGCTCATTTGTTCATTGGCTTTATCACTTGCGGTGCTAGCTGAAGAAATGAAAAATAAGGAAACCAGAGCGGTGATTACTCCGGCGCCTACGAGCACAGGCAATGCAACAACGGCGGATCCCAGAACCGACGCGACTTGCGTTTTATCCATTGCCAGGCCGATCGCGCCCGCAGCAGCAGTCAGGCCTGATACAATAGCAGTGGCGGACCATGCCCAATGTGTCTTGTCAGCTTCTGTTTTTTGAGCCTGCCATTGATTAATTTGGTGTTGACGGAAAGCTGCCGAAGGAACTCGAACAATCAGATCATCCAAGCGGTATTGTTCCTGAGTACTATGACGACCAGATGGCATAAGAATAATTCTTTCAGAAAGAGGTTTGTTAAACTCTGTTTCCATTGCGATAGGATCGGGTTCGATAGAAGTAGAAACGGTACTCCAGTATTTTTCTTGATCAAAAAGATCAGCGCCGTCGGTGAAAGAGTCTGTTGCAGAATGAACTGACATAAGATGCCTCCTTTAAAGCATTGGAAAAACTTTAATCGAAGGTGTTCATTAATTTCTAGAACAGTCTAGTATTTTTTTGTCTTAGACAAGATCGCAAGCTTCTGGAGGCATCCAATGCGGAGGCTTTCCTTCCCATTTAATATTGCAACCAATGGGGTTCGTCCGAGGAATGGAAACTGGCTTGCCTGAAAGATATTCGCTCAAAGCTTTTTCTAGATCGTTGCTTTTCATTTTAGAAGGATCTCGGGGACTGTCGATCGCACGTCCCGTATAAATAAGATGGCGGCTTTGATCGAAAATATAAAAATGGGGAGTTTTCAAGGCGCCATACTTCCGTGCGATGTCTTGAGATTCGTCATGAAGATAGATCCAAGGAAATTTATGGATCTTCATTTGTTCGACCATATGTTCGCAGGAATCTTCCGGATAAGTGTTTTTGCTGTTCGAATTAATTCCGACAAAGACCACACCATCTTTTTTAAATTTTTCTGCGGTTTGGCGGGTGATTTCATTCGACCCTAAAACATATGGGCAATGATTACAGGTAAAAAAGACGACTAAGACCTTTGCAGAAGCAAAGTCTTTTAACGCATACATTTTCCCATCTGTGGCGGGGAGAGAAAAATCAGGAGCTGCAGCTCCATTATCTAAGGTATAGGACATTATTTCACTTCCTTTAAAAGGGCTTCGACTGAATCAGCAATGTATACTCGACTATGGTTTTTGGTCAGAAAAACGTATTGCCCAATCTCGATTAAATTTGCTTTAATGACTAGAAATTCAGGATTTTTCTCTTTTTCTTCTCGAATCTTTGCCGAATCACCGAGATATGTGATAGGAAGATTTTCCAAATCACCATTGCCGCCAAATTTTTTTGGTAATAAATTACCTCCGCTGAGTCCCACAACAATAGGAAGCAGATTATCTTTCGGTTGAATAACCCGAATATTAGTCTTAAGGGGATTGATTTTTGCAGCAATAGCAATGGCTACTTTTTCAACAACTGCTCGATCCCAGGCGCTGACACCTGCAGGAATTTCTTTTTGGACATCAATGAGATTCACTTCTGATATTGTAGACATAATTTCTCCGCAATTTGAATGGTATTAAGAGCAGCACCTTTAAGAAGCTGGTCGCCGACGACCCATAAGTCCAAAGTATTAGGATTAGAAAGATCCTTACGGATACGGCCGACAAAAATCTCATCTCGGCCTGAAGCATCGATGGGCATAGGAAATTGATTTTGATCCCAATCTTCAAGCACGGTAACCCCAGATGATTTTTGCAAAATGTCTTTGGCTTGCTGTGCAGTAATGGGATTTTCGAATTCAACATTGAGCGCTTCAGAATGAGCTCTTAGAACAGGAACGCGCACACACGTGATAGCAATACGCAGTTCTGGTTCTTCTAAAATTTTTCGCGCCTCTTCGATGACTTTGAGTTCTTCTTCATTATAACAGGAAGCTGTCATGGGAGCATTATGGGGGAAAAGATTAAAGGCATAAGGAAAAGGCATCGCTGTCCTTGTGAAAGGACGGTTTTCTAAAATAGCCCGGCTCTCTTCTTGAAGTTCGAGCATGGCCCTTTGTCCTGCGCCGCTGGCCGCTTGGTAAGTGGCCGCGACGATACGCCGGATCTTGAATTGACGATGAAGAGGAGCCAGCGCCATTAACATGACTGTAGCCGTGCAATTGGGAGAAGAGACGATGCCTCTGTGGTTGTGAAGGGCATGAGAGTTAATTTCTGGGATGATGAGAGGAACCCCAGGGTCCATGCGATAAGCCGAACTATTATCGACAACTAAACAGCCTGCCTGGACTGCTAAAGGTGCGTAAGTCAAAGAAATTTTTTTTCCCGCGCTGAATAAAGTGATATCAATTCCTTGAAAGCATCCTTCATGGAGCTCTTCAATAACGATATGTTGTCCTTTAAAAAGAAGGGTTTTCCCAGCCGATTGGGGAGAAGCAAAGCAACGAATTTCTTTAACGGGGAAATGACGCTGCTCTAAAACCCGCATCATTTCTTGTCCGACAGCCCCTGTAGCCCCGATGATGGCGATATTAAAACTTGTCATAGTCTGGTCTATTAATTTATAGTGGACTATCATTAGCAGCCAGTAGATTTATGCAACAAAAGATTTTACAAGCCGTTGACGATGGTGTACGCGCCATCGAATTTCTGAAGAAGCCTGAGAGCCTCATCTTTATTCAAAGTGCGGCACGGGCGATTGCCGATTGTTTCCGTAATGGAAATAAACTTCTCATTGCAGGCAATGGCGGAAGCCTTTGCGATGCGATGCACTTTGCTGAAGAGCTGACCGGCATTTTCCGTCATAAAAGAAAAGCTCTTCCAGCTATCGCGTTATCAGATCCTGGACATTTGACTTGCATGGCCAACGATGTCGGCTATCACGATGTCTTTTCAAGGGCAGTCGAAGCTTTGGGAAGATCGGGCGATGTTTTTGTAGCCTTAACGACCAGCGGTAATTCTCTTAATCTCTTGCATGCAGTTCCCATGGCCAAATCGATGGGCCTGACAACGATTTCTTTTCTAGGGAAGTGCGGAGGGAAATTAAAAGGCGTTTCCGATCTCGAATGGATCATCGATGGTTTTTCTTATTCCGACCGTATTCAAGAAGCGCATATGACAGCCATCCATATCATCATTGAAATGATCGAGCATGAGATGTTCCATGCCCCTTGAGTCGTATGTCCTGGATATCATGGAAGGACGGCGGCAAGGCAGATCCCTTCTCCGTGCTTTGAGTTATCTTTATCGGTCCGGAGTTGTCTTGCGCAATGAGGCCTACGATACAGGGTTGCTTAAATCCCATGACGCGGGCCTTCCCGTGATCAGCGTAGGAAATATTACAGCCGGCGGTGCCGGCAAAACTCCCTTTGTTCAGTTGCTTGTAGAAGAACTCTCAAAAAAATTTCGGGTGGCTATTCTTTCCAGAGGCTACCGTTCTCTCGTAGAAAAAACCGGTGAAGTTCTTCAGGTTACTTCTAAAACCGATGTCTCTTCCTGCGGCGATGAGCCTTATTGGCTAGCGCACTCTCTTCCCAAAGCCCAAGTTTGGGTGGGAAAAAACCGTTTAAAGTCAGCCCAAAGCGCAAAACAACAAGGCGCTGATATCATTGTCATGGATGATGGCATGCAGCACCGGCAGCTCAAACGGGATTGGGAGATTGTTCTAGTAGATGGAGAAGATCCTTTGGGGAAAGGTTTTTTTCTTCCTCGCGGCCTTCTAAGAGATTCTCCCAGTAGGCTTAAAAAAGCCGACACCATTGTTGTCGTCCAACCTCACTGCCAGCAAGAGATCGAAGAGCAGCTTCGTCCATTGACGAAGGCTCCTGTGATCTTCACAAAGAGAGTGACGGATATTTCTTTAAAAGGGAAAAAAGTCGCCGCTTTTTGTGCGATTGGGCGGCCTCAACAATTTTTAAAATCAATCCGTGAAGCCGGAGGAGAGATTGTCTCGTCCTTCTTCAAACCCGACCACGATCCGTTTTATCCGGAAGAGCTGCAGAAGTTTGCCGAAGAATCCCCTGCGGATGTCCTCGTGTGTACAGAAAAAGACCAGGTGAAGCTCAAAATAGATTTCCAATGCCGTCTTCCGATTATTTCTTTGAAGAGCCGTTTGGAAATTTCCAGCAATCCTGCAGCCTGGCAAGATCTATTAAACAAAATTCAAGCCAAAATTCAATCAAGAGTCGAAAAATGACAGAAGAATACCAAGTTACCCTTCCTAAGCTCGGCGAGAGCATTGTCAGCGCCACCATCGTGCAATGGTTTAAAAAAGAAGGCGATCAGATCAACCTTGATGAGCCTTTATTGGAAGTTTCAACGGATAAAGTGAACAGCGAGATCCCTTCGCCTGTCTCGGGCGTGCTCTCTAAAATCCTAGCGAGTCCTGACCAAGAGCTTCAGGTAGGCGAGCCTCTAGCCGTCATCCAAATGCTCCAAATGAATCGAGGTTCAGTTGGAGAGGGCTCGCGTATCACTGTTGAGGTAAAACGAGAGGCTTCTACAAGTTCTGAAATGCAAGGCTTCTTTTCTCCTGCACTTCTCCGTTTGGCTAGAGAAAATCACGTCAGCTTGGACGAGTTAGAGAAAATTCCTACTTCAGGTGCAGGCGGAAGACTGAGCAAACGAGATCTGGAGATTTATATTGAAAAACGGGCTCCCGCAAAGAATCAGCCTTGTCCGATGAGTAAAGGGAGCACAGCTCTTTCCACAGACATCGAAAGAGTGAAGATGACAGGCATGCGCAAAGCGATTGCTGAAAATATGGTCCGCTCCTTCTATGAAGCTCCTCATGCGACCCTCATCACAGAAGTCGATGTCACTTCCGTCATAAAGTTGATCCAAAGAGAAAAAGAAGGTTTTCTAGCTCAGCATGGATCCAAGCTCACCATCACGAGCTTTGTTGCCCGTGCGATCAGCAAAGCGCTCAAAGAATATCCCTTCCTGAACTCATCTTTAGAAGACGATACGATTGTAGTGAAACGGTTTGTGAATTTAGGCATTGCTGTCAGCGTCGACCAGGGAATCATGGTTCCTGTCGTCAAAAATTGCCAAGCTCTCAGCATGGCTGAGCTGGCTAAAGCCATCGGCGATGTTTCATCTCGAGCTCGCACAGGTAAATTGAATCCGGCCGATGTCCAAGATGGAACAATCACTTTAACGAACTTCGGTATCTCCGGGGTCATGCTGGGAATTCCCATCATCCGTTATCCGGAAGTGGCCATCCTGGGACTCGGAGCGATTCAGAAAAAAGTCGTTGCGTTAGATGACGACTCAGTGGGGATTCGTTCTATGATGCATGTCTCTTTAACCTTTGATCATCGAGTGATCGACGGAATGTACGGATGTGGGTTTTTAAACTCTCTTAAGGAGCATTTAGAAAAAGATGCGACATTATAAATTAGCTCTACTTCTTATCGGATTACTTTCAACCCTCAAGGCCATTACTATGGAAAAGTTCACCGGCATTTACGCAGCCACTTTAACTCCTCTGCATGCCGACCTGACCTGCGACTATGACGCTCATGCTAGCCATTGCAAAGACCTCCTAGAACAGGGATGTAAAGGCGTCGTGCTCTATGGCACCACAGGCGAGGGATCTTCCTTCAGCCTCGCTGAGAAACAAGCGGGGATAGGTGCGTTGATCGATCGTGGAGTCGATCCTAAGACGATCATCGTCAGCGTCGGAAGTTCTTCGATTGAAGATACCGTCAAATTGACACAAGCCGCTCTCTCGTATAAATGTGCAGCTGTCCTCATGATGCCGCCTTATTTTTTTAAAAATGTCTCCGATGCTGGAATCATCGCCTTCTATCGTGAAGTGATTCAAAGAGTTAATAATCCAGATTTAAAGATTTTCCTCTATCACATTCCGCAATTCAGTGGGGTTCCTATCAGCTTAGAAGTAATCCGCGCTTTGCGAGAAGAATTTCCTACAACGGTGATTGGGATGAAGGAAAGCGAAGGGAATTTCGAATTGATCCAATCTATTTTAAAACAATTTCCCGATTTCCAACTGTTAGTTGGCAGTGAAAAGTTGATTGCAGCTGCCGTCAGTTTAGGTGCTAATGGAGGAATTTCCGGCATCGCTAGCTTCTGTCCGAAGCTGATCTGCTCTCTGTATCAAGGAAATGAGAGACAGTCCGAAATCGAAGCCTTATCGGCTATTTTAAAAAATTATCCTTTTGTCGCTGCTTGTAAAACCGTCTTAGAGCAAAAGAAAGGATCGTCCTGGCATGCGCTGCGACCTCCTTTAGTCCCTTTAAGCTCTGAAGAAAGTCTCAGCTTTAGTCAGCAGTTCCAGAGTTTAGGATCAGACTAGATCCAAAGCTTCCGCTGCCTTGATGATATTTGTCATCTCCAGTAGATGAGGAAACGGCGACCCATTTTTAACTTTCTGCACGATAGACTCAAACTTCTTAAGTTTTATCATGGTCTCTTTTATCGTTTGCGTCTCCGTATAACTAACTACTTCAGTAGGAATGGCAAGTGGAGCTATTCCATTTTCATATCGTTTATCAGGTATCTTTAGATGCTGTAAAAAGCAGAAAAACAAATGATTAGCATCTGGATCAAGCGCAGATAACGAATGAATTTTTAAAAGATGAATTTCGCTCTCATTTTGTAGTAAGGTATCCTGGCTAAATAGAACATGCCCTACAAATTTTTTGTTTTTATATAATTCTATCTGCTGGCTATAGCCTGACATGGCAAAATAAAGCTGTAGCACGTCAGTTCCTTTATTTGCCTGCCATAATAAACTGGAGGAAGCGTAGGGTTTGAAGAGTGATTCATAAACCGTAAACAAAGAAACAGGGGGTAAAGAAAAGGGCTCTTTCCGAAATAACTTTCTCAAATATTCCAGCACAGAAGTCGTTTGCAGAATCCCGATACTTAAAACAGTTGCCTCGCTGAAAAACTTAGTGCGAAATCTCTGCTGTATATCAGAATAAACATGATCAATTTGTTCACGACGATCTAACACATTCATGACCTGTCCGATCTCTTCTACAGACAACGGCTCATCAGTCTGGGTTTTCTTAATAAGCTCAATAGAGTGCTTGCAAAGCTCTAGGCGACATTTTTTTGCTGTCTCTTCCATGGCCCTGTTAAGGGTATGGTATCCCAAAGGTCCAAAACCTAAGATATGTTTGAATCGATCAACAATCCAAAAAGACTTTGTGGAGGTATTTCTTCGAAAGACAAGAAAAATCTTTCGGATTTTTTCCAGAGCCGTTGTTGCCAGTAAACAACATTTGCCCAAAATTGTTGCATGCTGAAAAAACACCGATCTTACTTTTTTCAGCATCTCATCTTTCTTGCTTTGGTTTTTATCGATCTGGTCGATCGTGATAAAAGCGACATCTAGATCTTGCTGGAATTTATCTGGCTGCGGTTCAGTTTGAAGCGCTTTCAAATGCTCCATGATAACAGCCGTATTTTCTTGGATGCATGCTTGCGCTGCTTTTTCAATCGTACGTTGAATGCAATGATATCCAAAAGGACCATACCCTAACGCATGCTTGATAAATTCAAAGCCTTTTAGGGATTTTTTTGTCTCAGTTTTGCCGACCACTCCGATAGTATTTTGCTGATCTTGGAGCCAAAGCGATGATCCCATCATCACACGTAAGTGCAGGGACTGAAAAGCAGCATTAGCATCAATGGCCATAATCAATCTTCCTTAAGCAAAACTACAAAAAATTTACGAAGATGATTTTGCGATGCTTATGCTTTTAAAGTAAACAGGTGTCTAACCATCTGCTGAAGTGTAGCCGGCGACTCCATCAAAAGTATAGAGATTCTCGGTTTGAAAAACATCATAACCGCCTTTAATGAAATGATCGAGAAGCCCCACGATATCCTGAGGTTTAATCGGATGCCTTTCATCTTTTGCAATAAACCGGCAGCGCCATTGTTCTATGCAAAAGGTTTCAGAATGGCCTTCAGGCCATATCCGTACGCCCCGATTCGTGATCATCTGGAGCTTAAAAGGGGCAGGATTGATTTCAGATATTTTTTTCTGAACCGTTTCGGCTTTTTCTTTGGAATAGACGAATAGGTCAACACCCACGAGTTTGCGGTCTATAGTGACTTTATTTTCTGTTAAAATAGGAACAATTTTCGATGTTGATTTATAGACAGGAGATTTGAGCTGCCGCGGTTTTTTGCCGAGATTTTTGACCACTGCTTCAGCAAATTCCTGCGTTCCCACACACTGTTTGCTGTTTTTTTCTTTATAAACATCGTAGGTGTGGATTCCTTCCTCGATCGTATAGAGCCAAGCTTCATGGATTTCCGTTGCAAGTTTTGCTTCGCCCAGATAGGCCAGCATCATCACGCTGGCAAGCAGAAGGCCGGAAGGATTAGCGACATTTTGACCTGCCCTTCGAGGCGCAGATCCGTGAATAGCCTCAAACATCGCTCCTAAATTACCAATATTGGCGGAAGGCGCCAGCCCCACAGAGCCTGAAATTTCCGCAGCGACATCAGATAAAATATCTCCATAGAGATTAGGCAAGACGATGACATCAAAGTTTTCTGGTTTATCCGCGAGTTTGGCGGCTCCGATATCGACAATCCAGTGTTCATTTTCAATATCGGGATATTGTTTTGCAATTTCATCAAAGACTTTATGAAAAAGACCATCGGAGAACTTCATGATATTGTCTTTCGTAAAGCAGGTAACTTTCTTACGCCCATGCTGCCTTGCGTATTCAAAAGCATAACGGATAATTTTTTCTGAGCCTTGCTGCGTGATAATTTTATGGGACACCATGACATCGGGTGTTTGTCGGTATTCAATACCGGCGTAGAGATCTTCTTCGTTTTCTCGAACGATCACCAGGTCCATTTTGGGATGTTTGGTCTCGATAAAAGGGGCATAAGAGACACAAGGACGGATATTGGCGTAAAGTCCTAATGTTGTTCGTACGGTGACATTTAAACTTTTGAAGCCGCCTCCCTGAGGAGTTGTGATCGGAGCTTTAAGAAACGCTTCGGTGTTTTTTATCGTTTCCCAGGTCTTAGGTTCAATGCCTGTGAGAATCCCTCTTTGGTAAACCTTTTCTCCAATTTCGACCTCATGGATATTGAGCTTTGCCCCTGCTTCTTTCAAGACATGAAGCGTCGCTTTCATGATTTCAGGGCCTATTCCGTCTCCTCGCGCAACTGTGATCGAGTGCATACTCTTCCTTTTATTTTCACATTATCTACTTCAAGCAAAAAAGCCAATAACCTATCATCTCTCAATAGAGGATTACACGTGTTAAGAGAATTATTTAACGATCAGCAGAAGCATCTCCAATATTTCTTCGACCATTTAAATAAAGAAAAAGCCGAAGCTGTCTTCAATTTATGTGCTAATATCAAAGGGTTTTTAGTATTGACCGGTGTGGGAAAAAGCGGACTGGTAGCTGAGAAGATCGCCATGACGCTGGTTTCTACAGGGACTAAAGCTCTTTATTTGCCCTCTACTAATTTTTTACATGGCGATATTGGCATTGTCTCTTCAGACGATTGTGTTATTTTGCTGAGTAAAAGCGGTGAGACAGAAGAACTTTTAAGTTTAGTGCCCTTTATTCGCAAAAAGGGAGCCAAAATGGTCTCCCTGGTCTCCAATTATAACAGCCGATTGGCTCAGCATGCGGATGTAGCCCTCTCCTTGCCTGTGGAAAAAGAACTCTGCCCCTTCGATTTGGCTCCAACGATCTCCACAGAAGTTCAACTTTTATTTGGCGATGTATTGGCTATTGCCCTCATGAAACAAAAAGGATTTTCCCTAGCTTCCTATGGTGAAAATCATCCTTCCGGAACGATCGGCAAAAAAGCGACCATCAAAGTCGGCCAGATCATGGTTCAGGGAGAATCTCTACCCTTTTGCCTCCCTTCTCAAACGTTGCAGGAAATTCTGCCTGAATTTTCTTCTAAACGGCTAGGATGCATCCTCATCAATGATGAAGCAGGGACTTTCCAAGGAATTTATACCGACGGAGATCTTCGTCGTTCATTACTGGTTTTGGGGTCTGATGTGATGCAAAAAACAATCGGAGAACTGATGATCCGCTCGCCGATTTCGACCCAAAGCGATGTTTTAGCCTGGGATGCCCTCAAACTGATGCAAAAAGATCCCAAGCGGTGGATTATGGTCCTCCCTGTTTTGGATGGAATCCGGGTGGTTGGACTGATTCGTATGCATGACATCATTCACACAGGAATTGCTTAAATGAGTTATATACTTTTGATCGTTATTTTCAGCTTAGGTTACCTCGGGATCATTTTTGAACATGTTCTTAAGATCAACAAATCAGCTGTCGCGATTTTAATGGCTGTAGCCTGCTGGGCTGTTTATTTTGTGGGGAGTCCTCTCTCGCTGCATGATCATTTGGTTCATTTGAATGAAAATGTATCCGGCGTTGCCCAGATCATTTTTTTCTTGCTGGGCGCCATGACCATCGTCGAGCTGATCGATGCCCATCATGGATTTAAAATCGTCACAGATGCGATACGGACAACATCGAAACGGAAAATGCTCTGGCTGATTTCTCTCGTGACTTTCTTTCTTTCCTCTATTCTGGACAACTTAACGACCACTATTTTGATGGTCTCGCTTTTAAGAAAGCTGATTCCCGATGCCAAAGACAGGCTATTACTCTGCTGTATTGTTGTTGTTGCAGCCAACGCTGGAGGCGCCTGGACGCCCATTGGAGATGTCACAACAACTATGCTCTGGATCGAAGGACAGCTCACCTCCCTAGCTGTCATGAAGGCCCTCTTTACGCCTAGCATCCTTTCCCTCCTCGTACCTTTAATCTATTTTAGCTGGCGTATGAAAGGCCGGATCGCTCCCGTGCCGAATGATAAAAAAGTTATCGAAGCTCCGGGTGCGCGACTCGTTTTTATCCTCGGCGTCGCAGGTCTTGCCTGTGTGCCGATCTTCAAAGCTCTCACCGGCCTTCCTCCTTTCATGGGCATTTTAATCAGCCTTTCTATTTTGTGGCTGGTGACCGATGGTCTTCATCATTCTTTTGAGCAGCGCAAACACCTGCGGGTTCCGCATGTTTTAAGCAAGATCGACATCTCGGGTATTTTATTTTTCTTAGGAATTCTGCTTTGCGTCGGTTCTTTAGAAGCAGCTCACCTGCTCCAAGACCTAGCGACTTGGCTCAATGGTCAAGTGCAAAGCTTAGCGACTGTAGCGACCTTGATTGGTTTATTTTCTGCTGTCGTCGATAACGTGCCTCTAGTGGCCGCTACAATGGGAATGTATCCCTTAACTGAATTTCCGACCGATCATGCGCTCTGGCATATGATTGCTTATGCCGCAGGTACGGGAGGAAGCATCTTGATTATCGGTTCGTCTTCAGGCGTCGCGCTCATGGGGATGGAAAAGATCGATTTCGTTACGTATATGAAAAAGGTCTCCATCCCTGTTCTTATCGGCTACCTCATCGGTATGGCCGCTTACATTTATATTTAATTTTTTAAATCTCGATTGCACCTCGATTGCACCTGGATCACAGGTGCAATCTTACTTTCTGTGATCTTTTAGCCACAAAAATCTGTCTTTTTTTAGTCATTTATTTGGTAAAAAATTGTTTGAATTTCAAAGCATAAAAAATTGCTAAAAAGCAATTCTCCTCGAGAAAACGGCTTTTTTTAGCAAAAAAGATTTTTTTAAAATCAAAAGGCATTGCGTAAAAATCCTGGCGTTTAGTATCGTGTTGGCTTCCTCAAAAAGACGATTGAGCGAAAATACAAAGACGAAAGTTTCAGGGTTGCATAAAATCCCTAAGATCTAGTAAGTTGTAGCCTTCCTCAGAATCATTTTGAGAGAATAAGTGGCCTTCAAGGTCACAAATGCTGTTTAGACAAGTCAAGAGAAGCGATGTGCAAGCATATAATAAGCTTGTGCGTTAGGAGTGATTTATCACTTCTAATGCCTTTTAACAATTTTTTTTAGATTTTTATACAAAATTAAATTCTCAACTTGAGAATTTGATCTTGGTTCAGATTGAATGCTGACAGTGTGGATGAGGCATGCAAGTCGAACGAGATTATAGGGTAACTTGTAATCTAGTGGCGGATGGGTTAGTAATACATGAACAACTTGCCTTTAACCTGGGGATAACGGCTGGAAACGGCCGCTAATACCGAATGCGGTGGCGAGGGGAATCCCTTGTTTATCAAAGTAGAGGACCGGGAAACCGGCTTTGCGGTTAAAGAGAGGTTCATGCGATATCAGCTAGTTGGTGTGGTAATGGCGCACCAAGGCTAAGACGTCTAGGCGGATTGAGAGATTGACCGCCAACATTGGGACTGAGAAACTGCCCAGACTCCTACGGGAGGCTGCAGTCGAGGATCTTTCGCAATGAGCGCAAGCTTGACGGAGCGACACTGTGTGAGTGATGAAGGCCTTCGGGTTGTAAA
>PLXY01000004.1 GCA_003153295.1 Parachlamydiales bacterium | reverse complement strand
TGTCACGGCAGAGGTTGCGGGTTCGAGCCCCGTCTCCCGCGAGATTCTTTACCTTGTAATCACGTTGATTTTTATTTCCATAACGACTACACCTGTATCTAAATGAAATATTTAATTTGTTATTTTATCCTTTGCTTATCTTTTTTATCGGCGGATGAATTCGAGCAAGGTATCGAGCTGATGAAACAAAAAGAATATGCGCAGGCCGCCAAGCATTTCAAAAAAGCTGCTTTATTAGAAAAGAAGACCCATGCTGCGCTCTTCGGGCAAGTTCTTTGCGAGGTCGCTTTAGGAAAATATGAGAAGGTTGAAAAGCATGTTGCAAAGATCAACCAACTGGTTTCCGCCTGTAAGAAATGCGATAAAGATTGTCCCCAACCTCCAGAATCTCCTACGACGGCAAAGCAGCAAGTGGCCGCTTATGAATGTCGTCAGGAAGTGCGCAAAATCGCTTATCAACTTCGGACGTTGGTTGACACCATGATTTCTGAGACTGTTCCGGGGTTTTTACAAAAAATCCGCACCTTTCGTCAGCTCAATCCGTATATCGATATGCTGGAACGGGAAGGACTCGGTTGCTGTCAAACTCCACAAACTGCAAAAACCTGCACGGAACCTCTTGTCGAACAATTAAAACTTTGGAATAGTGAAGGCTTATCTGTAGAAAGGAATTCCAAATAAGGAAAAATACGATTTATGCCCGCAATACGTAAAACAGCCAAACAACACCTCTCTATCTACTTTTGGCTCACCGTTGGAGCTTTTTTAGCGGCTTTCTCGATCGAGGTTTTCCTCCTGCCAAACTCTTTGATCGACGGAGGAATCGTCGGTATTGCTTTGATTTTTTCAAAACTGTTTGGAGAGTCTTTCTTACCCTACCTTTTAGTCGTTTTGAATTTACCTTTTGTCTATTTGGCCTTCCGGCATATCCGGCGCAGCTTTGTAATCTACATGTCAGTCGCTGTTCTTTTATTTGCCGGGTTCTTGATGGTCACTTCCCATTTCCCTTCGTTCCTGGGCGATCCGATTGAAGTCATTGTGGTCGGCGGCGCGCTATTGGGAGTCGGTGTAGGGCTGATCATCCGTCATGGCGGCTGCCTGGACGGAACAGAGATTTTAGCGATCTTGATCAACCGCAAGAAGGGTTTTACTGTCGGCCAGGTCGTTCTGTTCATCAACGTCTTTATCTTCACGGCGTATGGCTGGATCTTCAACAACTGGCATTTTGCGCTTCAATCGCTCATTACTTATATCGTCGCTTTCAAAATGATCGACCTCGTCATCATGGGTATCGATGAACTCAAATCTGTTTTGATTATCTCTTCTAAACCCAAAGAGATGGCCACTGTCATTATGGACGAATTAGGATTGGGACTGACGATCATGCATGGCAAAGGAGGCTTCTCAGGAGACAGCCGGGAAATCCTCTACATCATTATTGAACGTTTGGACCTAGCCGAGCTTAAAGAGATCGTTCTGCGCGAAGATCCGATGGCCTTCATGGCGATCGAAAACCTCCACGAAGTGGTCTACGGCAAACAAGCTCATCTTCCTTATAAGAAAAAATACAGACCCCCATTCCACCATGCCTAGAGATATGAGCGACACACATTCCCATGAATGGGATGCCTGGAGGCTATTTCGGATTCTATCGGAGTTCGTCGATGGATTTGAGAAAATGATCTCCCTCGGTCCTTCTGTTGCAATTTTCGGAGGGTCTCAAGCCTTAGGAGACAATCCCGACTATCAACAAGCCGCTATCTTGGCTGCTAAAATTGCTAAAAAAGGATATGGAGTCATCACTGGAGGCGGTCCTGGCATTATGGAGGCCGCAAATGAAGGCGCTCAGACCGTAGGTGGAAAATCGTGTGGTCTTTGTATCGATCTGCCCACAGAAGAAAGTCCGAATCCTTTCATTGACCAGAAATACTTATTCAAGTTTCGCTATTTCTTTGTCCGCAAAGTCATGTTTGTCCGATATGCTCAAGCTTTTGTTGTCTTTCCTGGCGGCTTTGGAACATTGGATGAACTTTTCGAAGCTTTGACCCTGATCAAAACAAAAAAGATCGCCTATTTTCCTGTCTTCATGGTCGGGAAAGCTTTTTGGTCTGGGCTTTTAGAATGGCTCAAAACTTCTCCTCTACATCGACATTACATCGAAATGGAAGATTTTCAACTCCTTACTGTCACCGATGATCTCGATGAAGTCGTCGATGGAATCGTGCGTCATTGCAATGAAACCCTCGGCCGTGAGAATTTCTAAGGTTTATATTCAAATACTTGAATCACTTCTTTGGCAAGAGCTTGGATCTGATGCCACTCAGGATCTTCAATGATCCGTTTAAGATCTTGAACACCCTCTGTTTTCTCTCGATATATTTTTAAAGCATTATAAAGCTTTCTAAGAGACAGAATCTGATTCTCTGCAATTTCATATTCTTTATAATGATTAATAATTTCGGCAAATTTAAAGGATTTGAAAATATCATCCATTAATTCTTTGAGCGGTTGTCTATTAGATTTTTCCTGCATGCACCAGCCCTTTTGAATTGCAGAATCTGAAATCCAATAAATTCTACGCAAAAGGCTCTCTTTGAATATGCCCTTAGAAGGATCGAGATATTTTTCTATTCCAAAACTCTTTAATGCATCCCTAGCCAATTCTCTTATTTGAAGCCATTCTGGATCACTAATGATAATTTTTGGGTCTTCTAATCCACTATACCTTGAATCAAAAGTGTGAAGAGCTTGTCGAAGTCGATCTAATTTTTTTATTTGATCCTCAGAAAAGCCAAATTTTTTAGCTTCTACATCTATCAATTCATCAAAAAGACCTTCGAGAAATAACCCCCACAATGTTTCATTATAGCAACAAAAATCATGAATTTCTCCTTTAACCCAACCTTTTTCTTGAAACTCAGCACTGGCTATTTGCTTTAAGGATTCAATCATATTATGTATCCAAAGGTCTTTAGGCGTAGTCATAAGTATTTATATTATTTTGGAGCTATATATTTATATTTTTCGGGAGAAATATGCACGTTTAAATCTGCCGTATCAAAAAGATTTCCATCACTATTTAAAGCTTTTCCATTCCTATAATGAATAATATATTGCTGCTGCTGAGCCGGATTAGGGCTTTGAGGATTGCCTGGCATCAGACGAATATATTCATGCTTAGGATTCGATGGATCATGATAACAAATTCCGGGACTCTCCGCATACTTAGCAATAAAATTGTCAGGAATTCCCGCTGGTTTCGCAGGAATTTGATACCCCATTTTTTTCAGATTATCTCTAATTTCCTGCTCTGGATAACTATTTTTTCCAAAATATTTTTTTATGTACTCTTTGTCTTTTTTGGTTTTCTCAATGGCCTTATACCGATTTTTTAGAGAAACGACTTGAGTTTCTTCAAGTAACATCATCTCAAAGGTAAGAATGTTATTGGCTCTTTTTAGATCTTGATAGGCTTTCATCAGTTTGGCGGATCCGGCTGCGACAAAAATATCTATTCCATATTTTCCAATGATATATCCAGAAATCTCTCCCCGCTCTTTTTGAGTGAGTTGATTCCAATTAGTGACAAGGTCCTTTAGTTCTGAGGATATCTGATCTGCCGCTGCATACACAGCTGTCGCTGCAAAGCACGTTAAAACTCCTGAAATGAACTTTGCATGAGGTGAAGGGGCAGATGTCAGCGCCCAAAGACCAATATTAAGCATAGGGCTCCATACAGGAAGACCATCTCCAAATTCCTCTGCTACTCCTTTTTTAATCCCCGCTATAAGTCCATTTGCATAAGCCTTCGAAAAGGGAAGGGTAGGTTCTTCTAAGGTAGATCGCATTCCGGAAGTTAGATAACTCCTGAAGAGCTAAATCAAACTCACCTGTCTCAAAGTAAGCTGCTGCGCGTTGAAAATAGGCTTCTTTGTTTTCGGGATCTTTTGTGATAGCTTTACTTAAGGAGCTGATGGCATCATTATATAAATTGACTTCAGCTTGAATGATTCCTTCATTCAGATAGGTTTCAGATGAAAGAAGCTCTTTTTCACTTTCTTTTAAGCCGTTCATGAACTGCCGAATATCATCAAAAGCATCAGAAATTTGCCCGCGATAAAAATTCAGTAGCCCCCGATTATAATACGCTCCTATCCATTGATGATTCGTCAAACAATTTTGATATTGTTCTTCGTGCATTTGTAGAATTTTATTACGAGCTTCATTTAGCTTATTTTGTAAATGATCAGTCTGAACTTGTAATTCTTTAATCTTATTTTTATAATTTTCAATGTTATGCTGGGTTTCAGTTAATCTTTTATCAAGAGATTCGTAGTAATATCCATCATAGCAGCACGTACGTAATACTTGATTGCTCATACCTTGGAAATATTTTAAAGATGCTTCATACCAACGCAGAGCCTCATTCAAACATGCTTTTTCACTAGCAGTATAGGTATCTGCATCAGATTGGAGTTGGGAAAGAACATTTAAAAAACCAGCCAGGCCTTTTAAATGGAAATATTTGTCCTGCTTATCTGGCATTTCATCGTCAGCTCGAGGATTTATCTTCAAAAATCGCTTAATAGTTAACTGATTTAAGAAGGAATTGGGATCTTGTAGATGTTTCCATTTTGGGAAACCTGCCCATTTAATCGTATACCAGGATAAGATATTCCCTCTATAACAGTACGATTCTTCATCGTAGGTAAAAACATGAAATTCACATTTTCCTTCTGGGTACCCTTGAGATAAAAAGCTTGTAAGAGCGCTCTGTTTCTCCCAATAAAGATCTGGATCTTTATCACAGCCGTAAGGACATGTCGTCTCTAGAGAAAATATTTGTGAGAAAAAAACCAAAAACAAGAAGTATAGGTAAAAAGTTTTCATTGCTTTTCCCTTTAAGTTCATTAAAGGTAAAAGGATTAGACAATTCTCACAATATTTTTAATCCTAAATATTGCAAGAAAGGATAAGAAGAATCGGATCTCGATGAAGTTGCGTGAGCCCTAGCAATGAAACCCTCGGCCGCGAGAATTTCTAACGGCCGAGATTGATTTTGCTACTTTTTCTCTGCAACAATGTAATAGCTTGTGGTCACCAGTCTAAGACGATCTGCTTCAACAAAAGCTTCTCCATCTTTGGTCAGGCGATCAAAGAGAATCTTGAAATGCTTAGGTAAGATCTTGCATTTTACGCAGAGCTTAATGAGATTTCCCATCCGGGTGAAAAACTTATCAGCATTTTCAATCAGCGGAGCTTGAAGACCATCAATACTTGCGTTATCGCTAATAATGATTTCAAATCCGGCTTTTTTCATTAAATCAACATATCTTTCAGCAGAAGGCGTCCCAATCGCGCCAATTAAAGGTTTGATCCGTCTCATTAAATCTACATGGTGGGCATTCTTCGGATCGTATTGATCAAGGTGGACCCAGTCTAGGCATGCTAATCTTCCGCCAGGCTTGAGCATGCGGTATAAATCTCTGAAAAGCTTTTCCAGATCTTTTGAATAACTAAAAGCTTGTATTTGATAGATGCTGTCAAACGATTGGTCTTCGAAAGGAAACGGGATGTCATTCATATCCCCTATTTGGAATTTACAATGGCTGGATACTCCTTTACCTTGAGCGAATTTTCTCGCAGACTCTAATTGACCTGAGTCGATATTCATTCCTGTGACATCAGCGCCTGTTGCGGAAGCAACGTGGTTAGCCACTCGGCCTCGACCGCAGCCCACATCTAGAACTTTGCTTCCTTTTTTAACGCCTATGTCCTCCATCATTTGCCGCTCAAATAGCGCTTGATTTTCAATGATGCTCTGCGAAAGATCCATTGCTGGAGGAATGTACATTTTCTCGACTTGTCCTAAGGCGCAGAGATGGTTAAGCACGCTGTAATAATCGACGAGTTTTTTCTTAATCTCTTGGTAGTACTCTTTTCCCAATTGCGAGATCAGGTGATCTTCATCAACCCAATCGTGATCGTAGATATCATAGGAATTTAAAAATGATTCGACTTTTTCCGGAGGCAATGTATAGAGAGTTTTAAATGATTTCAAAATCGTTGACATTCTATAAGACCAAAATTGCACTTTATTCGTCAGGGTGGCTTGTGACATAGGACCTCTTTGGTTAAAGATATCTATTTAACTTTTTCCTCAGTTTTGATCAATTGCGAGTTTGAAAATCCCAAAAAATGACTTGCAATCTCTCTCTTTTTTTAATAAATCAAGATATTTAACCCCCTGTATTGCGATGAATAAAAAAAACTTACTTGCTTTCTGCCGATTGATCATGAAAGCTCGCGTATTATCTATTCTCGCCATTGTTTCAGCTTCCTTATTTCTGGGTTATCATAAGGTCTATAAGAAAAGAATGATCAAGCGGGATCTTTTGATCACGGGATGCGCACGAAGCGGGACGGGATATATCTCGCATCTTCTTCAAGCGTGCAAAATGCAGATCGGGCATGAAAAGACCCAGAGCGATGGTGTGAGTTCTTGGATCATGTGCACCACTGCTAAGCATGTTCCCTGGGCTGTCGATTCCAGGCGAAGAATTCGATTTGCACATATCTTTCATCAAGTGCGCCACCCTTTAAAGGTGATTTCATCCGTTCAAACCGAAGGTGAACCTTCTTGGAAATATATCCGAGCTCATACTCCAGAAATTACCCAAGAAGACTCTCTTGTCGTTAAGTGCGCTAAATACTGGTATTACTGGAATTTAAAAGCTGAACAGCAAGCAGAGCTGACCTATCAAGTGGAACAAATCGACCACGTCTGGGATGAGTTTAGCCGCCGTTTAGGAAGAAAACTCGACCGCTCTCCATTAGAGCAGCTTCCTCATAATCTCAACGCACGAATACATACTGAACTTTCCTGGAAAGATCTAGAGCTGGAACTAGATCCTGAGTTATATCACAATATTCTCACCCTTGCCCAACATTATGGCTATAGTGTAGAAAATTAAGCGCTTAACGCCCTAATAATCAATTAAATAAGACATAATAATATTAAAATAATATGTTAACAATTAGTAAAGTAATTGTTATAATTATGTTATGGGAATATCAATTAACGATGATTTAATTAGTAGAATAGATGAATTTAACTCATTAAGCCAACGCGGGTTAAGCGATTCCGATTTAGATAAACAACTGACTGATATTGAGCAACTTGCAAAAAATACTGTTCATCGAGGAAATAAGCCTGCGCGCAAAATCTTAAAGGCCATTACTCTTTTTAAACAGTTACGCAAACTCGATCCCCAAGATTTAAAAACAAGCCAACTGCAAATTACAACGAAGATTGAAAACCCAAGCTGGTTTTCATGGAATTTAGCAACCCGTATTACCCGAACCATTGGCTATCATACAGGGTATGGAAAAGCTCAGCCTTCCAAAGAAGCCACCATCCGTACATTCTCTCAATCCCTTATCGACATCGTCGAGAAAGAAAAAAAACGGCTTTTTAGCACAGCGCCGATGATCTTGACTAAGCAGGCCTATCAAGACCATCTATCCAAAACATTTAAAAAAGATTTAAGCCCCGAGGCACTATCAACTGCTATTGCACATGCTTTCCATTTACACACTCCTGAGCTGAAGACAAGAGATAAAGCCCAGATGATTCTAACATCGATCTTTGCCTCTCATGGGTTTGATTTTTCAACATTCCTTAAAGGTGACAAAGCTGAAAAACGGTTTATCATTGCTCTGTTAAACGGAATGTACTACTCCGAATACCATCCTGGGAAGGTTTGCCTTAAAAGCTTCCTTTTCCAAATATTCGCAGAAAGTATGGATCCAAAAACAGTCGAAGAAAGATTTAAGGGACTTCCCTTAGATCAAAAACTTTCTCTTATTTCCGCTTGTATGTCCCAGTATCGAGAAGGATCTTTTGTTATTCTCGGATATTTAGAAACAACATCGCCTGAGCTTTATCAATTGATCCAAGGATTACGCAGAAAATACTATGACAATGAAGCCTTTAATTCTTTAGTTGCAGTTCCTGGACAAAGCTTGAAATCGATAATCCAGACGCTCGACAATTTAACTAAAACGGAATCAGCTGCTACTCACCAAGCTTTTCGTCAGTTGGGAGAAAAATTACTAAGCCTGCCTCTTGAAAATGAAAAGAAACAGCAATTACAACTCTTGCTTGATCAAACCTATACACCGGAACAAATCGATCAATTTTTTAAAGTTTTTGGATTTTTTGATCATCAACTGCCGTCTGACTTGCAACACAGCGCAGAAACTTTGCACGCTTCTTCTTTGAGAGAAAAAATTGAGATTTTTCAAAAAGAGCTTGAGAAAGCTCCAGACAAAGACAATTACATCTCATTCGCAATCCAATTTTTTAACCACCTTCAAGCTTTTTCAGACCCCACTCATGCAAAGCTGCAAAAAGGAATGGAACGGTTAACTTTTGCACTTCCAACCAATAAAGTTCTTTCTGAGCTGGCTTGGCTGCCCTCTGTTGCCAAAGGATTAAGCAGTGTCATCGAACAGATTCATACTCCGGAAAAATTTCCGATTTTTATCATCGACCAATCCAACGAAGAGACTTTTGAAAAAAATAGAAAATACATTGAAACCCTCCATCAAGATCCTAAAAATCGATGCCGCATCGTCCAAGTGAGCAAAAAAGAGGCGTTGGCACTTGCTGGAAAACTCAAGATTGAGAAGCTGCTGCACACCTCTGGAACTGATAATTTTGGATTCGGAGGCGCACGCAATGCTGTCTTCTTTCTTGCTCCTGTTCTAAGACATGCTTTTGAAAAGGGGGAAAAAGATGTGACTGAAGTCCTAAGCATGACCGACGATGAACTCAATACACTTCTGCAAACCGCTGTTCTGGGACCCGTTGCAGATGCGGTGCATATGGGAGATGACGACTTGGAAGTTCCAGAAATCAATATTTTCTCCGATATCCTTTTTGCTGCCGAACACGCCGATGAGTATTATGTGTTTTACAATAGTAACATAGGACGTGCAACCACTAGCGTGGGTTTTCTGCCTCTTGCAGAGGCCCTTGAAAGACCCGCTAGAGTTTTTGATACCACCCTATGGAGTTCAAATCTTCTGCCCCAAGGAATGGCAGGATGTTTGAGTAAACCTCGATTATGTCTAAACCTTCCCTTTGGCGGAGAAGAAGGATATGTGCAAAAAATTAAAGGATATGAGAACGATTTCCGAAGACCGGCTATCCATTTAAGCGGAAGGAGATTTCCTCAGAAAAAAATCGCTGTCCATCCAATTGTTGGACTGCGTGATGTTTTAGAAAAACAAATTCCTTACGTAGCCCAGATGGTCATGATGCAAAGTTTTGTCATAGCGGAAAGACTTCCATGGAATGATTCGTCTTTGGACAATTTCTCATCGTTAGGTACCCTGATCTCTTTTGCTAAGGGAAATCAAAAAAATATGCAAATGGCTTTCTGGGAAACTTTCAAATTTAAAGCTAAAAATAACGAATCGATGTTTGAAGGAGATATCCTAGAATCGCTCATTGAGATGGATATTGGACAAGTTATAGATTCCTTCGCAGCAAAGAAGACTTTGGTTCCCGCAGAAGTCCAGGAGCTTATCGAGATCAAAGCTTTGTATCAAAGTTTGCAAAGCGACGCAAAAATAGCACTCGAATGTATCAAGACTCTCTATGCAGCTATCGCTGATAAAGATCTTAGAGGGCTAGATATGAAACCTATCATTGAAACTGTGAAACAAAATATCGAAGTAAAACATCACGTCCAATGCGACAAGCTTTCTCTCACAGGAGGACTATTCTTGATGTTGAATGCTGTCGGCAACGGTGATTTCAGCCGGCTTCTTCCAACAATGTCTCTTTAAATTCCCTTCGGAACAGAAGAAAAAAAATCACACAGGCATATCCATCGCAATTCTATTGTTAATATGTAGCGCATGCGCTACATTGCTTTAAATTATGAAAAAAGAAATTATAAGTGATGGATCTCCAAACTGTTCTTTGATTTTCTATCAAAGTGAGGATGGTCAGACCCGAATAGAGGTTCATCTTGTTGATGAAACTGTTTGGTTATCTCAAGCACAGATGTGCGAATTGTTCGATAAGGATAAGCGGACTATTTCAGAGCACATAGGCAATATTTTTACTGAGGGTGAATTACAGGAAAATTCAGTTGTCCGGAAATTCCGGACAACTGCTGCAGATTCAAGTAAGAAGTAGCCCATGGCAAAAACCCTAAAATACAAAGATCCTCTTTCACGGCAACTTAAAGATCATAAAAAAGCTGCCGCTTATCTTAACAAGGCCCTCCAAGAAAGCGATCTCCGAGCTTTTCTCTTAGCTCTGCGCCACGTAGCAGAAGCTCAAGGAGGTATGAGCAAACTTGCTGAAAAATCTGAACTCAATAGAGAAAATCTCTATCGAACTCTTTCTCGAAAAGGAAATCCCCGGTTCTTTAATCTTCTTGCTGTTTTGAAGACCTTCGACTTAAAACTGACAATTATTGCAAAATCCAAAACTTAAGAGATTATATAATCGTTCATTTTCATTCCAACGGGGATGAATTTATATTTGCCCGCATTTCTACTGCAATGTCGATAGTTTAGGAGGACCAGGTGAGGAAACCTGATATAAACCTACCTCAGAATATGAAATACTCGCCCTAAAATGGGATAAAGAACAAACTTTTGTCTTTTTCACTAAGAGAAAAAATTGCTTAAAAATAAGAATTAAAAACTAAAGGCGCTCTTCGTACAGAGCTTCTGCAGATAATGGCCGTATTCGCTTGTAGAAGCCTGTGCAGCGAGTTTTTCGAGCTGCTCAAAGGAGATGTAGCCTTGTTGATAGGCGATCTCTTCCAGGCAGGCAATTTTGATCCCTTGCCTCTCTTGGATCGTTTGGACATAGATAGAAGCTTTTTGGAGGGCATCATGCGTCCCTGTATCAAGCCATGCAAAACCCCTTTCAAGTAAACGGACTTTGAGCTGCTTGCGCTGGAGATAGGCGACGTTGACATCCGTGATCTCGTATTCTCCCCTCTTAGAAGGTTTTAAACTTCTAGCGATGTCGATCACGCTGTTATCATAAAAATAGAGTCCTGTGACTGCAAAAGAAGAGGGTGGATCTTTCGGTTTTTCGAGGATGTTTTTGACTTGGCCATCATCATCAAAATCAATCACGCCATATCTTTGCGGATCGTTGACCTCGTAGCCAAACACGATACCGCCCTCTTTCAGGTCAAGACAAGGACGGACGACGTCAGCTAAGTTATGGCCGTAGAAGATATTATCTCCTAAGATGAGAGCAACCGAATCTTTTCCGATAAAATCAGCTCCAATAACAAAAGCTTCTGCGATTCCTTTCGGCTGTGTCTGGATAGCATAGCTAATGGAAATCCCTAGATGAGAGCCGTTGTTAAAAAGAGCTTGAAAACGGTGAAGATCTTCTGGGGTGGTGACGATTAAAATTTCACGGATGCCGGCTTGCATCAGAACAGCGAGAGGATAGTAAATAAGAGGTTTATCAAAGACAGGCAGGAGTTGTTTACAGGTGCCTAATGTAACGGGATAAAGGCGCGTGCCTTTGCCACCAGCGAGAATAATCCCTTTCATTTGATGTAGACTCCTGGGAGACCCCGGTAAAGTTCTTTATAGTCGAGGCCATAGCCGATCACAAATTCATCTTCAATCGGGAAAAGCACATAATCCGGCACTGATGAAATGGAGCGGGGTCTATTTTTCAGCAGAAGAACAAGGGTTTTTAAACTAGCAGGCTGTTGAAGCAAAAGCTGCTGCTGGATCTGGGTCATGGTTTTTCCTGTATCAAAAATATCATCTACTATGAGAACATGCCGATCTTTTAAAGAAAGGCCTTCCAACCCTTGAAGCTTTAACTCACCGCTGACAGTGCCATTTTGTCCATAACTCGAAGCTTGGACAAATTCTAAATAGCAGGGAACGGTAATTTCCCTGAGCAGATCAGAAGTTATGCAAATCGCACTCTTCATCACCATGATGAGAGTGATTTCTTTACCTTGATAGTCTTGATCGATCTGCCGAGCGATTTCTTTGATGCGGCTGTCGATTTGCTCTTTCGAGAGGAGGAGTTTGAGATTTTGCTGGGTTTCGGTTGCCATAATGTTTCCTAGAAAAACAATCCTATCTTCAAGTGAAGTTACTCTTTGTTTTCGGTAAAATTACACCCGTCAGCAATCAATTGATCAATGTAGGTAATTGTGTAATCATTTTCCAGAAAACGACGGTCATTTAGCATATAAAGATGGAAAGGTATCGTCGTATGCACCCCTCCAATATGGAATTCCCGCAAAGCTCTTTTAGCGATCGCAATGGCCTGCTTTCTATCTTTTCCGCGGACGATAAGCTTTGCGACCATCGAATCGTAGTTTGGAGGAATGCGATAGCCCGCGTAACAGGCGCTATCAACACGGACATGAGGGCCGCCCGGAGAAATATAATACTCAAGATGCCCGGGGCAAGGTGCAAAGTTCTTGCTAGGATCTTCGGCATTGATGCGGAACTGAATGATATGGCCTTTCATCGAGATATCTTTTTGCCGGAAGGAAAGCTTAGCCCCTTGGGCGATCTTGATCTGTTCTGTGACGAGATCGATGCCAGTGAGCTCTTCAGTGATGGTATGCTCTACTTGAATCCGGGTATTCACTTCCATGAAATAGAAGTTTTTATCTTGGTCGAGAAGGAACTCGACAGTGCCGGCTGAATAATACCCTGCGGCTTTAACAACAGAAACAGCAGCTTCGCAGATTTTTCGGCGGAGGCTATCGCTTAAGATAGGGCTGGGAGCTTCTTCAATGAGTTTTTGCCGGCGGCGCTGAATCGTGCAATCCCTTTCAAAAAGATAGACGTAATTTCCATGTTTATCGCCGATCACTTGAACTTCCACGTGACGTGGATTTACGATCATTTTCTCGAGATAAACTTCAGGATTATTAAAGCTGACCTGGGCCTCTGTTCTAGCTGCTGCGAATTGCCGGGCAAATTCTTCTGGATTATAGGCGATCCGGATCCCTTTTCCGCCTCCGCCCGCCACAGCTTTGATGAAGACAGGATAACCGATTTTTTTTGCTTCTTTGAGTCCTATTTGTGCATCCGCAACAATACCGTCCGATCCAGTAATCACGGGGCATTTAGCTTTTTTAGCAACGGCTTTAGCCTGGGATTTATCCCCTAGGAGAGCGATCGAAGCGGGTGAAGGTCCAATGAAATTAAGGCCGCAGCTTTCACAGATGGAAGCGAATTTGGCATTCTCAGATAAAAACCCGTAGCCCGGATGTACGGCATCAGCTCCTGTGATTTCACAGGCGGACAAAATGTTGGCGATTTTGAGATAAGAGCGTTGAGAGGGAGCTTCTCCGATACAAATGGCCTCATCGGCCTGCAAAACATGGAGGGCTTCGCTGTCAGCTTGAGAGTAGACGGCTACCGTCTGCAGACCTAAGTCATGGCAGGCCCGGATCACACGGATAGCGATTTCACCACGATTAGCGATAAGAACTTTCTTCATACAACTCGAAATAGTTTAGTTCCGAATTCAACAGGATGGGCGTTGTCGATGAGAATTTCTGCAATTGTCCCACTAACGCCGGCTTTTACTTCATTCATGACTTTCATTGCTTCGATGATGCAAACAATGGTGTTTTCATCTATACGATCTCCCACTTTGACAAACGCTGCATCTTCAGGAGAAGCGGCTTGATACATGGTGCCGACTAGAGGAGCGGTGATATATTTTCCATCCACTTTCTTTTCTTCGGCTCGAGATTCTTCGGAGAAGTGTCCGCGGTGAGGAGCCATATGCGCAGGAAATCTAGAATGAATCTCAGGATGCGTCTCATGATGGGAATAAACGGGAGCAGAATGAGTATGCTGGGAAGGATCGTCTTTTCGCTCTAACTCAAGTTCGTAATCTTCTTTATCTTTGATGCGAAGACGCTTGATGCCCGCTTTTTCCATAGCGGCCATCAGTTCTTTAATTTGCTTGAGCTCCATTTAAACTCCTTTAGACGCGTTGGATGTATTCATTTGTGTGAGTGTCGACCTTCACGATATCCCCGGTTTCTACGAAGAGAGGGACTTCGATTTTCGCACCCGTTTCTAAGACAGCTATTTTTGTCGCATTGGCAAGAGGAGAAGCAGCTTCGGCAGTCTCCGTCTTGACAACCATGAGTTCGAGAAATTGAGGGAGTTCAACGGAAAAAATCGAAGTGCCGTAGCACATCGCTTTCACGTCTATACCTTCTTTGAGATAATTGACTCTGTCGCCGATAACTCCGGCAGGAACTAAAACTTGTTCAAGATTGCCGACATCGAGAAAAAGATAATCTTTTCCTTCGAGATATAAATATTCAAGCTTCCGCTCTGCTAAAGCGACTTCAGAAATTGGCTGTCCAAGCTTGAAGTTTTTTTCGACCGTCTCATCCGACATCAAATTTTTCAGTTTCGTCTTGATGAAAGGATTTCCTTTGGCGACTGTCACTTTGACGCATGACTCGACTCGATAGATTTTTCCATCGAGTGAGATGGTCATTCCCGGGCTCATTTGATTGCTGCTTGTCATAGTGTGATTAAAATATCCTTTATCTGGCTTAACTTTTTAATGGCATAGTCGACATCGCGCGCAATATAGTGCGGCAGCGCCGATATCAGACAACTAAGCCCTCTTCCCCATTGCATATGGACCGTGATGCAGCCAAGTTCTTTTGCAGGCGACAAGTCTCTTTTGACTCTATCCCCGCAGACTAAGGTCTGAGAAGGAGTAAAACCTAGCTCGTCAAGAATTGTCTTATAATGGGGCTTTTTGTCTCGGTCTTCTGAGATGATCATTTTACTAAAAATTGTTGAATCTATACCAGCATTTTTCAGTTTAAGAAGCTGCTGCTCCGGTTTACCCATCGAAACTAAGGCTAATTGATGCTCAGAACTCAGTTCGAAGAGGACATCCAGGGCCTGATCGAGGGGATAGACAGGAAAATCGGAAGGAAGCTGGCCATAAAGCTCCTCATGGCCAATATCAAAATATTTCTTAGATGTTTCTTTATCCGAGAGAGTTATTTCTAGAAATTCAAGAAGAGTTTGCGCTGCGCTCTCCGTTGCCATATCGAGCCGCTTTAAAATGGTTAGCGCCTCTTGAAAATCACCCACCTGCAGTCCCGCTTCTACCATCTTGACAAGCGCCTGCTCCAGCTTAATGGGCGTGATAGAACCCGTGGTATCGATTAGAGTGTCATCCAAATCAAAGATGATTAACAATGTTCATCAACTCTTGGGCTAATTTTTTAGAATCATGGCGGATCAAACTCCGCTTGATCAGGTCTTTTTTCACGCTGCCGCTGCTCTTTAACTCCCCTAACAGACAGGCCTGCCGCACACGATCGTCCTTCAAATCGTTAACAACTAGATCGCCTTCCTCGGCATAGAGCTCAATCAGTTCTTTCGGAGGGTTTTGATTATTAACCAAGATATAATCAAAAACATCTTCCCCAATAAACCGTTCCATTTCTGTCATGTAATCGCTGACTTTATATTTGCTTGTCTGTCCTCGTCTGTTCATCAAATTAACGACGAAAACTTTTTTTGCGTCGCTTTGACGAAGTGCATCGCTGACGCCTTCGACTAAAAAATTCGGGATAAGGGATGTATGCAGCCCGCCAGGGCCGACGACGATCAAATCGGCGTTCATAATTTCATTAATCGCGTGAGGATTGGCTTTAGGATACGGCTCCAAATAGATGCTGCTATAGCCCTTTTCAATCTCTTGCGAAAGATAGATTTCCCGCTCTCCTTCTAAGACATGGCAGCTTTTTAAGATCATCTTCAGACGCACTAAGTGAGTCGTCACAGGAATGACTTTTCCTTTAATGAAGAGAATTTTTCCGACTTCTTCCACAGCTTTTTCAAAGCTTCCTGTCACTTTTTCTAAAGCCGACAAAAGAAGGTTACCAAAACTATGCCCACCCAGGCCGCCTTGTTCAAAACGGTAATTCATTAAACTTCTCATCAACCGCGAAGAATCAGAAAGAGCCACTAAACACTGACGCACGTCGCCCGGTGGAAGGACTCCCAATTCATCCCGCAGGATGCCTGTGCTTCCTCCGTCATCGGCCATCGAAACAATCGCACTGATATCGATATCGTAATTCTTAATTCCTCTCAAGACCGTAAAATTTCCCGTTCCTCCCCCGATGGTGACGATTTTTTTCATCGGGCAGTCTCACGGAGTTTTGTAATCGCTTTTTGCATATTAGGAGCCTTGTAAAGATGGGTTCCGGCGACAAGCAGATTCGCTCCTGCTTTGACGCACAAAGGAGCCGTTTTATCATCGATCCCGCCATCGACTTCGATATTTAGAGGCAGTTTTAATCGGTTGGCCATTTCTCGAGTGAACTCGACTTTTTCAAGGACCTCGGGCATAAATGCCTGACCGCCAAAACCGGGATTGACCGTCATGATAAGGACCATATCGCATAGAGTTAAAAAGGGAAGGACCATTTCATGAGACGTCTCAGGACAAAAAGCAAGCCCCACTTGAACTCCGCATTTCCGGACATAGGCAAGCGTTTCTTTAACGTTTTCTGTCGCTTCGAAATGGAAGATCACCCTATCAGCTCCTGCCTCAATAAATTTTTCAACATAATCGAAAGGATTGTACATCATGAGGTGAACGTCAAGGAATAAATTTGTATTTCGATTAATCGCAGCCAAAGCTTTGGGGCCTAAGGTCAGGTTAGGAACGAAATGGCCGTCCATGATATCGACATGGAGAGCATCAGCGCCGGCATCTTCTGCCCGCTTAGCCTCTTCACCTAACTGAGCGAAATCGCCTGCTAAAATAGAGGGTAAAACTTGAATTTTTAGAGGATTAAGGGGTTTTTTTGACATTTTGCAATATTCTAAGTATTCGTCCCCTTCACGTCAAGAGCAGTCCTATATGGGTTAAAAGATTCAATTACCTTCAATTAAAGCAACTCAGTTAAAAGAGATGGAATAATTCCATTGAGATTGAACTTATCATTTACAATAAGTAAAATATACAAACTATGGTACATTTTTCATTGAGCAGAGGGCTTTCATATAGATCTGATTGGCCGGTTTTTACCAATCATGACTGGTTAAAAGGACTCACTGATAAACCGCTTGATGCTACTCCAAAAGAAGATCCAGTAGAACAGCCTTGGTTTCAACTTTCTAAGATTTCCCACTATTGCCTGTCTTTCTTTAGAAGAATGATTTTTATTTCTAAAACAACTTTATTAATCATCAAAAAAGCTTATACCAATTATTGCAAAGGAATTAACCGCGTAGCTCCTGCATTGATTCTAAAAGTGTCTGAAAATGAAGATAAACTGCTCGCAGCCTTTAACAAGCTCAAATCTCATTCTTCTTATTTACTCTTAGTGAAAATCTCGGAGAGGAAAGACCTGCTTCTCAGAGATACCAATGCTGAGCAAAAAACGTTTCAACTTCTGAAAAGCCGGTTATATTCCAACATTTCTTATGGCATCACTTCAGCGCTTCTTTCTAGAATTTTATCGACTCCCAGAGCACCTTCTTCAGAACTTTTAGCCTTCATCAACATCGAAAATATTTTTTATCTAGAAATGCTGCATCAGATGGAAATAAGCCTTCTCATTGAAAAAACTCGCAAAAGCGCACAATATCGCATAGGACGAGCCTTATTAGTAGAAGATCCACAGCCTACTCCAGAAACAAAGATTGAATCCGAGCACTTATTTTCTTCAAAACCTGAAACGGAAAAAGTAGAGCCTATGGTAATGAAAAAACCTTCGTTAATGAAAGTTGTCGAAGAAACAAAAAACGAAACTGAAAAATTAATGGAGGCCTGTCAAAAAATAAATACCGATTTACATTCTCATAAAAAAAGCGAGATATTCGAGGCTTATAAACCTTTGGAAATTTATCAAGAGACCTTAGCAAAACTTTGCTCTCCTAATCTAGAACCACAGGGACATGTCCTGATTTTTCTTCCGGAACCCACCTCTCCAGAAAAAACCCAAAAATTTGCATCTTACTCGATTTTTTTTCAATGTGTCCCGGGTCAGTTCCGCTTTTATATCCACACTGAAGGTTTCTATGTTTATTCGAATAAAATCAAATTCATCAACGCTCTACGAGAACAAATTTTATCTCTAGGCGAAAACGTTAAAGTTCAATTTTCAATTTAGATATCGTTTGCTAAAATTGAATTCCTATTTCTTAACAGAATCCACATGGGAGTTCACATGACAATTGAAACAACATTAAAACATCGCATCGGACAATTCATTTATCATCTTTCTTCGGTGTGCGAAGAAGAATTAACTACAGTTAAGGAAGTTTCGTACGGATCTCTTGCAGTTTGTGCTTTTTGGTGGTTCAATGGAAAAGTTTCTGGCCATTGCAGCTTTTTTACAGCCCCCCAAAATCAAGGAACCTTTTCTTCTAGATATTGTGTTCAAGATGAGGAGGCGATTCAAACAGCGATTACAACCAATCTTGCTTGCCTAGCTTTACTTGCTGGTGCGATGATCGCAAAACAAATTTCAGGAGGACTGATGAGACAGGATGTCTGCCAAACCTGAAGGAATATTTTCTAAAAATCTTTCCCTTTCAGTGATGTCTTGTGAGAAGAAAAGATACCCCAAAAACTTTTCTTCTTGCTCAGGTCTTACACTGATCAGCTGCATTTCGATGAAATTGGCAGGATCGATTTCAGGCAAATAACCGGCTCTTGCGATGACATAGACAGCCACCTCATCTTGTTCTGTGAGAATTTTTTGAGCTGGATCCTCTAGAAGTTGCTTCCACAGTAGAAATAGCTTTTTGAGCTGCTCAGGAGGAACAATGCTGCGGGACTCAATCGGATAAAGAGAATGAAAGAAGGATTCAAGGAGACGGCTTGAAGCTCGATCGGCCTCTCCTAATAATTGCTGGAGAGCTCCTAAAAGCTCAATTTGCTTGGCGATCATGCCGCCGTTATAATCACGAACATCTCCCACAAGCCTTTGCAATTCTTGAATGATCGCCTGGCGGGCCCGGAAAAGATCGACAGAATGGTCATCGCGCAAAAAAGGATTCGAAGAAAATTTTAACCGGAAGATCGTCGCTTCTTTCGGATACCGCTTACGTAGCATACCCACTCTTTTGACGCGGTCAGGAATATAAGTCATCAAACTGTCGTCTTTGCTAAAGAGAGTCTGGATTGAAGGGCTCTGAGGATAAAGAATCCTAACCAAAAGCACCGTGAAATAAAGATCTCCCTCTTTCTGTTCATCAAAGATCAAAATTACCTGAGGCAGGTCTTTGACAAAGCGAAGTTGGCCTGACAGAGAAACAATGTGCCGTATCACTTCTTCTTCGTTCCTAGGCATGAAAAGTGAATTGAGGGGAATTTCCACCGTCCGTTTTAATTCCTCTGGAAGAAATTTCCTAAAGTGTTGGAGTTCTGCTGTAGTAAAGTCTTCGCCATTTTCTTTTTCGATCTCTAAATAAAGCGTATGAATCCTTTCATCTGTCCCTTCGTTCACAAAAAATGAATCGGGAACAACTTTAATCCCTTGGAGACCATTTTGTAGAGCCCGGACCAGATGCCGCTCTTCAAATAGCTCATTCGGTCGGAAGAAATTAAGAGCAACGCAGACTCCCAGCACTTTCTTCATACCCCAGGGTAAATCGAGTTGGACCGTTGCCAATTTAAGCCGGATATGCCGTTTATCAGGCCGCTTTTCTTGTTCCCTTTCGATGGATTTGCGGAATAGATAAAAAAGCGTTACAAGACGGCTGAGATGGTGAGGATCGCGGGGAGTTTTGAACTCTTCCTTGCTCATCACAGTGAAATGCTGCAGCTCGCCAAAAATATCGTAATCGATCTCATCGGGATTGCGCTGGATTAGCTTGGAGATCATTTCTTGTAAAATTCCATTTTTTTCTTGAGCTGATAAAAGATGCATCTCCAGAAGCCGGCTTGCATGATAGACCGAGACCATTCCTAATCGGATCTCTGTTTCGATCACTCGTAAATTATGTTCAACATGATCTCGATCGACCTCTTGATCAAAACGGATCGCCATCTCAGCCAAAGTATAAAGGTGCGCTGTCTTTGAAAATTTGAAATCGGAGGAAAAGAAAAATGCAATATCCAACCTTCTACCAGGCAACAGCCAGCGATGGATCATCTCATAGAAAAATTTACCCACATTTAAACGATGGCGGCAGACCAAATGCAAAGAAAGATGGTCTTTTTTCCAAAACCATCTAAAAATCGGCAATTTAGAATCGAATTGCTCCTGTTCATCTTCTTTGAGAAAAGAGAAAAAAAAGGGATCGGGGAATATTTGACAAAGCGACGATTCGATCGCCGCAGAATAGGGACTATCTTTTTCAAAAATCGTTTTAATCATCCATCCTCATAGATGAGTAATTGAGAGGGCTCTCGATCTAACTGTCCGATTAAAGTCCCTGAGCTTGTTTGAGGCTCGCTAAACGACAGCACATGGAGCGGCATCCCATTCTTTGTAGCGAGTTCAATGCAACGACTGTGCAACACTTTAGCTCCCTTTTGTGTAATCTCTAAGGCTTCGGTATAATCTAACGATGTATAAAAAGCAGCCGAAGGATTTTTTTTCGGATCTTCAGCAAAAATTCCCGCGACGTCTTTGTAGAACTCGACCTTTTCAGCACCTAAAGCAACCGCCAGGGCCACTGCTGTCGTATCTGAACCGCCTCGACCTAACGTCGTGATCTCCCCTTCTTTGCTCACCCCTTGAAAACCCGCCACAATGACAATTTTTCCTTGTTCTAAGTATTTAACAACCCGATGAGGCCGAACATCAATAATCCTCGCTTCAGAGTGATTAGAAGTGGTCATAATACCTGCCTGGCTTCCTGTCAAGCTCACAGCATACTTGCCTTTTAGATCGAGGGCCATGGCCAGCAGCGACATGCTGATCCTTTCACCCACCGAAATCAGCATATCCTGTTCCCGTTTAGGAGGAGAAGGATGGACCTGCCTTGCTAGAGTCAGTAATTCATCGGTCATATTGCCCATGGCGCTGACAACCACAACGACTTTTTCATAATGGAGAGAGCGGTCTACGACAAGATTAGCGATCTGCTCGAATCTTTCAGGTTTGGCAACGGCGGCTCCGCCGAACTTCAAAACAATGGTTTTCATGATTTTTTGGAGTATGGACAGATTGTTATTTTCTTAACAAGCGGTGTAAATCAAAAAATAATTGGAAGTGTCTCTACCGCAAGAGGGAAACAGTTGTTTCCTTATTCAATCAGGATATCTATCAGCAAGAATTTAGACGAGAAAAGCACGAATCTTAATGCGATTCAAGAAATTTATATAACTATCGTGATTGATAACGGGTGTGGTTTTTGTTTTCATATAAAATTTTAACTTGGTTGAGTAAGAATATTTTGAAGGAATTGAGCTCAAAGTTCAAGTTTTCAATTGTAAGAATCGTTCATTTGTAACAGTTTTCTTCAATACTTTATGCTTGTCCCCCATTTGCTCCTTGATGTTATTTTCAATGATTTGCTATCTTTTTCATCATTACTTATTTGTAAGCGCATCTCGTTTGCCTCTGTTGTTTATTAAGGGCAATTGAAGAAAATTCTTACAAGAGAACGAATCTGGGATCACTATCCCATAGAAGGAGAAATTGGTTTATAATGTCCAAATTTAAACACGATTGGAATTCAAGCAACATCATTGATGATGTCGATTATCACGAGGAAGACGCACAAGCATTTAGAAAATTGCTAGGTGCTAAAGAACAAGGTGAAGGCGCAGGATCGCTCGCTTCCCTGAGTTCAGGCTACGTTCTTCGAGGACGTATTGTTGAAATTACAAAAGATTTCGTCGTTATCGACGTCGGATTGAAGTCGGAAGGTCTCGTACCTATCAGTGAATTTACAGATCCTTCAGAAATCTCTTTAGGAAATGAAGTCGAAGCATTCCTCGACCAAACTGAAGGTGAAGATGGCCAGATCGTCTTATCAAGAGATAAGGCACGCCGTCTCCGTCAGTGGGAAAATATCGTTGAGAATTGCAGCGAAGGTTCAATTGTCACTGGTAAAGTGATGCGCAAAGTTAAAGGCGGCCTGATGGTCGATATCGGCGTCGAGGCATTCTTGCCAGGCTCCCAGATCGACAACAAGCGCATTAAAAACCTCGATGAATACCTCGACAAAACTTATGACTTCAAAATTCTCAAGATCAATACCGATCGGAAGAATATTGTTGTTTCCCGCCGTGAACTCTTAGAAGAAGAGCGCATGACGAAGAAAGTCGAAATGCTAGAGAACTTCCACGAAAGCGAGATCCGCCACGGCATCGTGAAAAACATCACTGATTTCGGCGTCTTTTTAGACGTTGACGGAGTCGATGGACTGCTTCACATCACCGACATGACATGGAAGCGGATTAAACATCCTTCTGAAATGGTTGCTCTCGGCGATAAGCTTGAGGTGATCATCCTTCACGTTGACAAAGAAAAAGGACGTGTCGCTCTCGGCATGAAGCAAAAAGAAAGCAATCCTTGGGAAGAGATCGAAAAGCGTTATCCCCCAGGCACCCATGTTAAGGGTAAAATCGTCAGTTTAGTTCCTTATGGCGCATTCATGGAGATCGAGTCAGGCATCGAAGGCCTAATCCACGTCTCCGAAATGTCATGGACTAAAACGATCAACGATCCTAGCGAAATGCTGAAAAAGGGCGATGAAGTCGAAGCGATTGTTCTCTCCGTTCAAAAAGACGAAGGAAAAATCTCACTCGGCATGAAACAGCTCGAGAAAAATCCATGGGATGAAGTTGAAAAGAAATACCCGATTGGAAGCGGCGTCACAGCAGAAATCCGCAACCTGACCAATTACGGTGCTTTTGTTGAATTAGAGCCTGGCATTGACGGCCTGATCCATATCTCAGATTTAAGCTGGATCAAGAAAGTCTCGCATCCTTCTGAAGTCTTCAAAAAAGGCGATAAAGTCGATGCAGTTGTCCTTTCAGTTGATAAAGAGAACAAAAAGATCACGCTTGGCGTCAAACAGCTCAGCGAAAATCCTTGGGAAAATACTGAGAAAATGATGCCAGTGGGTTCTTTGGTCAAAGGAATCGTGACTAAGATCACCGCTTTCGGTGCGTTTGTCGAACTCGACAACGGCTTGGAAGGACTGATCCACGTTACAGAAATTTCTGACCAGCCTTTTGGGAAAGTCGAAGAAGTGATTTCCAAAGGACAAGAAGTCACTGCGAAAGTGATCAAACTGGATCCAGAGCATAAGAAAATTTCGCTCTCTATTAAAGAGTATCTGATTGAGAAGAACAAAGAAAATCATGACGATATCCTTGTTGGAGAGAAAAAAAAGCGGGCGCCTAAGAAGAAAAAAGAAAAGCCTGCTGAAGAAGAAGAAAACGCCTAAAAGGTAGGGGTTTTCTTAAGAGAATGTCATAAGAACCTCCGGAGAACCGGAGGTTCTTTACGTAAAAAGTTTAAAGGTATTGTACAATGAATAAAGACCTCCTTGCCATCTTCGAGTATCTAGAACGCGAAAAAGGCATCAAACGCGAAGTGATTATTTCCGCTGTGGAAGAATCGCTTCTTGCTGCTGCCCGCAAAAGCATCAAAGGTCTCCTCAACATCAGCGTCCATGTCAATTCTAAAACAGGTGACATTGTCGTCACAGCTCAAAAAGAAGTTGTCGACAAAGTGACGATTCCTGAAGAAGAGATCGCTATCGAAGAAGCACGCGTCCTCAATCCTTCTGCAGAACTGGGCCAATGGGTTGATATTCCTTGCACACCACAAGATTTTGGCCGTATTGCTGCGCAGACCGCACGACAAGTCATCTCCCAAAAACTCCGCTCAGCCGAACGGGATGTGATCTACGAAGAATACCGCCATCGCGTTAATGAGATCATCTCCGGCAGCGTTAAGCGGGTCATCCGAGGCGCTACTCTGATCGTCGACCTAGGTAAAGTCGAAGGCATCATGCCCGACAGATTCTATCCTAAAACAGAGAAATACAACGTCGGCGACCGTGTCCAAGCCCTTCTATTTGAAGTACGCGACACTGAAAATGGCGGAGCCGAAGTCATCTTAAGCCGTAGCCATCCAGAATTCGTCCGTCAGTTATTTCTCCAAGAAGTTCCAGAACTGCAAGACGGGACCATCACGATCGAAAAAATCGTCCGGGATCCAGGCTATCGAACAAAACTCGCTGTTAAATCTTCCGAATCCAAAGTCGATCCGGTCGGCGCCTGCGTGGGTGTTCGAGGAACACGGGTTAAAAATATCATCCGCGAGCTTAACAACGAAAAAATTGACATCATCCCTTATACCGATGATTCGATCCAATTGCTTGTCAGCGCCCTTTCACCGATTGAAATTCGTAAAATTGATGTAAACGAAGATAACTCCGTTGTGACGATCGTTGTTGATGATGAAAGCTATCCTGCTGTCTTAGGCAAACGTGGAATGAACGCCCGTTTAAACGGCGAACTTATCGGCGTTGAGCTGCAAGTGCAGAAAATGAGCGACTACCAGCAGATCGCTTCTATCCAACGGCAACAGCTGGCCTTGGCAGAAGATCCTTCACTCGATCAAAAATTGCACCTCGAAGGAATGAGTTCCTTCATTACTGCAAGCTTGATCGCCGCCAATTACGATACTCCGCGCAAAGTCCTCTTAGCATCTCCTGAAGAACTCGCAAAAATTCCGGAAATCAGCTTAGAGATCGCGAATAAGGTTTTAAACGAGATTTGCAAGAAAAAAGGGTTAAAAGTTGGCTAAAAACCTCAAGATTACAGTAAAGAATGCGCAGCTGGCTGAAGCTTTAAAAAAGTTTAAGAAACCGGAGTCTCCAGCCTCCCCAGCTTCCGTCGGAACTAAAGAGTCCAAAATGGCTTCCAAGCCTAAAGAGCTGCCGGTAGAGTCCAGCCAACCCAAGCCGATTCCTGAAAAAGTTCAAGAAGAGTTTACTCCTGAAGCTCCTCCTATCGCTAAATCAAAGCCGAAGGAAGTTCCTCAAGAATCTTTTGAGCCCGAGATGCAAGAATCCGCTCCTCCTGAAGCTGCTCAAGAAAAACCTCCTGAAAGACCTCCAGAAAGGCCTCTCGGCCCGACTTACCCCAATCAACGGACCGACGGACCTCGCCCTTTTCAATCACGTCCTTCCGGAGACCGCCCTGCCTATAACCGACCCTCAGGATACCGTCCTGCTGGCGCTGGTGGTGCAGGAGCACCTCGATCCTATTCCGATGGACCTCGTCCTGCCTATCAACCGCGACAAGCGGGACCTGGCGGTTCTGCAACCTCTTCACCTTCTCAAGGCGCGCCTCAGACAGGCGGATATCATAGCAGTACCGGATACCGGCCGCGTCCTACCGGCGGAGCTCCTGGCGGACCCGCAGGATATAAACCACGTCCCCCCGGCTCCCCTCCTTATCAACCAGGCGCTGGCGGCTATCGTCCACGACCTCCTGGTGGAGCTCCTGGAGGAGCTGGAGGATATAGACCTTACACCACAGGAAGACCTCCTGGCGCAGGAGGATTTGGTGGCGCTGGCGGCATGGGCAGACGTCCCCCGATGGATTCCCGCGACTCTCGCTTAGGAGCTAAACCTTCCACCCGCGAGCACGCTCCTGCTAAGACACGTGAAGAAGAAGCCGCACGCAAGTTCAAAGACGTTAAAGACATCAAAGCCCATAAAAAGCCTGAAGTTTACCGCGCTTTTGATTCACGCGATAAACAAGGCCTCCGAGATGAAAATGATGAAGGCTGGCGTCCACGTAAAGGCCGCGGTCATAAACGGATGTCATCCTCTGGCGAAGAGCTCATTGTTCGTCCTAAATCATTGAAAATTCGCCTTCCTGTGACGATTAAAGACCTAGCCGTTGAAATGAAGCTCAAAGCCTCTCAGCTTCTTTCTAATCTCTTCATGAAAGGCGTCGTGATCACTTTAAACGATTTCATCGATGATGAAACGACTATCCAACTTCTAGGTCATGATTTTGATTGCGAAATCACCATCGATACCAGCGAAGAAGAGCGTCTGAAAATCACCGACAAGACCATCAAACAGGAAATCACCGAAACACCTGCGGATGAACTCATTCTCCGTAGTCCTGTTGTCACCTTCATGGGTCACGTCGACCACGGCAAAACAAGCCTTATCGATACTATCCGCAAGGCCAATGTTGCAGGTGGAGAAGCCGGTGCGATCACTCAGCATATTGGTGCCTTCAAAGCTCATACAGATTTTGGAGATATCACTATTCTTGACACTCCTGGTCACGAAGCCTTCTCAGCGATGCGAGCCCGCGGCGCAGATGTCACTGACATCGTTGTCCTCGTTGTTGCTGGAGATGAAGGTCTCCGCGCACAAACCATGGAAGCCGTCCAACAAGCCCGCACAGCCAATGTTCCGATTGTCGTTGCGATCAACAAGAGCGATAAACCCAACTTCAATGCTGAAAACGTCTATAGACAACTCTCCGAAATCAACCTTCTTCCTGAAGCATGGGGCGGACAGACCATCACTATCAATTGCTCGGCCGTTACTGGAGAAGGGATCAAAGAACTCCTTGAAATGCTTGCTCTCCAAGCCGAAGTTCTCGAACTTAAAGCCAACCCCAATTCCCGTGCCCGCGGAACCGTTATTGAGTCCGAAATGCACAAGGGCCTGGGCGCTGTGACGACTGTTCTCGTTCAAAACGGAACGCTCCATATCGGAGATGCGGTTGTTTTTGCTGCGCATTGGGGCCGTGTGAAAACGATGCACGATGAATTCAATAAGCCTATGACCATTGCTGGTCCTTCTTCTCCTGTCAAACTCACAGGCCTTTCAGGACTCCCTGAAGCGGGCAGCGATTTCATCGTCGTTAAAGATGAAAAAGAAGCAAGTGAAGTTTCTGAAGAAAGACTCCTCAAGCGGAAGCACACAGCCCTCCAAACTAAACGGGGCGGTCTTGAAAATCTTCTGGCTCAGACTATGCAGAAACAAGAGAAGAAAGTTCTTACGCTTATTCTCCGTGCTGACGTCCAAGGATCTCTGGAAGCTCTCAAGCATTCTCTGGAAAAAATCATCTCCGCTAAAGCTGAAATCAATGTGATCTCAGCTGCTGTGGGTGAGATTTCAGAATCCGATATTCAGCTTGCCTATGCCTCTAAAGCCACTCTGATCGGCTTCCATACTCAAATTGAAAGCCATGCTGAATCGCTCATTAAACAGCTCAAAGTCAAAGTCCGCCTCCATGACATCATCTACCACGCTGTCGATGACGTTAAAGAGATCATGGTCGGGCTATTGGATAAGATCGCCCAAGAACATGACATTGGAGAAGCTGAGGTTAAGGCCGTCTTCAAATCATCCCATTTGGGTAATATTGCCGGTTGTCAAGTTTCTGACGGAACTATCCGCCGCTCCAGCCATATTCGGGTTGTCCGCAATAAAGAGGTTATCTGGAAAGGGCCTGTTGCATCTGTCAAACGTGTCAAAGAAGATGTGCGGGAAGTTTCTAAAGGCCAAGAATGCGGTATCCTCCTTCAAGGCTTCACTGACTTTAAAGAAGGCGATATTCTGCAGGCTTATGATGTCACCTACTACACCCCTGAACTATAACTTATGGTAAAGCAGCGCGTTGACCGTCTAAATTCACTTCTCCGAGAAGTCATTGCCGAAGTGGTAATGAGAGAGGTCCGCAACCCCAAAGTCAACACCCTTGTGACGATTAAAAAAGTCGACATCACGAAAGACCTGCACCATGCTAAAGTTTTTTTTAGCATGGTCGGCTCCCCTGCTGAAAAAAAGCAAACATTAAGAGCTCTCCAGTCTGCTGCCGGTTTTATTTCTATGCAAGCCGCGAAAAAAGTTGTGATGCGTTATTTCCCCCAGCTCACCTTCCATCTGGATGATACGCTGGAAGATGAACTCCGCATCCACAACCTCCTTGAAAAAATCCACGATGAACAAGCCAAACGCCCCTCTCCTCCAGAAGATCAAGAATCGTAAAGGAGTCAGTTTGACAAACATCACGGAAAACGATTCAAAGCTCTTAAATACGCCGCCTCTTAAAGAAGGCATTCTGCTAGTCGACAAACCTCGAGGCAAAACTTCGTTCAGTTTAGTCACAGCCCTTCGCAGGCTCACACGCATTGAAAAAATCGGCCATGCAGGGACTTTAGATCCTTTTGCAACAGGCCTCATGGTCATGCTAATCGGTAAAAATTTTACCCGCCTTTCTCAAGACTACCTCTGCCAAGATAAAGAATACGAATGTAAAATGCTCCTAGGCGTCTCTACCGATTCTTACGACTGCGACGGCCAAACAACTGCAACTTCTCCTCTGATCCCCACTCTTGCTGAAATTGAAAAAGCGCTCCTCTCCTTTCAAGGAACTCTAGAACAAGTCCCTCCGATGTTCTCCGCAAAAAAAATCGGCGGCAAAAAACTTTATGAATTGGCTCGCAAAGGCATCGAGATCGAACGGAAACCTGTCTCAGTGACGATTAAAACCACTCTCTTGGACTACAGCTACCCTTACCTCTCTTTGAATGTCGCCTGCACCAAAGGAACGTACGTACGTTCCATCGCACACGATCTGGGCAATCTCCTCGGTTGTGGGGCCCATCTTTCAGAACTCCGCCGTATTCGCTCCGGCTCTTTCCACATCAAAGACAGCATCAACGGGATCCATCTCTATGATCATCGTTGAGCAGTTAGATAAGATCCCCCCTTTATCAGGACCGATTGCTCTCACGATCGGGACGTACGATGGAGTCCATCTCGGCCACCAATATCTTTTCAAAGAATTGAAAAAATACGGAACTGCCTCTGTGGTAACATTTTCCAACCATCCCGCTCAAGTCCTTCGTCCCGATGCTACTCCTCCTCTCATCGACACTCTCGATCAAAAAATCAGCCGTTTTGAAATCAATGGCATCGACCTGGCGATCATCCTTCCTTTCACATCGGAATTTTCTTCTCTTTCTTATGACGCTTTCTTAAAACAGCTCCACCAATACCTTCCTTTCACCCATCTCATCCTCGGAGAAGGCTCGGCACTGGGCCACCGGGCTGAAGGCACTCAAGAAAACATTCAAGCTCTTGCAAAAGAACTTAACTTCTCTGCGATCTATCTTCCGAAATATACTTTCGAGGGAGAAGTCGTCTCTTCAAAAAAAATACGTGAACTCATCGAATCAGGAAATTTTGAGCAGGCCTTTCGCTTGCTCGGCAGGAGAACTTTAGTATGGTAGGACTTTCATGCGGCATCGTCGGACTTCCCAACGTCGGCAAATCAACCCTTTTTAATGCTCTGACGCGGAAAGCCGCAGCAGCGGCTAATTATCCCTTTTGTACTATCGATCCTAATGTGGGCATTGTCGATGTCGATGATCCCCGTTTGCAAATCCTCTCTGATATTTCCGGCAGCAATAAACTCGTTCCTGCGACTGTGACCTTCGTCGATATCGCCGGCCTTGTTAAAGGAGCTTCCGAGGGAGAAGGTTTAGGCAATAAATTCCTCACGAACATCCGCGAGACCGATGCGATTATTCATGTCGTCCGCTGTTTTGAAGAAGGCGATGTCATCCACGTCTCTGGAAAAGTTGACCCGATCGATGATATTGAAGTGATCAACCTTGAGCTTATCCTCGCCGATCTACAAATGATCGAAAATATCGCGCAGAAACTCGAAAAACAGCTCAAATCGAAAAAAGAATTCCAACCCGTTTACGACACCTTGCAAAAAGCGATCGCCCACCTCAATCAGAATAAATCGCTCCGCAGCATGCCGGCGACTCCAGAAGAGCAATCCCACCTGGCCCAGTATCCATTTCTCACGAACAAAAAAGTCCTCTACGTCGCCAACGTCAACGAAGACGCCCTTCCTTCTCTCGAAAACGACCTCGTTAGAAAAGTCCGCGCCTATGCAGAAAAAGAAGGAAATACCGTCATCCCGATCTGTGCAAAACTCGAAGAAGAACTCGCTCAGCTCGCTCCTGCAGAATCGCAAGAATATCTCCAAAGCCTCGGATTGCAAGAGACAGGACTTAACCGCCTCATTAAAGCCGCTTTTTCAACCCTGGATCTCATCACCTACATCACAACAGGTGAAATCGAGACCCGCGCGTGGCCCGTCCGCAAAGGAGCTGCCGCACCCGAAGCCGCTGGTAAAATCCATACCGATATCCAAAAAGGATTTATCCGCGCTGAGGTAGTCTCTTTCAACGATATGGTCTCTTATAACGGCCGCGTAGGCGCCCGCGAGGCCGGCAGGGCCCGCTCAGAAGGAAAAGAATACATCGTTCATGACGGCGATGTAATACTCTTTTATCACAATTAATATATGAGACTATCCCACTACCCTTATTTTTCCTTTTCAAGGCCTTTTGAAAATCTAATAACAATTATAGCGGGATAGTCTCATGCACCTATTTATCACTTGTCCCCCTAACTTAGAACAGCTGCTCACCGAGGAACTCCAATCGCTCGGCATGGCCGCACGTCGGTGGCCTCGCGGAGTTTCAGCGCCGCTGACGATTGAAAATGTCTACATCATCAATTACGGCAGCCGTTTTGCTACGCGTGTCCTGTGGCCTCTCGCTCATTTTGACTGCCCCAACCGCGAAGCTCTCTATAACGAAGCCAAGAAAATCCCATGGATGGATTACCTAACGATCGATAAGACCTTTGCTATCGATTCTAACGCGACGAATAATCCAGAATTCCGCAACAGCCACTTCGCTGGACTCGTTGTTAAAGATGCCATCTGCGATGTCTTCCGAGAAAAAACCGGCAAACGTCCTTCTGTTGAAGTCTATAATCCTGCCGTCCAGATCCATGTCTTTATTTTTGAGAACAAGGCCACCATCAGTTTTGATACGACAGGCGCTCCTCTTTTCAAACGAGGTTACCGCTCAGGCGCTGTGGAAGCACCTCTCCAAGAAACTCTGGCCGCTGCCATCCTTAAATACGCTGACTACACCCCTGAAGATATCCTCTGCGACCCTTTCTGCGGATCAGGAACTTTTCTTTGGGAAGCTGCCCTAATGGCCACGAACACACCTCCGGCTTATTTTCGTAAGAACTTTGGTTTTTTCAGCCATCCTCTCTACAAAGAAGAAGAGTGGCTTGCGATTAAAAGTAAACTCGACAGCCGCATTCAAGCCATGAAACCGTACTCGATCTTCGGCGGAGACCGCGACCGGAAAGCCATTGAGCTTTGCAAAGCGACTCAAAAAAACACAAAATTCCCTCTGCACTTTCAGCATGCGCATGTTCACAATTTAAAAACCCTTCTTCAGCCCACCCTCGTCGTCGCCAACCCTCCTTACGGGACCCGCATCCAAGCCCCTTCTGATCCTTACCTTGAGCTTGCTGAGTTCCTTAAGACCACCTGCAATGGCAAAGCCCGCGCTGCGATCCTAAGTCCTCACCGCTCCCTTCCTCCTGCCTTCGGTAGATCTCATAAAAAACCCATCCCGCTTCTGAACGGCGGCCTCGAGATCTTCTTGCATTTAACGGATTAAAGATCCAAGCAACTCTCATCCCATACTTTTTTTTGGGCAAAAACGTTCCAATAAAATACAATTTTCCTAAATTTGGAGGAAAATATGGCATCTGCTCTGGGTTCCATCACACGTGCCCTCCCGAGTCCCCCCATCCAATACGCTATCATTGCAGGAATCATCACTAAAGCAACTCAAATTGCGATTTGTTCATTTTTTCGCCACAGCCCTCGATGGGTTTCTTTGATTGCACGCATCGATCACTTTCCAGGAGGACAGGTCCTTCTAAACTATGGCCCTTCTGTTTTAGTTGCGCTTTTCACCGGCATTGTACTGCACAAACCTTCGGTATATAAGCCGCTGCACAAGCAAGTCGATCAAGATATAAAATCAGAGACTACACAGCGGAGGCTACCATCTATTCATGTATACGAGGAAACTCACTGCAAACAGTATATCTGCTTAAACTTTCCCAAACAAAATACTCCTGACCCTGCAATTTTCTGCGATGCCTTTGGTTATGCGGAAAGTAATCAGACGCAAATCGTAGGAATCGCTGCAGGTTTTGATGGGGAAGAAAAATCCCAGCGCACTGCTCGTGCGTTAGTAGATGGTTTTATGGAATACATTGTCCCCCATCTGGCAAATAAAAAGAGCTCTCTAGTGAAACTGGCTGCTCAATATGCTCAGAAAAAAATAGAAGAAAGCCCTCAAGAATCAGATCCTAAAAAACACTATGGACGAGCAGCGTTCTTAGGCGGTTTAATTGAGACAACTTTTAGTAACCGGCGCTATTTTAAGGGCATCCATTGTGGAAATTGCAATCTCTATCGTCTACGAAAGGGCCAATTCCAAGACCTGACGTGGAATTTTAAAATAGATGGACAATTGGGTCTTAATAGAACAGGGTCTGATCCTAATGAATTTACCTATGAAGTCGAGCCTGGAGATCAGTTATTTTTTATGACAGCTGCCGTTCATGATAATTTAGATATCCATCCACCTGAGATAGAAAATCCTAATGAATTGATGTCGCAAAATGATCGTAATCAAAGAAAGCTGGCAACTTTGCAAGACCTTTCAAAAGTTGATCACCCAGGCAAAGAAATTATGGATTTTGTTCTTCAGCATACAAAGAAACGTTTGACTGCTCTGGAAAAAGGTGAAAATATCGCGTCATCTAAAGATTTTCCAGGAAAACTCGGTCCTATGACATTGCTTGTTGTCGAAGTCCCATGAAGCCAAATTAATTCTTGAGCGAAACTGTCATCAAACGACAGTTTCCCGCTGATAAATTGATAATTTCTTAACTGAAAAACTCTGATTCGCATAGAATTTCTGCAAAATGTGAGGAGACTATGACTCTTAGACCTATTACCGCCGCAATGCCCAGAAACCCTATCCCGTGTGCTCTCGTTGCAGGAATCATCGCTAAAGCAACTCAAATTGCGTTTTGTTCGTTTTTTCGCGACTCTCCTCGATTGATTTCGTTGATAACGCGTGCTAGCCAATTCCCCGGTGGACAAACTCTTTTAAATTGGGGACCCACGGTTGTCATTGCCCTTGCTACAGGAGCTCTGCTGCGATTGTACACCCACACCCCATCCGTTAATCCCATCATCCCGGCACGAAAAACCGTATGGACTGTTGATGGTCCCTTTCATCAGGCAATTGATCGCGATATCAAAGAAGAAGCGCAAAAGCCCGGCCGCTCCATGATCTTCAAGCATTGGGGAGCTAATTGGATTGGATATGTCTGCTCCAATTATCCAAAAAAAGAGGCTGACGGCCATGGAATTTTTTGTGATGCCTTTAGCTATGTGGAAAATGATGAAATTCAGATCGCTGCTATCGCGGATGGAAACGGTTGGGGCAAATCTTCTCAGCGTGCAGCACGAGCGATCGTAGATGGATTTATGCACTTCTGCATGATATCCGATCAAGAATCTCCAGCAGAGAAGTTGGTCATGGATGCTGCTCAAGATTCGCAGACAGAGATAGAAAAAAGCCATAAGAGACATGATCCTGACCGCTCTTATGGAGGAACAACGTTTTTGGGAGGCTTGATCTTCAAAGCGGCAGATGGCAAACGTTATTTTACCGGTGTGAATTGCGGCGATTGCAAGCTCTATCATCATAAAAAAAATGGAACGATCGTTGAATTGACTAAACCAGCCCGAACAGATGCGACAGATCCAGGTGGAAGATTTGGTCCAAATAGAACAGAAGGAGATAAAACTGAGTATGCCTTTAGCGTTGAAGTACAGCCAGGGGACCAACTCTTTTTCATGACCGATGGCGTTCATGATAACTTGGATCAAAATCCCCCTGAGAAAGACGTAAAAGAAGCCCTCGGTGTAGATGATCAAAGAAAATTATTAACGTTGAAGCAATTCCCTAAGAATGAAGATGTGGGACAGCATATTATAAATTTTGCTCATACCCACTCAGAAAAATATCTGATTGCTCTGGAAAACTTTCAAAATATGAAGAATGCCTCTCGTAAAGAATATCCCGGAAAGCCTGATCACATGACGCTTCTTGTCGTCGTCGTCAAGTGACATCATTGTCTCTAGAACTCCTTAACAAAAACTTTTGTTAAGGAGCTCTTCCGGCTAGCAACGATTACTTCTTCTTTTTTGCTTTTGATTTTGTTGCTGTTTTCTTTTTTTTCGGAAGCTTGGCTCCAGCTTTACGAGCTTGGCTATAAGCAATCGCAACGGCTTGTTTGATCGGCATTTCAGGATGCGCGTGTTTTTCACGGCGAATATTAGAAGAAATTCCTTTTTTGCTTTTCGCTTTTTTCCCTTTGACTAATGGCATAAATTTTCCTTTTTCACTCAGCTTACACTATAAATTATTTAAATGAACACTTTCTTAGAGCGCTCCTGCAATACCAACCACTCCGATGATGATGAGGTAAAACGCAACAATGTAGTTTAAAATAGCTGGGAAAATCAGAATCAAAATACCAGCAAGTAGGGCTACAACAGGGTGTAAAACTGGATGTACAATCATTTTTCCTTCCTAAAGGTTAGGGATAAAGGCCACGTTATCAAAGTTATTTTTTTTGTGCTTTAAAATTTGAAATTTCAAAGTTTACGACAAGGATTTATCCTGGTAAAATAACTTAAAATCTTTTTGGGAGGGTTCATGTCGGCGGAAACAGGATCGAATCGTAAGCTTCAGAATCGAGCTGTTCTCGGAGTTTTACTCATGATCGCAGGACTTGCTCTCTATCCTCTTGCCGATGCCTTTATCAAACACCTGATGGGCACCTATTCCGTCTATCAAGCCTCTTTTCTTCGATCGTTTACCCGTGTCATTCCTCTCTTTATCACCGTCTTTTTTCAAGGAGGAATCCGCAAAGTCCTCGGAACCAATCATCCCCAGCGGCATTTCGTTCGTCTTGCCGTCAGTTTAGCCTATACCCTCTGCTTCATGTTCGCGATGAAACAAGGTTCCCTCACGATTGTCTATACGTTGAGCTACACCTCGCCCTTTTTCATGATCCTCTTAAGTGCCTGGATGCTGAAAGAAAACGTCAGCCGATGGCGTTGGATCGCTGTTGCAATCGGCCTCGTTGGCGTGATCGTCGCTATGCGGCCTGGAACCAATATGTTCGAATCTGTGGCTTTGATTGTTCTTTTAGGAACATTTTTAGGAGCGCTCAATAAAATTTTAATGCGCCGTCTTGCATCCACTGAACACAGTCTCTCGATTGCGATCTATCCCAATATCGTGATGATCCTAGCAATGCTCCCTTGCCTGATGTTTTTAGAGCCATGGAAACCGATGCCCTTAGAACATTGGGGTCTTTTTGCCATTGTCGGCGTGATCACAGCAGTCGGGCAATATGCTATTGCACAAGCGCTCCGCTTTACCCAAGCCTCCATTCTGGCCCCTGTCGACTATTCAAGCTACTTCTGGGTCGTGGCCCTCGATATGTTCTGGTGGGGCAAATCGCCGGATAGTTTCATGATCGTCGGCGCAGTTATCATTGTCGGCAGCAATCTCTACATGCTCTACCGCACACGGCGTGAAGAAGCTGCCAAGAAAGCAGCCCTGACAACAACCCAGGCAGCCCAACCCATTAAAGATACAGCGGGTTGATTCATTGAAGAAACCCCTGAATGTGGGGTTTATCTTCAAGATTTTCCCCTAGAGCATCATAGGATTCGATGATTTCGCCTCCTTCCATGAAATAGACTTGATCCAGGATGCCTTTCAGCAGGCTTTGATCATGGGTGGAAATAAGAATCGTCACTCCTTGATCTTTCAGCTTTCTCAAAATCTCTACAAATAACTGCTTATTTTCAGGATCTAAAGCAGCTGTCGGCTCATCGAAAAGCAATATTTGCGGATCCAAACACAGCGCACGGGCTAGTGCTATCCTTTGCTGCTGTCCCCCTGAAAGTTGAGATGGATAGGCCTCTTGATAGTTTTGCATTCCAAAACTTTCCAGAACAGCTCGAGCTTTTGCAAGAGCTAGTTCTGGTGGCTGTTTCATCACTTTGCATAAAGGATGCAGGCAGTTTCCTAATGCTGTCATATGCGGAAAAAGATGGTACTCTTGAAAAACAAACCCTTTTTTTTCCTCGCAGATGAATGTTCCTTCATGCGAATAGAGTCCTCCTATGCACTTCAAAAGAGAAGTTTTTCCAGCTCCGCTTTTTCCGATAAAGGCAGCGAGGCGTCCTTTTCCGATTTCAAAAGAAAGGTTATTGAGAATTTTCTTCCCTTTTAGAGTCAGAGAAATATTTTTTCCTTCGATCATGTTTGCAACCTCTTTTCAAAATGTTTTGCACATACAGAGACCACCGTTGTCATCGCAAAATAAATCCCAGCAACCATTAAATAAACCGGCAGCGGATCCAGTTGACGCGCGACAATCTCCCTTCCGACTTTGGTCAGCTCTGCTACTCCAATGACCATCAAAATACTGCTCTCTTTGATGAGAGTCGTCATTTCGTTGGTGAGTGCCGGTAAGACGTTCCGCACCATTTGAGGTAAAATCACCGACTGCAGTGTTAACTTACGTCCATAGCCCAAAACATGGGCCGCCTCCCATTGACCTTGCGGAACAGAATCAATTCCGCACCGGACAATTTCTGCCACATAGGCTGAAGAATTCAAGCCCAAGGCAACAACACCTGCTGCAAACGGGGATAGGTCAATGCCGAGCGCCTCTGGTAAAGCGAAATAAAAAATGAGCACCTGGACAAATAAAGGCGTTCCTCGGATCACTAAGATAAAACCCTGAATCAGAGGACCGGCAATCGGCAATCGGCATTTTCGGCAATTTAAAATGCCAAGCCCTACCCCTCCGATCACCCCGATAGCAAGAGCCGCGGTTGTGATCTGAAGGGTATGGAGTGCTCCTTGAAGAAGTAGATCAATCATGAAACCACTTCCTCGCCAGCTGACTCATTTCACCGCTTTCTTTCATTTCTTGAACGGTTTTTTCAATGACTTGTTTCAATGCAATATTTTCTTTCGGGATTCCAATTCCATTCCCAAATGCTTGCATATCGCTAGAGAGCGGCACTGTCACAGCATGGATTTCAGGAAATTGGTATTTGAACTCTTTTCCTACCGGTGATTCAACCAGCATGGCATCGGACTTCCCATACTTAATTTCCATGATGAGCTCTTGGGTATTTTCCATGAGCTTAGGTTGGATCTCTTTGTAATGATGCAGCACCTGTTCCTGAAAAGTCCCCGATTGGGCCGCGACAATTTTGCCTTTCAAATCTTGGAGCGGCATTCCCTCCGATTTCCAAAATAGCAATTGAAGCTCCGTCACCTTATCGCCTTGATAAGGGACCATCTCGATCTCTTTTAGACGATCAGGTGTAATTGACATGCCGCTGATAATTAAATCAATCTTATGGCTTTTCAATGATAAGATGAGCGCATCGAATCCCATCTCTTTGATGAGAAGTTTTTTACCGAGCTTGTCGGCAATTTTTCGAGCAACATCGATGTCAAACCCGACGAGAGTGCCTTGATCATTGACATACTCATACGGTGGATAGTCGGCCTGAAGCCCTACCACTAAGGTAGAGGGATTCCGTGGTCCCGTGCATGAAACGAAAACAACTCCGATGAAAAACAATAAATACTTAAACATAAAATTCCTTTGGTTTTTGAATAGTTTAAAAATAGAGACTGGAGGAAAAGATTATGTTTGCCGGGCGCGCCGGCGGAGTCGTAGACGGAGCTGATGATGATAAAAATTAATCATTTGTAACACCCAGGTAAAAACATCGGCATGATCATTCGATGTTTCTGAGCATTTAAAATGACGGATAAAGGAAAATACTGGTAAGACTCGAGGTATTTTCCTTCTCTTTTAAAGGCATACATCCAGACTTTTTTATCTTCCATCAATAGCTTTTGAAGCTTTGAAGAAGTCTGGACCAACCTTCTAAGTTCTCCCGTGGAAGCATAGCTTGCAATGAGCAGCCATATTTCTGGAGGAAGATATAAGTCGGAACTTTTTGATTTAACTTTCATAAAAATTTCTTAAAAATTGATGTATAAGTTCAAAACTTTTTTGAGTTTTGGAGGCTAAAATAAACAATAAATGTGAATAGGAATGATTATTGGCGCGTGGAGCGCCGACGGAAGCGAACTAAACCGAGATGTAGAACTAAAGATCTTTCTAACATGCCATCATTATAGAACAATGTTAATTTTACGTATAGAAAGATCTCTGAATTGACTCGATCTATACAATTCACTAGTATCTTCCGCCACCTTGGAAAAATTCATGACAACAGCTCTCTATACCTTTCCACCTTCTTATCTTCATCTACTCTCTGAAGAAGATCTTGACATCCTTCCCTCCCTAAAGGGAGGGGATTCCTACGGCGTTCAGTTAAAACCTAACTGACTCACTTCAGTGGGTTCCTGCTTCCTTGAGCGGTCTAAATGCACCCTCTCTCCACAGGCTAACAAGCGATGTCCTCGCTCTAAAATATTCATCGCGCCGACAACGTCGGCATGATTTTCGTACTTACACTTGACACATTTGAATAGGGCCTGTGTCTTCCGATTGTCTTCGGAAACATGCTTACAATTGGGACAGGTGCGGCTGGTATTTTGTGGAGGCACTGTAAGAAGCATTCCACTGTTCCAGTGCAGTTTATATGCCAATTGGCTACGGAACATTCCCCAACCTTGATCCAAGATGTTCCGATTAAGTCCAGATTTTTGCCGAACATTCTTTCCGGGTTTCTCTTTTGTTCCCGAAGATGATTTGGACATCTTGCAGACCTGCAAATCTTCAATACATACAAGCGCGTGGTTTTTGCTGATTGTTGTGGTGATTTTATGCAGAAAGTCCTTACGGGCATTTGCTATGCCGATATGGATTTTTTGAACTTTGTCCTTCTCCTTTTTCGAATTCTGACTAAATTTGACTTTACGACTTAAGTTTTTTTGATGACGGCGTAAACGGGATTGATGTTTTTTAAAACTATTGAGAGGAGCGATATAACTGCCGTCATTCATAGTAGCAAAACGGTTGATTCCTACATCGATTCCAATAGCAGTTGTTACTGCTTGGGCTGGGGTTATTTCTCTTTCTGTTTGAATGGAAATAAACCATTTCTTACCGCGATTTTTGATGGTGACATTACGCAGCTCTCCTAGGACTTCTCGACTTTTGCGATAATGGAGCCAGCCCAGTTTGGGCAGAAAGATGCGGCTATTGTTCTGATCAAGTTTAATTTGTGTAGGATCTGGATAACGAAAGCTGCCTCCTTGCGCCTTCCGCTTAAAGCGAGGGAAGTTGGCCCGCTTGGCAAAGAAGTTCTTGAAGGCTCTGTCCAAATCTTTTAAAGCATGTTGTAGTGAGTGGCAGGGAGCCTCAGATAGCCAGGGTGTTTCTACAGAGTTGCGCCATTGAGTCAGCTGCTTTGCCATGGACACATAGCTGATATATTTATTGCCTGCTTCGTAATTGTCTATTTGAATTGCTAATGCTTTATTAAATACGAAACGGCAAGCCCCAGCGAATTTACGCAGGGAGCATTCTTCTTCCCCATTGTATTTTAGTTCGTATTCAAAGGCTTGCAACTGTTTCATAGCAAAAATTATAATTTGTCATATAAAAAAAAACAATGAGCTTCATAGAGAAAAGTGTAAGATCGCTTATTTGTTTTGGTACAGTTATGTTGAGGTACCCTGTTTATGTGCTCATACATGGAGCGAATTTCTAAATGTCTAAAACTACCATACATTGGTCGCGCGGTTTTGACCCAGCCCTAAAGGGCGGGGTTTGCCCGCGCAAGAAGATCAAATCATGAAACAGATACGCTCAAAGGTTTCTAAGCACTATCAAAATACGTACGGCTTCAAAGATGGAAAACATTTTTTTACAGTTTCTTATGATGGAACAGCTAGATGGTATGAAAAGCATCTAGAAGAAGACGTAGAAGAAATTCAAATTTTTCATCTTTATCAAGGAACTACTTTTCGATATCTGCAACTGAGCCCAGATGAAAATACTCTTTATACAGGATTTGCGGACAAAACAATAGAAATCTGGAAACACGAACAAGGCCGTTTTCAAAAATTTCAGATCGTTTATTTCATCAATGAAGAGACGACTCACCCGTAGGTGAGTCGATTGAGTTTTAAGCAGCTGTATTTTTAGCTCGAGACCATTCACGGTCAGGATGATGGAAAAGAACAACTGTAATAACTGCGATTCCGGTCAATCCGGCGAGCAGAAAAAAGGCGCCTTGATAGTTGCCCGTCAGGTCAATGAGAAAACCAGTCAATATAGGAGCTGCAATACCTGCTATAGAGAGACAGCTTGAAGTGATTCCTTGTGAAGCCCCCGCACGCTCTTTGGCAACATCGATATTGATACTAAAGAAAGCTGGTTGAGGCATCAATCCAAACCCTAACCCTAAACTTAAGAAAACTAAAGAAAGGTAGAAAGACTCTGTGAAGCCTAAAGCCACAAAGAAAACCGCAGCAATGAGCTGGCTGACCCAAATCAAGTGGGACCTAGCCAGACGGCGGCTACCTGTCTTTTGATAGAGCCAATCGGAGAGAAACCCGCCGAATTTCAAAAAGGCGGCCCCGACAAGCCAAGGGATCGTCAAATACCAGCCGACACTTTTGAGGTCGAGTCCATGTTGCGTTAAGAAATAACCCGGAAGCCAAAGTGTTGCGAAAAACAACATATACCCGAATGCAAAATAGGCGATGTTGTTGGCGACCAGAGTGGGATGAGTTAAGATAAAACGCCAATCGACAGCAACGACTTTCTCATTAGGTCTTTTTACATCTGCTGCCTCAATGAATTGCTTTTCGGATTCGCTGACATATTTGCAGTCTTGAGGACGGTCTCTAAAGCACCAATACCACACAAAAGCCCAGAGGATTCCCATTGCACTCATTGCCATGAACATCGTTCTCCAGCCAAAATCTGCTACGAGATAAGAGGTAATAGGAGCGCCCACAACAGCGGAAAGCGGGATAGCAACCAGGCCTAAAGATAAAGCCCTGGCACGTTCAGAAGGTGGAAGCCAATCGCTAATCGATCGAGTCATCGCAGGAAAATGGGGACCTTCTGTGACTCCTAAAAGAAAACGAAGTCCTATAAATCCTAAGAAACCAGAAGCAAAGCCGAGTAAGCCGACGCAGAGTGACCAGGCAATCGCAGCAATGGGCCATACAAGCCGAGCGCCCCAACGATCGACAAGCCAACCGCCAAAAGCGGTTAAGAGCATATAACCTAATCCAAAAGCTGAAAGGATAATGCCGAATTGCGTATCGGTAAAATTGAATTCTTTTTTGAGAGGTTCGATGACAAAGGAGATAGCCGAACGATCAATGAAGTTTACAAGGGTTATAAAAAAGATCAGAGCAGCAATAACCCAGCGGTAGTGTGTTACACGACTTTTATCCATATTCTTTTCTATTGGCCCCTCCAAAGTTAGGCTAGTGCTCAAAGTTTTCTTTATGGGCACTTATTTTTTGTACCCAAAGTAAAAGCGTCTATTATCCATAAAATGGCACAAAATGGAAATTACAAAATTTAGGGTCAGGTCTTATTGCCCCACCCTACAAAACGACAAGGGAGGTATGAAGAGTGAAATAAAAATTAGCTTCTGTGTTCAGAGGTGAACTCAGGCTAGCTTCGAAACAGCAACATCGAGCTTTTTTAAAGAGTAATAATCTAACGATTTCTTGTAAGAAGGCTGATCGACCCCTAATCTCAAATTTTTCCTATTTAATTCGTTGAAAATAAGGGATTTATGCTTTTAAATAATGATTTTAATTAATTCAAATATTTAGTATAATATACTTCAATAAAAAGGATGTTTATGAGCAACATAGTCTTAGCAGATAAAGGACTACCACCCGCAATCGAAATAGGAGCCAAAGCAGTAGGCGCAACGGCTTTAATGATCGGAGCTTACAAGGCGGGAGATAAACTAGGTATCGGCATTTTTAATTTTAGAAATTGCCACCTAACACTTGCTAATATTATGCCTACTTTCATTAGCAAAGGCATCCCCTTTGTCTATCGTACGATTTTCGGGTCTATTAATGACTATTTTGATCGACATTCCCCCCTGATAGGTCGAGTCGTTGCTGCGCCGATTATCGAGGAACTGGCTTTTAGGGGCCTCCAGCTCTTTGTTTTTTCTAAATTCATGGGTCTTTTTAGTAGAATCCTGCTCTCTTCCTTACTTTTTACTTATAGTCATGACCGAGGACAGCCGGGAGTGCTTTTTGGACTCTTATTTGTAGGAATTATTTTAGGCTGTTTGAGTGAATGGAATGAAAGCAGAATGAACGGTTTATTAACCGCGATAGTAGCTCACAGCATTTACAACTCAATTATTGACAGGTTTCATCTAAGGATAATTTGAGTTTTTAAGATATGAAACAAATAAAAAATCATATAAAATATTGGTAAAAAACAGGAAGTTTATGGGAGCAATTATTGGTTTAAGAGCTCGAGTGGGTCAAGAAATTATTGAACCTGCATTAAAGCCTGCACAATTGAAAGAGACGGCTGCCACGATAGGTTTAATAATTGAAGAAAATTTTGTTCAATCGGAGATATCCAAATTGACCTCCACAATTTTCTTCAAACTCAAACCTAAAATTGAAAGTTTTTTACAAACTGAAATGGCTAAACAACTCTATTTTGAAGCATCTTCACTCGATGTTGAAAGCACCTTCAAACCTCTTATAGAAGAACGTTTAAAAACTATCTGTAAAGTCATTCCCGGCAGTTGCAATGCTTATGCCCCAGGTCCTACTTTATGGACTTGGCTAGCTTCTTGGAACACCCGCTAAACCTGTCATTCTACTTCTGCTAGAAAGTCTTTAATTTTTTCACAATTCTCTTATTTGATTTTTTCTCTAAATTAGTTCCTTTACTTTATTTTGAAGAATCAAAGCCTCCTATGCGTTAAAATAATTCTCATATTTAAAAATCAATTTTAAATTGATGAGCAAATAGGAGCTATCATGAGCTTATTACCCATTCCAACTACTAATTTACTCGATTTTTCCGAAGAACTTCTCCTTCATATCATATCTTTTTTAAGTGCAAAGGATCTCAAAATCACTGAAAAAGTCTGCGGATTATTGCGAAGAATTTCTCAAGACAACTTGCAATGGAAATCCATTCATTGCAAAAAATTTAACATCACTGCCCAATGGATAGGCCCTTCTCCTATAGTGTGGAGAACCTATTCAGAAAAAGTTGAAAAAGCTTCTCGCGGTTGGCAATTTAGCACGGTTGACGAGTTGCGTTATTCGAAATTTTGGAAAATGGGTTTTCTCAATGAATATTTAGGCATGCGCAAACCTCAAGATCTTCCCAGCCCTTTTCTCGCCTATGCAATAGCGGGCGAGCACAAAAAAGCACTGGATATGGTTGCAAATGAAAGTCAGGTAGACGTTATAAAATGGGGAATAACTCAAATACTAATAATGTTAGATCAGAGAAGGTTCAAAGAGGCATTGGATGAATTTCGCGAACTTCGACTTGTTTGTACTCCAAGGGATCATGTATGGCTTTGGTGGTTATCGAGATTAATAGATATTTCTCTACGTTTAAATCGAAGTTCTGTAGTTTTCCCAAGAGAAAGTCAAATCAAATTGTCTCACTCACCTGATCCCACCACTCTTACAGACTTTCAAGGTATTCTTTTTGGATGTTATGCAACATGGTTAGCTAAAAGAGATTTTGAAAGAGCCCAAATCACACTCGAATGCCTTGAACGAACTAGACCTTCATGGACCACCCGTTTTGCACCTTTAACAGAAGATCTTTTTTTGCAAACAACATATCCTCTTCACTTGAATTCTTCTGCTTCTCTTTGGCTTAATTATGCAGAAACGACTTTACATTTCAGCCCCTATGATAAAGAAGGATGTTTACATAGGGTTGCGTGTGCTTATGGAGAGGCATTAAAACTCACGGCAACTAGAAGAATTCATACCAGAATGTGTATTGCTTCGAAACTGGCAGAAACTTTAGACTCGCTAGCCTCAAATCCAAAAGAAAAGCAGGAGATTCAATGGGCCTCTCATCTTGTAACCGTGTTGAAAGAATCCATTGAAAAAAATCTATCTTTTACTCCTCTTGATATTGCAGATATGATTGATGCCATTTGCACGTATAAACTTGAAGCTGCTTATGTATATTTTTTAGAAAATATCAAAATAAAAAATTTCAACAAATTGTCGGATAAAAACTTTATAAAAGTTCACTTTAATTTGTTGCACTTATGCTGCTTGACAGAACGTTTTGAACAGGCTGTTGATATTTGGGTGAACCTTTCTCTTTTTGCTAGTCAAAAATCGAGGGAGAGTCAAAAAACTCTAAGCGATCCTTACACAAAAGAAACAATGTATGAAAAAATATGTGAAGTATTAGCTCAATCTCTACCCGCTTGTCAAAGACTTCTTTCCGTGTACGGTCATATGCGTCATCGGGCAATAATTCTTGCCCTGGCCGCTGCCTATTTTCAACTGGAAAGGGACAAAGAAGGCATCGGGATCCTGATTAATTCCACAACCATTTATGATTTCCAAGTTATTAAACCTTTATTACCTATCATTCAAAGAAAGTTTACAGCCCTGATTGCCTATTCTTTGTATATCACTACGCTCTATGAATTGAAAAGTCATTATAATACTCTGTTACATCGCTATCCTGATCATCAATTTCTGATTCATCATAATTTAGCTGTCAGATTATTTTTTTTGGGTTATCCCGCCCAAGCCAGTGATACTCTTTTAGTCGCCTTAGAAACAAATGAAGAAGAGGCGGAGTCATATGCTCTTCAGAGCATGATTTACCAAAGTTTGGGGAAAAAAGAATGGGCTCAAGAAGCTTTGAAAAAAGCCCATGCCTTAAATGAGGAATTTATTCTTGAAAAAACAGATTATCCAGAGCTTCAATTACTGATTACGCCCAAAGATCCTTTATAGACGTATATCTTCTCGTGCTGAAAAATACCCAAACATGCGATAAGAAGCTGTACTAAAACCTCGATCGGATGGTTTGTATGCCTAAATTCCTTTCTAAAGGCTTAGAATTTTTTTGCCGTATTAGTTAATATGAAAAAAAATTCTAAGCCTTTAGAAAGGAATTTAGCAGCAAAGCATCCTGATCATGGGTTTAGTACAGCTTCTAAGAAAGGATAATCTTAATCTACTTCTCTCATGGCAGAAAAAACAGAAAAGGCGACGCCGAAAAAGCTTAGGGATGCCCGTAAAAAGGGTCAGGTCGCTAAAGCTCAGGATTTCCCTTCTGCTTTTACGTTCGTCACTTCTATTTCCGTCGTCCTTTTTATGACCAAATATTTGTTCCAGCAGATGGGCGGTTATATCGTAGGAACATTCCGCAGTATTGCAGTAACTACAGACCTGACCAATCGGTTGGGAGGATATTTAGGCCAATGCTTAATGCTCATTTTAGAATGCAGCCTCCCGATTGTCGTGATCACTAGCATGATGGGGGTTTTAGTCTCATTTCTAACAGTGGGACCTGTCTTTTCTAGCGAAGTCCTTAAAATCGATCCGAAGCGTTTAAATCCTGTGACGAACATTAAAAACATGTTCAAGATGAAAACATGGATTGAGTTGATCAAATCGGTTTTGAAAATCTCCGGAGCGATGCTCCTGATCTATTCCGTGATTTACAATAGCGTCCCCGAAATCATCGGTTGTGCAGGCATCCCTATCATCGGAAGCGCTGTTGTCTTTTCCTCTTTCTTGACCAAAGTCATCATCCGAGTAGGAATTTTCTTTTTGATCATCGCGATTTTCGACTTAGCTTATCAGCGGCATAACTTCCAAAAAGAAATGAAAATGGAAAAATTCGAGGTCAAGCAAGAGTTCCGGGATACGGAAGGCGACCCTCATATGAAAAGCCGCCGCAAACAAGTCGCGCAAGAGATCGCGTATCAAGAAGGACCTTCCGCTGCACGGCGTGCCCGGGCGATTATTACCAATCCCATTCACGTGGCTGTTGCGATCGAATACGATGAGTCGAAAGAGCCCGCACCCCGAATCGTTACCATGGGGCAGGGACTCATTGCAGACCAGATCGTTCGTGTCGGACAACAAGCCTTTGTTCCCATCATGCGAAATGTCTCTCTTGCACAAACTCTTTTCAGGAAAGGCAAAATCGGCGATTATGTACCTGAGGAGACGTATGAAGCCCTTGCAGAGATCCTGCAATGGTTGAAGCGCCTCGAGGCTGGCGAAGAAGAGCCGGAGCTGTTCAAGTAACTTTTATTCCTTTCCAAATTTTCACTTTTATCAAGTGAGACTTTGGTAAGTTTAATAAAATTTGCTTTCTAGGGGTCTGATGAAAACTTTTTTAACGAATCTCTCCCGCAGCTTGGGCGGTGAAAGACTTTTACGCGTCATTGGTCAATCAAGCGATGTGATCCTGGCTTTCTTCGTGATCACCATCATCATGATGATCATCATCCCCGTCAGCTCGACTTTCTTGGACAACTTGATCGCGATCAACATGACTGTTTCGATTGCTTTGATGATGGTCGCCCTCTATATCCCTAAGGCCGTCAACCTGTCGATGTTCCCCTCTCTGCTTTTGATTACGACCCTTTTCCGTCTGGGTATTGAGATCTCCGCGACGAAGCAGATTTTGCTCTATGCTTACGCGGGACATATCATTCAAACGTTTGGTAATTTTGTTGTCGGAGGTAACTTCGTTGTCGGCGGCGTGGTCTTCTTGATCATCACCATCGTGCAGTTCATTGTTGTAACCAAGGGTGCTGAAAGGGTTGCTGAAGTCGCCGCTCGTTTCACCTTGGATGCGATGCCTGGTAAACAGATGAGCATTGACGCCGACATGAGAAGCGGTATTATCGATGCCAACCAAGCCCGCGATCTGCGTCTTGCCCTTGCCAAGGAAAGCCAACTCTACGGAGCGATGGACGGAGCGATGAAATTCGTCAAAGGGGACGTCATTGCGGGTATCGTGATCGCCGTCATCAACATCATTGCCGGATTGATCATCGGGGTCTCCATGCATGGGATGACAGCCCTCCAAGCGGCTCAAACTTATACCCTTCTTTCGATCGGTTCCGGATTAGTCTCCCAAATTCCTTCTCTTTTGATCTCGATGACAGCCGGTATCGTGACTACCCGCGTCTCCAGTGAAAAGAAAGATTCCCACTTAGGTACGGAGATTTCGACCCAGCTCCTCGGCCAGCCTAAAGCCGTCATGATTGCTGCGATCGTTTTATTCTTTTTTGCTTTCATCCCCGGCTTCCCTAAACTTACTTTTCTTATTTTAGCTACCATTACAGGCGCCCTTGGAACGACCAAATGGTATAACAATAAAAAATCAGCGACAAAGACCGCTGCCGGTATGATGGGCACCGCTGCAACTGATGTCGAAGGACACGCGATGGTCCGCGGCCCCAGCGATGAATATGCGCTGACACTTCCCATCATTTTAGAAGTCGGTAAGAATCTTTCAGCTCTGATGAAAAAAGATCGAGCAGGAACTACCTTTATAGAAGAAATGGTCCCTAAGATGCGGCATGCCCTTTATCAAGATCTCGGCGTCCGATTCCCCGGCATCCACGTTAGGACAGATTCTCCTAACTTAGAAGCGGATGAATATGCGATCTATCTCAATGAAGTGCCCGTTTTGCGTGGTAAAATCGCCGATGGATATCTTCTTGTGAACGAATCGCCGGATATCCTGCGTAAGTATAATATCCCCTTTACTCAGTCTAAAACTGTTTTTGGGCTGCCCTCTATTTGGATCGACACGAGATATCAAGAAGTTCTCCAAAAAGCCGGCATCAAGTTTTGGAAGCCTTTAGAAGTCATGATCCTTCACCTTTCCTACTTTTATCGGATGCACGCCAGCGATTTCATCGGCATCCAAGAAGTCCGGGCAATTTTGGAATTCGTCGAAAAATCGTATCCTGATCTTGTCAAAGAAGTCACACGGCTTGTTCCTTTACAAAAACTCACAGAGATTTTCCGCCGGCTCGTGCAAGAACAGATCTCCATCAAGGATCTCCGCACCATCTTAGAAGCCTTAAGCGAATGGGCCCAATCCGAAAAAGATACTGTCCTCCTGACCGAGTATGTCCGCTCCTCTTTAAAACGATATATCAGTTACAAGTATTCTCAAGGACAATCGGTCCTGGCCGTTTATCTTCTGGATCCTGAGATCGAAGATCTTATCCGCGGAGCCATCAAGCAAACGTCCGCCGGTTCCTACTTAGCTCTTGATCCTGATTCCGTCCAAATGATCATGCATGCGATGAGAACCACCATCACGCCCACGCCTGCCGGAGGCCAGCCTCCTGTCCTATTGACTGCAATCGATGTCCGCCGCTTCGCCCGCAAGCTTATCGAGGGAGAGTTCCCCGATCTTCCGGTCGTCTCTTATCAAGAGATTGTTCCTGAAATGCGCATCCAGCCGTTAGGTAGAGTGCAGCTAAGTTGATTAGGTTTTCCTAACAAACCACTTAAAAATAATATTAACTATTATCTTTTAAAGAATGTTATTAGATTGATTCATTTCCATATTTCATAATAAAATGCTCCGATTACTAAGATTTTTGAATGAAAAAACTTTTATTCTCATTATTCGCTACCGGAATTCTTTTTGCTGATTCTGATTATAATATAATTGCCGACCGTTATTTTTCACCTTATGCAGGTGCTGACGATTTAATCATGTCACATAAGCTGGTCGAAAATTCCTACTTAGAACGTCTGACACAGACTTATGAATCCAATCCTGCTAGATGGGCGCAGCTTTCAAGAACCGCAGAATTGATGTGTTTCTGGGACCCCTTGAATTATTTCACGACACTCATCCAGCACGAAGTCTTTGGTCATGGGTATCGCGTAAGAAGTCTAGGCTCTCAAGATGCCAATGTAACAAAGTACAAATTCCATATTCCTCCTCCCTATGGACCTGGAGGAGGAGCTACGCATTATAAATACTCCACCGATCGGACGACCGTCTTTGAACACCTCGCTATTACAACCGGCGGAGTCGAGGCAACTGCCATTTGTGCGAACCGTCTCCGCATGCAATGGTTAAAAAAAGGAAGCATCAATCCTAATCAAAGCTCTCTCTATTTAAATGCAGAGCATGATCTCACTCTCTATACGATTTATAGCTCCGATAATGAAGGCGATGATATGCACAGTTATCGTGATTTTTTAAATCATACCTATCAGGGAAGCAAACTTACCTCTAAGTCACTCCGAACTCAAGCATTGATCAACTTGCTCGACCCTTTTACCTACTACTCCTTCTACAGTTGGTACAACTATGTCAGTAAAGGAAAACAAGGCCCTCTGCCTATGATCCCTTTAGGATCTTATCAATATCTGCCTGGAGCGCGCTTAGGACTTACACCTTTTGGTCCTGAATACTACATGGAAAACTTTCTTCTTAAAGATGAAAAGCCGATCTACTTTTATCTGAGGGGTGGAAAACATGCAGGGATGAACTACACAGGGCTCGGGATTGAAAATCCCCACCAGTGGCAACTCGGATCGTTTCAGTTGGGCTACCGTGCAGATCTTTGGCTGCAGCCGAAGATCGATATGCAAGATCTTCGTTATGCCTACTCACAACTCGACAAAAGGGAAAATCTCCATGCCAATACCTCCGACTCTCGTTTTGGAGTTTCAATTTCTCTGATTGCCCAGAAAAAATTATGGTCGGATGGCATGCTTTTTGTTCAACTCGGAGCAAAAACACCAGGCTATGTGCCTGGTGAGGGTTTAGATTCTTCGTTGATCTTCAGAGTCGGAATTACTCTTTGGTGACCTGTTCTATAGGAATATACGGCTTGACAATCGCATATTTATAGTGGGCCTTTGCTTTGGATGAAATTTGATTGGGGTCTATATAGATCGTTCGATTAATATCCGAAATACACCATTTATCTTTCGCAAATTTAGATACAATCACATGGTCTAAAGAAGTAAATCCCAGATGTTGATCTTTTTCCACGGTCCATTGAGATCCATCTGAGAGTGCCATGACATTCTCATAGACTGCCGAAGAAAACCAGCCCTCAGGCTGAGTGCAGACGGATTTAGTTCCAATAAAGGATAAACAGTGCTTTTCCGATTCAGGTAGTGTCCAAACCAAAAGATGCCTCTTTTGATCTGCTATATGAAAAACCGCAAAAAATTCACCTTCTTCTTGATGGGATAATTTGTCTTCAGCATTTCTGGTTGTTGGAATCAACGTTACCTCACTCCCCACCTCTGGAAGTTTTTCACATTTCCAACATTTGCTGGCAGAATAAAAAACCATATTATTCGATAACTCAAAGCAATGAAACTCAGGATCGACTTTTGTGACAAATAATCGATATTTCTCTGGATCGAACTTGAATTCGGAAAAAGCGGTAGAAACCGAAAAAATTAACAGTAGAAAAAATAGATTCAGAGCTTTTGTCATGGAATACCCCTTTTTGTGTTTAAATTTTATAACAAAAAAAATTTAACAGAATAGACAAAAACAGCCCCTTTGTGCTTTTCATAGGATATAGAGGAGTCTCATGTCCGACGAGCATATTATCAGCCAAGGCGTCCAACGTACCCAGCAGCAGCGGACCCAGCAGACACAGGCTGCGCGTCTAAGCCAATACGAGATTGCTCAAGAAGCTGCGCAGGAAGGATTTCAAGAATGGGCCGATCTGAATGCCTGGAATCCCCTAGCCTTAGCTCGTAATTTCCAAACTCTCGATAGACGCGTCCGAGAAAAAATGCGTCCTGAAGATTCCCATAAGAATGAAAAAGTCGATGAAGAGCAAGAAATCACAGCTGTCGAACAACTTCAAGAGATCTCTGAAAATTACCAACGTAAGAACCCTGAACTCCAGGCCCGCTCGCTTCTTGCACTCCGTGTCCGTATCACTCCACAAGATTCCGTTGAGGAAGTGATCCGCAAGCTTCGAGATGCCTATACCGACATGTCCCTTGCTGATGAAGCATTGGACTTTCTTCTGGAGACAGCCGATCCCGCGATGCGAACCGTTTTAGAAAGGGCCAAATCTGAACTTAACCGCCTGTATGAGAGAGAAATTAAATCGGGCCGCAATATGGGCGTGCAAGCTCGAAATTTTTCATCTCAGGGCTTAGGGTCTCCTACAGCGCTTCGAGATCTCTATCGCCACATTACCGGCAATCCTAAAGATGCCAATACCCTCTTTCAAGAGCTTTCCAATCAGTTTCCCTTTGAAAAAATGAAAGTCGTTCTGGAATTCGTTCTCCATTCTTTAGGAGCAGATATCAAAGCGAAAGGACCTTCTATTCCTCGCGAAGAGCTTCAAAAAAACATGGTAGAGACGCGCAACATGCAAGCGATCTTAGGCGTCTATAAATACTTCTTTTCTCGGATGCGGCTCATTGCTAGCTCATTTGATAGACAAGGGCTTGTCCTACCCTCACGCATCAACTTTGAAACGCTGGCCCGCATCTTTATGCGCTTTATTCAAGAGAGATACCCTTCGGTTGATAAAGCCCTTCTTCTATCTCAACAAATGGGTATTGCCGATGAAGAATTAGCCCAGCTGATCATCTATCTTCAATTCCGTGATGCGATGCGGCAAGTCGCACCGCGACTCTTCCGAGATGAAAGACACAGGCAAGATCTCTTAATGTGCTTCATGGAGACCCTCGAAGATCTCGAAGAAGAGCTTGAGGAAGAAGAAGAAAAAGATAAAAAAGAAAAGAAGAAGAAAAAATAAGGGTGGAATTTCATGGACCATTTCGCGCTACTGCTTGCAGATTTGGGAGCTCTCATCCAAGTGCCCCTCCATCCTGACCACAAAAGAGCCTGCAGCTTACGGATTAATGGCGAACTTCACGTTCAATTGAAGGAAGACGACAATAAAGACAGGATTCTCGTGGGTGCTTTTGTCGCTGAAATCCCCCCGGGGAAGTTTAGAGAAAATATCTTAAAAGAAACCCTTAAAGAAAATAACCTTTTTCCTCGGATAGGAACATTCAGCTACAGCGAACGGAACAATCAGCTGGCCCTTTTTTCCTATGTCTATTTTGAAGGTCTAAACGGTGATAAAATGGCCGATTTTCTTGAGAGTTTTTTAGATAAAGCCTTCTCTTGGAGAACGGCTCTTCAAACAGGTCAATTGCCCCAGCGCGGTCATTCCCTGCATAAAACAGGTCCCTCTATCTTCGATATTGAGAGGAAGTAGATTACATCTTGTTATAGTGATAAGCGGCATAAGCCCCCACTGCAAAAGTGCCCAAAAAACCGAGTCCTCCTGCAAAACTAAGACCAATAAAAAATCGATGACCATAATTCTTGGTTTTTTCATAGACAGGTTGCTGAGTAAGGCTCATTCCAACCATAGAAATCATAACGACAATCATGGACCCCACCGCAAACAAAGATAAACGATTGAGAAGATTATGGGCCCAAATTTGATCAGAACTCAGAAGAGCTTTGACGACATACTGTTTAACAGGATCATTCGGATCTGAAACTAGAATCACATTGGACCCATGAGGATACAAGCTCCGGGGAAGAATTACGCTCATATATTTTTCCTTTTTAGCTGTTTTATTAAACTCTCTTAGACTTGATCAATTCTAGAGTACATATACAACGCACGTAAGCTTATACCCAACTCTATCCCTGAGACCATCACTATGGAAAAAGAGACTATGCTTCTGATTAAGGCTTCTCTTTTCGTTTCATTTTTTGGAGTCCTCAGTACCATTTTTCCAATAATGAAAGTTGTACAACTAAGAATTAAAAAGCTTGAGGCCCATTTTAAATCTTTTCTCAGCTCTGTGGAAGCTAAAAATTGATCACGGGCAGTCCTTAAAATATTTTGCAGCTTAGGTAGCAAGAATGAAGAAGAAAAAACTAAGTTAGATCGAGTCATTGGAAGATTTACTGTCATAAAAATTCATTTTTCCAAAAAAATTTAATGTATAAGCAATTAATAACCTAACGAATTTAGGGCAAAAGGCATTGTTAAGAATTAAAGGACCAGTTCATATAGAGAATTAATGACAATTGACTTCAACCGTCTACCTTCCGCCTCTCAATGGAACAAGATTGGAGTGCATTCTCGACATGGGATCAATATCCCGCTCTCTAGTCTAAAGACCTCCCATAGTTCGGGCATTGGAGAGTTCGGAGACTTGATCCCTCTGATTGATTGGTGCCATGAGGTCGGTTTTGAAGTGATTCAACTTCTTCCTCTCAATGACTCAGGAACAGATCCGTCTCCTTATAGCGCGCTTTCCTCTTGTGCGCTTCATCCCATCTACCTTTCTTTGAATCGTCTGCCAGGAAACCCCACTCCTCCCGATGCTTCTCATCTGAATGGACTGCCTCGTGTCTCTTATTTGGAAGTCCTCTCCCTCAAACTCAACTTTCTTCATAGCTATTGCAATCAATCGGATCCGCAAATCACCAAAAGCAAAGAATTTCAGGCTTTTTTAGATCAAAACCAGTGGCTTGTTCCTTATGCTCTATTTAAAGTCCTCAAAGACAAACTTCAACATACTCCTTGGATGAGCTGGCCCCAAGAACTTAAAACTCCCGATTTTAAAAAGCTCGAAACAGAACACTCTCAAGAAATCCAGTTTTATTTGCTCCTGCAGTATCTCTGCCATTTGCAGCTTATCGACGTTCAGCAATACGCCCACTCCAAAGGGATTCTCTTGAAGGGAGATATTCCTATCTTGATCAGCCCTGATAGCGCCGATGCTTGGTTTAAACCCGCCCGGTTTAATTTTAATCTTTCAGCCGGCGCTCCTCCAGATGCTTACAATAACGAAGGGCAATACTGGGGATTTCCTCTCTTCAATTGGGATGACATAAAACATGAAGACTTCTCTTGGTGGAAAGACCGTCTCAAAGTCGCTTCAAACTACTATGATCTTTATCGGATCGATCATGTGGTCGGATTTTTTAGGATCTGGGCAATCCCTTTGAACCATCATCCTCGAGAAGGAAAATTTCTGCCGGAAAACCCCTCTTTATGGGTACCTCAAGGAAAAGAGATCCTCCAAATGATGTTAAACTCTTCTCCGATGCTTCCAATCGCTGAGGATCTGGGCGATGTTCCAGCTTCTGTTAAAAAGACATTGGCAGAACTAGGAATTTGCGGCACGAAGGTCGTCCGGTGGGAAAGAAAATATGACCAAGGCGGCGGATTTATCCCATTTAACGAATATCCCGTTCTTTCCATGACAACAGTCTCAACGCATGATTCCGAAACCCTACAGCTCTGGTGGCAAGATCCTATCGAAGATGCCAAAGATTTTTGCGCCTTCAAAAAGTGGACTTATTCTCCTGACCTTTCCTATGAACACCGTTTAGAAATTCTAAAGGATGCCCATCACACCCCTTCTCTTTTTCATATCAATCTTCTCCCGGAATACCTCGCCCTTTTCCCTGAGCTTATTTCCTCCCATCCCTTCGATGAAAGGATCAACGTCCCCGGCAAGATTCTACCCACGAACTGGACCTACCGGCTGCATGTCTTTATTGAAGATATCGCCCGTCATGAAGAGCTTAAAAAAGCCATTCGCTCTATATTAAAATGAATAAAATTTAATTTTTAAACCTCTCCGAAAAAGACAAATCTAGTAAAATTGCTTTCGATGGAAGCTTCAGCCTATAAAAATTGGATTCGGGGAATTTTCGATCGTTCAGCTGAAACCTACGGTCAGGGCAGTAGTTCCTATTTCGAGTATTTTGCTGAAAAACTTGTTGAGCTCGCTACTATTTCTTCTGGCGTTAAGATATTAGATGTGGCTACTGGGCGAGGAGCTATTCTCAAAAGAGCCGCTAAAGCCGCTGGGCCCCATAGCTCAGTAGTGGGAATTGACTTGAGTCACAATATGGTGGAACAAACCCGTAAAGAGCTCAAGCGAGAAAAACATGCACCTTCCATTGAAGTTCTTCAAATGGACGCCGAAAATTTAGATTTTCCAGATAATAGCTTTGATTATATTTTCTGTGGATTTGGGGTTTTCTTTTTCCCTTATGTTGACTTAGCTTTAAAAGAATTTTTCCGAGTACTAAAACCTCAGGGGAAGTTATTCCTAACAACTTTTCAAGGAAAAAGTCCTTGCTTACGGCTTTTTCGTGAAAAGATCGCAAGCTTAGGATACGACAAAGTAACGCTGCATCACTTCGAAAATGAAGCGTTTATCCATGAAACACTTTCTAGCGCAGGATTCAAAGAGATTAAAATCATCCCTCATGAGACCGATCATGTCCATACCTCAGCTAAAGAATGGTTTGATTCTCTATGGTCACATGGATCTCGAGGAAATCTTGAAAAACTTGCTCCCCTTACAGGTGCAAAAACTCCAAAAAGAACTCGCAACTGAATTGGCTCCTCTCATAAAAACTGATGGACTTCATGAGCTGATTGGTGTTTTCTTAACCCAAGCGATTAAATCGCCTTCTTAAAAAGATAATTATACATAAAAACGATTACAAGACAAAAAATCATGCAATTAGGGGAGTTGGGGGCTGATTTGAATCAAAAACAGCCCCCAACTCGGTCATTTTAACAACTTGGGGGCGAAATTAACTTGAAAATTGCCCCCAAGTACTATATTCTTAAGATATATGGGAAATATCATAGGAAGACGTGAAGAACTTGAGCTTCTACAAAGGCTTTATGGGTCTAAGCAGGCAGAGTTTCTCGCTATCTATGGAAGAAGGCGGGTAGGAAAAACTTATCTCGTTACTGAATTTTTTAGAAACAAAGGCATTTTTTTTGAGGTCACAGGATCTGCAACAGCGACAACAAAAGAACAACTTCTTCGTTTCCATCATGAACTTTGCGGACTATTCAAAAAAGAAGGAAAGATCAAGCCTCCTAAAAATTGGGAAGAAGCATTTCTTCGCTTAAAAGACGCATTAGATGAAATTCAAAACAATCAAAAAATTACCATTTTTTTTGATGAACTTCCTTGGCTAGCTTCCCCTAAATCGAGATTTCTATCTGCACTGGAGTATTTTTGGAATAGACATTTCTCCCGTATGCCTCAAGTCCTTCTTATCGTTAGCGGCTCTTCTGCCTCCTGGATGATCCATCAAATCTTGAACCACAAAGGAGGGCTTTATGGAAGACTCAGTGCGCATTTAAGACTAAGACCCTTTTCTTTGTCTGAAGCGAAGCAATTTCTCCAATCAAAAGGAATTGCATTAACACACAAGCAAATATGCGAAATCTACATGGTGACGGGGGGCGTGCCTAAATACCTCTCTTTGGTTAAACCGGCTTCTTCTTCTGCGCAATGCATTCAATCTCTCTGTTTTACTCCGCAATCCCCCCTTATCGGGGAGTTCCATAAACTCTTCTATTCTCTTTTCAAGCATCCTGAACCCCATATTGAACTGATTAAAGCTTTAGCAAATAAAAGACATGGGATGGAAAGTGCCGAACTTTTCAAGGCAGCTAAATTACACAAGGGCGGTCGTTCATCTAAAATTTTGAGAGAACTTGAAGAATCGGACTTTATTACCCTCGTCAACGAGGTAGAAAAGAAAAGTCGAGCAGCAAAGTATATCCTCTCCGATGAATATAGCCTGTTTTATCTAAACTGGATCGATCCCATAAAAAGCAGCATCTTGCGCGGAGATGATAGCGATTATTGGATCAAACAGTCGGGTTCATCTAAATGGTTGATTTGGGCAGGGCTAGCTTTTGAGAGTCTTTGCCTCAAGCATGTCCATAAAATTAAGGATGCTTTGAAAATAGGAGGAGTCAGCACACAAGCCGGGTACTGGAAATCAACGGTTCAAGGCAAGAAAAGGAGTGAAATTGATCTCGTGATCGACCGGGCCGATCAATGCATCAATCTTTGTGAAATTAAATTTTGCAATGCTCCCTATGTAGTTTCCACATCATATGCGCACGAATTGCAAAGCAAAAAAGAAGCCTTTCGGGCGAAGACCCGGACAAAAAAAGCTCTCTTCACAACGCTGATCACTCCCTACGGAGCTACTCCAAATTCAGCTTATCTTAGCGCGGTTGACAATCAGCTCGTCATAGACGAACTTTTTTAAATTGAATTCCCCTCCAAATAAATCTATCATCGCCATATGAAACGATGGATTTTACTCTTCTTCCTTCCCCTTTTGCTACATGGAGAGGATCTCTTTTTAAAATCCCGCCTGAGCAGCTTAGATCCCCTGTCCGTTTCAGAGCATTTAGCCTTTTATGAACTCTATTCCGATACAGAAGAAGGGCATAAAGCCCTCAGCCAAGCTTGGCATCTTTTGTCAGGAGGAAAAGTCCATAAAAGTGGAGCACAAGTCACTCTTCCTGTTTTTGATATTCAGTCCGTGATCTCTCTGGTGACAAGACAGAATTTTGAAAAACCTGTCAAACTTTCTTCCGTACAGCTCAATGCCATCGAAGATTTAGGCGGACGACTCGCCAATCGCTTTTTGAAAGGGCATCAAATTTGGACTCGTGAACAGCTACGGTCTTTGCAACCGCATGAAATCGACCTCAGCCGAGGACTGCTCATTGAGCAATTCAATGAAAATATCGAGGATATCCGTCAATATGAAGCAGGTCTTGACCTGATTGCTCTACAGATTTTAGCCCGGCTGCCTCAAAACTCATCTCCTGAGGATTATATCCGTGAAATCAACAGGTTCATCTTCCAAGAGATGAAGTTCCGTTTTCCCCCTCATTCCCTCTATGCCAAAGACATCGATCTTTATACTTTTTTACCCTCTGTAATGGACAGCCGCGAGGGAGTCTGCTTGGGTGTCTCGATTCTCTATCTGTGTTTGGCTCAGCGGATGGGACTTCCTTTAGAGATTATCACACCGCCCGGTCACATCTACGTGAGATATCGAAAAGGGCTCCAAGTTATTAACATCGAGACGACGGCACGAGGGATCAATCTTCCCACGGATACCTATTTAGGAATCGACACACGCCGTTTAGATGAACGGAACATGAAAGAAGTCATTGGGATGGCCTATTTCAACCAAGCTTCCGTGGCTTGGGGACAAAAAGATCATCAGAAGGCCGTTGAACTTTATGAAAAAGCCCGCCTTTATGTGGGAGAGGAAGATCCTCTGATCAGCTTTTTCTTAGGCCTAAACTATCTTTTTGTGGGAAAGAAAAAAGAAGGAAAAGCTCTTTTGGAGATGCTAAAAGGAAGCACATACGACTGGGCTGTCTCCCCTGAAACAGTCCCGGAAGATTATCTCGAAGGCCGTGTGGATATCGAAGGATTACGAGCTGTTTTTCTGCATGTTGATGAAAAAAGAGAGTCCATTATCGAAAAACAAAAAAACCTCCAAAAAGTTCTCAAAAAATATCCCCGTTTCCGTGCAGGAATTCTACAGCTTGCCGTCACTTGGCTCCAGCTCGGCCGCCACCATGAGGCTCAGCAGACTCTTGAGCTCCATCACCAGATTGATCCGACAAACTGCATTGTGGAATACTATCTCTCCATTCTTTCTCTCCAAAGACTCGATTATAACAAGGCCTGGCATCACGTGCGGATCGCCGAGAAGATTCTCGAATCCCGCCAGCACAAATGCAAAGCCCTTAGAGGACTCTGCAACCATCTCCGCCGCATTTCTCCTGAGCCTTCAGCATAAAGCTCTTGCAATATTCAAATGTTTTTTTTAAAAGACGACTATACCCAGGAAGTTCCATGCATCCGATCCGCGCTATTTCGGCCATTGTCATTTGTGCTGCTGCAGTTTTTTATTCAACCAAACTTTTAGGAACCATGCGGTTGAGTGAAGTGATGTCAGTGGATGAGCAAAAAAAAACAGGCGTTGCAGGCCTTTCGGAGACGCAGAAAAAAGAATTAGAAAGCTGGATTAATGATAAGTTCGTGCTCAAAGCAATGAACAACCCCCCTATCACTCCGGTCACTCCGGCCGCTTCTCAACAGATTTATCTTCAGCAAAATATGCAGAGCGGCGCCCAGTTGATGTTCAGCGATGGATCTATTTATGAAGTTGCACTGACGGATCGTTCAAAGACGGTCTTTTGGCTTACACCGATTGCCATTAAAATTGAACAGAGCGACGATCCTAATTATCCCTCTAAGATCACCAATTCCCTGACTAATGTCAGCGTCACTGCTAAGATGGTTAGAGCTCCACAGGCTCAAATGAATCCGAACCAATAACGTTTGCCTCACGGATAATATCTCCAAATAAAGACCACTCGTCGCTCACAGGTTCAGAACTAAAAGGGGAAGCCTCTGAAAGCTCAGGTGGCATGGGAGGAAAAGGATCTTCTGAAGTTTCAACCAGCGGGGTCACAGGTACAACATTTTCTACGAATTTGAAAGACAATGTTTCGCCTTCTTTCAGCTCACAGATCTGAGGAAGATAAATGGCACCAGGTCTTATTACACTAACAAAATATTGATCTTGAGGATCTCGAGGAATATGAAAACAATTTCTTGTGATGAGTTGCTTTTTATCCAGTTCAAAAATCGGCTTAGGAAAAATCCCGCCATTGGCGGTTTGGAACATAACTTCAGTAAAGGAATAAATCTCGATGACGTCCTGCGGAGAAAACTCATCAGACAAATGAAAGGAGATATCTCTTTGGAAAAGGGATGAAGTTAGAAGCTCATCAGGTGAGGCTCTCTTTTCATATCTCAACATTTTATCGAGCAATTCAATAATCTCATTTGTTGTGTCATCACTTACACCTCTTTTATAGCTAGCATACTTGATGGCCGCTTTCCACGGGAAGGGTGGGAAGGAAGGTTCAGGATTAACAAACTCCAAAGACGTCGCTCCCCATTTATAATAAAGGGATGCATCTCTACAATTTTTAAGAAAATCATAGTATGGCATACCTATTTGGAGGTCCATCTTTTGCAACAGTGTGTTTGAACTGATTTTTAGGTCTATTGGATGATCAAAAACAGGAAAAAGTGGAAGACCTGTATAAAGCTCAAATAAAATGCAGGCCAAGCTCCATGTATCGACTGAACAGTCAATGGCTCCTTTCAAAATAACTTCAGGGGCTCGGTAATAGCTCGTTTGAAAAACATCTAAAAAACGTGCGCCCACTTTATGGGCCATGCCATAATCTAATACTGTTAAGTGACGACAACCTAGCTCAAAGACAGAATTCATGGGATTCAAATCGCCATGAATAATATGCGCCTTGCTTAAATGGGCTAAAAATTCCAGATATTGTCTTGCGATCGTAATAAAATCGTTCTCTGATAACAGTGTGGAAAGTCCATAATCGGATAAGTGATTTCGCTGAACATTCTGTGTTGGAATGAAATCGGTCACAATGGTCCGATGAAAAGCTCCGCGCTGTACAGGATCTAATTTTTCATAAACATCTCGGAGATGAAGTCGGTGCGGGACTTGAAGGCGATCTATCTCTGTTAGAATAACGCTCTCGGAAACAGCTAATGAATAACGATCTTTTTGATCAGCATGTTCTTTGATTGCAATTGGAGACCCTCTATCACTGAACCCTTGATAAACTTTACCAAAGGTTCCTTCCCCAATAAGTACATGGGGGACGTACCTTTTAGCAGTCTCAAACGGATGAGTTATAGAAACCAATTCCGCACATTCTACTTCGGGAGGTTTTGGAGCCGGGGTCCCAACGGGCAATAACTTTATCCTAACTACAGCTTGTTTAACTTCTTTTGCTATGACAGGAGGATCCACAGAAACCGGTTTTTTAATTTCTGTTTTAGAGGTTTTAGGAATAGGAGGTTTGATATTAGAAAGTCCAACTATCTTCTGCGTCGCATGTTCTTTTACTCCGTCTTGATATCTAGAGGGCTGTCTCCTTTTACGGCTCGGTCGTTCCGTTTCATCTGTAGATGATAAAGAAACCCTAGAATTGTTTGGAGCTTGTAATGAATTTGTCATATTAATTCGATTATTATAATGTAATTTATGATTTATTTTAAGTTAATAAAGTTATTATAAATCGATAATTAAATTAAATTCTTAAAAAGCAAAAAATTCGATATTCCGCTGAATTTAAACAACTTAGGATATAAATCTTGCACTCGACAGGTTAATCTGCTAAATTTGTGAATAAAGGGAGAAAAGGATGAATCCTCAACTCACAGAAGCTGTCGCTTCCGCCCTCCAAATAGCTATAGAAGAAGCAGAATCCAGGCATCATACAGAGGTCTCTGAATTTCATCTTCTGAAAGCTCTTTTTGATGACCCTCAAGGGTATTTTTCAACCTTCGCAGCTTCAATCCAACTGAGCAGAGAAGAACTTCTGGAAAAACTGGAAGAAGCGCTTAAAAAATTACCTACGTATGAAGGAACGCCTAAACAACCGGCTGTTTCTTCTTCCTTGCAAACTCTCTTCCAAGAAGCTCAATCGATTGCCAAAAAGTGGAACGACTCTTACATTGCTAGCGACCACTTATTGTTTGCTTTTTGGCAAAAAGGAAAAGAGCCTTTTGTAAGTTGGAAAAATAAAACCGCCTTATCTATTCAAGATGTAGAACGTAAAATCAAAGAAATCCGAGGAAATAGCCATATGGATTCACCCACTGCTGAACAAAGCCTCCAAACTCTCGATAAATATTGCAAAAACCTGACGGCGCTTGCTCGGGAAGGCAAACTCGACCCAGTCATTGGCCGCGACGAGGAAATCCTCCGTACCATGCAAGTTCTTTCTCGGCGGACAAAAAACAATCCTCTGCTAATTGGCGAGCCGGGCGTGGGAAAAACTGCAATAGCAGAAGGGCTTGCTCAGCGGATCATTCAAGGAGATGTGCCGGATTCCCTGAAAGGGAGACAGCTTTTCGCCCTTGATATGGGTAGTTTAATCGCTGGCACCAAATACCGCGGGGAATTTGAAGAGCGTTTGAAGGGGATTTTGCGTGAAGTCGAAAAAAGCGAAGGAAACATCATTCTATTTATCGATGAGGTCCATACTTTAATAGGAGCTGGCGCATCGGAAGGCGCCATGGACGCCGCTAACCTTCTTAAACCCGCGCTTGCCCGTGGAACACTTCATTGCGTTGGAGCGACAACTTTAAATGAATATAAAAAATACATCGAAAAAGATCCTGCATTAGAGCGCCGCTTTCAGACCGTTTTAGTCGAAGAACCTTCTTTAGAAGACGCTATTGCCATTTTACGCGGCCTCCGTGAGCGTTATGAAATTTTTCATGGTGTGCGCATTACCGAAGCTGCGATCCACGCCGCCGTTATTTTATCCCACCGCTATATAACGGACCGTCAGCTGCCCGATAAGGCCATTGACTTGATCGACGAGGCAGCCAGCTTAATCCGGATGCAGCTCGGAAGCCTTCCCCTTCCGATCGATCGAAAAGAAAGAGAACTGTCGAGCCTCATTGTCAAACAGGAAGCCTTAAAACGAGAAGATTCTCCTCTAGCCCATGCCGAAATTGAAAAGCTGGCCAAAGAAATTGCCCGCCTCAAAGAAGAACTCAGCCTCTTACGACAACGTTGGAACGAAGAAAAAAAATTGATCGATTCACTCAAAGATAAAAAAAACAAACTCGAACAATTCAAATTTCAAGAAGAAGAAGCCGAGCGCGCAGGCGACTATAACAAGGTCGCGGAGATCCGCTATAGCCGGATTCCCGCTTTGCAAAAAGAGATGGAAGAAGTCCAAAAAAAACTTGGCGATCAAAAAGAGCGGCTCCTCCAAGAAGAAGTCGATGAGCAGCTCATTGCCCTGATCGTTTCCAAATGGACAGGCGTTCCGGTACAGAAAATGCTCGAAGGAGAAGCGGCCAAACTCATGAACTTAGAAAAAGTCTTGAGTGAATCAGTTGTGGGCCAACTTTTTGCTGTCCAGGCTGTCAGCGAAGCGATCCGCCGTTCCCGCGCAGGTCTTAGCGATCCGAACAGACCAGTTGGAGTTTTCCTCTTTGTCGGACCCACTGGAGTCGGGAAAACAGAACTCGCTAAAGCACTCGCACGCCAACTCTTTAATCAAGAAGAAGCGATGATCCGGCTCGACATGTCGGAATACATGGAAAAACATACCGTGTCCAAACTGATCGGCTCCCCTCCCGGCTATGTAGGTTATGAAGAAGGAGGACAGCTCACAGAAGCGATCCGCCGTCGGCCTTATAGCGTTGTTCTCCTCGATGAAATTGAAAAAGCAAACCCTGACGTTTTCAATATCCTACTGCAGATCTTTGATGATGGACGTCTCACCGACAGTAAAGGCAGAACAGTGAACTGTAAGAATGCCCTTTTCATCATGACATCTAATCTAGGTTCTGCGGAACTATTAGCGCACCTGCGCACCAAGACCATCAATAAAGAAGGAATTCTCCAATTCCTTGAACCGATCCTGCAAGAACATTTTAGACCGGAATTTCTCAACCGCCTGGATGATATCCTTCCTTTCTTACCTTTACAGGAAAAAGATATGGAAGCGATTGCAACAATCCAACTGAACCATGTGAAACAGCGGCTTTTAGATCGAGATATTCAACTCCAATGGTCGCATGACGTTCTGGCTCATTTAGCTGTAAAAGGATACGATCCTATCTATGGCGCCCGACCTTTAAAACGGCTTATCCAGAATGAAATCGTTAACATGCTCTCTAGTGCAGTGCTCCAAGGCAAAATTCTGCCTCGACAAACCGTACACCTTAAAATGAAAGAGGGAGCAATTTCCTTTACTGTAAACTGAGTTCAGCTGCTTGGATATACCGTGTGCCATTGATGATCGCTTCCCATGCGATAACTCCATAACCGTACTCATTAAACGCCATGTTAGCATTCGCACATGGCACCTCACCAGGCGATAGCTGTTGAAAAGACCAGTTTAGCGTTGCTGTGGAAAATACCGCGCTATGAACTGCAGCATTAGGCTTAACAATCTTATCCCACATCACAACAAAATGACCCTTAGATTGACTGATCTCAAATCTCGATAGATTAGAATTAAATAACAGAACGGGACTGAGCCAATCCTGTTCTTTAGGTTTATAAGCAGCAAAAAGACCCTGCTCATTATTTTCGATTTTACTCCAAACGACAAGAAAATTTCCTTCCGCATCGATTTCAGATTGAATATTTTGAACACCATTCCTTTGGATAAGCGGAACAGATTCCGACCATTTTCCATCCACGTAAACTGTCGCTACAATCCAATCCATAGGCGAATTCTTTTTTGCCCAAATAACTCCTATATTGCCATTGTCATTCACTGCAACGGGGTAAAATTGATACTGATTACCCCTGAAAAGATCAATAATGGTTACAGGCTCTGATGCCTCTTCGATCCAAACGCCTTTGACTGAATAAGAATTCCAAAAATACCCCTTGGATTCAGAAATGAAAACAACAAATTCTTTTTCTTGAGGAGTCATGACCCGGTGTACACTATTTCGTGGAATTTCCCGCGAAATCTTTTTTTGAGTTTGATGCTCGTAAGTGACAATTTTCGGTATATCTTGATTGGTATCCAATAAACTAAGATTTCCGTCCTTGTCCAGATAGCAGTCCCGATTTATAGTTGGATCTTGAATCTCAATCATAGAAGAAGACAAAGATCCGTTTTTTTCTTTCTTAACCCACTGAAAAAATGGGTTTCCATACGCAGCACCTTTCCAAACGCTAAAAACAGTCCCATCGGAATCAAGAACCAGCTGGGGATTACCTTCATGGCTGTGCCTTTTTCCAAGGATTGAAGGGGAAGACCATTCTTTCGTACTATTACATGTACTGACTTCAACCATAGATATCTCCTCCAAATCATTGGAAGTCCAAAGAACCACTGCTTCACCTTTTTCATTCAAGGCAACGCAAGGTTGAGAAGGGCTCTCGGAAAGAGACAAAGTAACCGGTGTTGAGACGCTTAAAGCTCCCAATGGGCTCATGAAAAAGATGGCGATAGATGCAAAGATTTGTCTCATTTATGACCCCGTTTTTAATATGTCAACGGAGTATAGCAAACGAAACTAAATCCTTACTTTAGAAACTCTTGGAATTGATCTTGTAAAGATCTTGGCACGACTTCTTGAATTCCTTTTTTGTCGTACATCATAAAGTACGTGCAGGCGATCATGATGCCAAGGGCAGGACTGAAAAGCGAGATGAACAGCGAAACGCCGCAGATGCCCGATCGTTTGAGGGAAATCCAATTCTTCCTCAAGAGATGGCGCAGAAATCCGACTTTATTCCCGGTTAGAAGATTTAAAGGACCGGTGATCAAGACCATGCAAAGCGCGTATATTCCCCAAAAGACATCTCCCACAAAGAGCAAAAAGAATAGCACTCTCGCGGTCAAAGAAGAGAAAAATCTATCCTTCCCGCTAGACAAGACTTCCGTCTCAGGTGCGTCTGTTTGTTCGTTTTCTTTTCTCGCAAAGATATCATAAATGGGCATAGTCTTTCCTATTTCTTATGTTTCACTTTGTTAAAACCATTCAACGCGGCAATGCGGTACCCTTCGGCGTAGGTCGGATAGTTGAAGACCTGATCAATAAAATAGTCTATCCGCGCATTAAAACTCATTGCAATTTGTCCGATGTGGATCACTTCCGTCGCGGCACGTCCGATAATATGGATGCCAAGAATCTCTAAAGTGTCCGCATGGAATAAAATTTTAAACATCCCAGGATCATTTCCGACAAGCAAATTTCGGGCAATCTCGTAATAATAAGCCCGCCCAATTTCATAACGAAATCCCAGTTCTTTTAACTGTTCTTCAGTATAACCGCACGACGAAATTTCCGGTATTGTGTAAATCCCAATCGGATAAAACGTCGGGAAATGATGTGTCTGCACATCAAACGCATGCCGCGTTGCTAATCTTCCCTGCTCCATGCTTGTCGAAGCTAGCGAAGGCCCGCCGATCACATCACCTGCGGCATATATATGGGGAACAACCGTTTGAAAAAGCGCATTGACGGGAATATATCCTGATTTATCAACCGATATTCCTGCTTTTTCAATATGGAGATGTTCGACGTTCGCTTCACGGCCTAAAGCATAAAGAAGCATCTCCGCTTCAAGTTGGGTCCCATCTGTAAATTTAACTTCCGCATGACCATTGACACGTTTGATCGACTCCAATTCTTTTTTTCCGACCATTTTTAAACCAATCGCCGTCAAAGCTTTTTGCAAATGCGTTCCAATCTCGATATCCAGGAGTGGAAGCATATGGTCTCGTTTATCAACAACGGTCACTTCTGTTCCTAAAGCCGCAAAAAAGCTAGCATACTCAGAGCCGATAATTCCACCCCCCAAAACCAACAACGTTTTCGGGACATGATCAATGTTCAATAATCGAGTGGAATCTAATATCACTTCATTATCAAAAGGGACATGAAGCGGATTACGAGGTTGTGATCCCGAAGCAATTAATAAATAATCGCCGCGCATCTTTGCTAATAGATGGTCTTTCTCATCCAACACTAAAACATGATGGCTATCTTCAAATCGCGCCATTCCAAAAATAAGCCTGATGTTATTTTTCTCAAATTGCTTAAGCAGCATCTTCCTCTGTTCATCCAGCACCTTATTAAGGCGGTAGTTCAAATCGTTAATCGAAATTTCTTTCTGCGGCCGATCTTTTCCGTAAAAACTTCTTTGATAAAAGTCGGTTAAATCAATAATCGCTTCTCTTAAAGATTTGGAAGGAATCGTTCCAGAGTTGAGCGAAGCTCCCCCTGGATAAGGACCTTTCTCAATCACAACCACCGTCTTGCCCAGCTTAGCCGCTTGAATAGCCGCCTTCTGTCCTGCAGGGCCAGATCCGATTATAATGTAGTCAACGTAAAGTTCTTCCATATCAAATTAAAATTTGTATTTAACACTCCGCTGTTTCCAGATCAATCGATTTGTGAACCTCTCTTTTGAACTTCCTTAAGTACCACCCACTTACGAACAAAATCTTGTTGGATAACAGCAGGAATGATATAGTTTCTCACTAAATATAGAGGTTATTATGCCAAGACAATGTCAAGTGACAGGTAAAATCCCTCGGAGAGGCAATAGTTATGCCATCCGCGGTATCGCCAAGAAGAAAAAGGGCGTCGGTCTAAAAGTGACGGGGATTAAAAAGCGCCGTTTCAATCCTAACCTGATGAAAAAACGGTTCTGGTACACAGAAGAAAAGCGCTTTATCACATTGAATGTGACAGCTCACGGCATGCGCAAAATCGACAGAGTCGGCATTAACGCCGTAGTTCGAGAAATGCGTGCGCGTGGCGAAAAGTTCTAAGCTTCTCGCTTCTTTAATTTTTTTAGCCGCTCTCTATACTTTTTTGATCAGAGCGGCTCTTGACCCTCCCCTTCCCACCTCAAAAAATCCCATTATTTTCTATTCCAATCAAAAGCGCGATGATTTTCGGCTCGTTCTTAAAAAAGCTTTTTCGGAGGCTCAAAGATCCATCGCAATCACCATGTATGCCATCACCGATGAACAACTTCTAAAAAATCTCTATGAGAAAGCCGCCCAAGGAATCTCGGTTCAAGTCTGGCACGACCCTAACAGCGGAACGACTCCAATCCTCAGTCCTATTATCGCTACTTCTGTCAAAACAAAAGGACTCATGCACCGCAAAATTGTGACGACAGATGATACCCATGTTTTCTTAGGCTCTGCCAATATGACGACCTCTTCCCTCGTTCTGCACGACAACCTTTCCGTCGGATTTTACCACCCTCCCTTAGCTAAATTCTTAAAAAAACCCAAGTCGTCCTACTTTGATTTTACGATCGAAAATCAATCATGCCGCCTTTGGATGCTGCCCGATATACAAGCTTTAAATTATTTAACCGATCAACTCCAGCAAGCTCAAAGTTCGATCTTCGTTGCGATGTTCACGCTGACCCATCCAAAACTTTTGGACGCTCTCGTTAAAGCCCAAGAGCGCGGCGTTCAAATTAAGGTTACCGTTGATCATTATGCCGCACGAGGTGCTAGTCGCAAAGCCGTCCAATTTTTGCAAGAACACCAAATCCCCGTCACTTTTAGTCAAGGACTCCAGCTGCTTCACCATAAATGGGCTTATATCGACCGAAAACAAGTGGTATTAGGTTCAACGAATTGGACCCAAGCTGCGTTCACAAAAAATCAAGATTGTTTGCTTTTCTTGAAATCTCTTACCTCAGACCAACAAAACCTTTTTGATAACTTAAGCCACACTATCGCTGTAGAATCAAACGAGACACTTTGATACATTAACGATATGAAGATGTTATCTATGGCTTTTGCACTTTTCCTATTGATGGATCCGATCGGTAACATCCCGCTATTTATTGCGATCTTAAAAGACATTCCTCGGAAACGGCAAACACAAATCATCTTACGTGAACTGCTGATTGCCTTAGTCATCATGGTGCTCTTCAATTATCTCGGCGATTTTTTACTCAGCGCCTTGCAAGTCACCCAATATTCCATTTTGATTTCCGGTGGCATCATCTTATTTCTGATTGCCCTTAAGATGATCTTCCCGACTAAAAACGATGCTGAGCTCAACCCCACCGGGGAAAAAGAACCTTTCATTGTCCCTCTTGCCATCCCCCTTGTTGCCGGCCCTGCTGTTTTAGCCGCAATCATTCTCTATTCAAAGACAGGATCAGGACCAACCATCGTCGCTATTATTGCTGCATGGATCGTCTCAACTCTCATTTTACTCTCCTCTTCCTTTCTCAATAAGATCATGGGTAGACGCGGCATCCTCGCTTGCGAAAGACTCATGGGACTTATTTTGACAATGGTCGCCATTCAGATGTTCTTAGAAGGACTCGCCCAGTTTTTGATAGCGATCCATACTCATTGATTTAAAATCGTTCAAAGACCAAACTGCCATCTTCAAAACCAACCCAATTTATTATGGCAACAAAAGTAGGACCCCGTCTCCACATTGCAGAGGCGCAACAAGTCGACGCAAGCGACGAAATGAAAGATGTGGCGTTAAAAATTTCTACCCTCCTAATTAATCTCCAGTTTAGCCCTCGTCTGAATGACAATAGGAGCATGATCGAATTTCAAAGAAACCTATTAGAAGCAGATTTTATCAATTATGCCCAAACACACCAGCGAGGACTTTTTAACAAGGTTCGAGTGAATGTATTAACCCTTTTTATTGAAAATCTCGCTGATACTCCTCTCATTGAAAAATATGCTAATCTATTGGGATACACTCTTGATTGTATCAATTGCTCCTTCGATCATGTCGTCCTGATCTCAAGTCAGCCTACTACGACATCTGCAGTTTATGACTGCAATCTCGAAAAACTCCAAAATACCTTAACTGCAAAAGCTCTAGCTCCGCCCACTATCCAAGAAACTCTTAAAGGCCTTAAAATGACCTGGCATATTCCTCAATTGTTCTTAAGGGGCATTAAAGAAATTACACCCTAAGAAACTGAGCAATGAGCCCATTCATTGATTTAAAGACCAAACTTCCCCAACAAAAATTATTATTTCCAATGACAGCAGCAATAGGAAAACCTACATTAAACCCTATCCCACTCAAAGAATCTGTGACAGAAGAAATGAAGATCGTCGCTTTGAGAATCGCTACTCTTTTAGTCCACAAGAAAATTCCCTCTTTTCATTATAATAATCATCCTGGGATTGACAGTCGAATGACCCACCTCGAAAGAGCTTTTATCAATTATGCAACAAAAAAAGAAAAAGGGCCTTATCCTGAAATTTCGTATACTGTTATGACACTTTTTACCCAATGTCGCGATGAAATAGATTTCATTGAAAAGTATGCCAATCTTTTAGGCTATACTCTTATCTATTCTACTTTTTTTCAAGATTACAAAATGTTTACACCTCATTTTTGTTTCACGTCTACAAACCAAGAAAGGAAGCTCCAGAAGATTCATGATGAACTGAATCTCAAGGCCCTACATCCACCCATTATCGTAGAAAAAGCCTCTGGATATGACACCATCTGGAAACTTCCTATCCAATCAATTGTTGGAATTCGAGAGCTGTAATCATTGACTTACGGAATGTGTTTACGGTAGCCTTCTTAAATGCTTACGGAAAAATCCCTAAAACCACCTGTTTTTATTCTATTCCTTTTGATCTCGTTTGGTTCAGTGGGTGCCGTACTTTTCACACCCGCTCTTCCAGCGATCCAAGAATTTTTCCATGTCTCTGTAGGACAAGCACAACTGACTATCACTTCTTATTTAGCGGGTTATGCTTTAGGACAGCTCCCTTATGGACCTTTAGCCAATGGTTTCGGAAGAAAAAAAGCGCTCTACTTTGGACTTTCTCTTGCCATTTTAGGATCGCTTCTCTGTGCATTTTCAGCCTTCACCGGTTCTTTTGCCGTTTTGATCTTCGCCCGTTTTTTACAAGCTTTGGGCGCAACTGTAGGTCTCAAGATCAGCTATACGATGGTCGCCGATACCTATGAACAAGCCGACGCCACCCGAATTATTTCTCGATTTGTCTTATCGTTTGCCATCATGCCAGGCATTGCGATCGCCATCGGCGGTTTTTTAACTTCCCTATTCAATTGGGAAAGCTGCTTTTATTTTTTAGCGCTTTTTGGCGTCTTCATGCTCTTTCTCTGTAAACGTCTTCCTGAAACAGCGAAAATCATCGATCGAAGCTACCTAAAATTTCCTGCCATCATTGAAGGATACCGGCTAAAACTCAAAAATCGACAGCTGATTATCAGTGCTTTCATGATCGGTTGCGGTGGAGCCATCATTTACATTTTCGCTTCGAAAGCCCCTTTCATTGGTATTAACTTAATGGGCTTAAGCCCGGAGAAATTCGGCAGCTATAACCTTATTCCGTTGATTGGAACTGTCACAGGCGGATTCATTGCTTCTGCGATCATCGGACGTTTTCCTACCATGAAAATCATCTCCATGTCGATCATCGCCTCGCTCTTTGCAAGTTTAACGATGTTGATTCCTTTTGCCATTTGGGGTCCCACTACCCCTTCTCTTTTTTTATCCATGGCCGCTATCTATTTCGCACAAGGCATTGGATATCCTAATATCTCTGCTTATGGACTTTCCACCGCCAAGAACAAATCGAATGCCTCTGCCGTCCTCAATTTTCTGAACCTTAGCACTGCCGTCATCGGAGTTCTTCTATCGGAATTTATTTTTCCAGAATCCGCTCTTGCACTGCCTCTGTTTATTTTCTTCTTCTTCAGCCTCATGCTTTTTCTATCCTTCCGTCTTAAAAAACTTTCGGCTTAAAAATTTCCTTGTCTCTATCCCGTTAACAAATTACAATTTTTTTTAATTTCCCGCGGTGATACGTCATAGGAGGTCTTTATGACAGCTTCAGCAGCTAGATCTGGCGCAAGCAACCTTCAACAACAGCGCTATGTTCAAGGGTTAAGAGCAGAGCGCACGCAAAGAAATATGATTCAGGCAAATCTTGTGAATCAAACTTATTGGAATAATCAACCAAAAGATGATGCATCTCTGAAAATGCGAGCCGATGCATTAGATGAGGTAGCGCGAATTTTTTGCCCTATTGGAGCCATTGCAATTTCTTTTAGTCTTCCTATTCTAATCTCCAGCTTGATACGTACATCAAATCGTACCATGCTCAGATCAAGTGGTGCTTTCGGAGGTCTAGTGACAGTGATAAGCTGTTTATTCTGGTATGATACTTTCTTTGCACCAAAACCCAAACGCCAGCCCTTTTGCTAGAAAATTAATGATAAAATTATTGTTAAACCAAAAAAATAAAAGAAAAAAATTATCATGAGTGACCATAAAAATATTGGTTCCAATTTTGAGGATTTTCTTAAAGAAGAGAATCTATTGGAAGAAGTTGAAATCGTAGCGACTAAAAGAGCTTTTGATATCCAACATAAAGCAGAAATAAAAAAGATAAAAAAGCAGAACTCTCGTCTTGCAGAATGACTTGTTATCAGGAATTAGGAATATAAATTTATCTCCGAAATCATATCTCTGATTTCATCCAGAACCTTAGCTGCAGTTTCATACTTTCCGTCGTTACCATGTTTTTGCCAAGAACGAATTCTTTGATCTATATTCCAAAGCAAAGAAAAATATTTTCGAGCATTGTGCATAACTTCAATATCTTCTCTTTGATCAGGATTTTCAGAATCAAGTTCATAGATGATTTTCATAGTGACTTCTCCAATTTAGGCATTGCACGAATCATAAATTCATCAAATAGAGGCACAGTAAACTGCATATCTCCATAAGCTGGGCTATAAATCATTCCTTTTTTGATTAATCGACCACGAACCGGACCCAGACTAGTGATCTTGACATCTAAAATGCTTGCAATATCTCCAGTCCGATGCGAACCTGGTCCAAATTCAGCCATGGCTCTTAGAAAACGCTTTTCGCTAGGAATGAGTCGATCAAATCGAACCCGGAAAAAATTTTTATCAAGACGAGGAATGACCAATCGTGTGGCATCTTGAACAGTATTAAGTGTGATGGGACTCGTTGCGGCAAGATTCCATGCCTGATAACCCCACTCTTGAAGGAAATATGGATATCCTTTTGTCAAGCGAAATACTTCTTTTAGAGCAGGAGTTTCGAAAATGACATCCGCAGCTTGGGCTGGTTTTCTTAATGCTAGCATCGCATCTTCTTCGGAAAGTGCACCAATATCAGGAAAGCTGAAAAGTCTTTCAGCATATGACTTTGATTCTCCAGCCATTCCCGGTAATATGGGCAACCCTGCTCCCAAAAGCACTAAAGGAAGTTGACGCTGCTGTATTTTATGCATTGCCATAATCAGCGCCCCCAGTTCCTTCTGACTAAAGTATTGAATCTCATCAATCAAGATAGCCACAGCGCATTTACTATCTTCAGCAGCTTCTCCAATAGCAATAAAAAGATTGGGTAGATCGATTTCCAAATCACCACTATCTGCTGATCCTTTTTCAGGTTCGATATCCAAACCAATGGTAACATCACCCATTGTAAGTTGGAGAGCTCCAATAAAACTCCGAAGAACTGCCAAACCTCGTTTAACCTTATCACCGACCCCAGCAATCCTATCCAGATCAAAAAGAAGATTTCGTAAATAAGGCACTATTAGCGGACCCAATGCCTTATTTTCATGGGCTTCGATGAACATCGTGCGATATCCATCTTCTCGTGCCATATATTCTATTTCGTTGAGCAATACTGTCTTGCCCACCCCACGAAGTCCTGTGAGCAGCATGCTTTTTTCAGGTTTTTTCTTTTTTATACGACCCAAAAGGATACGAGCCTGTTCAAGAATGGGATCTCTCCCCACTAGCTCATGAGGAGGAGAACCGGCTCCTGGCGAAAAGGGATTTTGTATGGGATCCATGTTTTTATACCTAGTTATACACAGTTATACTAGGTTATACTCAAAATTAGGTATAACTAGGTATAACTTCTTTTCGATTAAAATTTTTTTTAGACGTTGGGTGGGTAAATTTTAATTCGAATTTATCAAAACCCTTGGATTAACATTTGAGTTCCCCTGTTTTTTTGATAAAATGTCAGCCTTTATGAAGAGAAACATTAAACTTATTCTTGCTTATGAGGGCACGAGATATTTGGGGTGGCAGAAGACTGCCATGGGTCCGAGTATTGAGGAAGAGCTAGAGAAGGTCTTGAAGCAAATTCTACGCCATCCGGTGAACTTGCAGGCGGCAAGCCGGACCGATGCAGGCGTACATGCGGAAGGGCAAGTTGTAAACTTTTTCACTGAAGCGGAAGTCTCTTTAGAAAGGCTGCAAAAAAGTCTGAACGGTCTGCTGCCGAAAGATATTTCCGTTTTAAAAATGGAAGAGGCAGAAGAGGCTTTTCACCCAACTTTAGGAAGTCGCGGCAAAGAATACCACTATGCGGTTTGTTTGGGTTCCACTCAGCTTCCCTTTTACAGAAACTTCTCTTGGCACTTTTCTTATCCTGTGAATGTTGAAGAGATGAAGAAAGCAGCTCTCCATTTGAAAGGACGGCACGATTTTTCTGCTTTTACCAATGAAAGCCAAGAAAATAACGTGAGAGAAATTTTTGATATTGTGATTGAGTCGGAAGAAAACCGTTTGAAAATTCGAGTGTCAGGAAACAATTTTCTCTATAAAATGGTTCGTAATATTGTCGGAACACTGCTCTATGTAGGCTGTGGAAAATTATCTGAAAAAGATGTTCCTGCGATTTTAAAAAGTAAAGACCGAACTCTTGCAGGCGTCACAGCTCCTGCAGTGGGACTCGTCTTAAAAGAAGTTTTTTATGATCAATAGAAATGATGCTTGCTGGTGCGGAAGCGGCCAGAAATGGAAGAAGTGCCATTATCCTTTACTGCCGCAGACCGATTTGAAAGGGGTTGCACGCGAGTATAAAAAACAATTCGGCATTCTCCTCAAGACCCCTGAACAAATTGAAGGGATCCGTCTTTCTTGCAAGCTTGCAGCTTCTATTTTACAAGCGACATGTCAAAGGGCCAAAGCCGGTGTAACAACAAATGAGCTCAACAACTTTGCCGATCAGCTCCACCGGAAAGCAGGAGCCATTCCAGCGCCTTTGGGATATGGCCAGCCTCCTTTTCCTAAAAGCATCTGTACCTCTCTCAATGAAGTGATCTGCCATGGAATTCCCGATGATCAGCCGCTCGTTGATGGCGATATTGTCAACATCGATGTCACATGCATTTTAAACGGCTACTATGGCGATTGCAGCGCGATGGTCGAGATTGGAAAAGTTTCTCCTGAAAAACACCATGTCGTGGAAGTCTCTAAAGAATGTCTCAAGCGAGCCCTTAAGATTTTGAAGCCCGGCGTTCCTCTCAATGAGATCGGAAAAGTCATTGAAGACTATGCGACAGAGCAAGGTTGTAGCGTTGTGAATCAATTCGTTGGGCATGGTGTCGGGATCGGATTTCATGAACCTCCGCAAGTCCCCCATCATTACAATAATATTGGTATCCCTTTAGTCGAAGGCATGACATTTACAATTGAACCGATGATCAATGCAGGTGTCAGAGAAGGAGTTATGGACCCTAAAGACAGATGGACAACGCGGACAGTCGATGGAGAGCCGAGCGCCCAATGGGAGCATACGGTCCTCATCACCCCAACAGGTCACGAGATTCTGACTCTTCTTTAACTATTTTTTTCCTAGATGCTTTTCCTTTGATCAAAGAAAGCTCCGAGACGATCTGCTGTAAGGAGACGAGCTCGGTTTCAAGTTTTTTCTTTTCTTCTTCTGTTTGCTTCAGCTGATGGATCAAAGTGGCTTCTGATGGATTTGGCATGCGATTTTGCTCTTCTTTTTCTTTTTGGAAGAGAAGCAGTTCGCTTTCGACCCGGAAGAGATGGACCCGAGTTTGGTCTAAAGCTTGAGATTTTTCGTCGAACTGTTTTTTAAGTTCCCGAAATGAACTTTCGGTTTGTCTTTTTTCAGCATCAAAAAGATCTGGCTCTAGGCGCGCGAGTTGCAGTTCAGCAATCTTTCTTTCTTTTTCGATGACATGCTGCCCTAACTGTCCGCTTTCACTTTTAAGCTGATGGATCTCGCCTTGGTGGACATCGACAAGCTTCTGATACGATGTACATCTCTCTTCAGATCTTAAGAGTTTTTGCTGCAGTTTTTTGATTTCACTGTTCAAACCTTCTGTCGTTTGATTTGTTTGAGTTTGAAGATCAAGAAAACGGACTTGCCAAGGGTTATTTTGCTCGACGGGAGGAGCGGGCGGAGTTTCTGGTTTGGAGGTGATCAATGCGAGAAAAAGACCTACGCCTAAGGCAATTCCCACTCCTGCGGACCAAATTGAAAGATGGTCATATTTTAAAATCCCCAGCAGAAAAGTGACTCCTAACAATGTGAGTCCGATTAATCTCATGAAGAAAGTCTCCTCAAAATACTAGCGATTGTTAAAAAGCCTTGCTGTAGTTGATCAAGCCCAAAGTGTTCGTTCGGGGCATGGAAATCATCGCTGTCAAGACTGACGCCGATCACGACAACGTCTCCTTTACATGCTTTGGCAAGATCAGCTACTAAAGGGACAGAGGCGCCGCAGAAGATTTTACCGCAGGGCTTTTGGAACACTTCGGTGAAGGCCTCCGAGCATACTTTAGCGATGGTGGTGTGGGGCGAACTGCGGACCGCTTGACCGCCATGGTCCCATGTCGCTTCAATTTCTAAGCCCTTCGGTGCTATTTTTTTTAGGTAGTTAGCAATCGATTGCGCCACTTCTTCAGGATCTTGATTAGGAACAATACGGCAGGAGATTTTTGCAATTGCAGCTGAAGGAATGACGGTCTTAAAACCGGCACCGGCATATCCACCGGATATACCATTGATCTCCAGCGTAGGACGGATCGCATTAGACTCCCAAAGCGAATATCCCCCCTCTCCTTTAAAAGCTTTGATGCCAAATTGTTTCCGCAAATATTTTTCATCGACAATTTTTTCAATAACTTGCAGCTCTTTTTTAGAAGGTTTTAGGACTTTTTTATAAAAACCAGGAATGGCGATTTTTCCTTTCTTGTCCCAAAGTTTCGAAAGCATTTCGACTAAAGCGCGGTTAGGATTTAAAACAATGCCTCCATGAATACCTGAATGAAGATCAATTGAGGAATTGCGGCAGACAACTTCAAGCGCGACAATCCCACGAAGGCCTAATGTAATTGCTGGCCTTCCTGCGGCAGGTATTCCTCCATCGACGATCAAGATATGATCAGCTTTGAGGTCTTTTTTATGCGTTTTGAGAACTTCTAACGCTCCGCGGCTGCCACACTCTTCTTCCCCTTCGACAAAGACTTTAATATTCAGGTTTATTTTTTTGCAGAGTTCAAAAAGAGCTTTCAATGCCGTGAGGGTATAAAAACATTGTCCTTTATTGTCGGAGGCGCCTCTAGCGTAGACTTTGCCATCCCGGATCGTGGGCTCAAAAGGAGGAGACTTCCATTTATCAATAGGATCGACAGGCTGCACGTCGTAGTGGTGGTAAATGAGAACCGTGGGACGTTTCGGATCAACCTCATGCGAGGCAAAGACAACCGGATGAAAGTTGGTTTGCCAAACTTCAGTTTTAAACCCGATATTTTTTAAGTAGCCTTCCACCCAAGAAGCGGCTGCATGGATGTGCTTCTTATAAGAGGGATCGGTGCTGACGGAGGGAAATTTTAAAAAAGTAAAATAGTCCTGCTGAATTTGTGCAGCGTGCTTGCTATACCATTTCTTGAGATCTTCTAAAGTAGGTGTCATGAGTTGTCTGTATCAATGATGTTTTGTGCGCTTTCTACAAGGTAAGCAGCCAAAATAGGATCGCCTTCGTAAGTCATTTCGACTTTCATCTTTCCGTCCTTGGTAGCTTCGCTGCAGGTAATTAAAACATAACAGGTATTATTTTCAGAAAGAGCCTTTTTAATTTCGACTGTGCTCTTTTTTTGCGGCCAAAACAATTTTTCGGCGAGTTTGCGCATTGCTCTCCTGCGTCTGTACAAAAATTAAATGCTATGTGGAGATACATCGCATAAATCAATATTATTATGCAATCGTTGTCTGTTTAAAATTAAAGCTTTACACCGCTTGACTGTTAAGATTTGATGATGTTTAATAGAGGAGAACGCAGGAGAGGAAACCATGGCATTCGTTAAAAGAATTTTCTTATTTCTAGTCGTCAACATTCTCATCATCACCACGATCTCGATTATTTTAAATCTTCTGAATGTCCAGCCGTTTCTGAATTCTTACGGATTGAACTACCAATCGTTGATGATCTTCTGTCTTATTTGGGGCATGGGCGGTGCTTTTATTTCACTCGGCCTATCTCGTATCATGGCTAAGTGGATGCTCGGCGTTCGCATCATCGATCCAAAGACCAATGACCCCACTTCGCGTCAGCTCCTCAATACAGTGCATGATTTAGCCCGCGCTGCAGGACTTACAGTGATGCCTCAAGTGGGTATTTATAATTCCCCTGAGGTCAACGCTTTTGCCACTGGACCATCCCGCCGCCGCTCTCTTGTTGCTGTCTCTAGCGGACTTCTGAATCGGATGTCTCAAGATGAGATCGAAGGCGTCCTTGGCCATGAAATCTCGCACGTCGCCAATGGCGACATGGTGACCATGACGCTAGTCCAAGGCGTTGTTAACGCTTTCGTGATGTTCTTGGCCCGCGTTCTGGCATATGCTTTATCAGGAATAGGCAACCGCGATAAATCTTCTACTAGCTCCTATCTCATGTTCAATGTCTTTGTCTTCATCTTCCAGATTGTCTTCATGATTTTAGGATCGCTCGTTGTCGCCGCTTATTCCCGCTACAGAGAATTCCGGGCTGATAAAGGAGGAGCTTCTTTAGCCGGCAAGGAAAAAATGATCGGTGCTCTGCAATCTTTGCAAAAATTGCAGGATGTACGCGATATACGCATGGAAAAACCTGCATTCCAAACGATGAAGATCTCTCACCAAGAACGGCGGGGCCTCCTGGCTTTTTTTGCTACTCACCCCTCTTTGGAACTTCGTATCGAGAGGCTCAAAAAAGGAATCTGAGCTATACTGCGGTCGGCCTGAAACTTTGATTTGGGCCTGCGCGAAAACTACCGGGATTCGACGATCGTAGACGGGTCCATATTGCTAAATCCCGGGGTTTTGGCGCGGTCCAAATTCAAAGTTTCAAGCCGACCGCAGTATATTTCATGTTGATTGGTAAATCGGCTTTTTCCTAAATTCTACGCCGATTTACCATGGCATTAATAGTTTCCACTTCCCAGCCCCCTCAGAAAAGACCTGAACAACCCAGCGGTTGTTCCCCAGAGATGATTGAAGTTGCAACCAAAATCGTTCGCTCCTTAATCCATTACAATTTAATCGGCGCCCAGGTTTTGGATAAAGGAACTCTAGAACAGGATAATATCGATCTTCTTCTAACCTCTTTCATGGACTATGCTCAGAGAAAAGCTCGGCTTACTAAACATACGATAAGACAGCACGCAACGCAGCTTTATCTCTTTAGGGACGCCTTGATCACGCGTGAAATTTTGAATCAATATGTAGAGTTCTCCGGTTATTCCATTATTTGGCAAGATCGTCTTATGCTTGATATCAGTCCTAAGTAACTTAATACCCTCATTCTTAACCTCTTAAAAACCAACAAAATATTCACAAGTCATTGATTATCAATAATCTATAAACTTATTAGTTAATATAATATTTTGAATTAAAAAACAAAATATGTTATAATTTTAATTACCAATTTAACATTAAAGGATAATTATGGGCATTCAACCGACTGTTTTTGTTTTTAAACGTGAAGGAGAACAATTCAAAGTAGCCCAGGATCAATTAAGCGATGGGAGCCGTTGTAAGGCTCGTAGAATTGGTTTAACTCTGCAATCCATTCCGGTTCAGCACCCTGAACATTCCAAAATATCACAATGCTCAGAACTTAAGGTTTCCCTTGTTGCTAGCTTTCATTCTGTTATCAGAATCCAAAACAGCGAAAATGGCTTAGATGTCATCTTCGCACCACAAACACCCGTAGCTGCGTTTGAATCTTTCACAGAAGAAGCTTTCTCTCAACTAGAGAAACCGGCAAAAGTTAGAGAGCTCGTCAAGTTCGTACAAGAGTTGAGAAAGAAAGACATAGCCCAAGATCAAGGGATTCTAATTTTCCTAAATTCTTTTATCCAACGCATAGACGAATTGCTCACTTGTGATGACCCCATCGTTGAAAAAACTTTAGAAGAGATTTTATCTCAAAGAGATGCCTTGTTAACCTGTGCAGATCCATCGATTTTGAGAGAAAAGATACAACAACTTTATGATGATGTAAAAATCGCTCTTAACCGTTTAGAAATCGCGGAATTAGCTCTAAAGGTCAAAGCCCGAGAAGCGGAGCTGAACAATGCTAAATCGGCATTTAAGAATGCAACTCAATCATTATCAGTTCGATTGAAAGATCTTTGTGGGTTTATAGGAGAAGATACCCCCGATCGCCTTCAACAGAATCAAGTGAAAAACAATGAAAATCTTCAAAGGCATGAAGCAAATTTGGTTGTGCAATCTCAAGCTCTAGCTGAGGTTGAAGATCTTCTTCCGGTGAGAACTCCCTTCGAACAAAAGGCCAAAATCAATGAGTTCATCTCCAAATTCGCTGGTACAGATTCCTTTCAAGTTCTATTAAAGTTCTTGGATTCGCTCAATAAAGTTTCCGACTTACTGAAAGAATATAAAGATGCTTATTTTTGGAAAAAGCCTATATTAATGGCGCAGATGATGACCTATGGGCCCACACTGAAGAGCAGTATTGAAGAGCTAGAAAAAAAATTACCTGAAAGAGCTTTTGGCTCATTTATATTCTTAATTGCTGATAGTTTTTCATCGGTCATCAAAGACGTTTTTGGAGATGCTTTCGTTCAATCTCTTCCTGATCTGAGGACTGAGCTTGTTCCACAAGCTAATATTTTAAGACAAAGAGTTTCAATTGCAAAAACGGAAATCGAGCAGTGCAAAGATAAGGCGCAACAAATACCCTTATTACTGAAAATAGTCCAAGATCGAAAAGAACTCCAAGAACTGTATCAGCGGTCGCCTGAAGCTAAGGAAGAGATCCTACGGCTTGAAAATACAGAGTACCAAATATCAGGAACACTTCTGGAGGAAAGGAGAAATTGGAGAGTCCCAGAAAACAACCCTATTGAGCAACGTTTAAGACAACTGGGCAAGAAAGAAATAGAGGAAGCTCAAAAAGTTTTCGTTCAAGCGAAAAACCACCATGACATTCAATGTAAAAATTTGGACGATCGTCTGCAGGAAAAAAATCGGCCTTTTAAATCTTTGACGAATACCTCCCCTAAAAGTTAATCTAATAACTTTTTAAAGGAGGCTTCTCATGCGATCATTATTACCACTATTTCTTTTTTCCTTTTGCGCTCTAAATGCTTCTATCAACCCCATTGATCATCGAGAAGATCTCCAAGAAATTTATCAAGCGATCCAAACAAGGAGTTTGGACTATGCCATGGAAAAGATTCACCATGGGCTCCATCATTTTTCCGATCAAGCGACAAAAATCATTCTTCTCCAAGAAAGAGCTTTTCTCCATTTAGCCTTGCAATCTCCTTACAAAGCTCTTGAAGATCTAGATGCTATTGTATCAATGATCTCTTATCCTTCTTTAGAAAACAAAGAAGCTTTTGTCAAATCTCTCTGGATGCATTTGGCGATTTCCGCTCGCTTACATAACGCAAATGGCGTCGTTACAGCTTTTGATCTTTTGAAAAAATGGGACAGAAGTCTTCCCAAGATGAATATCCATCATCATACTGTCTCTATCATCTCAAATACGAATTCCAGCATGGACTTTCTGGCTTTTACCGAATTGCTCGAAGGACTGGGACTGCGAGGAGTTTGGGATCAGAAACTGATGACCGTCAATGCAGGATATTTTGAAGCGCAGATCTACGAAAGAGCCGATCCATTTTTGGTGGAGTTGGCAGCAGCTTGCACTTTCACAGATTCTCCTTGGGGCAGCGCTGCTTTAGAGTATGTCGGAAAAACCTTTGCGCCTCAGGTTCATTGGAAACCGACAAATTTCCCCAAATATATGGATGGAACGTACCGGGAATTACTGAGAAATCTGAAAAACTAAGAACTTAGTAAAGCTTTGAAATGATCTAAGGTCACCAGCAGGTGATTTTCCATGAGGAAGACTTCGTGAGGATGAATGATCTCGCAGAGATTTTTAAGGCTTTCACATTTAAGGACGACGAAGTCGACTTCAGCTAACGAAGAGAGCAAAGAGACAAACTCTTCATCGGGATTCTCATCCCGGATATAGACAATTAACTTCGTATTCCGTTCCCGGGTCGAAAGCTTCCGGATGCTGCGGAAAAGGGCGGTTGTCATGCCCTCAGAGCTATAGAGACCCAATACACAATACCGTTTGTTCTTAAGGGCTTCTTGAAGCGCAAAAAGGTGCTCTTCATCAAACACTTTATTATCGACATCGTATTCCAGAAGACGAACAGCAAGATCTGAAAGGTTAATCCGTGCGCAACCGAGTCTTTCAATGGCAATGCCGGCAGCGATATTGGCAAGCTGAGCGCCATATTTAATATCGAGCTGGTTCCCAAGAGCAACACTGACCATGGCCAGCACGGTGTCGCCAGCGCCTGTTACGTCTTTCACTTCTTTAGAGCGGACAGGGAAGTCTTGTCGTTTACCATCTCGTGAAAAGAGAGAAATCCCTGCTTCTGAACGAGTGATCATGAGCATATCAACAGTGACTTTTTTGAAGAGGACTTCAGCGACTTGCTCTAAAGAGGCTTCACGGGTGAGTTTTGCAGCGTCATAAGCTTCTTGAAGATTCGGTTTTAAAACCGTCGCGCCTTGATATTTTGTAAAATCATCTCCTTTAGGATCGACAATGATAGGGATATTCTTGGCCTTGGCCATTTCAATGACTCCCATCAGAAGAGAGCGGGATAAAAATCCTTTGCCGTAGTCAGAGATCGCAATAATATCGACGTCTTGTAGAAGGGTTGGTAAACGGTCGATGACTTCTTGCTCAATTTGTTCCGGGATAGGCGTGATGTTTTCAAAATCGACACGCAAGACTTGCTGCGCATCGGCAATAAGCCGATTTTTGACGGGAGTCTGGAACTGATTTTGAAAAACAATGCCGTCGGTATTGACCCCTTCACTTGCAAGAGCATGGACGATATTTTTGCCTGCAACATCATGTCCTACACGTCCCACTGCAACGACACTAGCACCCAGAGAAATCAGGTTTAAAACTACGTTGCCGGCTCCGCCTGGAAGGCTTTCTTCCTTGAGCACATGTAAGATAGAGACGGGAGCTTCAGGAGAAATACGGCGAACCTTCCCCGTAGTGTAAGTATCGTACATATAGTCCCCGATGACGAGGACGCGGACGGGGCTTAAACGGCTGAAAATGCCGCTGAGTTTTTTTACCATCTTTGATCTAATAGAATGTGGTTTTGAATATAGTCTTTCACTGCGTTATTTGTATCATATCCAAAAGAAAGTTCTTTGTCTTGTCTGTATTTATTCATATCGGCGCAGGTGTAGTTTTGGTATTGACGGGCAAGGTCAGCAGGCATATCGATATATTCAATATTCAGAGGTTTATTTAACGCTTTAAAAACCGCCTCAGCCAGTTGATTCCATGTGGTCGGGGCTCCCCTTCCGATGTTATAAATCCCGCCCCGCTGATCTGTTAAAAAATCACATGTCATCTTGACGGCGTCTTTGACATAGATGAAATCTCGACACTGGCCCCCATCACAAAATTTTTCAGGTTCCGACGATTTAAAAAGCCGGATCACACCTTCTTGCTGGATGACGGGGATCATTTTGAAAACCATCGAGGCCATCCGACCTTTGTGATTTTCATTGGGACCAAAGACATTGAAATACTTGAGTCCAACAATCTGGTCTAAGACACCTTCCTTTTGGGCCCAGATGTCAAACAGATGTTTGGATTTGCCGTATAGATTCAGAGGCCGCAAGGTTTCTAAAATCGCATGATGATCAGAGAATCCTTTCGATCCATCTCCATAGGTGGCTGCAGAAGAGGCGTAAATAAACCGATGTCCATGTTTCAAGGCATATTCGGCCAGCCTTTGCGTGTAACGAGTGTTATTGTCTAAAAGATAATCTTCGTTTTGCTCCAACGTATCGGAACAAGCACCCAGATGGATAAAAGCACTAATTTCGGATTCACGACTTTGCAGCCAGTTAAATAAAGAGCTGATCGGGATCAGTGAATGGTATTTTTTTTCTTGAAGATTTTTAATTTTGTCAGGATGGTCAAGCTGGTCGACCAGAATCAAATTCTGAGTATGGCCTAGATCATTCAGATGCCGGACAACTCCAGAACCAATCAGGCCCGCAGCTCCCGTTACGATAATGAGTTTTTCAGTCATAAAGCTGTATAAGATACCAGAGCTAGCCGGTTTCTTGCTATATCTTCTGATTTTCTATGTTTCGGATATTGAATTGAGCCCGCATATAATTAAGATGGCCCTGTGGGACTTCTCTAAAAAAGTGAAGGGCAACCGCAGTTAAGCCTTTTTTTAAAGAGCTATCGCCTTGCCAAAAATAACATTGCCCTAACAAATGGCCCGCAGGAGAATCGGAAGTTGAGGTGATTTTTGTTAAACATTGTATAGCCGATAAATAACTTCCCAAAGCAAAATAACAACATCCTAATAAATATTGAGATTCAATATAAAAATCATGATTTTGTGGAATTATAAAGAATAAATCTTTAGCGCGTTTATAATTATTCACCTTATAATAAGACCGTGCAAGCCAAAACTGCGCATCCCAATAATCTAAATCCGAGAGGGGTACTTTTTCAAAACAAGGAAACGCCAAAGTATATTTATGAGAATTATAATTCTCGCAACCCTCCCTAAAATCGGCATTAGATTCTTGAGGTAAAGTACAACTCGAATGGGCTAGTTGATCGGGTCTTGGAAGATGTACACTTCCTAGCTTCTCAGAGTCCCTGGAAACTTTGCAAGGGATATTTTGAGTAAACTGCCCTGGCAGGGTTGGAAGATCGGTTTTTAAGGTAACAGCCATCGTTTATGCATCTTTTCTTTTTTTGGAAACTTCTATTTTTACAACCCTTTAATTATAAGTCAATTGTAAAAACGACCCATTAATTTGATTCTGCCATTCGACCTACACTGTTTAGGCTCTTCCAAAGAATTTACATATATTCATTTGTACCTAATTTTTTATCTTGAATTAAGAATTCTTAATCGTTAATTTCTTTTTCTTTGATACTATAACAGAGTCACAAGTGACAGCTAAAATACTGAATAAAGTATCCCCTCAACAAAATATCACCTTTATCCTCAAAAAAACAGGATATGTTTATTTCAATTATAAAGAAGAAATTGCTGAAATCAGTCTTGTAAAGCTGAGAGAAATAAGTCGATATTTCGAAACTTTTTTTTGCGACAAAACTGTTAATACTCAGTATACCTTGGCAAAAATCCCTTCTGAGTTTTCTCCTGCTCTCTTTATGGATTTTGTGCAGGCCTATGCCTCCGAGTCGGAAATGAAAATATCTCAGATAGAAGATGTTTTAAACATAGCAAAATTAGCGCACTTTTATGAAATCAACCAGACCCTGAAGAACAAGCCAAAACCTGAAATGCAAAACGAAATTTTAAACTTGATGAGAGAAAAAAAAGTGCCCGGACTCTCCCTTGTAATTATTGAAAATGGTGAAATAGCTTTGCACTTAGATTTAGGGGTAAAAGATTCCAAAACTCATGAGCTTATCGATAGTGATACAGTATATGAAGCCGCTTCTCTTAGCAAACCTCTCTTTACATATGGCGTTCTAAAATTGGTAGAAGAGGGTCAGTTAGATTTAGACAAACCTCTAGTGGAATATCTTTCTTATAATGACCTCCAGGAAGATAAAAAACTCAATTTTATTACAGCAAGAATGGTTTTAGCTCATACGACGGGCCTTCCCAATTGGAGACCCAAAAATGAGGCTTTAGAGATTTATTTTCAACCGGGAGAAAGGTTCAGTTATTCAGGAGAAGGCTTTGTATATTTGCAAAAGGTTATTGAACATTTATCAGGATCATCTTTAGAAGAGTATATAAAGAAAACGGTTTTCATTCCTCTTGAGATGAATCATAGTACTTTTATTTGGGTAAATACTGATAAAAAAGCTTCAGGTCATAGTTCTGAGGGATTGCCTTTTGAAAGCTATATAGGGATACCGCCCAATGCTGCATTTACTCTGCACACTACCGTATCGGACTATGCAAAATTTGTGATAGCTTTTATGAAAGGGGTTGGGTTGAAATCAGAAACATTCGATGAAATGCTACGACCTCAAACCAGGGTTCCTGAGAAAGGGATTAATTCCGTTGACAAGTCTTCTGATTGTCTATCAAGTTCTATTTCATGGGGATTAGGCTGGGGACTTCAAAAAACTGCTCTTGCCAATTCATTTTGGCATTGGGGAGACAATCACGGATTTAAAAGTTTTGTAATAGGGTATAAAAATCAGCGTAAAGCGGTGATTGCATTTACGAATGGATCAAACGGCTTATCTGCAATTTCAGAGCTCGTTCACAAATATACGGGAATTTCTCAACCCGCATTTGATTGGATATAATCAATGTGACTCAAAAATCATAAATTAAAAAGCAGCAGTCTGACATCGTCAAGACTGCTGAAATTTTTATTCTCGATGTTGCTGGGCTTGTTCTCCGATGATCTGGAGAGAATAGCCGCAAGTCACGCCTTCTTTCAGCTTCAGGGTCATTTGATGGACGCCTGTCGCTTTGATCGGCTTATTCATGCCGATGTTGCGCTTGTCGACTTTAATGCCTTCTTTAGCAAAGAGCTCAATGATGTCAGAAGTACCGACAGAACCGTACATATGTCCTTCGGGATCGACTTTCACAGTGATCTGGAGAATGAGGCCTTCGAGCTTCGCGCCTTGTTCTTCCGCTTCTTTGCGATCCACTGCGGCTTTCTGGGAACGCTCTTCGACGAGCTTAGCTTGCATACGGAGGGTATGCGGCGAAGCCGGAACAGCTTTTTGCTGGGGAAGAAGGAAATTTCGTGCGAAGCCTGACTTGACGGAGATCAATTCACCGCTGCGGCCGACATCTTCGACATCGTCAATTAATAAATATTGTTGTTTCATGAGTCTTCTCCTTCTTAAATCTCTGATACAAACGGCACAAGAGCCATGTAACGCGCACGCTTGATCGCATTGACCAATTTGCGCTGATTAGTTGCAGAAACGCCGGTAATACGGCGAGGAAGAATTTTTCCACGCTCAGTGATAAACCGGTACAGGGTGTCCAAATCTTTATAATCGATATGCTTGACGCCTGCAGCCGTAAAAGGGCAATTTCTTTTCTTTTTAGGACCAAAACCAAAAGGTGCTTCCATAACTCCTCTTACTCGGGTAGGGGTTGAAATTCGATTTTGTCGGGAGCTTGCTCGACATGCAAGGTCATGAACCGAAGAATGTCTTCGTTCAAACGGTATTCCCTCCAAAGTTTATCCATATTTTCTGTTGGAACAGAAAAATAGAGGACAAAATAGTGTCCTTCACGTTTTTTATTGATCGGATAGGCGAGCTTTTTGCGGCCTTGATCAAAAATTTTAACAACTTCTCCACCTTTGTCAGCGATGCTGTTGGTGACTTTGTCCAAGAGCTTTTGTCTTGCATCGTCTGTCAAACCGGTATTGAAGATATACATCCCTTCGTAGAGATGATTTCGTTTTTTAGTCATTTCAAGTAACTCCTTTTGTATTCGCCTTTGTCATTGCCGGCTGAATTCCTTCCCGGATCCAGCAGTCTAAAACATCGGCAGCTTTATCGAAGACCTGCGGTAGCAGATCCTCTTCGGCTTTCTCAAATTTTCCTAGCACATAATCGGCTAGGTTCTGGCCTTCAGGACTTCCGACTCCTAGACGCAGTCTAGGATATTCAGAGGTGCCTAAATGCTCCTCAATACTCTTTAAACCATTATGACCTCCGCTGCTTCCGCCTTCTTTAAGCCGGACAGCTCCCACAGGAAATGCGACGTCATCAACAACGACCATTAACTGCTTCAGAGGCACTTTGAATGCTTTAACGCATTCTCTTACTGCCTGACCGCTGCTATTCATATAAGTCAGCGGAAGGACGAGTCCTACCGAGGTACCTTCTATCGTGCCGTGGCCTATTTCTGCGGAGATACGGCCTGCTCTACGGAGCGAGATTCCATGTCTCTTAGCAAACTGGCGCACTGCCCGGAAACCGACATTGTGTCTGGTTTTCTCATAAGAAGATCCCGGGTTTCCAAGTCCAATAATCAAATAATCTTTAGGCCGTTGTTCGTTTTGAGACGACAACAACGACTTCATCCATTTTAGCAAGGGGTTTCACTCCTTGAGGGATTTTAATATCTGACAGCTTCTTCGATTGTTTGATCCCTAAATCGCGTACATCCACCTGAAACTCAGATGGAATATGCTTAGGCAAACACTCGACTCTCACATGGCGGATGACCTGTCGGAGAAAGCCCCCGAGTTTTATCCCTGCGCATTCAGCAACGCCGATGCAATTGATAGGCACTTTCACGTTAACCGGCACATCTTCAAAAAGTTCTTCAAAGTCAATGTGCGACACTAAATAGGTCGTCAATTGATATTGAATGTCTTTAATAATGACCCGTTTGTTTTTTCCATCCAAATGGAGTTGAAAAACTGTCGTTCCCAAATGTCCCTGCTTCATCTGCCTTAAAATCGCATTAAACTCCGCGGCTTCCAAAATCAATTGCTGATTGGCATTGCCAGCCGAGTAAAGAATGGCAGGAACTTTCCCTTCACGTCGGATCTGCTTCGTGTCGCTTTTTTTTGTCGAAGCGCGCACAGTTGCAGTCAATTTCATAAATTACTCCCGTTATAAATAATAATTCTTTTGGCAAATACGTCTGAGGGATGAAATAGATCCTTTAAGATCTACTCAAAAAAAGAAGAGATTGATTTTGCTCCAGCAATCGCGTCGATCGCCTTTGCAAACAATGGCGCAACAGAAACAGTTTTTACCTTAGGGGAAATACCCTTGGGAAGAGGAACTGTATTCGTCACTAACATTTTCTCAATCGCACTTTCTTCGAACGCCGATTCTATAAAGATTCCATGAGTGACAACTGCTCGAATGGCTTTTCCGCCATTTGCTTTGCACAC
>PLXY01000005.1 GCA_003153295.1 Parachlamydiales bacterium | reverse complement strand
TAGGAATAAATCCAAAATCTAGAAAGTTGACCGTCGATAACATCAAACAAAGGAGAAGGACTCCAAGTTGGGTAATAAGAATATGTTTCATCACAGATGTATATCTCAATCTTGTTAAAGAATATTGCAATTTGTTTCCGCATTCATTTTAGAGAGAATTTCCTTAAACACTTCAGGAGATTTTCTCATACAACTAAGAGGGGTTTCTCCATCCTTGTCTGGCAGGTGTAAGGAAGCTCCATTTTCGATTAAAAGTTGAACGGTTTTTAAAGATCGATTAGAACAAGCTATCAATAGCGGCGTTTTCCCCCACTTATTTGGAAGGTCTATATTAGGTTTTTTCTTTAGCAAAAGCTTAGTTACTTCGATATTATAATCACCTAGACAACAAGCTTGATATAAAGGAGATTGTCCATCCTCGTCTTGCGCATTTATAGGTGCTCCAGCATTTAGAAGAGCTTCAGTTGCTGGAACATGGTTATACCTAACTGCTTGATGCAGAGGAGTCCACTCTTCCAAAAGAATATTTAAAGTAGTACCTCTAGAAAGCAAATATTGTATGATATCCACTTTATTACATCGAGCAGCCCTAGATAGGGGAGTTCGAGTACGCTCCTTTCTTGCATTAATTTGTCCTGCTCTAGCGTTAATATTAGCTCCTGCTTCTACAAGGGTTTTTACAACTTCTAGATTCTCTCCAGATGCATGATGAAGGGCGGTGAACCCACATTCGTCAGCAACATTAACATTTGCTCCGCGTTGAATAAATAATCTGATTACATTAGGACTGCCTATCAAAGGAGCTTGTACAAAGGCCACTGTATTTGTTTCCAAACTTTTAAGAGAAAATATATACCCCGGTCCCCGTGCATGTATATTTGCACTTGCTTTTAATAAAATTTCTACCTTTTCATCTGCATCTTTTATGATTAAAAGTTAAAAGGAAAAATAAAGGAGTAATTTCAAGGTTCTTACCACAACCATCTTTAATATAATCTAAACGTTCGATGTTTGCCCCCGCTCTAACCAATAACATCATCATAATGGTAGATTTTTTCATGGCTAAACGTAAGGGCGTGTCAAATTTCTCTTTCCAGGCTTCAATGTTACAGAGACCATTTTCCAAAAGCTCTTTTGCAATTACAAGATTATCACTAGAGATAGCCTCAAAAAAACGATCATTTTGTTCGGAATTTTTTTGAGAAGGAACACGTTTGATTTTAGCTCCAGCTTTCAGAAGAAACTCTACCATCGCATTTGTTTTGGCGTAAAAGATTGGAAAATTACCAGCAGCATCAACCTGATTAACAGATTCTCCACTTTGAATTAACAATTTGAAAGATTCTATGTTGCCTTGGGAGACAGCATCAAAAATGGGCGATCGAGTAGCTGGAGTTACAGGGGGTGAAGAAATTAAAGCCACCGTAGAATTTGTAGAAATAACAGGTGCTACATTATTGAGAATGGGTAAACCGTCTAAACGGACTGATGTAGAAGTGGCAAGCTGTGCGCGTTTTTCTAAAGTTTCTTTCTCTTGTTTTAATCCATTTTGATAAATTTCAATGTTCATTTGGGCAAGACGGTTTGTTTGAAAGGTCGATTGCAGTTTTTCTCGACATTCAGGGCAGGTAGGTTTACGTTCGACCCAATGCATGAGGCAGTGAAGATCAAAGATATGCTGTTTAGTGCATGCAATAACAGGATCTGTCAGGATATCCTGACATATGCTGCAAGTAATAGTATCTTTCAGTTTATTTAACAAAGCAGCTGAAACAGTTGGCAATGCACTCATTGATTTTCTCTTGCTGAAGATTTTATTCTGATTGCTCTTTTCTAACAATCAAAGCACGCTTTCAGAAAAATTATTTTTCTTTAAACATAGCTACTCTGATCGATACTTGTTCTAGCGAGGATGGTTCTTTGAATTGTGCTTGCTTGGACTAACAATGCGCCCCATAAGATCGGACCCCTCGCTTGCTAGTTTGTTTCTATACAAATTTAGGCCGCTTGGAATTCCCGTTCCCAATTCTTGAATTTACTTGGGTATAACAACATCAAAAATCTACATTCTTCTATTCTAAATGTCTATGGTAATTACTATTTTATATTTGGGAGATCTAGCAAATAAAATTATTGATAATTAATGAAAAAAACAAGGCAATATTTTTAGATATTGCCTTGTTGTCAACCTAAAAAAATCATTGCGGAAGAGCGTAATGAGCCCTGCAATTTCTACAAGCCATTACGAAATCATTTTCTGATATCGATCCACTGGTGAATTTAGCAGTAATTTCTCGCACTATTTCATTCATTAGGGTTTCACGGTCTTTGAACATGGCTATTCGATAGTTAAGCAATCCTTGTGCAAACTGTTGATCGATTTGCTGGTCGAATAGTGGTTTCATCGCAATAGCAACTTTTCGATGATATTCAAAGTCGTAAACAAGCATATCGCTAGTTAAATGACACGAACGTCCTGGACAAAAACTTGTTAAGGCTTCTTCTCTTTTGTCAGGTGACATTGCTGCTAGACGTTCAGGTAAAAACTCGATTGCTTTATGAGTCAGCCAGTCTTCAATAGCAGTTTTTTCATAAACTTTTCCATTAGGTGCTCTAACAGGGTGTCGAATCAACTCTTGAGTAAGATCGCATAAAAAATCCCGCAATTGATCGGTCTCTTCAAGAAATTTTTGGAATAGAGGGAAAACATGACTTTTAATAGCAGAGTCTCTCCAAGCCAAATACTCTTTTGCTTCTTCCATTTTACTGATATTATAAGTAGCTGCGAATAAAGCGCCTACCGTTGCTCCCAATCCTGCACCAAATCCACTGATTTTGAGAGTTAGCTTATTATCATCTTTTGTTGATTCTTCCTTTCTTCCTAAGCATTTTAATGCAACGAAGGTAGATAAGCCCCCAATGAATCCACCAATACCTAATCCAGTTAGAGTTTTATCCCAAAGTTGAGCTTTAAATTCACCTGTATTGGAGAGGAATAAATAATCCCTATTCAGTCGTTGAAAAAAGCTATTCGACGTATATAAATCAAAAATACCTTGTTGATCTTTTGAAAGAGGAAATACTGTTGGTACTTTAGGTGGAGGGGAACATATTAATGCTGCTGCCATCTTAAAATCCTTGTTTAATTAATTTTTTTTAAACGCATTTCATTGTAAATAACACATAAAAATCCAATCAAAGCGATACCAACTATTTTATTATTACCGGTATAGGCTGTGACCATGAGAGCTCCTGTTGAGACAACAGAGGCTCCAAATATTCTTAGACTACTTTTCCTGTCATTAGGTAATCTGGAAAAAAAGGGATCGCAGATTTTGAAGATGCATTGTTCCACTTTAGTCAAACTATTCCAAGCTTGAATTTTTCTAATTTCCCAATAACATAAACTAGGAATCAAATAATGTTCTTCTGCAGATAACTCAACATTGCCTTCGAAGAAATTTAGATAACGCTGTGCTTGAGATTTCCTGAAATCTTTATTCTGATAGCGTAGATCGTCCGGTATATGCGAGGCAACTGGGCCAACTAAAGGTCCCTTGTTAACAGGTCCTAATACCATTTCAAAACCTCCTTTTGATTTGTCTTCGTCACGATGCTTCTCATCAGACAATGAAAAAGTTTTAACTTAACATCATATTAATGGCAACATAACATTTGTCGAATTGCCGAAAAGATCCATTAAACATAGAGAACACTAGACTCCCCAATCTTAATTCATTCTTGGCGCCAGCGGTTCAAATCTTAACGTTTTTTTCAGTCTTTCCAAAACACAGCTAACTGGGAGTGGAACTCTGGGTTGTAAATTATTACAGATGCGCACTCCCCTCATTCGAACAAAGATAATCAGGACTGTGTAGCCGAGGATTCGTACGATCGCTAATAATTTGGGACTCAGCAGATTCATCAATGGCACGCTTTCCATGGGAGGAAAATCCCTATGCATAACATCAATCAGGATACATCTGCCAATTGAAAATAAAAAATCATTTTCATCGATACAGTAAGCTGCAATACCCAAAGGCAGGTTATTCCATATCGAATGAATAGCGAGACGGGCATTGTAACTAACATAACGATAGAAAATTGCGCAAACCTTCAATCTGACAACATCTTCATCTTTGATACGATCGGGACAAAAAGCCTCTTCGACAACGACTGTTACGGTTTTAGCAGCCGTATAAATGATAAGGGCATGGAGCGCATTCATTGCAGTACTTCCTATTAGCGCTAGGCGCTTTGATTTTTTGATTCATTTTTTTCTTTATCTTTTAACTGTATTGCTACAGCAGTTAACTCAGCATTAAAACTCAAATCCTCGTAAACGTCTTTTATTTTAAATAAATCGTGGCTGATTGGGTTAACAAGAGGTTGTTTTGACACTTTTAGCTCAAAAATGTACGTGATTAATGCTTCTTTTTCGAAAAGATATACATTGTCTTTATCTAAAATAAACAGAGTCCTCGTAACAGGTAGTTTCCTTAAGCAGCAAATATAATGGCAGAAAGGCTCTTTATCGTGATATCTTTCAGGAATTTTAAGATAGTATAAACATGATTCGTTAGCGGTAGATGGAAAATTGAATCGAATTAAGCTAAATCTTCCAATTTGAATCGGTTTTGGGGGGAACCAATAGTCTCTAAAAGATTCTAAACCTTCTATAGTAGTTAACCAGTAGGAGGGAACCGTGAATACAATATTTAAAAAAAGTTTAGAAAGAGTCTCTCCAGACAAATTATAGTCACAATTTGCCTTCGCACGAAATCGAAGGATATTATATCCGCTATTGATGGCTATAGGGAGGAGGTCGCTCTTTTCTGTAGAACCCTTCCTAAGGAAATGTTTTACTGCACTAGCAACTAAACTTATCCAATGTAATTTTTCAAATAAAGCATTGATTTCTCGGTAGCTTTTAACGGCATTCACAACATTGACCAGAGCAACCTCACGGTGAAAGGGATGGTCCGTTAACCATTTTTGCAGCTGAGTTTCGAGTTCTTCGGCAGGAGGTAAATCAAGAGGATAGACCCAATGGATGGTTTTGTGAAATTCCGCAACAGCTTGCGCAGACTTCCTTTCAAAACCCTGGTGATAACTCGCATTCAATTCATAATTAAAATTAGTGCAAGGATGAAGTTTTTCTAACGTTGTACGACTTGCTTCTACAACTTGTAGATGTCTTTGCTCAAACCCCCAATTGTAAAATGCAACCAATTCTGAGGCGATTTCTAAACATGGGAATGTCCCATTCATCAGAATCATGATCTTTTTTGAAGTGTAATCTCTCGGATGTTGCTGCAAACATGTCCAATCCTCATACAACTTTTTGATACAAGAAGCTGCTTTTCCAATTTTTACCAAGCTAATCATCACTGCTCCAGCGCTGATAGAATAGCTTGCTAATCCTCTGAGCCCAGAAACCCAAGAAGCCATTTCGATTCTCCTTATTAAAATTTCTTAAATTTTCATCTAAGAAATTATGAATGCCTTCTTATTTAATCTGGAAGAAAATTTATGTAAAGCTCAATGATTGGTAGTCCTAAACCCGTCGTGCTGGAGATTTAAAAAATCTTTGACCATGTCCATAATAGGTCACTAAATTTGAAGATTGTTTTTTCGCAAAGACGCTTTATGAAGTGTGGACCCATGAAAGAGAAAAAAAGACCCGTTCAGCTGCTGGATTACTAGGCATTGCAAAGGAAGAGTTCGAACAAATTCCTAAACTCAGGAATGAGCGCAAGATCAGTCTTACCGACTGCCTCATGTCTGCTTTGGCTATGTTTAGTCTTAAGTCTCCATCGTTCGAAACATACAAACCCCTGTTTGAGGTTCAAAATGTTCCATCTGATACCTACACATGCGAGAAGTTCTCGATGAGGTCGATCCCAGAGATCTACGGGCTATCTTTCCATTTTTCATGAAAACAGTGAGGAAAGCTCTTAGAGCGCTATGAATTCCTAGGGGATTATCTATGCCTTGTAGATGGCTCGGAGATCTTTAACTCTGAAAATTGTACTATAGAAATTGCTGTCAAAAAACCATCAGGATGGACGAGTTACTTATCATCTTTTGATTTAATCGAATGTCCGCCAATGGAGGCTTTGAGAGGTCTTAATTGAAAACACACACCTTGGTAACTCAGCCAAGAAGTATTAACCCACCTAGTGCAACAGAGCTCGTAGCTCCATTATCAAAAGAGCTGTTAATAGGGCTTTGCTTTTTCTCATAATTCTAAAAAAAGGAGATAAATGTTCCGATTTCAATAAAAAAACTTTATTTAGGATTTATTCTAGCAAAGACCTTCAGTCTTATTTTTTGTCCAAATTGATTTGGGATAAAATTTAGAAAGACAAGAATTAGCAGGTTTTATCTAGTTTTCTGAGAAATGCCTCTTACATATATTGCGCAACTCTTTATTAATAGCCTATTTTTAGACCCCAGGTTTACTATAGCCCCATCTAATAGCTTAAGATATTCCTATTGGGGTATAGGCTTAGCTATAACTGCAGCTGTTTCCATGGTGTTAAGCAGAAAAAATTCTCAACAATAGAATCTATTAAAATAAACCCAAAATGTGAATTGCTTCTTTAACTTTTAAAAAAATGTCTGAAATAATTATCAAAAATTGTAATCCAATAGTGATTCTAAATACCTTCTTAGCCAATCGCATTTTTGTTACATAAAATTTTCAAAATAATTTTTTCTATTTGATAAAGTACTTTTTTAATTAATTGAAAATAATTTGTTCAGTTGTTAATATATTATGAATTTGTTAAATAATTAAAATTATGTCATTAAAAATATCTCCTAATTCTCTAAGCTCTTTGATGGTTACTCAGCAGCAGGTTTTAGAATCTGCTCCAGTGCGTAACTCAATGCATTCATCCGTCAGCACAATGAGATCTGCAATAGGTTCTGTCTCATCTCGCTCTTGGATTATTGTAGGTCTGATTACGACATTTTTGTGCGCTGCAGCCCTCATATTCAAAATTATCTTGGAAAGGAAAAATAAACGCTTACCAAAAGATAGGACAGAGAAATCTAAAGAAACCTTAAGTCCCAAACCTAAAGAGACTTCTCAAGTTAAACCGTATATCGGCAGCGATCCTGGTCAGCTTATTGATAATACTTCAGCTTTTATTCAACAGGGCTATTATGAGACTTCGACAGGGCAAAGATTTTCTCTAGAAAATGGAAATGCGTTATCAGCTAGAAGTCAATACTTTGAATATTCAGATGTGAAACCTATCAATTCAGAGCTTCATACTTCTATTAGAGTCATCAATCAAGACTGTTTGGAAGCCGCTGAAGAATTGGCTCAAAAGAATTTAAAAGTCCTTCTCGTTAATTTTGCAAGCCCCGAATACCCTGGAGGAGGTCTAGAAAAAATACCAGGTAATCAAGAAGAAGATCTTTGTTATCGTTCTGAATTGCTAGTTTTTATGAAAGTCCAACTCGATATTGTGTACAACAACCTAGAGAATCATGATCCGGAGCATAAACTTCTTTATCCCTTGTATAGCCGAAAAGATCCTAATATAGCAGGCGCAGTTTTTACTCCTGATGTCAAGGTATTCCGTGCAGGTAAAGCACAATCTTATGCATTCTTAGAAAATCCTTTTAACATTGGAATTTTGTCATCGGCAGCTCCTCATGATTTAAAAACTTTTGAGGCAAATATGGCACATAATAGAATCGATTCTTCCTCTCCTGAATATATTCGTCAGAAAGAAGAACTCCTAGCAAAAGTCTTAGAAAAGGCTGAAAAAGCCATTATAACTCAGTTAACCGTAGCGCATCAACATGGATATGAGGCTATTGTTTTGGGTGCATTTGGATGTGGTGCTTTTAAAATACCACCAGAAAAAATGGCAGGACTATACAAGAAGATATTAAGTACCTTATTTAAAGGGGTCTTTAAAGAAGTAGTCTTTGCCATTTTAGATGATAATTACAAAGGAATTCATAATCTCCGAGGAAATTTCAAACCTTTTAAAGAATGTTTTGCACAGTAAATCTCTTAATTAGGTAAACTTGATTATCTGGCTAAGACGCAGTCAAAGGGTTGTATCCGTTCTCATTCCACTTTTAGATACTTCTGTACCAAGTAGGAGACTTATGCAACAAGCCTGGGCAAGATCAATATTACCACTGGGAAGAATTTCAAAAAGAGGCACAGGAGCAATGCGTTCATTGCTTTATGAAGCAGCAGTAGTCATGTTAACTCGAACAAGCTATGGACAAAACCAAAAGCCTGAGCGCTTAAAATTTTGAGAAAAAAGGCATGAAAAAAGCTGCTGTAGCTCTGAGAAGAAAACTGGCAGTTATCATGCACAGAATGCTAATCACAAAACAGGCCTTTAAGCTAGGAGATCCATCTGGAGAAAAGGATCAAGCCTCTCCCAAAGGGGCTTAAATTTTAATGGATTAGAACTGAGAAACTAAAAGAGAAAGCCGGAATGAAAAATGCCAAGACGAGACTTTGTTTGACACCTAGAGGTCGCATACAACATGGTCTGGCAAAAGGGTATGCATTTGAAAAGTATATTGGGACAAGAGCAGAAAAATTGCCTCTTCAACAGATCCCGTAGAGAACACTGGCGTTATTTTCGTTTTCAAGTTTGAATCTCTGAGAAGGCCTTCGCGTGAGACACGCTTCGGCCTGGACATCGTAGAGAAAAAAGTTGACTTAAGCGCGATTAGAGAACAAGCCTGCTCATACAAATATTTAGCTTGAGAACTGCTTATATTTTCAATTGTCATAAATTTCCCCAAACCAACACGTATTATATTCGTGTTTTATATTTAAAAAAATAACGTATTAATTCTTAAGTCTTTAAAAATAAATAGGTTAGATATAAATACAAATCATTGATAATTAGTTTGTTGCCATCCGATCGTAACGGGAAAGTCTGCGAATAATTAATTGAAAACATTTTGTTTGTGTAATAGAAATCATATCATTGACAATGTATAATATTAATACAATTTAGAAAAGATTTTTAACATGCAAATTACACGAATTCTCCCGTTCTCTTGTCATTCTGCTACTCAAACCGCTGTTCAATATGCTAAACCTATAGGGATTGTCGCAGTAGTAGCAACTCTTGCCGCAGCAGCCTTTGCTATCTTGCGTTACTACCTATCAGATAGGTCAAACCTTCCTGGCTCTCCAGAACAGTCTCCTGCAGAACAGTTTAAGGACAACGTCACGTTTGTTCCCCCTAAAAAATTAGTAGCCCCTCATCCTGCAGAACAGCCTCCTGCATACAATGTAATCGATCAACTGCCTGAAGAGCTCATTTCCACAATCTTCAATGAGCTTGATCTAAATTCTTTATTAAATGCTCAACTTTCTCAACGGCGTTGGTACCTCATTGCTGAAACTTCATTGGAATTTTACGTAAAAGCAAGATTTGGCCCTCTAGTGGCGCAAACACTCAGAGAATCTCAATCCTCATGGCGTAAAGTTATCCTCTTTCTGAATCGTCCCATTGAAGTTAAATCAAATCGATTAGCAGATCACAAATGTGAAGTAAACATAATTGATCAAACTGCCCTTGCCGCCCTTGAAAAAGTTCACAAACTGGCGGGGACAGAAAACTTTGAAGAGCTCCAAGATGCCTTAGAAGCATTAAGACCTTTTGGTTTTGGAATCTTGAATCACACAATTTCGGGAGGAACAGTGACTTCCGAATACATCTGGAACAACGACAAATTTGTAGTGCTCGATTATAAAACAACACCACTTGCAATGGCGGCAGCGAGTGGAATTGTAAAAAATGCACAACTGTTGGTCGAAAATGGCTCAGCAGACATTATCAATCGTGAACTCTTTATTTTTAGCACATTCTATAAATGGAATGCTCTTTTTATCGCAGCGTCTTATGGCCATGTGGACATGGTCCATTATCTTCTTGAGCAAGGGGCACAACCAGATCCAAGCCCTAGCATGAACCTATTTCTTTGGACTCCAGACATTAGAAACATGAGCTCTCATCAAATTTTTCCGACCTTGATTAATCAGTACTGCGATGGAATCAAAAAGCCCATTCCTATAGGCAAGTTTTTGAAATGTCTCATCCTAATTCTTAATGTCTGGAAGGGGAAAATGGGCATTGATTATTTGCGTATAAACAAATCTGCAAATTACGCACTAAATTTAGCTCTCGAGAAAGGCCATAGCGATATCGCTGACCTCTTGATAGGCTATGGAATTCAACCAAGTCACGAAAATTGTTTGACGTGGGCTGAGAATGGAATATCAAACCACAACTTGCCCATACTGGAGATGCTTCACAGGCGACAGCTTTTTGATTTTGTACGATTCCGTCATTCTGATGGGCATACCTTACTTCCAAAAGCAATAATACATTGCAACACCGCTGCTATAGAATTTCTACAAAAAATCGGCGTACCTAATGTCATTGGTAAAGATGGCAAAGATGATATTGAAGCAGGACGCGAAAGATTCATAAAATCGTTGCTTATAGCGATTTTAGATGCTATTCCGATTAAAGATGCTATTCGACCTTACTTTGCAGACCATCGAGGACATGAATTAAGTTTCAGAGCTAAAACTGATCCAGATTATCTTTTACGGTCGTGCGTCGAATTAAATTCCGATTTAAATTTCCCGCTTGATGACGGCAGGAACACCCTTCTCTATCATGCCGTTAAGGAGATTTTCAACTTAAATGCAAGAGAATATCTCACTAAAATCCTGAATTATGGAGCTAATCCCCATCAAGCAGGAATTTCTGGGATCACTCCTTTAATGGAAGCAGAAAGAGTCTATCAAGAAAAGCAAGCAGAAAAGAGTGAAGAAGATCGTCTAGGTGCACAGGCATTCATCCAGCGCATGAAAGAACTTCAAGCCCCTCGCTAATACAAGCCATTTTTAATCACTTTTAATGGGAAGCCTTGATAGAGTCTCTGGATCCAGGTCGGAAGGGTTGCTTCTGTACCGACGATATCATCGACAAGCAAGATTGTTTTCTCTGTGAGATGCGGCTTTTCTTAAAAATTGAAATCGGTTATGAAAGAACTATGGAGACTATAGGGTTAAGTTCATACTGGAGTTTCTGAAAATTGTAGACACTATTTTGCTAGCCTTTTCATTTCTTCTTCGTACTCATATGGACTTTTATATCCAAGTGTTGAGTGTATCCGTTTTTTATCATAATAAATCTCTATGTATTTAAAAACTTTCACCTGAGCTTCTTTGAGGTCTTCAAACCTCTTTTGCTCTCTCATGAGCTCTTTTTTCAATGTGGAGAAAAAGCTTTCCATCACGGGATTGTCATAGGCTACTTTTCCTTTGCTCATGTGTATACTATGCTTTTTCAGCACCTCTTTGACTGCCCATGCAACATATTGACTTCCTCGATCTATGAAAAATCATTCCTTCTTCACTCCCATACCTCTTAAGCGCTTGGCTCATGGCTTGTAGGACCAGACTATGCTCCATATGCTCAAGAACACAAGATCTGGAGTGCACCCCATAAAGCCGGACCCCTAGCTTTCTAGTTTTTGCTTCTTGCTCTTGGGGAGCACATCTTTAAAGCCTTATGAGGGGCTCTTTCGTTGTAATCCTCTAGCCATTTTGTTAGCTGATCCATGACTGTCTTAGCATTCTAGATGTCACCCACCCGTAGTCCCTTTTCAGGGTTTTAACAAAAGCCTCAGCTATCCCATTGCTCTTAGGGCTATAAGCCGATGTTGTTCTAATGTCCCAGTTCCTAGCCTTCTTCCGCATAGGACTGTCTCGACCATTAAATCCCGGATCGCTTGCCTGGTCTCGAAGAACAGTCAGGGGAAAAATGTCGGAGGAAAAGAAACACTATATCTCTGACAGGAATATGAGAGCGGAGCAAGGAGCAGGGATCAGGAGGAGTCACTGGGAAATCGAAAATGGGCTGCACTGGGCAATGGATATCGTCTTCCAGGAGGGTTTATCGCTCACAAACAGTGGGCAGGGAGTAGAAAACCTATCCGTGCTGAGAAGGATGGCACTAAATCTGTTCAATGGGAAAGAGAAAAAAGGAGCTGGAGTTGCGGCCAAGAGGAGAAAGGCTGCATGGTATGATCGCTATACGGTGGAGTTGTTTGCCTTGTTCATCTCAAAACCAGCTGACTATGTAAAATATTTTTAATTAAAAGGTCCTGGTTCACCACACGCTGATAATAAAAAATACAACTGTATTAAAATGAACTGGTTATGAAATCAATAATTAATTATTTATGTATATTAAATATTATGTTATAATATTGTTATATTTTAATAAAATAAAAGGTGATTTATGTCATTAATAGTTGTAAATTCAGTTATCGCTATTCCAGTAGAAGAAACCTCAGTACTAAAATTACCTGCCTTTGATCCGCAATTAATAGAGATCTTTCAGAGGGTCACTTCTCAAGAGCAACCACCCTTAACCAAATCAATCTGCAAATTTTCTGTTTCAGAGCTAGAATCAGACCCTCAAGCTACCAAAACGATGATGATTTTCCGAATTCTGCGTGGTTATGAATGCATTAAAAAAGCAGGAGCTACTATAGCAGACATTTTCCTTGAAGCAGTCCTAAAAACACACATTAGCATTATGGCCCCTCTGATGAGGCAGGTATCTGCAGAAGAGCTGGGGAAAGGGTTTCTCTATGCTTGTAGAATCGGGTCGTTAGAAATAGTCCGAATAATCCTAAAGGACGACAGGCTTAGCACAGTTGATTTAGGAAAAGGATATCTCGTTGCTTGTCGTTCTGGGCATACACATCTTGCGATCGAGCTCAAACATAATCCCCATATTAGGCCAGAAGATCTAAATGAGGGATACTGTGTTGCCTATGATGCTAAAGAATTTATTTTAATGGAAAGTATAGAAACGAAGGCTTCTTATAAAGGTATTGGAAAAGTTTTTATTCAGGCATGTAAATCTGGCAGAAATGATATCGCTGAAAAACTTTTGCAGCATCCTCGCTTAACATTTGAAGATCTGCAATGCGGACTTTCTCTGGCAGAAACTAACGGATTGAATCTAAAAAACTTATTAGATTCTAAAACAAGAACTCAGCTATTTCTGTTCAATAATCGCAGATTTCTAGGCGTGGGAGCATTAGTCGTAGCAGCTCTAGCGCTCTATACTCCGGTTACAATACCACATTTTGAATCTTTAAAGATGGTCTCCAATACTGAAAGCCTGTTTTCAAATACTCAACGGTGCAGCAGTCTCAAGAGATAATTGCAAGCTCGCTTTTCGTCCCATAACAGAGCTTTCTCCAGATAACGGCGTGTCCTAAGTCTCTTTTGGCTTGGTCGTAGGCCCTATTCCTTTCTTTTCTGCAAAAACAAAGAGGTTGTGAGTGCCGATTCTTTTTCGCAGCCATACTCTGAATGAATTAGCATCTCAATATGGAGTGCCCTCTTTTTATGGCAAACGGCGCATCAGCGCCGTCTTGAAATCGAAAAGGACATGAGGCGAGCGTAGGCATTCTAACAACCCAAGCTTTAATCTATTTTATTTAACCATCAGAATATCAGTTACTTAAGTATGTCGAAGTTTTAATTGTTTCGCTTAACTATTAGATGTCATAGTCATGCAAATTTTCTATTTTAAATATAGTAATAATTATTTAACTAAAATTAGTTTTATTGTATAATAAATGAACGACAAATAATAACGAGGTAATATGTCTTCAATTTTATCATTTCTAAATAGTAACCCAATATATGCTGCTGCTGGAATGGGTGTCTTTACTGGGGCTTTGAGCGCTGGTTCTGTTCTTATGGGCTCAGGAGTTTCTTATTTAAGTGGTCATGGAACAAGTCTTTCAACGGAAAATAATAACCTTCTAATAGTAACAGGGTCAATAATTTCTCTCACGGTTTCTATTAGATATGATTTATTTGAGGTAATCCATTCTAGAGAAAATCAGGATTCAGAAGTTCTAATTCACAGGGATGCTTTTATGAGGGGTGATAATATGAATATAATACGACAAATATATACCGGAAGAAGAGCCCTCATAGCATCAAGTAGCTTGATGGCCCATCACATACACTCAAGTAGAGCGACCATGCTATCAGCTTCTCCAAACGGTGAAGATTATTTTAAGATGCTTATTTCTAAACAGCTAGACAGCTTAACTGAAAAAGAAGACAAAGATAATTTTATAATGACCATACAAAACAGGGAGCAAGAAGTATACCTAGAATTAACTAGAATCGCAGTCCAAAATCTCATCTCTTCACCGAACCCTCTGACAAAAGAGAATACTTGCAATTTTATGCATTCTTATTTAGAACCCCTTGAGAATTTGCGTCTTAAGCAAAAAAAGCTGCAAGAAGCAAAAATTAAAAACGAAACCTCTTCAGTTGAACTCTCCCATGAAATTAAAAATGGCTGCGATACCCTTACATTATTACTAATCCGAAATGCCAGTTGTGTTGAAAGCTTGAATGGAGCTTTCAAATTCTTTGATCCGATGGATGCTGTTAGTACGGCATAGTTCAATTAAGTTTGTGTGGAAGAAGTCGCATCCCATGCATGCCTAGGCGTACCTTTACCGACCCCCCCCCGCCCCGACCCCCCCCCCCAGCTTCCAAGGGGGGAATTGATACCTGACGCAAGAATGGTAAAGTTACCTTAACATGTGAGTAGCTTAGGTCTCGTAAGCAACAGCAGTTCCTGCTAAAAAAAATCGTATAGATAAAGGATAGGGCTTTTTGCAGAATATTTTCGCAAAGACGCTTTATGAAGTGTGGACCCCATGAAAGAGAAAAAAAGACCCTTTCAGCTGCTGGATACTAGGCATTGCTAGGGAAGAGTTCGGACAAATTCCTAAACTCAAGAATGAGCGCAAGATAAGTCTTGCCGACTACCTCATGTCTGCTTTGGCAATGTTCAGTCTTAAGTCTCCATCGTTCAAAACATACAAACCCTGTTGAGGTTTAAAATGCTCCCTCTGATACCTACATGCGAGAAGTTCTCGATGAGGTCGATCCCAGAGATCTACGAAGTAGCTATCTTTCCATTTTTCATGAAACCAACGAGGAAAGCTCTTAGAGCGCTATGAATTCCTTGGGGGTTATCTATGCCTTGTAGATGGCTCGGAAGATCTTTAACTCTGAAAACTTGCACTATGGAAATTGCTGTCAAAAAACCCTCAGGATGGACGAGTTACTTATCATCATTTGATTAATCGAATGTCCGCCAATGGATATCTTTGAGAGGTCTTAATTAAAACACACACCTTGGGAACTCAGCCAAAGAAGTATTAACCTACCTATATTTAGTTGGTTATATCTTGTTAAATATAATCGACTATATTAATACTGAAGTATGGATCTGTAGCCAAAGAAGAAAAAGATCCATCATAGGTCAGTAGATTTCTTTTTGTATCTAACAGAGGATATATCCATTCGAACAAGATTTTAATGCCCATCTCATTACAGGGGCAAGTAATCCAAGTGAGTGACGAGGAGTTTTCTACCGCGAATAATCTTGCTCGGAAGAAAGAGTGGAAAGAGATTCTTCTTGTTCTAAGAATTTCTTAAACCATATAGACATGATCGCACTTTATTTGCGATTACAACTTACTCATGCGAGTTGCCTGTTTTAAGACTAACCCTAAATTTTCTTTTCAGTTGTTCAGAAGAAGTTAGATTGACAATTTTTTTTTACTGCGCATTTTAAGCATTTGAGTCTCTATCGCTTTCATCAACACTGTTTTCTAAGTCTTCAAAATATTTCTTCAATTTCTCTTTTGTTTCTATTATCTTTTGCTTTACTTCTTTTTTTGTATGATAGACACCAGGATATTTTTTAATATCTTTTTCAAACTCAGAAAATCTACTTGTAATCTCTGACAATTCATAAAATGCTTTATATTCATCTTTCTTTAATGTGTCATAATCTAGCTCTAAATCATAGGCGCAATAAAATTCATGACAAAAAGTTGATTCATTGATTTTATCAGATAAATACATATCTATTAGCTGGTATATTCTTCGTTTATCAGTTTTTTCGTACATATTATTTAGAAACCTTTTTTAGTGGTCCCATAGGTTTTTGAGTGTATTGAAAATGGGCTATCGTATTAGTAGTTTTGTTATAAAGCACTTCAATATTATATAGCTTTCCATTTTTCCATACTTGCGAATAATGCATCATTGCATTTGAAGCACCCTGAGGATCCTTTACAACTGCCATTGGAGATTTAATTATCTTATCTAATATTTGAACAGGAATCTTTCTTTGAACTTCATGCATATGCTTGACTGCAGTGTCAGTAAAGTTAAACAACGCTCTCTCATTTGAAACTGCCATTCCAATTTTACCTGAGCTAAACATAGTCAAAGTTGTAGCTTCTTGTCCTAACTTATAGGCAAGACCTCCACCGCCAACAGTAAATACAAAATTTGCACCGTTATCCCAGTGAGAGGCCTTTTCTGGACTCATGCCAGCTTTTTGTAAAAGCTGAGCTGTCGCAGTACTTTGATGATTACCAGAGATAGCAGTATGAATCCCTGTTGTAGCGTGATCAACGCCATGTACAAACATAAATGTTCCAAGAGGTGCTGCCGCTCCATAACTTAGGGTGGTTATTGCAACGCCTAAGCTGGCTTCTGTCACGCCCGCAAGGGCCTGTAAAGAGCCCTGGATCTGGGGCTCGCAAATATTGTCCAAAAGAGACTTTGTTCCTTCCCAGGAATATTTATAAGTGTTGTCAGTGTCATGCAATGGAGTTAAATTAGTGGAGGAATTTGGTTCAGAAAGTGTTGTGTATTCATGATGTTGATGATAACTCATCATGCTCAACCCGTAGAGATCCAACTTTGAAAAAGGATTATTTTCTACAAATAAATAGAGATTACTATTATCATCGGCAAATCCCGCAGGGTCGGGAGTAAGCCAACGACCATAATTAGAATCATAGAATCGATTGCCAAAATTAATGAGACCCGATTCATGACATATGCGCTTACTTGCAAATTGCCAAGGATTTAAACTCGGTTTGATCCCTTCACCAAAAACGGAATACTCATAAGACTCATAGATCTTTCTATCGAGATCTAGAAGTCCTTTGGTATTCCCAAAAAGATCATGAAGAGGGTAGTAATAATTACCATCGATTTCCAGTAAAACCGCAGTTCCTCGTTCGGAGGGTAAATCAGGATTGAGAATGCGCAGTTGAGTAATTTTTCCTGAGGAATCTGCACTTCCAATTTCTTTTGCATCGTCATAGATAAAAAGCATTTCTTTTCCATCTACGGTTTGTGTCATCATCCGGCCTCTATGGTCATATGAAAAGGAAATTTGATGAGAGTGGTTTTTTAGAGCGAGAAGGCGGTCGAGAGCATCATAGGTATATTCAGTATCATGATCCAAATAAGGATTCCCGTTAGGGTCATAAGTTAGGTGGGAAACAATTTGATGCAAATGATTGTGACTATAAGTTTCTTGATTTTTTCGGACTCTATTCCCTTCAGTATCATAGTAATAAGAAAAGTTCTTTTCTGATGTTAGATGATAGAGGGCATCGTAGGTAAAATTTTGTCTTTCTCTGTTATTTCGTAGCCAAATCACATTTCCAACTGGATCGTATTCCAATTCTTGAGAATTAAACGAAGCTTGAGTACTTGTTTTACGCCTTAAGAGATCGTAAGTAAAAGTCATTTTACCCAAATGGCCCATCAGTTCTTGCTCTAAGATGTTTCCATCGAGATCGTAAGATGCTAGATAATGAGTTAGACCCTTTCGAGAGATGGATTTTAAATTTAAAGCATCATAGGTATAGGAAACTATAGATTTATCAGGTAATTCCAGACTTGTTTTACGTCCCACTTCATCATAAGTAGAGGATATGAGCAAGCCGTTGCTAAGTTTTTCTTGCAAAAGTCTTTCAAGAGGGTCATAGCGGCGCCAGGAAGTTAATTGAGATACCTCGTCTTTCGCTCCGATCTGCTGGCCGATTTTGTTATAGATAAATGTATAGTGTATAGCATTATCCGAAGAGATAGCTTCGATGAGTTGATCCCGAAGATCATATCTATTTGTCAGAACGGTGCCATCCGGCTTTTTCTTTTGCTCTAAGAGGCCTGATTTAGTATAGGTAAATTCGGTGATCTTAGATCCTCCTTCAATAAGTGTTTTCAAGAGGTTCATGGGACCGTATTGCCATTCGATCGTATGTGTCTTATTTTTGATATACTGGACTAAATTACCGCTCACATCGTAAAAGTTGTCTTCGAGTGTAAGAGAATCTCGATTGATGTTCTTTTTTTCTAAAGAAGCAATGCGGCCCATTGCATCATAAGTTGTAATCGTCTCAAGACCTAGAGGATCTGTTTCTACTTTTTGTACAACAGTTTGCCCATGAGCATTTTGAAAATGGTCATTAAAGACAGTTGTTGTCACATGATTAAAAGGATCACGATATTCAATCAAACGGTTGAAAGAGTCATAAAAGAAAAACTCTTTGGCATCTTTTCCATCCACATAACGAGTAATAACGGATTTGTTTCCTGCTTCGTCATATTCGTAGCAAATTCTCGTTAAGAGAGTCCCTCCGATATCTTCCTGCCTTTCCTCAGTCACTTGGTCTAAATGATTAAATTCAGAAATATTGAGAAGCTGTCCTTTTTTGACCGTTTGCAATCGGCCCAGAGAATCATAGAAATATTCAGTCCTTTCATGATTGATCTGTTCAGCAACTTTACGACCTGCACCATCATATTCATATGTCGTTTTGTTTCCTTCAGCATCTATCTGAGCGATTAAATTAAATGCATTGTAAATCCACGTTGTTACTTGTCCTAAGGCATCGATTTTAGATGTCATTCTTCCTAGAAAGTCATAGCTATATTCTGTGAGGCCCCCCTTCTGATCAATGTGTGAATGAAGGGTTCCATCCAGATTATAAATAAACCTTTCCGTAGTTTGGTTAGGGTGTAGGATATGAGTAACTTGACTGCGTATATTATAACTTCTAGATAGAACATCACCATTGGCCTCAATTGTTGAGATCTCTCTTCCAGAACTGTCATATCTTCGATAAATAATAGGATATGAAAATGATCCTTTTGCATCGACAATAGGAGGCAAGTGGTTTTCTTCTATTTTTCCAAAGGGATTAGGAATATAGCTGGTTGTATTACCATACGGATCAATAGTGGCAATTCTATTGTGCTTAGTATCATAGCGGTGTTGAGTAATCCGTTTGATCCCATCACTTCCTATTTCTTCAACTTGAATCAGGCGATTTGAGAAGTCGTATTTCATTCGGGTTGTCTTTTTGCCGCTAAAATCTTGAGAAAAAATCTTGTTGCCTACACCGTCATATGCATAAGTTGCCGTCTGTTTTAAAGCATTGCTTTCTTCAGTAAGGCGACCCGCCCCATCATATTTCATTGATAAGGTGTACCGGTGATTTTCCATCGCATCATGAATGTCTTGCTTTTCAATTCTCCCCCCAGCGGTATAGGCAAGATAGGCTCTTTTTAATAGAACATGTTTATTTCCATCCCAGTAACTTTCCTCAATAGCGTTGGGCATATCTTGATAAGGCTGTCCTTTAGGAATAAGACTGATATTTTTAATTCGTCGTGTTAAAACTCCTGTTAGATCGTCTTTATTCGGAGTAAATCCATCGTCAAGGATTTCTTGGATTAGGATATAATCAGGACTATATTGATAAAAATTCCTAATCTTAATCTGTTCATGATCGCAAATAAATTTAGATGAAAGAAGAGAAGTATTGGGCAAATAGTTATAAAGAGTAACTTTCCCATTTTGTTCTTCCTCTCTTAATAGGAGATTTAATCGATCTTGAGAGAATTTTCGGTGAATAGTATAACTTTCTACTCCATTTTCTATTGGAAATGTGTCATTGGCGATTAACAAAGGAGGCTTCTGCTGTCCTGAAAGAACTCCATACAGCTTTTCTCCTATAGGATTGCCACGATCGTCATAGTAGAAACAGCGGGACAGTAAAGGTTGCAATGAACTATCATAAAAAGTGTGACAAAGCAGGTTGGTTGCAATAGCACCTGCTGTTCCCCATATGAATCGTTCGCTGCTCTGTAGAACATCATTTCTTCCATATCGTAAGATTTTTTCTAAACGGAGCTCAGGAGAATAATGATATTGTGTCAGGATATTGTCAATTTCGCGCACTTGGGTATAGCGCTGTTCAGGAAAATAGTAAAAAGAATGGGTAACAAGGGCATTGACATCATTACCTACAGGAGCGCTCAGAGTTTTAACGCGGTATAGGCGAGGATCATCATTTTTAAGTTTGATGTTTCCTCCGCCTATGTAATTATCTTTTACCTTATAATAGTCTATTTTATAATGGCAATTTTCTAAAAGACGTCTTGTGGTTGGAAGATAGCCTATAGTAAGACCTGACCCGCCGCCCCAGCCATCTCCTATTTTTTGATCATAAGAAATCGATTCTTGTAGATACGATGGTGTGTCTACGTTTGAGAGTAGAAAAATACTATGATCATGGTGAGATGCAAAACGGTAACTCAGTTTTCTTCCATCATTTGTATTGATATCAAAGTCGTGGTTTTTCCCGTGATTATGTGAAAGATAATGAATGCCAGCCCAAGCGTAGGTTTTGGTATCATTATGATTTGCAGTTCTTACAGCATTCAGCCAGTCTTTCCCATCATACCCGTAAAAGACTTGAGTTTGATTAGGTAACTTCTCCCATTGAAGAACATACCAAGCGGTAGGAGCTTCATGAAAAAGCTCCTTAGGCATACTTTCTTCAGGCTTTTTGATTTGTTTATAATACCGTACAGCGCTATCTGCTCCATAGACGGTAAAGTTTTTTCTGTCTGACGACATTTCAACTCGAATATTTTTTACATTAGTCTGCCCTGAGATTTCGCCTCGGCCTGCATTTGTCAGCCCTTTTGCTTTAGAGATGTCAACAGGATTAAAAACAATGAGTTGATTTTTCTTTTGCTTTTGTGATCGTTCAAAATTCAAAGTACTGCCATTGGGCTCAATCAATTGTATCCGGTGATGCCAAGGATCCTCATCTTCTTCTACGTAATATGCAGCATAAAGATGATGTAATAATTGCCAACCTGCATGTTTGTCCGCTCCATTGCTGCTGATGTATGTCCGGGGAAGGTTTAGAGGAACAGCGGCTTGGATTTGGTAATCCATCTCAGCTATATAATGATCGCCTGTAATCGCATTTACGGCTCCTGCTACTAAAGCACTGGGTGAACCTTCAGTGACTGCATAGGTTTGGGTTTGCAAATCGGCGAAAACTTTAAATGAAAGAATTACAAACAAGAAAACACGCATTATGTCATTGCTCATCTTAATAATTTAGAATAACTTACCAACATATATGATAGTCATAATGCTTTAAATTTTATAGAAAAAAATATTGGGTTAATCCCGAAAAGCTACTCCTAATGCATTTTTATTTTCCAATAGCATAAAATTACGATAGGTATATTCGTAGGGGTTCATATTGGCAAACTAAAAGGTTATATTTTTTTCTGCATAAAGAAGGCGATCTTTCATTTCATACCCCATTTTATTTCATTGTTTTGACTCATTTTTAGGGATATAGATAAGAGGACAAAAAAATCGTTTGCACTGGAAACGGCTTCAGGATAAAAGTTAAAATATGGGCAGTTTGTTTGAGTCATCTTCGTGGGTCGTCTCTTCTTTGCTGGTTGTTGTTCCCTTTACGGTATTATGCTTAGTGATTCTATGGATCGCTAGGAAGAAGCTTTCTAGGACGGAACTTAAAAAACATCATGATGTCGCAGGATTTACTTTCAGCATTATTGGGGTGCTATACAGCGTTATTCTGGGCTTTACGGTCATCAATGTACAGAATAGGTACAACACAATTCAGGAGAGTATCCATACGGAAGCTATATTGCTAGCGGATCTTTACCAAAATGCTTCGTATTTTTCGGTGAATGAACGAAATGAAATCCGGGCGAGCTTGCGGAAGTATATCAACTATGTTGTGAAAGAAGAATGGTGGCATGCAGGTGATAAAACCATTGATGTGGGAGCGCGTGTCTATATTCGGGCAATCTGGGATAGCTATTTTAAAGTGAATTTAAAAAATGAAAAAATGACTCTTTGGTACACCGAGTCGATCTCCAAATTGGATAGCTTCTTGAATAGCCGTCTAACTCGGCAGTTCAACTCGATTGTGCATCTCGGGGGGATGATGTGGAGTCTTCTGATCTTGGGAGCGATTATTACGATCGGCTTCATGTTCTTTTTCGGTCTTGAAAACCCGAGGAGCCATATGTTGATGACGGCGCTGCTGGCCGGTTATATCTCTTTCATGCTGTATCTAGTCTATTCCTTGGATAATGTCTTTAAAGGGCCTCAACGGATTAAACCGACTGCCTTAGAGCAAGTTTACGTTCTGTTTGATCAATGGGACCAAGAGAATTAAAATCTTTTTTTGCGCTCCTGGATAACTTCTTCTAGTTTATTTCCATAATTTTCTATAAAGCTGCTTTCTATGAATCCTTCAGTCACCGGCAAAGTAGTGCGTTTGAAGATCGAGATGAGGGATCCGGATTTTTTGGTGGTTGCTTCTGGAGGTGCAGAAAACCGGACTCCTTCTAAGAAATGAATAGCGTATTCTCCGTTTAGACAGAGGTGCCTGATAATTTTGCGAGACAGAAAAGGAAAATCTTCTGTGGTGGGTTGTTCATGACCTAGGATATAGATCTCTTGATAACGACGACAGGCATGGTGATCTCCTGTCTGGATGCGAGCAGTCAGATGTTTTTTATAACTCTGAATTGCTGCGAATTCTATCGCCTGAAGTTCATCTGGAAACCGTTTTTTTGCATGATGTAAATTCTTTGCATATTCATAGACAGGCTCATCCCATTCTTTATCTAAGAGGCTATTGCTAAGCTGTGCTGTGGCATCACTTTCTCTGAGAAAGTTTTGAGCATTTAATGCTCTGGGTATCATCACTGCCCCTCCAAAGGAATAAATTTCGACGAGTTCTTTATGGGGGAAATTTAAAAGAGCTTTCTGTGCGATGTATGCTCCGTGGCAGTGGACAAAGATTAAGATATGAATTCTTCCTCGCAGAGATCGGATATTTTTATCATGAGGGATGTGATTGCGAATAACTTTTTTAAAAAGACGAACCGTCGGTAAACTTTTAGAAGGGTCTAAATAATCTACTAGAGTCGCGGGGTTATAAATACCGGTGACTTTTTTATGATCGAAATGGCGTGAAACCAGGCCAGCGAGACCTTTAGCATCTTCTAGAGTATTAGCAACGCCATTGCAAAGCATTAAACTAATGCCGGGATCGGGATTATGCGAGCCTACAGTATAAATAGTCATGGAGATCTCTATAAAAATTTAAGAGCGATATAGGATGGAATATAAGCTGAGTTTTATGCAAAGGTTTAATCAAGAGAGATATTTGAGATGGGAGATCTCTAAAACAGTAGGTCTTCCAGGATTTTATTTGCGGGTCAAAGGAAGCAAGGGGTGTTCCTCTGAAGGTCGAGTCCCCAACACGTTCATCAGTCCGAAAAGAGCTGCAGCGCCTCCAGTGAAAGCGCCGTTAAAGACGGCTATTCCATTCTCTCCAAATAACAAGCTTAGAGCAGAGAGGCTCATTCCTGCAAGACTGCCGGCTCCAGCTCCTAAGCTGACAGCTGTCGCGGGATCGCCTACCACCCATGTAGCGAAAGAAAATAATGTCGCTCCTGAAGCGGCAGTGGAAAGGACTATGTATAAAAAATTGCCTTCGGGTGTGGGTAAAAGGGAATTGGTTATGGTGGCATGAATGCCCATCCCTACACCTGCCCCAAATCCAGCGCCTCCTACAGCGCTAAGACCACTTGAAATCCAATGAGAATTTGTCTTTTTAAGAAATTGATAGGCGATTCTTGTGACTGCGCCGCCTGTTCCGCCTCCAAAGAAAAAAGAGGGAACGGAAGTTAAAAAAGTAAACCCTCCTGTCTCTTGAATATAGGAGGTACTCACAAGGGATCCAAAGAGCGTGGCTGCGACGGAACTAGGGATAAAACCTTCACGGGCTAAATGTAAAACCTTTTGCGGGGAAGCTGGATCTGTCGCATTTTTCGGCTGAACACGGAGTCCCATAAATTTCCTTTTTTTGACGGGTAGATTAAGCTGAGAAAAAATTTAAAACAAGTCTTAATTACTCTTGATTGACGAAAGCCCCCAGGTCGATTATGAAGAAGAAAAGAGAGGAGCTATGCGATCGATTTGGAGAGGAGCGATTAGTTTTGGGTTAATCCATATTCCTGTGAGGCTTTATAGCGCAAGTCGTAACAGAGCATTGAAATTCAAGCTGCTGCATAAGCAGGACTTATCTGAGATTAGATACGCCAGGATCTGCAAAGCAGATGGAAAGGAGATCCCTTGGGAAAATATCGTGAAAGGATACGAGTACAGTAAGGGAGATTACGTTGTTTTAACGGAAGAAGATTTCGAGAGCGCAAACCCCAAGAAAACAAAGACGATAGAAATCATCGATTTTACAGGTGAGGATCAAATCGATACGATGCTCTATGATACGCCGTACTACTTGGAGCCGGAAAAAGGATCGGCCAAAGCCTATAATCTTTTAAGGGAAGCCTTGAAAAGATCCAAAAAGGTGGCAGTGGGTAATTATGTCATCCGGCAACATGAACACTTGGGAGTCATTAAGCCGCATGGGGACGTTTTAGTCTTGAACCAGCTCAGGTACCATACCGAGATCGTCAGTCCCAAAGAACTCAATATCCCCAAAGAAGCAACCGCGACAAAAAACGAGGTCGATATCGCTTTGAAATTTATCGATCAGCTGACAAAACCTTTTCGTCCGGGGGATTATTCTGATACGTATATCGACGAAGTCAAAAAGATCATCGCGCAGAAATCGAAAGGTAAAAAAGTCAAGATTAAGAAGTCTCAAGAGAAAAAGTCGCCTAAGGTCCACGATATCATGGGGCTTTTGAAAGAGAGTTTGGAGCAGCATAAGAAAAAAGGAAGAAAAAAAGCCGCGTGAAAAAACCGATGTTGACGACACTGATTCCAGAGCCGTTTGATGATCCCGAGTGGATCTTTGAGATCAAATGGGACGGTTACCGCGCCTTAGCTGATAAAAGAGGCAGAGATGTTCATCTGATTTCACGGAATAACAAAGATTTTCATCAATTTCCTACCGTTGTCGAAGAATTAAAAAAGATCCCTGGAAGATGGACATTCGATGGAGAGGTCGTCATTTTGGATAAGAAAGGCAAATCGGACTTTCAACTGCTGCAAAATTATCAACGCCGAAAAGCCGGCGCTCCGCTCTATTATGTGTTCGATATTCTCTCTTATCAGGGCAAGGATCTGACTCATCTTCCTTTGATGGAGAGAAGAAAGATCTTAGAGCAGCTGATAAAAAAATCTCGTTTGTCTTATGTGAAGTTCAGCGATCATATTGAAGGGAAGGGGAAAGCCTTTTTTCAACTAGCCCGGAAAAAAGGACTGGAAGGGATCATGGCTAAGAAAAAAGATAGCCTGTATCGATCGAGCCGGACCCGGGATTGGCTCAAGATTAAAACGGGGATGCGGCAAGAGGTCGTCATCGGGGGATTCACGGAGCCTAGAGGGGGCCGTCCCTATTTGGGATCGCTTTTGGTAGGCGTCTACGAAAAAGGAAAATTAATCTATGCGGGGCATGTAGGAGGAGGCTTTGACCATGACGCTTTGAAAGAGGTGTATCAGAAGCTGAAAAAGATCGAGACATCGACCTGTCCCTTTGCTGAAGAGCCTCATCCGAACACTCCTGTGACATGGGTCAAGCCTAAACTCGTCTGTGAAGTCGCCTTTGCCGAATGGACCTCGGATGGGATGATGCGGCAGCCGGTCTTCAAAGGTTTAAGAGTGGATAAATCTCCCAAAGAGGTTGTGAGGGAAAGATGACGGCAAAACTATCGAACTTAGATAAGTTATATTGGCCTAAAATCACGAAGGGCGAATTACTCCACTATTATGAGACAGTGGCTCCCGCCATTTTGCCTTATCTAAAAAATAGGCCTTTAGTGATGGTCCGATTCCCCAATGGGATCAATGGAGAACATTTTTACCAAAAAGAAGCGGGGGCAAATCTTCCTAAATTTGTGAAGACCACTTCCATTCAACATGAAGAAAGAAAAATCTCTTATATTTTGGTGCAGAACCTTCAAACGCTTCTCTACGTCGTGAATTTAGGATCTATCGAGCTGCATGTTTTCAATGCTCCTATTTCACATTTGGAAAAGCCTGATTATATGGTATTCGATCTCGATCCTGAGGCTATTCCCTTTAAGGCGGTCGTCGAAACTGCCCAAGTGGTGCATGAGATTCTAGAAGAGATCAAAGTACCGAGTTTTTGCAAGACCTCCGGGGCCTCAGGGCTGCATATCTACGTTCCCTTACAAGGAAAATATACGTATGAGCAAGAGGTCCAATTCGCTAAATTAGTGGCCCATAAGGCCCAAGAAAGGCTACCGGGGATCGTCTCTTTAGAAAGAAGGCCTGTCAACAGGCAGAAAAAGGTCTACATTGATGTTTTTCAAAACAATGAGATGCAGACTCTAGCTTCTGCCTATTCGGTCCGCGCTCAGCCGAATGCGACCGTTTCTACACCGCTATCATGGAAAGAAGTTAAGTCTGGGCTCGATCCCAGAGATTTTACGATTAAGACGGTTCCTAACCGTCTTAAAAAAGGTGATCCGTTCAAAGGTGTTTTGGGGAAAGGGGCTAACTTACAGGCGGCTCTAAAAAAATTAGAGAAGATTTAGAGGGTATTTGCAAATCATCCGATCGGACTTTGCAAATACCCTCTTAGTCTTTTTCTAAACTCATCGTGATTTCTAACTGTGTTATACAATGCATCGTCGAGGACTTCTTTACCCTCGGGTTTAAATCGAAATGCGATTTCTAGCCAAGCGCCGGAGAGAGCCGGGTCATTCAAATAGGCAAAAGTTTGAGAGTTCATCAGAGCCGTTTCATAAGACGGTTCGTACTCGTAAATATCTCTGGAATATTTGCTGGCAAGTTTGTAGTTTTTCCGCTGAAAAGCCAACTTACAGAGCAACAGTTTTCCTTCTTTAAGAAAATCAGGATCGGCTTTTAAAAGTAAATCGTACGATTTTTGATCTTGCTTTTCTTCCAAATAGATCTTGGCTAGCGACTCGGTAGCTGAACTTCTAATTCCTGTCTCTTTAGCTTTGAGGAGTTTTTTAAAGATTTTTTTGGCATTTTCTAGATCGTTATTTTTGATAGCTTCCACTCCGCGGATATAGTTGCTGAAATGGTTGTCTCCACCGGCTGTAACTTTTTCTTGCCGGAGTATTTTAAAGCTTTGATAACCGTAAATCAGAAGTAAAATTCCAAAAAAGAAATATCCCCGCAAAAAGAGAAAAGGAGCGATGAGGGCAACGGCTGCCAATCCTATCATGAGGCTTGCTTTGTAACCCGTAGACCCAAATTTTCTTTCTAGAAAATATTGGGCCAGATGGCCGCCATCCAGAGGAGCAATGGGGATCAGATTAAATAAGACCCATAAAATATTGAGACGTAAAGTGGCGTAAAGGAAATATTGAAGATAAGGATGATGAGCAAAAATGGCCGACTTTAGAAGAGAATAAGAGAGGAAAATCAGGGTGCTTTCTAACAAAGGGCCATTAAGAGTGATGAAGAACATCTGACGCGATGTCATGCCAAAGCTATTGTACTGAGCATTGCCGCCAAAGGCTTCTAAAGTGATCTCAGGTCTAGCTCCAAAATATAGAGCTGTTAAGGCATGGCCATATTCATGGACCAGGAGGCTAAAGATTAAAACGATTCCCAAGATCACGCTCTCCATCGAAAGGTCGCGATAAAGATCGGTGAAGAATATTAAAAAAATCCAAAAACTGGGATGTATTTGAACAGGAATATTTAAAAATCTGAAGTTCATCCCAAAAAGTATACCTCTTAGAGTTTAAAGATAAAGATTTCAATTTTTTTGATGTCGAAAATTAAAATACTGTTTAGCCTTGTAGACTCTCAAAGGAGTATCGATATGAAAAATGGATATCTGAAAATAACATTGCCGCTGATGTTAGCGATGACATCGCTAGTCACTGCAGATGCAAAAACGCAAACACAGCAGATGGTACAGGAAGACTCAAACGTCCCTATGTATCAGGAATACCACAACAGGATTGCAGTTTTTGAACCGCTTCATCAGTGTTATGAGCGGATAAAAACAGATGCTTTTTATGTAGGAATTGAAGCTTGGGCTGGATATGTTTTCAATGATGAGCATCAAAGCTTTAGACACAGATTCTTTGGCGAAAGTGAGTTGCGCATGGGATATAACTTCTTTTACAACGGAAGAGACCATGTGACGCCTTTTCTAGGAATTGGGGTCTTTAAAGATTTTCGTAGAACTCATGAATATAGCTTCCACATAGAACATGGGAAATTTGTTTCACATCATCATCACGGCCATGAAGCGCCTGCTGTTGGATATGGAGTCTTCGGTCTGCTCTATGATCATGAATTCAATTCCATTTTTAATTTGGGCGTTAACTTTAAAGGATTCGTGGGAGGATCCGGAAGTGATTCTCATTTAAAATGGGGTAATCCTGTTGGAGGAATTGATGTTAGCCTTCCTATCACATTTCGGTTTGGACCTAAGAGACATTGGGATATTCGTCTAGAGCCATTTTATATCTATGTGCATGGCTCGCATCATTCTCGTAACTATTTTGGCAGTCGCGGCACTGTCGGTTATCGTTTCTAAGCTTTATTCGCTGTCCCGGCATCGCCGGGACTTTCTCCTTCTTTAAATCTTTGCTGAAAATTTTGTTGTAGACATATGTTTAAGGCAAGATTAAGATTTTAGTAAAGATGAGTTAATGAACGGAAAGGAGGGAAAAATGAGAAACGGAAATTTAAAATGGTTACTGCTCAGTGCGGGTATTGTGACGTCTTCTCTGAGTGCGAATTTTATTGTGAAAGAAAATGAAGTGACACTGACAACGACCAAGAAGCCAGTTCCTGTTTATCAGAATCGACTTAACTTTAATCTTTCCCGCATCGGATATGAGCGGATTAAGCCTAAGGCTGTCTACTTTGGCCTGGAGGCTTGGTATGTTTTGACCATGGGACCTTTTCCTCTGGAATGGACGCTGCTCGAAGCGGAAGCTCGGATTGGTTATAACCTCTTCTTTAATGATGAAGACCGTTTAACTCCGATTGTGGGATTTGGATATTTTAAAGATTTTGTCCATCACCAACGGCAAGGCTTGTTATATGGGACGGCAGGCTTTCTCTATGAACATAAGTTCAGCAATCTTTTCGATATCGGAGTCAATCTAAAGGTTCTTGTCGGAGGGGATGTAGGAAAAAGTCGCTGGGGCAATCCTGTTCTGGGATACGATATCAGCACACCTTTGACTTTCCACTTCGGAGAAAAAAGGAACTGGGATTTCCGGCTAGAGCCGTTTTATATCCAAATGTTTGCTCATAATCATGCTCATAATTTCGGCGGAGGCCGGAGTGCTTTCGGCTACCGTTTCTAATAGATAATATTACAGTCTCGGGTTTCCCCGAGACTGTTATTTTGTGTCTGGTTTTTCCAAAACAGAAGGAAGTTTTGCGAGTTCCGATCCGCGGCCTTGAAAGATGAGCTTCCCTTTATCTAAAACCAAGACGGTGGGAATGCTATTGATTTTGTAGGCATAGAAGACATCAGGGGCGATTTTATCATTGGCTTTGACAAAGATGGCTTTGTCACGGAATTGAGAGGCCCAGAGTTCATAGGTATAACTGAACGATCGGCAAGGGGAGCAACTCTTTGAATAAAAATAAACAACGACCGGTTTTTTAGAGGAAGAGACGATCGTGTCCAGATTGTCCAGAGAAGCAAGCTCTTTGATCTCGGCAGGTTTGAGAGTTTCCGCTGGAGCTGCTTGGGCCAAGTTTTTAGCCTCGAAATATTTCTGAGCTTGGAGGGCGGCTTTTGTCGCATCGCCGGCAGCGGTCATCGCTTGTTTAAAAATCTTATCGGAGACATCGCCTGCAGCAAAGACGCGGGGAACAGAAGTCTCTTGCTGGTTTTTGAGGACAATATAGCCTTCTTTATCTAAATCAAGCTTGCCTTTGAAAAGAGCCGTGTTTGGCAAAGAGCCAATTGCTAGGAAGGCTCCCTGAACGGTGAGCTGCTTTGGACCTTGAGGAGTAGCCAGGTTTAAAGAAAGGTCTTGGTTATTTTTTTGGAAGGCTTCGACAGAGGTGTTGTAGAGGACTTCAATGTTAGGCCGGGACAAAATAGAGTCTCTGTATTTGGGCTGGATCGTTTTAAATTGATCTTTTCGGATGATGAGATAGACTTTTTGTGCGAGGTTTGATAGATAGTGGGCTTCAGTAAGTGCGCTATCCCCGCCTCCAATGACGGCGACTGTCTTATCTTTATACCGCAGTCCGTCGCAAGGCGCGCAGGTGAAAATGTTGGTGAAGAGGTTTTCTTCTTCTCCTGGCACTTGCAAAAGTTTTGGAAGAGCGCCCAAAGCGATAATACAGGTGCGGGCTCGGATTTTTTGGATCTTTGAAGGATCGGAACTGTTTTGGACAGTGAAGACAAAAGGTTGTTTAGAGATATCGACATCGATGACTTGACCGGAAAGAAAAAGAGCTCCGCAGCTCTTGGCTTGTTTTTGCAATTTATCGGCTAGCTCTGTGCCTGAGATTTCGATTTCTCCGGGCCAGTTATGGATGCTGTGGGATTGGACGATAATCCCGCCGGGACTGGGACCTGTAATTAGAAGAGGTTGAAATCCTGCTTGGCTGACTTGGACAGCCGCAGTTAAGGCGGCAACTCCGCCTCCCAAGATAACGACTGGGTATTCTTCTTCTACCGGAGCAGCGGAAGGAAGCGGCCTAAAGCCGAACAAAAAAGCACAGGAAAGAAAAATAAATTTTTTAAAGCGCATACTTATATTGTACCACAAATGAAATATAAAAAATCTTTGAATTGAACTTATTTAAGTTTAAAGATTAAGCTTTTTCTGCTCAAACATTTGTTTAATAAAGGAATTTCAAATGTCCATAATTCCATCGATTTCTACACCGCTAGCTACTTCTCCCGCTAAAGAATCGACTAATCCCCCCGCAAGCCAGAGTTTTTGGATTGTGCCTCTTAAAGCATGGATTTGGCAAACAATTTCCAGCTCTACTCTTGAAGAAAAGATTAGGGATTTTTACAGTCGTCATACCCCCATTTCTCATGAGACCGGCGATTTATTCATCCGTCAAGTTTTAATTCAGGATTTAATTCATTTCCGTGCTTTATTTATTGATCCTGAAGTGATGGAAAAAATGACCGATCATGAGGCTCGTCTTGAAAAAGAAGGTCTTGAGAAATGGGAAAAAAAACAGATTAAACTAGCCGAAAATAGACTTGCTGAATTAGTCAAACGATGGGCTGAAAAAAATCCTCTGAGTGGGTTTGTGATGTTCAAAAAAGGGGAATTTGTGGGACATATAGTAGCGGGCTATTCAGGAACTCCCGGTCGGGCTGAAGTAGCCTATATGATCCCTAGAAACAAATGGCATCAAGGATATGGAACTGAAGGTGCGCGGTTTATTCTGAAATATCTAGCCGCTCTCATCCAAGTCCATTATAAATGGGAAGGGAAACCATTCATGATCGAAGGTCATCCCTTAACGGAAGCTGTTGCTATTTCTCGAGCAGATAATATTTATTCGGAACGTATCGCTCAAGGAATGGGAATGATGTTTTCCGAAAAAATAAAAAAATGGAATAAGGATCAGAACGTCTATCATTGGCATCCGTCAGCAAAATTATAGATAACAGCTCTTGATTCAAAAAAAGATTCTTCGTATGTGTAAGATAACGAGGAATTATGAAATACAAAATTGCCCTTGCTTTGAGTTGTTTAACAGCATCCCTTTATTCGAATGAAACCATCGCGGCTAAAGAGCCAGCAAAACCCCCAAAGAATACTCCTGAACATCCGGTTAAACCCAAAGTTGTGACCTGTAGTTATGACTGCGATCTCTTTAGTAAAGACACCAAGGTCGAATTTTTCAACCTTGAGTTTCTCTATTGGACTGTGAATGAAGGCGCTCTTGATTATGCCATCAAAATGAAAAAGCCGGCCTGGGGAGATCCTACCGATGCTGTGGGACATTACAAACGAGCGGAATTTGGATGGGATCCGGGTTTCCGTTGCAACCTCGGATATTTCAATGCGCCGCACTATTGGGATGCGCAAATTCAATACACGTATTTCTTATCAGCGGGACATGAAAGTGTCAGCAGCCCAACGGATCCGGGACTTTTTCTGAATGGCACCTGGCCCCAGCCTGATCCTACCGGCGCTACCCCTTTAGCCCATGCAGACAGCGAAATTAATTTTCGCATGCACTTGATCGATCTTTTAGCCACACGCCGTTTTCATCCCAATCCTCATCTTCGCATTCGGATCTTTGGAGGTGCAACGATCGGCTGGCTTCGTCAAAACTGGGAAATCAACTATCGCGATACGGGTGGTAATACCAGTCATTTGCATAACCAGTGGCATTTCACCGGAGCGGGTTTGCAATTAGGCGGTATGGCCGATTGGTTCCTGGGTAAAGGAGGCTACTTTTTGACAGCGGGAGCTGCAGGATCTTTCCTCGCTGGAGACTTTCACAATGTGAGTAAGCAAAAATCACACTTTCCTGCACCGGGATTTGATCTATCCCTTCCTTTAAGAAATGCTCATTATCAAGATACGAGACTGGTTCCCCATTTTCAAGCTTTTGCTGGACCTTCCTGGCAGCAATCGTTTAAGAAATTCCGGACAGAGATTTTCTTAGGTTATGAGTTGAACATTTGGGCCAATCTGCATGAGGTCATCCGGACTTCTACTACAGCGCCGACAGCAGCCAAGCTGACGACACTGGATTCTGGTTGGATCGGTATTCAAGGGCTTACTTTCCGTTGGAACTTAGACTTCTAAGGCGAAATTAGGATATAAGATCGAGCAGGGAGGGGATTTAGTTTCACATGCGAAACTAAAAGAGCTCTATTGCCCAGTTGATCTACGATTTTTTCCCCGGGTTCGGGCTTGTACGGCCTCTCCAGTGGGGAGAACATTCTGTTCGTAGTTAATACTCTTTTTGTCTGCGACAAAAAAGATGTCTTCTTCCTGAATTAAGAAGCTGTCTGTCCATTTCCCATTAGACATTTTCTTGGTTGCCTTCGCAAACAATTTTCCAACTTCATCGACCTTGAAGTCGATACTATGGGTCAACAGACAGGAATCAATTTCGTCTGCATACGAAACACAAAGGTGGATATAACCACAGAAATCTTGTCGGGAAATCAGGAGTGCCATACAGTTCCTGTTTTGCTAGATTTTTTGCATAAAAGGTTCTAAATAACATTTTGCGCGAAGTTTATCTTTAAGAATATTGAAGACCAGAGGGTGCAAGATATCTTTAGAAGACTCGGAGTCGCTTTCTATGCTGGGACTAGGAATAGATTCAATTTGTCGGCATACTTTTATTTTTTCTGCAAAAGTCTTTAGCCGTTCTAAATGATTTCCTTCAAAGGCGATATTAAATTGCCGATCCTGTTCTTTGATAACCAAAGAAAAGGTTGTGTCAGTGGAACGCAAGGATTCTAAGAGGACTAACGGAATGAGATTGAAGGTTCCAACATTTTCTCCATGAGGTTTCTTTTTCAATTCAAACCAGAAAAAAAGAGTATTTTCGGTCACTGAGCATTTTTCTTGATTCAATGCTGGGACTTGGTCTGTGTCTAATTTAAAAAGATGCGTCTCCACAAAACGGATTTGTGCTTTGAATTTTTCTTTTTTAACTTTGATAGTGTTGTTTTTCCCACTTTTCACTTTTTCGTTCTGAAGGGGGATTTGTTGAATAGACATAACCCATAGAGGGATACGCGGATCGTATGCAATAATTCTCTCAAATAATTTCCCCCTTTCGACAGTTGCTTTTTTTCTCTCGGCCTTCGTTGCTTCTGCGGCCTGAGGAATTACTAAGGGCGGCGGCAAATCAGCACGGGAAGAGGTATTAAGGGAGGGGAGAGTGGGTGGTGTAGCCGAATCTAAATTCACAAGCTTTTCAGTTTTTTCAACCTTATTGTCTTTAGCAGAGTCAGAATTTCTTGGGAGAGGCTTTGTTACTAAAACTGAATCATCGACGGAATGTTCTTTTTTAGGTCGTGGATTAAAAGGCACTGTAGATGAAGCAGGAGAAGAGGAGGAGTTATCTGGAGGCAGAGAAGAAGTTTTATTGGAAGAAGGGGGGACAGCAGTAGCTGGTTTTTGCTTTGCACGCCAAAAATAACTAGAGGCCTTATAGGATAAATAGAGGATGGGGGCAGCTATGTTAAAAGTTGAAGAGGAAAGTTGGTGTGATAAAAAAGTGTACGAAACAGCAGCGGCTAAAATGGAAGTTGCTTCAGTGATATAAACTGGGCCTCTTTTAGAAAAAATAACTTGGACAAGTTGATCAGCAGCGCTAGGCAGTAATGAGAGTCCAAAAAAATATCCTGGGTATCTTGAAATAGTGGTTAGAATCGAAGAGATTGTCATGTTCAAGTTCCTATAGGTGAGTAGAATGTTCGATGAGGTATTTCAGAATGGAAGTTAGAGCGTCAAGTTGAAATTCGACTAATGGGTGCCCTGTTTCGATTTTAAAGAAGACGGGAGTAAAAATAATCGCTACGTTTTCAGGGGTTAGTTTGTTCGTATCGCTATGGGCTGTAACACGCCCTAAATGCCCCATTGCCAAACGGAAAATTTCTAGATTATTCTCATCCAACTTTTCAATTGCAGTCTTATAAGCTTGAGTTTTATTTTTATTTACTTTGGAAGCGTTCCGAAGATCTTCAACAATCGGCTGTAAGAGGGGAGTTGGTAAGCATTTATAAAGATTTTTAAATATAGCTCCTGCTTTAGAAGCTTTATTAGAACCCAATTTTATAAGACTTTGAAAAACATCCATCACTTGAGATCCCTTACGGATGCTATGAGTTCCTCCTTTGCCATAGAGGTTTGGATCAGCAATGCAATTTTCCTCAATATATTTGATTACACTAGGTGCTAAAGTTTGGACCTCTGTGACAGCATAATGCAATGGAGTTTCTGGGCTGGGCTGCTCAACAATGACGGAAGAAGATTTGTCAGACGGAGCAGAAATGACAATAGATGGTTCATAATGGGGATAAAATGCTGTATATAATTTATAAATTCCCCAAAGAAGAGTACCACCTCCGAGTGCCCATTTGTTGTTTTTGAGAGTTGCTAAAGAACCTAAACCTAATACTGTACTTAAGTGATCCAAACGAACATTTTGGGCAAAAAAGTGTTTAGCCAGAAGATCGACTGCTAGAGGGAGACATGCGAGGGCTGCTTGAATGCAGTAATTAACAGAACTGTTTGTCGAGAGGGCAGGAAAGGTTAATCGCATGAGATATTCCCCTGTTTTTTACAGAAATTTTGATCGATAAAAGAGTTGTTGGCAATAGAGATATACGATCAGTCTTGATAATTCTCAATGAGATCTGCCAGCGCTGAGGTGTAGTTTTTTATCTTCTCCGGTGCTGTCAGGTAATCCCGATCTGCAATTTCAAAAAAAGAAACCATGAAGATCCTAGCTAAATTTTCACTGGTCATGTGGTTCGTTTTGCTTTGCTTTGCAATATGTCCTAGGTGACGAATGGTGATGTGAGCGAGTTCTTGTTCAAAATGAGGAAGGGTTGAAAGAGCTTCACGATAAGCAGCATTTTTATTGGGATGTTTTTTATTTGCAGAGATCTGGTGAAGTGTTTCAGCGATAGGCTGTAAAAGAGGGGTTTTTAAACGTTTGAAAAGTCCTTTCAAAATGGAGGCAGGAGTATGTATAAATTGATATTTTTTAATGTTATCCAAAATTCCATCTAAGTTGCCAGGGTGTTCTGATGGGGTTGTCGATAGAAGACTGTCTAAAGCTTGTAAGTCCTCCTTGAGGAGTTTATCAGCTCCAGATAGCCGATAAATACCTTTTTCTTCGATTCCTTTTTCTTCTATATGGGACATTAATTGGCTAGCAACATTAAGGATATTATGGGTTTCCCAGTAATACTGTTTCTTATCTGGTTTAGAGAGTGGTTTTACCTGGTTTATCTGGGCAGTAACAAAGGGATAGTGATATCTATAAGCTTCAAACATTACCCATAAAGCTAAGCCGGCTCTACGTGCCCATTTATTCTCGGCTAGGGTCACTATAGAAACTGCTCCTAACCCCCGGAGAAAATTAGGGACATTCTGCATCAGCTTGGTATGGCCGAATAGCCTCTCTGCAACAAAAGCCACTGTGATCGGCAGGCAAGTAAGGGCTGCTTGAAAAAGAAGAGAGTAGGGGCTAGTCGGAGATACTGTAGGAAAAGTAAGTCGCATAATATATTCCTGTTTTTAGTACGGAAATTTTGATGGATTAAGGAGTTATTATCAATGGGGTTTGTGTCGCAATATTTTTTTAGTCCTTTTGATTTTATCAAGATAGATCTCATAATTAAATTTATGAACATAACCCGATATTTGAGAAATATGCTTTTCGAGTCTTTTCCCTTCTCTTTAAAAACCACTTCTTGGTCTACTTATTCAAGTAAGTCTTACGAAGTGGTTTTTAAATATCTGAAAAAATCCTTCAAAAATCAAAATTTTCTACTATCGGGATAAGTTCATGCAAGTTGCCGATCTTCACTGCGATCTTCTCTCTTATTTGGCTGATGACACGCGTCATACCGCCTATGATCCTGCTTCCAGGGCTTCGATTGCTATGTTGCAGGCCGGAGGGGTGGCCCTCCAGACGCTAGCTATCTTCACCGAAACAAAGCACGGATCGACTCAGAAAGGCATGAAACAGGCTGAAAGTTTTGTTGAGCTATCTCAAAAATATCCTGTGCTGGGTAAAGAGATAAAAACTATGGTCTCTATCGAGAATGCCTCGGGTTTTTGTGAAGAGAACGAACCGTTAGATCAAGGATTGGAAAGATTGCAGAAATTTTATGAAAAGACAGGAAGAATTGCCTATGTGAGTTTAACCTGGAATACGGAAAACCGTTTCGGCGGAGGCAATGCAACCTCTATAGGCCTTAAAGAAGATGGACGACAACTGCTGCGGTGGATGAACGGGAAAAAGATCGCGATTGATTTAAGCCATACGTCCGATCGATTGGCTGGGGATATCTTAGATGAGATTGAAAATTTGGATATCGTTCCGATTGCAAGCCATTCGAATTTCAGAAAAGTTGCGAACCATCCTAGAAATCTACCCGATCACCTAGCCCAAGAGATTGCCGCTCGAGGTGGGGTGATAGGATTGAACTTTGTGCGGGTATTCTTAGGAAGCAAAGGAGCTGAAGACTTTATTCGGCAGGTCGAGCATGCCGATCATCTAGGACTTTTAAATCATTTTTGCTTTGGAGCCGATTTTTTTGCCGATCATGCTTTGCCTCCTGAGCTTCAGTATTTACTTCCGATGTTTAATCCGGGATTTGATACGGCGGCATGCTACCCAAAAGTAATTGAGCTTTTAAGAAAACATCTTTCTCATGATATCGTAGAGAAAATTGCGTATAAAAATCTCACCCAATTTTTAGGATCTGTATGAGATATCTATCCATTTTTATCTTTTTTTGCGCATCGCTTGCAGCAAGTCCGCGGATTCAACTCGGCGTAGATGTTTTCTTTCAAGAAGAGCGGTATTTAGCTCTCAAGGGCAAAAAAGTCGCTGTATTGACAAATCATACCGGTGTCGATGGCCAGCAGAGATCGACATTAGAAGCGCTGCAGCAGGTCGAAGGCGATTTTAAGATTGTGGCTCTTTTTTGTCCTGAACATGGGATGACAGGCATTTCTTATGCGGCGGAAAATGTGGCCCATCAAAAATACGGCAAGCTGACGTGCTTTAGTTTGCATGGGACTCATCGCCGTCCGACAGAGGAGATGCTCAAAGGGATCGATGTCATTATCTACGACATCCAAGAAATCGGATGCCGCTCTTATACATATGCGACAACGCTGTATTATGTGATGGAAGAAGCCGCTAAGAGAAATATCGAAGTGATCGTCTTAGACCGCCCTAATCCGCTGGGAGGAATGATCGTCGATGGTCCGATGCTCAAAGAGAAAAGCCGTTCTTTCCTCGGTTATATCAATGTGCCCTACTGCCATGGAATGACCATCGGAGAACTGGCGCGGTTTTTTAATGAAGAATACAGGGTGAAGTGCAGATTGAAAGTGGTCCCTTTGAAAGGTTGGAAGCGGGATATGACCTATCAAGAGACGGGACTTGCATGGATCCCGACCAGTGCTCAAATCCCTGAAGCCGATACCCCCTTTTTTTACCCTGCGACAGGATTGCTAGGAGAGCTCGGCTTGGTGAATATTGGAATCGGGTATACGCTGCCTTTCAAAGTCGTGGGAGCTCCCTGGATTGAGAGCAAAACCTTGGTCAAAGCGCTCAATGACCAAAATTTAAGAGGGGTGAAGTTTTTTCCTTTTCACTTTAAGCCGTATTTCGGGCTTTATAAAAATGAAGAATGTCACGGGGTTCGTATTCTGATCACAGACCCGAAACATTTCCGACCCGTTTCCATCGCTTATATCACCATGGGTGTGCTGAAATCTCTTTATCCTAAGGAAGTCCTCCAAAGGCTTCACGCGCTGCCAGAAAAAAGGAGAGATCTATTTTGCAAAGCCAATGGCAATACGATCATTTGGGATCTGCTTTTAAAGGAAAAATATGCCGGATGGAAAATGGTGTCTGTTGATCAAGAGGAGCGCAAAGCCTTTCTAGAAAAACGCCAGAAATATCTTCTATATTAAAAATTTTAATACATCAGACTAATTGCTTAATAAAAAAACAATAAATTGTGTTATAATATCTATAATTATAGGAATAATTATGGATGGAATCAATATTATCTGGAACAATATAAAGTCAGTTTTTGATTTACAGTCATTCAAGCCTTGGGATTTCTCTAAAAAGCCCCTCTTTTTTAATCAGGCGAAAGAGTGGTACTCCCAAAAGATGGGCGAAAGAAATATCACAAGCTATCCTCCCTTTGCTTTTACAAAATATTCAGTCGGGGGTATTTTTTTAGATAAGTTGATCACTTCTCCTTTAATTGCACTAGGATTTCGGGTTCAAACAGAAGGAATCGATTTAAAAAAAGCGATACAAGATGTTGCAGTTTCAAAAAATCCTTTCAAAACGATTTATGCGGGCACAAGCACTTTAATGATGCGAGAGCTTGTCTATCTGCCGTTTTTTTTCCCCATGATCGATTTAACTCGTCGAACATTGTTTCCTAAAATGCTGGAATCTCCTTCTAACCGCTTGTTGCAAGCTTCAACGGAATCCATTTACTATGGCGGTTTAACTACGATTTTAAACTGTGCCTGGCAGTATTTTAAACCGCTTCCTCTCCCTGTTATTTCTGTGAAGAAAGTTGTCACAGACTCTTATTATGAGGACGGTATTTGGAAATGTTATCGAGGATTTAAAACGCCTCCCGGTCGGATGTTATTGATTAACTGTCTCTATAGTGGTGTGATCGCCGGCATGCAGCAGATGATTAAAAGTCTACGTGCTCAAGAAAAATAATCTCTAACAAAATTTTCGATATCTGCCACAGCGATGCGGTCTTGCTGCATCGAATCACGGTACCGGACTGTCACTGTTTCTTTTTCGCCTTCAAACGTATCAAAATCGACAGTAATGCAAAGAGGCGTACCGACTTCATCGTGACGGCGGTAAGCTTTACCTACATTGCCGATGTCTTCGTATTTCATCCGGCCCAGGCCTAATTTTTGTAGAGTCTGTTTGATTTCTTTAGCTTTTGCGACGATTCTTTCATTATTCCGTGCCAGAGGAACCACAGCGACTTTGATCGGAGAGAGATGCTTCTCGAGTTTAAGCACAATTCTTTCGCCGTTTTCGAGTTTTTCTTTGGTATAAGCTTCTGTTAAGATCGCCAGGACGCCCCGATCCAGACCTGCAGAGGGCTCGATGACAAACGGAACCACAGCGGACTTTTTCTCAAGGTCTTGGACCACGAGAAAAGCTGTCGAGTCAGGGTTGGATTTCACTTGAGCAAAGAGTTTTAACCCTTCTTGGGATTTGGAATGGGAGCCTAGATCGAAGTCGGTCCGGTTGGCCACGCCTTCGAGCTCTTCAAAGCCATGGGGAAAACGGTAGAGGATATCCGTTGTTGCTTTGGAATAATGGGCAAGCTCGTCTTTTTCCTGGGGCTGAAGTTTCAAGTTGTCTGAAGTGAGACCTTGTTTTTTCCACCACTGAAGACGGGTTTCAACCCATTTTTCATGCCACTCTTCATCGGTTCCTGGCTCGACGAAGAACTCGAGTTCCATTTGTTCGAATTCACGGACGCGGAAGATGAAGTTACGGGGAGTCACTTCATTGCGAAAAGCTTTTCCGATCTGAGCGATACCGAAAGGGATTTTACGTGACGTAGCATCGAGCACATTTTTGAAATTGGTGAAGATACCTTGAGCGGTTTCAGGACGGAGATAACCGTAGCTAGTGCCGTCATCAACAGGACCCAGATTGGTGCGGAGCATGAGATTGAAGGGCCGAGGATCTGTGAGATTTTTAGAACCGCACTTATCACATTTGCCATCGACAATATGATCTGCACGCATCCGGTGTTTGCAATCGCGGCAGTCGACCATCGGGTCGGAAAAGGTCTCTTCATGGCCCGAGTGTTTTAACGTGAGCCGGTGGGTAATAATGGAAGCGTCAAGTCCTTCGATGTCATCCCGCTCGTAAACCATGGCTTTCCACCAGGCGGCTTTAAGATTATTTTTGAGCTCAACACCGAGGGGGCCGTAGTCATAAATTCCTTGAAGCCCGCCATAGATATCAGAGCTTTGAAAGATGAATCCGCGCCGTTTGCAAAGAGAGACGATTTCTTCGAGAGAGACTTTATTTTCCATAGGGAAACTATTCTGGTGGATAGCCGCATTTTTGTAAATCACCGGAGAAAAGTTGCTTTGTTTAAGTAGATAAGATTCTTAAAATATAACTCCCTTATAATTAATCATTTATGGAAAAGACTTGAAAAGTCCATTTCAATGCAAATTTTGGACTTTCCAAGTCCAAAAATGAGGAAAATGTATCAGCAACTGTGAGAGATATGTTCCCTCAAACAGTCCACGCCAAAACCGCATTGCTTTTACAGGCGTCTAACCATAATCTCTCAGATTAATCATGTGTAAAAAAATGTAAGTGATTTACATTATCTAATATTGATAAAATGAGCTTTTCATGAAACGACCAATTAAAATCCCGGATGTACTTAACAGGATTAGAGAATGTATTGAAACCGGCAGATATTGTGATACTTCTCATTCAAAGTTAAGAAAAAGCCAGCGACAGATTGCTTTGACGAATGTGCTATATATTTTGAGCCACGGATATCATGAAAAACGGAAGGATCAATTTCATTTAGAACATGAAGACTGGACATATAGCATTCGGGGTAAAACAGTGGATGAAAAGGATATTCGCGTAGTTGCTTTTGATACCGATGGCATGTTAATTATCACAGTAATGGAGATAGCACGAGGAGACGATTAAATATTGAAGCAAAAAAAGTAAAAAAATATGTCTATGAAGGACTTAGTTTTCCAGTCCTTTTGGTTAATGTTACTCTTGTGAAAAAAAGAGGAGTTTGGAGTCCTTTGATCGATTATAGCAAACTTCAAAAAGAAGTCATCCTAGCCTTGAGTCACAAACCTGTGGCATTAACTGGATATGAAGTCCATTTTATCCGAACCTATTTTGAGCTGACGCTGGAAAATTTTGGCAAGCAATTTGGCGTGACTCATGTTGCTGTTTTGACATGGGAAAAAATGAAAAATAAGCCTGCAAAGATCAATCTAATAACTGAATTGTGCCTGCGATTATTCATCCTGGAAAAGCTAGGGATAAATAATCAGATTTTTCGAGAGACTTTTCGAGAATTTGACTTTGAAGCTATTGCAAAAGAAAATAAGATGCCCTCCATCAAATCCAGAAGGCCTATGACATTGATGGGTTCTCATATTGTCAAAAAGCTATACGCTCGCACTTGATCAAATCTTGACACCTGAGGCGAAGCTGCCTGGTCTACGTTTCCTGCGATCTTGTGACTTTAGCCCGGGACCTCGCCATTCTAAAAGTCTAAAGAAGCCCTCTGGATTTGGTCTTGAAGTTTCTTAACAGAAGACGGTTGGAGATACTGTTCAATAGATGCTTTGTAAAGCCGTCTATTATCTGTGACAATGAGTTCTCCGTTCAGGAAGAGGGGAACAGCGAGTAAAAGAATCAGATATTTTTTCATAAAAAATGGGTTAATCTTCTTAAATTAAGCGGAAATTATAGAATAGAGAGATTCAAGCATGAACATGAATATTAAAAACTGTGAGAGATGCATCAGGTGGGTGGGGTTCTTTATTGACAGTCTGATAGGCATCTGCTACGCAGCGGCGAAGGAATTTTTCTGGTAAATTTTTAGGGCATGCAGGATGGACAACGATAGGTATAGCGAAATTTTGATCCGTGTGATGGCATAGGATTTCAAAGAAAATTATATAAATTTTGCTGCCTTGATTTTCTATCGAATAATATTTTTTTGGTTCAGGTGTAGGACTGAGGAGTGTTATTTTTCCAGCTCCATCAATAGCTATCGACAAAGGCTGATCGAGATCTCTTTGATGTATACCCATCGAATATAATCGTTGGGGAACAGGTTGATCCTGAAGTGCGACCTTCCATGCACCATTTTCATCAACGATGTCGTAAATCCCCATGGGTTTTTTGGGTGTAAAGGTTGTTACTATTTTCGATTCGCCATTATGAATGATCTTTATTCTCATTTCTTCGTTATAGGGCATGTCAGCTACAAAAACTTCAAAGGAAGTGCCAGGGGTCATGGGTTGTGTGAAGAAAGGGTTACCTTGATAGGAACATTCGATGAAAATTCTTTCGATTAAATTTTTTCTCAAGTGAGAAAGGGTTATCTCTGCAGCTTCAAGTCTAATAATTCCTTGGGCAAAATTCTTAAAAGGAGCTTTAAGTGTTGTATTTACACAACGAGGAAAAAGAACAGCATAAGGACTGTTGCTCAGAGTGGGTTTATTCTGGCCTTGACGTCGAAAAAAAAGAAAGACGAAACATAGAGCTAGGCTAGCTAGGCCTACAAGGAGGACGACCGTTCGGTTATTCCAAGGTGAACTTTGACGGTTTAAATGAGGCAACAAAGGAGAGACAATGACTGTAGAGACTGAGCCCATGATGCCTCCAAAAGCGCTAAATTTAATAGGAAGTTTTCAAAAAATGCAATCGTCTCTTTTGGAAATCAAATCAAAGTTTCTCAAAATGAGAAATAGCCGCATTTTGTAAACGATAGAAAAAAAAGCCTTTCAAGATGCTCGCGTATCTTGAAGGCTTGAAAGAAATAGATTGGAATTACTTGGGGCACTTATTCCGTGTATGGAATATAGGGTGAACTGCCAACATGCACGTAGAAAATTTTTGGGCAAAATGATCGTAGTTTTAGGAAGGATAGCAATGGGGATAACTAAATTTTGATTTTGAGTCGAGAAAAGAGCATCCGATGATGCTATCTGGAAAAATAGAACGTGAGTTTTGTCGCTCGTGTTTTCAAAGCTAAAATAGCTATCCTCTTTGACAGACTTTGGAATGTCACGAAACCCCATGGTATGTACGTTATGAATCAATATCGATAAAGGACTATCGACTTTAGATGAACTCAGATCATACTGGAGTCCTTCTCGTATTAGCTGGTTTTCAGGATGAGATTCGACTTTCCATTCAGCTGCTTCTTTATAGATTTCATAAATACCCATCGCCTGATCAACTGTGATCGTCACCTCGGCCCTAGTTTGTGTTTGATAAAGAAACTCGAGTTTTATTTCTTTACCGTAAGGTAGGTCAGCAATAAAGGCTTGTAATGAGGTCCCAGGGGTCATAGGCTGACAGAAAACAGTTGAGCCGTCAGTCCATCGAATATGAATTAAATCAAAAGAATTGCTCGAAGAGGGAAGTTGTAGGTCGTTTAAATTAACTCTAATGATTCCTTGTGCGAATTGATTAAAAGTGAATTCTTGTTTCGCATTGGCGCAAGCAGGAAAAAGAGATGTAATTAATCTTTTAGAGAGATCAACAGTAGGTTCGGGATCTGGATGTCTTTTAGTTCTTGGGGCTTGAGATAAATCTTCACCATTTTTTAAAAAAAACCGATAGGCAATCAATACGGCGATGCCCGCTAAGGCTGCGAGGGCTAAATAGGTTTTGTTATGCCACAGAAAAGAAGAGGATGTGGAATGTGCGGTAGCTGAATGAATTGAGCTCATAAATGCCTCCTGAAAAAGGCATTAATTTTAAGTTGAACTCTCCATTAGACGCAATGTTTAGTTCTTAAAGAATGATTTCACTTTATCGAAAAAATTCTGCTTACGGGGTGAGTTGGTCTCTGTCTCTAGCTCGGCAAATTTCTTGAGCAGGTCTTTTTGCTTTTCAGAGAGACGGACAGGCGTTTCAATGGTAACCCTCACTAAAAGATCGCCATGCCCTTGGCCATGGACGTTGGCAGTTCCTTTTCCTTTGATGCGCAGAACTTTATCGGGTTGAGTCCCTTCGGGGATATCAAGGCGGAGAGAATTGCCGACAGGCGAGGGAATTTCTTTTTTAGTTCCTAGTGCAGCTTCGGTGAAACTGATTGGAAGTTCGATGATGATATCATCGCCGTCGCGTTGGAAAACAGGATGCGGCTCGACATTGATGTAGACATAGAGATCACCGGGAGGGCCGCCAGAAAGGCCTGCATCGCCATAGCCACCCATGCGGATGCGCATGCCGTTGTCGACTCCTGCGGGGATTTTTATGGTCACATTTTGTTTTTTCTTGAGTCTTCCTTCGCCATGGCATTCTTTACAAGGATCGGAAATCGTTTTTCCTTGTCCATGACAAGTCGGGCAAGGAGATGACATGCTGAAAAATCCGCGGCTTTGATGGACCATGCCGGATCCTTGACAGCGAGAGCATCGTTTAATCGCAGAGGCAGAAGCGGCTCCTGAACCGTCACACCGCTCACAAGCGACGTAATTTGTTAGAACGACTTCTTTTTCAGCGCCTTGAACCGCTTCTTCGAAGCTGATATTCAAGCTCATTTTCTTGCTGGCGCCTTGTTGAACACTGCTTTGTTGTTCTTGTTCTTGGCCAAAGATGGAATCGAAAATGGAATCTCCACCTCCGCCGCCGCCAAAGGCTCCCATAAAGGTGCGCAGCGCTTCTTCCATCGAAGAAAAACCGCCCATGCCACCCATTCCACCGGAACCGCCAGGGCCTCCCATGCCGCCTTTGAGAGCGTCGGCGCCGTATTGATCGTAGATTTGACGTTTTTTGTCGTCGCTAAGAACTTCGTAGGCTTCAGAGATTTCTTTGAATTTTTTTTCCGCAGATGCGTCACCGGGATTTTTATCCGGATGGTATTTCAGAGCATTTTTACGGTAAGCTTTTTTGATTTCATCGGCAGTCGCACCTTTGGAAATGCCGAGAACATTGTAATAATCAGACATAAGTCATCTCTGGATGTGTTGTTCACACAAGTTTAGCGCGAAATGGAGTTTTTTAGCAATTTCTAAAGTCGAGTGCTAAAAAAACAGCTCTCTTAATATCTATTAAAAGATTTTATTTTTTTATATTTTAAAGCAGCTTTGGCTTTAGCACGACTTTTGACAGAGGGCTTATCATAAAAGCGATGGGCTTTCGCAGCTTTTAAGATGCCTTCTTTGTCAATTTTCTTTTTGAGGGCGCGTAGAGCTTTATCTATCGGCTCACCGGGACGGACCTTTACGCTAGTCATTCAGGAATTCACTCCTTTAAAATTAGAATATTCTTAGAATCTTACGGTGTAGAGGAAATATAGACAAGTTCTATTTGGGGGGATATGTCGCCTAAGAGGTATTTTTCATGGGAAAAGACCGCAATTTGGTCCAAATCTGGAAGCAAAGTCGAAGAAAAAGAGATAAGGGGAATATTCCAAGCATAGCTTAAACTCTGAGCTACGATGCCACCGACGCGAGAACCAGTGAAAGAGCCTGGGCCTGTGCCGATTGCAATGAAATTTGGAGTGCGTGCTTGCAAAATGGATTGGATTGATGTTAAAAGAAATTTTGAAAGCTGACGTCCCTCGGAAATGATAATTGTAGATAGGAGAGAGCCGTTTTCGGCAAGTCCGATAAAAGCTTGAGAGCCTGTCGTATCAATAATTAGAGATGTCATTACCGAATATTATACCTTTCATTGCGATATTTTTGTAGAGCTGATAGATTCTTAATATTTAACGTTGAGGAATAATGCATCAATATATGGAAGATGAAAATGTTTTCACTGAAGAAGAGGAAGCCGTTGTCGATGCTGTCAAAGAATCTTTACAAGGGAAACAGGAAGAACAGCCGACTCCTAGCGGTCCCGACCAAGTTTTTATTGTTCCTCTGACACGCCGTCCTTTTTTTCCGGGAATGGCCGCTCCTGTTGTCATCGAACCCGGTCCTTTTTATGAAGTCCTCAAAATCGTGGCTAAGACCGAACATAAGTGCATGGGGCTATTTCTCACAAAAAAAGAAGATGCCAATGTCTATAAAGTCGGATTTGATGACCTTTATAAGGTGGGCGTGCTTGCCCGCATCTTACGCATTATTCCTATGGAGCAAGGCGGAGCCCAGGTCGTTCTCAATATGGAAAAGAGAATTTCCATTACTAAGCCTGTCAAATCTGCGAAGTATCTCCGTGCTCAAGTCAAATATTTCGAAGACGGCGGAGGAAAACTGACGAAAGAGCTGAAAGCCTATTCGATCAGCATCATCACCACGATCAAAGAATTGCTTAAATTAAATCCTCTCTTTAAAGAAGAGCTCCAAATTTTCTTGTCCCATTCTGATTTTACAGAGCCAGGAAAACTTGCGGACTTTGCTGTAGCGCTGACGACAGCAGGACGGGAAGAGCTGCAAGAAGTTTTGGAAACATTCGATCTCCACAGCCGTATTGATAAAGCTCTCATGCTCTTAAAAAAAGAGCTCGATTTGAGCAAACTGCAAAACACGATCACGCAAAAGATGGAGCAGACCATCACGAAGACACAGCGCGACTTCTTCTTGCGAGAGCAGCTCAAGACGATTAAAAAAGAACTAGGGTTAGAAAAAGAAGACAAATCGATCGACCTTGAAAAATTCGAAAGCCGTTTGAAAAAAAGGCAAGTGCCTGACGATGTGATGACAGTGATCCGAGAAGAGATGGAAAAACTTTCCGTCTTGGAAGTGCAATCTGCGGAATATGCCGTCTGCCGTAATTATCTCGACTGGTTGACGATCCTTCCTTGGGGCATCTACAGCGAAGAATCGCATGATTTAGGAAAAGCAAAGAAAATCCTTGAAGAAGATCATTACGGTCTCGAAGATATCAAAGAACGGATCTTGGAGTTCATCAGCGTCGGAAAACTTTCCGGCGGCGTCAAAGGAAGCATCATCTGTTTAGTCGGGCCTCCAGGAGTCGGTAAAACGAGCATCGGCAAAAGTATTGCCCGCGCGCTCAATCGTCAATTCTACCGTTTTTCTGTCGGGGGAATGCGCGATGAGGCCGAGATCAAAGGCCACCGCCGCACCTATATAGGAGCGATGCCGGGGAAAATGATCCAGGCGCTCAAGTTCACGCAGACGATGAACCCTGTCATCATGTTGGATGAAGTCGACAAACTCGGTAGCAGCTATCAAGGCGATCCTGCCTCTGCGCTTCTCGAAGTGCTCGATCCCGAACAAAATAAAGACTTTTTAGATCATTATCTCGATGTCCGTTGCAACCTGTCTAATATTTTATTTATTGTGACAGCGAACGTTCTCGATACGATCCCAGAGCCTTTGAAAGACCGGATGGACATCCTGCGCCTTTCCGGCTACATCATGGAAGAAAAGATCAAGATCGCTCAAAAATATTTGATCCCTCGTAATCGCAAGACCATGGGACTCAAATCGCAGGATCTCGATTTTTCTGTCAGCGCTTTAAAAGAGATGATCAACGGCTACGCTAGAGAAGCAGGCGTTCGAAGTCTTGAGAACTATGTTAAAAAGATCATGCGTAAAGTGGCTGTGAAAGTTGTCCGTGAGGAAGAAAGCGCAGCTAAGAAGAAGAAAAAACCGAAGCATGAAGAACATCATCTCACTGACAAGAGTTTAGAAAAATATCTCGGCAAACCGATTTTCACCAGCGATCGATATTATCCAAGAACTCCGATTGGAGTTTGCATGGGGCTGGCCTGGACATCGATGGGCGGAGCTACGCTTTATGTTGAATCGGTGAAATTCCCTGCAGAAAAAACAGAAATGAAACTCACAGGCCAAGCGGGCGATGTGATGAAAGAATCTTCTCAAATTGCATGGAGTTATTTGCAGAGCACCTATCAAAAATATGCTCCGGGCAAAGACTTTTTTGGAAAAAGCCAGGTACACATACACATTCCTGAAGGAGCCACTCCTAAAGATGGACCTTCCGCAGGCGTGACGATGCTGACATCTCTGATCTCGCTCCTACGCAACCAGCCTATTTTGCAAGATTTAGGCATGACAGGCGAGTTGACGCTGACCGGGAAAGTTTTGCCGATCGGCGGATTAAAAGAGAAAGTGATCGCAGCTCGCCGTTCAGGTGTTAAAGTGCTTATTTTCCCCAAGGAAAATAAAAGAGATTTTGATGAGCTTCCTGCCTATATTAAAAAAGGGCTGCAGGTTCATTTTGTGGATATTTACGATGAGGTCTTCAATGTCGCGTTCTCCAAAAAACTTTGAAGAATATTTTTCTCAAAAGTGGATCGAGCCGTCGAAGATAGAAGAGACCGTCGAGGGCCTTAAGAAAAGCGGCAAGACCGTTGCGACTTTGAACGGCTCCTTCGATCTGCTCCATGCGGGCCATCTCCATATGCTCTATGAAGCCTCTTTGCAAGCCGACCTGCTCATCCTTGCGCTGAACTCGGACAGCTCGATTCAAAAGTATAAAAGTCCGTTAAGGCCGATTATACCTTTAGAGTACCGGCTCCGGATGATCGCTGCTTTGGAGTTTGTCGACTTTGTAACGACCTTCGAAGAGACAGATCCTCGTGCGCTCCTGACTAAAATTAAACCGCATGTCCATGTCAATGGCGCTGAATATGGCGCCCACTGCATCGAAGCCGATGTCGTTTTATCGCATGGAGGACGTCTCCATATTGTCGAGCTCATTCCTGGCCTATCGACTTCTACATTGATTAAAAAAATAGTTGCTACATGCGCTTAATCGGCGAATTTAAAGATGAACGGCAAGCCTTTGGCTTTCAGGCTTTCTTGCAAAAAGAAGGCATTCAGAGTCTTTATGACTCGGGGAAAGACGCTGCCGATCTACCGATTTATCGCCTATGGATCATTGAAGAAGACGATTTCGATAAAGCGTGGGCTTTTTATCAGGAATGGCAAAAAGATCCCCATGATGTCCGGTTTGAGCCCACTAAAGATAAGATAGAAGCGGCTGCTCCTAAAGCCGAACCCCCTAAATGGAAAGTCCGCATGGCTGCAAAACGGCCCGGCTCTTCCTTTTCTCTCAATAATTTTATTATTCTTCTCTGCGGACTACTTTATTTTTTAAACTCTTTACAAGAGGGAGCCATTCTCAAGCAAAAGGGAATGGAAGCTTTGCAGGTCGGATTTACTCCTTTAGAAAAGAAGCTCATTTTTGATTACCCTGAATATTTTGTGAATTTTGAAAAGTTTTTAGATCAATATCCTATCCGAACGCCTGAAGAGATCAAGGAGCTTTCCGTTGAAGGACAAGCCTGTTTTGAAAAGGTTAAAAATGCTCCCACCTGGAAAGGATTTACAGAGCTGATCATGCAGCGGAGCTGGAAAGATTATGATGCACTGCCTCCGGGAACACTTTTTGGAAAGATCCGACAAGGAGAAGTCTGGCGTTTATTTACCCCTGTCTTATTGCATGGCAACCTCTTGCATATCCTTTTTAATATGGCCTGGGTCTGGGTCTTAGGTAGGCAGATCGAACAGCGCATAGGGATTTTTCGTTATCTCATTTTTACTTTAATTATCGGTGTGATTGCCAACGTCTTTCAATATATCGCCAGCGGACCTGAGTTTCTCGGTTATTCAGGCATTGTCATGGGCATGGTCGGTTTTATCTGGATGAGACAAAAGATGGCCCCCTGGGAAGGATATCCGCTCCAGCCCACCATTGTACGTTTTATCCTGATCTATGTGATCGTTTTACTTGTGCTCGAACTCGTTTCCTTAGGACTCGATTTTTTCCATGTGACGGAACTCTATGCTAACATTGCCAACACCGCCCATATTATAGGGGGCCTCACCGGAATCGTTTTAGCCCGTCTTCCCTTCTTCAGCAGGAGCTCTCGATGAGCGTGCGTGATCTGATAATTTTAGGATGTTCAAGTCAGCAGCCGACCCGCAGACGCAATCACGGCGCTTATCTTTTACGCTGGAATGATGAAGGATTTCTTTTCGACCCCGGCGAGGGGACGCAACGGCAGTTTATTTTTGCTAATGTCGCTCCCACGTGCGTGAATAGGATGTTCATCAGCCACTTCCATGGCGATCATTGTTTGGGAGTGGGATCGATGCTAATGCGGCTCAATCTCGATAAAGTCACCCATCCGATCCACTGCTATTATCCCGCCAGTGGGCAAGTCTATTTTGACAGACTCCGTTATGGGACGATGTATCACGAAAATATCCACGTCATCCCGCATCCCGTCCATAAACCGGGGCTTGTCGAAGAAGATGAGAAATTCCGGATCGAAGCTTTTTCTCTCGATCACGGCGTGGAGAATTTTGCTTGGCGCATCAAAGAAAAAGATACGATTAAATTCGATAAACAAAAGCTCAAAGATAAAGGCGTTCAAGGGGAATTAGTACGTCTTTTAGAAAGAGAAAAGCAGATCACGATCGGTGGCAAAATCATCACTCTTGATGAAGTCAGTCATGTGCGTCCCGGCGATATTTTTTCGATTGTCATTGATACGCTGCCTTGCCAAGGCGCCATCGATGCAGCCAAAAATGCTACACTCCTTTTATGCGAGAGCACTTATCTAGATGAACATGGACATCTCGCCAAAGAATATCACCATATGACAGCTAAACAAGCAGCTGAGATTGCTAAAAAAGCCCATGCGAAGCAACTCATCTTGACCCATTTCTCCGCAAGGTATCAAGATCTAGAGCCTTTTGAAACAGAAGCCCGTTCCATTTTCCCCAATACGTTTGCTGCAGATGATCTTAAAGTTTTTCCTTTTCCAAGAACTTAATCTTTCTTATGTTGTAAGTATTGCTCGCAAAAATCATCCGGCCAATGTTTGAGCTCATACTTTTCTAAATTTGCATTTAAAGGTAGATAAGGGAGAGCAGGTTTTCTATCCTCATCTGTCAGAGTCTTACTTACTTTAGCGACCGGTTTGCCGAGTTTATGATCATAGCTTCCACAGGCAATGGTAGACCAGTCATATCCATACCATCTATCTAAATACGGATAAGGATTGTTAGGACCGCTTACGACAAGAGGTCCAAAAACATAGCTTCTCAAGGGGAAAAGTTCCTCTGCCTTCATATAGACAATCCCGGCAGTTTTCTCTTGATTCCAGTGCATTTTGTAATAAAACTTATCGTTTTTCTGCAGGACAATGAAAATATCACAGGAGGGATGTTTCCACGGTCTATTTGCCATGGGTTCGCCATCGATGGGGTATATTTTGTATCCATAAGGCATGCCGACAACCCGGTATCCAAATTTTTGTAAAATGTAGATAAGATCGAGAAATTTTTGTTCCTGATCTTGCAGCATGCACAAATCTAAATCATCATCCCAGGGAATCAATCCATTATGTCTGACAGCCCCAAGTAAAGTTCCGCTATCGACCCAATAATGAATATGACAGACTGAGAAAAGGTCATTCACATCTTTAAACATTTGGTAAATTCTCTGAATCGCTCGGGGGTCACAAGGATCCAAGGGATTTGAAAAAGCGGATAAAAATAAAACATGGGACAGGAGGATTTTGATGAGTATTTTTTTCATGGACCGCCTTCAATTTGGCGGAAGAATATAACATTAGGTATTTTAGAGAGACGGTTAAAGTATTTCCTTTTCCAAGAACTTAATCTTTTGAATCTTTATAATAGTTGCAAATCGTCCCCGGGTGCAATCTATGGCTGCTATTTCGTTTGATCCAAACAATCCGTTAGTCACTCTGCCTGCTGAGATTAATTTCTTGATCAATAGTTTTGTACAAGGTGAAGACGATAAAGAGGTTCTTCCTGAAGTTTTGAAGCTTAAACTAGTTTGTCAGCAGTATAAATCCCTTATCGAAGGGCAGTTTGCTCAGTATAAAGCTGATGTGGATGCTGTTAAGAGGCTTGAACTTGAGTTGATGAGCTTTAATGATCGTCCGTTGTGGCTAAGAGTTGCACTTTTTGCCATCGCCTCTCCAGGCGTTTTGATCTATTCAACTAGAAAATTAGCTAAAAAATGTTATAGAGGCGTGATTAGACCTGTAATCCGAATGACATCGCGGTTTCTTCAGCGCACGATAAGGAAGGTTAAACAAGTTGCCCATATAGTTTATGACAAGGTTCTCACTCCAATCGGGCAAGGTGCATTAAAAGCAGGTAGATTTACCTATCACAAAGTTCTGACACCCATCGCACGCGGTCTATTAAATGCGGCTAGATTTACTTATAAGGAAGTATTGACTCCTGTGGCAAGAGGGGTCAGGATGGTTTTTACGACGATCTTTGTCACACTGCCGCAGAAAATTCATGACGATGTCTTAATCCCTATCGGTGAGGGAATTTCACGGACTTGGAGATTTACTTATGCCCGTATCTTAACGCCCTTAGGGCATACGATCCAAAGTATTTTCGAGTGGGCATTGCCGAATGTATTAGAACCTTTTTATCAGCATGTTTTAACGCCGATTGGAAATGGATTGTTATCTGTCTGGAATTTTACTTACTCAAATGTTTTATCTCCGATAGGGAAAGGAATCCACATCTTTGCAAAAGCGATTTTTTTGACGTTGCCACAAAAAATTTATCAACATTTTCTTACGCCTGTGAGTAGAGGATGTATGAAGTTCGGGAGATTCATTTTTACGACCGTCTTACCTCCTGTTGCAAGAGTGGTCCGCGTGGTTTTAAGAGCATTTTTTATCACATTGCCGAAGAAAATATATCAACATGTCCTTACTCCATTTGGCCGAGGAATTTTAAGCGTTTGGAGTTTTACCTATGACAATGTTTTAGTTCACATGGGAAGAATTCTGCGCGTGGTGGGGAATGCACTTTTAATAAAACTGCCCAAAAAAATATACCAACATATATTGACTCCTTTAGGTCATGGGATTTCAAAGGCGGCTCAAGCAATCAACTCTGCAATTATCCTACCGCTGATTAGAATTAGCAAAATCGTCTACAAATTTATCTTTGTTTATTTTCCTCCTGTTTTTAACCGAGTGGTTGTGATTCCTATGACCCAGCGCATTATGGAAGCTCGGCGGGCTGCCTACACGATGTACTGTATTATTCGCCGAAGGTTTGCCGGCAACTAGAGTCTGACGTTTCATAAAAACCCTGCCAGCTTTTGCATTTTTCTAAAACGCCAGACGGGCTATCAATTAAAAATTTTATTTTACATATTTCCTAAACCTGGTAGACAGGATTGAAAGGTATTAGAGTCGCTTGTAAAACCTCCTTCGCAGTTCAAATGCGATGATTTTTGGGAAGGTTCGGTTTCAGTAGCAATTGACATACACCTAAGTGTAGGCAATTGATGCAGAAATCGAATCCTCCCAAAAAGGACGGATTTAGACTCGAAAGGAGTTTTACAAGCGGCTCTTAGGAGAAGGGTATGAAGAGACATCCGATTGCTGTTTCAGCAGTGGCTTTTTTTCTGTTGGCAACAGGTTGCCAGAAGCCGAAAGAAGAAATTGCGGCCGTTCCAGAACCCAAATCTGAATACAAAAAACGAAACAATACCCAAACTCTGACCTTAGAAGGGGTCGGTGAACAGAATGTGCATGGAGGGTGGCAAGGCAAAAGCGCTCCCTATCTACATACCGGCGGGTTCTCTGTCGAAGCCGATTTTATTTACTGGAGAGCCGACGAAGATGGCTTAGACTATGTGCTCACTAACAATGGATCTCATACCGTGTTCCATAAACCAGGAGTCAACTGGGATCCAGGTTTTAAAGTCGGTGTCGGTTATACCTGGGGAAACCAAGATTTTTGGGATCTTTTTGTCAGATGGACATATTTAAATACGCATCAAGATGGAAATAAAAAGACATCGCTGGGAGATGCTTCAAATGTACTGACTCCCGTATGGTCTCCCGCGGTTACAGGGCAGGAGGCATTGAGCGCTTCAGCGACGTGGCAAATGAGATATAATACCTGGGATCTGGAGATGGGCCGAGATTATTTTATCAGTAAAACCCTTGCATTACGTCCGCACATGGGTCTGAGAGGAGCTTCGATCCGGCAACATTATGATACAAAATATCTGGGTGTTATTAATTTGGTGAGTACGCCTGTTCCTATTTTCAAGACGGGGATGAAAGCTGAAAACAGCTTTTGGGGCATCGGAGCTCGTGCAGGAGCACAGCTCAACTGGCATTTTACACGGGATTGGTCTGTCATTGGGTCTGTTTCGGGTTCTTTATTATACGGCCATTTCGATCTTAACCAAAAAATCAATGGAGTTTTAGGGGTTGTGACTCCTACCACGTTCCATTTTAAAGATGAGTTTTCTAAAGTCGCCACTAATCTCGAAGCGGGTTTAGGGTTCGAATGGGAAACCTTTTTCTGTGATGACGACTACCGCGTTGCGATATCTCTGTCTTATGAATTTTCAGAATGGTTCTCACAAAACCGCATGAAAGAGTTCGAGCTTTTCAATAACGTCATCAATGGTCAGCTCACTGGCACAACATGGGTGGGGGATAAAAAGGGCGACCTTGGACTTCAAGGTGGAACTTTACGAGTCAGATTCGATTTCTAAGAGGGTATTTACTTTGTAAACATTCCACTAAATCGATTGAAAAGAAACTAATTTTAAACTATAATCTACAATTTTTTAAAGACTGTGAAGATTTAAAATTGGTTATTTGACGGTTCATAACATGCTCCTAGACAGACTTAAAAAATTGGTTTTAGACGGCGAGTCCGAAACTTTAGAATTTAAGAAAACAACAGGACAAAGAAGTGAAGCAGCAAAGACCGTTTGTGCTTTACTCAACGGTCTTGGCGGAGTTGTTGTTTTTGGGGCTTCCGATAAAGGGGAATTAATTGGACAGCAAGTCTCTAATAAAACCCTTGAAGATCTTGCTATTGAATTAGGCCGCATCGAACCACCAGTATTTCCCGAAATCGAGGCAATTACTATTGAAGAGGATAAGAAGGTTATCCTTGTTCATGTCAATGGTGAAAAAGGAACTTATACTTATGACGGTCGCCCTTATTTAAGGCATGGCTCTACGACTCAAATCATGCCAAGAGGTGAATATGAAGGAAGACTACTCGAAAGACTTCACGCCATACATCGATGGGAGAATCAGCCTGTTCCTGAAGGGATTACCATTCGAGATTTAGACGAAGAAGAAATCCACAATACTCTTGCTAATGCGATTCAAAAAGGACGGATGGATGAACCTCCACGCGCTGATACTGAATCCATTTTATTGGGTCTGAAATTGATTCATGAAGGAAAATTGCTGAACGCTGCTTTAGCTTTATATGGGAAAAGTGAGAAACTTTATCCGCTTTATCCCCAATTTTCTATCCGATTGGCTCGATTTAGGGGAAAAGATCGATTAGCGGATTTTTTAGACAATCGCATATATTGGGGACATGCTTTCGCCCTTCTTAGGAGAGCGGAATCATTTTTAAGAGATCATGTTCCTATAGCGGGCAGGGTAGTCCCGCAAAAAATGATTCGGGAAGATTATCCTATGTATCCTCCACGAGCTTCCAGGGAAGCGATGGCCAATGCCATTTGCCATCGAGACTATACCTCTCCCAGTGGAGCCATTGCAATCGCGATGTATGACGATCATTTGGAAGTTATCAATCCCGGATCTTTTCATTTTGGTGTGACACCTGATCATTTAATGCGACCCCATATCTCTAAACCTTGGAATCCGATTATTGCAGAGGTTTTCTATAGAGCTGGTGTGACTGAGCAGTGGGGAACAGGGACTTTGAATATCATAGAATGGTGTAAAGAGAATAAAAATCCGCAACCTTCATGGGAAGAGCAAACGGGCTCGGTCATCATTACTTTTCTACCCAGTACTTCCTTTTTGGAGGAAGCAGGGGGGGCTCTCATTGCAAAAGAAGATCATATGACCGGACAAGTCACCAGACAAGTCACCGGACAAGTCAAAATCCTAGAATTCTGTGAGCAGCCTAGAACTGCAAAAGAAATTATGAAATTATTGGGATTAAAAAATAGAGAATCATTCTATAAAAACCACTTAAAACCGTTGATACAGAAGAAGTTACTGCTGCTGACCATACCAGAAAAACCGCAAAGCAGACTTCAACAGTATTTTACTAGCCCACACAACAAGGCCATATGAAGAAACTTATTCAAGGGATTGTAGACTTTAGAAAAAATATGACAGAAGAGAGCCGCGCTCTTTTTGCAAAGCTGGCTCTGGGGCATAAACCGGATACTCTTTTTATTGCCTGCTCTGACAGCCGTGTCGTTCCCAATCTTTTTGCTTCGACAAATCCTGGAGATCTGTTTGTTTTAAGAAACATCGGGAATTTGATTCCTCCTTTTTCAGCGACTTCTCAAGACAACAGCGCCTCAGCTGTTCTGGAATTTTCCATCTCTTCTCTGCATGTTTCCGATATTATCGTCTGCGGCCATTCGGAATGCGCTGCGATGCATGCCTTAGCCTATGGAGTCGACACGCTTACATGCCCCCATCTCGAATCCTGGCTAACATACGGAAAAGAGGCGCTGAATAAAGTAAAAAAAGGTTTTACGATTGATGCTTCATTAACCGAGCATAACCAAATTTCTCAAGTGAATGTGCTGCAGCAAATGGAGCATATTATGAGTTATCCGTTTATTCGTGAACGGATGGAAAAAAAACAGCTGCGCCTTCATGGCTGGTGGTTTGATATTGCTCATGCAGATGTTTACTGCTATGAAAAAGAAGTGAACAAATTCGTTTTGATCGATGACAAAGAAGCCAAAGTCATCTTAGATAAGATGAATTAAGAGGGTATTTACAAAGTCCGATCGGACTTTGTAAATACCCTCTAGTGTAAGTCTTGAGAAATAAGCTTAAATTCTTGGAGCATGATTTCTAAAGCTGCTGGGTGATGAAGGAAAGTTTCGATCATTTTTTTCAGCTCAGGCGATGCGGGGTCTGCGAGGTAGTGTTGGGAAGCTTCGAGAAGGGAGACATTTTTCGGCAGTCCGGGAATAGCTAGCGGTTGTGTTAAAATAGTTTCAACGATTTCACCCGCTTCATAGAGATTTTCTCGTAACATGATCTATCCTTTTCCTACGCTTAAAGCTTTTTGGGCTTGCGCGCTCAAGGCAATCAAACTCTGTGCGATATTTGGCAATTGAGCATCGAGATTTTTAGAAGTTACATTTGAGAGCACGGCAGATACACCGGCCAGCTCTTTATCCAATGATTGTGCAGCAGACGTCGCATCAGGTGGATTTCCCGATGGAGGAGTAGAAGGTCCGATTGGATTAATTCTGGATATCATTTAAGTCACCCTGCATTCAAGTATATCAAGTGGCCAAGTATTCTTCCAGTGGTCCTTTAAAATTATGTATTCCGTCGTCTTCAAATGCGATGATTTGAGTCGCGACTTCATTGAGAAGTCCGCGGTCATGAGAGGCCATAATGACGGTGCCTTTAAAATCTTCCAAAGCCCACGCTAAGGCTGCAACAGCCTCTAGATCGAGATGGTTGTTGGGCTCGTCCATGATTAAAAAATTGTAGTTGCAGAGCATCATGCCGGCCATGATCAGGCGGGCAGTTTCTCCTCCGGAAAGATGGGCCACGGGTTTAAAAGCATCATCTCCTCCAAACAACATTTTACCCAGCACGCTGCGGACATCTTGGTCATAGACATTTTCTTTTTTAGCTTTGAGCCAATCAAAAATGGTCTGAGATCCTTTTTTATTCACAATATCAGAGTGGTTTTGGGGGAAATACCCAATTTGGACTTGATGTCCCCATTCTATTTTGCCGCTGTCTTGCTTTAAGACGCCTGCTAGCATTTTAAGAAGAGTACTTTTTCCACGGCCGTTATTTCCGATCACGCCGATTTTATCGCCGCGTAAAATTTCGCAGCTATAGTTTTTAATCACAGGGTGGGCATCATACGATTTAGAAATATTCTCGACCTTGAGGACAATTTCACCGGAAGGTTTTTCAGGTGGATAGAATCTTATATAAGGACGTTGAATATTTGATTTCTTCAGGTCTAAAGGTTGAAGTCGATTGATTTCGCGGATGCGCGACTGAACTTGACTTGCACGCGTTCCTGCACCGAAACGAGAAACGAAATCTTGAAGCTGGGAAATTTTCTTTTCTTTCGATTTATTTTCATCTTCAGCTCGAGAGCGAACGGCTGTTTTAGCAATGACCATTTGATCATAGTTGCCGGTATAGATAATCACGGTCTCATAGTCAATGTCGGCAATTTGTGTTGTGACGGTGTTCAGGAAGTGGCGATCATGGCTGATGACAATGAGCACGCCTTTATATCTAGAGAGAAACTGTTCTAGCCATCCGATCGATTCCATATCCAGGTGGTTAGTCGGCTCGTCCAAGAGTAAAGCTTCGGGTTCGCCGAAAAGGGCTTGGCATAAGAGGACGCGGAACTGCGAGTCGAGCGGAATCTGATGCATTTTTTTAGGATGCAAACTTTGTGCAATGCCCATTCCTACTAAAAGTTCTTCGGCCTCGGATTCTGCGCTGTATCCATTTTCTTCTGCGATGATTTCTTCCAACTCTCCTAAGCGGATGCCGATCTCATTGGTGATTTCTTGTGTATAAAGTTCATCTCGTTCTTGAAGGGCAGCCCATAAACGTTTGTTGCCCATGATGACAACGCTAATCACATCTTGATCTTTAAAGTCTTCAATGTTCTGCTTAAGAAAACCGACTTTGCGCGGCAGGGTGACAGTACCGCCATTGGATTCTTCCATCCCCATCATGATTTTCATGAGGGTCGATTTGCCAGAGCCGTTAGGCCCTGTGAGTCCATAACGGTTGCCTGCATTGAAGGAGGCATTGATATTTTCGAAGAGAAGGCGGGGTCCGACTTTTTTGGAAATGTTGGTTAAAGTAATCATAGGGGAATAATATAACAAAAAGGAAATTTATGAAGGAATGGAAAGAAAAGTTTTTAAGCTATCTGCAAGCTATCAAAAACGCTTCTGTCCATACGCTGAGAAATTATGGGATGGATCTAGCGGATTTTCAAGAATTTACTAAAGTCGATGAAGTTAAAGCGGTCGATAAAAGAATGATTAGGGGGTATCTGACCCATCTTAATCAAAAGCAGATCACAAAGCGGACGATCTTAAGACGGCTGTCGGCCCTCCGGTCTTTTTTTAAATACCTCCTTAAAGAAGGAGCTATTTCTCATAATCCTTTAGAAGAGATCGATGCGCCGAAATTGGAAAAAACAATTCCTTCTCCACTTTCACGCGAAGAGCTCGATCGTTTATTTCAGCAGCCCGACACGCAGACGTTTTTGGGGTTTCGAGATCGCACGATCATCGAACTTTTTTATAGTTCAGGATTGCGCATCAGTGAGCTTGTGAGTTTGAACAAAATCGATTTCGATGCAAAAAATTTCACGCTCCGTGTGAAAGGAAAAGGAAAAAAAGAGCGTGTCATTCCGATCACAAAAAATGCAGCAGCTTGGATCAACAGTTATCTCAATCATCCTGAACGTCATTCAGACAGCGAGCATCATCAAGCAGAAAAAAATCATGAAGCGATCTTCTTAAATAAATGGGGAATGAGAATTTCTACACGTTCGGTCGATCGGAATTTTCAACTCTTTTTAAAACAATCAGGATTGGCTGCAAAAGCAACACCGCACACTATTCGACACACAATTGCAACACATTGGTTAGAAAATGGAATGGACTTAAAAACAATCCAAATTCTATTGGGACATAGCTCACTTGCGACCACTACAATTTACACAAAAGTTTCAACAAAACTGAAAAAGGTTGTTTACGATAAGGCACATCCTTTGGTAAAAGGGAGTGATATGACTATTTCAAAACAAGAAGGAGTAGCGCATGAACAAGACTTTATTATTTAGTGTACTAGCACTTACAGCCTGTGCATTTGCAGACGGAGATTCTACGAACGTTGCATTCACAGAGGAAAATTTAGTTGCAGGTCGGATGGATTCTGACTGCAAACCAAAACCGAAACCAAGACCATGCGAGCCTTGTGTAAGACAAGCCGTGCGTCCTGTCGTGTTGACATCATCACGTCCTTGCAGTGATGCTGGCATCTATTTCTTTGGCGATGCTCTCTATTGGCATGCTGATGTAGGCAATTCTGATTGGGCATTTGTAAATACTGGCGCAACCCCTGGTATACCATCTGGGCCAACCAAAGAAACTACATTCAAATGGAATTTCGGTTTCCGTGCAGGAATCGGAATCAACTTTGATCACGACCAATGGGATTCGAACATCTATTATACATGGTTCCGCAATCATCATAGCCATAACCATGATAATACAGTTTCTGTTGCATTTCCAAGCTTTGCCAACAGTTTAGATACCAACTATGCTGGTACATTTACAACAGGTGAAGCAAGAGCAAGACTTAACTTCAACGTTGTAGATTGGGAACTCGGACGCTGGTTTTATGTCAGCAAGTCTCTTTCTCTCCGTCCACACGCTGGTTTGAAAGGTTCATGGATCAAGCTGAGAACAAGAGAGTCACTCACAGCTGGACTTACAACAGGTGCGGCATCTTATACATCAACTGACACTACTAAGTCATGGTCGGTTGGACCTGCAGCTGGATTGAATTCCAACTGGTATTTCGGTTGTGGAGATACAACGGATACACGAGATGGCCATCGCGGTGAAGTTAGAAACAGACCTCATTTCAGCATCTTCGCAGATTTTGCTGGAGCTCTGATGTTTAGCCATTTCAAAAATCACCATAGCGAAGCAGGTACAACGGCTGCGGGTCTGCCAGCTGGCGGATTCAATCCTACACATCTGAATCGTAACTTGGTTGTTCCAGTGTTAACATCTATTGCTGGATTGGCATGGGATACATGCTTTGACTGCGATAAGATGCACTTTGGCATCAGACTCGGTTATGAGTTCCAATGGTGGTTTAGACAGCATCAAAGATTGATCGTTGAGGCTCCTGGTGCTTCATCGCCAAGATATATCCGTTTTGCGGATGATCTAGCGCTGCAAGGTGTGACTCTTGATCTAAGATTCGACTTCTAAGATTTTATATAGAAGTTTTAATATTCAGCCCATCTTTCTTCGCTTCGGACTGGGTACCGGGGTGAAGGGGATGGGCTGAGTTGTTTCTAGAGCCTATCTCATATTTCCAAATTCTTTTTCACTTAATCTAATTTTTTCATTTAATAATAAAAAAACGATAAATCAAATATTATTATATTTTAATAATGTCATAAGTCGCTTGTTATTAACAACTAATAAATATTAGCTTGCAATACTAATTTAAATTATGTTAATTAATGTTTATAACAAGGAGAAAACAAACTATGTATAAAATAGCTTTGTTTAGTTTTATTGCTTTGTCGCTATATGCAAATGCAGATGAAGTTGCTGTAAGCAACAATTCATCTCAAATGAATTATAATAATTCACAAACGAATTATAATAACAATAATTCACAGATGACAAATAATTCCACATCAAATACCAATTTCGTGACATTGAATTCAGCTGTTCCTGATAGCAGCAACGGATGGTATATTTTTGCTGATGCTTTATATTGGCATGCCGATGTTGATGCTGCTGATTGGGCATTTAAGAATACAAATACTGATGCAGTCATTACAGCTGGTGCTAACCACACTTTAGAGTTTAAATGGAATTATGGATTCCGGGTTGGTCTAGGTGCGAACATGGATTTTGACCAGTGGGATACAAATCTCTATTATACTTGGTTCCAAACCAGCAATTCTAATGCTGTCGGGACAACAGGAAGTCAAAATGCTTGGGACGAGTTCGGTCTAGCGACGGAATTTACTCAAGGTAAAATTCACTGGAGAGTTCATTATCAAAATCTCGATTGGGAACTAGGTCGTTGGTTCTACGTAAGTCGGAATCTCGCACTCCGTCCTCATATCGGGCTCAAAAGTGCCTGGATCAGACAAAGAGTCGGCGAGCATTTTACAAAACTCGGTGGTGTTTTACGTGCACAAAGTTCAACCAATAATTTTTGGGGCGTAGGTCCTTGCGGAGGTTTGAATACGACTTGGACATTTGCGACTGTGAATACTCACAACTTCTCCTTCTTTGGAGATTTTGCAGGAGCTCTAATGTACGGGCATTTCCGTGTTAAACACAATGAAGTTTCAACAGTGACAGGGTCTACTACACCTATTTCTGGCTTTAAACCTTCTGGCCTCAACCGTAACCTGATGGTTCCTATGATGCAAGGGATGTTTGGCCTTAGTTGGGATACCTCTTTTAATCGAAATCGTTGCCACTTTGGGCTTCGTGTAGGTTATGAGCTTCAATATTGGTTTAGACAGAATCAAATGCTGATCAATGAGGCTTTCCCAGCGGCTGCAGTGACTGATGTCATTGCTTATCAACGAGCCAATGGTGCTTTGGCTTTACAAGGTCTGACTTTTGATTTGAGATTTGATTTCTAAATTCGTGCTTTAATTCATTAATAAGCTCCTCTTTTGGAAAAAAGAGGAGCTTGTTTTTTCTAAAATTCTCTTAACTAATAACTCCATTTTGAATAATCTATCTCCAAAATATCTGTTGAGGAGGAATTATGAACAAAATTTGGAGCAAATGGTTATCACTTGGTTTAACTCTGACGAGTTTTTCTTCTTTTGCGGATACCATCCTGATTGATCCTGACCTACAAGATTTTAATGACCGGCTTTCAAGGTTAGAGACACAACGAACTGTTACTTTATCTGCTAGCCCTCGAGCAGAGAATGGGGTGAATCTTTTTACTTTTGGGAATGTATTGTTTTGGCAAGCCCATGAAGGTAGCATTCCTATTGCCATCGAGACAACAAATCCTTTAACGACGGACATTCCTCCTGCGCCTCTTTCAGTTCTTCAACACGGAAGGGTAAAAAATATCGAATTTAAATGGGATGTAGGTTCCCGTATCGGAATAGGGTATGACTGGCCTCGTGATAAAATGGATCTAAGTCTAGCTTGGCTCCGTTTTTTTACGAATTCACATCGGGCCCTTCATGCAGATACAGAAGAGCAGCTCTATCCTTCACAATTACATCCTTTAGATGGAAATAATAATTTAGGACCTCAAGGATTCACTCCAACACCGTCTTTTTCAAATGCTAGTGCCCATTGGTACGGCCATCTCAATCAACTCGATCTTGATCTTGGCCGGGCCTTCTATGTGGGCAGATGGTTTAAGCTGAGGCCTCATTTCGGAATACGTACGACATGGATCCAACAAAAGCTTTCTGTAAGTTACCGAGAAAATTTAGCTTTGAATCTGTTCTCACTGCCAGGAGATGATTACTCTGTTCGGAGGAAGAGTCGCTGGTGGGGTATAGGACCAGAAGGGGGGCTAGATATGAGTCTAGGCCTTGGAGAAGGATTTAGCCTTTGTTGTGATGTCGCGGGAGCTATCGAGTATGGTTTTCATGCTTTAAAAAGGCGTGAAGTCGATACAACGGTTGCTAATACAGGTCTTAATGGAACTTTAGTCGATGTGGGAGATAATTTCCGCGTGTCACGACCCATCTTCGATCTTCAATTAGGATGGCGATGGGAAAAAAAATTGGCCCAAGATCGATGCCATCTAACTCTAGAAATGGGTTGGGAACAACATGTCTATTATTCTCAACATCAAGCTCTTTATTTTGTCGATGATATTGAAATAGGATCTTTCATCACCCATCATGGAGATCTTACATTTCAAGGATGGAATATTGCAGCACGGTTAGATTTTTAAGGACTGCTGTTGACACATTTAATCAGAGATTATCAAGCTAAAGAGGAATATATGCAAAATTTGAAAAAAATAGTTCTTAATGCTGTCACTCCGACAGCTCTGCTTTGCTTTTCTTCTGTTGAAGCAGAGCCGAGAAAGGGCATGGAAGATTTAAATGCACGCTTGGAGTCTCTTGAGCAAAAACAAACGAGCTATCCTTCCGCAAGCCCTCAACCAAAAAAAGGGATTGATCTTTTTGTCTTTGGTGATTTCTTTGGATGGCAGATGAATGAAGAAGGCATTCCTATCGCTATTAAAACTCAAAATCCCTTTGTATTTCCTGACTTTTTGGAAGTTTTACAGCACGGCAAAGTGAAAAATTTAAAGTTTGAAAGGGATTTCGGTTCTCGTCTAGGCCTTGGTTATAATTGGAATCGTGATAAAATCGACAATAGGCTCACTTGGCTTCGTTTTTTTACCTCCCAAAACCGAGTTTTACATGCGGGTTCAGGGCAGCTTCAGCCTGTCCAGCTTCAGCCTAACGATATCGTGAGTCCATTGCCTGGAGCTATTCCTAGTCCAGGAGCCGGTTTTGCAAAAGTACATGGCCATGGTTATCTTCATCTGAATCAAATAGATTTAGATTTAGGCCGTGCTTTTTATGTAGGTAAATGGGTTTCATTACGTCCTCAATTTGGGATTCGGACAACATGGCTCCAACAACATATCTCTGTCAATTATACAGATAATCAGGGTCTTTCGGCTGTGCAGGTGCCAAGGCTTCTCCCAGGCAATAGCTACTCCGTCAAGAAAAAAAGTCGCTGGTGGGGGATCGGTCCTGAAGCTGGTATGGAGATGAGATTGGCTTTAGGGAAGGGGTTCGAATTGTTGGGTAATCTGGCGGGGGCTATTGAATACGGTTTTCATACACTCAAGGAAAAGGACAAGAATACGACAGTTGAAGATGCAGGGCTAGATTCTTCGCTTGTAAGTGTAAGAGATAATTTTCGCATGTCGCACCCTATTTTTGATCTTTTGGTTGGTGTGGGTTGGGATTATATGTTTGAGGGGGATCGATGCCATCTTAGATTAGAAGCTGGATGGGAACAGCATATTTACTATTCTCAAAAACAATTTCTCAATTTCGTCGACAATGTCGCAATCGGTAATTTTGTCACAGAATTAGGTGATAAGACATTTCAAGGATGGAACGTAGCCTTTAGATTGGATTTTTGATAATATATTTCTATGAGTCAAGCGCTCGATCCTACTTTGCGTTTTTTAGGTCTGGATTTTCCTCAGCTTAAGCGATCGACCCATCAAGCAATCAGCTGGTATAGTTGGACCAACCAAATATCGCTGCCCCTCTCTGCGGGTATGATGGCTCTATCCAAGAGAGATTACGAAGGGCTTCTTCGTTTGACGGTAGCCGTTTGCCTCAATCAAATTTTTCTAGAATTTTTAAAAACCGTCATTCCAGAAATGCGTCCAAATGGCACGTCCCGTTCTTTTCCGTCAGGGGATACCGCTGCGGCCTTTTTGGGGCCTGCTTTTATCGTGCTCAGATATGGATGGGATACGATGTCCTTTCAGATTTCTGTGATGACTGTAATCGCTATCACAGTGGCCGTCAGCCGTGTCTTGACAAAAGCGCACTGGGTTCATGATGTGGTCGCGGGGGCTGTCTTAGGCTGTAGTATAACTTATTTGTGCGTCAGATCTTTTGAAGGAAAAAATTCGGGAAAGCGATAAGCCGGATTCTGTCGTGAGCAATCATTCCTCTAGGAGCCTTGTCGCCAAAGCTCTCGAGCGTTCTTGCACCAAGCAACTGCGGAGCACAAACTTGGCGCTCTTGCTTCGGATAGGGTTTATAGCACCTTGCCTTTCGACAAGTGTGGCGGACTCCTAAAGCCCGCATTTTCAGCCTGTCTGCCTCACCTTTGCAGATGGGGCAGCGGAATGTTTTCTGTTACACTTTCCGTAGCCTTGCGGCCCCCAGCCTTTCGCTGGTATCCTCTCCTGTGAAGTCCAGACTTTCCTCTGCCTTGTCAAGCAAGACAGCGATTGCTTACTTTCCCGAAAAATAGTTAGGCGCTAGCAACGCGTCGTCGTCGTCGTTTAGTCGGATTTGCTGTGCCTTCGACAGCCACTTCTTCCGGCTGCCAGTAGTGAATACGCGAACAATGTTCACAAAAGACGAGATTTTCTCCTTTGCGGACGATGTTCTCATGTTGAGCGGTCAAGGCGATATGGCATCCGCTGCATGTCCGGTTCTCGATAGGGACGATCACACGGTCTTTCTTATTTCGAAGAAGTCTCTCGTAAATTTGGAGGACTTCCGGATTAGCTGTGCGAGCAAGGCGGTCCCGTTCAGCTTTTAAAGAGAGGCCCTCGCCATTGATCAACTTGACGCTATCCTTAATCTCATTTTCTAAAGATGTGCTGCTGATCTCAGAGGTTTGGAGGCTCTCTTTGATTTTATTGAGAAGTTCTTCTCCAGCGACCCGTTTGTCGACGATATCAGAAACTTTTTGCTCGGTCGTGATCTTCTCGCGCTCTAGGGCTGTCATCTCTTGTGTCATTGCATTAAATTCTTCCACTTTCTTGACAGAGCCTTGCTGAGCTTCGAGCTTTTTCATTTTAGCAGTGATTTCTTGAATCTTATGCTCGAGCTGCTGCGCTTGTTTGCCAAAATCGGTGATCTCGGTTTCTTTTTCAGTCAGCTGTTGATGGAGCTCTTTGCGGAGCGCTTCAATCTGTTCGATCTCTTTTATGCGCTCTTTTTTAACACGCATGAGACGGAGCATTTTCATATCGAGCTCTTGGATCTCCAAAATCGTCTTAAGGGCTTCTTTCATTTGCAATAATCCTGGTTTTAACCTACTGGTACTCTGTCAATAAAGTTTTGCTCTGTTGGGCTGCGTCAAAGCCCCGCGGTTGAATGATCGTAAAGCGCGCTGTATTTGAATTAATACAGCTAGCTTTACGATCATTCAACCCCGGGAGCTTTTACATCAGTCCAACAGAGCAAAACTTTACTGACAGAGTACTAGATTATAGGTCATCCTACTTTCTTCTCAAGGGGATTTTTGCCAGTTATCATTTCAGCAAGGTCGCGGAAAATGTTCTTTTCTGTCAGAATGCAAATAAATGTCATATTTAAAAAAATATTTTAACAAAGTCCCTGAATCAAAGCAGTCGACAGCGGCTATCGCCTATCTAGCGGGCATTGATGCAGTCCATGGGGAATTTCCGGGCATTGGACAGGCCATCATCCAAGAATTGAAGGACCAGCGGTCGTATTTAAAGCTGATCGCTTCTGAAAATTTTTCTTCCCTTCCGGTCCAACTGGCCATGGGAAATCTTCTGACCGATAAATATTCGGAAGGGTACCCCTTTCACAGGTTCTATGCCGGATGCGAAAATGTCGACTTTGTGGAATCGGCGGCTGTCGAAGAACTTAAGAAAATTTTTAATTGCGACCATGCCTATGTGCAGCCTCATTCCGGGGCCGATGCCAATATGGTGGCTTTTTGGTCGATCTTGGTCTACCGGGTTCAAAATAAAGAAGTGGAACGGCTCGGCAAAAAAAGTGTAGATGAGCTGACCCCTGAAGAATATGAAAAAATGCGCGAGCTCCTCCTCAACCAAAAAGTGATGGGGATGTCGCTCAATTCCGGAGGCCATCTCACGCATGGCTATCGGCATAATATCTCTTCTAAAATGATGCGGGCAGTTCCGTATGATGTCGATCCCGAAACAGGCTATCTGGACTATAAGGCTTTGTTGACACAAGCTAAACGGGAAAAACCCACCATTATCATCGCTGGCTATTCCGCCTATCCTCGTCTGATCGATTTTGCCAAGATGCGCGAGATTGCCGACGCAGTCGGTGCGACCTTTATGGTCGACATGGCCCACTTTGCGGGTCTGGTCGCAGGGAAAGTCATGCAGGGAAATTTTGATCCTGTCCCGTTTGCCCATATTGTCACCTCAACAACACATAAGACGCTTCGAGGTCCTCGAGGGGGCATTATTCTTTGCAAAGATGAATATAAAGAAGTAATCGATAAAGGCTGCCCCTTAGTTCTAGGCGGACCTCTTCCGCATGTCATGGCAGCTAAAGCCGTGGCCTTTAAAGAGGCTAATACACCGGCTTTTCGGACCTATGCCCACCAAATTGTGAAAAACTGCCAAGCGCTTGCCGAAGAATTACTTTATCAAGGCGTTCCTTTAACGACAGGCGGGACGGACAACCATCTATTAGTCGCCAATGTCTTTGATAAGTTCGGATTGACAGGCCGGCAAGCAGAGACGGCGCTCCGCGAGGCTCACTTTACTGTGAACCGCAATGCCATCCCGTTTGATAAAAACGGTCCCTGGTATACTTCAGGGATCCGTATGGGACCTGCAGCTCTTACGACATTAGGAATGAAAGAAAACGAAATGAAACAGATAGGGAAGTGGATCGTGAGCCTTTTTAGAGCCACTCAACCGCTCACAGATCCTAAGACAGGTGGTCCCAGTCGCGCAAAAATTCAGATTGAACCGAGTGTCTTAGCTTCCGTTCAGCGGCACGTGGGCGATCTTTTACACCATTTTCCGCTCTATCCAGAACTCGTGATTGATTGAAATCCATATAATAAGAATAATCGGCTAAAAGAGGGTAACATGATTAGGCTCGACGAAGAAGAGGAACACACCAAAACTGAAATGAACGTCAGACTCATTGACAATAAGATTGATGAAGCCCTGCTCAAAGCAAGACGGATCTTTTTCTGCGATGCTGTCGATATGAGCACCGCTAAAGAAGCCATCCGGAAGCTCTGGTATTTAGAACTCGTTGATCCTGGTAAACCGATTCTAATTGTGATCAACTCTCCCGGCGGATCTGTCGATGCCGGCATGGCGATCTGGGATCAAGTGAAGATGATCACCTCTCCTGTGACGACTCTTGTCACGGGTCTTGCTGCTTCAATGGGATCGATCATGAGTCTTTGCGCTGCTCCCAAAAAACGTTTTGCTACACCTAATTCGAGGATCATGATCCATCAACCTTCGATCATGGGACTGATCCGGGGTCAAGCAACCGATCTAGCGATCCAAGCTGAAGAGATCATCAAAACACGCTCGGCCCTTGTCCAAATCTATGTGAAAGCAACTGGCAAAGATGCTAAGACCATTGAAAAGGCCCTTGATCGAGACCGTTGGTTCTCGGCTCAAGAAGCCCTTGATTTTGGCCTATTGGATGGGATTGTCTCTTCTTATAAAGAACTTAAGATGTAAATCTCTTCAAGCGAGTTAACCGTTCTTTGAGCGATGGCGATAAGAGATCGATGTTCTCCTGTGCGCTTACTCGCGCAATACGAGTCAATTCAGTTGTTAAATCTGTATTTAATTTTGTATTTGTCGGTAGATTTTCATACGTAGCACCAATCATTTTCCAGATAGAGAATCTTTCGGCATCAGCTGTGGGAACCATATGAGACTGGGTCAAATGATAATGCAGCAGTGCTAAATTCATCGTAACAGAAAGTCTATCAATCTGGTCTTGACTAAAGTTTGCTGTGAACCTAGCCACATCAGGCCCAAATTTTTTGTGCTTTTCTGGAGGAAGCCCCATCATTAATTCAGAAGCTGTACTCAAATTTTCAGGAGTGAGGGTGGGGGCATATTGGAGGAGCTGCAAGCAATGTTTCAAAGCAGCAGCCTTTAAATTATCATTTAGATACGAGATTTCCTGAGGGGCGCTTGCTTGTATGATTCTGAGTAATTGGGCTCCAAAGACTTCTAGTTTTTCTTCTTCATATTGACGCAACTGGAAAACCGCATTCCTCCATGATGCATAGTGTTCATCCGTAGAAGCTGGAATTTTAGTAAATGTTTTTAAACGTTCATTAAAAAGGATGAGTTTAAGGTCGTTTGGCAGGGCATCTCGTTCTTGTTTTTGTGAGCTAGCGTTTACGATTTGAGCCAACTGAGGGCCCAGCTGTAATTGATTTTCAAAGGGCAATTCTTGGAAGTGATGAATAGCAATCCCCCATTCTTTATTTTGCGAGGGAGGAATGGAAGCGCAACGTGTAAAATAATTTCTAAGCCCCTGAAATTTATCTTGGAGAGAACCAAACTGACAGAAGGCCACTGTTCTCTTTGAAAGTACACGAACCAAATCGGTTTGAGGAAGAAGAGCCCCTATAAAGAAAGCTATTTTTTTTCCGTATGAAGAGGAAATGTGGTTCTTAATCTCAGGGGGATAATTTTCAACATAGTTTTCCATTTGGACCCAGCGCTGTTGTTTAGCCAGTGCTTTTGATGTATGGTCAAAAGCTGAGAAACCTCCCCAACCCAGTGCCCCGAGAAAAGCACCTATGATAAAATGAGCTCCACTGCGGAAAAGGTGAAAATGCTTCGCTGCTTTAACAGAGGATGCTAACCAAGGGATAGACTGAAGACCCAAAACAAATCCCACACTCCATATCACTTGGCAGGCATTAATCGTCCAAACCTGAATCTCTCTATGCTTGGACTTATCTGCTGTCTGAACGAGTTTGTTAAAACGATGGATTTGATAACCCACGAGTAATGACGAAGCACCTAAAAAAGTTTTAGGGGCATAATAAGCAAGAGTTCCTAACGCTATTGAACAACCTACCCAAGTAAAAACAGGGGGTTTAGCATTAATATAATTATGTTCAATTTTGATAGGGCTGCGAAAGTAAGGATAAGTGGCTTCGGTCATAAAGTTGATCCTTGCAAAGGTTTTGGGGCATAACTCTATCCGGAACATTCTTCATTTTGCAATAGATTATTATGGTAATGATTTCATCATTAACGATGATCGAAGACTAAAATTTCCTCTTGAAAAATCAAATTGTCTCTTTACAAAGACTTAAGATGCATTTCTCTTCAAATGGGTTAACTCTATTTTAAGAGAGGGTGCTAGCTTATCGATATTATCCTGAGGACTCGCTTTGGCAATACGGGTCAATTCATCTATTATATCTTGATTTAGTTTTGCATGGGACGGGAGGTTTTCATAAGTAGCTTCTATCATGTTCCAGGAGGTGAGGAAGAAGTAATCAGATAAGGGAACATTAGCAGACTCGCTCAAACGATAATGCAACAGCGCTAATCTCGTGGGAACAGAAAGTTGGTCAATGTCGTGTTGGGTAGCCTTGGTTGTGAACGCAGCCACATCAGGTCCAAACTTTTTGTACATCTGTGGAGGTAGCCCATCCATAAGTTTATCAGTTGTTTTGTAATTGTCGGGTGTGAAGGTGGAGGTGTTTTTAAGGAGCTGGAAGCCATATTTCAAAGCAACCACTCGGAAATTTTCAGGAAGGTACGAGACTAGGTAAGGAACACTTGCTTGTATAATCCGGAATAATTGAGCTCCAAATGCCCCAAGTTTTCTCTCTTGATCGTATTCATGAAGTTTATTAATTGTTTTTTCCCATGTTGAATAATGTTCATCACTATAAGTTGGGAGTGTAATGAAGTTTTTTAGATTCTCATTAAAAAGGACAAGTTGGACCTCATCAGGAAGTGCCTTACGCTGTTCCTCTGAACTTTTCTCTGCAATGATGGCTAGTCGAGGGCCCAGGGCTAATTGAGCTTCGATGGGTAGTTCTTGGAACTGGTGGATTGCAATTATCCATCGTTTCCATTCTTTAGTGCCCGATAAAGGAATGACAGAGCAACGTTTGCTAAAGTATTCTCTTAGACTGGAAAATTTATCTTGCGAAGAACCGAATTGACAGAAGAGCGGATTCTGGAATGAAATTGAGCGAATCAAAGTGGTTTGGGGAAAAAGAGCTCCTATAAAGAAAGCTATTTTATTTACCATCGAAAAGGAAATCGAGGTTTTAGTTTCACGTGGGTAGTTTTCAACATAGTTTTCCATTTGAATCCAGCGATGCTGTTTAGCAAGTTCTTCCGATCTAGATTTAAAGGGTGAGAAAGCTCCCCAACCGACAGCCACAAAAAGAAGAGCGGGTACCAAATGAGTTCCACTGCGGAAAAGGTGAAAATGCTTCGCTGCTTTAAAAGAGGAGACTAACCAAGGGATAGACTGGAACCCCAAAACAAATCCAACACTCCCCATCACTTGACAAGCATTAATCGTCCACGCATGAATTTCTCGATGCTTAGACTTATCTGCTCTTTGAACGAGTTGGTTAAACCTGTAGACTTGATGACCTGCGATGACTACAGAAGCACCTAAAAAAGTTTTAGGGGCATAATAAGAAAGTATTCCTAACGCCACTGAGTATCCCAAGAACTTATAAACATTAGGTTTAGCATTGGTATAATTATTCTCAACTTTGACAGGAGAACGAAGATAAGGTTGGGTGGCTTCAGTCATAAAGTTGTTCCTTGCAAGAGTTTTGGCCAGTGATTCTATCTCGATCGTTGTTGATTTCGCAATAGATTATTATGAATTTAGGCTGTTACGATAGGTGTATGCAATTTAACTTCGCTAAGTACCATGGCGCCGGCAATGACTTCATTATCATCGATGATCGAAGGCTAAAATTTCCCGTTGAAGATCAAAAATATATTGAGCATCTTTGCGAACATCGTTTAGGGATAGGCGCAGATGGCCTTGTTTTATTACAGCCATCGGAAACAGCCGATTTCAAAATGCGTATCTTTAATGCGGATGGGAAAGAAGCGGCTCAATGCGGCAACGGCCTGAGATGCCTTGTCGACTTCATCCGGCAAATGGGCCATCCTTCACCCAATCTTTCGATTGAGACGTTAGAACGGACGGTGCAATGTTCGTGGGAAGGAGATCAAATCACAGTCGATCTAGGAGCTTATGTGTGGGCCCATGATAATTTCCCGCTGGGTTCTCTTTCTCTTCAGCTCATTCATACGGGAGTTCCTCATGCGGTGGCTTTTGTCAAAAACCTAGCCATTCCCGATTTTGCTTTGATTGCTTCTAAATTGCGTTTTCATGAGGTTTTTGCTCCGCAAGGCACCAATGTGAATTTTGCAGAGTTGAGAGGAGATAAAGTCTATACCCGCACTTACGAACGAGGAATTGAAGAAGAGACATTAGCCTGTGGTACTGGCGCAGCAGCTGTAGCGGTGGCCGCGATGAAAAAATATACGCTTAAAAATCCTGTCTGCATCGTTCCCGCATCAGGAGAAGAACTTTTTGTGGACGTGACTCCTCAGACTGTCCAGTTAAGAGGCCGGGCCACCTTTGTTTTTCACGGTTTCATTTCTTATTAAATCAAAAAACCTTTGACTTTCGGCTCTCTTCAGGTTAGGAAAAAGAGAGACGTATGATCATTGGTATTCCTAAAGAAATTAAGGATAAAGAATTTCGTGTCGGAGCAACTCCCGACATGGTCCATGCGCTTGTGGAAAGCGGTCATCAAGTGATTGTTGAGACAAAAGCAGGCGAAGCCATTGGCTTTTTCGATGAGATGTACACGGCTGCCGGAGGCCGTATCGTGAGAACCGCTCCAGAAGTCTACAAAGCTGAAATGATCATCAAGGTCAAAGAGCCTCAAGAAAGCGAGTTTGGACTTTTGCATGAGGGTCAAATCCTCTTCTGTTATTTCCATTTGGCTCCCGATCCTGTCCAAGCTCAAAATCTCATCGCCAAGAAAATCATTGCGATTGCTTACGAAACTGTCACGGACAAACAGGGGCGTCTTCCTTTGTTAGTCCCTATGAGCGAAATCGCGGGAAGAATTGCGATTCAAGCAGGGGCGACCACCCTGCAAATTGCCAATGGAGGACGTGGAGTTCTTTTAGGCGGCGTTCCGGGCGTTGCGCCTGCCTCCGTGGTTGTGATTGGCGCGGGGGTGGTCGGCACTCAAGCGGCCCGGATGGCAATTGGTCTGGGCGCCGATGTGACGATTCTGGATAACAATTTGACGAGATTGCGGGAATTAGATGCTCTTTATGGCCCTCGGCTCAAAACCTTATTTGCCTCTCCTGGCAATATCGAAAAAAGTGTTATCCATGCGGATCTCGTGGTAGGGGCTGTTTTGGTGCCGGGAAAATTAGCGCCTCGGCTCATCACAAGAAAGATGGTGTCTAAAATGCTGAAGGGATCGGTCATTGTCGATGTCGCTATCGATCAAGGCGGCTGCTGTGAGACGGCCCAGCCGACGACGCATTCCCATCCTACCTATGTCGTAGATGGAGTGGTCCATTATTGCGTGACGAATATGCCGGGAGCTTGCGCTCGGACGGCGACCATAGCGCTGACCAATGCAACGATGACCTACGCTCTCAAGCTGGCCAATAAAGGGTATAAAATTGCTTTGAAAGAAGACCGGGGATTCATGGAGGGATTAAACCTCTATAAAGGCCATGTCACGAACCCTTTTGTAGCCCAAGATTTGGGGTATGTCTATGTCGCTCCTGAAAAATTTCTTTAATCGAAATTATTTCTCTATAAAGACCCTCTTGCAATCTTCATAGAGGTACGGCATTCTTTACATCAAAGGAAAGTAAAATGCCGCACACAACTTTTTCACCTGAAGATCTTCAGGCAGGACAAAAGCTTGAAGAGCAAGGGAAAGTCGGAGATATCCTATTTTCCGAGGGCACCTATCAGGTTGCGGTTAAAGACGCGGGCAAAGAAGTCTATTGGCCTTTTCTGCAGATCACGGATGAAGGGATTTTAAAAGATCATTTCTGTACGTGTAAACAAGCCGAGGATGGGGGAAGGTGTCCACATCAAGCTGCGGCCTGGATCAAGATCTTCAGCGGGCATGAAGACCCCTTGCATGTCCGTTTCAGGGATTCTCTGTGGACGCATCTGTGTCAAATGGCAGCCCGGCGGCATGGATACGACACCGATTGTCTCAAGGGAAGTTTACAAACACAGTATCAAGCGTTTTCAACAACGAAAAAAAAGCTTTTTTTCCTAAAAGCTCTGAATGCCAAAGGAAAGGAGAAGCTCCGCGAGATCCTTGTCGATCGAAAACTTGAAACGGAAGAGACTTCGTTGAAATTTTCCAATCTCTCTCCGGAAGAGTTGACGTTATGGAAAGAAGGCAGGCCCAGCCATTTTCTCAATTATGAACTCTCTTTTTGGTCCGATCTTGCAAAGTGGTGGATGATTCTTCAAGATCAGGGAAAAAAATATAAAATCACCTTTAATTATGAAAAAGAAATCCTTCCCAAAGAGATTACGGTTCACTTTGATGAGGTTGAATTCACGTTCTATATCGCAGAGGCTAATTGGTCTCAGATCATTCCCAGCCTTGCCCATGTTTCAGCGCCTCTGAAAACCTATGAGTTTTCCCATGAACAAATTCGTCGGATTTTTTACGATCCCCTGCGTAAAGTCTTCAATCTCGATATCATCGAATCTGAAAAAGAAGAAAAACCCGTTAAAGCTTACCTGGTGGGAGAATGGAGTTTCGTTCCTGGAAAAGGCTTTTATCCTTCTAAGCTCGATCCGCTTTTAAATGAAAAAGTGATCCACTCTTCCCAAATTGGAGAGTTTTTACATCGGCATCAACACCTGGTTGAGACGCATCTTGTCGGTGCTAAGCTTCACTTAAATTCCATCCCCGCCAAGTATCATCTCTTTTTCGACAGCCAACAGGCTCTTCATCTTGTCTGTTATGCTTTTGAGAAAGGGGATCTCCAAAGACCTAGCTCTGCCCGTTATGGATCATGGGTCTTTCTGTCGGACAAAGGCTTTTATCTTTTAGAGGATATTTTATTCGAAGAGACTGAAAAGATGATTCCAAAAGAAGAGGTCTCTGCGTTTGTGACCCGCCATCGGCACTGGCTTCATGCGTATGAAGGATTCCAGACGCATGTGATCACCATTGAATCGCGGCTGACCTATACGTTAACAGATCAGGAACTCCGGTTTGAGACAGGCCTTGAACTTGCCGAAGAATCGGAAGAGATTTATGATTTCAATGAATGGATCTATGTTCGAGGAAGAGGATTTTATTCTAAAATGGCCCGCCGGACGGGGCAAAGCATCGCGGCCGGTTTGACAATCCCTTGCGATGAGATCGCATCCTTTATCCGGGCTCAAAGAGATGATTTGGAGAATATCTCCGGTTTTTTTGCTCTTCAATCGCCGCTGCTTGCATCGGGATTGCATGTGCTTCTCAATGAAAATGAATTGATCGTCGTCAGGCCTCACTACACTTTTTTACCTGCTTATCAGAATAAAAAAGTTGAGATCTTCGAAAATTACACTTACGTCGAGAATGAAGGATTTTATGAAGTGCCCGGGGAATTACGTCTTCCAGATCCTTATTTCAAAGAAGTGGTCATTGAAGAAAGCGCCGAACCGTATTTTGTGGCTTATGAGATCGATACCTTGCAGCCATCTATCACGCAAATTGATCCACGTCTCCAAAAACCTCACCATCTTTTCTTAAAAATCAATTCTTTCAACCGCGAGCCCGATGGGGCTTGGCTGTTAGATCTCGAGTATGAGAGTGATTTGGGATCGATCGATGTGATGTCGATCTGGGAAGCTTTAAATGAAGGAAAACGACATCTCTTTTCTCCTGCAGGTCTGATCCTTCTAAAGTCGCCTCGCTATAATTGGCTACGCGGTATTCCTAAAAAGCGGTGGCTGAAAAAAGGAAAGCAGATTCGCCTGACAACTTTGGAATGGATCAAGCTCTTTGTCTTTGAAGAGATCAAAGAGCCTGAAGATAGCAAAAGTTTAAAAAACTGGAATGAATTTAAGAACTTTGAAACGTCGGTTCCTTTCGATCTCACCGGTCTTAAGAGCGAACTGCGCGGCTATCAGGAGACAGGACTAAAATGGCTTTGGTTCCTCTATTCGCAAGGATTATCAGGATTGCTATGCGATGAGATGGGTTTAGGAAAAACCCACCAAGCGATGGCGCTCCTTGCGGCTGCTTCAAATAGTAATCCTGCAGGAAAATATCTCGTTGTCTGTCCGACATCGGTGATTTTCCACTGGGAAGAACTTTTAAAGAGGTTTTTGCCCCGTCTTCGTGTCTATGTCTATTATGGATCCCAGCGAACATTAGTCGACTTTCAAGAGCGATATGATCTTCTCCTGACGTCTTATGGCACCTTGCGCAGCGAAAAGAGTCCTCTCTCTGAAGTTCCTTTTGATATCGGGATTTTTGATGAGATACAAATCGCTAAAAACGCCTCGTCGCAAACTCATAAGGCTTTAAAGCTGATCCATGCGGGCCTGCGCATCGGCCTAACAGGTACGCCCATCGAGAATAATCTTCTCGAGCTCAAAGCCCTTTTCGATGTGGTTCTTCCTGACTACATGCCCACCGAGACTCTTTATAAAGAACTTTTCGTCAATCCGATCGAAAAACAGCACGATTCTGATAAAAGATTTCTGCTGGCCCGTTTTATTAAACCTTTTGTTCTTCGACGTAAAAAATCAGAAGTACTTCTAGAACTCCCAGAAAAAACCGAGACGCTGGCCTATGCGCCTCTTTCTGAGGAACAAAAAGCGCTCTATAAAGAAGTCTATCGTTCCTCTAAGGAACAGCTTTTTAAAGAACTGCAGGATGATTCCCGGCCGACTCCCTATCTCCATGTTTTTGCACTATTGACCAAACTCAAACAGATCTGCGACCATCCTGCTCTTTATAAGAACCAAGTTCAGGACTACAAGAAACATGCCTCGGGCAAATGGGACCTTTTTGTTGAGCTCCTGAACGAGACGCGGGAGAGCGGTCAAAAACTCGTCGTTTTTTCTCAATATTTGGGGATGCTCGACATTATAGAAAGTTATTTGGAAGAGCATAACATCGGCTTTGCAGGAATACGGGGCTCAACAAGGGACAGAAAAGGACAGGTGGAGAAATTTCGCGATGATCCGAAATGCGAGGTTTTTATCGGATCGCTGCAAGCGGCTGGCGTCGGTATTGATCTGATCTCTGCCTCTGTCGTGATCCATTACGACCGTTGGTGGAATCCAGCTAAAGAAAATCAAGCGACGGATCGTGTCCATCGCATGGGCCAAAGCCGCGGCGTCCAAGTCTTTAAAATGGTCACTCGAGGGACTATCGAAGAGCACATCCATATCTTGATCGAGAAGAAACTCGGCCTGATGGAGCAAGTCATCGGATTTGATGAGCAAGATCAAGTCAAAGTCCTCACACGCGATGATCTCCTCGAACTCCTTCGTCTGATGGACAATTATCCCGAGAATAATTAACCGCGATTTTTAATCTTTTTTGTATTAGACCTCAAAAAGGCAAAAAATTCATGTCAGTCGAATTTAAAACACATGCCCGCATGCAGTGTCAGCTAAACAATCTTTTTTGGCAGTTTCAAGAATCTATGAATAAACCTAATGGAGACTTATCAATCTCTAAACTCTCGGGTTATCGAGGTTTTGGAAAGCCCCTAGCTATTACCTTTTCTATCGGCGATACGGTAGCCATTCTAACGGATGAAAATGAAATATGTTATGCAAAGGTGAAAGAAATTACCTTGAAGAAGAGCTGCTTCCTGAGACATTCTCCGTTAAACAGTGATGAGTTGACCGCTACAGTTAATTGGTATTATTCGTATCCGGATGACTTACCTCTTCTAAATCACAAAATAAGTATTGAGCTATTCAACCAGACAGTAGGCGAAAATGCTTACTGCCTCACAAATCATTCACAAACACTGACGGTCTCTTCTATCGATAGCACCGTCGACAACCTGGCAGTCATTGGCACTATCACTTTTCCTCCTGTGAAAAAACAAAAGAAACATATTTAAAGATATTTGCCAAATTTACCGACGCTATTATGACAGGTAGAAGGGGGTAAACTCTTATACTCGGCAAATTTTCGCATTATTCTGCCTAGTGCTTCTTGAGCTAACGTTTCTCCGATATAAGGTTGTTCTTCAGCAGTAATCCTGACATTCCCCTCCTCAGAAGTTATTGTCCCGGCCAAGTAAACATCTTTGGCTGTGAGATCTAATGTAAGAACATCGAGGCAACCGAACGTGACAAAAGTTTTTTTGCAGGTCGCTATGATAGACTTCGCATGAACTGTAACCTGTGGCAGAACGACAATCCGCTTAGCATCTATAGAGATCATACCTTCCTCCCCTGCATCGATATCTTTCTCTACAATGTATGTGATGTCAGGATAGTGAAAGACAAAATTTTGTTTTACAGAAGATGAAGCGCTCATTTTTGGTGTCCTTGGGTAAAAACTGGGAACTATAGAGCAGCTGTATTTTTTTCTAGAAGAGCAATTTAGAGTTAAAGAGCTAAAAACCTAATAGTAAATTTTTTATTCCATTTCTTTATAAGACGGTTCCGAGTAAAATTTTCTCTCAAATCGATAAATATATGAAAAAATTTAAACTGGCCCTAGTGGGCCGTCCCAATGTGGGGAAATCAGCTCTCTTTAATCGCCTGTGCGGAGCGAGAATTTCCATTGTGGATGATGAAGAAGGCACAACGCGCGACCGTATTTACGGCAAAGCCGATTTCTTTGGACGGCCGATCGATATCATTGATACAGGTGGGATCGCAACGAATCCCGATATTCCATTCCAAGAAGGAATTCAGCGCCAGGTTGAAGTGGCTGTGGAAGAGGCCGATACGATTGTCATGGTCGTTGATGGTCAAGTGGGAGTCACTCCTGCGGATGAACATGTCGCTCAATATTTAATCCGCTCTAATAAACAGGTCTGTTTAGCCGTTAACAAAGTCGACGATTATAATCAGCGCGAAAACGCTTACGATTTTTACCGCCTAGGGATAGAAAAAGTTTTACCAATTTCTGCAACGCACGGATTTCAAATTGCCGAGCTTTTAGAAATGGCCTTCGAAGGTTTTTCTTTTGATAAGCAAGATGAGCATATCGATGACGGTTCTATCAAAGTGGCGATTGTCGGACGTACGAATGTCGGAAAATCGACGCTGCTCAATCATCTTCTTTCCGAAGAAAGATCTGTTGTCAGTCCCGTTGCGGGGACCACACGCGATGCGATCGATGCGCGTATCACCATTGACGGCACTGCACTGACCTTAATCGATACAGCAGGGATCCGGCGCAAAAGGGCTGAACATGATGCTGTCGAAAAATTCGCGGCGATCCGGACGGAGCGAGCTATTGAAAGAGCTGACATCTGCGTACTCATCCTAGATGCTAAGGAAGGGATGACAAGTCACGATAAGAGAATTGCGAGCATGATTGAAGAGGCCGGAAAAGGGTGCATCTTGATTTTTAATAAATGGGACTTAGTTGAGGGCTACCGGATGGAGCACTGTCTCAAGTCTCTCCGTTATGACACAGCGTTTTTAGGCCACTGTCCTGCGCTTTTTATTTCTGCAATTACCGGACGGAACGTCTCTAAGATCCTCAAAGAAGTCATCGAAGTCCGCAAATACCAAGAGCTGAGGATTACAACAGGCCAGCTCAATAAGTTTATCGAGAAAGCGATCGAAGTCTACCATCCTCCGATGATCCAAGGAAAACGGCTTCGTATTTACTACATGGCGCACGTGGAGACACAACCTCCGACATTTGTCCTGTTCGTCAACTATCCTAAGCTGATGCTTGAGACCTATAAGCGGTATTTGATCTCTAAATTCCGCGAAGTCTATAAATTTACAGGCAATCCCTTGCTTTTCGTCTTACGCGATCGTAAACGGGAAGAGAGGTTTAAAGCCTCCGAGAAACCTGAAGCGCTCTCTTCCCATAAATAATCCTTTCTTAAGGCAATGGAGAAGAATAAGACGGCTTGCAGTAGGTCTCTTTAATCTTCAGCAATGTCAAAAGCGAAAGAATCAAATAGGCTGGAAGAGTCAAAAACGCAATTTTGTAAGCCTCGATTGAAAATATCCGCGCTCCCTCGACTAATTTTCCATCCCAGTATAAATCCAAGACCATTCCTGTTAAAGGATCGGAAAAAGCACCCAAAACAGCATCGAATGCATTCATAAATCCGATCGCAGTCGCGGCAAGAACTGGCAGACTGATCTCCCGGATCATCGTGAAACACAGCAAAAAACTGCTGATTGAAAATCCGAAGAAAAACAGTAAAAAAGAAAGAACGTAAAAAGGGATTCCTGGCAGATAGATCACCATGGATATAGCGATAAAGGCCAGTATTGTTCCCCATAGCATTACGATGCGACGGCGCCCTAATCGATCGGAAAGCCAACCAAAAAAAGGAGCCCCTACTGCAAAACCAATGAAGATAAGGGAGACAGTTTGCGCTGAGGTTTTATGGGAGAGGTTAAATGCCTCCGCAAGAAAGGAGACTCCCCATAAGCCCCCAAAAACCATCACAGGAGCAAAAGCAAAACCGCTGTAGACCGAAAGCCACCAAGATTGAGAATTTTTCAGGATCTTTTTTACAGAATCCAGTAGAGGGGCTCTAGGAGGGAAAATATGTTTTTCCCGTGCATGATCAGGAGCTTTATCGCGAACGACCATCCAGAAGATACCTGCTAAAACCAATCCTGCAAATCCAATGATTTCCATGGCCTGGCGCCACTCTATCGCTTCAATAAAACTTGCTAGAGGTGCTTGGCCTCCGACTGCACCGAACATCGCCACTGTCATCATGAGGCCTGCCATGAAAGCAAATTGCTTAAACGGAAACCAATTGGCGATCAATTTTAAGCAGTTGACCGCTGCAAAAGCGGCTCCTGCCCCTGTTAAAAACCGTCCTACTCCAGCCAACGTTATTGATGTTGCTGCTGCGAAAATAAGACTTCCCGCTGCACATAAGGCAATCGCTAGAGTCGTTGTTTTTCTAGGGCCGAATCTATCGAGAAGCAAACCAGCAGGAATTTGTAGAAGAAGATAGGCGTAGAAATAACAAGCCGCTAAATTCCCGAGTTGTATTCCGCTGATTTCAAAAGTCCTCATCAGAGTGGAAGTCATCACGCTGGGAGAAACTTCCAGCGCATATTTATAAAACATAAAAAGGGCGCTCAGCAGCCAAATGGTCCAAGCACGGACCGGAAAGTTGAGTTTTTCTGAATCGTTCATAATTTTTCCTAAAAATAATTTCTTTAATTCTATTTCAGCTGCGAATGTTTCGCTCCAGCTGGGGCTTTAAGGGGAAATAAATGTGATAGAAATTTTTTGTTGTTATTGCGCTTGTGAGCGCAAAATAATAGAAATGAAAGAAATCAAAGCCTTACAGGCTAAGAAATTTTTTGACGGAAGTGAGGATCCGCTGGTTTTCATAGAAAAAATGATACTTAAAATAGAATTATAAATCCAGGCTTCTTAGAGTCTGTCTACGATTTTTTTAAATCTATTCCCCAATTTAAAAAAACGTAGACAGGTTCTTACCAAAAATAGCCGATTCCTGCACCTAATGTCAGACCGCCGATTTGTAAGTGGCTGCCGGAAGGATTCGATTTATGCAAATGCATTCGTTTGTAAGAATATTCTCCAAAGAAATCGACAATGATATGTTCCGATAGATAGTACATAAAGCCTGTATTGACAAATCCTCCGCATCCCCATTTATTCTGAGAAGCAACTCCAGGAGCATGATTCTTTTGGTGAAAGTAAAAAAGACGCGGTCCTAGCGTGAGATAATATTTAAAATCATAGGTGATAGGTTGGATGTATTGGAGACCGAGGCTAATCGGAACAATACGGATCTTTGTTCGATAATGTCCTTCAATTGAGCGGCCTTCTGCTCCGATATATTCTCCGGCAAGATAGAGATAGAGCGGCTTCCAAACGCAAAAAGAGCTGACAAGTTGTAGATCTAAAAGACCCTCGTCATAAATATGACGCAATGATTTATCGCTAAACCGGAAATAACCCATTTTAAATTCTGCAAGGGCAAACGAGCCATAGTCATCCCAGGGAGATGACTGGAATGATTCTTGGGTTGTCATGGGTTGGTCAGGAGGAAGTGCTTGATCATTGGAATCTGCATTTAAAGCGATAGTCAGAAGTGCTAAGCTCATCATTTTTTTCATTGGTCAACCTATAAGAGTTCTATAATTTTATTTCGCAGCATTTTCTGCCAGTCATTTTATTCACTGTGATGATAGGAGAATAAAAATCTTCGTAAGCCTCTTGCTGAGGTGAATATGATAAATCTTTTTAAAATTTTTAGTGAAAAAAATTTAAAAAAGCAGCGTAGCTAAGCTCTGATTCTGCTTTTTGAGATTATTGAGTTGGTGGGAAACGCCCTACAACTTCAAAAGTGGGGAATTTAAGAAAAGTAATTCCGGGTTCAGCTCCGAAACTCTTGATAAAAACCTTCGTTAATGCGTAATCGCCCACTTTTACAACTAGAAACATTCCTAGGATAAGCATACATGAAACTCTTATCCTCTGAGCAGCAGATGCCGGTTTTGCTTCTATCTGTGATCTGTAATAAGATGGAGGAGGTTGTCTCTGTTGATCTACAAACTCGTATAAAACGAGCAGCCCGAATGCAGTGACAATCCCGACAAGACCTGTTTGTGCCCACGAGCTAGTCGAAGATGGCGGCCAAGAGATATAGACAATCCCTTTAAATTTTAAAAGGTTGTCATTTAGCGATACGCGAGTAGGAAATTTTTGAACTAGGGCGTTTACATCGATCCACTCAAGATAATATTTATCAATTTGGAGCTGAAATAAAGATAAAAATCTGCCTAGATTGGGATTCGTTAAGGAAGTAACCCAAGGTTTTGTGTAATTGCTCATTACTCCAATTGAAAAAACCATGTAATTGCCTTTAAAAGGTATTATATCATAACCGCCTCTTGCACGAGTAACTGAATTGAAGTTTCTAAGGAGGAGGGTCGGTTTTCCAGATTTTATTATCGATGATCGCCGTGCGATAGATCCAAGGATCGCTATTTTCCCGGAGCAATCGATCACATCCCATCACATATCCTTTGATAAAACCATGTTTGTGGATCGCCTGAAGCATATAGGATGAGCTGGAAGGCTTATAATGACTCCTAGGTCCATCGACAGTGGAAATGACGTTCTGATGGAACCAAATCATTTTTTCCATGGCCTGTGCCAGGATAGAAAGCTGTACTTCTTGTTTGGGGGGTGGAGGAGTGTATTGAAGATCGGCATCTTTTCCCCACGGTTCAAAATAACCGGGAACAGAAAAAAGAAAGACGGGAAGTAGAAAAGGCAGGATTCTAAAAACCATATTTCAACATCAAAATAGGGAAGTAACGATTTTCATTCATCATGGGAGTCGCTAGTCTTTCATAGACCCGTTCATTATAAAATTTTGCTTCTTGTCCGGCGCCATAAATACCGCCGAAATACCATCCTGCTTCAACGCTGGTGAAGATGATGCCCGCTGCGGTATTGCCGTGCTGGAAGAAGTAACAAGAGGCCCAAATAAAAACGCCATTCAGAAGAAAAGCGGTGATGGCGGATTGGGTCTGTCCTACATAAAGATAGCCGGCTCCTGGGATGAAACTATTGAGAAGTTGTGCGGTCGTTGTCGATTTTTTTTCCCGCTCGTATTGATCGAGAAGACCTCGGATATCAGGATGAGAAGGAGCCACCGCTTGCAGGGCAGAGATATCGCCCTTGAGCAGAATTTTTGAAAGGGCCAATTTTTGAGCTGTCGCGGGATAAGTCATCTGCATGTACTGCATGATTTTGTCAGATTTGTCGGAATCATGAAGATTGAGGTAAGAGTCGTAGAGGACAACAAGCAGGTCTTGATGCGGCGTGAAGGCAGGGGTGACGCTGCGTAGTGGGCCGCTATCAAAAGTGTAAACGGTTTCAGAGTATTTGCGGCCGTAGTAATAAGACAGTAGAATATCGTAGTCGAGCTGCAGCTTTCGATCGGGCAAGTTCAGAGGAAGAAGAAAGGAAGATCTTTTAAAAGCGGTAATCGCTTGATAGAGGTCTAGCTCATGAGCAAAGCCGAGTCCAATACGGTCTTCACGTCCCCACTCAGTAGCAGCTTCGTGTTCAGAAAGAGGAGGGAAGGCAGGAGGAAGACTTTTAAGATACCTATCTTGGATAGCGTAATTGAGCTGGGGATCCAACTCGTTGCCAACCCGAAAGCAACTGGTCAAAATGAGTAAAGATAAGAATAATAGCTTTTTCAAAATAGGCTCCGGATGGCCATTTTAGCTATTTTGAAACTTCTGATCTATTTTAAAAAAATTATTCGTCTTCGGATCTTTTAACGGTGTCGATACCGGCGTCAAACTCTTCTTTGAGGACAGGCATGACGGCCTGTTCTTTATAGAGGGTTTCTTGTTCATCGGTGATCTTCTTATAATCGTCGTAGGTATTGACGATGTGAGGACGGAGGAAAATAATGACATTGACTTTAGCGTCTGCCCGGTCGTTTTCAGCGAAAAGGACACCGATGACAGGGAGGCCGCCTAGGCATGGAAGGCCTGATTTAAAGCGGGATTTAGAATCCTGAATCATACCGCTTAAGACTACAAAGTGTTGATCGGGAACATGCACACGGGTGGTCATCGACGTATGACTTGAGGTGATGCCTGAGATGTTGTTTTGAGTATTGGTGACACTTGTGCTTCCAATGGTCGGATTAGCAATGACGGAGCTAATATCATTACTAATGTCCAATGTGACAATATTGCTATTGCCAATCGTCGGTGTGATGGTCATGTTAAAGCCGACATCGCGGTATTCGATGTTGGAAGAAGAAGAGACAACAGTAGTCGAGGTCGTGACTTGAGATCCAATAAACGGAATGTTAGTCCCGACAAAGAGAGTCGAGGTGCGGTTGTCTTGCGTGATGATCTTCGGGTTCAGGACAACAGTGCTGTCACTGTCGGTCTGGAGGGCATTGACCAAGCTTCCCAGTGAGATAAACGAACGGCCTTTATGCATGATGATATCGCCGATGACGCCGAGGTCAAAGCCGCTCATGAAAGGGATATTACCACTGCTGGGAGGTGTCGTCGCATTGACAGCATTGATGCCCGGTTGCAGGGTTGCCGCTGTGCTATTGATAGGATTAATCGGATTGGTTGCAGCAGCGGGACTCGCATTAGGTGCGGGGAAGTTGCCGCTGCCGGCAGCGAATTTATTCAGATATTGCATCTTGCCGCCCCATTGCAGGCCGAAATTTTGTGTGTTGGTCAGGGTCGTTTCGATGACGAGGACTTCGATGAAGACTTGCCGTAAAGGAACATCAAGGTTGACGATCAAATCGCGCAGTTTAGAAAGGGTCTCTGCTTCTCCTGTGGCTAAGAGGGAGTTTGTCACGCGGATCCATTGGAGTGAATTGATCGCGTTTAAAAGATTTTGATTGCCGGTTGCGGTTCCTGTACCTAAGTCGGTGGCGATTTGCTTAAGGGCGGAGAGGATCTCATCGCCTTGGTGGTATTCGAGTTTATAGATCAGGAAAGAAGTATTTTGGATCGACTCAATCGAGGAAGAAATTTTGGATGGCTCGGAAGTCGGGACATCAAAACGGCGGAGGAGTTCTTCGACTTTGGCAATCGACTCTTGGTCCCCTGAAATGATCAGAGAACACGTGCGAGGGACATATTTTAAATTAGAGATGGTGTCGAAAAGGCTTTTATTAGCAACGCCGGAGGCTGCGAGATTTTGTGCAAAATCTTCTAAGATTTTGATCAGATCATCGCCCGGTTGATATTTGGGTGTGTAGACAATGAAAGTGGAGGGAAGAGCAGACCCTGCGACTTGAGGAGCTAACGCAGAGGTATCAAATTTTTTCAGGATTGCTTCGATTTTTTGCAGCGCATCATCAGAGCCCGTGAAAAGAATGGAGTTCGTATCTTTAATATATTTTAGGCCATTGATCGCATCGACGACAGCTTGGTCGATAGCGCCTGTGCGTTGAAGATCGCCGGTTAATCCTTTTAAGGCTGTAATAAGCTGCGAAGAAGGAACGTATTGGATCTTATAGATTAAAAATGTCGATTGTCCGAGCTGCTGGATCTGGGCATCTTGAGGAGAGACCACATCTGTCCGAGCGAGAATTTCTTTGACTTTGTCCAAAGCATCAGGCGTACCCGTAAAAAGAAGCGAGTTGGTCGAATCGACATATCTCATCGTATTGAGCGTGAGAAGGAGATCGGGATCGATCAGTCCTGACCCTTCGAGATCTTTGGCCATATCCTGGATATAGGTCTGCAAGACTTGAGGTTTTTGGTGGATCGGTTTGTAGATATAGAAAGCCGATTTATTCGATTGGGGTGTGGAGGCGACAGCAGCGGAGATATCGAATTGCGCAATCAGGGTGCGGGCTTGATCGATGGCGGCGCTGCTTCCTGTCAACAAGAGCGAGTTATTGTCTTTAATCCATTTCACATTATGCAATGTTGAAATCAGAGCTTGGTTGGGAATATTGGAATCATTGAGATTGGAAGAGACTTTTTTCAAACTGTCAATGACTGTATTGCCGTTGGCATTTTGCAGCTTATAAAGATAAAAAGTTTGTCCTCCAATACCGCCGCCTACACTTTCGCTTCCACCATCTAAAGAGACTAAGAGGGACTGGATGCGCGCTAACGTATCGGAAGAGCCTGTGAAAATAAGGGTGTTGTTGGAAGCAGTCCATTTTACACTTTTAACAGATTGGAGAAAGAGAGGGTCGGCCAGGCCTGCTTTTTGAAGATTTTGTGCAATTTCCTGGATCGATTTCTCTAGCTCTTCGCCTGTGCGGCTTCGGGGTGTGTAGATTAAAAATTGAGATGCTGATTGGGATTGTGAAGAAGCCACATCAAAGGAAGGAAGAATTTCAGCGAGCTTGCTCAAAGCCGCGGTATCGCCCGTGAAGATCAGAGAATTTGCATCAGGAACATATTTAACGCTGGTAAGGACATCAATTAATGCATAGTCAGGCTGAGGCGCTTTTTGAAGATTTTCTGCTAATGCATCGATGCTGTTTTCCAGCTGCTCATAAGGAGCTTGTTGGATTTTGTAGACGTAAAAATTGCTTTTTTTCTGACCAAAGGCGCCTTCGACTACGGTCGTATCGAGCATAGGAATCAGCTCTTTGATCTTGGCCAAGGTAGTATCATCAGCAATAAAGAGGATAGAGTTCGATTCTTTGATCCACTTGGCTTGATTTAAAGCATCGACCAATTTATCTGATGCACCTCGTTTCTGCAGCTGTTTGCTTAAATCGTTCAGGGACTTGATGAAATCATCGCCTCGCTTATGTTGCAGCTTGTACAGATAAACAGTTTGGCTCTGCATGGCCACTTGTTCGGGTGTTTGAGTTGGAGTGGAACTGTCGAGATCTTCCAAAATAGCTAGCGTTCTTTCAATCAGAAAAGGAGTTGATATAATGAAAATGGTTTTCGTTTCTGTCTGTGGAACGAACGTCAAAACATTCCCTTCTGAAAAAGGAGTCACAATCTGAGAAGCGAGTTTAATCAGCGATTCAGGGTCGAGATTTTTTGCAACGTAGCTGTCAATCTCTAAAGAAGAGTGAGGAGCATCGATACTTGCGAGCAAAGAAGAGATTTTATCGACGTTGGTCGTGATATCGGTGATGATCAACTGCTTGGTTTCAGAAGAGACTTCTAAGAGTGCAGAATCCGATAACATCGGCTTAATGACCGAAGCCACCGTATTGAGGTTGGCGTTCTTGATTCTAAAGACGCGTGTCACAAGCGGGTAGTTGCCTTTAACATCCGGCAGATCAGAAGCAACGACTGTGGCCAGCTGGCTCACATTTCGGACTTTTGTGATCAGGAGGTTGTTATCCTGCTCTAAAACGATCAGTCCGTTGATCCGCAGGACTTGGATCAAAATCGACATGATATTTTTAGGAGTCACCGGCTCTTCAGAGATGACCGTCACATTGAATTGTAGCTCTTCGTTATTGAAGACGAAATTGAGAGTGGTGATCTTACTCGCAAATTTGATGTACTCGATGATGGAGATGTCGTTGAAATTGATCGTGTAAGTATCTGTTTTCTTATCGAGATTTTTTATGCTAGGAGTGTTGTGCTGAACGTCTTCACCCGAGAACTGCCCCGCTGGTGTTTTTTTAACTTTGCCTGAAGAAAAAAGAAATCCAACCTCGTCAACAGGAGGGGTATCTTCACAGAGGAGAGGAGCGTGCAATAGCACGATCCCTAAAGCTGCTTCGATCAAAGTCGACTGGGCGATCCGCGGAAAAAAATGGTGCATAGTGAAGTAATTCTTGAATGGCAATCCTAAAATACTTTCCGTTTATTGTAAATCAGGAATCCAGTGGCATAAATGATTTCGGGATTTTCGAGGATTGAGTTTTTTGATGCGTTATGAAAGTTGCTCACCGTGCTGGTGCGAAAAAAACAAAAGGACACAGCAGGCCTTTTAATCTAGCGGAAAGGCCTAACCCTTCCGCAGGTTTTTTTAACTTTAGTCTCTTAGGGGAGGCCAGAAACCGTCCCGATGTTATTGGCTTGAAAGTCGACTTGGAGTTGGGTGGGGGTTCCATTATTGTCGAAGAAATAACCAGGAGCTGTTGTTGTAATAGCGGTGTTATTGTTTAGGGTTGCAGAGAGGACTCCCGTCGTTGCTGCGTCTATTATCAAATGAACACCTGCAACTTGGTTGATCAGCCCGGGAGGTAACGTCATTTGGTTTCCTGTAATCGTAGCAAATACATTGTCACTTGATTCTATAATTATAACAATAGAACCACTAGCATCTGTATTAGATTGCGAATTAAAAACATTGCTTAAAATTGAGACAGACAAGTCGGAAGCAGTAGAGGAATGAATATTGATACCATTGGCAAGTCCAGTATTTCCATTGATGCCTGTAAATAAATTGTCATTAATAACCAATGATCCTCCGCTTGTATTTACATATATTCCAATTTGATCTGTGGAAAGGCTGCTAGCAAAGATATTATTTGAAATCGTCACCGAACTTGGAGTATTGATCGATAGACCCACAGTCCCCCCGGCTCCCGCTGCAATCAGGATATTTCGCGAAATCAAATAATTCTCTCCGCCTAGGATCGCTATAGCTCCATGATTTCCACTTCCTCCCACGGCAAAAGGATGTGTCATCACGAAATTCAATCCCGAAACGACGTTATTGCTATTTTCTAAGTTCAAGACGACGGCATTAGCCATTGTTTGATTCGAAATTAGGACTGGAAGTCCCGTCGCTTGATGCTGGACATTGACCTTGCCCCATTGAGTTCTAAAGAGATAATCAGTTCCCGCGCCCAGAAGTTGCTGACCTGTTTGCAGCGTCATGGGAGTGAATAGTTCATAGACGGCATTCCCAGGGAAGACATAAATGATGTCATTAGGTTTTGAATTTGTCTGAGCATCGGTTAACGCATTATAAGGCGATTCAAATGTTCCCAAAGAATGGCTAGTATTGTCCACGAAGACAAAGAAATAAGGATCACCCGTAGCTGGATTGATCGCAGTCGTGTGATGTTTTTTGCGGTCGACGGGCATGATCTCAAACCGGTCTACACGTTGAAGAGCTCGGTGCGACATGGTGGTTTGACTGGAACAAGTCCGATTTTGTTTCTGTTTTATCTTTTTTCGTCCACCGAAAGGCACCACAAGACTAAGTTCTCCTTGCACAATGCCATGGTAGATACTGTCATAAGATCCACTGAGTTGAACACGGAGATAGTCAAGAGCGTTTATCACAAAACGACCTTCACCTCCCCAAGCGACTTTCCCTTCGTTTTCAAGGTAATACGGACCAGCAGCGGCGTAGAAGTCGATATTTTTTCGTTCAAAAAAGTGAGCGCCGACTTCGGCGTTCACACCTTTCATCGCAAATTCTTGTTTGCGGACCAGTTTCATGAAATGGCCTTCAAACTTATCAAACTTAGTGTGGTAGAAGGGGCTTTTTTTCTTGCCGACAGGAAGATATCCATTAATGCGATAGTCCCACGTTTCTCCGAGAGTTTCAAGACCGAGGCCGACTTGATTGTAGTGGTAACGGTTTGTCTTACGGTAGTCATAATAAGTATTAAATCCCCAAGTTCTAGTATTGACATACCGAAGACCAGCACCAGCAGTGGCGGCAGGTTCGCCATTGTTAAAAATATGCGCGCGCAGATCAAGAAAAGGTACCCAAGAAGTTTTTAAAGTATGAGGAACAGTGAAAAAACCTTCGATTGTCGTGTAGCCCTGATTGTAGCCGATTCCTTTAGATTCGATGTGACGCATCTCGACACGATAGGGGTGGGGAGTTGAGCCACAGATAGTTTCTTGAGATTGGTCGATATCTTCGCAAAAAACGCGGAATTGACAGAGGGTGAAAGCAGCGAGTAGCACAAGTTTGCTATTAGACATAAGACATCCTTTTAATTAGGACATACAATGAGGAAGGTGTTTTGTCAAATATTAACCGATGCGGTGTAGAGAGAAGAGAACTTGAGGTTTTTTTTCTTGGGCGAATATAGGCTGAGCAGCGACCTTCTTGAGAAGCGCGTCAGCTTGTCCTTGAGGAGAAAGAAAGAAATTCTCTTTGAGTGCTTCTTGCAAAATCAGGTCTACGCTTGAATCAAAGGAATGAAAAATCAGCACATCGCCAATGTTCCAATTATCGATGGTCATTTCAAAATCTCCGCGCAGCGGCGATCCTAGGGGGGGATTTTGATTGCCGAGTTTGCGCGGTGTGATATGTCCGGGGGAAACATGGAGAATATTTCCTAAGCCGCAGGATAAAAAAGAGAGTTCGTCGCGGTGGGGAGAAAGAATGAGAAAAGCGGCAGCGAATTTTTGACTTAAGGGATCTTCTTGAACGATTCTATTGAGAGTGGAGATGAAAAGAGGAAAAGAAAAATTCTCTTGTGTGGCAAGTAGAGCGCGGATCATACCGCGGAGATTGGCAGAGTAGATGGGTGTCTCTAATCCGATTTGCAGGGGTTGGGCAATCAGCAGAATAGAGGTATTGTCTCGGGTTTTGAAAAAATCGTAGTAATTGCTTCCTTGCGCGGGTGCTTTATATTTCGCGATTCCGATTTCAAGCGAAGGCCATGTCGGTGGAGTCGAAGGAGAAAGGGCTCCGCCGGCTTTTTGGATGGTCTCTAAGATCTCTTTGAGCTGATCAGTTCCGGGCCTATCTTTTTCCATCCCGCCGGATTTTAGATATTCGGAGAGATCGGAAATAAATTTGATGGCATCGGGATATCTTTCTTTAATCGAGATCGCTAAGGCTTTTTCAAGAATTTGTCGCAAGCCTTTCGGTATTTGAGAGAGGTGGATAACGCCGAAGCTGAGCTTGCCGCTTAAAAGCTCATAAGCAATGATGCCCAAGGCATAAATATCGGAGGCAAAAGAGATTTTAGAAGGGTCTTCTTTCTGTTCTGGGCTCATATAAGTCGGAGTTCCGACTATGCGTAAGGTTTTCCCTTTATCTTTTTTGATTTCTTCATGCAAACGGGCAATGCCGAAATCGATGACTTTGACAACGCCGTCTTCGGTGATGAGGATATTTTCAGGTTTCAAGTCGCCATGGATCACACCGTGGGAATGGAGATGGCAGAGGGCATAAGCTACTTGTAGAATAATATCGATGCATCTTTTTAAGGAGAGAGATTGTTGCTCGATGAATTGTCGTAAGGAGACGCCGCGGATAAATTCCATGGCGATATAGAGGCCGCCTTCCCATTGTCCTTCTCCGTAGAGTTTGACGATATTGGGATGATTGGTCATTCCAATGATTTTGGTCTCTTTGAGAAATTGGGCGACCATCTCAGGGTGAGTGACAAAAGTGGGAGAGAGGACCTTGATGGCTAGAATCTGGCGAGTCTCGGGCTGAATGCCCATGTAAAGAATACTCATACCTCCCTTATTGAGAAGGGATTCGATTCTATAGGGACCAATATGGCGTGGGATCGCTGAAGGGGGCTCGTCGTCCGGATTGACGTCGGTTAAAGTGGGTTGTTTATAGAATGTATCGCTCATCGCATGATGTCTAAGATACGGAGGCCCATCGTCTCTCCGAGTTTCAGTAATTCTCCCTGAGCAACTTTTTTACCGTCGATGGTGATATCAATGCCTTGCTCAGGACGCATTAGGAGGTCGATCATCATGCCGGGTTCCAAGTGCAAAAGCTTATTCAAGGACATGGAGATGCGGCCGATTTCTGCGGCTAGTCTAACATCACTTGCATCATCTGAGGAAGGATTTTCAGGCACTGGCTCCTCACCCCGTGGAACCTCTTCTTCAAAAGTAGAAGATGAATTTTCTTCTTCTTTGTAAAAAGCAAAATCGAGGACTTTCATTCCTTCGGGTTTAATACGTGCAATGATGAGAGGCGTATCGCCCAGCAAAAGAGTGATGGATCCTTTTTCTTCTAAAGGATCATAGGAGCACCGGTCTAACAGGATGAAATCGCCGACTTGGATATTTTCCCACTCTTCAGGCGAGATAGACGTATGGCCCACTTCACATCGAAGGCTCACTTCGATATTCTGTGTGGAGTCCGAAGAAAGGAGCGTTCCTTTTTGCATCGGCTGAAAAGCTTTGAAGGCAGTCAAGAAAGACTCAGGACAGATCAACTTACCCTGCAGAGTTTTTTCAGGAAGTGCACAATGGATATCAACGCAGAAAGCGTTTTCCATAGGAATGGTCTTAGCAGGAGAAAAATGGAAAGAGACGTCTTTGAAGACTTTTAGGTGGTCGATCGCTTCGAGAGTTTTAAGGATAAGAAAATGGTAGAATCCTTCCCGTAGTTTGGCATTGGCAAACCCTTCTTTATGTTCGCCTGCAACTAATGTATGTGTGGTGAGGTAAGTGACATCTTGTTCGGACATAGCGAAAAATATAGTGCCTTCGATCGGCGGGATTTCAACTGAGATCAAGAAAGGTTTTTCTCCCAGTCCCTGAAGAACTTGGTCGTGCTTTTTCCAAACAGCGCGCGTGCTAGAGAGCTGTAAGTCGGCTAATTTGATTCCTGAACTAATGGCATGACTCGCATCTTCCCAGGGAAAAGGGAAATTCTCTTCCAAGGAGGGAAGCTGCTGAATCTTAGCAAGTGCCTTTTCAACAAGGCTTAACCAATCGTAAGAGACTTCTTTCATAGAGATATTAGCCTAGTTTTTGTCCGACTACAACTTCAGCATAAAGAGAGGGGAACTAAACCGCAAATCCAAAATCTTTTATACTGCTCTTGGTCAATCATTCAGGATGTCTATTTTTGAACCGTCCTATTGAATCTACGAAAATAATAATTGACTTGCGAAGAGGATTGGTACAGAATCTAGGATAAAACGAATATAGTCCGAGGTTTTGTATCATGGGTAAAGACACTAAACGCAAAAAAGCACTTCAAATAATTCGGAAAGCAAAAGGGATTGTCCGCATGTCTGAAGCTCTGGAGTTAGGTATACATCGACGCGAGCTGTATCAATTACGAGATAGCGGCGATTTGGAAGTTTTGGATAAAGGTCTCTTCCGACTTCGGGAAATGCCTGAGCCGTCTATTCCTGATTTCATTCCCGTTGCTAAGAAAATACCTGAAGGGGTTATCTGTTTAATCTCTGCGCTTTCATTTCATCGGATTACCAATCAAATCCCGCATTTTGTTTACGTTGCTTTGCCAAGCCATGCGCATAAACCTGCGATTGGACATCCTCCAATGAGGTATTTCTGGTACTCAAAGAAAGCTCTAGAAACGGGAGTAGAAGAACACACGATTGATGGATGTGCTATCAAGATTTTTAATATAGAAAAAACACTTATCGATTGTGTCAAATTTCGCAACAAGATTGGAATGGATATTGTCCTGGAAGCTCTACGAATGTATTGGAATCTCCGGAAGACTAATATGAATAAGCTCATGGAGTATGCCAAACTTTTTCGTGTTGAGCGTATTTTGAAACCTATCATGGAGGCCATTGCGAGTGATTAAGGTTAATCTAGAAGAGTCAATTCGACAGCGATTGAAAAATCTTGCTATAACACGTAAACGGCCTTTTGACGAGATATTGCGCTATTATGCGATGGAAAGATTCCTCTTCCGATTAAGTATTAGCCCTTACACGCCAAATTTTTTTCTTAAAGGTGGGTTAATGCTAAAAGTTTGGAACTCTTTGGATCATCGAGCAACGATGGATATTGATTTTTTAGCACGAACTTCCAACCAAGAAGGAAACCTTCGGAAGATTATCACTGAAATTGCTGCGATTGAAAATAAAGATGATGCAATTAGATTTGATACACAACAATTGACACTTCAAGTCACTCAAACAGGAGGAGATTATCAAGGTGTCAGCGCTCGTTTTTCTGCTCACTTATATAGAGCTGAAATCCCCATTTTTATTGATATTGGATTTAATGATATTGTCGTTCCAAAGCCTCAAGAAATTTTTTACCCAACCTTACTAGCTATGTCTGCACCTAAAATCTTGGGATATACGTTTGAGACCGTTGTTGCAGAGAAGTTAGAATGTGTCGTTAAACGAGGCCTTGTGAATACACGGATGAAGGATTTTTATGATCTTTGGACCTTATGCCGAAGCGATATTTTAAATTCTAATCACTTAGAGTTAGCAATCAGGAAGATATTTTCTAACAGAGGATCCCCCATTGAATTTCCTATAGCTTTCACCAAGACTTTCTATGAAGCTCCTGAAACAGTGCAGCGTTGGCATAATTTTCTAGCTGTGATGGGAAAAGAGAACATTACTCTTAGCAATGTGATGAAGGATATTTCCGATTTTATGAAGCCCTTTCTCTTGAAATAAGCAGATTCTAGCGAGATCATTTCTTCTCTTTATCTGAAGTTTTTTCTTTGCGATGGAAATGTGGCTTTTCTGCTTTTGACAGGAGGTGACTCTCCATGCGATTAATAGTATAAGAACGGTTTTCGCTAGTAAAGGCGGCACGTAGGCTGGCAAAATTTTGTTCGAAAAGGGCGGCATTTTGAGGGGTGCCTAAAAATTCGATATTGAAGACGAGCGGGGCTGTACTAAATTCACGAATGACAATCTGGGTTCCAGCAAACTTAGAGGAAGCAAACTCAGGGCCGTCCAAGTGGATAGTTGTTTCATTGAGTCCATTGGCTTGCATGATGAAGATCTGGCTGACCATCTTTTCAAAGAGTACCATCATTTCGCCGTTTAAAAGCATATAAGCAGGGGTTGTCTGGGGCGCAGGCGCAATGAAAAGCGGGCCTAGAGCTGTTGAGGCAGGAGTAATAGCTTGAGCAGCCTGCTGGACGGCGGTTTCTTTTTTAGCCTGTTTGCGGATAGAAACGGTTTCCTCGGCCTCTTTTTTTTCTACGGCATGAACTTTTTCTTCAACGGCTTCTTCTTGTTGAGAGAGTTCGCCGGTGTAGGAGGTCCCTGCTGCTCCCTTTTTTTCTAGAGTGGTCGATTGGACTTGATCGAGATTGATCGATTCAATTTTTTGACGGTTGATGTTGGCGGCGGCGGCTTCATCGAGGGCAGAGGCTTCTTCAGATCTTTTTTGCTGTTGAGGCTGCCGTTTTTCACTTTCTCCGACTTTCTGGATTTTAGCGAATTTTTCGGCTTTTTTTGATTCGACGTGTTTGTCAGGAGTGGCTGCAGTGGAACTGAGTTCAGCTTTGGTGTCTTCTTCCGATTCTTCTTGCCGTTTGTTCTTTTTTTTCTCGCGTTCACCTGATTTGTCGACTTTCATGAGGTCTTTGAATTTATCGGTACCTGGCTTAGCAGCTTCACGGGATCCGCGGGTAGGTTCGTTAGGGACAGGTCCTGGTATTTTTGTCACATCAGCCATAGTGTTTAAGGTTTTTGTCCGCGATTTTTACGTTTTTTTTCGGTCTTTTTAACGGTATGCATGACACTGCCCATTTCATCGTTGAAGACGCCATCTTTCTGTTGCTCAATCCGGTGTGTTTCATGCTGCCATTCTTTATGATGGATTTTCAATTTTTCTACATCTTTTTGTTTTTTGAAGAGTTCTTGCCGGGCCAGTTCGACTTGCTGCTGAGCAGTAGCGACGACTTTCATTTGCGTTTGCACTTTTTGCTCTTCGACTCTAAGGTCTTCAGCGACAAGCTTTAAATACTGCTTCATTTGCTGAATTTTGTCAGTCGCTGTCCCTGCGTCGAGTTTCTCTCGGAACTGGGTCAGTTTAGCTTGATAATGTTCTTTGACTTCATCCCGTTTTTTCTCCAGCGCTGCAAGTTTTTCTTCTTCTTGGGCCAGGATCGCTTTTTTCTCAGCCAGTATTCTTTCAGCTTCTTCCAGCCGTTTTTGCTTGATGGCGACCAGCTGATCTAAAGGATATTTTTCCGACTCTTCCATAGATTATTTGAACAGGGCTTCGAGCTGCTGAACTGTCTCTTCATACGAGCAGATCTCTTCGACCTGCTGTTTGAGGAATCGGTTGACCTTGTCGATATATTTAATCGCAAAGTCGGCATTTTTATCAGAGCCGGGCTTATATTCGCCAATCCGGATCAGGAGCTCGATTTTCTTGTAGTTAGAGAGGACTTCGCGAACTTTGCCAATCAGATGGACATGTTCAGGACTGATAATTTGGGTGAGTACACGACTAATGGACCGCAGCACATCGATCGCAGGGAAATGGTATTGGCTTGCCAGATCGCTGGAAAGGATAATATGGCCGTCTAAAATAGAGCGGACTTCGTCCGAGACAGGCTCATTTAAATCGTCGCCTGCGACAAGGATGGTGTAGAAGGCCGTGATGGAGCCTTTATCCGAGTTTCCGGATCTTTCTAAAAGCCGGGGCAGGGTAGCAAAAACAGAAGGGGTATATCCGGCACGGGCAGGAGGCTCGCCGGCAGCGAGGCCGATTTCACGCAAGGCGCGCGCATAACGGGTGACCGAGTCCATCATCAAGATGACAGTTTTTCCCTGATCTCGGAAATATTCGGCAATCGCCGTTCCGACATAAGCGGCGTTGAGGCGGAGCTGAGCGGCTTGATCAGAGGTCGAGACAATAATCACAGATCTCTCGAGACCTTCAGTTCCGAGATCGTTTTCAATGAACTCGCGGACTTCGCGGCCCCTTTCACCGATTAGAGAAATGACATTGACATCAGCCTTTGCATAGCGGGCAATCATTCCTAGAAGCGTCGATTTTCCGACTCCAGCAGCAGAAAAAATACCCATCCGCTGGCCTTTGCCGACGGTCAAGACTCCATCGATGCAGCGGACGCCGACGGAAAGCGGTTCTGTGATGACTTTTCTTTTGAGGGGATCAGGGGGAGAATTAATGACGGGATAACTTTCTTCGAGATCCAGAGGTCCTTTTGTATCTTCATCAAGAGGATTGCCCATGCCGTCCAAGATACGGCCTAAAAGTTTGGGGCCGACTTTGATTTGCATCGACATCCGCATGGGGATGACTTCGGAAGAGGGACCGATCCCTTTCATCTCTCCTAAAGGAGAGAGGAACACTTCATCTTTTGTGAATCCCACGACTTCTGCCATGAGAGGTTCGCCTTCTCGCTTGATAAGGCAGACTTCACCCATTTTAACTTGAGGGATGACAGCGCGGATGAGCATACCGACAATTTCGGTGATCCGTCCATGGACAGTGGTCAGTTCAAGATTTTCGAGTTGTGAGATCAGCTTATCAAAATGTGAGCTGCTTTCCATGGGGTTCCGGGGGTAGGTTAAAGCTGGATATTAAATAAGGTTTTTAAGCCTGATACAGCGTTAGCTAGCATCATCGAAGCGTATTCGATTTCTTGTTGAGCATGCGCCAGCTTCAGCTGGATCGCCAAGAAATCAGCCGGCTTAAGAGCGCCGCCTTTGCTTTTCATGCTCATGAGCTGCTGCTGGGCTGCTTGAAGGTTGGCTTGGCCATCCGTCACATAGCCTAAGAACTTACTGATAATACCGCCGCCTGCCGGAGTCGGTGTCTCAGGAACGTCAGCGCCCATTTTTACATTGGCGGCCTTCAAATAAGAGTTGGCATTCGTCAGTTTGCTGCGAAGAGAAGCCCGGTCGGAAGCTTTGAGTTTGAGGTTTTTGGTTTGAAGGTTGGTGTTGATATCTCCTAGCATGCCCTGGACAGACTTGGTTTGGGCAAGCAGGCTGTCAAAGGTCGGACCTTGTGCTAAAGGGGTCTGATTTTGAGCCAGATCAAAGGGAGAAACTTCGCCTGTTTTCCCCGTAGGGTTAGGTTGCTGGCCCGCCTTTTCCATATACGCATCAAAAGAGCCTTGCTGCGGTACGGGGCCTCCGGACTGCTTGTCTTCTCCAATGTTCTTGATGGGGTCTAGGCGGTCCGGACGGTCGACCATTACTTTCCTTTCTTCTTTTTCTGTGTCTTCGGCTGTCCTTGGACGGGAGTCGGTTGTTTTTTAACAAACTTCTCCACGAACTCAATTGCAGTGGAAGCCATGTTTTTAATGCTGGGATCTTTGGTTTTTTTTAAAGCTTCTTCCAAGATTTTTTCTCCCTTGTCAACTTCTTTGACAGTGAGGGCTGTGCTGAGTCCCAGCATTGCGCGCGCCATCTCGTTGTGAGGATCGGACTTCAAAACCTCTTCAAATTTTTTGCAAGCTTGGTTGAGTTCGAGCTTGAGAAGATGGATATAGCCAAAACCTACTTTTGGAAGTGAGTTTTCAGGTTGGAGAATCTGCGCTGCACGAAAGAGCTTTAAAGCTGCATCTTCGTCTGTTTGACTGGCGGCGATAAAGCCTGACTCCAGCAAAAGCACGAAGTCGTCTTTGTATTTTTGAAGTTGTGCCATTTATATTTACCTCGTCTATTAAGATGTTTTTTGGTTACGCACAGAGTTATTGATCATCGACTGGACCTGCGAAATAAGGTTTGAAATCGAATCACCAATCTGTGTTACCTGGCTCATTTGGAACTGCACAAGCAAGAACCGGCCGGGTGTAGCGATTGAAGCACGGCTGGCAAGGGCTTTAACTTGTTGTACCAGCTGACTTTGAATATTCTTATATTGGTTAATCAAGGAACCAAATGAAAGGGTACACCAATTTGTTAAAGACATTTTCTCTCCTATTTATTGTTTGCTAATCTGTTGAGCACCTTCTGAAGCGCTGTATAACCGTGCAAGAGGACGCCCAGGTTATCTAATTCAGGACCTTTCCTGCCCTCGCGGAGCTGGCTTTTGATCTCATGAATTTTTGCTTCGGTGTTCTTTAAGAGTTCTCGAACTTTGCTCGGATCTTTTTTCAAATCCTTTTCCAAGTCGAACTCAAATACTTTTAAAGGCTTTTTTTCTAGGCCGTACATGTTACTGACTCCCTCGTTTTTGGAACCTCTGAGAATTGCTTATAAGTTCTTTAGCAAAGCGCCTTCTCTGGGGCTCCCATTATTGCAGATTGTAGTTAATCTTAAATTTTAATCCATCTTTTTCAAGCAGCACTGCTGTCGAAGAGATCGCAGTGATGACCATTCCATCTAAATTATCGCCTAAACTCAAGATCTTGCCATTGATAACGATGAATTGATTGGCTCCATCTTTTTTGGAGTATCCCATCACCTTGTACTTATTGGACAGATCGACCAGCGAACTCTCTTCACTTGTATAGACCACATAATTTTTAAGCATCCGGATGCCGGCCAAGCCTTTAAAATCTTTGATCAAGGAATCAAATCGGTGGGTGTCTTTTCCATCCACCCGGCCGGATAGGACGAGCTCACCATCGGTCAGTTGATAAGCGACGTTATTAAACCCTTTTTCCAAAAGCATGCTCTGGACTTGGGTCGTTAAGTTGCTTTCGACGACAATTTGATTGTCTAAGCGGTCCAAATAAGGGAAATTCATATTCAAATAGTCAGAGAGCGCTTGAGCCTGATCAAGCGTTTGCACATAACCTCGAACAACGAATTTTCCGGGCGCGGGCGAGGTGACGGTAATCCCTTGCCAAGCGGAATTGGTGATGAGTAAAGCATTGAGGTTTTCCCACACATATTCATCAATAACAACCGTATCTTCGATGCTATTAATGAAGGGAAGACCATGAAGTTGAAAAAGGAGCTCTTGCTTTTCAACCGGAGTTAGAAGATGGCCCGTCAGGAACAGTTTTTCCGCTCCTTTATTATAGGAGAACTGAATATCTGGATATTTGTGGACGACCTCGGCAATTTGCTGAGATTCATCTTTGGTATTGACGACGATAGGCTCACTATTGAATAGGGAAATCATGCTGACGAATAGAACTAAAAGAAAAGTGGCTATCACACCTGCAAAAATAAGATGCTTCTTAGGGATGACCATCTCACGCCAATTTTTTACCGGAATAACCGTTTCTTGGTCAGAAGTTATTTCTTCTGGGACAGGAGGAGCTTCCGAGAAGACGGTTTCTCGGGAAAGCTCTCGGTCGATGATCAGAAAAGAAGTTGTTCCTAAAGAGACCTGATCTTGAGAGGCCAGCGGGTGTCTATCGGTGATCATTTTGCCGCCGACTAAAGTTCCATTACGGCTTCCCAAATCTTCGATGTAAACCGTATCGTTATCGTCGACGGTCAGACGGGCATGCTGGCGGGAGACGCTTAAGTCCTGAAAAATGATATCGCAGAGCTCGGGATCTTTCCCTAAAACATAGGTTTTCCCTTTATGCATATAGAATTCGGCACCGGCATTAGGACCCGTGATGACCTTGATCATCCAACGAGCTTCGGGCGGCGATCCCATTGAAAGAGAAGCTAAATCTTCTGATTCTTCCAAAAGAGAGGGTGTTTGTTCTTCTGCTTTAGGGAGTTTTTCACTGAACCTGAAAAAAGTATTGCCGATCTGGATAATATCGCCTTCTCTTAATAGGACAGGCTCGGAGATGATCATCCCATTTTGGGTAGCGGGATTGACAGCGCTGAGGTTTTCAAGGATGTAACCTTCGGGAGTTAACCGGCAGATCACGTGCTTGCGCGAAACCATAGGATCTTCAAGGACAAGACCGACAACGTCGGGATCGCGCCCCATGACCCATTCGGTCCCTTCTTCGAATCTTAAAATGAGCCCGGCTAGCGGACCCTCTTCTCCAATTAAATATCCAGCCATTGTGATTTAACTTTTTTCTGCCTCTATTTCATGACGCACAGTTTCTTTTTTCCAATAATCAATGAAATTAGCGAATTCTTCGAGGCTATCTTTAAATGCTTTGTAATTCATCTCATACGGTAAACTCAAAGAGAGTGTCAAGAAACTTTCGTCTTCTTTGAGTCCTAAAGCTGCCCCTCCGGTCCCTTGACCGAGATAATTGGCCTTCATCAGCAGCATGAGAAAATCTTCCTTTTTCTTCTTCGGCAGAGGTCCAATATTGGAAGAAAAATAAAACCCCGGATCTAAATCTTTCATTGCGATATCGAAAGAATTGATCTTAAAGTGATGGAGTTTGTTTTCATCCAATGGAGGTAGAACGAATCCTAACTCTTGGCAAAGCTGCTCTAACAAGTTCTTCAATATCATCTGTTTGGTAGTCTCGGATAACTGCGGTTCCTGCCTATTGTTTTATTCACTACTGAATAAAAATGCAATTTAAAAGAAAAATTGTAATGATTAAAAAATGACTGATAGTCTTCAAAACTTAACTGAAACCTTACAAAAGTTCGAAATAGGCAAAGCATCTTTTGCTGAAATAAGTAAAGAATTTATCAGTTTTTTTGAGCGCCTAAATTCTCTAGCTGAAAAGATTTCAGCGGACAATAAAGAAGAGTACGCAATGAAACTTGTCGACACTCTTAACCAATTAGCCCAGATCGTGACTCCTTACATCGAGGTGATACCTCTCGAAGAAGAAAACCTGCTCTTGTCTTTGGACAATCCTAGCTATTTTGATGTTGATCACTGGAAAAATGCGCAAGAGGCAAAAGAGAGATTAGGGGAACTGGCCCGTCGTCTTCTCCCCTTTTTAGCGGTAGTTCCTCTACTGGAAGAATCTCAAAAATCTCCAACAGATAAAAAGAAACACCTGCCCCGAGCTCCTAAGTCGCGGTGGTTAAAGTCGTAATAGAAGAGTCTCCACTAGACTAAACTGTAATAGAGCCCATTTGTTCGGACACAGAGTCTAGACTTAACGACGATCCATCGATTTTCAGGGGGATCTTTTCATTATATTTCGCTTCAAATTTAGTGATTTTTTTCTTGACGAGGGAAACCAGCTTCGGCCGCACAAAATGTTGCAAAAGTAAATAACTGGTTTGAAGTGTTTTTTGCGCAGGAGAATCAGCGGGCGTGCTAGCGAGTAGCTGTGTGCGTAGGTAATATTCAATATATAAAGGAAATTCAAGTTTTCGTAATGCAACGATCTTCTGAAGTTCTGAGTCCTGTTTCGTTTTATTTTTCTCTAATGTCTCGATTTGCGTATTGAGATCTCCTATGTCTTTTAGATTTTTTTTACCTTCTGCTTGTTGACTCCACTTAGGATCCTTGCGTAAGTTTTCTCTGGCATTTAAGACGAGAGATTCTTTTTTTATTTTTAAAGCTTGTAGTTGGTTTTTGATGGCGGTGGGGATCCAATATTGATGTTCTTTAATAACCTGTTGAATAGCTTCTGAACCATCTCGAGGAGATGATTCTTCTTCTTCCAAAGACTCAGAAAGGGGTTTGTATACAACGCCCTCTACTTCAACCATCTCTACATCGGCTTTACTGACTTCTTTTCTAAGTCTCAGCTCTACCATTTGTGGATCGATCGGAGGTTTTTGAAGGTTAATAACATTGAAATTAAATGTTTGATAATGTGATTTAAAAAGTTCTGATTTGAGAGTTAAAATGTATCGTATTTTCTTCTTTTTCAATTCTTTTAAAAAATAAGTTATTTTTTCTGAGCTTTTCGCCTGTCGAGCATCTACATGTAAGATAACTCGAGATTTGATTTGTTCTAAATTTTGAAGAGTTTGATCTAAATTTTTGCGCTTTTCTTGATCTAAAGCAATGGATTTAACATTAAAAAGGGTCATCCCATAGATAGGTGAACGAGATTGATTTTTACTTTCCCAAGCTAGACTTCTAATTAAGTTCGTTATCCCTGAATCGTCATCGCTAACTAAGAGCAAAGGAGGGAACTCTTTGTGTACGCTAAGACTATTAAAGTAGGAGGTGATGAGACGTCTATATTCTTCTGTCTTTTCGGGTTTAATATTTTTTTCCTGAATCTCGATATTGACATTGGTAAAATATTTTTTTTTGTCGATATGTTCGGGCACCTCGGAAAAATCTAATGTGTGCATTACAAAAGTTGAATAAATAAAGGAGGTCATGACGATTATTGCTAATAAGGATGCAATTTTTTGATACCTAGAAAAAAAAGCCAAAAAAGTCGTGAGTATAAAAGAGGAAGTTTTGATAAGAAGCCGATAAAAATCAAAATTTTCTTTAAACATTTTAATGGTTATACTCTCAGTATAAATAGAGTTATGGATGGCTGTCATGAGACTTTTAATTAGGTAAATTTCGACTTTCTGTGGAAATGTCAAGATAGTCTTAAATAACGCGTAAGGATTAGGGATCCATGGCGATTCTCCATTTAAGATGAGATGAGCCTTTTCTCGGATAGATTTAGGAATAGCTGCTGACTCCATTTTTGCCAGTGCAGGAACATCTTCAATATTGGACTGTTGCTTGAAAAACTCTAAAGGGACAATTTTTTCGATCACAGCAAGCATTTTCAAGGATCCGGTAGAAAGAGTGATTTCTATAAAAGTATCGAGTATTTTGGTTTGAACCTGAGGAATGGCTTTCTCAAATAAGCCTTTTAAGACACTTTCTAACTTCGAATCCCAATGTTCTTCGAAATATGTCACCACAAGCTTGATGGTTGCCCGAGGATTTTTTGATTCTTGTATATCATCGCTCTGATCGATGCCTTTGGCCAAATTGTGGATTTGAAGAGTTAAAAGTTGTGTCGTAGAAGGGGCTAAACCGACCCATTGTTTAATCCGGTCTATAAAGGAAGTGGATCTCCAAAAGCCGGGAGCAAGAGGCTGAAGATCGATGCTGGACATAACAACCTCAGATGGGGATATAAGAATATTCTTACGACTGAAATAATTAAATGAAATATTTGAAATATCTGTCTTCAAGGCTTGTAGAAGTTATTGACTTCCTAAGCCTCTGCAGAAACAGGCTGTGGTGGAGTGAGCTTTAAGGGCTGGGTTGTTGTGATCGGCTGTGTTGGCGTCGTATCTACAGTAAGTATAAGATGACTAAGAGATGGAAGAACAACTTTTACAGGTGAGATGTGTTGGAGAAAAACATCAGGAAATTGATTTTTGATCAAGGCTGCGTCTATTTTTAAAGGAATGGTTTCTTTATAAGTTTCTTGGAATTTTCTCGCTTCATTTTGAATGTTTTCTTGAAGGGCAGGCCTGAGAATATATTTAAGGTAAAGAAATTCTTTTTGAGCTTTCTCAGATTCTTTTGAATCCTTGATATCTTCTTTTTGATCTGCAATGACGTGCAGAAGCTCGTTATATCGTTTTCGGTATTGAGGTTGTAAAGCTTGAAGACGAGCAATTTTTTGAAGTTCTAAGTTTTGTCCGGTTAATTGTTTGTTTTTCTCAGTAATCTGTTGTTTCATTAATTCTAGTGACAAAAGTGCTTTTTCACCCGCTGGACTGTTGCTCCATTTTTCATCATTATCTAAAGCCGTCGTACAAACTGCTTTGAAATCATCTTTTTCAGCTTCTAAAGTCTCTATTTCATTTTTCAATCTTTCAGGTTTCCATCCGTCAACATAGCTTCTTACATTTTTATAGAGATCGATGACTTTTCTAGGGTTATATCGAGTTTTGTCAGTATGAGAGACATAAAGCAGTAAATCATAGATCGCCGGATCGACTTCATTAATACGCTCCTCATCAAATTTTACCATATCATTCAGGATGTTTTTTACTCCTAGATCGGGCAATTCTTTAAAGGGGATATAGGTACAGCGATCGACAAAGGCTTTATTATGAGCCATCATATCAGCATATTCTTCTTCGGTAGTCGCAAAAATGCAGCGAATCCGTTTTTCTGGAATTTTTGTTTTTAGATATTCTAACAACCAGGGCAGTTTCCCTTTCTGACTGCCAGCACTGTGAGCTTCATCAAAGAATAAAACGATATCATTTTCATGGCCTGCGATTAACTTAAAAACATCATCCATGTAACGGGTATCTTTTTGAGCCAATTGGATTGTGTTCACAGCAAAAATACGTTTGCCATATACAAAAGACTTAGGGTCATTGACGCTTTCCCAGGCCAATCCTTTAACAAATTCCGTTTTTCCACAACCTGTTGGACCGACAGGAAGGACAATGCGAATATTTTCTCCTTGTAGTGTGGCCCAGGCTGTAGCCGCTGTTGTTTTTTCGGCACTCCGTCCTTTCATTTGTTTTATGGTACCGTCTTTGACATCGGGAGTTAAATCGCGAAAGTAACCATATTTGTCGAGCTTTGTAGGAATCCCAAGGCGTAATCGGTTATGGATATAATGGATTCCAATCAACCCAATCAAAATCATAAGCCCCACCTGTGCAGCTTTTTTTTTGGTGGAAAATAAGTTTAGATAAGCATCTTTAAACGTGAAAAAACTGTGGGTTAAATAACGGAAGACATCGAAAGATCCTTGCACCTCTAGAATATTAGTCGGGGGTGAATTCAAAGGAGAAATAACTGAGAAAGCAATGGTGGTTAAAGTTCCTACCGCCACCGTATCAAGACAATGGATTATTTTGCCAAAAATACTCGAGTAACGATACCAATATTCCCAAACAGAGTCTGAAATTTTCTCTATGATTCGAGGAGGCTGAGATATGAATTGGGCTTCTATCTTAGCTATTGCTTGAACATTTGCTACATTCGAGCCACTTTTGAGTTGATCGAGAGCAACAATCCTTTTACACACCTCAATCATTTTCAATCGGCCCGTTTCTAAACTAAATTTAGCTACCGATTGGAGATCGGTAATCATTTGACTAGTCGGTTTTTCGGCTATTTTATCTTTCAAAGCTTGTTCTAATCCGAAATGGGAACGATGGGTTAGAAAAGCGACAACACGGCAAAGAGTGCTCTGAGAATTTGGGTTAGATTCCAGTTCTTTTAATAAAAGATCTGAAGTCAAAGGTGCTAATCCTAACCTTTGTTTAAAATATTGATAATAAGAAGTAGATTCCCAGATAAAACTTGCTTGTATGCTAGTTGAATTGGTTGACATAAACTCCGATAATTTATAAATATTATAACATAAACATTAATTATATTGTATTGTTAGTTTTGTTTAAATATATAAATATAATATTTATTTTGAACTATTAGGACAAAAAAAGTTAAAATAAAAATTGATTTTTTTTGATTGTGATCGAAAGGTCTTTAACAGCCAACCATGTCCGCACCTCTCAGGAAGGGAGAAGCGGGGTAGAGGGAACCATGGATATTCTTGATCAAGGCAGCATCTATCTGTAAAGGAATTTCTTCATCAAAATTTAATTTAAAAGTGTCTGCTTCATCTAGAAGGTTTTGTTTAAGAGAAGGTCTAAGAATATGTTTGAGGTAAAGAAATTCTTTATGTGTATTTTCGGCAGTCTTTTTATTGGAACTAGAATCTTTTGGATCGGCTATCGTATGAAGCACCTCGTAATACCGTTTTCGGTACTGGGGTTCAAGTATTCGAAGGCGGGCAATCTTTTTGTGTGCTAAAGTTTGAAATCTTACTGTTTCGGTTAACTTCTCAATTTCATCGTCCCACTCTTGGAGTTGATCAAAAGCTTCTATTCCTTCGGTGCTGCTACTCCAATCTGGATCATTATTAGCTGCTAAACTCCTTGCTAAGAGATTATCTCTTTTTTTCGTCAGTGCTGCTAAAGCGCTTTTCAGTTTTTTTGGCGTCCAGCAAAAGACATAGCTTCTCAAATCTTTATAGAGATCGATGGCCTTTCTGGGGGTTTGTCGGGATTTGTATTTGGGATGTACTTTTGATACAAAGAGTATCTCGGGGTAAGCATTGGGATCTACTTCGACAATCCGTTCAACGTCGAGCTGAACGATTTTTTTCAAGATTTCCGTTGCATCCAAATCATGCATATTTCCAAACCTTATCTCCTCGCAGCGATCGACAAAAGCAGCGTTATGTTCAATGTTGTCTGCATATTCTTTTTCTGTTGTAGCAAAAAGGCAGCGGATATTTTTTGCGAGAATTTTCGTTTTCAGAAATTCCATGAGGGGAGCAATCTTTCCTTGCTGACCTCCCGCGCTATGCCCTTCATCAAAGAATAAGACGACGTCATCTTCATGGCCCGCGAGATTGTTTAACACTTGATCCATATAATAGGTGCCTTCATTAACAGCTTGGATGGTGTTGATCATGTAGATCTTTTTTTTATAGACGAATGAATTTGGATCATGAACACTTTCCCAGGCCAGTCCTTTGACAAACTCAGTTTTTCCACAGCCAGGCTCTCCAATTAAAAAACCAATGCGAAATTTTTGTCCAGGAGGCACAGTCCAGCCCGTTTGTAATGTTTCTTTCTCTTCTTGCCGACCGATCATTTTCTGAATCTTGCCGTTTTGTACTTCGATGGTTAAATCTTCAAACTGCTCTTTTTTATCGATTTTTTCAGGGATGCCGAGCCGAAATTTTTGATGGGTAAAATGGAGGCCGATCGTAGAAGCAGCAATTAACACTCCTACACCTGCAGCCTTTTGAGTGGAGGAGAAGAATTTTAGGTAGGAGGTGCTTAGATACGAGGTAGATTTAATCAACCCATGATAAACTTCAAAATAGTTTTTCATTTCAAAAACGGAAGGAGGACTTTTCAAAGGAGTGGTAAACATCCTTAAAATGCTCGCTAAGCTCCCTATAACAATGAAATGAAAACAATGAATAATTTTACCAAAAATATACGAATGCTGCTGCCAATATTGAGAGAGTGAACCTGATATTTTTTCTATGTTGCGTTGGGGTTTAGGGACGATGCGAGCTTCTCTTTTTGCTAAAGCTGCAATATCAAGGTCCTCTTTTCCTAATATTTTCTTCAGTTGATCGAGGGATAAGATTCTTTGACACACATCGAGCATTTTTAAACGATCATTCGATACACTGAACTTAGTGATAAATTGAAGACTAAAAACTTGACCATCACGACAAGGTATCTGAGCAAATTTAGTTTTCACCATCTCTTCTAGTTTAGCATGAGGATGATCAGCTAGATAAGCGATCACGTCGATAAAAGTATCCAATGAAAGACATTCCCCCCCGACATCCATTTTTTTGATTAGAGAAGCGGAAGGAGATGGAGCTATCCCCAGATATTCTTTAAAAGATTGAGTCCAAGAAATGGTTTCCCAAAAGAATAGATTTGAAGAAGGATTTGAATGAATAAGCGACATAAATCTTAATTTTTTTGGATAGTCTATCACGATCGCAAGTTATTTTAAATTGTCCGATTTTTTAAATTGTTTTTATTTTTAAAAGAACTTAATAGAAAGTTATTGTAAAACAAAAGAGATTTAGAAATTATGAAAGATCTATACCGGATTAGAATATTTAATCCGGTATCTTTCTCTTAAGCGGAACGTTTGACGAGAGGGGGAGCGCCTTCTAATACCGACTCTTTCGTGATAAAGATTTCCTTGATGCTGGGATCGGAAGGAGCTTCGAACATGAGGTTGAGCAGCATGCTTTCAACAATCATCCGGAGAGCGCGAGCTCCAGTGCCGGTCGATTTTGCACGTTCTGCCATGCCACGGAGAGCATCATCGGCAAAATGAAGGACAATGCCTTCTTCTGCAAACAGTTGTTTATACTGTTTAACGATCGCATTTTTAGGCTGAGTCAAAATCTCGACGAGATCTTCAATAGTCAGCTCATTGCAATTGGCGATACTATTGAAACGGCCGACAAATTCGGGGATCATTCCAAATGAAATTAAATCTTCAGGCTCTACTTTGGAAAGAAGATAGTTGGTCTCATGGGCATCGAAGACTTTGGTATCATCTGCGCCGAAACCGATGGTGCTGCGGCCTAATCGTTTTGCAATGATCTTGTCCAAATGAACGAAGGCTCCGCCGACAATGAACAGGATATTTTCAGTGTTGACTTTGATGTATTCTTGGTTAGGATGTTTGCGGCCGCCCTTAGGAGGAACATTTGCAATTGTCCCTTCGACGATCTTCAAGAGGGCTTGCTGCACTCCTTCTCCAGAGACATCTCGGGTAATAGAGACGTTACCGGTCGTTTTTCGGATTTTATCGATCTCATCGACATAGATGATACCCATCTCAGCGCGGCTTACATCGTAATCGGCCGATTGGACGAGGCGCAAGATGATATTTTCGACGTCTTCCCCCACATAACCCGCTTCGGTCAGCGTGGTCGCATCTGCAATAGCGAAAGGAACGTCTAAGATCTGCGCAAGCGTACGGGCAATGAGGGTCTTTCCAGAACCTGTCGGACCTAATAAAAGGACATTGGACTTGCTATAGGCGACGTCCATCTCTTTGCCTAAAGAACGGATTCTCTTGTAATGGTTATAAACAGCGACTGAAATCGTTTTTTTTGCTCTTACTTGACCAATCACATATTCATCGAGTTTTTCGCTGATGTCTTTTGGCTTTAAAAGACGCAGCTCATGATGGACTGGTTTTTTTTCAATAATGTCCATGCAGAGGCGTGCGCATTTATCGCAGATGAAGGCTTGAGGTCCTGAAATGAGTTTTTCAACGGCTTCTTCCGATCTGCCGCAGAACGAACAGCTAGCGGGTTGCTTTTTATTATTATCTGTCATACTTCTTCTTCTTATTAAGCTGCAGGTGCTGCTTTTTGGGGTTGTGTTGCAATTTTATCAATCAGGCCATATTTTAAAGCTTCTTCAGGATTCATATAGTGATCACGTTCAGAATCTTCAATGATTTTTTCAATCGGATTACCGGTTCTTTCACTGATAATATGAGCGCAAATCTGTTTGAGGATCAGGATCTCTTTAGCTTGCAGTTCAATATCTGCCGAAGAGCCTCCGACGCCGCCCGAAGGTTGGTGGATCATGATGCGACTATTAGGAAGGGCAAACCGCTTTCCTTTTGTCCCTGCGGCAAGAAGAAGCGCTGCCATCGAGGCTGCTTGTCCCAAGCAATAAGTGTTGATGTCGTATCCCATGAATCTCATGGTGTCGTAAATAGCCAAGCCTGCTGAAATATAACCGCCCGGTGAGTTGATGTAGATGCTGATATCTTTTTTAGGATCATCGGCACGGAGAAATAACATCTGGGCAATGACGGTATTGGCGACGCCATCATTGATTTCAGTTCCCAAAAAGATAATGCGGTCCTTCAAAAGTCGTGAATAGATGTCCATGGCGCGTTCGCCACGGCCGGTGTCTTCGATCACATAGGGGACTTGGTACATACAATTCCTACTGGTTAATTAAGACCTAAATTATGGGCGGGGCAATAGGGGAGTCAATGAGACTCCGAGGATCATCCTTTAATAACTAGGTTTTAGCAGTATATTGCCGATCGAATGGTTATTGCGCAATAGGTCGATTAAATAAGAGACAGTTAACGGATTCAGGTTTCGTCGCTTTTTTGAGAGTTTTTGACAAATTTTCCTTTCGGTCTATTGGGGGTAATATACGAAAGTTGATATAACCCCAACAGACGGAGGGAAAAATTTGTTCAAAAAATCCAAAAAACTGTCTCTAAGAGACCTTCGCATGGGCAATCACAAAGTCTTCTGCTTTTTCTAGAAGAAGACGAGAGAAGGCTTCTGCTTGGTGGACTTCCGTATTTTCTTGAGGATTAAAGTCTCTACGTTCGCCTAAAAGCATACCGAGCGGAGAATCTGGAGCTTTAGGAAGATCATTGGGTGAAATCGTGATCTTTGCAGCGGCTAAAATTTTGCGGCAGAGATAGAACATGCGAACGGCTTTTTCGGATTGTTCAGCAACGGAAGCAACGGACCGTTTTTTAGCTTCAGGGGTCATGCTGTTCCAATGTTGAAGATATTCTTGGTCTTGGAGCAATTGCTGCATGCGGAACCGGACTTCTCTGTCGATTAAGCTCATCGGAACGTCAAAGCGGTATTTCTCTAAGAGCATTTCACTCACTTCTTCACGAAGTTTTTCTTGGACGTGCGCATCGGCTTTTTGATTGAGCAGCTGCTCCACATTGGTGCGCATGATATCGACGGAAGGAGCACCCAGACGGCGTGCAAATTCATCACCGAACTCCGGCATGGTTGCTTCTTCAACTTGTTTAATCACAACGCGGACTTTTTTCGGTTTCAGCTCTTCTTGATCTTTTTTTGAAGCATCTTCATCAGGAATGCTGACGCCTTCCAAAACCTCTCCGCGTTGATGTCCAAGGATGAGATCTTTCATCCACTTGGCCATGGAACGGTCGGTGACTTCAAAGCGGACATCGGCAAAGAGCTTGCGCGGGGGATTTTCTTCTATCAGATCGACATCCAAAATGACAAAATCATTTTCTTGGATGGGTCTATCCATTTTCTTCCATTCTGCAAAGAAAAGCTGAAGCTGGCGCATGGTCTCATTAACTTTGTCGTCATTGACAGCAGGCCTTTCCACAGCTTTTAAAGTTAAATCTTGCGGATTAACATCCGGAATAGAGGGCTCGGTTTCAAAGAAGAGAATTAAAGAAGACCCGCTTTCTAAGGAATGACTTTTGATATTGTAGCTGATTTTAGGTTCATTATTAAGGATAGGAATGTTGATTAGCTTCATGCTGTCTTGGAAGACCAGGTCCGCAATAGCTTTTTGCCACTCGGTGTCAATTTGTTTGGAATAATTTTTCTCAACGAGGCCCGTCGGAGCTTTTCCTTTACGAAATCCCGGAAGAGTCACTTCTTTCCCGACTGTTTTAGCGGCTTTGTGATACGCCTCTTTGACAATGGCAGGGGCGGCATGGATCTCAAGTTCTACTTTGCAATTTTGCTTGAGATGGGCTTTGACTTTGAGCTTATCGTTCGAAAATTCGAAAGGAGCTTGAACTTCTGTCTCGACCTTTTGTTCCATGACCGTCCTTATATATGGAGGTGGTTTAAGGACCACCATTGATGATTAGCGGGCGATGAGGCTCGAACTCACGACCCTCACGTTGGCAACGTGATGCTCTACCACTGAGCTACGCCCGCATTTGT
>PLXY01000010.1 GCA_003153295.1 Parachlamydiales bacterium | reverse complement strand
GACGCGGTAGACTCAAAATCTACTCCTAGCAATAGGGTTCAGGTTCGAGTCCTGTCATCGGCAAATTTTAGACGAGGAAGCAAGCCAACAGTTTGGCTTGCGTCAGGACCTGAAGGATAAGATAAAACCTTGCCAAAGGGGAGCCTGTCATCGGCAATTTTTTTCAAAGGATTTATGGCTACTTTACCAAGTATCGGATCAAATCTTGTACCAACTGCTCCTCTCCAGGGGCTTCAGCAACCTGGGAGCATAGAGATAAATGAATCAACCCTACCGATTGTTATTCTAAATGCAGATGACCCCGAGATAAAAGAGTCTATGCGTATCGCTTTTGCCATCTTGCAGCATATCCGTAGCTTAAAGCTGCCATCTTTAAAAGGTGGACGAATCGAATGTATTAGATCCGACCTTTTTGAAGCGGGGCCCGCTTGGCGGAGTGCTGCATGGGAATCAGCAACCACAAGAGGCTTTATTTTAGACATGAGTGGAGGATCCCCTTCCATTATCACTTCTCTGGGGCAGTGGCCCACGGGCATCGTCAGTCATAAAAGTTACACAGAAGTCACGGAAACAGTGAATTCTCTTCAAGAACCTCTAGGCCTAAAACTCATTCAAGATCTAGAAAGAGTTGAAGGATGGGGAGAGCATGGCCCCTATTACAGCATTAATCAATGGGAAGGCAAACCTCTTCCGAGACCTTTCTACAGAGAAAAAAACGAGCTCATTCCTCAAGAGAAAATAAAAATGATTTGGAAAGAGCTTTCTCCAGAGTTTTTTCCTAAGGCAGCTGTTTAGATGAAGTGGATTCAACAATTCGATCTTTTTCTTTTTGATTTCGATGGGCTTCTCGTGAATACAGAAGAGCTTCACTATGCGGCCTATCAAGAGATGTGCCGGCGCAGAGGCTATAGCCTGCAATGGACTCTTTCGCAATTTTTTGAGGCAGCTCATTTTAAAGCAACAGGTTTGAAAGAAGCCATCTACCGACAGTTTCCAGCTCTATTAGAGCAAGAGTCCCAGTGGGAAGTGCTCTATGCTGAAAAAAAGCAATACTATCAGGAACTGTTGGAAAAAGGGGACTTATCTCTTCTAGAAGGCGTCGAAGAACTTTTGAGGGCTCTAGAGCAAGCAGGAAAACGGCGGTGTGTGGTGACTAATTCTGCAAAAATCCAAGTTGATCTCATCAAAGAGAAGCTTCCGATTCTGAAAACAATCCCCATTTGGATCACGAGAGAAAATTACCATCAGCCCAAACCTCATCCCGATGGTTATTTAACAGCTATTCAGCAGTTGGGAAAACCAGAAGATAAAGTGATCGGATTTGAAGATTCTACACGAGGTCTTCAATCGCTTCGTGATGCCGGCGTACCAGTGGCTCTTTTGATCTGCCCTCCCGACCATCCTCAGATGAAAAATTTCGAAGGGAGATATTTCCCTTCGTTCAGTTCAATAATTGACCTTCACTAGAAAAAGTCCCCGAGGCGGAGCAGCTGGAGAAGCGAACCGTCGGTCTTTGGCTTCAAAGAGCTTTGGCAATGTCTCTAAAGCGATCTTTCCACGAGCGACATCGAGTAGAGTGCCGGTGATATTCCGGACCATTTTGTAGAGGAAACCATTTCCTTCGAATTCCAAACGTATTCCACCCTCTTCTTTACAAAGATCTAAACGAATGATCGTACGGACAGGATTTTTTGCCGCGCTTCCTTTTGATGCCTCATTAGCAAAGGTTGTAAAATCATGCGTCCCTATGAAATAGTTTGCAGCCGCCTGCATTTTATTCAGATCTAAGGGAGAGTAGTCGTGATAGGCATAGAGCCGCTTAAAAGGGTCTGTCGTCCGTTCTAAATGAAGGTGGTAGTGGTATTCCTTGGAAATTGCGCTATAGCGTGCATGGAAGTCTAACGTTGTTTTTTCAAGGGAGAGAATACGGATATCGGGGGGGAGGATGCCATTGAGGGAGAGTTGGAAGCGGGAAAGATCTAAATCTGTTTCAGTAGTGAAATGGGCGACTTGACCTCTAGCATGGACGCCCGCATCTGTTCTTCCCGATGCGACAGCAGAAGTAGGTGTACGTAGAAGGATCAATAAGGCTTTCTCCAAAAGGGCTTGAATAGAGACGGCATTGGGTTGGATCTGCCATCCTCCATAGTGGGTCCCATCGTAGGCAAGCGTTAATTTATATTTATGCATGAAGAAATTATACCATAAACACTATCGCTCTGCAGGATAAAAAATAATTTGAATTTAAGAGAGAAAAAAGGCGGAACTCATAGAAAGGTTCCGCCTAAAGAAAACTATGACAAGTGTTTGTTAACGAGCTTTGTCATTTCGAACATGTTAACTTTTGATTTGTTGCCGAATACAGCTTTAAGGGAGCTGTCAGCAAGAATATCACGTTTGTTTTTTGGATCTTGGAGCTTATTTTTCTTGATATAAGACCATAATTTTTTTGTGACTTCTGTACGAGGCATTGGACCTTTTCCTACAACAGCAGCGAGTTCTTCGCTGATGCGCATTGGTTGCATAAATTTAGATTGTGCTTTTTTTGCCATGTCGACTTCTCCTTTAGTTTATTTGCTACCTATTTGTCCGATTTGTCTCGGTCGGTAGGTTATCTTGAGGTAGTTCTTCATTATCCTCAGATGACTTTGTAGCTCTCTTGGGATATTATAGTCAAAAAAAATCAGCTAAAAGCGGTATTTTTTTAATTTTAACCCTCCCCATAGGATCCCAGCGGTTTCCCTTAAGACTCCTGGGAAGTCTCCGGGTAAAATCCCTTAAAATAGGTGTTGCCCTTGCCTTTTTCACCTTGATCGGGTATCTCTGAAGGTCATATGTTGCAGTCTTTAGCGGATCAATTAGCTCAATGCTCTTCAGTCAAAGAAAAAATCGAAGTGCTCTCTAATGTCTTGCCTGTGAAAGATTTTTTAGAGAAAAATCCTCTGCTTACTTCCTATATAGCTAAGATTTTTCCAGAGCAGGAACTCGTGATCAAAGCTATTTTAGCCGCAGGACAGGGTGAAAAGTTATTTAAGAGCTTTACTGAAGACAAAGTCTCCCTGTTGCTTCAACAGCTTTCTCCGGTGGAAAAATTTTATACCTCGATTGGCGGTATCGTCGGATATCAAGCCCGGATGTTAGAACTGCTGGCTAAAGCCGCTGTAGGTGGTCCAGGAGGCCTTAAATCGACATATCATGCTCCGGAAGGCATTGACCTGTCGGAAGAGAATTTGCAGGTCAGAAAAGCGATTATCGATGGAATTGACACTCTTCCCTTATTAGCCGAAATCTATCCCCTCGGAGGAGCTGCAGACCGCTTGAGGCTTTATGATGAAAAAACCGGCCTGCCTCTTCCTGCTGCGCGGCTCCCTTTCTTAGGAAAGACGCTATTAGAAGGACTCATCGCAGATCTTCAATCCCGTGAATATCTCCACTATAAAATATATGGTAAACAGGTCACAACGCCTGTCGCAGTTATGACTTCCGAGGAAAAAAACAACCATCGCCATATTTTAGATATCTGCGAAGAGGCCAATTGGTTTGGAAGGTCATCAGAGAGTTTTAAATTTTTCTGCCAGCCGATGGTGCCGACGATCAATCGAGAAGGAGAGTGGCATCTCCAAGGTCCCCTCCAACTTCTTTTAAAGCCCGGAGGTCACGGGGTTATTTGGAGGCTGGCGCGCGAAGAGGGAATCTTTGATTGGTTTTTTGCTGCGGGCCGGAAAAAAGCTCTTGTACGTCAGGTCAACAATCCTGTGGCCAATACCGATTATGGAATTATTGCCTTCACGGGCATAGGATGTGCAGAGGATAAAAGATTTGGATTTGCTTCTTGCCCCCGGCAGGTCAAAGCATCCGAGGGAATCAATGTTCTGATCGAGACTTTTATGTCTCCGGGATATAATTACACGCTGACGAATATCGAATATTGCGATTTCAAGAAGTTTGGCATTGTAGATCAGCCTGAAAAACCGGGAAGCCCTTATTCGAAGTTTCCTTCTAATACCAACATCTTATTTGTCGATCTTGAAGCTGTCCAAGGCGCTATTACAAAATGTCCAATCCCCGGGATCCTCGTCAATCTTAAAAAGCTGACTTATCGCACTCAGTGCGGTCAAAAAAAAGAAGAAGAAGTGGCTCGTTTGGAATCGACCATGCAAAATATTGCAGATTTCTTTGAAGAGACCCATGAAAGTTCTTTGCAAAACACAGGACGGCAGTTGAAGACCTACCTGACGTATAACCACCGCCGCAAAACGATATCTGCTGCAAAAAGAGAATTCACTTTAGGATCTTCCCTGCTTGAAACTCCGGAAGGGTGCTTCTTGGACATCTTGAAAAACAACAGAGATCTTTTAGTCGACAGGTGCCACATGCAAGTGCCCGTTGTCAGCGATCCTCTTCACTTTTTTGAGAAAGGTCCTTCCTTTATTTTTCTCTACCATCCTGCTTTAGGGCCCCTCTATTCTGTGATCGCACAAAAAATACGGGGAGGACGCCTCCATCCTGAAAGCGAGCTTCAGTTGCAGATCGCTGAAGTCGATATCGAAAATCTCGATCTGGAAGGGAGCCTGCTGATCCAAGCTGAAGCTGTGATGGGACATACCGAGGGACAGCGTCTTTTATATTCAGAAAGATGCGGCCGTTGTGTTCTTAAAAACGTCACCGTACGAAACAAAGGAATCGATCACGACATGCCGAATGTCTACTGGCGCAATGAAATCGCCCGGCAAGAAGTTTGTCAGATCATTTTACGCGGAATGAGCGAGTTTTATGCCGAGAATATTGTCCTGAGCAGCGATCACTTCATCGAAGTGCCAGATGGACAAAGATGCATCGCTACAGAGATTAGCGGAGAACTGCATTTGACCTTTGAAAAAATCGAAATACCCTCTTGGCATTGGGATTATCAAATAGACTCTCGTTATGCGCTGGTTTTGAAAACATCTCATACTTAAATCTACTAACAAAAAAGGCAATACCCTTGCGAGTATTGCCTTATCAAAATCAGTGATATTAAGTATTAATCAGGAACAGGTGCAGTGGGTGCTGTTACTACTACAGCCGGTGGTTTTCCTTCACTAGGAGGAGGAGGGGGAGGTAGTGGAGAATGCACTGCGTTTTCCTTAGGATCAGTTGGGGATCCTGCAGGAGGTTTTAAAGAATCTTCTTTTTCATCGCCGGAATCTTCTGTTCCAAGAGCTCGGGCGAGTTCTTCTGCAGTAGGAGATCTTCGTCCTTCCTCAGCTGCACCAAGATTTTCTTTAGAAGGTCCTTCTAAGGGTTCTCCAGCGCCGCTTAATTCTCCAAGCTCATCACCATCTTCTGGAAGTTTTTCTGATTTATCACCTGCAGGAACTTCATCAAGATTCTTAGGTGGACGGGGTTCCTGGTTGGGGTGTAGAAGAATTAAGAAAAGTAGAAAGAGGCATCCACCAGAAATAAGAGAGATCTTTTTATTCTCTTGAAAGAAGGTAACGGCGCCATTATCTGTAATCTCAGGATGTTTATTGAGGAAGGGCTTGACAATGCCCTCGACAACACGGAGATCAAAACCATCAACAGCGTTAGTGTATAATTTTCCGAGATGGGCGGTTTCAATATTCTTTGCAGCATTGTGTAAATGTTTGAGTTGTCCTATTGCAGCGTGTCCGAGACCCGATAGATCGACCATAATGCCTCCTTAAATTTTCAAATCGCGGCAATTATATATATGACTTATCTTTAATGTAAAGAATGGTTGAGAGTTTGCATTGAATGCTTAACCGAATTTTGGCATACTGAATAAAAACATCTTAAAATTATTTTAGAATATCTGGATGTTTCTGGTTTTCTAATAAAAGGCGATAAATTATGAATGAACAAACTCAAGATCGGATAGCCAGCATCCAAAATCGAATCCTTCACATGTGGAGGTATCTTTGACCTGGGTCAAAAAGAAAAACGGGTTGAAGAACTTCAGACATTAATGGGAGAAGCGGCTTTTTGGGATGATTCTCAAGCAGCTCAAAAAGTTATCTCCGAATCCAATGACCTCAAAGCTTGGACGCTTCCTTATCAAGAAGTCAAAGAACGGTTTGTCAATGTTCAATCGCTTTTGCCCGATGCGGAAGAAAGCGGCGATCAGGCTTTTGTCGATGATCTCTTTAAAGAACTCGAAGAGATTGAAAAAATCATCTCTGAACTAGAGATCCGCCGGATGCTTTCTGGTGAAATGGACGGCAAGAATTGCTATTTAAGCATCAACGCAGGCGCCGGAGGAACGGAGGCTTGTGATTGGGCCCTCATGCTTTCCAGGATGTACCAAAGATGGGCTTCCAAACGGGGCTGGGATATCGAAATGCTCGACACTGTCGAAGGCGATGTCGCAGGGATTAAAAGCATCACCTTCAAAATTGGGGGATCGTTCGCTTACGGGTATTGCAAAGCGGAAAAAGGAGTCCATCGATTAGTCCGCATCTCTCCTTTTGACTCCAATGCTAAACGGCACACAAGCTTTGCGTCTGTCGATGTGTCTCCAGAGGTGGGGGATGATATCCAAATCGATTTACGGCCCGAAGATATCCGCGTGGACACCTATCGCGCTTCTGGCGCTGGAGGTCAGCACGTCAATAAAACCGATTCTGCCGTCCGGATGACGCATATTCCCACGGGTCTTATCGTGTCTTGCCAGAAAGAACGGAGTCAAATTCAAAACCGCGAATCTTGCCTTAAAATGCTCCGTGCTAAGATTTACGAGCAGGAGATGGCCGAACGAAAAGCAAAAATTGATAAGATGGGCGGAGAAAAAAAAGAGATCGGGTGGGGACATCAGATCCGCAGCTATGTTTTTCAGCCCTATACCTTGGTCAAAGATAACCGCACTGATTATGAAGTCGGCAATATCCAAGCTGTGATGGATGGAGAGATCGATGAATTTGTTCTCGCTTATCTCAAGGAGTTTGGATAATGATTGATATTCCAGGTTTTGACATTCGATACACTTATGTGACCGATATCACTTATCTGCGTCAGTGGATGCAAAGCCCTGGCATATTAAATTGGTTCCCTATGTCGGAAGAAAAAGAGATGGAAGATGCGATTCAATGCTGGATCGGTTTTTGCCGTTGGAGCTGCAGCGTCACTGCGACAATCAACCATGTCCCGTGCGCTGTCGGAACTCTTTTTTTAATGCCCTACAAAAAAGTCGCCCATCACTGTCTTTTCAAGTTGATCGTCGATCCTCATTGGCAAAAAAAAGGGATAGGAAATGCGATGCTAAGAAATCTCAAGCACTTAGCCAAAACTTATTTCCATCTTGAGATGATTTCGACAGAGGTTTTTGAAGGAAATCCGATCATTCCTTTGCTGAAAAAAAACGATTTTCATGAAATTTTTCGGCAAGAGAAGTTCGTCAAGACGAAAGAGGGTTATAAAGCGCGGATTTTTCTGGAGACAAATCTATGATTGAAATCCGTCCTGCAGTTCCCGAAGAAGCTCCTTACTTGAGTCAATGGCTTACCGACCCTGATATTTTACGCTGGTTTCCCATGACAGATGCCAGGGAAATCGATGATGCTGTCCGCATTTGGCTGAGCTACTCAAAATATCAAGCCTGCTTCACGGCTTATGTCGATGGGATTCCTGTCGGCATGTCGACGCTTTATCTTCAGCCGTATCAGAAATTTGCTCATCAGTGTCTTTTTGCCATCATTGTCGATGCAAAATATCGGAACAGGGGGATAGGAAAAGCTCTGCTTGAGCATATGTTTGAGGCCGCTAAAAACCAATTTAAAATTGAAATTCTTCATTTAGAAGTCTACCAAGGAAATCCGGCAATCCGCCTCTATGAAAGAATGGGATTTCATGAATTTGGACGTCAGCCTAAGTTCATTAAAATCGATGGAGACTATCTCGATAAGATCATGATGCAAAAGGAATTAGACCTCTTTCGAGATTAAGGGTTCGTTGTTTTTCTAGGTTATTTTGGCCGATTTTAAATTTTTTATGCAGGGGTCATATCCAAGATTGATATTACCCCTGCATAAAAAACTGAAAATCGGCTCAAAAGAACCAGAAAAGCAACAGAATCTTAATTTCGAAAGAGGTCTATTATGGCAGGTCATAGTAAGTGGGCGAATATCAAGCACCGAAAAGGAAGAGCCGATGCAATCAAGGGCAAAGTTTTTTCGCGGATCACAAAAGAGATCATCACTGCTGTTAAATTGGGAGGACCGGATCCTAAATCGAATTCCCGTTTAAGACTCATTTTAATCAAAGCCCGTGAATCGAATATGCCCAGTGAGAATATTGAGCGGAACATCAAAAAAGCCTCCAGCGCTGATCAAGCAGCCTATTCTGAGATTACCTATGAGCTCTATGGCTATGGCGGAGTCGGCATGATCCTAGAGATCATGACGGACAATAAGAACCGGATCTCTTCTGATGTCCGGATCGCCATGAATAAAAAAGGCGGCACATTGGCCAATCCGGGCGCTGTTGCTTATAACTTTGACCAAAAAGGCGTGATCCAAGTGCTGAAGAAAAATGCTGTGGAAGATGAGCTTTTTTTAGCGGTCTCTGAAGCGGGGGCTGATGAGTTTGAAAGCGAAGATGAGATGTTTATCATTACCACGCCTCCTGATCAATTATTCCATGTCAAAGAGGCTATTGATAAAATGGGCGTGAAGTGCGAAGAAGCAGAGCTTAAAATGATCCCCAAACTTTATGTCGAGTGCAGCCCTGAGGATCAAAAAGCCAATCTAGAACTCATGGAGTATCTAGAAGACTTAGATGATGTCGATGCTGTTCATCACAATATGAAGTTTACGGAATAAACCTCTTCGGAATAGAAACTAAGACACCTCTGGGGATAGGACAGGAGTAGTTAGGGTTCGATCCGACGAGAAGGTTCACATCAACGATCAAAGTGCTGTCTGTCTCATATTGGATGGCTTCAGCGCCTTCTTTAAGGGCCTTTGCGTGATCCAAGATCACTTTATAAGAAATTTCATAAGGAAGTCTCACCACAGGATCTTTTTCTTCTATCGACCATTTATGGCCGATCTCAATTTTCAAAGTTTTCTGCTTACCGTTATAGCTTTCATGATGGAAAATAGGGAAAGCCGATCTGATCATCGTGCCTTCTTCTCGCGAGTAGACCTCAATGCAAAAGTGAAAACCTTCACCATGGACGGTGTAGAGCCCTTTATTTTCTGCTCGGGCAATGCAGAAGTTTTCATTGGCAAGAGTTTTTTGAAGCAGAGCATAGTATTTCTCTTCTGTCATTGTGCGAGGGATGAAGGAAGAAAATTTTTCTTCTTGATTAGCCGTCGTAATCATTCCACACCAAATGCCTGTGTCGAGGTTGATCCGGCGTTTTAAAATACGGTTGTCCAAGGGATCGCCGATCGGGCAAATATGCTTTCCAGATCCATTGATGAAACGGGTATGGTGCGTTCTATCAAGCAAGAGAGTACCGCTAGGTTTCAAAGTGGGTGTAATCCAAGATTCATCCGCACAATTTTCAATGGCTAACATTAAGTTTCTTGGAGCTAGGGGACTTCTGACTTCTAATACTGGACTATTTCTGCCTAAAGCTTGAGTTACCAGAGTCCGTACAGCTGCTACTTGTTGACTATGTTGAGGTGATTTTAGTTCATTTAAGCACTTTAATCCTTTTTCTAAACGTTGCCGATCTTTGGGCATAAGATTGAACTTAGGATCGTTAGTTCCAATAATACCTTTAGCAATCTTAAGATCTGTAGGAGTTTGAGGCATTAAAGCGCTGCCAGGGCTGACAGCTATTTTTTTTTCTGGAGTACTTTCTGGGGTATTATCTGATGAGGAATCAGCAGCAAAAAACTTGCTTTTTCGAGGAGGAGTTTTCTCAGGGGTAGAATCTGGAGATTCTTCGGAAGCAGGTGAAAGAGCAAGAAATTTACTTTCAGTTTTAACTGGAGTTGTTGGTAGGGATTCTTTTTCAGGAGAAGAGGGCGAAGTAAGAGCTAAAGCTCGTCCTGTTAAGGCCCGAGGTGTGGTGGGAGGAGAAATTTCCTTAGGTTGTTTCTTAACAAGCTCATCCATCATTTTTAGAGTTTCAAGTGCTTCTGGATCTAGCTCTGAAACAGGTATTAGAGGATTTGTGGGAGAAGAGAGATTAGGAGTGCTTAAAATTCTTTTTAAGTCCGATGTCATATAGTTCCTGTATTTTTTAATTATTATAATGAAATAGATGTTAATAGTATATAATAGTTAAATTTAGTAATTATTATTAGTAATAAAAATAAAATTTTAATAATAGTATTATTAATTTTTAAAATTTGCAAATCCTCATGGGTTAAGAAGTTATATTCGAATTGGTTTCCTTAAAAAGGAAAATATAGTAGGCTTTCCGGCATGGCAGTAAATTTTTCTATATTAAGTGGAAAATGGCTTTCTTCTTTAGATGAATGTCATCAAGAAAGGCATCAAAAAACGGAAAATAGTGTTCAAGTTCCTTTAGATTCCCTGAAGCCTTTTTATAGGTCTTACGAGGATCTACCAGCCTATCAAAAAGCAGCAGAGTTACTTCCCGATGAAGCTCCGGACATTTGGAGATTTCGCATCTTATTTACATTGGCGCAAAGTGAGAGTGTTTTCTGTATTAACTTTATCCCTTTTAATCCTGCAAAAGCGCAAATCATCCAGGTGATGCGATTAAAAGATAAAGAAAACATCTCGTCGCAAGAAATATTTTGTCATGAATATTTAGATCTTAAATATGTACTTCCAGTGAAGGCTGCAGATCAGGTATTTGATTTGTCAAACTCTACCGTATCCGACACCATCGGTCATTTGAAGGCTCATATTCCAGAAATAGAAAAAGCCTTAACCTATTTTCTAAACGATGTTCGATCAAGAGGACTTGCGATTACCATTCAAGACAAAGTGCAAAAAACTTACATTTGGTTAAAGAAAGCGCCACGTTCAGATAATTTAATATCTTAGGGGGGATAATCTCATGTCAAATTTTTGTATTGCACTGGGGAGCTGGGCAGGTCCTTCCCTTTCCACTAACTGCGGCCGTGATAGTGCTCTTCCCCTTTCTGCTCTAAGCACCGCTCCTATGCAATATCCTTTGGGATCTTTGGGACAAACATTATGTCAACATATGCCACCCAGCGTCATTTTGAAATGTTTACACAATGTTCAAGACTCCAGCGAAGATGAAACACCTGACATTGAGAGATTTCGTACGGTTTTTACTTTATTGCAAAGCGAAGCTATATTCTGTATTAATTTTATTCCAAAAAACCCTCACGACCCTAATCAAATCGTTCATGTGATGAGATACGAAGAAAAGGAGAATCCCAAGGAATTTCCTGTCTACTGTCATGATGGGGCAAATCTTAAATATTTGCTACCTGTTGAAAGGGCGAATCGAATTTTTGATCTTTCAAAATCAAAAATTTCGCAGACTGTGGAAAGTTTAAATCCTCAGCTAAGAAATATCATACAAGCGGCATTGAATTGTTTTTTAAAAGATTCGGAAGCTAAGGGTTTAGCTCTGACTTTAGAACTGGATGTAGATAAACCGTCTCAGACTTATATTTGGCTCAAGTAAGCCATCGTCATTTATATGAAATATACGGTCCAATTCCCTGAATATCGTCTTGCTGGATGGTTTCGTAACGGAACTGGTTTTGTTCAGGTAAAACGCCTTCCATCAGAACTGCGAGTCGTTTAAGGTTCGAGCGAGACAGGAAAGTTTTGGAGGTCGAAATAAAGTCTTGATAAGTGAGTTTTTTTACAGCTTCAATTCTTTTCGTTTTCCAATCGAAATCGGCGTCATAATCAAAAGCTATTCCATAAAGTTCCAATGCTTTACCGGGTAGAGTTTCAGGAGGCATTTCAAGCTCTTTTACTAGAGAAGATCTTAAAGTCGCAAACCGTTCTTCAGAAATCTTTTTACTAATATGCCGGCTAAATTCTTCAAGGAAAAGCTCAAAACGTGCTAAGAGTTCTGGAGGTTGGTGGGTGATCGATTGGACGGCAAAAAATTGCAAGAGCTGTCTTTCCACTTCGACATCCCAGGAGCTAGCGATATACCCTGTCTGTTGTTTAGTGCGGAGTGTTTTAAAGAAATCATCTTTGAGGGCATTAGAAAGGATTTCTTGGGCTGCTCTTTTCTCCATGGAAAAAGTTCCTTCATGGAGCATCAGAACGACGCTGTTGCCTTGCCGCTCGGTATTTTGCACGACCATGTAAGGGCCTAATTTGTCGACAGGCGAGAGGACTCCGGTTTTATAATGCTTACTTTCGAGAAAAGGAGCAGGATTGAGTGTCGTTTTTAAATTGCCCCAAATATTTTCGGCTTCGATAGCTGTAATATTTCCGTAGATCATTCCTTCAGCGTAGGTCGTTTTAAAAACTTCATGGGTAAAACCGAGAAAATCTTCATAGGAAATATTTTTCAGAGCTTGATATTTTGCGCGGAAGGTAGGGCTATTATTATAGATCATGCTATTGAGCAGCTGGACGCTTTGGCGCACAGGAAGCTCTTTAGAAGCATTATCGTAGGTTGAAAGGAGCGATTGCTTGTAGATATCGAACTCTGCAGCAGTCGGAGAGACATTTTGAAGAGATTGAAATAGAGTTTTGAGGAGGAAGGGAATTTTTTCGCTATATCCTGTTACAGAAACTCCAGCTCTAAATTTTTTTTGAAAAAAAGCGACTTTAAGGCCTGCTTGCTGAGCATAAAAGAGGGGGGAACAAAGTTTTTCTGTGAGCGCTCTTTCATAAAGGGCAAAAAGTGCGTGGGATTTAGCAGAGCCGTCCATTTGGGGTGTTTTTAAAGAAATAAGGGCAGCTGTTTCTGGAACCTGATATTTTTGATCTTGCTTGAAGTAAAACTTTCCTAGGTCTTCTTGGGCTATAAGAACAGGGTGTGCTGGAAGGTTTTCTGAAGTCGGTATTAGAGCTAAAGATTCAGGAAGATAAGGATTTGCCGAAGGAATGTCGATAAGAGGATGGGGTTTTGCATCTGCCCATGCGAGAATGTGGGTTTTAGGGATTTCTTTGATCGCATACGAGGCGCTCATCCATTTTTCTTGGAGGGTAGGAAGGACTCCCGTCAGTTTAGGATCGGCCATGACAATATAGACGCAGGAATCGGCTGTCAACGTATCTAGCGTCGTGCGGATGAGCCTGCTATCATAACGCATAGGCATACAGTTTTTTTGGGGAAATGTCTCGAGCTTTTCATTGATGAGAGCAGCCGCTGATTGAATGACAAAGGTGTAAGCGTCACTGCGCGATTGATACTCATAGGCGATTTTGGCCATCTTCTGTTGTTCATCAAAGATATAGCGGGGAACTCCTGTCTCTTTTAGCCGATTCAAGGCTTGGAAGGTTCTTTGGAGAACAGTGTCAATTTGTTTCATCCCCGCCTCTGTTAGCGCGATATCGATATTGAATAAGAGAGAGTCTTTACTCCAGCGGTCGGTTGAGACGGAAATATTTTCAGCGATTTTTTCTCGTTTGAGCTGCTCGAGAAGTCCATTTTCAGTTCCATTGGACAGGGCATAAGCAATCAGCGTGGGAGTTCCTGTCTCATTGTCTAATGCGATCTCTTTGGGAAGATGCCAAAGTAGGGAGAGCATTTTGAGATCTTTAACAGGTTTGATGTAGAGAAAACGGCCTTTTTGCTGAGTTGAAAAAACTTCATCAGGATAGGCAGGAGATTCTAAGTTGTGATTGGGCACCGCAGAAAATTTTTCAACGGTTAATTGGATCATCTCTTCTAAAGGGAGAGGAGACATGGCCACTAGATGCATGCGGTTGGAGCTATAGTGCTCTCGATACCATTTTTTAAGGGCTTCTTGCGGAATGCCCGCGAGTGTAGCGGCATTCCCCGTCGAAAATCCGGCATTCGGATGGTGAGGATTGCCAGTCTCTTTTAGGATCATATAGGCGCGCCAGCCATCATGCTCAATGTTTTTTGCATGTTCTTGATCAACGGCATGCAGTTCACGCCCGATAGATGAAGGGAGAAAGAGAGGATCGACGAAGAAGTGGGAAAAGCGATCAAAAGCGCCTTTAAATGCGTCATTGTCAATGGAAAAGCTATAGAGAGTCCGTTCGGGGGCTGTATAAGCGTTGGGATTTCCTCCATGATCATTGATATACTGCATATATTCCGATTCGCTAGGATAGGCCGTCGTTCCCATGAAAAGCATGTGCTCTAAAAAGTGGGCCATGCCAGGGTATTCTTTAGGATCTTGCCACGAGCCTGCTTCGACACCAAGTGCCGCTGCCGATTTGTGGACGCCAGGATCTGAGATGAGAAAAGCCTCAAGTCCATTGTTGAGTCGGATTTTAGCTGTTTTACGCTCAGACAAGGCAGGAGTTTTAATTTTGAGGGTATTTTTATCCTCAATACGTTCATAAGCTTGAGCTCCACAAAGAGAAGATGCTCCTGCTGTTAGCAAAACTGCGAGAATAAATTTTTTCATTCAGGAATCTCCTTGGAGTAGCATTTTATAATCGGTGCAAACACGCTCCCAAATGTGAGCAGCGCGGGCGCTGCGCCTATCATGCTTATTAGGCTGATCGTATCCGGGATACTGTTCCATGTCAATGGCTGTCCCGATAGAAAGGTGGATAGGTCCTCGTTTACTACGTCGATTTTCTCCGAGTTCAATTTGGATTGTTTCTGGAGGGGGAAACAGATCATACGTAGCAAGGGCCATCGGATAAAAATACGTTGGAGTGCCGGCCTTTTGGGCCATCAAATAAAACATTTCGATGCTTTGAGGATCGAATTTGGCTACCTCGACAATTCCTTGGGCGTTCCGTCGATCGCGTCCTCCGCTGGGAGCGACATAAATGCATTTGCCGCCTTCTTTTAATAGGAGGCGCATCAGATCCATGGCTCGTTTATTATGGTGCTGTTTTTCGGCTTTTTTTTCTGGAGGATGATCGATGTATCGTTTCGAGTAGATGCAAATGAGATTTCTTCCGATGCTGAAAGGCACTGCCAGTGGATCGGTGACCACCCGTTCTCCAGCGACAAAGATCATCTCTTCTGCAAGACCTGGATATTGATGATCGAGCAGTAGACTAATTGCTTGAGGGTCGGCTTCGATTTGGTGGTTGGCCAGCAAAATGACATTATGCCCGTTTTTCAAATGGGAGGTGATTTCTTCAATTTGAGCATGGCCATGGACGCGGGAAGCTTTTTCATCAACTAACAGACGGAAAAAATCATTTCCGAATTTGTAATAATCATGAGGATAGCGGATCTTTTCATGATACGGCTGAAAAATAAAGGGCGTCGTCAGCTGCATGTGGATGAACTTAAGAAAATCATCAAACCACCAGCTATAAGAAGCGGGATCGACATGATGAACGTCCAAAGCATTTTTATAGCCGAAATAAAAGGAGTAGAGGTTTTGCTTTACCTTCTCCGGCATCCATTCTTGGGCTGCAATTTTCTGTTCAAATGTCGAGTTGTTTTCCATTCGTCGTAGAGTAAAATTGAAAGTCGTTCAAGTGAAGCTTATCATCTGCATCGAATTTCAAATCGGCATTCCACTTCTCTGCAAGTTTCCTTAAGTAGCTCTTATCGTGATGGCTTAAAAAATGATCTAAGCTAGGATGCGAGACTAATTCCAAGGCAAACTGCTGCTGCTGTAGAATGAGCTTCTTGAGCGTTCGTTCGATTTCGATGGTGACGCTTTCATGCGTTTTGATGATCGCATTTCCGTTGCAATAGGGACATGTGGTGAACATCATTTGCGCGAGCGACTCTCGATTTCTCTGCCGGGTCATTTCAACGAGGCCAAACTCGCTCATACCAAGAATCGTGCATTTAGCAGAGTCTTCCTTCATGGCTTCTTTTAAACGCTCTAAGACGCGGCGTTGATTTTTTCTAGCCCGCATGTCAATGAAGTCGCAGATAATAAGTCCGCCGATATTGCGGATGCGGAGCTGACGGGCCATTTCATCTGCCGCTTCCATATTAATGCGGACTAAGGACTCTTCAACATCTGTAGAACGGCGCTGTTCTTTGCTCCGGCCTGAGTTGACGTCGATGGTGAGCATCGCTTCTGTTCGGTCGAAAAAGAGGTAGCCTCCGCTGGGCAGCCAAATTTTTCGACGAAGAGCTTTATCAATTTCCCGTTCTACACCAAATCGTTCGTACATCGGGATCTTATCGCGATAATATTCAATGATGACATCGTTGTCGCTGCTATAGCGGTCATAAAGCTGTTTGCAACGCTGGAAGGTGTTGTAATCGTCGATCAAAATCCTACTGTAATGCTTATCGATAGCTTGGATGATCGATCGTTTGATCAGATCAGACTCTTCGAAAAGACAGGTCGGCTTTGTCGCCTTTTCGAATTTCTCCATGATATCTTTCCACGTATTGAGAAGATCATGCGCTTCTTGGACGAGCTGTTCTTGTGAAGCATTCAGGCTGGCTGTACGGCAGATAAGGCCCATATCTTGAGGCATTTCAAACGCCTGAATCAATTTCTTTAGACGATCTCTTCCAGCGCGGTCTTCAATCTTTCTCGAAACGCCTCGGTGGGGAGTATTCGGAAGCAGCACCAAATACCGTCCAGCAATGGAGACGTTCGAAGTTAAACGCGCCCCTTTACTGCCAATGGGTTCTTTGACAACCTGAACCAGCACGGGTTGATCTGTTTTTAAAATCTTCGAGATGTCTGTCTCTCGTTGTTTTTTTCGATTTCTCACTTCTACCTCTTCGAGATCGAGGTCGAAGTCCATATCGAAGAGTTCTTGGAACTTTTGGGTATTTTCCAAGATGTCAGAGATGTGGATAAATCCATTTTCACCTTCATTGATATCGATGAAGGCCGATTGGATATTGTGTAAGATATTGGTTACACGTCCTCGGTAGACATTTCCTGTCAGCTGGCGGTTATTTTTTCTTTCGATTACAAGGTCTTGCAGAACGCCATTTTTTAGGAAAGCACACCGGGTCTCTTTTGATTCAACATTGATAAGAATTTCTTCGTTCATATTTTAACCGTATTGAGGTAATTGAAAAGGTCCCCTGGTTTGTAAAAATGATTATTTTTCCAAACCGAGCGCCCTTTACAGACACCTCTAGTGAAATTGCATTTTACAACGATTTGTCCTTAAATACCAGCCTGGAACCTTTACTGCAGAATTTTTGAGCGGAATTTAAGAAATTTCTTTTATTTGCACTCTTTTAAATTCAAATCAACTTAGTAAAATATTTAATGCACGGCTTTCGGGAGTGAAATAAAAATTACTTAGCATTGAAAAACAACTCCAAAACAAGCATTCTAGGACTTCCCCGCCCAAAAGGGGAACACATCGAAAGGAGGTTTGTTTATGGCTATCTTTGCTCCACGTTTAGAAGACATTCCACTTGAGCAGCTGACGGGCAAGAAAATTGGATATTATATCGGCTCTTTTGATCCTTTGCACCGAGGCCATCAAGCTGTTATCGATCATGCCTTAAAACAACTCGATTATGTGATCCTTTATCCTGTTCCAGGCGGAGATACGTATAAAAATCGGGCAGATTTTTCGGTTCGACAGCAGATGATGGAAGCTGTGTATAAATTAGACCCTCGTGTGATTTTGACCCGTTTAACTCCGGCCGGGATACAGGAACGGTTTAAAACGCTCATTGGCAAAGTTGAAATTGTCGGGATCGTGGGCTCCGACAATGTGAACGATCAGCTAAATAGTCCTGATAAGGACAAAATATCGGCGATGTTCATGCGCGGAACTGCTATTCCGGCTAAACATGCGGGGACGACTTTCGGGGCATTAATGGCGCTTCCTGCCACCTCTTTCATTGTCAATCTTCGGAATGAGGATGATTTAACACATCTCCATGGAATGTTCGGCGACCGACCGATTCGTGATCTAGTTAAATTCGAGCCGCCTGTTTCTCATTTTTCATCAACGCAAGTACGTGCTGCTGTCAAGCAAGATCAGCCGATCGCAGAGATGGTGGCTACACCTGTTCAAGAAGTGATCCAAGAACATAAGCTTTATAAGAGCTGAGATTTGATCTTTTCTAGGAAGCCGTGTTCGACAAGGCGGAGTGCGCCTTTAATACCATGGATAAAGGTTTCTGGAGAAGAGTCTCCATGGCATTTGACAACGACGCCATTGACGCCGCATAAGATAGCTCCGGGATATTCGGCATAGTGAAGGCGGGATCGGAGGCTGGCTAATTCGTGTTTTAAGTGTGAAAATGAGGTTTCTCGAGAGGTCATCTCAAGTTCTTCTAAAATAAAAGCGGCGATTCCTTCTGCAGTCTTCAAAAAGACATTTCCTGTGAAACCATCCGTGACAAGAACATCGATGTGACCTTGGAAAACATCTTTCCCCTCGACATTTCCGGCAAAAAATTGCTCGTCGCGATTCATAGCGTCGAGCTTGATATAGGCTTCGCGGAGCTGAGGAGTCCCTTTTATAGCCTCTGTCCCGATATTGAGCAATCCGACGGTGGGATTGGCGATGCCGCGGCTTTTTTGATAGGCAATGCCCATCGCAGCGAATTGCAGGATATGCTCGGACTTAAGGCTTAAATTGGCCCCGACATCGAGGACGGCGATCTGCTTTTTCTTGGTGGGCAGGAGCGCTAATAATGCAGGACGGTCGATGCCTTTGAGTGTTTTTAAAGTTGTTGTGGCAGCTAGTAAAAGCGCGCCGGTATTGCCCGCAGAAACGAACGCATCAATTTTATTATCTTTTAAAAATCGGAGTCCTTGGCAAAGGGTGGAATCTTTTTTGCGTCTCACAGCAGAAAGGGGGTCGTCATTCATCTGAATGACCTGAGAGCATTTGACAATGTGTAGAGAGGGGTCGAGCTCTCCGCTGATTTCAGCGGAGGCGAAAAAAATGATTTGTCCGGGAAACCCGTCTTCAAGAAGTTGAAGGACGGCGCGGTAAATGTCCTCAGGTGCAGTATCGCAACCCATCAGGTCGATACCAATGCGAAAGGGGTGAGGGTTCGTTTTGCGTAACTTCATTAGATCTCTGGATACAAGTTACGCGGGTGATTTATTTTTTGTCACCAGCGATCGAACGTCCGGCATAATAGCCGCAATGAGGACAGACGGTATGAGAGAGCCTCTTGCCTTTGCAGTTGGAACATGTCATCGCATTTTTAGGTTTTTTTGCGTGGTGCGATCGGCGGGAATTCTTTCTCGCATTAGACGTTCTATTACGTGGTACAGCCATGGTTAAAACTCCTATGAGGTAATAAGTATACTGGAAATTCTATAAATCAGCGAACGGAAAATGGTTCTCCGCACTGCTGGGGGTCGAAACTGCTTTATTTTTCATGAATTTTGAAATCTGGGTCCGGTCAGGACAGGCTCCCTGCTGGCATTCGACAAACTGGGGGATCAAAATAACAATTTCCTCTCGAACAATATCGGTAAAATCAAAAGTTGTCGATGTGAGATCGCAAAAAAAGATCGTATGATAAATTTCTTCGGTTTTTAAGGTAATGAAAGTCATCTCATTGCAGATACTGCAAGGCATTTGCACTTCTGTATGGGCAGACAACTGCAAAACTAGATAATCGTCTGTCGCATAGGCCTCGCCCTTCAAATGGATAGGGCTATGAAAAGTAAGGTCGGGCTCTTGGATAGCTAAGAAATCAGGAGGAAGGGCATGTTCGATCTCTTCTCTTTTTCCATCCCGGAGCTGTTCTGTAAAAATTTTTAAGGGGCTTTCCATAGGCATACGATTTTAACCTTTTAGGAGAGATAAGATCAATTGCGCAGACCTTTGATTCGCACTTTTTGCCTCTATCGGGGCTTCTAAAAGGGTCCGAACAGATCGGCACTCGGTCTTGCACTGGTTCCAAACGGCTGGATTAGTTATTAAATTTTTTACTTCCTGCAAAAGTCTTTCATCGGAGAGCGCAGGTCCGATCAATTCGGGAAAGACCGTTTTTCCGGCAATGAGATTAGGGAGAGCATAATACGGCAGAGAAACTTTGAAAATATGTTTTGCTAAAAAGACATCTAAAGTCGAAATCGCATAGGTGGCCACTGTCGGGATTTCTTGCAGGGCAAGCTCTAGCGTAATGGTTCCGGACTTGGCCACGGCGAGAAAAGGTTTGAGTTTTTTCAGCTCTGCAGGTGTCAGGAATAAAAGGTCAGGCGCCATCTTTTTAAGAAGAGGACGGTATTTTTCTTGGGAGACCGAAACCGCGTAGCGGTAATGGGGATAATCGCGCTGCAAGGTTTTGATCAGACGAATAAAATAAGGAAAGTTTCTTTCGATCTCTTTCGTGCGGCTGCCAGGAAAAAAAGCGATGAGCTCTCCTTCGGGTTTTTCTTGGGGTGTCAGTTTTTGCATGAGCGGATGGCCGATGTATTCGACCTTCAGCGAAGTTGCGGCAAAAAGCTGTTTTTCAAAAGGCAAGATGGAGAGTAGGAGATCGAGGTTTTCTGCCATTAGATGGATCCGTTTTTTACCCCATGCCCAGACGGAGGGACAGACATAGTGGCAAATTTTCCCCTTAAAGCCTTTTTTTCGTAAGGTCCTGGCAAGTCTGAGGTTGAATCCGGGATAGTCGATGGTCACGACGACTTTAGGCTGGGCTTTTAAAATCGCATTCACGGTCTTGTAAAAGTATTTGATCAGTTTTGGAAAAGCGAAAAGGACATCGATAAATCCCATCACTTGAAGCTCTTCCATAGGAAAGATAATTTCCATCCCGACGGCGCGCATTTTAGGCCCACCAATGCCTTGGATTTGCAGTTTAGGATTTTGTTCATAGAGGGATTGGAGGAGGCCTTCACCTAGCTGGTCTCCGCTGGCTTCGCCGGCAATGATAAAAAGATCAATCATGCTCATCTCCCAAGAGTTTTTTTGCAAGCCATGAGGTTCCCTGCCGGAAAACTTCCGGGGATGTGCCATGCCCTTTATGACCCATAGAGGGTCCTATGATCAATTCAATCGGAGAAGAGCTAATCCGATGCTCAAAAGCTGTTTCAGCAAGTTTAGAGATAAAGTGGAAACAACTTTCAGTCCCTACTCGTTTATCGCGATTGCCGATATAGAAACGGACGGTCCGATTATAGAGTTTATCGGCGAGATGGGAAAGATCCCATCGCTGCACATTAAGGTCTTGAAATTCTTTGACATTCTCTAAACGGGTTAATGGCGCAAATCCGAGCAGGCAAGAAATTTCAGGAAGAAGAGCGACGGCATGGGCAGCGATAAAAGCTCCCCGTGAAAGGCCCATTAGGGCTATTTTCTGAGGGTTGATCACATGCTGTCCGATCAAATGATGAATATAAGTTGCAACTTCTTGGACGAAAGTTTGGATGACATCCCGTCCTTGATGAATCTCATCAGCCCACACACGGAGCGCTTCTGTAGGTGGCAGCACGTCATGGCCTGGCAGTGTGACGGAAAAGATTCTCAAATTTGGAGAGCTTAAAAAGACAGCGGGTTGGTTGTAAGGGTGAAGATGGAGAGAGTCATGGGCTGAAAGAGCGAAGTAAAAAACGGCAGGAAGAGGTCCTGCGTCTAAAGGAGGTCCAAGGAATTCGGTCTTAAGCATGGTGAGGATGGTGTTTTCTAGGAGGATGGTTCCGTTTACGTGCAGGGTGCAAATAGACGTCTTGCCACATTTCCCAGATGTTTTTCAACGCCGGTTCTAAACAAACCCGGAGATCGAGAAACTCAAGGGCTAAGGGAAAGTCGGGATCGCGAGGGATGCGCGGTCTTTTACTTGCGCGCTTTTCATAGGGCGTCATCCGGTATTGAGAGGTAAGGATCGAGGTGATCTTCATGCGCAGTTTGCGGGGCAGGAGAAAGAAGGGCTGGAAAAGAATCGAAATAACATCATGCGTCTCTTGCTGGATTTCACCTAAATGAGGAATTCTACCGCGATCGATGAAATGAGTTTGGAGATGTTTTTGTAAAAACGGAAAGACGAGACAACTTAAGAGGAGTCCGCGGTCTAAGGAAGTCTTTCGGGTCCGAACGTCGATTTCTTGAAGGAATGAAAAAACATCGACTCCTTCCGGAGTTTCTAAAAAGTCTGAAAAAGCAGGCATTAAGTGTTCTAAAAAGCCTGTTTCGTTCATCAGCTTCATGAAAGATTGTGCAGCTCCGGATTCGAGCATTCGGAGGAGTTCTTCGAAGATACGGGCCTGAGAGCTTTTCATGATCTCAAGACGGCATTCAGCCAAGGCGACTTTGGCATCCGGATCGATTTCAAATCCAAAACGGGCTTGGAACTTGATGAGGCGGATCATTCTCACAGGGTCTTGTTTGAAGCGCAAGAACGGCTGTCCAATCGTGCGGAGATATTTTTTTTGCAGGTCGGGATAGCCGCCCACATAGTCGATAATTGTTTGAGTCGCAGGATCGTAGAAAAGCCCATTAATCGTGAAATCTCTGCGCATGACGTCTTGTTCAGGCGAGCCCCATTCGTTATCTCGCACGATCAATTGATCGCTTTCATTGTCTCCGGATCTAAAGGTGGAAACTTCAAGAATTTTTCTTCCGCAGCGGATATGAGCTAGCCGAAAACGGCGCCCGATCAGTAAGCATTGGCTCCGGAAAAGATCTTTGATCTCTTCAGGTTTGGCAGAAGTTGAAATATCATAATCTTTTGGTCTTTGCTGAAGCAACAGGTCGCGAACGCCTCCGCCCACGATAAAAGCGACATGGCCGGCTTTTTGGAGATTGTTGACAACGCGCAAGGCATCAGCATCTACTGCGGAAAGGGGAATCTGGTGGTCGTCTAGTACGTATATGGTCGGGTTCATAAAAATTGGTTCAAAACATCTTATCTTAGGTGGCTGTTTAGTGGAAGGGTGTGATTTTTTATAAATAACTCTTTCCAATGATAATGGTCCAGGATTCCTTCTGTACTGCGGCCTAAAATAGAGTAGGCCAGGTAGAGGGCCTCGACCGATGCGAGGCCTCGTTCAGGTTTAGGACAGTCCAGCTGCCGGCGGGGATAGGCTGTTCGGAAATGAGCGGGCAGGCTTCGGCATGTAAAAGGAGCGGGGGAAGGGAGGCTTTTGGCCATTTTTTCTGCATACCGCCAGGTCCCGTCGATCAAAAATAGACCGAGAGAAGCATCATCTAGTGTAAGGGGGGGCGCATCGAGGGTCAAAACACAGTATCCCTTTAAGGCTGGTAATGGAGATGTGGGATAGGTCAAAAAAATCATATCATCTCGCTGTTCCAGCCCTCGAAGCGAACACTTTTTTAAATTTTCTCGCCTATGGCGTAAAATAATTGTTGGAGGAAAGTAAATCATCTCTTATAGCTTAATTTTATACAGTGAGAGTATACATGAAAAAGCTAATCCTTTTCATCCTTTCTGGTATGAGCCTTGTTTGGAGCGAGCCGAAAGTAGTAGGAATTTTTGGAGGCGATAGCTGTCCTTGGTCGAAAGAGCTTAGAGCCCAAGTCTGGGAATCTTCCTCTTTCCAAACCCTTTTGGCCTCTGCGGAGATTAAAAAAGAAGAACAAGCGGCCTCTCAGAACGAGCCAGAAACTCCCTTATTTATTTTGTATTCGTCTCAGGGACAAGAGATCGGGCGGTTGGGTTTTTTAGTCATTCCCGCAGAAAAATATGTCTCCCTTTTTAAGGAGATGTTATCCATCCATAACTATTGTCAAAATATCAACAACTTGACTGTAAGCCAGCTGCTCCAATTCTATCGAAAATGCCAAGTTCTCAATATGAAAACTTGTGAAGACAAGATTTTGCAAGCCGGCATTGCCCAAGACACTGGCACCGATTTCCTGCTCGAAAAATATGCAAAGGTATGCAAAACCCAACATCGGCAAGCTCAAAAAATTAAAGCAGAGATCCGTGCACGGAAGCCTAATTCTTCTGCCATCGAATGGCAACTGGCTCTTCTCACTTTTCAAGGTAAGATCGAAAAGATGGAAGAAATTAACGCTACAGCCAAGCCGCTGACAAAGTATCTACGTCGTTATGGAGATGAAGATCCAGAGAACCGTTGGAGATGCCATCTGATTTTAGCGGAGTTTTATAAAGATAAAAATATGATCGAAAAAGCTAGGCGCCATGCCGAAAAAGCCGCTATTGATGCCCCTCAAGAACTAAGACAGATGATCTCTCATCTCGGAGACCCATGACTAAAGGGATTGTTATCGGCTGCGATCAGAATCAAGAGTGGATGCTCGAATGGTGGTGGGCTCATTACAGCCTTCATAACTGCTATCCCGTCGCTTTTATCGACTTTGGCATGTCTGCTGAAGCGAAAAAATGGTGTCAAAGCAAAGGGCATTGGATTGCATTAGATGCGCCGAAAAATTTTGTGTTTCCTAAAACGCTCATTTCTTCAGAGCTCATCGAAGAATGGGAAAAAGCCTATGGTAAAGAACTCTGGCAAGGAAGAGAAAAATGGTTCTATAAACCGTTTGCTCTTCAACAAACTCCTTTTGATGAAACCATTTGGGTCGATCTCGATTGCGAGATCACAGGCCCTTTAACTCCTTTATTCAACAAAATACATAGCCATTCCAAAATGGCGCTTGCTCTTGAAAATAATTGCTTGACCGAAGAAGACATTTATAACTCAGGAGTCATCGCCTACCACCGAAGTTCTCCTCTTCTAGAGCGCTGGACAGATCTTTGCCACCGTCATAACGACCGGTTTCTCGGTGATCAAGATGCCCTCACTTTTATCATCAACAGTGAGAATATTGAAGTGGCTGAATTGCCCAGCAAATATAATTGGGTGATCCGCGAAGGAATTAACTTTGAAGCGATCATTCTTCACTGGGCTGGCAAATGGGGTAAAGACGTCATCCGCCGTCAATGTTTCCATGCCATCTGAAAAATTATACGTCAACTTCTGGATGCTTTAACTTCCAGTGCTTGAGTCAATATTTGATGTAGCTTTGGCAAGCCATAAAGATAACCTGTAGTAGAAATAGTTACTCCTACACCTCCAATGAAAAAAAGCAGATATAATTCTCCAATGGGGTTCTCTGGATTGCAAAAAGTGGTAATAAACCCATTACGCACATCTCGAATCTTCCTAAGAGTTCCATCTGCAATCTGTCCCATTCTAGAGTTTTCTATATTACAGATATCGCGAAGTTTATCGTCTAAATAATTTAAGAGGGGTGAAGGAAGTCCAAGCCTAAGAGGACTCCGGCTGTTCGAAATTACCAACCCTATTAACCCTATAACAGTGCATCCGATCGCAGTATATTGCATGAAGCGTGCACCTTTCTTTGTCGAACTCAAGAACAAGTTTAGCTCTTTTTGGCTTACAGGAATATTGTGACCTAATATGCGAAAAGTGACTGAAGTCATGTCGATCTCCCAAATAGTGATCTAAGTATAAATTATGCTGATTTATTTCAGATGAGCTAATTTCTCTTTGTAAAATAATTTTTTACATTATAGATAGAATTATGAGATGGATTTTGCTTTGTGCTATCGCCATGGGTGGACTTGAAGCGTTGACGCTGAAAGAAGCTGAAGAGATCGCCTTGGCCAATAATCCGCAGGTGCAGGCGTCTGAGCAGCTGATAGAAATGGCCCGGCAAGGCCGTTTGGATGCTATTTCCAAATGGCTTCCACAGGTCTCCATCGTCTCTCAAGGATATAAAACTCAAGAGCCCATCGTATTTCTCGGACTCACGAAACCTTCGGCTTTTTTAACCGAGCTCTCTCTAACTCAGACGCTTTTCTCTACTCAGCTCTATTATCAAATCGGCATTTCTTCCATTTTGATCGATCAGTTCAGAAGACTCTTAGCAGCAGCTAAAAATGATGTGCTTTATCAAACCCGTACATTGTATTTCCAAGTAGCGCTCGATCATAAAAAAGTAAAGACAGCTCAAGAGCATATCGATCTGTTGAACTATTTGGCCGATAGGATGCAGGGGAAATATAATATCGGTGAGGCAACCGCGTACAACGTCAATCAAGCGCGGGTTGCCGTCGCTAATGTGACCGATAACTACTATAAAACAGTCCAAATGCTCAAGACTCATGAAGATGAACTTTCTAGGACCTTAGGGTATGATCCAATCGATTCTCCACTGACATTCAGTCAGGAAGATATCGACGTGATGCAAATTCCCGAACTGGCCGAAAAAATCAAGACCGCCGATGCGATCTTCCAAGAAGAGTGCATCTTGAAAAGTCAGTTTGTCACCATGCAAAGCCGAATCATGGACAAGATTTTTTCGAAGGATGAATTCTCCAAATGGGCCCACTATTCTGACGATCATCGACCCGATGTGCTGCTCAGTCAAACGAATGTCCGATTAGCTGAGGAAACTGTCAAACTGAAGCGAGGTGAATACTGGCCGACAGTTTCTCTGCTAGGAAATTACGGAGGCGCGCCCACGCCGTTTTTATATCAACCTTCGACTCAATTTAATAACCAAGTTTTCCAGTGGGCTGTAGGTTTTTCTGTGAACTGGACGATTTTTGACGGGACAGGTCGCGAGCGGAGGCTAAAAAGAGCCCAAGCTGAAGCCAGATCTGTTAAATTCACGGCAAAAAAAGTAGTTCAATCAGCCCATACAGAAGTGAGAAAGCAACTCTACAGTATGCAAAAGGCCATGGCCCAATATCTGACCTCGACGGCTAATTATAAATTGGCTCAGCAGACTTTAGAACAGGCCAAAAGTCAGCTCGATATTGGGTTTACAACGATTTATGACTACCTGATTTCTGTCGATGGCTTGATCCGGGCTAAAACCGCACAAGATGAAGGCCGTTTTGACCTATTGTCATCCTATTATGCATTGCTCCACTCGAGTGGACAAACCCATGAAAGAGGGTCTGAAAAATGAAAAAAATCCCGTTATACATTCTCGTCGGAGTGATCTGCTTGGCAGCGATCGTGGTGGCTTGGTCCGTCTATTACCGTCCTTATGTCGGGACTAATGACGCTTTGATCGATGGTTACAAGGTCACCGTCAGTTCCGATATTTCAGCCCGTATCACAAGGCTATATGTCGATGAAGGAGACTATGTTAAAGCCGGCGATTTGATTGCAGATATGGACGACACGATTTCTAGATCACAAAAGATCGAAGCAGAGGCCAAGATTGTTTCTTTAAGAGCCTCCGTGATGCTTGAAGAATTTCAGTTTGAAAAAGTGCGCAATGACTTCGAAAGGGCGATGAAAGGTTTTCAAGAAGGAGTCACCTCTGCTCAGCAGCTCGACCACGCACAGAAAAATTTTGCGATCGCCCAATCTAAACTCGAGATGACGCGGGCCGATCTAGAATATGCCATCACTCAATTGGGTGTGATAGAGACAATCTTAACCCATACGAAAGTCTGGGCCCATATTGATGGTAAAATCGTCAAGAGATGGGTCTATGAAGGGGATGTGATGAGCGCAGGTCAGGCGATGTTTTCTCTCTACGATTTAAAAGATATCTGGGTCCTTGCCAATCTCGAAGAGACTAAAATGGAAAAAGTCAAAATCGGCGATCCTGTTGAAATCCATGTCGATGCATATCCCGGTCAGACTTTCCATGGAAAAATCTTTGTCATCAAAGGGGCTGCAGCCTCTGAGTTTTCTTTGATTCCGCAAGACAATGCGACAGGAAATTATACCAAAGTCGCCCAGCGTGTTCCTCTCAAAATTACCATCGAAGGACCTCAAGGTCCCCAAGAAGACGCTTCGCTCTATTTATTCCCCGGCATGTCAGCTGAAATCAAGATCAAGGTCGCCGAATGAGTTGGCGGTCTCCAACCTTTTCTTCTCGGTTTCTTCCCTGGCTCATTTTAGCTAACGTTATTTTTGCGACTGTCATCGGGGTGATTTCTGCGACAGCCGGATATGTGGCTGATTCCACTATTCAAGGCGCTCTCCAAATGAGCAATGACGATCTGCGGTGGATCTCTGTCAGTTTCATCATGATGCTCGGCATCATTCTTCCATTGGGTATTTATCTAGCCGTACGGTATGGATATAAGATCATTTTTTTTCTGGGACTCGGAGTTTTTGTTTTTGGATCTCTTCTCAACAGTCTTTCGTTTGATTTCTGGTCGCTTTTGATCTCCCGGGCTATCGCCGGCGCCGGTGCAGGAGCTCTTTTCCCGTTGAGCATTGCCATCATTGCTCAAATTTTTCCCAAGGATAAATTGACCCTTCCGTTAGCGCTTTATGTGGGACTGGGATTTGGGATTGGGACTGTCTTGGGATTTTTAATCGGCGGGTACTTTGTTCAGTACATTTCTTGGCAATCTTCTTTTTTCCTCTGCTTTCTTCTCGGACTGCCCTCGCTACTGGTAACAGCGCTTTTGCATAAAGAAACAGAGCCTGGCAGTCCTCATAAATTCGATACATGGGGATACGTCGCTTTCATTTTTTTTATTACCAATCTTCTGCTCATTTTAAATAGTGCTAAGGCTGACTGGAATACCCAAGGATGGACATCTCCTTTTATTATTACGTGCTCTATTTTAGCCGTATTAAGTCTGTTAATCTTGATCCCCCTCGAGCTTAAAAATCCCCATCCGCTGATTATTTTTTCTCTTTTTAAGACTCGATCTTTTTTGCTCGGCTGCATCACGATTTTTTTCGTGGGTGCGCCTTTGTATACGACGCAGATTTTATCCGTAATGTTTCTCGATTACGATCTCCATTATGAAAAACATACGATCGGACTTTTTTTACTCACGATGGGTATCACTCTGGGTGTTGTCAGCTCCTGCGCAGCTTTATTAACAAAATTTTTTAACATCAGGATTTTAGCATTGGCAGGGATGGCCTTAATCACGTTGAGCTGCTGGATCAATCCCAATGTGACCATTTATAGCAGCCATGGACAGCTTCTTTGGATGTGGAACCTCCGCATGATCGGCGTGGGCTTGGCTTTAGGGCCGGCAACTGCCTACGCCATGTCCGAGATCGGTCCGGCGCTCGGCGGCGCAGCCTCGATTTTCATCACGTTTGCCCGTCAGATGGGAGGGACGCTAGGATCTTTAAGTGCACAAGTCATCACGACTGAAAGGCAAGAATTTCACAATGAAATGTTCGGGGCTCAAGTCGATACGTCCTCTCCCGCTTTTCAAGCTGTAGCGCGTAACGTGCAATCTCATTTGATCCACAACACCGGAGCTTCTCTGGCAGAGGCTCCTCAGCTTGCCGATTCCATCATCCGTGCGAATGTGCTGACTCAGTCCCATGCAACAGCCCAGAATGACGCATTTTTTCTTTTAGGGATTGCCACCTTTATCATCTGTATCAGTATCATTTTGGAGATGAGCTGGTCAGCATTTAAGAAAAGAAAATTGCAAAATCTTACAAAAGCTTCATAAGATCATTATTTTAACTGGATTATTATCAAGAACTTACAATTCAATTATGCTCAAAACGCGCAAATGTTCATTTTGAGCATAATTAATTGGCTTATATTGCCTGCTCATCTAAGATAGGCACTATGAAACCTTTTGTTGGAAGAGATAACGAGTTGCGAAGATTGGAAGACTTATCCCATTCGGGCCGAGCCTGCTTAACTGTGATCAAAGGGCGTCGCCGTATAGGAAAAAGTCGTCTTATCGAAGAATTTGGAAAGGATAAAAAATTCTTGTCTTTCAGCGGACTGGCTCCTGTGAAGGGCGTCACAGCTCAGGATCAGCGTGATGCTTTTGCGCATCAATTGGCTGCGATGTTCAATCTCCCACCTCTAACTTTTAAAGACTGGAGCGATGCTTTTGCGCATCTTGCAAGGTATCTAACAGATAAGCCGACTGTGATTCTTTTTGATGAGATTTCATGGATGGGTTCAAAAGATCCGACATTTACCTCGAAATTGCAAAATTGGTGGGATCTGGTCTTGCAAAATTATCCGTCGGTCATGCTCGTTCTCTGCGGATCAATTTCGACCTGGATCGATAAAAATATCATCAATAGCACAGCTTTTTTCGGACGCGTTTCTCTCTACTTAGAACTCACAGAATTATCGATTGCACAATGTAGAGAATTTCTAAATGTTCGAGGTTTTCAAGGATCTGATCTTGATTTTTTCAAAATTCTTAGTGTAACGGGCGGAGTCCCGTGGTATCTCGAACAGATTCAGGTTAAGCAAAGCGCTGATGAGAATATTAAACGGCTTTGTTTTGAAAAAAATGGGCTGTTAGTTCATGAATTTGACCGAATTTTTAACGATCTCTTCAGCAAAAGAGGAGAGATTTATAAGAAAATCGTTAAAAGTTTAAGCGCAGGGATGAAGAATCGAAGCGCACTTAAAAAAGCGATAGCTTATTCTGCCAGCGGGACTTTAAGCCAGCATCTTAAATCTCTTGAAATATGCGGGTTTGTCAGCAAGCACCCTAACTGGTCTTTAAAAACAGGTAAGCGGGGAAAATCAACTCTCTACCGGCTTTCTGACAATTATCTTCGCTTTTACATCCATTACATTGAACCTAATCTTGCAAAAATCGAGCAAGGATCTTTCTTGGATGTCCCACTATCAAGCTTGCCCGGTTGGGAACCGATGCTTGGCTTCCAGCTTGAGAATCTCTTACTTAAAAATAGAACGGTTATTTATCAAGCTCTGGGGCTTCACCCTCAGGATATCGTTATTGATAACCCTTATTTTCAAAAAAGACAGGGCAAAAAAAAAGGATGTCAAATCGACTATCTGATTCAAACATATTCAAATACTCTTTTTATTTGTGAAGTTAAAATGCGTCGACGTGAATTAGGGCTGGAGGTGATCGACGATATGAAAGCTAAAATAGATTCTCTTTCTCTTCCAAAAGGGTTTGGCATCTCGCCGGTCTTGCTTCATTTAGGCCCAGTTTCTGATGCTCTTTTGAGCAGCCGCTATTTTTATCGGATCGTCGATATCGCTGATTTATAATCTAATAACACGCAGGATCGATAACATCCCATTCTAAAGAAGCAAGAGCTGCCTCCGGATCCGTGGTCCGGACAGCCTCCCAATAATTTCTACTCCGATAGCGATCTAACATTTTTGCTAATTGATTGTGCTCGGGGACGTCGGCATAGGCATCGAAGGTGGGCTCGTCTTTGAATTTGATCGTGATATCGATGCAATCGCCCGAGATTTGGTAAGTGCAGGAAAGATATCCTTCCTGCTGGCTCATGAAAGCGAGCACTTCGAGAAACCAGTCTTTTTCGAAATAGGAGATTCCCTCAGGAGTGAGATAATGCTTCACATAGACGATTAAAGGAGTCATTTTTAAACCGTAAGTGATGAAGTTTTTCGTTTTTCATAGAAAAATAAGATGGGCAAAATAAGCACGAGCGTTCCCAGGACAACCGCAGAAAGGGGATAGACAGTAGAATTGTAGGTCGCACTTGTCAGCCCGACCACAATGGCAGCGATGAACAAACGAGCGCTAGTTAACAGGCTGGCAGCAGTCCCTTTGAGATCAGGGAGGATTTCCATGCTTTCAGGAAAATAAAGCCCGATAATCCAGTTTGCGCCAAAAGCATAAAAGACCATGCCGGCAGTGAGTAAGTACGGATCGCGGGGTGTGAAGATCGTCGTAAGGGCAAGAATAATTCCTCCCATGAGGCATAAGAAGATTCCCGATCGTTTGATTTTAGAGGCACCCCATTTGGAAATAGAACGATTCAGAAGAAGACTTCCAGCGACCCATCCGCCCAAAATTGCCGCTTGAATAAAAGGAAAAACGGCTTTGCTCATTCCGAATTCGACGACAAACAGAATAGCCGTTCCCGAAAGAAAAGCAATATAACCGGCAAATAGTAGGCTGGTCATGATAGTGAGCTGCCAAAAAGGAAGGCTTGTGAAGGCCCGTTTAAAATCATTCAAAATACTTTTGATGCGAAGAGGCGTCCTGTTTTCGACGGGGAGCGTCTCTTTAAAAAAGAAAAGAGTGATGATAAAGCTTATAAGAACGAAAAGGGCGATCGCTAAGAAGTTTGACCGAAACCCATAAGCATGGTTGAGATATCCACCTAACATGGGTGCTGCTGCCATCACTAAGGGCATGATGGTGTTCAGATTGTTGGTAGCGGAAATGGCTCGTTCTTTTTTGAAAGCATCGAAGATAATCGCAGTTCCGAGAGTAAAACAACCTCCGCTTCCCAGTCCCTGGAGAATCCGTCCCCAAAGCATTTGATCTAAATTTTGAGAAAAAAGAGTGACAATGCTTCCGAATAAAAAGATTGCCAACGCTACCATCAGAGGTTTTTTACGGCCAAAAGCATCCGAAAGAGGGCCGTAGAGCGGTCCTGAGATGCAGATGCCGGCAAAGTTCCAGGTTAAAAGACCTTGGATTGAACTTTCTGAAGCAGAAAACCACGCCATCATGTCAGGAAAAGCCGGCAAATAGATATCGGTTTCAATGCAAGCGGCAATGAATATAACAATAATAAGAAATAGATATTTGAACTCGGTTTTTCGATTCATGCCTGAATAGTATACTCGATTAAGTTTTTATAAACAATTGTAAAATTATAATTTTTTATTGATGTTTATCCAAATCACAGAAGTTTTGTTTTTTCTGCTGATTCTATATAAAAGCTAGCCTTCATGACTAAAATGAAAAAAAAATAGGAGAAGAGTATGGCTGTTTCAACATTGAATCGTTTCAGTTTTTTTAATTCTTTCCAACTGATTCATACAGTTTATTGTTTTTATTCTTTGTACAGGCTCTGGGAAAGCGCAGCTAGCCATTTGCTTGCTCTTCATCAGTTACGTCATGGTACTTCTCCAATCAATTATATGAACATCCAACTGTATGGGTTGAATCCTGAAGCAGCCGCTAAAAGTCACGGAGAAACGACCTATTTTAGTGTAACAGAGCCTGGTCGAAATAGTGGAGCTAGAGAGCGTCTAGTGTATGTGATGAAAGATCGGAGCTCAGAACCTTGCGAATGTAGAAAAGACCGTTTCTGCCGTCGATTTTACTTATCAAAGAGAATGGATGTTCTAGAATATGCCTATCAAGCAGGCGCCGCTATGATGGCCTTTAAACAAATATCTCCAAAATTAAGAGCAGTATTGATGAAGATAGGGGGAATAATCGGTTATATGACTCCGATCTTAAAGTTTCATTTTGATCCTATTGATTTGGATTGTTTTGAAAAAGATCCATGGCTTCCTTGTATGGCGCTTCGGACAAAACAGCCTGTTTCATCTCGACGTTTGGGACTTTTAGGGGCTTTAAAAGTGGGCTTGAACGGCCGTATAGTGGCACATATTAAGCAAAATCCCAAGAAATTTGCTATTGGAGTTCTCCAGGCTTTCGCAGCCATCGGCATTACTTTCAGACTCCTTAATTTATCAAAGGATTCTAGTACTTTGAAGACTTATGCACTGGGGGTCGCCATGCACACTATTTTTTTCTCTAGCGTTTGAGCTGGCCTTTCGTAGAACATAATTTTAAGAATTAGACAGGATAAGAACTTTTGATATTTAATTCAGAGGGAGGAATCAAAGATATGACATCCTATGTCGTTTTTGGATTGCCTGGAAGCGGTAAAGGAACATTAGCCCCATTTCTGCAGCAACATGCCCATGTTGTTCAGATGTGTTCAGGAGATCTTTTAAGAACCGAAGCTAAAAGAAATATGCAATTACAGGAGCAGTTACAGAAAGGAGTGTCAATACAGGATTCCTATGTGACCAGACTAGTCATGGCAAGATTACAAGAGCTTTGTAGAAGCAAAACAAAATTTATTTTAGACGGCTTTCCTCAAAGTGAAAAGCAAAAAGAAGCAATGGAATTGCTGTTTGCGAACAATCCCGATTTAAATGTGCAATTTATCATCATTGACGTGGAAAAAGAAATTGCGCTGAAACGGATGGCATCTCGGTTTTCCTGTATTGAATGCTTTGAAATATTTAATAGTGAAACACGTCCTTCGCAGAAAAGTGGAAAATGTGATTATTGCCTAGGAAGTCTTAAGCAGCGCGCTACAGATGTCGGCGAGGCTGCCAAAGAACGTCTAAAAAGTTATGAACAGACGACAAGGCCTATCATAGAGTATTATCGGCAAAAATCAAAAACCCTAGTTTTTGATGGCAATCAGCCTCTTGAAAAAATTTTGGAAGGCTATAAGGGTATCGTCCAGAAATAGAAGATCATTTAATCAACCTTTCCAGGAAGTGACTTTGATGAGTTCTTTCGGAATTTCGAAGAGAAAGCGGGAAGGATTCGTATTGACGTCTTTTCCATAAAACTTTCAGGCACAAGTGAAATTTAAGATAGTTTCCCAATAACAGCAAGCGATGTGGGAAAAATAGCAGTTCATAAAATTTCTTGACATTTTATCTCATAAACAATTTAATTTTTTTGAAATTTATTAAACGGATTAATATGACAAAGATCAAAAATATTAAAAATATTATCCTTCTGAATTCCTTTTTAGCTTTGGGGTTATTCACACCTTCTGTTTTTGGGGATTTTCCTACTGAAATTGCAATAGAGGAAAAGAAAACAACAGAAGACGCGGTTGAAGATAACGAAGAAGAAGATGAAGAAGATAAGAGCCTCTCAAGGACGAGTCGGTGTACGGCACGTAAAGGTAGAGAGCTTTATAAAGAATATGGCACAGCGATGCACTCCCAGCGTCTGCAAAATGAACTCTCACCTGCTGAGTGGTTAACGGTTCTTCTCTTTCACCGTGTCCGCGTACCTTTTACTGCAGAAGAGCACTGCAATCTTAACCGCTTTTTCACTGACTGTGACACAGCTATCGATCCCACCTGGTCTGAGATTCAAGAGAATCTTCCAGCTCCTGCTTCGAAAAAAAAAGACAAATCTAAAAATGAGCAGAGCAAAAAAAAAGATGTCTCGTGCCAATTAGGTGATTTGCCCAAATCCAATTTGCTCATTAAAGGAACGACTTTTGCTGGTTTCGTTGCTCAAGAGGATCACACCAACACGTTTAATGCCGGACTGAACCCCTTATTTCTTTGGAGATACGGTGATAAATTCTTATTTGAAATGGAAATGGAAATTGGGCTCGAGGACACATCCGCGAGTTTTGATATAGAATATACAGATATAAACTACATTGTGAATGATTATCTGACTGCTCGTGGGGGAAAGTTTTTGATGCCCTTAGGCTTTTGGAAAGAAAAAATGCATCCCGAATGGATTAACAAACTCCCTAATCCTCCACTTCCCTATGCTGATGAAGATGCTTCTGTTATCCCCCCTGCTGAATTAGGAGCCGATTTTCGAGGTGCTATTCCCATTGGAGATTTTTTTGGTAGGCTGGATGTTCCTATGGTCCTAACTTACGATGCTTGGGTCGGCAATGGTCCCTGCGAGAACGATGATGGAACCATTGATCTTTCAGGAGATAATTATACTGATAACAACAATAATAAAGCATTCGGAGGAAGATTCAGCTTCCGTCCATGGCCCTATCGGGAGATCGGTATTTCTGGGATGAAAGGACAATGGAATAACAACGGCCATAAGAAACCTGTAACGAGCCATCGTAAATTGTATTATGAGGCGGTAGTTTTCGAACTCGATTGTCATTTTAATGATTATTGCCGATTTTGCGGGGAATATATGTGGACGCGTCATGATATTGTAAAAAGTGACACGGGTCCTGAGATCTTTTCAAAGGTTAACGTTAGAAGTTTTTGGGCGCAATTTAGTTCTACTCTGAATATGCTCGACACTCGCTATATCAAAAACCTAGAATTAGTCGCTCGTTATGGACTTATCAATTCTGCTATTAAGCACGATAGTAAGCGTCAAATGAGTTTTGGTTTTAATTACTACCTTACTGGTAAAAACATCTTTAAATTTTCATATGATATCAATCAGGGACCAGCTAATCATGGCAATGCTTTCAATATGCAATGGGCTTATGGATACTAACCTGAAGCCGTGGCTATAGCAATGCATAAAATATGGTTTGTTCTAGGTGAATTTCATCCTATTTTGAATCATTTTCCCATTGTTCTGCTGACTCTTGTTTTTGGTCTTGATATCGTTAAGATATTTACTAAGAAAAATTATTATTCCATTGCTAAAAGAGCCCTCCTACTTGCGGTGTTTTTTTTTATTCCTACCCTAATAACTGGACTTCTAGCCGCACAGTCTTATGCATCTACTAACCATGTCATGATTTTACACCGTACATTAGCTTTTATAACATTGGGAATAACATTGATTCACGCAGCATTTAGATATTATGCTGATATTAAGTTGAAAACCAGGTGGAAGCGTTATTTTATCCTCTTTAGCTTTATTAATATCGTTTTCATTGGGGCAACGAGTGAAGAAGGGGGTCTGCTTGCCTATGGGAAAACAATTTTCCAACATCTGGATATTAATTTAGATTCGATTTTACACATTCCCGTTGCAAAGTAAATGTAGCTGGGCTTGTGTTACTTTCTAGGTTCATGAGCGATCAAGGGATTAGGAGAATAGTTTTTTAATCCTATCAATTTCTGCTTGTTCAGTTTGTTGTTGGTCTTTGGGAATGGCTTGCAGTTCTTGCTCAAGTTTTTTATTTTGTTTCTTTGTTGTATCGTAAACTAAAAATTCATAGATCGTTTGAGCTTCTGTATCATTGATATTCGATTCACTTTTTCGTTGCATACTTTTAACAGTTTCTTTCCATGAGCTTGGCAGTACAGAATCAACATCATAAGCTTGTGAAAGGCTATGGCATTGACTACAACGAGATTTGAAAAGTTTCTGGGAGCTTTGCAGCTCCTTCTGAGCGAGCATTTTTTTAGGAGTAAACAAGCAAAATCCCAGAAATAAAATTAGAAAAAATTTCTTAAAAATTAGCATCGATTAAATTGTCTCCCTCATTGACAGAATACAGCATCATTTTTAATCGCAATTTTTGTAGTCTCTAAGTCTCATGTTCATAAATTTCAGCACTACAGAAACAAATATCTACTTTGGTCAATAAAAACCAGTGTATTTGAATTTACCCCGTGAATCAAATTTATGCATTTAAGGTAAAAAGTGCGCCTTGCAAAAAATCTATTCTTTTTTGCAGGATGCATTTTAAGCGGTGGCATTTCGTCCCACTAAAAGATATCTCTGAAACGGTGATCCTTGGTACCTATGCAAGAAAAAGATATAAAAATGGAGATCACCTGTTTTCGAGATTCTGAAAATAAAAGTTATTCAATTATAAAAACTTCATTTTTAAAATTCTTAGGCAGTGCTCGTTTAGCTTTTTTTCTCGTAGGACTCTCTATTTTTGCTGTCGCTTGGCATTCTTTTCTCGAAATGCAAGAAGAAAGCTTTAATTCATTCTTATGGCGCTTTTTATCTCTAGGATTGACCGTACCCCTATTTCTTAATATTTTAATTTCCACAGTTAATCGTTGGCCCTTTCAAAAACATCACTTTGCTTTTCTTTCTGCTCATCTCGGCCTTCTTTTGATTATTATCGGGAGTTGGCTTCCAATGATTTTTGAATTGGAGGGAACAGTTCTTTTGAGCAACGGCCTTTTTGAGAGGGAAATAGATGAAAAAGAATTAAAGACTAAGACAAAAAAGCTTCCCTATAGTTTAGAATTACAAGAAGTGCGCCTTCTCGATACGCCCCTCTCTACACAACCTTTAAGCTATGAAGTTGATCTGGGCTTAGGGGATAACTCACAAACTGTTTGTCTTTCTCCCCAGTCGACTTCTATAACATATCGAGGATACCGTCTTTCTCTGGCTGATCTTTGGTTAGATGAACAAGGAATTCCGCAAGTGGTCAAAATCCTCTTCCATTATACACTTTTGGAAGATCTGCACATGTATGGGGGTGGTTTACTTCTTGTTTTGGGAACAGGAATTCTATGTCTCCAGAGATTGAGCCGAAGGCAAAGTACGTGAATAAATTTATCGGCCTGGAATACATCAAGCAGTTCGAAAAGAAAGATGTAAAAACAGCGATTCATCGAGCTATTTCGCTACTTTTTATCTTATTGGTCCTGAGCGGTTTTTATCTTGCTTTTGTCAATACTAGCAATGAACTCCCTTCTTCGTTTAGTGAACTTCCTGTCTTTTATAAAGGAAGGTATTGCCCTCTAGAGACAATGGCAAGGGAATGGCTTTTTCAGAAATATAAGCGACAATCTTTCCTCGATAAACATCGAGCGCATGGAAAATTATCTACAAACTCTGCGGTAGAATTTTTTTGGAAAATACATATGACGGGATATGAACCGTGGACTCATTTTCCTTTATTTTATATTGAAGATCTTTCATTGAAACAGACGCTCAAGTTGGATTTGGAAAAATCCCATTTTAGCTTTCTTGAACTCAAGAAATACTTTCAATCGCAAACATTCTATCGTACTCTTGAATCGCTGGATCAACTCAGCATGAAAAGTTTTTTAAATCTTCATTCAGAAATACGGGGATTCGAAGCCTTCGAGCCGTTGAGACTTCATGATTTCTTGCCCACTTCTCTTTTAAAACTTATTCCCTACTACGAAGAGGGCTTCAACCCTTCTTCTCAATATAAACAGTTCGGATCAGATCAAGATCTGCGGCTTTTAGGAAATTGGATCTCTTCTGTGTGGAAATCTTACCACTCCAACGCTTCTCATAGTAAGGACATTTCTTATCCGACAAGGGGGCAACTAAAAGCAGAGATATTTTATAATCGATTGCCTCTTAAATGGGGTGCTCTCCTCTCTTTTGCAACCGCGGCTTTTATTTCTCTGCTCATATGTTTTTCTAAAACTCGTAAAAATTTTACGCGTCTAGTCACGCTGAGTTCCGTTCTAGGGTTCATTTTTCTGACCCAGCTCATTATCCTACGCTGCTATATCCTTCATAGACCTCCTGTGACTAATTTATACGAGACTTTTCTCTATGTTCCTTGGGTGATCAGTTTTTTTAGCCTTTTTTTTTATAAGAGGGTTAAAGATTCACTTGTTTGGGCTTTGATCTTAGCTGGAAATGCTCTGCTTTTTTCAGCGCCCTTATTTTTAGGACTTTCGGATGAGCTAACTTTGCTTCCTCCTATTTTAAATACGCCTTTCTGGTTATCGACGCATGTTCCTATTATTTGCGCAAGCTATGGGGCTTTTTTGATTGCTGCCATCTTAGGACATTTCTATCTTTTTAAGACTTTACACATACAGGATGACCAGGAACAAAGTCAGAGTATACCAACATTCCTTTTAAGCTTAATTTTAGTGGGAACTGTCCTCTTGATCGCCGGAACCCTATTAGGGGGGGTCTGGGCCATGCAAAGCTGGGGCAGATTTTGGGGATGGGATCCTAAAGAATGCTGGGCTTTCATCTCCGTTTTTTTCTATTTAGTCCTCATTCATGGACATTATCTTCGCCGCATATCTCCCACTAACCTTGCTTTAGGAGCTTCTTTAGGATTTATAGGGATCACTTTTAATTGGTATGGAGTGAACTATATTTTGGGAAAAGGGTTGCATAGCTATGGTTTTGCAAAAGGCGGTTCGTTTTTTTATATTCTTGCTATTAGCTGTGATCTCTTACTTCTTCTCGCTCTTTTTGTTTTCAAAAAACGGTTCAAATTAAGAGAGCTTTAGACATTTTTTCAACCTTTCCAAGAGGTAACTTTAATCAGTTCTTTTGGAATTTCAAAAAGAAAGCGAGAGGGGTTCATATTGACGTCTTTCCCATACCGCTTGCGTTGGCGGGCCATAGAAAGGACAAGATGTCTTTTAGCGCGGGTCATGGCGACGTACATGAGGCGCCGTTCTTCTTCAAGGCCGCCTTCGGCCATGCTTTTTTCATGCGGCATGATTTGATCTTCGAGGCCGACTAAAAAACAAACAGTGAATTCTAGACCTTTTGCACTATGAAAGGTCATAAGGCTGGCTTTGTTGTCATGGCCTGCTTCTGGGCGACGAGAAAACTGATTGTCATCCAATGCCATCGTCCCTAAAAATTCTTGCAAATCGGAAAATTCTTTTGAGGTTTGGACAAAAGCCTCGACGTTCTCCCATTTATATTCACGGGCTTTGTCGCTTTTAACTTCTTCTTCGATCGCTTTTTTATAGTTGATAGTCTCTAAGAGCCAGCGAAGCGCCTCATCAAAAGGAGGCTGGGCAAATTTCTTTTGACCTTGTTCTATGATCTCAATGAAATGGCGAATCCCTTTTAAAGCTCGATCAGAAAGGGCATCGAGTTCCGAAACTTCCTTTAGGACTTTCCAGAGAGGTAATTTTTGATCACGGTTTTTCTGCGTGATCTTATCCAGGGCTTGATCGGAGATGCCGCGGCGGGGGACATTGATGATTCTCAAAATCGCTTCTTGGTCTAGAGGATTCACGATCACCCGCAGGTAGCCAGCGAGGTCTTTGATCTCGGCTCTTTCAGAAAATTCGGTGCCGCCAAAAGTCTGATACGGTATGCCGCGGCGCCATTCGGTCTCTTTGTCTCCTGGCGATTGCCACGAGGCTTGCATCAGAGCAAGTTCTAGGGGGCGGGCTAAGAGATTGGAGCGGTATAAAATCGCCATCTCGCTCCAGGGAATTTTATGGTTTTTATTATAGGCAATCATACGCATGACAACGGCCGCAGCCTCATCTAGATCGTTAGGCGCATTGAAAACTTCGATAAGATCACCCGGTTCTTTAGAGCTCCAGAGTTCTTTGATATGCCTTTGCTGGTTGTGGCGGATAACGGTGTTAGCAGCTGTTAAAATCGTCGGAGTCGAGCGGTAATTTTGCTCCAGCTTGATAATAGTTTCCGATTCAAATTGTAAAATATTTTTTATCTCCGCGCCCCGCCATCCATAAATAGCTTGGTCGTCATCGCCCACGACGCATAAATTATTATGGTTTGCGCTGAGAAGTTTGGCCAGCCGGTATTGGATCGGATTGGTATCTTGGTACTCATCGATCATGATATAGCGGAATTTAGTCTGGTATTTGGAGAGGACTTCGGGATGTTCTTCAAAGAGCTGTAGCGTCAGGAAAAGCAGGCTGTCAAAATCGACGGCATTATAGGCCCGCATGACGGTTTGGAGGCGGCCATAAAGTTGTTTTGACATGTTGTCGCCTTCCATATTTTCCGGCGTATGGGCTTTGTTCTTGGCGAGGGAAATAGCCTCATAGGTAGGATCCAGGGAGGGAAGGTCGCCATCGACCCCGAGCTCTTCTCGGACGAGGTGGTTTAAAAGACGGCGGACGTCCCGCTCATCGTAGAGGCTGAAATCGCGGGTATAGCCCAATTGATGGATCTCTTTGCGTAAAATCTGCATGCAGAAGCTATGAAAGGTGCAAAGAGTAATTTGTTTCACTAAGGCCGGATCGATCATACTTGCAACACGTTTTCGCATTTCTGCAGCTGCTTTATTGGTGAAGGTAAGCCCTAAAATCGAGGTGGGATGAGTATTTAAATTTTTAATGAGATGGGCGATGCGGTGGGTAATGACGCTAGTCTTGCCGCTGCCGGCCCCTGCGAGAATAAGAACGCGCCCTTCGGTCGTATGGATCGCTTTTCGCTGCTGATCATTTAGCATACAGTATACTAAAGTCTTCTAAAATTTCTTGAAAAGTAGGCATTTGGCCATTTTGGCGGGGTGTCACATGGATAATGAGACCAGGGGGTAGCAAGTATTGATGGATACGGAAAGCCTCGCGGACCAATCGCTTAAATCGGTTTCTTGCCAGGGCATTGCCAAAACGTTTCGACACGGAGAGTCCCAGACGACGAAAAGGAAATTTTTCACTTAATATGTCAAAAATAACCATACGCCCGGTAATTCTTTTACCGTATTTTTTGATACGCCGAAACTCATCACGAGAGCGAAGCCGTCTTGACTTGGGAAATTGCAGCTTTAAGCTGACAATTTCTTCCGTCCGGCGCGCCGTCGTCGATTGATAATTTGACGTCCCTTGGCGGTTTTCATTCGCTTGCGAAAGCCGCATGTCTTTGAACGTTTTCTTTTACTAGGTTGATATGTTCTTTTCATAAATTTTTCTCGAAAGGGATATCTTACTTGAACCGGTTAAATCCCTCAAGTAAAACTTGTTGCATAGAAATATCTGGCACGACTACAATAACTGCTACAAATAAAGGATTTTTCATGAAAGTCAGAGCTTCAATTAAGGCGGATCCTTCGAAGGGCGACAAGATCGTTCGTCGTAGAGGCCGTGTATATGTAATTAACAAAACAGATCCTAACAGAAAACAACGTCAAAAAGGTCCTGGGAGAAAGAAATAATGGCAAGAAAGAGTTTGGTTGCAAAACAAAAAAGACGCGAGCGTCTCGTAAAACTGAAATGGGATCGCAGACAAGAACTGAAAAAAATCGTAAAAGATCTCAATAAAAGTGATGAAGAGCGGCTTGCAGCTCAGCTTTCTCTCAATAAATTGCCTAAAAATTCTTCCCCTACCCGCTTACGCAACCGGTGCCAATTTACAGGCCGTGCACGAGGATATCTCCGTAAATTTAAGATGTCCCGTCTCTGCTTCCGTGAAATGGCTAACCAAGGTCTTATTCCTGGCATCATAAAAGCCAGCTGGTAATTCTTTCCAAGACCAAGAACTTTTCGTTCTTGGTCTTCTCATTTAATTATCTTCTTCGATACAATACCCACACGAGGGTATTGATATGCACAATCCATTAAAACAAATCGACACGAAAGAAGTTGAGCTTCCAGAAACCACGTATGTGCGAGATATTGAGACGAAGGTTTTTCAATCCATTGTCGTCCAATGTCTGCTCCGGATTGACGGAATTGCGCTGGTAGAAGGAAATCTTATCGACAGCCTTTTTGGAAGGGAGCCTGCCGAAAGGATCACAGGTATTTCTGTGGAACAGGAACAAAAAAATCACTCGATCAGCGTCAAGCTGGAAGTGAACGTGGCTTATGGCGTCTGCATCCCGGACAAAGCCGATGAGATCCACATGAAAGTGACTCAAGAACTTTCCCGTTTGACAGGGCTTCATGTGAGTTTAGTACACGTGGTCTTCAAGAACCTAATTACAAAAACAGCTCTGATGGAAGCCGTGACAAGCGATTCTAAGGCCGCTAGCTATTCCGAAGAATTTTGATGAGAATAGAAAACCTGCTCTTCTCAGCTATGCAGTTTTTTTTAGTGCTGGTTATGGCCTGCACCGGTCTATTTTTTATCGCACTCCCTTGGGCGCCGCATGTTCGTTTCACCTGTGCGGCTTTTATTGCCCAGCGGGATGATCTTTTTATTCCTCTAGGAGGACTTCTGCTGGCTATCGCGTTGATTTTAGGAATCGGTTTTTATTTCTTACAGCGCAAAGCCTATTTTCAAGTTAGAATGAGTCCCGCTGTCCATGTGGAGAAAGCTTTATTGAGGACGCTCTTAGAGTCATATTGGAAAGACCGTTATCCTCAAGAAAAACTCAAGACGGATGTGGTTTTGCACAAAGATCAAAGAATAGAATTTGTAGCTGAACTGCCAAATCTGAAAGAGACTGAAGCCCAAAAACTTTTATCCGAAGTCGAATCCGAAGTCGGAAGCCTTATCCTACAACAGCTGGGATATAAGCGAGATTTTATCTTCACGTTTCAGCTTAGATAAACCTATCCTTTTTAAAGGATAGGTTGAGAGTTTACTTCTTGTCTTTACAGCCGTGGCAAGGCTTATCGCTATAATCACAGAGAATACAGCACTTATCTGCTTCGATCGTCTCTTTGCAGCCCGGACATTTACATGATGACTTACAGCTTTTTTTAGGCATTGATACCATGCCGCTGCATTTGCACATCGGGCATTTGATCCTAGCTCTCATGCCAGTTGTTTTCTTAGTAGCTTTTCTTTTAGCGGGTTTACTTTTTTTTGCTTTTTTCTTAGCCATGAATAACTCCTTTAAATGTTCATCTTCTTGTTCACTTATGTAAATGCTGCAGAAATAATTAGCAAATTGAAAATCTTTTCAGTGGCTGCAAAGATTAACTTATCTATAATCTTTTGCACGTCTCTCACTTGTAGGAGAAAAAAAATGAAAATCATTCTCAGCCTAAGCCTTTTATTAAGCAGTCAAGCTTTAGCCTTAAGTTGTTCAAAACCCGTGACGCTTTCACTGCCGGGTCAAGATGCGAATGATCTAGAATTGATTGCGATCAATGAGAAAGGGGACGCGGTTGTTTTTTGGCTCACGAGTCAAGAAGATGGAGAGAAAATATATGCAGCGACACGGATACCCGAAAAAACATGGACAGAACCAGCTGCATTGGGAGTAGAAGAGATCGTCTGGAAAGGCGAATCTTTTATCGACTCCGAAGGCTGTATCTCCGCCTGCTGGGAAGTCGAGAAACAAAATCAAATCTTTTATAAATGTGTCCAAAAAAAGCAAGGAATGGCGTGGTCTCCTCTGCTAGATGTCCTAGGTCCCGAAGATAATATTATCAGTCCTCAAGCTGCGTTCAGACCCGATAATCAGGTTATTTTTTTAGGAACTCATCCGGCGTCTTTGCAGGCTCGGGTCCTTCACTACTTTCCTTCAGGTGAAAAAATCTTTCATAACCTTTCCGACATATCGATCTATCATCACAACTCCCATTTGATCACGAATAAACAAGGAAAAGTCTTTGCCTGCTGGCTCAAAGACCAATCCGAAAACAAAAAACACTTTGGGTTGCAAGGAGCTTGGCTGCTCGAGGGTCAGACATGGTCTCCCTCAACGGATATTATCAATATTTTTTATGCGAATGGAAAATACGAGCATGTCGATTCTGTCAAAGCAGTGATGAACGGCTCTGGGGATCTTGCTTTCATTGTGCAGAATAATGATTTTGAAACAGCACAAAAAACCCTTCTAGTGATCTTGTATACCGATTCTCAATGGTCAGCTCCAATGAATATGGGCGGCTCTAGAGCAGAATTCTATAATGCTGAAATTGCTTTGGACGACCAAGGGAATGTTCTTGCTGCTTGGTATGCCTTCGAAAATGGGAAAATGGTTGTTTTTGCCGCTTATAAACCTCAAGGGCAAGCTTGGATCACACCTGTCTCTTTATCTTATCCAACAAAAGATGTTAGTGATCTCAAATTAGGAATTGATCATGTCGGAAATTTTATTCTTCTCTGGGAGGAATCTCAAAAGATCATTCAAGGGGCAGTTTTTTCAACAACGACTCAACAATGGTCGAATGCTACTCTGTCTCCGCTTCAGCAGAAATGCACGTCACCTTCTTTTGTCTTCAACTCCAAAGGAAAAGGCATCGTGACTTGGACTATAACTGAAGAAGAAAGGGACGCTATCCAAGTAGCTGAACTCAACATAGATTAAAAGGATTTTATGATCAAAAAAACTGCTCTATTTCTAAGTCTTTGGCTTTGTCAAACCTGGGCTTTAAGCTGCTCTGATCCTATCATTATTGCTGAGGCAAAAAGTATCATCGCTCCTTTGTCAACAGTTTTGAATGAGAAGGGAGATGTCATGGTCATTTGGCGTGATAATATAGACAATCCCCATGAACCTCTCAAATACATAGAACGGGATACGGAGAGTGGGTGGTCTGTCCCTTCCATCATTCCATGGTCGGGAGGAGAAATTTCTCTGCAGAGAGTTTTTATGGATATTGAAGGAAATGTCTTTTTGGGTGGAAAACTTGAAAAAGCCCCTGCTAAAAAAACATTTCTTCAGTTCATAAAAAAAGAAAAAAATAGATCTTGGTCGGATGTGGTTGATGTCGTAAGACCGGAAGATAACTTTAAAACAGCCTTTGCGGGGGCTTTTGATCCTCAAGGAAATATTCTCTATGCAGGTATACGAGATGAAGATCCCTTTGATTATGAGAAAGATGATTCACTCTGGATGTTTCAATATCAGCATCAATCTGCAAATAAAATCTCTCGACCTATTTATAGTTCTTCAAAATTTCTATCTGTAGATGAATTGGTTGTTAATAAGTTAGGTGATCGCTTTTTTGTTTCGACCCATTTTAACTCTTCTTCTTCTTCTTATAAGGAGTTAGCAGGGCTTTGGATTAAAGACGGTAAAACAAAAGAAAATCTTTTCCCCATCTGTAAACTCCGAAAAAAATGGTTGTATTTCCATCTTAGAGGGTCGATGAACTCTCAAAAAAATGCAGCTTTAATTTGGGTCAGAAAAGCAGATTCTGTTTGCTTCATCGAAGCGATTCTCAGTGTGAATGGAAAGTGGCAGGAGCCCATTGAACTTTTTGGGTCAACGGATACCCTTTCCACTCGCAGCAAACCGAATATTCTGATCGATGAGCAGGGGAATGTGGTTGCTCTCTGGGTCATGAATGAAAAGAAGGGTTGTGTGATCTATGGCGCTTATAAGCTTGTAGGTGAGCCTTGGTCTTTGCCTAAAGCTATTTCTAGTCCCACTAAATATAATCATCGACTTGTTCTTAAAAAATCAGGAGGTAAATTTGTTGTAGTTTGGGATGAAGTCGATACTAAGGGAGGAGCTGAGGTGCATGGAGCTATTCTAGAAACTTCAACACAGAAAGGTTCGACGGCTATCTTATCCCCTCCAGGACAAAAATCATATTTCCCATCATTTGATGTGAATGAAAAAGGATTGGGAGTGGTTTCTTGGGTCACCGAGAAAGAAGGAAAATCTCAAATCCAAATCGCTGAACTTAATCTCAATTAACTTAAGGAAAAAGCATGAAAAAAATCATTTTAGGTATAAGCCTTTTATTAAACACCCAAGCCTGGGCCTTAAGCTGTGGTACATCTGTCACTTTTTCAGAGCCAGGACAGATGTTCGTTCAACCGCAACTGGCTATCAACGATCAAGGAGAGGCCGTTGCTGTTTGGGTTTCACTAGAAAAAGATATCGCAGAAAAAAAATTATTCGCTGCAACCAGAAATGCGGAGCAAAAATGGTCTTCAGAGGACGTTTTACATAGTGCAAAAGTTATAGTTCCGACTGAACTTTTCATCGATGCTAAAGGAAATAGCTTTATCACCTGGCGAAATAATGAAGACCAAGAAGAAAAACTAATAGAACTCTATCAATTTGCAAAAAAAGAAAAAAATAATCCTTGGTCTCCGATTGTAACTTTACTGACGTCGATGGATAATATCACCGATCCAAAAATGACTTTTGATGCGAACGGAGATGTTCATATATTTGGTATCAGTACAATAGAAGATCCTAGATCACGGTATGATAAGGTTTTAGGAGGGCATTATCTGCATCAATTAGCTCAAAAAAAACAAACAGAACTTTCAAAAGATTTCTGGTATACCAGTTTTGAGGTGCTAACAAAAAATAAACAGGGGCAGGCTTTTGCATTCTGGTGTGAAAAGAGCGCAAAAACTGAGTTTAAAGTCTTAAAAGGAGCATGGTCTCAAGACAACTCGACTTGGTCCGATCCTGTTTATATCTATCAGTTGAAGGATGACACCGCATTTTATACTCACCGCAGTCAGGTTATGAATTTAAAGGGTGATGTTGGAATTCTTTGGCTTAGCAATGATTTGAATCATTCAAGAAAAAAAGTTCAGGTCATCACCTGCTTTGATCGTCATTCCTCCGAACCTTTAGACTTAGCTATTTCTAAAAAAGATTATAGCAGTCTTAGTATTGCCCTGAATGATGAAAAGTATATCGCTGCTTGTTGGGAGGAATTTGATCATGAAAACTCCAAGATCTATGTCGTCGATAAATCTCCAGGACAGCTCTGGTCTTCTCCGATTGTACTTGCAGATTCAAAAGCCATAGAACATTTGAGAATGAGTATGGATCCACAGGGAAATATCTTAGTTGCTTGGTTTGTCCACGAGAAAAACAACCTAATGCTTTATGCCGCCTATAAGCCGGTAAACAAACCTTGGGTGACTCCTGTCTCTCTTTCAGATGAAATAGAAGATTGCGAGGAACTTAATCTCAGTTGGAACAATAAAGACCATTTTGTTGTTGCTTGGGATCAGGAGGGGAACAACGTGTATTCTATCCATGGGGCTGCATTATCGACCAAAACAGAAAAATGGTCTTATGCTCAGCTCTCGCCGGAAGGAAAAGATTGCGAAGAGTTTGCGGTTGCTTTCAATGAAAAAGGACAAGGGATCATGAGTTGGATTACGAAAAAAAGTTCTGAAGAGAGCGATATTCAGATAGCTGAACTCAAGATCGATTAATCGTTTTTGCAAACTTTTTGATCTGAGTGACATCGTGGGAGTTGATGCCCTTAACTTCCATGAGAGCTTCCTCGGAGGCCTCCAGGATTCGCTGGAGGCTTCCGAAATGGGAAAGCAGTCTTTGTCTTTTTACATCTCCAATACCTGGGATTTCATCGATAAGAGAAGTAATGGTTCGTTTAGTCCTCCGTTGACGATGGAATCCAATGGCTTTACGGTGAGCCTCATCTCGAATACGTTGAAGGAGAAAAAGCAGGGGAGAATGGCGGGGCAGCAGGATGGGATCAGATTTGCCGGGCAAGAATATTTTTTCCTGAGTTATTCCTTTATCGTGCTTTCCTTCTTGTTTGGCGACAGACATCACATCGACGGTGGCAATATCGAGTTCTTTGAGCACCTCCACTGCTTGGGTGAGCTGTCCTTTCCCTCCATCGACGATCACTAAGTCAGGAAGGTCATTCTCGTCTTTAGCTCGCAATAATCGGCGGGAAACAACTTGGCGCAAAGCGGCGTAATCATCTCCGACAGAGATATCACGGATTTTGAATATTCGTGTTCTTTTTTTGTCGTATTTCCCATGAGTAAATGCCACCATAGAAGCAACTAAATCGGTACCTGCAATGTTGGAAGTATCAAAACATTCAATCCGTTCTGGAAAGCGGAGAAGTCCTAATGTCTCTTGCAGATCCAGGAGCATTTTTTCGGTGAGATCATTTTCATCTTTTTCTTGCTGGAAAAGTTCTTTGGCGTTTTTTTCGGCGAGATGGACAATGGCTTTTTTATCACCTTTTTGAGGTTTCAGCAATGTAATATCCAGGATTTCTTCTAAAATCTGCCGGTCTTTTAGCTCCATCGGCAGAAGAATTTCTTGCGGACGTACATTCCTTTCTTTGTAATATTGGAGTAAGAATGAGGTATAAATTCCTTCATCTTCTTCGACGACTTCAGTAAAAGAATAGTGTTCGGAACCGATCAGCTTGCCTTCCCGGAAAAAAAGCTGGGCCAGCATCACTTCTCCGCCTTGCCGGTGCAGGGCTAGCGCATCGCAATCTTTACCGCCTACTTTGGCAATAATGCCTCCTCCTTCTGTAATATGCCGGATTTGCTTGAGGGTCAAAAGGAGGGCAGCGGCTTTTTCAAATTCTAAAGCGTCGGATGCTTTGTGCATCTCGTTTTCAAGCTCTTTGAGGATTTTATGATCGTGGCCTCTTAAAAAATCGATCGCCTTGTCAACGAAAGTGCGATATTCTTCTTTGGTGCAAAATCCGACGCAAGGGGCAATGCACCGCTTAATTCCATAGAGCAGGCAAGGGCGTGTTCTTCGTTTGAGTTCTTCATCGGAACATTGCCGCAGCGGAAATAATCGGGTCATGAGCTCAAAGGTCTGCCGCGCTGCATAAGCGCTGGTATAAGGCCCAAAATAAATCCCATCTTTTTTAGGTTTGCCTTTGTAACGGATGAGTTGAATCATGGGCCACGGATGTTTATTGTTGACCATGAGGCTGATGAACGTTTTATCATCTTTTAAAAGAGCGTTGAATTTGGGTTTATGTTTCTTGATTAGTGTATTTTCTAGAAGCAATGCTTCTTTTTCGGTAGTCACGACAATGATGTCGATCGTGACAATCTCCGCGACTAGAAAGGGGACCATCGGCCGCTCATCTCCTCTAGCGGCAAAATATTGCTTGAGCCGTTGCCGAAGGTTATTGGCTTTACCGACATAGATCACCAGGCCGGATCCGTTTTTCATCAGGTAGACGCCGGGTTCGGTCGAATATTTGCTGAGAGAACTGGTATCAAAAGAGGGCAAGCTGTTTGTCCCTATGTTGTACGGGTTCGGCAGCTGTGGCATGGAGTTTTTCGAGCATCTGCTGAGCTTTTTTAATCACGGAGGGCGGAAGTCCTGCGAGTTTTGCCACGTGAATGCCGTAACTTTTATCCGTGCCGCCTTTAATGATTTTTCTTAAGAATACGATACCCTTGTCTCCCTTTTGGTCTGATTCATGGACCGCGACGTTATAATTCACAGCGCCGGGGATCTCTTCTTCGAGCTTTGTCAATTCAAAATAATGGGTAGCAAAGAGAGTTTTCGCCTGTTTCCCCTTAGCTGTGAGCAGATACTCTGCTACAGACCACGCAATTGCAATGCCATCATAAGTACTTGTGCCTCGTCCGATCTCATCTAAGATGACAAGCGATCTAGAGGTTGCATTATTTAAAATATTTGCTGTTTCGCTCATTTCCACCATGAACGTCGATTGACCGCGGCTTAAATCGTCGCTTGCCCCAATCCGCGTGAATAATTTATCGACGATGCCTATATGAGCGGTTTTTGCTGGAACAAATGATCCGATTTGGGCTAGGAGCACAATGAGCGCGACTTGCCGAATATAGGTCGACTTGCCCGCCATATTGGGTCCTGTGATAACGAGAAGCCGTTCTGCTTCATTGAAATGGACATCATTGGGAATGAACGCCTGCCGTTCTAACGAAGCTTCAATGACAGGATGGCGTCCCTCTTCAATTTTTAGCACATCGGAATTATCGATACTGGGTCTTATATAGTGATGTTCACGGGCAACTTCAGCAAACGAGAGAAAGACATCGATCTCGGCAATCCACTTTGCAGCGGTGCGGATCGCAGCTGAAAAGGGGGCGATCTCTTGTCGCAGTTCTTGAAAAAGCCGGTTTTCTAAAAAGGTGATTTTGTCTTCGGCAGTTAGAACTTTATGTTCGAATTCTTTGAGCTCAGGAGAGATAAACCGCTCGGTATTGACCAGGGTCTGGCGTCTTTGGAAGGAGAGCGGCATTTTTTCTGATTGGCCGCGGCTGACCTCGATATAGTACCCGAAGGCTTGGGTATAGCCGACTTTGAGTGTTTTGATTTGGACATCTTCGCGCAGTTTTGTCTGATAAGAGGCGAGCCATAGCTGGCTATCGGACTTCAGGATTTTGAGTTCATCGAGTTCAGGATGATAGCCGGGTTTAAAAATTCCTCCGTCTGTCAGACGCAAAGGGGGAGCATCGACGATGGCGCTGGCAATTTTTTGCGTCAACCCGGAAAGATCAGGCAACAATGCCATGCCTAGATCACTCAGCAGTTTTGAAATTTGAGGAAGCGGCTCTAAAGAAAATCTAAGTCCTGCTAAATCACGGGGTGTAGCATAGCCCGTTTCAATCCGCATGATGAGCCGTTCTAGATCCCGGACTTCTTTGAGATATTTTCTTAAATCCGAGCTTTCGAGAGGAGTTCCTAAGAACTTTTCAATATGATCTTGTCGGATCTTGATCTCATCAATGGATAAAAGTGGATGTAAAAGCCATTCACGAAGAAGCCGTCCTCCCATGGGAGTGGCTGTCTCATCTAAAATGGTCAGGAGTGTCTTTCCTTTGTCATGCAGAGGATCGATCAGTTCAAGATGCCGCTGCGTAATGCGGTCTAAAGTCATGTACTTGGAAAGATGATGAGGGTGGATCGATTTGATATGGCTGAAGTTCAAGTTGAGGTCGTCTTTGACATAGGTCATCAGAGCGCCGGCGGCATTGAGGGCTGCTGTCATCCCTTTCAATCCAAAGCCGTCCATTGTGTGAACTTGAAAATGTTTCACAAGGCTATCGCACGCAAAGCGATGGTCGAAATGCCATTCTTCTCTCACTAAGGTTGAACTGATACTTAAATCTTCTAAAGCAGTGCCGAGCTTTTTCCAGCATTTTTCAGATACAAGAATTTCTTTGGGGGAAAGGCGGCCCAGTTCATTGAAAAGTTCTTGCTCATCCTGAAATTCCATGACGCGAAAATCGGCTGTTGTCAATTCTAAGACTGCCAAACCGTAGATAGAATTGACTTGGCATAGGCAGACCATGAAGTTGCTGGATTTGTCTGTGAGAAGCGAAGAGTTGACAACCGATCCTGGCGTGACCAATCTGACAATTTCTCGTTTGACGATCCCCTTGACGGCTTTCGGATCTTCCATTTGTTCTGCGACCGCCACACGGAACCCTTTTGCGACTAAACGATCGATATAAGTCTCGCAGGTATGCGCAGGGATCCCTGCCATGGGTGTTTCTTGTCGTTTTGTCAGAACAAGATCTAATTCTTTAGCTAGAAGAAGTGCATCGTCTTCAAAGGATTCATAAAAATCACCTAAGCGGAAAAGAAGCAATGCTCCTGGAGCTTGCTTTTTGCATTCATACCATTGAGACATCATGGGAGTGATTGACATAGTTAGAGCGATTATCTAGCAGAACTGGCTACAAAGTCAAATGTTTGAAGGGCTGCAGCAGAAAATAAAATTTTTGACTTCAAAACTTAAGGGGTCCGAGTCTTTTTCCGTTTAAAAGCCAGATTGGTCTTAACCCATTTTTTTAAGCTTCGGATTCCTAAATTGTTTTTAGGAGCAGGTGAGGTTATTTGGGGTGTGGTAGGCTCGGAAGGGTGGATAACTTCGAGAGCGGTATCGATCCGTTTCAGGCTCATTTGGAGCATTTGCTCATATTCTGAAATCTGCTGACGGATGGCATTGAGTTTTTCGCAGATCTCCTCTTCGTTTCCGCCTGATTTTCGAGCAGGATTGCGCAAGAGGCGAGAAGGTGCTTTGCTTTGTTGAACTTCATCTTCGACTTTGAAGACATTGCTCAAGATCGTTGAAATCGTTTCCACTTGCTCATTTCTCCACTTTTCCCAAGAAGGATCTATGACTCTGGGTTCTGGTGGAGGTTCCTCTTGAGGCTTTGCATTAGAGGGTGTTATGTCCATAATCCTATTAAAGTGCACCGAATAATTTTCGTAAAGAGATCTTTAAGATTTTTTTTATGACCAAAGCAGAGTGAGGTTCGAGAGAAAATAAATTTTTTAATGTTACATTAATGGGAATTTTTGATTTACCAAAGCTTTATTTATAAGGATTTTTAAAGTATAATTTGAATAAAATATATAAAGAGATACTCAATGTTAGACGCGATTTCCTATTTTAATCCCTTAGCGAATAAACAGACTTTTCATGACTTTAAACAGATGGCAACCTGGCAGAAGGTTGGAACAGCTGTTCTCACTTGTTTAGGAGTCATCGTTGCTATTTCTCTAAATCGTCGAGCTAGCTGTATTCCAAGATATGTTTCTTTTCCGGCAACTAGTTTGTGTGTATGGGCTACTTTCAAGGCTTTAGTCGCTCTTGCGACTAGTAAGAATATTCCAACTGAAAAAAAGACAGACGAACTAAAAAATATCCCTCCCGCTCTTATTACACCTCCGATTGCGCCTGTAAAAGAAAAGACAGACGAACTAAAAAATATCCCTCCCGCTCTTGTTACACCTCCAATTGCGCCAATAAAAGAAAAGACAGGTTTAGAAATACAGAAAGAGCAGTGTGCTGCTCTCATTCAAAAGAAGCTGGGACCGAATGAATATATGGGAACAGCGATTGATAATGGAGATTGTTTTTATGATGCGATCGCACAATTGCTTATAAAAGAGGGTCCAGCTACTGTTCAATCTCTTAGAAAAGACATTAAAGAAGCGCTGAAAGATCCTGCTTGGGAAGCACATCTAAAAGCTAAATTGAAGGAAAATCCAGTAGGATTAGGAAGTTTCGAAGACTATGTTCAGAATGTTTCTCCTATATCAGGAGCAGAATCAAGAGATCCTCTATGGGGCGACGCAAGCCGAGAAGGCGTGATTCTTTGTAAAAAATATGGATTTAATCTTAGAGTTCTAGGAGCAGGATTACTGGTGGGAGCAATTAAAGGAGATAAAAAACTAAAAGATTTAAAAGAGAATCACCATAAAAGATTAAGAGATTTCGAAGGGGAGGATAATACGAAAATGAAAGAAACATATAAAAAAGATGTTAAAGCTATTCGTAGAGAATTATATAAAGATCCCGATTTTTATTTTGTCTCAGAGGATATTTACCCTAAAAACCATCGTTACCAGAAGACCTTAACCATTGCACTTTTCTCTAATCATTTCGTGCCTGTTTTAACTCGTTAAAAATTTCCCAGTAGTTACATTTTAAAAGTCGATCGCTTATTCTAAGTTTTATGCCCCTCTATACCAAAGAAAGCCTCGATCTGCTTCGGCAGCGTATTGACTTGCCGGAAGTGATTTCTGCCCATATCGATCTGAAAAAAGCCGGATCGACATTTAAAGCGCTTTGTCCTTTCCATGAGGAAAAAACTCCCTCTTTTGTCGTGAATCGGGGCGATAATCACTACCATTGCTTCGGGTGTGGAGCTCACGGAGATGCGATTGGCTTTTTAATGAATCACCTGAAAATGGGATTCATGGAGGCTGTCGACAGCTTAGCGGAAAAATTCGGAGTCGTGCTTGAGCGGGATGATAAAGTCGAAAATACTGGTCCGTCTAAAACACTGCTCAAAGAAGCGATGCAGCTAGCCTGCCGTTTTTATCATTTCATGCTACTACAGAGCGAAGAAGGGCTCAAATCTCTGGAATATCTCTATAAGCGGGGGATAGACCTGGAGTTTATTCAGCGGTTCGAGGTTGGTTTTGCTCCTCGGCAGAGAAATGCGCTCTATAAAATTTTAAGAAGCAAAGAACTTTCCGATCAGGTTTTACAAGCAGCCGGGCTGCTTTCAATCTCGGATGATGGGACTAAGAGAGATTTTTTTTCCGATCGGATCATGTTCCCGATCCGCGATGGCATGGGCAATGTGATCGGTTTTTCAGGAAGAAAGTTCAAAGAGGAGACCTTTGGCGGAAAATATATCAATACTTCGGAAACGCCGCTGTTTAAAAAATCCCATGTGCTTTTTGGGCTCAGTTATTCCCGTAAGACGATCACCAAAGAAAAAAAAGCTCTGGTTGTGGAAGGACAAATCGATTGCCTTCGGCTGATTCAAGCAGGATTTGATTACACGGTGGCGGGACAAGGAACTGCGTTTGGAGAAGGACATGTCAGGGAGCTTCTCAATCTCGGTGTTCAAACAGTCTATCTTGCGCTCGATGGTGATACAGCTGGAGAAGATGCCGCCGTCAAGATTGGCGATTTGTTTCAAAAAAAGGGGATCGAAGTCTGGGTGGTTCCACTGCCCCCTAAACAAGATCCTGATACGCTGCTCCGAGAGCGTGGTCCTGCCTGGTTTGCCGAACACTTGCAAAAACCGATCGATTATTTGACCTTTTTAGTGGGAAAACTTTCTAAGACCAATAGCCTCGACTCACCTTCGGGAAAAAATGCGCTCACGCAAAACGTTGTCGATCGAGTGCGGGCTTGGGAACATCCTGTCATGGTCCATGAGAGCCTCCGAAAGCTGGCGCAGCTTGTCCAAGTGCCCGAAGAGCTGATCGGCGTAGGATCTATGCAGCAGACAGTGGTTCGGAAAGAAGGAAAGCTTCAGCAGGGGCAGGAAGGGATCGATGCCGATAAAATCTTGGAAACAGATCTTTTGAGGATTTTATTCTTGGCAGGGGATCAGCCGCGACTTTTTGTCATTGCTCAGGCCAATCTCTTGCCATCCCATTTTCGAGTGGGCGTCTGTCAAAGGCTCTATGCCATTTTCATGGATGCCTATGAAAAGGCGACATCCACCGATTTACTTTCTTGCGCTGCAGGACTAGAAAAAGAAGATGAGAGTGATATTGTCCTCGATATCATGGGCAGAAAGATCCAAGTGGAAAAAGCAGAAGAATCAATGCTAGCTACGATTAAGAGAATTCTACAGCGTCACTGGATGGAGCAGCGCGAGAACATCAAATTGAAAATTCACAGCGGGAAATTAAATGAAGAGGAGGCTCTGGAATTGGCCAAGCAATTTGATGCTTTAAAAAGGCAGGTTCCTGAGGTCATCATTCCGTGATCTACTCGATTGTTTTTTTTGATCAACACTGTCCTCTCTGTCGCCGGACTATCAATTTTTTAGGTCGCCATGATAAACAAAAAAGGTTTCATTTTGCTCCGCTCGACGGAAAAACAGCCAAAGATACATTCGTGGGCCCTTTAGCTTCCTTAAGAGATCTAAATACCGTCATTTTAATTGAGCAACCGAGTGGAAAAATATGGATTCGCGGCCGCGGGGTCTTTCGCGTGCTCTGGCTTTTGGGCGGCTTATGGAGGCTCTTAGGATGGCTTTATCAAATGCCCTTTGTCGATCGGATCTATAAATTTATCGCGAAACACCGAAAAAGAGGGGGTGACTTGCCTCCTCTTTCTGTTCGTTTGCTACCCTGATATTTTCTAATAAGATTTGCTGACAAAAAGAGTGCGGGGTATAGTTTGTTTTTATGGGGACTCCGTTTTTTACTGTCATTATCACCTTAACGGACAGGTTATCGTACCTTTTTCCATTTACCTTAGACAGCTTGATCTTGCAGCAAGGAAACGGCTCGTTTGAAGTCATCATCGTCGATGCAACGAAAGGGAAAGTGCCTCTCCATCATTTGCCTTTGGAAAATGTCACTATTCTCCTTGCAGAAAGCTCAAATCCTTCCCGTATGCTCAATCAAGCCTTGAAGCTTGCTAAAGGACATTATATTCATTGCATGACGCCCGGCGAATTTTATATGTCAAAAAAAGCGCTGGCGTTTGCAACAAAAATCATCCATGCCTACGATTTTCCTGATCTCATGTACACCGCTAGGATGGTCCGGCATAGTTATGGCCAGCCGACAGTCGACATGCAGCCCCTGCTTCTCAACGATTTGAAAAAAGCTCAAACGACCATCAGTTTGCAGCCTTTTTGGTTCCGACGAGAAGCAGTGTTGATGCTGGGCGGGTTCAATCAAAAATATGAAATCCAAAGCGGATATGACATGCTCTGCAGATATTTTCTGGCCCCCACATTAAGAAAAGCCTTTGTCAGACGTGTTTTGACCGATTATGAATATCGTATGTCTTCTTCTAAATGGATTCTCAAGCAATGTTTTGAAACTTTTTGGATTTCCCTGACTTATTTTGGACCTTCGCCGCAGTTATTTTCATGGCTCTTGCAAAATTGTTTGAGACTATTTCGTTTTTCATGGAAAATCGTGCGCGCTTCATTTTGGAAACGTCATGTCGCCTATTAAAAAAGTTTTATTTTTATTAACTCTTCCCATGATGCTGAAGGCTTCAGGCAATAAGTTTGTGCCTCCGGGCGGCATTCTCGAGCGTCAAATCGAGCAGGAATATGAGACAAAAGAAGTTGAGGCTGAAAAACAAATTCCTCTGCTGGAAATCGATATCCCCGAGAAGCAGTTCGACATAGGGGATGAAAAAGCTCTCATCAAAAACGTGAAGTTCAAAGGCAATTCCGTCATCTCTTCTCGTACGCTTAAAAAGTCGGTCAAGCAATTCATGGGCAAAGAGCTGTCCATGAAAGAAATTCATGAGATATGCCAGTCAATTCAAGTCAAATATGGGCAGCGGGGATACTTTCTCGCGCGAGCCTATGTACCGCCTCAAGAGGTCAATGATCATACGTTGACGATCGAAATCATTGAGGGGAGGCTAGGGAAAGTTTCTGTGACCGGGAATAAGCATTACGGGGAAAAATTCATTGCCCGGTATTTTGCCAAATACGAAGGCAAGCCGATTAATTATGATCAAATTCTAAGAGCGCTTCTTCTGCTCGATGAGAATTCGGATCTTGATGTTGGAGCTGTTTTTAAAAAAGGAGAGGATTTTGGAACTGCCGATCTGATTCTCCATGTAAAGGATCATCGTCCTCTTCATTTTATGATGGACCATAATAATTATGGCTCAGATCATACCTCGCATCATCGGACAGGCGCACGCTTTGATTGGGGCAACCTGATTGTGAACGGCGATATGCTAACTTTAATTGAAGTCGTGGGATCTCCTATTCCCAGCCTCGATTTCACCAGCGCTATTTACCATATTCCGATCTACACCTACGGCAGCTCATTCGACCTCTCTTATCTTTTCGCTAATTTTAAGACCTCCAAAGTCGACGATATCAAATACAAAGGCCGGTCGCATATTGGAACCGCCCGTTTTAACCAAGCTCTTCTCAGAACCCGCAGGTTAAATACAGATATTTTTACCAGTTTTGACTTTAAGCAGATCCAAAACTTTGGAGGAGGGATCGAATCCTCCTATGATAAACTAAGGGTTTTGACAGGAGGGGTGCAAATCGATTATATCGATGGATGGAAAGGAAGAAACCTCTTCTTGGCTTCGGGCGGCTGGGGAATCCCTAAAATTTTAGGAGGTTCCAGTGTCAACTCAAAGAGTGACAGCCGTGTCCATGGCGGAGGACGCTTCGTTAAATTCAACGGTGGTTGGAAACGTTTGCAAAAACTTCCTTGGGAGTGTTTTTTGCTCTTCAATACGCAGATGCAATATAGCTTGAATAAACTTCCACTGCCTGAGCAAATCTATGTCGGGGGTGTCGATACCGTGCGGGGTTATCAACTCGCTGAGGGGATCGGCGATCATGGCATTTATGCCAATTTTGAACTTCGGGTGCCTCCTCCCTTCTTGCGTAAGCATAAAATCCCTTGGACCGATACCACCTGGGGAGAGTTTGTACAGTTTGTCGGATTTGTCGATCATGGACAAACCTTTGCCCATGGACAAGATGTTTTGCGCGAAATTGGGCTTAAAGACGATAAAAAGAAAAAAGAACATGTGCACTATGACCGGGCTGTTTTAACCTCTGCAGGAGCCGGTGTGCGTCTTTACGGCCCCTGGAAATTTGAATGGAGCTTTGATGTCGGCTATCCTTTGACAGATAAACACCGTTCTTCTGACACTATCGTCTATTTCAGGGTCGCATGGAAAATACTCTGAAAAAAGCCCTTTCTCTTTTTTTGGCATATCCTTTTTTAGTCATGGCTCATATGGAAGAGCATCACGTGACCGCGGGACAGGCAACTTTTGAGGCACCCGATGCCCAGACTCAAGTTATCCGTGCCGCAGATAAGACCGCCATCAACTGTAAAAGTTTTAACGTTAGAAAAAATGAAACAGTTCAGTTTGTCCAGCCTCATCAAAAAGCCAGTGTCCTCTGCCGTGTCACAGGTAAAGAGGCTTCTATTATCGAAGGCCGCTTAGAGGCCAACGGCCGGCTTTTTCTCATCAATCCCCAGAGTATTTTTTTTCGAGAGACAGCCCAAGTCAACGTCCATTCTTTAATCGCATCGACGCTCAATATCAAAGATGAAGACTTTGTTAAAGGGAATTACCGATTTTTTCTGGATCCGAGTGCTAAAGACAGCGCAGTAGTCAACTGGGGTCAAATCACAGCAGAGCAAGATGTCATTTTCCTGGCGCCCCACATCATTAACCACTCCGTTGTGAAGGCAACTCTAGGCCGGGTTGCCCTTTTAGGAGCGGAATTGATCACCTTGAACTTTGAAGGGGATAACCTCATTTCTTTTGCTCTCGACGGCTCTCTCAAAAGCGGTTTTATCGAACAAGCGGGGAACCTCGTAGGTGGCAAGGAAGCTTTTATTAAATTAAGAATAGCCGATGAAGCCATCAAAAGTGTCGTCAACCGCAATGGATTTGTCGAAGCTACCGCTCTCAAATTTGAGAATGGAAAAATCCGACTTGTGGCAGGCAGTTCAATAGCTGCGCCTATTGTTAAAGTGGAAGGACCTAATGTCCAAACTGCCGGAGATTTCATAGGAGTTACAAAGTTAGACATCACTGCCGAAAAAGATCTCTGCTGGCATGGGGGCTATATATATGGCAAACAAGGTTCAACCGATGTTTCTTTAAGTGCTCTGACGGGAATACTTGCCATTGATGCTCCTATCGGATTTCCTAATCCTAAAAACAAAGATGATAAAGTTGCCTTAAAAACCCTGGCTCTAAATGGTAAACTCATCGATCAAAATGCTGCGATAAAAAGTATGGGCCGGGTCGTTTACTCCGCAGATAAGATTTTACTAGGTGGAGATATCTATGCAGTTAATAGCCCCATCACTTTCAATGGTCCTGTCTTTGTCAAGAGTGATAACGTCAAAATTGCCAGCGGCCGAATTAAAGGCGATATCACCTTTAACGGACCCCTCGATGCAGATCAACCCAACCGTCATTTGACCATCTTCAATGGTTCAGGATCTGTTGCTATCAAAGGACCTATCGGCACTCTGGAGCCTCTAGGATTATCGATTGAAACAGAAAAACTCTCTCTTCCCAATATCGGTGATAAAAATCATGCGGGAGCCCCATCGCTGACCATTAAAGCTTCCTCTGTTGATCTTTTAGGAAATGTCGTCCATGCAGGTGAGCAAATGTGGGATGCGTCGAGCATCCAGCTTAAAAGTGGTACGTTGACAACCTTTATCACCGATGAAAATCCTATGATTTTTACTCCCAATACCAAGATTGTTTTAGAGCCTCAGACGAATGTTATTTTCGAAACGCGTGGAAGCGCTCTAGACCTTTCTAATCTTTCGGGTGATCATCAGCAATCGGTCACGATCAATACGGGCCTTGGAGAAGCAAAGATCGGTGGATTTATCGGCAAATTAGGCCCTGTCCAAGTGCAAGGCCGTGATGTTAAATTTACAGGAAAAATTGAAGCGGGAAATGTCTTTATGGAGGCTCAGGACAGTATTTCTTATAATACTAAATCAGGCCAAGAAACTTACCGTACCGCGATTAATTCGGAAGGTGAAGTGACTCTTAACGCTAAACGTGGAATGATCGGAACTAAGGAGCTTCCGATACTCATCCATTCAAAAGGCAAAATTTATGTCGGTTCTAAATCTTTTGCGTATATTGAGGGCACGTGCGAAGGCGGATTTCCCTCCGTTTATCCAAAAAATCCCCCTCCTCGGATTGTATTCAATGGAATTGAGATTCAATATCTATTCAGCGAATCAATCTTTAAGGAACAGCCTAAGCTGAAATCTTTGAAAGCGGATCTTAATCACCCCATTCCCGAAGGGTTTGTCAATATAGAACATTTTAGCCCGCGCCAAGCCAAGATCAGCTATCTGGATAAATAACCCAGAAAATCAACGAACCCTTAATTTCGAAAGAGGTCTAATAAATGGATATTATTGTCATCGGCGGAGGCGCTGGGGGGATTTTTGCCGCCTTAGCGGCCAAACAATCGCATCCCGATCTCTCCGTCTTGGTCTTAGAAAAAACAGCCGTTCTCCTATCCAAAGTTAAGGTTTCCGGGGGAGGCCGCTGCAATGTGACTCATGCGTGTTTTGATCCTCAGCAGCTCGTCAAAAATTATCCTCGCGGAGAAAAAGAACTCTTAGGCCCCTTCTATCGGTTCCAACCCCGCGATACCATCGAATGGTTCGAATCCCGGGGCGTCAAGCTCAAGACGGAGTCCGACGGCCGCATGTTCCCCATCACCGACTCATCATCTACCATCATCGAATGCCTTCTCTCTGAAGCCCGTCAACTGGGGGTTGAAATTCGGCAGCGGCAGCGTGTGGAAAAAATCGACAAAGGATTTACTATCCATCTCAAAGATAATCCTTCTCTCTCATGCCGCAGCTTAATTTTGGCCACTGGCAGCAGTCCCGAAGGATATGCCGTTGCAGAATCTCTCGGACACTCTATTCAACCTCCCGTCCCTTCGCTTTTTACCTTTAACGTACCGACTTCACCGCTAAAAGAACTCAGCGGTGTCTCTGTCGATTCTGCTACCGTCACTGTCGGCCCTTATACACAAACCGGACCGCTCCTGATCACCCATTTTGGCTTCAGTGGGCCTGCTATTCTCAAGCTCTCTGCTTGGGGAGCACGGTTTCTGCATGAAAAAAACTACCGTACGCCGTTCTCGATCAATTGGACCCCAAAATTATCCCTGGAAGAACTCTTTCAGCAGCTTATTCAACTTAAAGAGCGATCTCCCCAAAAAACGCTTTTGTCTCTCAATCCTTTTTATTTTCCAAAAAACCTCTGGAAAGAGCTTTTAGGCTCAACTCATGAGAAATCGCTTGCAAACCTCTCAAAAAAAGAGCTCCAAGAGCTGTCTCAAAAGCTCCACGCTGACATTTACCAAATGGATGGGAAGACAACGCATAAAGAAGAGTTTGTGACCTGCGGCGGAGTCACTCTTAAAGAAGTCGATTTCAAGACTCTCCAAAGCAAACTCTGCCCCAGCCTTTACTTTGCCGGAGAAGTCTTAAATATTGACGGAGTCACTGGAGGATTTAATTTTCAAAACGCCTGGACAACAGGCTACATCGCCGGAACCTCCATCTAAAGTCTGCTTGACTTTTCCTTATAACGGAGGAGCAGAAGGTAGTGAGTTGTAGTAGTTAGGAGGCAATTGATGGGCATAGAGCACACTATAGGATTGTGGATAAAGCGATTCATAAGTGGGTGGTAGCGGTATAAATCGAATCACCTGCATATTGTCATCAAACTTATGCAATTGTTGAGAAAGAATATAATTGGCCCAGCCTATGTGAGTTTTTTTATCTCCAGCAATCCATTCGTAAAGATGACGAATTTCTCTTGAATCTGTGATATAATCGGCGAAAATCCAGGCGGCATAAGCTGTTGCACCCACCAGGCCCGCGTATCCAAGTTTACTCACTCTAGAATCTCCCATAAATCCACCTAGACCAATAACAAGCCCTGAGCAAAGACCTCCTACAGAAGCTCTAGAGGCATGTTTAAATCTTGCCAAAATCAAGGAATCGATTTTATGCTGGCAGGCAACCAGATTAAAAAGACTATCCTTGATCTCTTTATTCTCAGGAAGATCTTCTGGCATTTCCCCGATTTTTTTTAGAAATCTTTCTGTGTAATCAAAGGTTTCTTTCTGACGGATGTAACCTTTGTAGGTGTATCTGGTAATAAAGGTGAACGCAATGATCAATAAACTACCGATAAGGCCATTTCTTCTTGCTTTGGCTTCTTCGTCTCTTCTCTTTTTTTCTGCAGGTGTAAGATTTTCTTCGGTAGTTCTACTTGCGCTGGCTGCCAGTCTGGTTAAATGGGTTGTATGAGAGCTCCAATCCCAAATTGTTCGATTATCGGTATAATTAATGATCGTAGGGCGCATCCGAGCATTGATCCTGCCGTTAGTTTCAGCCCTTTGGAGTGTTGCGGGATCGGGCTTTTCCTCCAAATATTCCCCTGCATCACGTTGAGAAGTTACCAAGTAAGTATAGAGGCTATTTTTGTTACTCAGGGGATAAACAGACATAGGATGCTCCTTGTAAAAAATTGCCAAAACTATACGCGTCGATCGTGAATATCTCTATCTAAAATATACTTACTCTTTGTTAAGTAAAATATTTACTACACATTGATTTATATAAGGTTTTGATATAAAATTAACGCCATCAATCAGAGATAACATGCAATTGCAAGAAATCACAGTCCTACCAGCGATCAAAACGCAGGATACGATCAATAAAAATATCCACGATACGATCAAGTTGAACGAAGAATTTGCTCAGCAAGATCATGAAAGGCTCATCACGATCAAGATCGCTTACCTCCACTTTTGCAATGCAATCCCTTTATAATTTAACAGATACAGAACTCCGAGATTGGCTCACCTCGCAAGGTGAGAAGCCATTCCATGCGGGTCAGATCTTTCAATGGCTCTATGAAAAAAAAGTAGGCTCTTGGGAAGAGATGACAAATCTTTCCAAATCTCTCAGGGAAAAACTGAGCTCCTCTTTTAAACTCCACACGTTAAAACTCCGTCGGATTTTAGATTCTGAAGACTGCCAGACGACGAAGTTTCTTTGGGAGCTTTCCGATGGCAATCTAGTCGAATCTGTTTTAATCCGCGCTCCTGAACGTCGCACTGTGTGCGTTTCTTCACAAGTCGGATGTCCGGCCCGCTGCGCTTTCTGTGCTTCGGGAAAAAATGGTTTTATGCGCAATCTCGACACGGCTGAAATTCTGGAGCAGGTGATTCAGACGGACAGGTATCTGAAGGATAAGGGAGAAAAAGTTTGCCACATTGTCTTTATGGGGATGGGTGAGCCGTTTGAAAATTACGACAATGTCCTCAAAACCATCCGCATGATCAACGATCCTAAGGGATTGAATATCTCTCAAAGAAAAATGACAGTCTCTACTGTCGGCATTGTCGATAAAATCATTCGATTTGCCGATGAAGGACTCAGTGTTAATCTCGTGCTTTCTCTGCACGCTCCCAATCAAAATTTGCGTAAAAAAATTATCCCCTACGCCAGAAAATACGATCTTCCTGATCTTTTGGAGGCCATGCTCTATTTTGCGAGAACTTCTAGAAGGGACATTACGTATGAATACACTCTCATGGAAGGAATCAACGATGCAGAAGAGCACGCTTTAGAGCTTGTTCAGCTAGTCAAGCGGCATCCTTGCACGGTCAATCTCATTCCTTACAATCCTATCGAAGGAATACGGTTAAAACGGCCTGGAAAAGAAGCGATCGAGCAGTTCCGTGAAATCCTCATCGATGGGGGCATTCCAACAACCTGGCGTTATACGAAGGGGAAAGACATTGCAGCAGCTTGCGGACAGCTCGCCCTGCAAAAAGACGTATCTGTTAATGCCACTGTCTAATTAAAATATATGTTATTGAGTGTATACCGAACGTGTCTCAAAAACGGCATTTCGGCTGACGTGAAAGCTCTTGCGGTTGAATTATTTCAATTGGGTTAGTATTCATGCAATACTAAGCCAATTGAAATAATTCAACCGCATGGCTTTGACGTAGCCCAAATACCATTTTTTGAGACATGTTCGGTATAACGTATTAAAAAACTAGATGCGTAAAATCCCTACAAATCAGTATACATACCTCAGATGAGCTTACCATTTTACCTAACTTTTATTCGTGTTGTGATGAGTCCCATATTTTTGGTGCTCTATCTCTATGGCACATCCTGGGGAATTTCAGTCGTAGGACTGCCCTATGTTCTTTTGGGTATTGTATCGATTTGCGAACTTTCTGATTTTTTTGATGGGTATTTAGCTCGCAAACATAATAAAGTCACAGATCTTGGTAAAGTCTTAGATCCGATGGCCGACAGCATCTTCCGGTTGACGGTGTTTTTGTCGTTTACGCAAGGAGTCGTTCAGCTTCCGCTTTTGATCGTTTTGATCTTCTTACTTCGGGAATCGATTGTCACATCCCTCCGCACCTTGTGCGCTCTGCAAGGAGTCGCTTTAGCCGCTCGCTTCAGTGGCAAAGTCAAAGCGGTCGTTCAAGCGACAGTGGCATTTTTTATCTTAATTCTTATGACTGTCTATAGCAGAGGCTGCTTGGAGTTAGAATCTTTCCAGCTCATGTGCTTCTATGCAGCAGGAATCGCAGCGCTTTATAGTTTAGTCTCCGGCTGTGAATATATCTCGGCGAATTGGAAACTGATCAAGAAGGCTTTTGCTCATTGAGCTGCTGATAAATCTGTAGATAAGCATCGGCAGAGCGGCTCCAGCTATAATCGCATTGCATCCCGCGTTCGACGATCTTCGCCCATTTAGCGGGTTCTTTAAAATATTTAAAAGCTCGGTCTAAAGCCCAATCGACCCCGGAAGTATCCGGGAAATCAAAGACAAAACCGTTCCGTTCATTTTCAGGCTTTTTAGAGGTATCGACATCAAAGACGGAATCGGCTAGACCGCCGGTATAACGCACAATGGGAACACATCCATAGCGCAATCCAATCATTTGGCTTAAACCGCAAGGCTCAAAAATAGAGGGGATCAAGATCATATCGGCAGCAGCATAGGTCAAATGAGCGAGCTGCTCGTTATATTCCAAATGGATCAGGGCATTTTTATTCTTGGAGAGATCTTTCTGTAGTGTTTTGAATGCAGCTTCCATTTCTGGTGTCGCGGGGGTTCCTAAAAGAGCCGCCTGTCCTTCTTTCTCTAGCGTTTTCTTCAGGCCGTACTGAATGAGCTCAGGACCTTTTTGAGGAACCAATCGAGTGATCGCGCAAACAAGAGGGCCTTTCGATTCTTTAAGTCCAAATTTCTTCCTCAATTCCGCTTTATTGGCTTCTTTCCCTTGAACTATGCTCTTGGCATTATATTGGGCAGCGAGAAGAGTATCCGTCTCGGGATTCCAATAATCGTAATCAATTCCATTGAGAATCCCTCGGAGCTTACTTTGATGTTTATTGAGGAGGTTGTTGAGGCCGCATCCGCCTTCGACTGTTCTGATCTCTTTTTCATAAGTCGGGGAAACAGTCGTAATGAAATCGGAATATTCGATCCCGCCTTTGAGCAAATTGAGATTAGAAGGAAGGAAAGGATCTTGCATTTTTGCAGGAGTCAGGAAATCTTCTCCTCTCAAGCCTGCGCGTGTAATATTTTGAGGTGAGCATTTGCCTTGATGCTGAAGGTTGTGGATAGTCAAGACAACGCCCTTGGTCCGGAACCCCAATCGAGTGTACATCTCTCTATAGAGGGGAGCGACCAAAGAAGTCGGCCAATCATGGATATGAATAATGTCGGGATTTTTTCCTGACTTGAAGAGGTATTCCAGAGAAGCGCGGGAAAAATAGATAAACCTGTCAACATCGTCCGGAGATCCGTAAATCGACCCGCGACTAAAATAATATCCTGGATGATGGGGCTCTAGTAAAAGAACTTTTAGGCCTTGGACTTCAGCCGACCAAATCGTATTATGGTAACGGTACGGCCCATCGAAAGACCAGAGTTCGCGGAACTCAGGTTTTAAATTTTGCAGAGCGGAATAGTCTAGGCAATCGTACTTGGGGATTAAGATCTCGACAGTATGCCCTTTTTTTTGCGTCTCTCGAGCTAGACCGAAGACCACATCGGCAAGACCGCCGACTTTGGCAATGGGGGCAAGCTCTGAAGCAATATGGATAACGTGCATTTTTATCTTAGTAGTGCATTTTTGAAAAAAAAGGAATAAAGATGTTTCCCTTAGTCATTTCTTTCTACACCAAAGATACTCCTTACCAACTCGATGCCCACCATTTGATCGCTTCTTGTGAGAAGTTTGGTATTGAGCATCATATCGAGGGGATTAATTCGTATGGATCTTGGGAACTCAATTGCGCTTATAAACCTTTTTTTATCGCGGAAAAACTTCAAACCTTAAAACGGCCTGTCCTGTGGGTCGATGTCGATGCCGTTTTTGTGCAAAAGCCCAAACCACTGAAAGTGTTCGAAAAAGATTTCGCCGTTTTTTCTCAAGCAGACCTGCAGCCTGACCATCCTTCCAAAGTCCGTTCTGGCACTATCTTTGTCAATCATACAGAAGGAGGGTTTGATATTTTGAAAACCTGGGCGCAAGAATGTCAAAGGCTTTTGATCGATCCGCAGCGGACCGAAGAATTCTGGGACCAGATCGCTCTTAGAAATGTCGTTCTATCTCAGAAAAAAAATTTAAGGAGTCTTCCCTTGTCCTATATAAAAATATTAGGGCATCCCATCGATGCTAAATGCTCCCGTCCTGTCATCCTTCATCTGCAGGCTTCACGGCATGCGAAGAACTGACTTTCTTTTTTAAAGAGGGAAGAAGTCTTAAAAGTGCAAGCCAGCTTTTTTCAAAAACACGGCAAAGCGCTCCATTGGCTACGACATTAGAACTTGTCACCAACGGATCGAGAACAACATTGAAGGCAAGAATAATAGCGATCATTTCCGGATTAAAAAGGAGATAGTTTTCATAAATGGGAATCATGATAAAGATCGCTCCCCCTAAAACAGCCGCAGTGGCAAAACGGGCTAGAACGAACACCAGGCTGAAGTAGATCCAGGTTAAAAAATCAGGGCTTTGGCCGTAAAAGTGTGTATAGATCAAAAAGCAGAGAAAAGTATTGATGATGCAGTCGCCAATTTGTTGAATATTGGTTGTTGCAGGGATGACTGCTTTGGCAAAGTCAGGATGCTGCAAATTTTTTGAAGCTCCCTGAATAGTCCATGGCATGGTCGATAGGCTGCAACCTGATGTAAAGGCAATTCCTCCGGCCGGAAGCAAATGTTTTAAGTTTTTTAAAAAGCTTTTGAAAGAGCCGTCGCTTCCCAGCCAAATTAGGAATGCAATATACACGCTCAAATAAAACACCAGCCAGACTAAAAGAGTCCCGTAGTGGGTGAATACATGATGTAGCATCTGAGTTTGATACATGCGGGCAACAAATCCCAGAACAAAGAGGGGGATAAGCCGAGAGAAAATTTTAGTCAGCATCCATTGGGCTCTATCTTTCCCTCGTTCGATGGCTTGTTTTAAGCCGCTATTTTTGCTCCAGAGGGCAAAAAAACCTAACAAAAGTCCCAAGAGAGTCCCTTTGTCAGCCGACCACCATTGAGGCTTTGTCAGCGGTAAACGCCATAAGGCGTCAAATTCGATATGGGCGCTGGGCAGGCTGATGGTAGGTAAAAAATCGATGGCAATATGTCCTGCGCCGAAGGCATACCACACACTGCTTAAGTTGGAAATAGCTTCGAATAAAATGATTGCCGCAACAAAAAGAGGCGCGCTTTTTTGAAATGAGCAAATCGTATGCGCAATAAATAATCCTACTGTCACCGGAAGCATCCAGACCAAAAGATCTTTAATGAATACACTTATTGTATAGAGTGCCTGATGAGTATGAAGGGATAAATAGGGGGCCGCTAAAAGATAGGCCGTTAAAATGACGACGACTTGGATTCCTCGGTGCTTTAACATTCCAATTGCTTTAGCAAAAACTTCTCGCATGAATTCTATCCTAGCAATAATCGTCTCAGGGATCAAATGGAAAGCCGGGTAAATAAAAAAATAATAGACATCCTGTTGACGTGAAGTGCCCCTATCCTGTTATTATTCAACAACCAAGTTCATGGCATGCTAAAAAAAGGATACAATATGAAAAACTGGTTTATAGGAATTGCGTTACTGATTCCATCACTACTGAAAGCAGACATTATCGAGACAAATAATATCGAAGATATCTATCCCCATGTCGAAGAAGGCACTCTTGTGCTGCTGGGGATGACCGATACGATTACTGATTCATCACTTAGCATAGGGTCTAAACCTTGGCGTCAATACATCCGTAGACATTTGGGTAAAGATCTTTTGAAGCAACCAGACAATCTCCATGATAAATGGACTTTTTCTGTTGTAAGAGCTGTACCTGTCAAACCCGTGCAAAATGAAATCGTTGAATGGATCGATCAATTGCAAAAAAAGGAAATCCCTGTTTTTTGTATCAATGGCCGAGGAAGGAATGTTTGGTATGAGACTGTTGTCGATAAAGTCGATCAGTTGACTGATGATCAATTAACAAATATTGGAATTCATTTTGAGAAATCGGTAGTACCTGAAGAATTGAAAAAAGCCGACCCTTATCTCTTCCACCATGGAATTTTTTACACCGATCCTTATTCTAAAGGACAATTCATTGAAAAAATCCTCCAAGAAACAGGCTATCAACCTAAAAAGGTTGTCATTGTTGATGACAAATGGGAACAGCTTAAAGCCGTGGAAGAAAAACTCATTGAAGCTGGAATTCCTCATGTTTGCGTCCTCTACCAACGCGCTGAAAAAGAACGAAAAGATTTCAATCCATTAATCGCCACAATCCAGTTAGAAACTCTCTTGGAAAAAAATGAAGTTTTGACTGATGAACAAGCTGCTGAAAAGGCCGCTGCCCTGGAAAATCCTTCTGCAGACGCGCTTTTCAAAAAGCTTGTCGAGAAGTATGGCAATTTAGATTAAAGGATTTTTTATCTACGATAATCCATAACCCGGCATTCGCCGGGTTTTTTTATTCCGATGAAGTCAGGAAAAGAATGTCAATAAGCCAAAGCCCCCTGGTCAAGAAAAGAATTTTTTTCAAGAAGGGATGCGGTATATGGATCGATGTACAAAAGAAGCGAAACCTGAAATGCTTCAAAAAAATTATCAAGAAGCTCTAGCTTGTTTTTCAGATGTGGATAGTTCTGTCTTGCAAGAGGTCCATTTGATGAAAGGTCAATGCAATTTTGAGTTAGCTTTGCTAGAAGAAAATCTCGCAGTTAAGCAGCAGGAATATCGTAAAGCGCTTACTTGCTTTTCTCAGATTTCTGATCTTCTCGCGCGGGCAAACCCAGCCCTAAAGGGCGGGGTTTGCCCGCGCGAGAAGATCAAAAAATTGAATGCCAGCGGCAACTTCAAAAGCTTCCGTCCACTTAAGCGCTTTCCCTCAAATAACCCGGCATAAGGGCTGGGTTTTTTATTCTTATCTGTGATAAAACCATCGTCAATTTACTTTTTTTTCAGGAGGCGATAATGGCAGCTATAGATAAATTTTCATCCTCGACGTTGGACCATTTAGCTCTTGCCGCAATGCAAAGGCTTACAGATAAAGAAGAACTAGGGACTAAACGCAAACTTACTCGTGCTGAACTTTCTCTATTGGCTGCTAAAAGGTTTCGGAATCAAGGCCCTTTGGCAAGCTCTAATTCTGTTTCTTTCCCCATGTCAGCAATAGTAACTCCAGTGACTCTCACTGTGAGGCCTCTTCTCCCAGCCCCGCCAGTTCTTCCAGCGATTCCGCTGAAAAACATTTCTTCTGTCCCTGATTCTGCAGTGGAGCAAAGAAAGGCGTTTAATGCTGGAGAGCAATGGTGGAAGAAAAGTTCAGAGAAGAATGTGAAAACGAAGCCGAACGATCTTCGAAGCGCTATCGCTTGTTTTTTAGTCGTTTCAAATCCTTTAGATCCTCATTTTCGAAAAGCTAAATACTTGGAAGGTGTTTGCCATTTTGAATTAGCCGTTCTAGCTGAGAATCCAAGCGATAAGCAAAATGAGTATACATCAGCTCTGAGTTGCTTTTCACACGTCGTTGATCCTAGCGATAATAATTTTCAAAACGTTAAATATGAAGAAATGCTCTGCTATTTTAATTTAGCTCGTCTAGACGCCAGCCGGGAAGGTCAACAAAGAGGCTATCGCGAAGCTCTTACTCGTTTCCCCTTTTTTATTCATTCTAAAAACATCGATGTTCTAGGGGCTAAATATCAAGAAGGGTGTTGCCTTTTTGAGTTGGCCCGTTTAGATGAGAATCGGGTAGTTCAACAAATGGGGTATCAGGCAGCTCAAGAATGCTTTGCAATAATAGGTTCTAATAATGCGTGTCAAAATGTTAAATACATGAAAGGACTTTCTCTCTTTTATCTAGCGGAGCTGGAAATTAGATGGGAAGAAAAATTGAAAAAATATAATGCGGCTCTAACTTGTTTTTCAGAAGTTATTGATCCTAACAATCTCCATTTTCAAAGTGCTAAGTTTCGAGAAGGACTATGTTATTTTAAGTTAGCAGGTCCCAAGGAGAACCTGGATAAAAACCTGGGTCAAAAAGCTATTGAATGTTTTTCTAAAGTAAAAAATTCCCATCTTGATTTTCAAAGCGCTCAATTTTTGGCGGGGGCCTGCTATTATAAATTAGCCCGGCTAGTGAATAATTTTGAAGAAAAACTAAATGGTTTTAAACAAGCTATTGGTTGCTGTTTAAAAATTAGTCGTTCTAATCCTAACTTTTACCAAGCAAAATATTTTGAAGGCGAGTCTTATTCTGAGCTGGCTTTCCTGGAAAAAGAGAATATGACGAAAAAATTAGAAGGTTATCGACAAGCTCTAGCGTGTTTTTTAGAAGTTGTTGATCCTAAAAATATTTCTTTTCAAGATTTTAGATTTAGTGAAGCTAAATGTCGCTTTAACTTAGCCATTTTAGAAAAAGATCTGGAAGCACAAAAAAAAGGTTATAGAGACGCTCTAACTTGTTTTTTAAAAATTGAAAATAATTTTAAGAATTTTCCAGCTGCTAAATCTATCGAAGGGCGCTGCCGTTTTAACTTAGCTTCTCTAGAAAAGGATCTAGAAAAAAAATCAAAGGATTTCAAGAAGCTCAAACCTGTTTTTTAAAAATTTCAAATTCTAAGGATCTGAAGAATGGAAATGTTCAGGATCAGGTAAAGAATTGCGAGGAAGAAATTAATAAATTGATTCCTCATGGGAATCAATGACACGCTAAGCAGTGAAGGTCAAGGTTTTATCCCTAGTCGATCAATGAGTAACGGGCTTCAAAGTTTAGCAACGCAGCCCGTTTGGTCTACATTTTGGTAAACCATAGATTAAACGGGTAACGAGAAGCTATCCAATTCCAGAGGGCATAATTTGGTGGTCCATAATCATCCCAACGACCTGGAATAATTTTACATGTTTTTCTAAGACATCCTTCCAGTATAGGTTCAAAAGTCGCTGTAACATCAATTGAGAGCGCTCGGCTGTCAAGTTGTTTTGCGGCTTCAGAATTTATATAAGTTTGAATCAAAGGGGCAATGTGGTTTTTAAAGAGTTGATGGTTAAACGTCTTAAATTCATCTTCGTGAAAAGTTTCTTCAATATCATAACCTAAATGTCGTGCGTTAGCTTCAAGTTGAGGGGATTCCAAAGCAGGTTTGATGAACATATGGGTAATTATATTTTCTAAGTCTGCTTGTATTGACACTTAAAACCTCTTTTTTGCCTAAATTATACCTGAATTTTTTAATTAATTAATTAGCTATATAAGCGGCTTATTATAATCATGTTACGTGCTGTAAGGGGTGGTTTTATTTTTAGACTCACGTCAAACCCCTTGGCCAGTTGATTTAAAATACTGAACTCGAGTAGCATTGTCGGTCTTTAGAGAATAATCTCAGATTGTTTCAATCGGAGCTATTTTTTAGGACGGCTGGGGTGTCGCCAAGTGGTAAGGCAGTGGTTTTTGGTACCACCATTCGAGGGTTCGAATCCTTCCACCCCAATGTATTATTAGGATATTTTCTATGACGGCAGACCGATCTATCGTGCTTTTTGCAGGGACATCTCATCCTGAGTTGGCCCAGCAGATTGCAAGAGAGCTCGGAATCCGTTTAGGAAAGATCCGCATTGAGACTTTTCCAGATGAAGAGATAGGCATTCAAATTTTAGAGAATGTCCGCGGAAAGGATGTTTTCGTTTTGCAAACGATCGCACGGCATCCCAACCTCTATCTCATGGAATTGCTCATTATCGTGGACGCTTTGAAACGCGCGTCCGCCCGGTCGATCACTGCAGTGATGCCTTATTTTGGGTATGCACGGCAGGATAGGAAAGACAAAGGGCGGGTACCGATCACAGCAAAGCTCGTCGCGAATATGCTGGAGAAAGCGGGTGTATCCCGTGTTCTCACGATGGATTTGCATGCAGAGCAGATCCAAGGGTTTTTCGACATCCCTGTCGACAACCTCCTGGCTCGGCCTCTTCTAGTAGAAGCGGCTAAGAAAGAAGGTTGGACGAAAAGTGTTGTTGTTGCGCCTGATATCGGCAGCCTTCGTTTAGCGAGAGCCTTTGCGAAAGATTTGAAGGTAGAATACGCGATTGTAGACAAGCGCCGCGTGAATGCAAAACGTGT
>PLXY01000002.1 GCA_003153295.1 Parachlamydiales bacterium | reverse complement strand
GATCACAAGGGTTGCTGGGCCCAACAGGGGCGACTGGACCAACGGGCCCTACGGGAACTCAAGGGTCGACAGGTCCAACTGGTCCTAGTGGGCCTACAGGATCGAGAGGTTCGACAGGCCCAACAGGAATTGCAGGGCCCACAGGATCACAAGGTCCAACTGGTCCCACTGGAGTCACCGGACCCACAGGTCCTTTCCCAAATTTCGCGCTGCCTGTCTTCACGCAGGTGGTTTATGTGGACATGAGCGGTAGTGATACAACTGGAACAGGTACGATCGTTAATCCATATCTTACTATTACGCATGCGATGGCAACTATCACAGACAGTTCTGTGAATAAAAAATATGTCATTAAAGTAGGTCCTGGCACCTGGAGTGATAATTTTGCATTGAAAGCCAATGTGGAAGTTGTTGGATATAATGTGATGGCTACAAGGTTGACTGGTACCGTAACTCTCAATGATCCTACATGGAATAACGCGAACGATAATAGATCGGGATTTGAAGATTTGAATTTAGGCGGAACTTATAATTTTGACTATACGACTCAGAGCAGCACAGCTGGAAAGTTGTATTTTTATAATGTTAGAATAATTACCACGCCCATTTTTACCGCTTTTAACGCTATCAATCAATCGACTATACAAAATAGTGTACTTACCAACGGGTTAACAGAAAGCGGCGGTATCGTTTTTTTAGGCGAGACAGATGTAATTAATGATGGAACGATTACTGTTAATTCATCCTCTTTAACGACGACTAATTTTGAAGCAATTGGTGGGGGTACGGATGGGAATGTAACCATTACTCTCACAGGGTCTAATCCTGAAATTACAGTGCTCCTTTACAATTTTCCTGTTGTAGGAAATTTATCCGCAAGCGGATCGACAACAGCGGTTACAGCCACATGTTCAAGTTTGGTCGGAACAACAAGTTTCACGGGGGGAGCTACACTGACGACCCTTGGTGAATGTGGCAATGGTCTTGCTCTGGTAGATTTTGGAATGGCTTATCTGAATGGAAGTGCACTTGGAACTGCAGTCGGACCTACAACAGCTGTTCCATTTACAGCACTGACCAACACTCCCTCGGGAAGCAGCATCACATTACCTACCCCGAGCAATGGTCAGGTTGTCATTAGTAATACAGGTTTTTATCAGGTTAATTTTGGGGTTCAGCCTATAACAAATACTTCCTCTAATACTGCCGGTTTCTGGGGATTATCCTTAAATGGTGCCTCTGTTCCATCCAACCAGTCTATTCAATACGAACAGCTTACAAATCAAAATAATATGTATAATTTGTCGTGTGTTGTCCAAATCACAACCAATCCTACTAATCTAACCATTGTTAACCTTTCAGCTGGAAGTAAAACACTCAATGACAACACAGCCGATGCAACAGGTATTTGCGCATATATGACCATAGTGAAATTGAAATAATAGGATAGATCATGTTTAAAAAATTGCTCATCTTAATGTGCCTAGGATTTTTTAGCGGCAGCTTATTGAATGCAGAGGAAACCGCTACGGCTGTGCCTAAAAAATATAAATTTTCTATCTGTGCAGTTTTTAAAAACGAGCGGAAGTTTTTAAAAGAATGGATCGAATATCACTGTTTAGTCGGTGTCGATCATTTCTACTTGTATAACCTGGGAAGTGAAGATCGATTTTCAGATTTGCTTCAACCGTATATTAAAAAGAAACTTGTGACATTGATCCACTGGCCTTGCATGGATTGCGAAGATATAGAGGATAAAACTTGGATGTGGGCTTTAGGAAGTCAGATTTCGGCTTATGAAAATGCAATTAAGATAAAAGCCATTCATGAAACAACTTGGCTTGTCGTGATGGACATCAATGAATTTTTGGTGCCTTTAACAACGAATAAAATCACCGATCTCTTAGAAAAATATAAGGAATATCCAGGTGTTACGATCCAAACTGGTTTTTTTGATGCTTCGAAAGTCAATGCTTTACCGCCTAGAAAATTAGTAGTGGAATCGGTGGAATTGACCCATGCTGAATTAAACGTTCAGAAGGAAGTGGTAAAGACGATCTTTAAGCCTGATCAAACAGAAGGTTTCTGCTGGCCGCCGTATCTTTGTCTTTTTAAGGATGACCAAATCGCGGCTTCTGCGGCCAAGAATGAATTGCGCATCAATCGTTATATGAATCGGGCTAAAGGGTATTTACATGCAGGAAAAATCAGAGAAAAACTGCATGTCGATAATCGCATGTTATCAGAGGCAGAGCTCGAAGAGTTATTGAAAGAAGGTTATGAAATTGAAGATCAAGAATATGCCATTAAGAGATTCATTCCTTGGCTGATGACCAAATTAGGATACGAGAATTGGGGATGGTAGAAGCTTAATCCTCTTTTTTTACAGGAATCATCGCATTCTTAAGTGCATTTTTATCAAGGGTTGCTATCCAGATTTCACAATCATCTTTGGCATAAGCAACATAGAGAAAAGGGCCGGAAACGGCATATCCTCCTGGCAAGATGACTCTTTTTTCATGGTTAGAAGGTGTATAAAAACCTTCTGCGATCAGGGGTTCAGGTGTGATTTTTGTTATTTCAAAGGGTGGGTTGGCTGAAAAAGTATAGGCCCCCATGAAATAGTGCCAAAGAGGCAGATTCCAAGAAGCGGAGGAAGACGTAACAGTTCCTGAATGAAAAAAAGCTAAGTATTCACCATCGACTAAAAGAGGGGGAGTACTGCCGCGAAGAATGCCTAACTTCCAGTTAATGTTTCCTTCCGTTTCATGGAACAGATAGCAGGCTCCATTGCTGAGATTAGGCTCAAGGATTTCATGAGGATCGATGGAATAAGTGAGAAGAAGTTTTTTATTCCAAACAAAGGGAACCCAATTTTTTTGCCACCGTTGGTTATATTTCTTTTCATAGATTAATTTCAAAGGAGCGGACAATTGAAATTTGTTATCGCTATAAAGGAGTTCTGCCATAAACATATCGCGCCTTTCCTGTGTGGAGGGAGCAACCACTTCTATGTTGTCGTTATAGATCAGAAACAACCGATTTCTATAGGAGAAAATTCTAGCATCTTCTGTTTGAGAGGGTGTTTTACTGGTTTTTGTACGAGTATTAAGTAATTGAGGTTCGGAAATTTGCTCAAAGACATCATCGAGAAGAACAATGCCTATGTAAGAAGTATAATCATTTTCAGGACAATATCGGAATGTGAGTAGATATCCTTGATTAAAGGGGATAATCGAAGGGTTAAAGGCACCAGGAAAGTTATCTAATTTGATCCTTTTAGTGGAGAGCACTATTTTATTTTCAGAAAAGTTTTCCAAATCACGGACGTTCGAGGCAGAAAGATTGCAGATAAAAAAAACTAAGAGAATCTGTTTAAACATAAATTTGAAGTGGTTCACAAATTCTCACTATCGCATCGTTCTTGTCTTATCTGGCGAGTCGAGGATTGGGAGAGGCTGCAATAAAGATCGCACTGTATCGATGTCAACAAAGCAGAGATAAGCTTCGCGGTCTTCCACCCCAATAGGCATGACAAGTTGGTTTTCAGAATGAGCCAGGGTCATGCTGCAGCAATACTCTACGCCGATGTGTAAAAAAGTAAACGGTTTTGAGGCTTTCTTCACGTTGAAATTTTCATCCAGATAGACAAATCGATGGAGATAACGACGCTCATAGTCCGGAAGTACAACGACTTCATGAACGAGCATCAAAAAACCTTCATCGAATTCAATCGGAGCGGCAGAACCTCGCCAATGGGATAAATCATAAGGTTGTTCTTGAAGAAAAATAGTCTCACAGTCACCTGTTTTTAGATGTGGTGCATAGAGGGTCAAGGGATCGCATGAATAGATAATCTCTAGACGGTTATTTTGAACAAAAGGTAGCCAGTTTTTTTCACAGCGGTAAAGATCTGGTCCTTTTAAAGGAACTAAGCTTTCTATGGGGACTGTGCCTTGAGAATCGACATCCGATAATTTACATAAAGCTATTTGAGGATTTCCTGTCGGGTTGGTATCTCGAACTGTACAAGTAAACCAGTAACCTTTGTTAAATTCAAAGATACGACAATCTTCGAGTCCTTCAACATTCACTCCGCGTATTCTTTCTCGAGGTAAATCGTCTATAATTTCTCGTTGAGAGATCAATTTGAAATCTGTGTCGTAATCGACTAGGAAATTTCTGGTTCGGAAGACACCTGTTTCATCCACTGTATTGAAGATTTTTGCACCCGTTTGGGTATAATTAACAGCTCGACAAATGAGTTTATATCCACTTTGAGTTTTTTGAATGGAGGGATTCATGGGATTATACTGGTCTGGTAACCCTTTTTGAATCAGGGGCAGATCAATATTAATCGGCTCAAGCCGCGTCTTAGGTAAATTTTGAACATAGTATAGGATATTCTTATAAGTCTGATCCTTGACAGGCCAAGGAATATTTCTCTTAAGCAGGATCTCGTTTGCAGCAGTATATCCTTCATCTTTAAAAGGGGTATAATAGGCGCAAATAGAGAGTTCTTCATTGAAATAATAATCATGTTGAGGAGAAACATCAAAATAATTTTGGTCTGAGGAATACGGGATCCGTAAACCGTGTTTGGCAAAGATATAACTCAGATCATTTTGGCCCTGAAATCGATAATATCTGGCGATGTTGCGGAGAGAGTCGGCTCTTTTAGGATTATATTGATAGGCTTTAAGGTACCAGTTCACAGCCGTTTCCCATTCCCCTTTTTCCTGATAGCATTTTCCGATCATATATAAAGAGAACCACACCTCTTCTTGGTTCCCTTCTTTTTCAGCCCGCATTTGATATAACTTGATGGCTTCATTATACTGCTTTTGACATCTCAGAGACTGTGCCAATGCAAAAATATAGTGGGTATTCTCCGGCTCATTTAGGTAATTCTTATTGAGCAGTCCAATATCTCGTTTGGAGGCGGTGTATTCACCATCTCCATAGTCATCAATAATTAAAGAGCGAAGTTTGGGAGTGGCATTGCTTCCTTTGGAGGACCAACGCTCACTTTGAGTTTCATTGTATTCCCAACTCAGCGAAGCGCGCAGGAAATGAGCATTGTAATAATAACAGCAGAAACAGGACGATTTTTCAGCAACTAAATAGGCATCAGCCTTTAAGCTTTCTTTGCTAAACCGGTTTTCTTCACGGACCACCATATCTGCATCTAATGTTAGCAGATAGACCTTCGATAAATTGAAGCCCAGTTCTCGGAGGGTTCTTTGGGCTGCTAAGAGGGAAACAGTTTGTTCAGAGAGGGAACTGTCTATTGGATCATGAATTTTTCCTGGTATTCCGTTTTGCCGCATGAACCGATTGATGATCGTCAGTGTATTGTCTGTAGATCCTGCATCGTAGATTGAAATACAATCGACGATATCTTTTACGCTATCTAAGCATCGTTTGATCACCGCCTCTTCATTTCTTACAACCATGGTTAGGCAGATATTATTTCCTAAGAGAGGCGAGAATAAGAAAAGCGCTGCAAAAAATAGTTTTAACATGAAGCTAATTATTCAACTTTTTTGACAGGAAACATGGCGTTTTTAAGGCTCTTTTTATCCAATGTTGCGATCCAAATCTCGGAATCATCTTTTCCATAAGCTACAAAAATTGAAGAATCTGAGACGACAAATCCTCCAGGGAAAACGATTCTTTTATAATAGGAAGAATACGTATAAAACGTCTCTGACATAATGGGCAGAAGTGTCATCGACGTCATTTCATAGGGAGGATCTGCAGAAAAGGTATAAGCCCCCATGAAATAATGCCATAAGTCAATACCTCTTGAAGATTGAGAAGAAGTGATAATTCCTGAATGGAAAAAACCTAAATATTCGCCATCGACTAAAAGAGGCGGTGTACTGCCTCGCAGGGGCCCAAAATTCCAGTTGATGGCGGCGTGTGTTTCATAGCAACGATAGCAGGCTCCGTGAGGAGTAGGAAATAAAATCAAATGCGGATTTATGGAATAGCTTATTAGAAGCGTTCCGTCTTTTTCAAATGGAACCCAATTTTTTTGGATCCAATGACTTGGATATTTTTCAGGGTAGATTAATCTTGTCGGTTCACCAAGGGTGAAATGATGTCCTTTCTTAACAAGTTCTGCGATAAACATATCTCTTCTTTCTGCACTCGCCCATGCAAAGGCATCGACATTGTCATTATAAATGAGGAAAAGTTTTCCTTGATGTTGAAAGATTCTTGCATCTTCAGATTGAGAGGGGATTTTGCTATTTTTTAATCGGGTATTAAGTAACTGGGGAGTAGAGATCGGTTCAAATGCATCATTTAAACAAACAATGCCGATATAAGAGAGCCATGGAAGATGGGCACGGTCAGGACAAAATCTAAAAGTGAGGATGAATTCATTATTCATTCTCAATAAAGAGGGATTATATGCATCTGGAAAAAGATCTAGAGAGATTTTCTTTGTTGCACGGACTATTTCAACGGATGAATCGATAGACTTTTCTTGAGCCGTTGCATAGGAATGGATGAGGAAGAGGAGAAAAACATTCTTGAGATAGTTTCTTAAAAACATAGTTCAACCTCTGGACACTCCAACCAATTAGTAATGCAAGAGCTATTCTAAGAGACTCTCTGATGATACATAGGGGCGGTTTTTTAGATCTTCAGCATGTCCACCATTGGGACCATTGCCATATCTAGGACGTCGATAGATTTTTTCGACATCGTTCATGTTTTTAAAGGTTAGATTCTTTGCTTGCAAAATATCATCCCGTATAAAGAAAAGGTTCACGCCGTTTTGGTCCGCATAGACGAGAGAATAGCCTTTAGATCTGCCTAAGTTATACATAGCCAAGATACTGGCACCAAAGTAGTTCGTTCCACCCCCACAGAAAAAAGGATGATATTTAACGACCTTATCTTCAGACGGTAGATGGGTAGCATTATATTCGATAAGAACGACAGCAGGCTGATATTTTTTATCCAAAGTCTTCCACACGTAAAAATCATTATAATCTATATCGATCGACAGTAGGTCTAGAGAAGAGGGGACGCCGTATTTATCAAAAAGTGCGCTGATATTCTCAGCAGTAATGAATTCTTTATGCAGATTATATTGAGGGTTTTCATACAACCTATCCAGTAAAAGACTATTCCAACCTTGGAGCCTGAGGAGATAAGTATTGCTTGTGGTGACTCCATCATTTGCACCGAATTCGACACAAAACTTTGAAGAAGATCCAATCAGCTGAAAAATTTTGCTGAGAACTCCATCTTCCCCATTCTGACTATAAAGAGAGGTTTCATAGAGACTTAAATCGATCTCTTGAGCGAAAGCAGAACAGAAAAGAGCTAGAGAAATAACAAGTTTTTTTAACATCGAATTACCTTTTTTTTAATAAAACGCAAACACCAGCATCAGTATTAATGGCTTTTACAACATCGCAAGCTTCAGAAAGAAGTTCCCAGGGCTCGTAAAGATTGTCCCAGGTCGTATCATTGATCCAGATATAGCCCCCCGATCGTACTTTGGGGAGATAGAGTTTTACATCTTGAATAGAGACCGATTCGCTGTGATTTCCATCCAGATGCAGGATATCAATACCATCAATTTCATGGGCGGCTTTTTGGGAGGTAGCTCGTATGATTTTGCAGTGGTCTTCTAATCCATTTCTCTTGATCATATTTAAACAAATTTGACGCATCTGTTCCAATTGGCTTTCTTTACTCCACCATTGAAAATGTCCTGCATCTTTAATGGGATCGAAATGTTTAATACACTCAAGAGTATCCCAGGGATCGATTCCAATCACAATTCCCTGACCTAAAAACTTTAAAGCAGAAGCCACAGGAAAAAGAGATCGGCCGGAATAGACACCAATTTCGACACAGATCTTAGGTTTTACTTGTAAAACCAAGTCGATAAAACTTAATGCCTTTTCTTCACTACACCAGCCTGGCAAATGAGCAATACCATTGAGTGTATTCTGCTTTAATTCTGGGATAGTTCCAGCAGACAAGGAAGAGAAATAACAAAATAGAAGCGTGATAATAGATTTTTTCATTGTTTTTTTGTCCTCCAAATACCCCAATCGCAATTGTCTTTAAATTGGGCAAATTTTTCGCAATGCTCATCCAACCAACGGACTGCACGACCTGTTGTGTTAGTGTTATTTTCGCTCCATGTCATGTCGTCAAAGATAATCCATCCTCCTGGTTTCATGAGAGGAACCCATTTTGTCACATCGAGATAAGAGGTGACTTCAGAATGGTTTCCGTCGACATGTAAGATATCGATGTCATAGATCAGGTCCGCTTTTTCTGATGTATTCCGGATTAATACCATGTAATCTTCAAGGTTAAATTGTTTCCGCTTAACGATTAATGTATTCATAAGAGCAGGGTGATCAACCCACGACCAATGTGCGATATTGCTAGGGTGCATGACTCCTTGAAGTGAGGCTTGGGTGTCCCAAGGATCTATTCCATAGATTTTTCCATGCCCATTTGCTCGAAGAGCACATGCCATAGGAATAAGTGATTTGCCTCCATAGACTCCGATTTCAACAATTTTTTCCGGTTTTGCCTGCAAAACAATATCAATGAGAATAGAAGCTTTTTGCTCAGAACACCAACCATCAACCTGGCTCATAAATGCAAACGCTTGAGGTTTTAACCAAGCATTTATCTCTTTGATGGAAACAACTTGTTCCATGTGAGATGCTGGTCTAGCTGATTCTGGGTGAGCATAATCCATCCATGTTCTCCAATTTGTAATTTGCTATCAGCGCAACACTGTATTTAAAGAAGAAAAAAAACAGAAGAAAAATCTCATAAGCGTGTGATTCTTAGTATCATTTAGGGAAATCACTACTAGACTATTGCCAATCAATTTTCGGTATGGCATTTTTTCTGCTGATAAACTTTTAAAACTGGTTCATATGCGTAAATGGCTTTCAATATTAATGCTGATACTTTTCTGTGCATGTTCGCAAAGCGAAAAATCTGACATAGCAGTTCAGAAAAAATCCGATCCTAAGAAAAAGCAAACAATCTGTTTAAACATGATCGTTAAAAATGAAAGTGCAGTGATCCAGCGTTGTTTAGATTCAGTCAAACCCTATATCGACTCTTGGATCATTGTAGATACAGGATCTAATGATGGAACTCAGGATATTATCAAAAAGCACCTCAAAGATATCCCCGGTAAACTCTATGAACGGCCCTGGAAAAATTTCGGTGCGAATCGGTCGGAAGCATTCGAATTGGCAAAAGGAAAAGCCGATTATATTTTATTTATGGATGCCGATGATTGGCTAGAACCCGTACCCAATTTTCAATTCCCACTGCTGACCACAGATGTCTGTCATCTATGGCGGGGTCCTAAAGGTTTCACCTATATAAAACCTCAATTGGCAAAAGCTAGTTTGCCCTGGAAATGGGTAGGCGTGACCCATGAATATTTGGACTGCGGACAACAGTATACAGCGCAGACTCTGGATCAATTGAGATATATTACAGGAGATGATGGAGCTTCTCGGGCAGATCTGAAAAAAAAATATAAGAGAAATGTCCAAATCCTCAAAACAGCTTTGAAAGAAGAACCTAATAATGAGCGGTATGTCTTTTATATTGCTGAAAGCTACTACGATGCCGGCTTAAAGGGTCAATCCCTTGAGTGGTACCAGAAACGCATTGCGATGGGCGGATGGCATGAAGAGGTATTTTGGTCCATGTTGCGAATAGGGCACATTAGCCGCGATTTGGGATTGCCTTTGAATTGTGTGGCCGAATGTTACCTCCGCGCTCACAATTTTCGTCCCCATCGTCCTGAAGCCATCTATTTCCTTGCAGAAGAATACAATAGAGTCGGCCAATATGAATTGGCCTATAAATATTTAAAACAGCAACTTTCTATACCGAAACCGCTTCAAAAAGATTGGCTTTTTAATATGGATTGGATCGACGATTATGGATTAATGTTACAATTAGCTGTCAGTTCTTACTATTTGGGTAATTATGAAGAGTCGGTTAATTATTGTAATTCTATAATTACAAAAGAAAATCTGCCTCAAGGGATTTCCCAACTGGCTGCAAGCAATCGAACTTTTGCCTTAAACCAAATCGAGCTTAAGAAAAGTCGTCCAAAGAAAAAATAATTAGAAATTTGCCTTCCACGAGCAGTGTTTTCTCGTCACAATGATTTCATTCCGTTGTATTGGTTGGAGCATCACTTCTCTGACACGTTCAGCACTACACGGTGTACAGTTGCGGAGTTTTGCTTTGCCAATGGGATAAGAAAGAGTAATAACTCCCTGGACGATTCCTCCATAAACATGATCATAAGTGACCCTAGTTTCTAGCGTCAGATAGTCTAGATATTGAAAAGTAGCCCGAAATCTTCCGCCGATAACCTCTTCGCCGCATTTTTTATGATAGTAATAAGGACCTATTGCTCCTGTCATATTCCAATTATTGCAAGGAAGCCAATTTTTAACCGATGTCGATATTTCTGCGTCTATTCCAGGAAGGGCTCTCTGCTTTCTTCTACAGACGGCTATAAATTCATCAAAAACATTTCGATGAGCTTTACCCCGATGTGAATTATTGCCCACAGGAACATAACCATTGATGACCACATTGGTATAACAGCTGAACATTTCAAACCCTATCCCGACTTGATTGCAATTGCTTAAATCCTGCCGATAATCGTAAAAAGCATTTATTCCAAAAATCTGACCGCCAGAGCTCTTAAATCTTTCACCAATCCCTACATTCGTTGCAGCTTTACCATCATTAAAAACATGCGCTCTGGCATCAACCAGGAACTGAGAAAAGTCATTTAGAAAATGAGTAGGACCTAGTAAAGCTCCAACAGAAGAATAACCTGTCGAAAAGCCGAGTCCTTTATTTTCAAGATGAGCGACATACACACGATTCGGGGATGAACCTTTATCTTGAGGAGGATTTTGAAATAAATTTAGAGGAAGAAATGAAAAAAAATTAATACTGGTAATCGGTTCTGCAGCGTGGGTTTTTTCTGTGGTCAAAAAGGAGAAAAAAACCGCAGAAGATAGAAGGAACAGAGGTTTTATCAATGTAATCGTCCTTAAGCGGGCTATAATTCCTTTATAGAAAATTTGCAATTGTTTTTTTGCGTTTATCAAGCATCAGCAAAAGTCAGAAAAGATTCGATTTTTTTATCATGCATTATCCTCTAGGAAAGTTGACAAGTAATTTTTTTAATTGTACATCGAAGATTGATGGCAAAGGTCAATTCAAAAAGCGGCAAAAAGAACCTGCAGCGTCCTAAAACATCCAGAAGCTCGAAAGACAAAGAACTTTCGAGTGCTTGGACAGACAGCGTAGCGCCGCAAGGCCGTCGAGTCCGCGCTGATGCAAGTAAACTGCTGTCCTCTCTAAAAAAACTGATACATTCTTCTCTGCAAAGTGCTGTAAAGCAGTGTTGTGGCGTCTTTGATACTGCAAGACAAAAATTATTCAATGCGGGGCAAAAGCTTCGGACTGGAAGCCTTAAATTTCTTTCTAAAACCAAAAACTTTTACAAAAATTTTACCCGGCGATGCCATAGAGAAATTACAACAATAAAGCAGAATGTCAGTAATACCTGCAAAGGAGCACTCTCGCACTCTCGCAGCTTTCTGTTTGCAATGAGCCAGTCTTACACGAGTTTTATAAGCCGCTGCAAAAAAAATATAACAACAGCACAACAGCGGATAATTGCCTCAGGAATGAGAAATGTAAAACACTCACGTACAATTCTTATTTCCCGACATCGGGCCTTGTTAGCTCAAAAGCAGAAATTGATTGCCGCTGCAAAAGAGCAGATAAATGCTTTAAAAATGAGCTTTGTTAGAGTAGGGATTGCAACAAAGCGTACTTATCGGAATTTTAAGAATCAATGCAATGAAAGCATTACTGCAATAAGACAGCAAACATTTGCTTTTGGCCTCAGAGCGGTAAAATATTCTCGTAGACTTCTTTTTGCTACAAGACGGATTTATAAGACTTGTTTAAATCTCTGGCAAGCAAGGATTAATGCTGTAAAACAGCAAGCGGTTACTTCATGGCTGAAATTGATAAGGCAGTATCGTAGAGCCGTAGCCATCACAAGACAGGCTAACAAAAAGTTAGCAGCACAACAACATCGAGTCATTGAAGTCGCAAAAGAACAAGTCTATGTTTCACAGCAGCAAGTTAAAAAGCACAATTCCATAGCTATGAGTGCTTTTAAACAGACTTGCAAAAATTTTGTAAGGCAGTGTCATCGAGGCCTTACTGCAATAAAGCAGCAAACAGTTGCTTCAAAGCTGTCGATTATCGGAAATTGGCATAGAGCGTTGCTTGGAATAAAACAGACCTGCAATAGTTGTGCAGCAGTCTGCAATAGAAATGTGGTCGCCGTTAAAAAGCAAATCTATATTGCCTCTTTGAAAGCTGCAAGGCGGTATTCCAGAGCTTTAGTTTTAATAAGAAGAACTTACAGAAATTTTGTCAATCAGTGGAAGAGGGGACTAGCCACAACAAAAGAAGAAATACATGTTTTAATCAAAAGAGCAGCAAAGCGCTCTGTTAAAGTTTTAGTCTCAACCAGACGAAACTACAAAAGTAGTATCGCTAAATGCCGTAGAAGCTTGATCGCAGCCAGAAAACAAGCCCAAGTTTCATTACTGAGAGCAGCAAAACGCTCTGTTAAAGTTCTAGTTTCAGCCAGACGAATCTCAAAGAATAGTATCGCTAAATGCCGTGGAAGCTTAGTCGCAGCCAGAAAACAAGTTCAGGTTTCATTATTAGTAGTAGCAAGGAACTGTGCTAACGTTGGGATTTCAATTAGAACGACTTACAGAATTTTTGTAAGTCAGCGGCGTAAAGGGTTAACCGGGTTAAAGGAACAGATACAGTTTTCGTCACAAAAAGCAGCAAAAAGCTCTTTGAAAGTTCTGGTTTCTACACGACAAACCTATAAAAATTACTTGTCTCAATGCCGTAGAGGCACAACTACAGCAAAAGAGCAGTTATATCTTTCATCTTTGAGAGCAGCAAGTCGCTCTCGTACAGCTTTAGTCTCAATAAGACAGATTTACAGGAATTTTGTCGGTGTTTGGCACAGAGAATTGCATCTCTCATCAATGAGAGC
>PLXY01000007.1 GCA_003153295.1 Parachlamydiales bacterium | reverse complement strand
ATTTGTCGAGCAGCAAATCGGCGATCAAAAGGTGATTTTAGAAATCGATGCACGTCCTAGCGATTGCATCACTTTGGCTATCATTCATAAAATCCCCCTCTTTTGTAAAAACGAAGTTTTAGAAAGAGCAGTAGCAGTGGAAGATTAATTCATTATATAACTAATTCACTTTAAATTAGTTAATGATTAATTACATAAGATATTATATTATTAATCATTATGATATAATAATTGCTTATGACAATTGGAAATATTTTCGGACCCTCCCCTCAGGTTCTTCAAGCCAGTAATACCCTTTTACGTCTGGCTGAAATGGACGCTATTCTTTCCTCTGGGTTAAAGGATAGATCATTAATCATACGAACTCTTAGAAATCTCTGGATAGAAGTAGAAGAGAAATTGCCTCGATCGATTACTGTGGCTAAAGACGTTTTATCCGAAGGTCTGCTTAAAATCGGTAAGGCTCTTGCGCGCCTCTATTTGGAAAAAATTCCTTCGGCTCCAACAGAAGAAAACATTCGAAAATGTCTTCGCCGGATGCAAAAAGACGTTCAGTCTGTTTTGATTCCGCCCCTTAAAAAATCTGTCAGAGGAAATAAGGGCCCTACCTTTTTAATCGATTATCAACGCTTCAATTCTACCACCCCTTCCGGAAAAAATTTCTCTTATGTCATTAAATGGACAAACCTTGAAGAAGTCGCCTGCCATCATATTTTTTCCGCCTTTGGGAGTAGTTTTGGCCAGGATACTCATTTAAATCCTAAGAGTGGTTTTTTAGTTCCTCAAATGTGCTTTCTCGATTTTGAGCACAGAGTTCATGAAATAGCGACTCAGGGACAAACCTTTTTACCTGCATCCCTTTGTTCTCAATTGAGAAATAATTTCTTAAGAATATCAGAAATCTACTACTCGAATCCTATCTCAAAAAGCCTGCTAATGATCTCTCAGAAAATTGATGGAGAAAATCTTTTCGATTTCGCTCAAACAAGATATCGGCTTTTAAATAAGGATCAAAAAGCAAAGATTTTTAACCGGTTAGGACGACTCGCTATGTTAGATATCGTTGCTGGAAATCTGGATCGATTAATCCAAATTTTCACCAATCGTAATGGTGAATATACTTTGCAAGATTTGGAGGCAAATCTCGGTAATGTCATGGTTGTTTGGTCACAAGAGAGTGAGCAGGGACCTCTTCTATATGCTATCGATAATGGGATTGAAACGGATCTTATCGAAAATGTTGCTAGTCGAGCAAAATATTTATCATTTCTTCGAAATCTTTTTTCTTCTCGTAACTTAGTTCAGTTAATGGCTCAAAATATGGTTAAATCCTTTCAACATGCTCTGGAGACCCAAATTGACGATGTCAGCACACAAAACATTCAAGATCTCAAAAAACAATTTCAGATATTTTCCGATGATTTAGTTTCTATGGCCTATCCTGCTTTCTGTCGGGGCCTAGAAGAAATTCACTTTCATTTGCAAGATCACATTATTCCGGGCTGGGAAGATAAAAGGTCTCTCTTTTTAAGAGAGTATTTAAAATCGACCTATCCTAAACTATTCGTAGCAGTCCAAGAACGTATTGATATTCTTAAAACGATAAGGAATTCACGATGAGCGTCAATTTTCCAGACAATAACTCCTTTCAATATCAAACTGAAATCAGTTGGTTGAGTTACGTACAAGCCAATGCAAAGACAGGAACAGGGGAAAATTTTAAGAATCTAGGTGAGCTTGCCTCTCGAATCCCTTTCCAAGATCCTATTCCGTTGGAAATACAAAGAGTGATCGATGGTGTAAAAAAAGCAGCAGAATCTAAATTTTTCAATCCAGATCTACTCAACGAAGCTTCAATAGCCCTTCAAAGTCTACAAAGCCGAGCCTCTTAGCAGAAGTAATCTTCTAATACTTAATATAAAACTTATTATTCGCCAGCTCGATGATCGATTTGACAGCTTCTTCGGCATCTTCACCGACAGCTTCAATGGTGATCTTGGCTCCCCTGACAGCCGCTAGCATTAGAATTCCGAGCAGTGACTTGGCATTGACGCTGAGATCGAGATAATGGAGCGAGACACGGGATTTAAAAGACGAGGCGCATTTGACAAGTTCGGTCGAGGGGCGTGTATGTAGCCCTTTTTCATTGATGACGATGAAGGAGTCGGTAAATTTCTTAGAAGACATCTATCCCTTTAAAAACTTTTGTTTGAAAACATTCAATTCTTAAGATGCAATCTCAAGTGAATACTCCCCTCTTGATTTAAGAGCAATAACTTTTTAATGCCGATTAATGAACTGGAGCTGCCATTTTCGGGTCTGCTTTCCTATTTAAAGCTGCTTTAAGATCTTCGGTCAGAGTCCCAAAATGAGCAATAATGGCCTCGAGAGCTGCAGGACTTCGCATATCTACGCCAGCGATCTCTAAAAGATCGAGGGGGAAGCGGCTTCCTCCGGAAGAGAGGAATTTTAAATATTTTTCAGGTCCGTGCTTCGACACTTCTTCCACGAGCGCATGGGCAGCAGCGATACCTGTCGCGTATTGATAGACATAGAAATTATAATAGAAATGCGGAATACGGGCCCATTCCATATCGACCTCGGCATCCAATGTCACAGCAGGGCCAAAATATTCGGAAACGAGTTTACGGTACTCGGTTTTGAGAAGGGTCGGTGTAAGCGGAGTATTTTGTTCCACAAAGGTATGGATTTTGAGTTCGAACTCCGCAAACATCACCTGCCGGAAAAAAGTATTGCGGATGCCCTCGATGCCTTGATTGATCAGGTAAGCTATTTTCGATGGGTCTTGGAGCGACCTGCGGAAATGTCTCAGCGTGAGCTCCTCATTAAAGGTCGAGGCGACCTCAGCAACAAAGATCGGATAGCTGGCATCGTGATACGATTGGGTCTTCCAAGAATTAAAGGAATGCATACTATGACCGGCTTCATGGGACAGGGTCATGATATTGTTATAATCGCCGTAATAATTCATCAGAATATAGGGCATGGTGTCGTAACAGCCGCTTGAATAAGCTCCAGATCTTTTCCGGTCATTTTCATAACGGTCGACCCAGCCGTCTTCGAAAAGCCCTTTCTCCATGTTTTTTTGATAGACAGGACCTAGAGGCGCCATCGATTCCACAATAAAACGGGAGGCCTCTTCGAATTCCATTTTAATATCGGCATCAGCAACCAGCGGAACGCTCATGTCATAGAGATGCAGCTGATCGACCTTCAAAGCTTTTTTCCTAAATTCCATATAACGGTGGAGCACAGGAAGGTGCTTGCGCACGGTAGCGATCAAGTTCAGATAAACCTTTTTATCGATATTGTGAGGAAAAAGGGCAGCTTCTAAACAAGAAGAAAATTTTCGGGCTTTCGCATTGAAATAGTCTTTCTGGACTTGTCCTTGGATCAATTCACAAAGGGTATTTTCAAAGGCTGCAAAAGAACGGTGCAGGCTTAAAAAAGCATTTTTTCTCAGTTCTCGATCATGACTGCGCATATAGACAGAATACTTTCCATGCGTGAGTTCATGCACTCCCCCTTTGCTATCTGTAATATTGGGGAATTTAATATCGGCGTTATTAAAGGCTCCAAATGCTCGCTCCGGAGCATCTAAGACAAGCGAGGCGCTGGCAAGAAGCTCTTCTTTTTCGGCATCCAATGTGTGGGGCTTAAGCCGAATGATTTTTTCTAAATAAACTTTATAAGGTTGGAGTTCGCTTGAATGAAGTAATTTTTTGAGTTCTTCCTCTGAAAGCGAGAGAAGTTCTGGTTCCATCCAACAATTTTCTTGACGGAAGTCATGAAGAAGGCCGGTGACGCGTAAATAGGCCTCTTTATAGGTGTCGTTGCCGACATCTTCATCATGCCGAAGATGGGCATAGGTATAGAGCTTGGAGAGCTGCCTTTCCAAAGCTAGAACCAATTCTAAGAGCTGGTGGACCACATGAGGGCCTTCTTTTAAACGGCCTTTAAAATGAGCCAGTTGGGGCCAATGCGGCGCCTCGCTATTTCCTTGAGCCTTTGTAAACTCTTTTTTCCATTCTTCTAAAGAAGAGTAAATCGCTTTCACATTCCATTGATCGGTCTCAGCTACGCGGGCTCTTTCCATTGTCGCTCCTCATTGTTAACATAATGGACAAAATTCCCCTGTTTCGTCAATCAAAGTTTTAAATTTAGCAATTGATTTAGCAGAGTGCTAAATACTTGTAGAAAAATACGACTTTCTATAATATAGTTGGTTAAGCAGATTTTATGCTCGGCGAGAAAGTCAAAACTTTTATCGACGAGCTTTATTTATTCAAAGGAGACCTAAAATGACCCAAGCAACAGAAAAGAAACTTTCCTTACGGCCGCTCGGCAACCGCGTTCTCGCTCAGCGTCAAGAGAAAGAAGAGACCCTCAAAGGGGGGATCATTCTTCCAGACAGCGCGAAGAAAAAACAAGAGACAGCAAAAGTCGTAGCTGTCGGCCCTGGCCAAGTCACTAAAGAAGGAAAAACACTTCCAATGCCAGTCCAAGTGGGCGATCTGATTTTGATGGATAAATACGGTGCGCAAGAAGTTACAATCGACGACGAAGACTACGTCATTGTAAAAGCGGACGACATCATTGCAATTGTTAACTAACCTTTAGGAGAAACTAAATTCATGGCACCGAAAAATATCAAGTTTAAAGAAGAAGCACGCCAAAAAATCCTGCAAGGCGTACGCACTCTATCCTCTGCAGTTAAAGTCACGCTCGGACCGAAAGGCCGCAATGTCGTGATCGACAAGAAATACGGCGCTCCCCACATCACTAAAGACGGTGTAACCGTAGCGAAAGAAATCGAGCTGGAAGACAAGCACGAGAACATGGGCGCACAAATGGTCAAAGAAGTCGCGAATAGAACTGCTGATAAAGCGGGCGACGGAACAACCACAGCGACCCTCTTAGCTGAAGCGATCTACAGCGAAGGCCTCCGCAACGTCACTGCTGGAGCAAATCCTATCGAAGTCAAACGCGGCATCGAAAGAGCCGTTAAATTGATCACAGATGAGATCAAAAAGCTCTCTAAACCAATCCAAAACAAAACAGAAATTGCTCAAGTCGCAACCATCTCTGCTAATGGCGACACTGAAATCGGCAATATCATTGCGACAGCCATGGAGCGCGTCGGCAAAGACGGCACGATCACTGTAGAAGAAGGGAAAGGATTTGAGACGATTTTAGATGTTGTTGAAGGGATGAACTTCGACCGCGGCTACCTCTCTTCTTACTTCATGACCAATGCTGAAAATCAAGAAGCGATCTTAGAAGACGCTTATGTCCTGATCTACGACAAGAAGATCAACGGCATGAAAGAGTTTCTTCCTATCTTGCAAACAGTTGCAGAGACAGGCAAACCTTTCTTGATCATTGCTGAAGACGTCGAAGGCGAAGCCCTGGCGACCCTCGTTGTCAATAAGATCCGCGCTGGCCTCAAAGTCTGCGCTGTCAAAGCTCCTGGCTTTGGCGACAGACGTAAAGCGGTCTTAGAAGATATCGCGATCCTCACTGGTGGAAAACTGATCAGCGAAGAACTCGGCTTCAAACTCGACACCATCACGATCGACATGCTCGGACGTGTGAAAAAAGCCGTTGTCGGAAAAGAAGACACCACTCTCGTTGAAGGCGCTGGTAAAAAAACCGCTATCCAAGAGCGCATCGGCCTCATCAAAAAAGAGATCGAGAACAGCACTTCAGACTACGATAAAGAAAAACTCCAAGAACGTCTGGCAAAATTGTCCGGCGGTGTAGGAATCATCCGCGTTGGAGCTCCGACAGAGATCGAGATGAAAGAGAAAAAAGACCGCGTTGACGATGCTGTCCATGCCACTAAAGCTGCTGTCGAAGAAGGAATTCTTCCTGGCGGCGGTGTCGCGTTCATCCGTTGCATCCCTGCTCTCCAAGCCCTCGCAGCAACAGTTGCAGGCGACATCAAGATCGGCGTTGAGATCATCGTCCGCTCTATCGTCTGGCCTCTCCGTCAGCTGGCTGAAAATGCCGGAAAAGAAGGCTCCCTCATCGTTCAAAAGGTCGCTTCTATGGACACTTATGAAGGATGGGATGCTCAAAATGACGAGTTCGGCAACATGGTCAAGAAAGGAATCGTCGATCCGACTAAAGTCGTTCGTCTCACGATTGAACTGGCCGCTTCGATTGCTTCCCTCCTCCTCACAACCGAGGCTTTAATCTCGGAAGAGGAAGAAGAAAAGCCTGCGGGCAATCCGATGGCTGGCGCTGAATATTAATCAGCACCACTTCTCTCATAAAGGCGCTTCCTTTGGGAAGCGCCTTTTTCTTTAGTCAAAGTTATTTTTCATTTAAATTATTTATAATTTTGTTGTTAAATTATCTATAAATAATGAGCGTTTATGAGTACTTATCGAATCGCAGTTCTCGGATATGGCAGTTTGCCCAATCAGTTAGAAAACCATGGAACAACACTTCAGGTCGACAAGCCTCCATCCGAAGGACCTATTCCTCCAGAGATTAATCTTCAATCGAACAGTCCTTTCATACCCACAGATCTTACTCTTCCCTTACGCTTGGGAAGGGTTTCAGGAGAAGGAACTCTTCAGCGGCGGATAACCATGATCCTGTATGCAGGAGCAAAAGAAGAACCTGTCTTCTACGCCGTATCAAGATTTACAAATTTGCAGGAAGCAATCGAGAATTTACAAAAAAGAGAAGGTTGTCCGAATTCTCGTCATATAGGATATGTTGACTTGAAAAAAGATCGATCAAAATCACAAATCAGTGAGGTCGCCCAAAAGGTAAAAGAATGGGCCAAAAGAAAAAGATTTGACGCCGTCATCTGGACTGATCTTCCTGCAAAAGGAGTGGAGTTTCGCGAGCAATCGACAGGAGAAGAGATTTTGCCGCTTCTTATCAAAGATCCTATCCTCCTTGAGAACACTAAAGCCTATATAAGTAAACTTGCGCAAAATAATATACCTCTGTTGAAGAAGATTCTAAAAATGCCTAAGGCCGAAGTTCTCAATAATCCCCAGTTGTCCCAAGGCATTCTCCCTTATCTTGTCATTGCTATTTCGTTATCTATTGTTTTTTTCTGGGTAATAATAAAATTTTTCACAGGCGAAAGTTTGAAAAAACACGATTCAGTTTTAAGATGATGCGCTGGAGTGGTATCTTTTTAGCCAAACCTCAAGTTCCACAGAAGTGATGCCAAGGCCTACAATACGACTTTGATCCATCTCTTGGAGATCCTCCATTACATCTGTAAAAAATGCTCTCCGATCTTTGTTTGGAATTCTTCTCATGTAAGAATTAACATACACTTTCATCTTCACCCCTATCAGAGCACGAAGAATGATTTCACGGAGGAGTATACGCCGTTCTTTTCTATATCGAACCCTAACTTCATCAAATCCTATTGCCTTGACTGTGGAGTCGTACATTGCGCAAGTGCGCAGATAGGAAAACACGTATAAATCTACAAGGGGCCTTATGTCTTGCAATTCATAGATAGCAATAACAGCAGCTGTAAAATCGTTTTTCTCAATGTCATTAAACGATAAAGGAACTAAATTATTCTTAATCAGAGGAATATTTGCGCTAAGCCGTGCAGTACGTTTGTTAACATCAACAAAAGCCTGTAGATAGGAAATATGAACGAGCAAGAAAAAACTTTGCTCATAAGGATTTTTAATGAGTGCGGCTTTTTCTGCAATACGTTCAAGTTGAAGTTGTAACTCTTTTGGATCTTCATACGGGATATAGGTAGAACCTCCAATTTTAACACTGTGATCTCTAACTTTTCCAGCATATCGAGATTCTACGAGTCCTTCGGCCAGAAGATAATGTAAAGTGCAGATTGTCTGTTTAGTCACTTGCAAATGAGGGGCAGAATCAATCAAATACCGAATGGCGTCTTTATGATTTAAAATCATTGTTTTTTCTTCATCTAACTTACCTTCAGCACCTTTTCCTTCGAAGATAAGTCGTTGGGTATCGAGCAGTGAATAAGTATTACCCTCTAGTCGGGAAGAATTGTAGGAAAGATCGATAAGTAAACGATCAAAAATTTGATGGGCATAAGTGCCGGCTGGTTCTTCATCTTTAGAACGCTTCCCTGCTTTATGTAGTTGTGATCTAAGACCTAAAGATAAATAAAAGGTCTCGTTGGGCAAATAAGCATCGAACCAATGTTCAGCATAAGTAACGGGATGCCTTCCATATAGGGGATAGCGAGTCTGCTCTACAACACTCCTGCTCTCTGATCCAAAGCAGTTTCTTACATCTGCTTTATATTGGTATTTTGTGGCACGTTTACGCCCGAGAATTTCTACGGATCCTTCTTTTACCATATCTGTCAGCCATCTTCGCAGACTTCTTTCTCGATAACTCTTACCCAATTTCTTAAGTAAACCAGATAAATTAATAGGTTCTGCTTCTTCTTTTAACTGAGATAATACGGCCACTTTTTTGTCTTCAAAACGCATAAACACCCTTTTTTTACCTAATACGGCCAATTCTAGACAAATACGGCCACTTTTTCAAGGGTTTTTGGCCGTATTCGAGTAAAAGTGGCCGTATCTTGTGAAATACGGCCACTTTTTGGCCGTATAATTAAAGATACGGCCAAATTGGGACTATTGCTCAAAATGAATTGCCAGGTTCAAGATAGAAATAAGATCCGTGGCTTGCGCATTAAATAATAATTTGATAGATCCTGATTAAGAGGGTTTCATGAGAATATTTTTTAAGAGTCTTGCGGGTATTATTGTCATTTGCATCTTGGCAGCTGTGATCTTATTCTTTTTAGCTAAGTCCCGATTACCCGATATGATCGCCAGCCGGCTCTCAAAGACTCTTCAGGTTCCTGTGGAAATCGGCGATATGAATTTTTCTCTCAATCAGATAAAAATCGATAATCTAGAAATTGGCAATCCTCGCGGCTTTAAATTAGAGCATGCTTTTACTACGCAAGAGATCGTGATTAACGCGCCTTTAATGGGTTATATGCATCAAGATATCGTCATTGATGAAATCGACCTGAACAACGTCTATGTCGGCCTTGAATTCGAATCGCCCAAAGGGACGAACGGCAACTGGACAGCGATTATGAACAATGCTCAAAGCGCTCAAGACAAAAGCACTGCTTCTGCAACGGAAAAGACGGTCTTAATTAAACGGCTTGTTTTGAACAATATTAACGCTGACCTTCTCTATCAAAGCGATGGCAAAGTGAGACATTTGCCCACCATTCCTCAAATTGTCCTGGTTAATATCAGCAGCAAAGGTGGAAACCTCATGGATCAGCTGATGAACAGCGCGCTGGGTGAAATGCTCAAAGAAATCTTCGTCAAAGAAAATCTCAAGGATTTGATGGACAAAATCTTTCAAATCCCGGGAAATCCCATCCCCAATGTCCTACAGCCGCTTAAAGGGCTCTTCAACTCTATGGATAAGAAAGAAGAAAACCGAGCTGCTTAATTTCTAATTCTTGATTTTTCCCAAATCGGACGGTATCGTGATGGAATGATCAATGCCTATGCTGTCCCTTCAGCTGCAAAACCGCTGGAGTCTTTTCAATACACCCCCGCTCCATTTAAAGACGAGGATGTCGAAATCAGTATTGATTGCTGCGGCTTATGCCATAGCGATCTTAATCTCATTGATAATGACTGGAAAAATTCTAAGTATCCTTTAGTTCCTGGCCATGAAATCGTAGGAAAAGTCATCCGAAAAGGCAAAAATGTGCAGGGACTCGAAATAGGACAGCTTGTCGGAGTGGGATGGCAATGCGGCGCTTGTTTAAATTGCGAATTCTGCATCGCGGGCGATGAAACGGTTTGCAGTTCTAAAGTTCGCACCTGTGTCGACCGCTATGGAGGCTTTGCTGATAAAATCGTTGTCGATTACCATTTTGTCTACCCTATTCCTGAGGATCTTGATCCTCTAGCGGCTGCCCCGTTGCTATGCGCTGGCATTACTGTGTACACCCCTTTCAAACTCTATAATGTACAAGCTCCTCAATCGGTGGCCATCATTGGCATCGGCGGGCTAGGACATCTTGCCCTGCAATTTGCCAAGGCATTTGGATGCGATGTCACGGCAATCTCCAGCTCTCCTGAAAAAGAGCAAGAGGCTAGACAGTTCGGAGCCGATCATTTTCTCTCTTTAAATGAACCTGCTCAGATAAAAAAAGCCTTTAATTCCTTTGACTTCATTCTATCGACAGTTCATGCCGACCTCGATTGGGGCTGGCTAGGACAACTTTTACGGCCGCGAGGAAAGCTTTGTTTCGTCGGACTTCCTCAAAATGACATTAAAATTCCGGTCCGTCTTTTAGTCTCCGGGAACCGATCGATCTGCGGAAACGGAACGGGCAGCAGGACCTATATGATGGAAATGCTTCAGTTCTGTGCCAAGCATCAAATTGAGGCTCAAATTGAGGTCATGCCGATGAGCCAAGTCAATGAAGCAATCAAACGGCTGAAGACAGGCAAGCCCCGCTATCGAATTGTTTTAACAAAAGACCTCTTTCGAAAATAAAGTTCTGTTGTTTTTCTGGTTCTTTTGAGCCAATTTTCCTGTTTTTGTGCAGGGGTAATATCAACTTTCGGATATGACCCCTGCACAAAAACCTGAAAATCGGCCAAAATAATCTAGAAAAGCAACGAACCCTTAATTTCGAAAGAGGTCTAAAATTCACCTTGACGTTTTTAAAGATTTCGAGCAATTCAAAGTTAGGGATTGTCAAACAATAAAATGGGCGGTTGGGCTAGCACGAAAGCTCACGCGGTTCAACGATCGTAAATGGGGTAGTATACTTGCTATACAATCCCATTTACGATCGTTGAACCCCGTGGCTTTGGTGCCGTCCAATCGTTCATTTTATTGTTTGACAGTCCCTTAGGAGTCTTAGGTGAGCAAAAAAGAAGAACTATCTGATAAAGAGTGGAAAAAGAAGCTCTCGAAGGAAGAGTATCGTCTTCTCCGTGAAAAAGGGACTGAAAAAGCCTTTTCTGGAGAATATTGGGACAGCACCGATGAGGGCACTTATACTTGCGCTGCGTGCGGACAGCCTCTTTTTAGCTCTGAGACCAAGTTCAAATCGGGAACAGGCTGGCCGAGCTTCACAGACCCTATTGATATTAAAAATATTGTCCTTAAAGAAGATGTCGGTTTTTTTACAAAACGGACAGAAGTCCTCTGCAGCAACTGTCAAAGCCATCTCGGCCATCTATTCAATGACGGCCCCAAACCTGCAAAAACACGTTATTGCATCAATTCAGGCGCCCTGAAGCTTAAGAAGAAAAAGTAGAAGTCGGTTTCTTCTTGCCAGCAATCCGAATACTAAAGAAAATCTTACATATGTTTCGCTCATTCTATTTAATTCTTTGCATCCTTTTGATTCCAACCTTAAGCCACGCTTCAGCAAATGAGGCGGCCGTAGCACCAGAAGTTATCTTTATCAAGCTAGGGGGTTCTATTGTTACCAATAAAATGGATCCTTACTCCGTCCGACTCCCCGCCATTGCGCAATTTGCAAAAGAACTGGCAGAAGTCATGAAAGCTCGGCCTCATATGAAATTCATCATTGGTCATGGCAGCGGTTCTTTTGGCCATACGGCTGCGATAGAACAGCGTTTTGACAAGAAAACAGGATTTCCCACCATTCAAGCGGCAGCCATTGTTTCCAAAGCAGCTCTCGACCTGCACGCGATGATTATTGCTGAACTTGTCAAAGCGAATATTCCTGCTTTTTCCATGCCTCCTTCTGCCACAGGCATGATGGACTATAATAGCAAGCGGTTGGTTAGCATGGATATCCTACAGATCCAAAGAATTTTGGAAATCGGCGGGGTGCCTGTTGTTTTCGGTGATGTAGTTCCTTTTTCTAATGGAGACGGTACGTATATCGCTTATACCGAAGAAATTTTTGCTTTTCTTACTAAGCATTTTCATCCCTCATCGATATTTCTTCTGGGGGAAGTGCTAAAGGATAAAATGGAGGGGATGTACAATAGTTATTCGTCTCAGTTTGGCAATAAAAATTCACAAGGAATCTCAGAAATTACTCCGGAAACTTGGGGGCAAATTCTCTCCACTGTGACGGGTGCAAAACGAAATGACGAAACGGGTATCCTTCTCACCAAAGTCAAAATTATGATGGATCTCGTCAAAAGAAATCCTGAGATTAAAGTCTATGTCGCGTCAGGACTTGTCGAAAATGTTTTGAAAGATCTTCTCGTTAATAATATTCAACAACCGACTTGTATGCTCATCCATGCCACTGATAAGAAAAAATCCCCTTAATCAGTCTTGAGCAAGCCTCTGGTAATATTTTAAGATTTCGGCTCCTCCCAATATCAAAGGCAGCTTCAAAGCTTGCTCTATCGTCAACCATCGAGCTTCGGTATGTGCATCAGGTTCTAAAGTGATAGGAGGAGCCTTTTGAAATCTGACTCTAAAGGTATAAAAAATATACCTCGCATCTTCTAGCTCAATATAGACTTTGACGACCTCTTGAAGGTCTAGAGGGTCTATTCTTATTCCTACTTCTTCATATATCTCGCGGATCACTGCTGTTTGGGGGTCTTCACCTTTCTCGAGCTTCCCGGCAGGCAGTCCCCAGGTATTTCCATGCGGCTTATCAGCATGTCTTTTCAAATAAAGAATTTTATCCTCCCACTCGCAAAAACAGCCGGCGACCTGGACTGTCGGATGGAAATCTTTGGGAGGATCAAAATAAAGGATATAATTCATAAAGAATATCTTATCAGGATTAAATAATTAATATAATAATTTGTTTTATAAAACTATAAAAAAATCTAAATTACATGTTACAATTTCTTCACTATGTCACTTACAATAGCAGATAAAAATCATTTACCTAACCTTTTCTCTTCTATTGGATTTTACGGTCAAATCCCCCGTCGGTGTGATTTCTCCAAACCCCTCAAGCCTTCTCAAAATGAAACAACTGTCGAACAATGCAAAAGATATGTTTGGACTTTCTTACCGATTTTGACTCTGAGCCAACCGATCGGATCCGCTATGAACTTTCTGGCAGAAACCGCCCGGGTTGTAAAATCGACCGAACTGCTTCTTAAAAGCCAAAACCTCACAACAACATCCTACCAAGCATTTCGAATACTTATTAGTGCAGGCGCAATCGGAAATATCCTTTTAGATCATTCTTCTTCTACTCTTTTCCGGAGAATCTGTTTAGGCATTAGGCTCTTAACAATCGGCCATGAGATCGCTCTTACTGCTCATCGGATCTACCGATTGCAAGAGGATCCTATAAGATACAAAAGCTTTAAACTTTGCATTCATATTATCAACAATATTCTGAGCTTGATCGCCATCGTATTTCAGAATCCCTCTTCCACTTATATATTCTTGTTAGCGCAAGGAATAACCGGCGTTTTTCAAGCGATTAGAAAATTGGACAAAGATAAATATTCTGCAGCCGGTGTTCATTTCTTCTTAGCCTTTTTTCGATTTTTTCAAAGCTATTCCATTCTCCAACGCCAGGTTGTAGTCCCGCCCAAACCTCGACCAGAACTCGTTCTACCCAACTTTGAAGAACTGGCCAAAGCTCGCCTATTAATGCAGATTGCTCCCTCAGAAAACATTAAAGAGACACTGACTAAACATGAGAATACAATTAAACTGTTACTGGGTGAAGACTATCTCTATTTTAAACGAAAAGGGCCTGAGGAAAAATTTTTAATCTTAACAGCAGAAACCGATTATAATAACGGATTTAATCCCCTGTATATCGAATCTATCATTCGCACGCTCAGTCAAAAGTTCGATGTGAAATTCCGTACAATATCAACTGTTGAAGATATAGAAAAAGAAGTGCGCATCGCTTCGCAAATAGGTCGAGTCATGGGTCTGATGTTGCGTGCCCATGGATCACCTACCGACATGCTTTTAAGTCATAATTCAGATTCGGGTTTGCTCAATTCCAAAACTATTTCTCCTGAGCTTTTTGCCGGTTTAGATCCTAATTGTATTATTGTGCTCTCTAGCTGTAGCACAGCCAAATATCCATTTTTTAGTCTTGCTTACAGGGTGGCGAATCTATCCCAAAGAATTACATTTGCTCCTGATAATATTTCTTATGGAGCGCATTTAAAGCAGCTGGATCCTATGGAATGGAGCTTCGAGATACCAGGAAAAAATGTTCGAACAAAAAAGTTAACTCCTCTCAAAGATAGTATATTCATAACTTTTATTAAATATTTATTTGACTCTAAATAATATTTTAGTTTTAAAAATTCACATTTAAAAGTAAATTGATTCGAAACTTTAAATAAGAAATCTATGAAAACAACGATCTTATGTTTATCTCTTTGTTTATCTTTTCTTACCGCCGATGAAACTCTGTCAGAGATTGCACTTGAGTCCATCGAAATCGATACTTTAAAACCAGTCAAGGAACAGCTTGCCAAAGCGCGTAAAAAGGGATGGGATTTTGAGGAGAAAAACAAAAGCCGGCCAAAAATGAAAAAAGATGAGGGGATGGCATTGGAATTTAAGATTGTTCCTGATTCTGGCTATCAGCCGATGCAGCAATCCGAGGCGATGATCAATGTCTTTCGAAGCGATCTTTCTGTGGAAGAACGGTGCAAGCAGATGGAGCGCATCCATGAAATGGATCGAAAATATCAACATCCTGGAAAAAAGAACAACTCCCGCTAAGCGAGAGTTGTCTAAGACAAGCTTATTTCACATCGTATTTTTGAGCTAATTTGCCTAAAGCAAAAGCAGCAAACATTAAACCGATATCTCTTAAAGCAATATCCCAATAGTCTCCTTGCATGAGGAGATTCAAAACAATCACCAGAAGCCATGCGGAAACGACATAAGCGAAGATACGGGGTTTAAAAAGAACGCCGATACCCACAATGATCTCGATTGCTCCAATGATCATAAAGAAAGCATCGTCCTGACCATCGATGATCTGCCATGCCATGGGTGAGAGATAGTCTGACCATTCAGCCAAATAGTAAAAGAACTTATCCAAACCCGCGAGAATGGGTAGTAAAACAAAAACAACCTGCAAGATACGAAAGGCTTGATGACCTCGATCTCTATAATGCTTAGACATAGACCTCCTATTAGTCTCTTAGAGTCTGTCTACAATTTTTTTAGTTGCGGAACAGTTTCTTTTTCGATTGTTTCGATGTTTTTAACTTTAATCGACTTAAACAAGTCGTTTGAAGTTAAAAACATCGAAACAATCGAAAAAGAAATCAGTTCCCCAATATAAAAAAATCGAAGACAGACTCTTATCCTCCCATTACCATATAAAATTATTTTTAATCTACAAACCATCTCATTTTTGATTTTTTTCTGAACTCTTTGACAAGAGCGTACTCTTGAAATTGCTTCTCAAGGTCTTTAAATTGCCGATGATGGATCTGTCTTCTGCGGAATTTTTGAAGGATCGGAGGCGCAATATGATGGAGCATCTCATGGTAGACGATGAAAGAGATATAATAATCCGGGATATCAGGCTGATCTAAAATACGGTTGATCTTGACGAGCTTTTTATCGCGATGGTAAGAACCTAGAACAATACGCCGTTGATATCGGCTTTTTTTGGGATTGAACCATGTAATATGAAGATCGAGCTTCCCTTCAAAATACTGCTGATTGATGCGGGCATAGATTTCTTTGAGATGATAGTGCGTCCCCTCTGTTCGTAAAATGATGGTCCGGGGAGCTCTTTTTGCTCTAAAAAGTTTGATGATTTTTTTAAACATTTCCGGATGAGATTACCTCAGATAAACGTAAGAAGCAACTGCTCGCTGCGAATGAAAGAGTTCGTTTTCTAAAAAAAATTGCATATTTATGCTCGGTCGGTTAAAAGCCTTTTTAATAAGCGAGTTCCCATGACAAAATCGACCTCACCCTTGATCTTAAGCACTCTAGCATGTCTATCTTTTTCACTCTATTTAGATGCTGCCACCTGGACGACTGGAGGAGGAGGCAGTTGGGGGAATTCAATACACTGGTCGCCCCATCAACGGGATGAGGAAGCCGCTTTCTTAATGACAGCAGCGGGACCTACAACGGTGACGCTCCATGACGATCAAATGCAGCCCGCTAACTTTACGCTGACGAATCTATCTTTCGATAGCAGCAGTCAAGTTTATGTTCTGGAAGGAGATGAAAAACATGGACTGAATTTTGTCAGAAGCTCTTCCTCGCTTCCTTCTATTTCCATTTCTGGATGTAATGAAGTCATTAATTCCAATATTACCATCAATAGCGATACGACGTTATCGATGATGGGTACAGCGCCCAGCTTGACTTTGGGAGTTCATTCGAGCTTGACCTCAGCTCCCGCCGCTGTCCTAAAAATCAATCCCCATTCCCAAAATTTAGGACATTTGATGGTGCTGTCCACCCAAAATGGGGGCTTTGCCGCTAATACGAGTATCGAGATTGGAGAAAACAGCTCACGAGAAGATGCAGGATCTGCAAGCATTACCAATAATGGAGGGCTTTTTGGTATTGGATCTCCTTCTATCACCGTCTACAAAGGTCATATCCTGAATGAAAATCTCGGTGTATTTGGAAAAATATGTCCGCAGATTACCCTCTCAGGAAATTTAATTAATCAAACCGGCGCTACTTTTGGATCGTCCGTTTCCCATATTTCTCTCAATGGGGGAACTATCCTTAATGATATTGGGGCTGGAACTACCTTAACTGCCAGCAGTTTGCGCGTTAATACGAGCTCTTCTCCCACTTCTTTCTACAATCATGGCCACGTCATGACGGAACAAGATTTTATCGTCCAGCCTGGCGCCCATGCAGTTTTGACCAATATCACCAATAGCAATAGCGCACGGGTCAAGACAAGTACGGTTGGAAGTTCAATGACTATAGGGGGTAGCCTAATTTTTCATGGGAATACTTTTAAAAACCAAAATCAAGGCCAAATCAATCTAGAAGGAAAGGCCGTGTATGGAAGCTTTGTAGAGATCCAAGAGACTCTGGCCATCGGACCGACTTCCCATCTACATAATATCAACACCGGTGACGGCGATATCTCTGGAAATGCTGGCAATATCGGAAGCTTCCTATCCATTCTTTCACACAGCAGCCCAAACTGCTCTTTTTCAGAAGGGACCATCCTCAACCAAAACGATGCGGAAATCCGAGCAGGAGCTGGAAGCAAAATTCTCTTTCACAAAGATCTTCTGATCCATAGCGGCACGATCAACAATCATAATACGAATCAGGGAATTATTAGCGGTGCCTCTTATGGCAGTATTTTAGAAGTGCTGGGCAACGTAAGTATGACCGGCGGTACTATGATCAGTTCAAATAGCGGAGCTGTAGGCCCTTCACTCGACGGCGCAGGGAGCTTTATTCATTTACCTCATGGAGACCTCCATCTTTCCGGCGGAAGCATCACTTGCAGTAATAATGGCCCTCTGACAACGAGCACTGGGAGCAAAATATATTTAGGCGGCGGTCTTGATCTCTCAGGTAGCGGCGCTTTGACATTGAACAACACGGAAGGCTTGAGCAATCAAGGCATCGGGTGCGGACTGCAAGCCTCTCATTTCAGCATGACAGATGCTCTCAGCAAATTAAACCTAGTTAATGAAGGGGCTTTGAAAGGAGCTCATACGGGAGTATCTGCAAATTTCAACGGAAATTTCTCCATCAGCAACGGCATGATTAATCTCTCGAACACCAGTAATTTAGTCGATGCTATAGGGGTAAGTCTTACTGTCCAAGGCAGTGGCAATACGTTAACGATCAGCGGAGGGACGGTCAATAACCACAACTCTGGTTTGTTCACGGGCACAGGAATCGGCAGCCAAATCCATGCTCCCCGCATCAATATGTCAGGAGGAACTTTAAATAATACAGGACAAGTTCAAACGACGCAGAACTTCACCATTTCAGGCGGTACGCTGAATAATACAAATGCGTTATCGGTCAATAGAAATTCTGTGAGCGGCATCTCTGGAAGCCAGATTTCAGTGGAAGGATCTCTTCATATCTTCGGATCTGCGTCCATTCATAATCATAACCATGGAACTGTCAATGGAATCGAGAAAGCTTTTTACGGCAGCGATTTGGTTATCCAGGGCGCCATGACGATGAGCGGAGGTACGCTCAGCAGCATTCACATGCAGGGAAATTTTCCTGTCACTAACGATTCAAACAGTGCAGGAGCTGCGATTAGAGTCCTCAAAGGAGATATAAATCTTCTCGGAGGCGCTGTCCATTGTCAAAATGACGGTATAGTGATCCTCGGCACGGGAAGTCTATTTACAACACCCCATGATCTAAACATCAGCCATTCGGCTAATTTGACCTTTGTCAATACCTCTTCTTCTATTGATTATGGCGTTTCCACAGGCTCAGGATGCCAGCTCAGCGTCAATAATCTCAATGTCATAGGCGGTAGCATGACGCTATCTAATACCGGAAATCTGATAGGAGAAAATATAGGTTGTTTAGGAAAGATTGCCCATGATTTAACGCTTCGAGATGGAAAAATCACTCTTTCCAACACCGGCAAACTCACCCGCTTTGAAAACGGGAACATAGCTGGAACAGCCTTGGAGATAGGCGGAACTCTCACGATGAATGGAGGATCGATATCGATCCGTGACGCAGAAGGTTTGGGAAGCAGTCTTTCAGCTGCGGGAATTACAATTAATGCAGGAACATTTGAAAACGATAATAGCTTCGTTCAATCAAAAGGCGATCTGACAATTTCTGGAGGTTCCTTTATCAACAGCGGCGTTCTTGTTAATGAAACTCTTTTCATCCACGGCGGCACTCTGATGAACGGTAGTCTTTTGCAAGTCCAAAACCGTCTTGCCATGACTCAAGGATTGCTCAGCAATAAGAATAGCGGCACTATCCGCATTATGCAGGGCGATCTTGCCCTCTCCGGCGGAACGCTTCATTGCACGAATACGGGTTTAGTCGGTGCAGAGGGCATTGGCTCCCATGTTTGGACTGCAGGAAATACACGTCTGAATGGTTCAGGTCATTTGAAACTCACTAACAACGCCTCTTTGAATAGTCCTAGCTTTGGCTCCTTGCTGGAGACTCATCATTTGACTCTTCAAAATAATGCTGTCTTAACTCTAGAAAACGATGCCTTACTCATCGATGCAAAAGCCGGAGTGCTGGCCAGCATTCAGGGTGATTTACAAATAAATGGGGGGCGACTTTCCTTGAACAATCGGCAGGGCAATTTTGTAAATTCGGTTGTGCTAAAAGTCGATGGAGCATTTAATCTTAACGGGGGCATTCTTGCAAATGAAAGCTCTTTTGGAAGTAGGATCGAGTCCCGCTATCCTATTCATGTCCATGGGGGGAAATTCATCAATCATGGCCATATTAAAGCCGATGAGATCTATATCCACGCTGGAGGAACAGTCACAGGCAGCGGTATTTTTGATTCTCATATTGTAGCGCATACAACAACCAATAGCGGATACCTCCAGCCGGGAAATCAAGAACGTTTCACTTCTACTCCTCCTATCGTCTTAGATCCATTAACTTTAATCCCAATAGCTGCAGAGATGACAACTCGGAGTTATCCGGGTAAGATGACCCTGAAAGGCAGATATACGCAAACAAAAGAAGGTACGCTTGCGATTCAGATCTTAAACAACGAGTCGATGGGGCATTTGACTGCAAAGCATGCCTCTCTTCAAGGAACTCTTCATGTCGATGCACTACCAGGGTTCTCCTTAAAACCCGGCACGACAGAATTGGAGTTTATCGCGACAGATCCCGATGGTGTTGAGGGGATATTTGATGCATTCACTTGTTCTCCAGAAATTCGCAAGCTAGATCCTTTCCTTGTCTACGGTACAAATTCTGTCCTGCTCCACTTCAATATTCCGGCTCCTACTTTATCCACTCCCCTTCCCCTACCTCGCGCCCGCTCTTATCTGGGAGGCACGACAAACCAAATCTTCTTTAGCATGATCAATCGACATAACACAGGCTTGGAACGAGAGATGCAAAGATTACGTGACCGGATGTACCCCAGAGAAAAAATTTCTGAAAAAGAGAAATCAGAGACCTCTTCTTTTTCTCGCCGCCAAAGATTTGCCACTGCAACCTCAGGGCAAAAAACGGTCCGTACTTCCAACTCGATCTCTCCTGCTTTTGCTGCCGGTCCGACCCAATTAGCTTTTTTCAACTGGGCCCTTCAACAAAAACAACAACAGCTGAGCGAAGAAATTTCCACACCGCCACCTAAAAAGCGGCCTTGGAATCTCTATTTTGCCCCGACGGCCACGATCGGAGACGTCAATACAAAAGACAACCAGCTAGGAGCAAACTATTGGGATATTGGTGGAATCGTTGGCGTTGATTACGCTTTTTCTCAAGTGGGCTTAGGGGCATCTGTCGATTACGGAAGAACACAAGTCCAGGTCAATAAAGATTGGGGAAAATACCATTTTAATTACATCCATTCCAGCTTGTATGCGACGTATGCCCCTCGCATTCTGCCCGAGCTCGCTTTCAATGGCATTGTCGGCGGCAGCTACGAATGGTACGATATTCGGCGGAACACCATCTTCCCAGTAGATCTGACTGCCAGTGCTAATACTAAAGGATCAGAATTTGATGCCTTTTTCGGAACTGAATATGTCTTCAGCGGCGAGCAGTTCTCTGGATTGCCCAACCGTTTGCAAATTATCCCCCGAGCCTCTCTTCAGTATGTTTATCTCGATATCAATAAATTCACCGAACACAAAGCTGAAATTGCTACCTTGGAGCTCCATAGCCAATTTGCAAAATCTCTTCGCTCCGGCTTAGATCTTTGGTTCAAATATACATGGGAATGGACCCACTTTTCTTTGACTCCAGAATTTAACGTCGGCTGGCAGCACGAGTATTTTGATAAAGACCATTCCATCCATTATACTGCGCTGGTTGCAAGCGGGCCTAAATTCCCTATTCCCGTCTTCGGAGCAGGTCGCAATACCCTCACTTCAGGCGTCGATCTATTCTTTGAGTTCTTCAAAAGATACTCGATTGAGGCTATGTACGATTTTCAATGGAACAACCTATGTCATGACAATAGCTTTTATCTAGGTTTTGATGTTCGTTTCTAATTTGGCATTTTTCTAAAGAGCCGCTATATTCCTTGTTATGGCTACAGCGACATGGATTTGCGCGACTTTTCTTGCATTCTCTCTGACTCAATGCACATCCCCTATCAATTCTTCTAAAACCGCTTTTGAAGACTCATTTCAACCCTCTCCTAATCCTGTGATCCATCGCACAGGATATGTGCTGGCCTATGATGGAAAAACACGGCATGCCAGCTGGGTCTATGAAGAACTCACTGAAAAAAACCTTGAAGGCTCTGCGGATCGATTAGGCTATGACTTCATGGAAGATCCGTTGATTCCCGCACACCTAAGAGCTCGCAAGGAGGACTATAAAGGGTCAGGATTTGATAGAGGCCATTTGAGTCCGGCAGCAAATGCTAGGTCTAGTCATGAGACAATGAAAGACACCTTCTACCTTTCTAATATCAGCCCGCAACATCCGCAGCTGAATAGAAAATATTGGTTAAAGTTGGAAAGGCATGTCCGAGACCTGACTAAAATCTATTCCAAAGTTTATGTGACTACAGGTCCCCTTTTCATGCCGAAAAAAGGGAAAGATGGAAAACGTTATGTCCGTTATGAAGTCATCGGTGAAAATAATGTGGCCGTCCCTACGCATTACTTCAAAGTCATTCGGGGCTTAAAAGACTATTCTGTTGAAACAGAGGCCTATATAATTCCAAATAAACCGATTGAAAAAGATCCGCCTTTAGAAACGTTTGCTGTATCTGTTGAAAAAGTAGAAAAAGCTGCGGGACTTATTTTTGAGAAAAGGGAAATCCCTCCGTGAAGGAGGGATTTCCTAAAGGACAATTAAAAGTCCAAACGTGCTGAAAGGACAAACCCTTGGATTGTCAAATCATCATTATTCGCAACAAAGGACAATGGAGAAGCCATGCCTGTTCCAAAGTGTGCAAACTGGTTTTGGCCAAAATAGGCGTTGAATTCCCAACCTGCTTGCAGACGGAGAGCTACCCATTCATTACAGAACGTATGGTCCCAACGAAGGCCGATAGCCAATTCACCGATACTGACGATCTGTTGGAAGCTATTATGAACATTATTAACAGTTGACAATACAGCTGCACCTGCGAGCTGACGTTGTTCGTGTTGGTTCAAGCTGAAGTTTCCATAGATCAAAGAATAAGCAGCATTTCCATAGATGCTCAATCTTTCATACAGAGTCCACTCGGAATCTAAACCGCCGCGGAGACCCACACCTTTGAAATCATTTTTAATTTTAAGATGATCTGTGATGACTGCAGTTAATGCAGGAAGTGCAGCAAATCCACCATCGAGATTAGTTTTATAAGTTTGCTTAATCCAAGCTCCTCGGATACCGAAATGAGGCTTCAGAGCAAGCCATCTTGTGACCATAAAATAACGGCCCATTTCGCCATCAAGAATATTCAAGCGCATATTCCATTTTCCGCTCATCGAAGAGATTGCACCAGGAGCACCGCTTGAGATCTCTGTTGCCCACTCAGGAAAAAGCACGCTAGATGATGCTGAAGTATGTCCACTTGCATCTGTTGTGAAGCGGGTCCAGTTTGCAGTTATTTCCCACTTATCATGAGGAATTCGATAACCGACTCCTACTCGAAATCCGGAATCCCAATCAAAGCGAATGTTTTGAACTGTCCCGATGTCTGTAGCAGCGGTACCTACTTTTACTCCGTAAGCAAGACCGGACTCATTGGCATGCCAAAGGAGATATTCCCCTGTGAAAAAAAAGTCGTTTTTTTGTGTGACTGTAGGGCTCACCTTTCTTTTGGCAGCAAGTTCATTTTCGATAGCGTTCAAGCGATCGTCCAGTACTTGTTGACTCTGAACTAAACTCGCGCCAAGCTGACCCGAGCAGATTAAAGCAGCGATTGCAATAGGCAGTTGTTTCTTATATATACTCATAGCCTCATGACCTCTTTGTTAAAGCTAAAAACCTTAAATTAAAATTTGCCTTCAAAAATGTCAAGCAAAACTCAAACAAAAACCTCTCAAAGAACGCACACCTCATGAACGCTTGATCGGGTTTTTTCTCGTCTCTTAGACTTTCTTTCCGAGCAATATAAATATGCAGAAAAAATATATTTTTTTCTTCTTTTAAATTTCTCATGTTTCTAACATTCATCTTGATTTCAGGAGATTTTTATCGAACACTCATCTTTAAAAGTTGAAGCGGTGCTAGAGAGTGAATACTTCGATCTGATAGATCTCATTGATACCTATCACGTCTCTACCAATTTTAGCGATTGGCTATCTGATGGAAAATACAAACAGAGTTTGATTTACGAAAATTACGTGGCCAACAAATACCTACGTATTACTCAATACACGATTCAGGATGTTTTGATTTTCACGGGTAAACATGAATTTTATTTAGACAAGCTCGACAAAGACTTCATAAAAAAGATAACTCGTCCGATTGTCGATTTGTCAGCCACTTACTTAGAAAGCCTCTCCTTTAAAAAACAGAAAATTGCCCGCATTGCAGCAGAATCGTATTACACGGTTATCTCACGCTGTTATATCCGAGGAGAATTGATCGCCTTATCTTGGGAAATTTACGAACTTCCTACCATTCTCAAAATCTATAAAGAAAAAAAGAGCCACTTAGAATATTGGATGTCTGAAAGAAGAGAGTAAATCGTATGATCATTGCTGATACCGCGACCCTTAACACTACCGACATTGATCAGATGCTAAAGCTCATTCATGGCTTTTCTCTGAGTACGGAATTTTTTCATTGGTTTGCGGGGGATGAACTGGAAAACAGAATCATCTCTGAAAGATTCCGCGAAGGAATTTACGAACGTATAGGTGAATATTATATCCAAAACATCTGCGTCTTTGATGGGGGAGGAAAGTTCTATTTGGACAAAATACCCGCTAGTTTTAATCGTAATCTGATTAGTGAGAAAGAAATATTCTATGCTGCTCTTGCGGATTTAAAAAAAATGGAAAAAAGAACTATTTCTGGAAAACTGGATGGATATTATTACACGGTTGTTTCAGATATGTATTATCAGGGTCAGCCTTGTGGCGCTTGCTGGGAAATTTACCATCTTGCAAATCTAATCCAAATTCATAAAAGCAAAGATTTAAAATCAAGCGAGCTTGCTAACGTTTAGAAAGTTCGTCGTTTTTGAGACGCTCTTGCAAAACAGAGCTAAGTTTAGGAAACGGCTCAGCTAAGGAAGGAGTGATATTGGAAATAATCCTCTCCATCTCCTTCAAGGGATTCTCAGCAATGGCCGCACTTTTTCTTATCCTTCCGACATCGAGCTGAACAGCTTTCCCTTCAAAAAAGCCATAGTTTTTATGGAGGGTTTGAAGGCGGTCGGTATACCCTTTTTCAGCCCGTGAGAGAAAAAGATTATAAATCTGCTGTACGCTTTCTTTGGCGCCTGCAACATCACCATTGTTTAGAAGCCGGTCTAAATGATGCATCGTCAATTCGACTTTTTTCTGAAGGACAAAAGGATAGGCGTCTAACTCAATATGATGAAGATTTCCTTCTTTATCCACGACTTCTAAGTTTTGCGAAAGGCACGTCGAAGGATCGAGGTGGACATAGACCAATCCAGTCTCTTCTTTAAGATCTAGAAAAGCCATCTCATACCGGAGAAAATATTTCTTCAGCCGCTGTTGTTTTCTAAAATAGGTATTTGTGATCCATTTCAACGAGTTCAAACGACGCAATTTAGCAAACTGAAAAAACCAGCTTTTTTTGATCACGCTCCGCGGATTGAAGAACTTAATCACATATTTTTTGTCCTGGCTTTCATAGACCGTCATTTGTCCGCCATAACTCAGATAACTAAATTTCTGTTTTAAGATCTCCGCTGTCTCTTTTTTGACCTGCTCGTCAGGAGCTATCGCTCTATCAACTCCTAATACGAACGGATGATGGAAATCTTTAAAGCCAAACTCTCGATGGTTGAAGAGATAAAGAACGTGTCCGCCCGCAGCAGCGAGAAGTACCAAAGCAAATAGGCTTAAAGAAAGGATAATTTTTTTCATTCTAAACTTTCGGTAATAACTTAGCATTTCCCGTAATATTCCTTGATGAAAAATGGGGTTCAGACCCGGTATAATAGCAGATACTGTTACCTTCTAATATAACGCCCAAGGATTCACTGGGAGTCTGGATATAAGCAGTTGAACTCTCTTGTAAAGATACGGATGTAAGTCGCGTCGCTAATTTTTCAGCTAAATACTTCCCAGTTCCTTTAACAATAATGGCTTGGCTATCCAATTGACCTCCGGAAATTAAAATAAGGGAATTGTCTCCAATATTACAATAAAACCTCTCTCCATTCAACTGAGAGACAGAAACCTTTCCCTTTTTTGACACAGTGACATTCTGCAACCGAGAAACGGTCAATACGTATTGAATAGGCATCTTCGTATCAAACGATGTATTAGGCTTTTGGTGTAGCATCAAATGGCCCGCATTTAAAGTGGCTGCTAATAATTCCATGATGTTTTGATCAGCGGTAATCGACAGAGTACTCTTATCCATTCCTACAACCTCGATACGAAGGGTGGCTGGTAAGTTTAATGCAACAGAGTTCACCTGTTCATTGAACGTCAGTGTTTTTTGTGTAGTAACCCCCGCATCCCTGACAAATGTAGGGGCGCTTACCTGATTAGGCTGCTTTTCATGTAAATCATCTGAAGCTCTTTGACGCTTAATAGTGGTCTGATGATTTGTATTCACGGAAACTCGGCTTCTCAAGAGAAGTATAAGAACGCAGGCACACAAGAAAAAAAGTCCGACTTTCTTGGCTAAACTCCACTGCTGACCGGAGCCCGTCCGCAATGATAGACTTGTCCAGCCGTTATGACCCCTTAGTTGTACTTGATTAATAACACCATTTGAGCCAGAAATCTGTTGTACGCCGTTCATAAAACCCTTGTACGAATGAGGGGGAATTATATGCCTTCAGCGTATTAATGACAATTTGAGAGAAGGGTCTAAAAAGATTGCTTGGTTGTTTCAAGACATTCTTCAAGAACAGGAAGTAATTGAGGGGGTAGCAAATGTGAGATATAGGAAACAATTTTTTCCATTTCTTTTAAGGGCATCTGTTTGACACGATCATCTTTCCGGATCCTGCCCACATCGAGCTGTACAGCGCGTCCATCGACAAATCCGTAATTCTTACCGATATTTTGACGATGATCGGTATATCCTTTTTGAGCGCGGGATAGAAAAAGTTGATAGATCTCTCGAACACCCTGGCGGGCTTCTTCCAGATCGCCTTTTTCTATTTTGAGATCTAAATAAGGCCGAGCGATCTCAACTTTTTTCTGCAAAACAAAAGGACATTCATCCAAATTCATGAGATGTAATTTCCCCTCTTTATCAACGACTTCTAGGGTTTTAGAAAGATAACTTGTTTGATCTAAATGAAGATAGACGATACCCGATTCTTCGCGCAGATCTTGGAACGCCATCTGCTGACATTTAAAAAGTTTTAGGAGTCTTTTCTTTTTTTGGAAATACGTTTTGTTTATCCATTCGAAAGTGCTCATCTGGCGTAAGCGGCACGCTTTATGAAACCAGCTTTTTTTGATCGCATTGCGGGGATTGAAAAATTTGATCACATAGCGGTGATCTTCGCTCTCAAAAGCAGTCACCTGTGATCCATTTCCGAGATAACTAAACCTCTGATTCAATAGCTTAGACGTCTCTTTTTTCATTTCTTCCGATGTTTGCCCCTTCAGCGCTAGATTAGAGGGATGGCGGAAATCAGAAGGGCCGAACTCGCGATGATGATAGAGGTAGAATAGGTGACCGATCATCACTCCTATCAGCCCCAAAAAGCCGCAAGTGAAAAATCGGAGCGCCTTCTTCACGGATCTTCCCCATAGACCAAATAGATGCATTCATCTTCGCCGCGGATCAAAGGGAGCTTCAAAGCATCACCTAGAGTCATCCAACGGTATTCCTCATGCTCGACCGGATCGACCACAATTTCAGCTGGATAATCGGTCAAGTCATGGCCGTACATATGGTAAATGAAATCGACTTCAGGATACCGAATATAGACGGTTCCTAAATGTTTGACTTCATGAGGAAGGTCAAGTCCTGTCTCTTCTTTAATTTCTCGTCTGACGGCTTGATGGGCTGTTTCCCCTTTTTCCACTTTACCACCAGGGATTCCCCATTTGCAGGGCTCAGACCGGTGAGGCTGCCGTTTCATGAAAAGGACATTTTCATCGACAGTGATAAAACAAGCAGCAACTTCCACTTTGGGATTAAAATTTTCCGGAGGTTCTTGAAAAACCATCCGACCGTTAATTGAACTCATAAGGTCTCCATTTTACCTTTCTGATTGAGAAAAAAACAAGTTTATAGGGAAGCAAACTGCGCGATCCAGGCATCAGAACTTAACGGCTTTCCTGCCACATGTTCCACTAAACGGCTCCAGCTCATGCAATTGCCTGGGCTGAAAAGCTTTTCTTGAAGGAACTTGCCGGCCTTTTCGGAGGCCATATTCAAAGAGCCTGTTTTTTGCATAAGAATTTCTTCAATTTCTGAAGCAAACATCTCCCCTAGCAGATAGCTAAAATAATAGACCGGAGCAAGACCGATGTGGTACTTAGCCGCCCAGTCATTTTTGCCTTCACGTCCTCTTGGCATACGAATTTTTTGATATTTCTCCACTGTAGACCACCAGAGATGATTTAAATCTTGGGACGGATCTCGGTAGAGTTCGCTTTCAAAAAATGTCATCACAAGCACCCAGCGGCTAAAAATGAGCTGACGCCGCTGAAGACTGCTATCGGCTTTTTTCAAAAGAGGTTCTTTCTCCTTGGAATGTCCGATCAGATGGCAGAGCGCATCATAACGATAGGCCTGTCTTCCAGCCATCAGGGCCATCGCCTCTGTCGGCATCATATGCGGCGGTTCGCGCAAAAGCCAAGGAAGCTTTTGATCAAAGCCCAGATCGTAGACTGCGTGTCCGAGCTCATGCAGGACGGTCTCCATCCATTTGATCGTATTTTTTACATTATTCAACGTGCGGACATCATTTTCCCGATCGATATTGATGCAAAAGGCGTGTTGGTTTTTCCCCGCCCTTTCGAACATATCGCTCCGATTTAAGATAGGCTGCACATCGAGGCCCATTCTTTGGTAAAAATGATGACCTGCTTTACTTAAATCTACTCCGATCATGAGTAAATCGAGATCGTTTCGATCGAGCGGATCTTCTTGGGCAAAAGGATCCGTCCACGCCCAGGGTCCCAATTCATTTTTGGAGACATTAAACCTTTTCGCTTGATGATCTTCGATCTCTTCGATCATTTGCGAATAAGCGGCATCGGATCTCTCAGCCAGGTCATCAAAGGTTTTTTTCAGCCACTCTCCATCGACTTCTTGAAGCTCCAATTGCATCTGAAAAAAATCGGAATAGCCCATTGATTGCGCTGCTCGGTTACGCAGAGCAACTAACTCTAAAATTTGAGGCGCAATGGCCTGCCCAATTTCTTTGGAGGCCTCCCAAATTTTTTTCCGTTCTAGGGGATCGTTTTCCTTTTTCAAAATTTCTAAAATCTCATTTTCTGTGAGCGCATGGCCATCTACGACCGGACGGAAGTTGGCGTAAGCTTGCGCAAGAGCAGCTTCTTTTTGAACAATCTCTTCTAAAAGCTCTGGGGGCATCATATTTTGTTTGAAAGAGCGGATGAGGATATTGAGCTGCCGTTTCAATAAAGGATCCCTTAAAGAATCGTCTTGATCCCATTCTAAAAGTTTTTCATAAGTCTTTCGATCGTTATAAAGAAGCCGAACTTCGGCATCCAGTTCAGCTTTTAAATCGGCGGCATCGGAACTACCCGTCGTCTCCAATAGCCAAAGGGCTTTATTGAGCTGCCGGCTTTTTTGAGCTACTTTAGGAACAAAAACAGCTAAAAATTGTTCGAATGGATGGGGACGCTCCATAGACTCCTGCTTTTTTTCTTACTTTACCCAAGAGGTGAATTTTCGTATCCTAGTACTCTGTTAAGATCATTTCTAATCATTGGGCTGGCGTGAAAATCCCTCGGGCTTGTCGATCATAAAACTAGCTGTATTCATCAAAGACCGCGCGCTTTATGATCGACAAGCCCCAGGGTTTTGATGTTGCCCAATGATTAGAAATTAACTTAACAGAGTACTAGATAGATGGACGACCAAGACCTCATCCGTGAAGCCGTCGCTAAACGACGCACCTTTGCCATTATCAGCCACCCCGACGCAGGAAAAACAACTCTGACTGAAAAACTTCTCCTGTACTCAGGGATGATCCATACTGCAGGCATGGTCAAAGGCCGTAAGGGTCGTAAAGCCGCCACTTCCGATTGGATGGCGATGGAACAAGAAAGAGGGATCTCCATCACCTCTTCTGCCATGCAATTTACCTACAAAGGCAAGATCATCAACGTCCTGGACACTCCGGGGCACCAAGACTTTTCTGAAGACACCTATCGCACCCTGACAGCTGCCGACTGCGCCATCATGGTGATCGATTCTTCTAAAGGCGTCGAAAGACAGACGCGCAAACTTTTTGAAGTCTGCAGTCTTAGAAAAATTCCTGTTCTGACTTTTATGAATAAAATGGACATGCCTGGGCGCGATCCTCTCGATCTGATGAATGAAGTCGAAAATGTGCTTCAGATCCAATCTTATGCCATGAACTGGCCCATCGGCATGGGCAAAGAGTTTCAAGGCGTTTTCGACAGACAAACGAAAGAGTGTATCTTTTTTACCAAAGTCTCTCATGGCGGTGCCCAAAAAGCAGAGATAGCCCGTTATCCCCTCGACAGTCCGGAAGTTCGAGAGAAGATTAATCCTGAAGTCTACAAAACATTACTGGAGGAATTAACACTTTTAGAGATGGCCGGTAATGAATTTTCTCAAGAAGACTTCCTTGCAGGAAAAGTTACCCCGGTCTTTTTTGCCTCGGCTTTGACAAACTTTGGAATAGAGCCGTTCTTCGATGCTTTCATCCATTTGGCACCTTGTCCTCATAGTCGCATGGCAATTCGTACGGATGGGAGCGAGATCGAAATCGATCCTATAAACACTCCTTTCAGCGGATATGTATTCAAACTCCAAGCCAACATGGATCGCAGACATCGCGACAGCATGGCCTTCATCCGGATCTGCTCAGGCCGTTTTGAAAGAGATCTTATCGTTAAGAACCACCGTCTGGGTAAAGATATCCGCCTTTCAAGGCCCCATGGAATGGTCGCAGGGGAAAGAACCACGCTTGATTTTGCCTACCCCGGCGATGTCATTGGAGTGATCAACCCCGGCCTTTTTGCCATCGGCGATACGATTTCTCTGACCGGAGGTTTTAACTTCAAACCTCTTCCTCAATTCCAGCCTGAAATTTTTGCCCGCCTCTATCCGAAAGACGTCGGCAAAAGAAAATCGTTCGATAAAGGCATCCTTCAACTTTCCAATGAAGGCGCCATTCAAGTGCTTAAATCGTATGAACGGGATGGCGATCTTGTTTTTGCAGCCGTCGGACAATTACAATTCGAAGTGATGCAATACCGGTTAAAAGACGAGTATGGCGTCGAAACTGTCCTGACTCCCCTTTCGTATCAATGCAGCGCCTGGATTATCGGCGACATGAAAACATTCGTTAAATCGACCAGCTTGATGCTGGTTGAAGACCGGCAAGGCCGTCCGATGGCTTTATTTACCAGCCCTTGGGAAAAACAATACAGTATCAAACAAAATCCTAAACATCAGCTCGTCGATGTCGTCCTCTAGGCTCCCTTAAAGCCAGAGATAACAGAGAGCCGCCATAAAAGAAAAGATTGAGACCTGCGAAAGCTCCTGGCACCCAAAAAGCTGTTGAAGGCCAGCTTTTCCAAATCCACCCGGCCAGCGTCATCGAAAGAATTCCATTCAAAATAAAACTTACCGAAATCTTTGAAGGATAAACTTCATACGCCAGAACAAATTTGGCCAACCCATCCACCATTAAAAAGCCCATTAAAATCAGGCCCATCGAAAGCATGCTTAGAATAGGATGTATCCAATAGACAACTCCGAATAAGCAATATAAGGCTGCAATGAAAAAATAAAGAATAGAACGCGGCTGAATCCGATCGACAAATATCCGTAAAAATTGGACGAGTCCTGAGACAACAAATGTTATTCCTAATATCTTGGCCACTCCTACAGTGAATAAGTGAGGCAAAGTCATTGAAAAGATTCCCAAAAGCATCAATGATAAAGCTTCTACTAGGCGAACCCATCGGTAATTACTCATAATTTCCTCCTTTTCATATCTAGATTTTATTCTTGGCAAAACTTTAAGACAAGAAGCGCTACTTCGAAGAATAAAAACTATCTTCTCTTATCTCCTGGTGAGATAAAAAAGCCTGCAATTGTAATTTTAGAATATTTTCATCGACAGACTGCTGATGAATATATTCGAAGGCATTCAATTGGACTTCATGTGCGAACTGTTTTTGAAAATCTTGAAGATGCGACTTTCTGTCGTCGATCACATACAACGTTTGCCCCTGCCAGTGAATCTTCTGAAATAACGCTTTTAAAGCGGTTCCTTTATCACTGTGTGCATGAAGAACTCCTTTGTAGTAAATTCCTCCCTCAACTTCCAACTCCTCAGATCCTGAAAGATCGATTCCATTACTTTTAAGTTGCAGATGGAGAGTTTCTTTCATCGAAGAAGATCGTTTAGTCACTCCTATAACTTTCACGTTTTGATCTTGAAAAAACTTCACAACTTCAGCCGTTGCCTTTTCACAGAGCTTCCAAGGAACCTGGGCTTGAATGGCCTGAATGATTTCTTCAGAATTTAGAGGAAATTGCTTTCTCAAAAAACCATTGATGGAAGGGTCTAAAGCAATTTGCCTAATAGATTCGATCAAAGTATTATCAATATCAAAGATGACAGCTTTTGGAAGGCCATGCTTTTTCGCATATTCTTGCACCTCAGCAATCGAAGAAATGCGATGGGTGTTATCGGTTAAGAAAAATCGATCGAAATGCACAACTTTACTTTCAGGTTTTGTTGTATCGAAATAATAGCTGTCGATAGCACCGCTATCTGTACTGAAGACGGAAAAAACCGTGATCTCATTGCTGGAAATATAAGGCAACGGTTTACCTGAGACATCATGTAAAGGAGCTAAGCTGGGAACGATAGGAGCAAGTCCATTAGGATCTCCAGAAGCGACATAATTGCCATCCGATTTTCCTGGGAGTAAATTTCGTCTCGTATCGAGATAGCCTCCGTAAGAGTTTCCGACATTGGAGGTTTCAAGATGATGAACCCCTGCTTCGGATCGGAATCGATTCCAGATATGTGTATGTCCGCAAAGAACCAATTGCACACCGTACCGTGTTAAAAGAGGCTCTACGTCTCGGATTAAAACATCTTGATCTTTAGGATAGTGATATTGGATCTGGGTAATACGTCCCTCGGGATCCGATTCCATAGATTGAATAGGATCTGCAAAAGGCGGAATGGCATTCTCTCCTAACGAATGAAGAGGATTATGCAGCATCACGATCTTATACTTAGCCTGTTGAAACTCTTTTCCTTGAAGTTCTTCTTCTAGCCATTGATATTGAGGACTTCCCTTTGCAATAGGCTCAAAAATAAAATCCCCATACCCCCATCGAGCGGGATCATTAAAATCTTGCGGATTTTCTGTATATTTTCCTTTTACTCCTAAGGCAGGCTGCCTCCAAATCCTGGTGGCATAAAGAACAATCAAACGGACATCTCCGATGGTGGCTGCATAATATTTCTGACCACCAGAAGTGCTTTTCGGCAATGTGAATATCTCTTCATAAGAGTCGGTATTAAAGCTATGGTCCTTGATCCATTTTTGCTGATGACCCGAGTCTGGGGAGAGAGGAAAAAACTCTGTATATTGTTTTTTTGCTGCTTCTTGAGGATAAGTATCGTTAAATTGGACATCGAGTGAACTTTTCATACTCCAGCGACCCATCACCTCGTGATTCCCTATCGCACAAAATAGAGGAGCATATTGCAGCAAAGAACCTCCGGTATAAGTTGTACTGCCGATCTTTCGGCTTCCTTTTCCTTGCAAACAGGGGAAAAAACCAGCCCCGCTGGGCTCATCAAACCATTCAGAAGCTTGGTCAGGATGATTGACACAATCGCCCGCATGAAAAATGACATCAATATCAGGTATTATTTCTTTAACTTTTTGAAGATTGGCTGCCACCATGGGTTTATTTTGATGATCGGAAGTAAATAAAATTTTTAAAGACGTCCCTGGTTTTGGTAGCGGCGCACAAGAAAAGACATCGCTTTGAATGAGCTTATCATCGGAGTCGACACTTGCAACACGGTAGGGAGTCCGAGTTTCAGAAAGATCCGTCAAAGTGGCTTCATGTCGATAAATGGCGCGGTTGACACATCCCCCTGTCTCCTCTTCTCGTAGGCGCGAAAGTTTCTTGGTATGGCAGTTAACTTTCTTTAAAAGCCCTTCGCCATATTCGACATAATGGTCTTTGCCTTCAAACGCGGTAAACCAAACTACATTAATCGATTGAGGAGTAGGATTTTGCAAGATAGGATCTGTAAGTAAAGAGTTAGCTGCTAAAGGCGTTAAAAAAATAGCTATTAATAATCCCCATCTTTTTCTCATTGCGTCTATCCTTTTGACGAAACTATACCAGCAATTGTTCTATTTTTATACGGCCTTGAATCGGTCCAATAGCTCTGTCTTTCCATCCTGTCGTGTGAATAGAAAGCCTTCGACATATTTGAGATGATGTTCAGTCAATTTTTCATTTGTTTTATCGACCTGGCGAGCATACGTTCTGCCGGCATCAGAATGATCCACTATGATTAAATCTGTATCAGGGTAAGCAATTTCTGCAAGATCCTCGACAGCCGCATCATGACGTCTGTAGATATAACTTTTAGGCTCCCCTTTCATTCTTTCTCCTAGCCTTCCATCTGTGAAAAGAGGTTGGTCTGTCTTGCCTACGCCTTCCATCATCCCTTGAGCTGTCTGCTTAGAACGTGAGTAAGTTGAAGAGGCATAAGTCCACTGAGTCTTGCCTGTTTTTTCTTGAAGATATTTTTCCACAATAGGCCCCGCAAGCCTTGACTGCTCATGGCCGTATGCAGTGAGTCGAACATGTTTGACATGCTTTTGTTTTTCAGCATGCCGTTGTTTATAAACAAAATGAGGACTTGAAGTGTTAGACTGATAATATTGGTGTCCCTGGTACAAACGGAGCGTCCCCATGCATGCCCAGATAAATCCATCGAGGTTTTTATGATTTTTCAGATGGTTTACCGACTGATAATAAGAGACAGCGCCTTGAAAAACAATGGAAGCCAAACGGATTTTATAAGAACTTCCCCTCCATAGCGACAACAGAAAAAAAGCATGGGAAATCACCGGTAGTATTCTATCGCAGATTTGCTCACGAGAAAGAAGATGGATATTTTTGAGCTGGTCGATGTTTTCTTTTAGCTCCATTCCCGTTTTGGCCATTTGAGCGGCAATAAAATAAGAAGGAGCAATTCTTGAAAATACAAGTAAAAGCGGAGAGAGCGTTGATGTCATCTCCAGACCCATCTTGATCTTTTCCCACTGGGTATTTTTTTTATAATGGAGTTGACATAGCTGGGAAGCTATTCTAGCAAAGCTCATGAGCGCATAACCCGCTGTTCTGCTCAGCAAAAGTGGGGCTGCTTCGCTTCCCAAATGCAAAGCCGCCTGCAAGGTGCCCGTCTGCAAAGAAAGAAGCGGCAAATGGTATTTCCATGGCATTTTAAGATAGGTAGCCATGGGTTCCCATGTATAAGCCATATTTGCTACCCATCTAACACTCATAAGGCTCCCCATTTTTTGCAAAAATTATAAAGAATCACCGATTAATTTTGTCGGTTAACTGATTAATATAACACTCTCATTATAAATAGGATAAGAATTTTACATGCCTTCAATTGAGAATGAACCTATGCTATTCGTCCATGGCTATTATCCAAAGACCTCCAATCAGCTCTTCTAGCATGATCTCTCCGCTTGAAAAAGAAATGATCGTTCAAGAAATTACAGAAACATTATCAAAAAATTTGAATGGCTCTCCTCAAGAACGGCCTATTTTAGTTTTACTCGGTGGCTTTCAGGGATCCGGAAAATCCACCGTTGCCCATTCTTTGCGGAAAACACATCAGTTCGTGGTGATTTCGACGGATGTCATCCGTTATAAACTTTTAGAAAAATCTATCATCGGCAAGCTCTTTGCAGAAATGGTGATTACCATTTCGAAAATATTATTAATCAAAGCGGTAGAAAATCGGTTACATATTGTGATGGATGCCAATGCTCATGCAAAACGGATCGGAGAAATTACAACTCTTCTAATCCCCTATCCTGCATACCGGATATTGAAAATACTCCTTCTTTGTTCAGAAGAAAAACTCATCCAGAGGCTTGAATCCCGACCCAAGCTTGAAGGATGCTATCAAGGTCAAATCGCGGATTTGAGAGGATCTTTAAATTCAGTATTTTTCATTCTTACTGACTACCATCTAACACTTATTACTGACGATCTACTACTAGCAAAAGAATCGGAAAAGATTAACTCTTTCCTGATTCCTTATCTAAGAAGCTGAATTGAGTTCTTGCCCCTTCTGAAGTTTCCATCAGTTTTTTCTTAATCTCAGGAAGCATGCTGAGGACTTTTTTACGGCCCAGCTCATACATCTGGTGATTGAGATGGTCGCTGAACATGCCCACATCTTGAAATTCCATCCTAATCGAAATATCGGCCTGGGCAAGAGATTGGGCAACAAATTTCCTATACGCGATCTCCATAGCTCTTCTTGCAATGCCAAAAAAATGAAAGGGACTTGCGGTGGGTAATTTTTCGCTCACATCGATCGCAATAATGAATTCGGCCCCATATTTTTTTGCTATTTCAACGGGGACAGGACTAGAAGCTCCCCCATCGATTAAATACCGATCATGCAAAAAAACGGGATTGAAAAGACCGGGATAAGCACAAGAAGCTCCTACTGCAATAGGAATTGCTTGTTGGGAAAGCTCTACAACTTCCCCATCAAAGAGATCGGTAGCAACAACAATTAAGGGGATTTTTAGCTCGTCAAATGTCTTCGAACGCAAGTGTTTTTTCATGAATGTCTGGATAGCTTTTCCTTCAATGAGACCAAAACGAAATTTCAGAAAGGTCAAGTCCAATAAATCGGCTCGATTGAGCTCAAGGAGGTTTTTTTCTACACCTTTTAATTCTGGATTATCTGCGTAGAAGGCACCGACAATTGATCCAGCGCTGCAACCAATAATTAAATCAGGTCTTAGGCCCGCGGCCTCTAATTCTTTAATCGCTCCCAAATGGGCTAAACCCCTTGAACCTCCTCCACCCAAGACAAGAGCAATGCGGATGGGGTTTTGAGGTTTAAAAACAGGAATTTCACATTGAGTTACAGGAGGCGCATAGAGACAATCACATCTTGAAAGAAGTAAATAAGCGCAGACACAAAGTAAACAGAGGAAGGCTAATTTTCGCATGACGCATTTCTTGTTGCAAATCTGAGTATAGCACTAACAAATGCATTCTCTTCATCAGAATTTTATTTCCTTTTCACAACTTTCTCCTTTCGCACTGACAACTACCATCAATTATTTTTTTTTAATGAAAAGAAAATAATTTTATATTAATCTTTTAAATTTTCTTCTACCGAATATTAAAAATTTGAATCGCAATCGATGATATGAGTAACATAATTATTTTAAATTCTTCTGTATCTCAAACATATCAAGATATTGATCTCTATCAACTCAAGCATGCTCAAGACAACAAACCTCTTTACCCAAGGATTCAATTATGAACAACTCCTCAGTATTTTCTTCCAAAAGGTTTATCTGTTTCTTTCTGAGTAAATGCTTTCTTGCCGTCTTACTCTTTTTCTCAACTTCACTAGAAGCCGTTTATCAACAGATCTATACCACAGTCAATAATGGTGCGATTACCTTTACAGGAAATACTCTAGGTCTGGACAAAACAGCGAATCAGAATCAACCAGGAATCAGTGGATCAATTGGAGCGTTTATCACGACAACCAACCCTTCCTCGCAAGTGGGAACTTTTCCTGTAGGAACCACTCTGGATTGGACGATGAATAGCTCTTCGGCTGTGTTAGATCTTCCTACTGGAAGTACAATCTTACATGCAGAGCTCATTTGGTCAGGAAGTTATGGATTTGATCCTGCAATCCCACTCTCTTTAGCTGATACTCCTGTAACTTTTATTACTCCAGGAGGACCTCAAACGATAACGCCCAATCCTAGTACTGCCCAATCGAGAGTCAATTCAGGCAGTACTGGTTTCTATGTCAGAAGTGCCGATGTCACGTCTTTTATCACAGGCGCTGGGACTTATACTGTAGCTGGAGTACCTGCTACTGTTATTGCGACTGAAAACAACTTGAATTGTGCGGGATGGACATTGGCTGTGGTTTATCAAAACTCCAATATGTATACCAGCAATCTAACCTTATTTATTGGCTGTGAAGCTCAAGGATCTGCGCCCGCTGTTGTGAGCGGTTTTCGTGCCCCAGATAATGGAACGTTTTCTAGTCGGCTCTTTTGCTGTTCTCTAGAAGGAGATGCTCAGTTAACAGGTGATAATTTCTTGGTAGGAGCTACCTCTACTCTTTCAGCCCCAGGTGATGCTGTGGTAGGCACCAATAATCCTTTAAATAATTTTTTTGCTTCTCAAATCAATACCTTACTTCCCTTAACTACCGATGTGACAACGGGTAAATTAGTGGCAAGCGGTTCTTCTCAATTGGACACTCGGGGAACTTTTGGCAGTTTAAATTCTATTGCAAGTTCGGGAACCGCTATATCCGGCGCACGCCAAGGATATGATATCACAAGTATTGATCTAGGAAATAAAATTCAAAATAGTCAACAGCAACTCTTTGCCCAAGGAACGACGAATCAAGACGTTTACACTGTGACTGGACTAGGCATCCAAATTCAAGTTCTGTCTCCGCTCATTAATTCACAAAAACAAGTCGATACAACTGCAGGAATGCTCCATCAAATTCTTACATATACTATTACCTTAACAAATATTGGAGAAAGTGATGCTTCTAATCTCGTCCTTATAGATCCTTTACCTACAGGTTTAACATTAACACCTAATTCTATTACCGTGAATGGAACCCCGATTTCAAATCCTGATCTTGTGAATGGAGTTTCCATTGGAAATTTAGCTGTTAGCGCGATGACAGTTATTACTTATCAAGCAGAGATCTCTCAAGTCCCTCCAACAAGTTTTACCAATACAGGGACTATCAATTACAGCTTCATCCCTTTTAGCGGGACAACTCCTATTGCACTTCAAAGTCAAACAAATCCCGTCACCGTTACTGTCACTGTAACACCCCCTGTTGCAAATCCTGACACCGGGACGACCAATGCCAACACTCCTTTTAATGGACCGACAGTTTTAAGCAATGATACAGGAACAAGCTTAGTGGTTTCGAGTACTAATACTTCATCCACATTGGGACATGTCACCATGCAATCCACCGGGATTTATGTTTACACCCCCCCTGCCAACTTCTCAGGCACCGATAGTTTTATGTACACCATTGAAGATATTTTGAATCAAACGTCAACGACGACAGTGACTTTGACTGTCTTACCGATAGCTATCAACGATACAGGCACTGTTACAGCTAATACTTCGTTAACTCAAAACACAAGTGTACTGAACAATGACGAGGGAACAGCCCTTTTTGTTTCTTCTAATACTTCCCCTATGCACGGGACCGTTACTATGCATAGCGATGGCACTTATATCTACACACCTAGCCTTGATTTCTCAGGCGTAGACACTTTTGATTACACAGCGACTGATCAGACTGGAAATACAACAACCGCTTTAGTCACGATTACCGTACTTCCTGTCGCCGAAAATGATTTTGGTACAACCCCTGCCAATACACCATTAAATGGCTCGACTGTTTTCACCAACGATCAGGGAATGGGATTAACCATCGTAAGTTACGATCATACTTCTACTCAGGGTGGAGGTGTAGTCATGAATACCACCACGGGGACTTATACTTATACCCCTCCGAATGGTTTTTCAGGAGTCGATACTTTTACTTACACTGTCCAAGACTCACATGGTGATACTTCTGTAGCTACAGTTACTATCACCGTCTTACCCACTGCGGTTAACGATGCAGGAATAACCCAAGTCAACACCCCGTTAAATCAAATGGTGAGCGTTTTAACTAACGATATAGGAACCAGTTTATCTGTGACTTCAAGCACTCATATAACATCAGTACAGAATGCGACCATCACTATACAACCCAATGGGACATATGTTTACACACCCCCATTGAATTTTTCTGGAATAGATAGTTTTGTTTACACCGCAACGGATGGAAATGGTAATTCAGCCTCAGCTTCTGTCCGGATCACCGTTTTGCCCCATGCAATGAATGATACGGCAATTACTCATGCCAATACTACTTTAGTAGGAACTAGTGTTTTAAGTAATGACACAGGTAGCACTTTAACTATTTTTTCTTACCAATCGACCTCTGCGCAGGGTGGAACTGTTTCGATGAATCTGGATGGTACTTATACCTACATTCCTCCGACAGGCTTTTCAGGAATAGATACCTTTAACTATGTCGATGTAGATTCTTCAGGTGATATGACAAGCGGCATGGTAACCATTACAGTCTTACCCGTTGCTCTTAATGATGTAGGTCTTACCCATGTGAATACCCCTTTAAATGGAGCTTCGGTTTTGACGAATGATATAGGGAGTGGTTTATCTATTTCTTCTTATAATCATCAAACCACAGCTGGCGGTACAGTGGTAATGAATCTCCAAACGGGGACTTATACCTATACTCCGCCGATTGGGTTTACTGGAATCGATACTTTTACCTATACTGTGATCGATTCTACTGGTAATACTGCAACTGCGACGGTGCTTATTTCAGTGCTTCCTATTTCTACTCCTAAGAGCTTTACCGGAAAGATTAAGAAATGCAAACTGTTAAATAAAACGAGCTATTCTCTTAAAGCTCATTGGACAGCATCTCCTGACCAAAACATTGTATTGTATCGGATATATCACAATGGAAAAATCGTAGCTCAATTCTCACCAAGCTCGCCTTTTATCTATGAAACATGTCTCCATTCTCAAAAGTCAGGGTATGAATATTTCATTACAGCCGTGAACACGAGCAATGTAGAAAGTAGTCGTCTTAAAATAACGATTCTTCATTGATAACTTAATAAAAGAAAGAGGTTGGTTTCCCAACCTCTTTCAAAATAAAAAGTTAAAGCTTAAGCTTCAGCCAACTTTTCTTTTTTTGTCCCTAAAATCGTTCTCGTCGTATCTGTTTTTTTCATTCTTTTTGTTTTTGCAGCTACCACATCCACAACCAGAAGTATGTTTTTTCTGGGCTTTTCCAGATGGACCTTCTTTTTCGTTTCTTCCCTGATTAAGAGAATTGCGGTTTTTTTCGTTCAATTCTTGATCAGAGTTAAACACTTCACTTTCGCGCTCATTTCGACCAAGAGAGTTGCGGTTTCTCTCATTCAATTCTCGCTCAGAATTAAACTCTTCGCTTTCGCGCTCACTTCGCCCCAAAGAATTGCGATTTCTCTCATCGAAATCTTCGGTCTCGCGCTCATTTCTTTGACCCCAAGACTTGTTGTCTTGGAACTCAGAACGATCTTCAAATCGGTTTTCATATTTCCAGTTATTGCTTTCTCGTTCTGCTTGCTCTTTAGTATAACCGTATTTTTTTTGGAGCTTGCCGATGAATTGCTCATATTTTCCATTAATTTTAGTCATGTCGTCGTCGGTCAATTTGCCCCATTTTTCTTTGATTTTTCCTTTCAACTGGTGCCAGTTGCCTTCAAATTGTTCTCTGTTCATACTTTCCCCATATCCTTTAAAAGATTTAATAATAAAACAAACGTTTAGAGCTATTAACTCTGAACTAATTTTAACTTATTATAATTAATTAATAATAAAGATTTGAAAATTTTATACAATAACACATCTACCTGAAAATGAATAACTTACAGAACTAATAGGACACAGTATTTGAAATTTAGACAAACATAATGAAATGGGGTGCCTTACAGCACCCAAAAAAGAGATTTTTACTTTATTCTACGGAGTCCGAATCCACCCGCAATAAGGGCCACTCCTCCAACAATATACCATACCGTTGTATTGGTATAATGTCCTGTCATCTCACCGACAACTTTTTCGCCTGTTTTCTGTGTAGATACAATACCCAGAACCAGAAGAGCAACGCCCACTAAAATTGCTATTGTTCCCAAAATACGTGCCATAAAAGTACCTCATAGGTTGAAAACCGGTTTACTTTTCTGATTTTATCAATAGCCTTATCATATTCCAATATAAAATTTAGTATTATCGATCAATCAGCGTCATGTGCGAGTCTTCATAACGTTGTCCGCTGGTCATTCCAGAAGGAAGAGATTCATCCAGCTCTTCGATATCAGTTTTTGATAAGCTAAGTTTTGCAGCAGTTGTATTTTCTTCTAGGTATTTTCTTTGTTTTGTTCCAGGGATAGGCACAATGTCATCGCCTTTGTGAAGCAGCCAAGCGAGAGCAATTTGAGCAGGTGTAACTTTTTTACGATGGGCCATTTCCTGAATAATCAAAAAAATACGCATGTTAGCCTCGTAGTTTTTTCCTTGGAGACGAGGATCGCGTCGGCGATAATCTTTTTCAGGATAGTCTTCAGCCCGCTTAGCAGTCCCTGTTAAAAAGCCTCTCCCGAGTGGACAAAAAGGAACAAGCCCAATGTTCAGTTCACGAAGCAAAGGAATAATGCGAGGTTCTAAATTCCGTTCCCAAAGAGAATATTCGCTTTGCAATGCAGAAATCGGATGGGTTTTGTGTGCCCGGCGAATGGTATCTTCGCCTGCCTCGGAAAGGCCTAGAAAACGCACTTTTCCTTCCGCAACCAGTTCACCCATGGTTCCTACAACATCCTCAATTGGAACAGAGGGGTCTACTCGATGCTGATAAAGAAGATCAATGTAATCCGTCCCAAGCCTCCTCAAAGAATCCTCAACAACCTGCCGAATATGGTTAGGATGACTATTAACTCCCTGTATTTTGCCGTTTACAAGATTGAACCCGAATTTCGTTGCGATGACCGCTTGCGAACGGCGGCCTTTCAATGCCCTTCCCAAAAGCTCTTCATTCGTATAGGGGCCATAGAGTTCAGCGGTATCAAAAAAATTAACACCCAGCTCTAATGCTCGGTGAATCGTTGCGAGGGACTCTGCTTCATTGGGAACGCCATAAGACTGGCTCATCCCCATACATCCTAATCCTAGCTCTGAAACTTCCAGCTGCCCTAATTTCCGCTTTTTTAACATCTGAACTCCCCCTAAAAATCGATTAAATCATTGGGAGGTGATGATAATTAAATTTAGAGTAAAGTATCAACATTTCTAGAGCAAAGGTTGAATTTTTTGAAAAAAAAGACAATGATTAAACGTGTTACTCGCAGTCTTTTAACGGATCGATCATGAAAAATTTATTGTTTTTTTTGGGAGTTAGTATGACCCTTTGTCTACCGGGTTTCGCTAAAAATTCTTCTACAACATCCCAAATTCATTCCGATCAGAGATTTAAAGATCAAGTCGTCATTGTAACCGGATCATCACGGGGAATAGGTCGAGGCATTGCTCAAGTTTTTGCACGTGAAGGTGCAAAGCTTGTCTTAGTAGGAAGGGACGAAGTTTTGCTCAAAAAGATTAAAGAAGAAATTCACAATAAAGGAGAAAAAGCGATTTATATTCTAGCCGATGTCAGCCATCAACCGGATATGGAAAGAATGGCACGGGAAACATTGGCAGAATATGGAAAAATCGATGTCCTTTGCCATAACGCCGGTATTTATCCTCATGCTCGTCTTGAAACAATGAGCCTCGAAGAGTGGCAAAAAGTGATTGATGTTAACTTGACTGGGACGTTCTTGGCTGTAAAAGCTTGCATTCCTATCATGAAGGCTCAAGGGCAAGGTAAAATTGTTATCACTTCTTCTATTTCAGGCCCCCAGACAGGCCTTCCAGGATTTTCTCATTATACGGCTTCAAAAGGAGGTGTGGCGGGTTTTATTAAGACAGCCGCGATCGAATTGGCCAAATACCAAATTAATATCAACTCCGTTGAACCTGGAAATATCATCACAGAAGCTTTTGATGATCTAGGCGCAGAACATACAGACAATATGATTCGGGCTATTCCTCTAGGCCGATTAGGAACACCTGAAGATGTCGCCCATGCGATCCTATTCCTAGCCTCAAAAGAAGCTTCTTACATCACAGGGCAAAGTTTGATTGTTGATGGAGGCCAAACCTTGCCCGAGAGTCATTTTTCTGAGTATTAGAGACTGTTGCATTTGATATGTGTTGCCATCGGAAGCAGTTATTAAGGAATCCTTAATAACTGGATCTGGAGAGACCTCAGCTACTGCCTTATCAATTTAGAGATTTGAAGGAGGTTTTAAGAGATCATGCCTACTAAAAAAAATCTAAAATATTACCTGAAATTAAAATGGTCCTATACAATTGAGCCTGAATCCGAAGGAGACAAAGACTACTATATTATTCGGGTCAATGAACTTCCTGGAGTCTGTACTGATGCAGAAACTATCGGACAAGGTTTAAAAAATATTAAGGAAGCTATCCAAGCAGCTATACAACTCTATCTTAAAAATGGTGAGCCTATTCCTGAACCTATTAAGAAGTAAGCTTTCAAAGGTAATATCGTCTATTGGACAACGCGTGAAAGACATTATTACGTCGCTAAAATTGCTAAAGAAATGCATAAATCTATCAGTTAAACATTGGACGTCTTAATCGACACAGGAATCGATAATCGTCACTTAAAAACTCAGTAATTAGCTTATGGGAAGATTATTCGAAGATTTGAAAAAAGGGCTGCAAGAAATCATCGCCTATGAAGAAGGCAAAATTGCTTTGAAATCTGAATTTTTTGATATTTTATCTTTCCAGGAAAAATTGGCAGCAGAGATCAGAATATTACGTATGAACCAGAGACAAAACAATCAGAAAAAATCAGCAAGAAAAAAACGCTGAGTCAATCAAGTATTTCAAATTGACTGAACCTAAGTAGAATGACGTAGTCTCAGCGTACATATCAATATAAGATAGATGCCTATTAACATACAATTCCCCTCGATTAGAACTAGGCCAATCTCGAACTTCTTCTTACCTAGAAAACTTGAGATAATCTAAAAACATCTATACACTTTTGATAAATAGTAAATTCAAGACAAAAAAGGAGGAATTTATGGGTACAGTTACGTTTCAATTACCTAATTCGGTGTTGTATACACACGACTCTGGGAGAGAACTTGAATTTACTCAGGCTGAAACAAAAGCTCCAGGTAGAGAAATAGGAGACGTTTCCGTAAGAGTTTACTATGGATTAAATGAAATTAGTAGGATTTCTCAAAAAAACATCTATGTGGAGAGAAAAAAGCAAGGTATACAACGGGTAGGGATTAAGAATCTAGCGAGTCTGACTAGTAGCGAAAGGAAAAATGTTTTAAAGGCTATCGCAGTCGCTCTTGATAAAGATGCTATTTTAGACGATCGTTCATCAGTTTTTCTCGAAATTACTGATGGTATAGCAACTGACATTATACACCGCCAAACTTTAGCACCACTTTACACAGCGAGAAGTATCACTGTTGTGCTAAATTAACCCCATCAATGACAGATTTACGTGGTTGAAAGATCCTGTAAGATCTGCACGCAATTCCATTAATTTTTTTGCGTTTTTTCTAAATCTTCTGCTGAAATTTTTCATCTACAAGAAATATGACATCCGCTTTGTTAAAGAATAAAGTTCGTACATTTTTTCGTAAAACATGTTAGGAAATTTAAAAACTTATTAGATAATGGGGCGCAAAGTATGCATTGCCCCTTTTAGACAAAAAAAAGCACCTAGGATTTTCTCCTAAGTGCCTGTGGACTCTGGGGAACTCCGGATGTAGGGTTCGAACCTACGACAAACGGATTAACAGTCCGCTGCTCTACCACTGAGCTAATCCGGAATAAGGGACAAATCTTAAGAAATGCAGCCATTAAAATCAACGTTGAGCAGGAAAAGTGGAGTAAATATTTAATTTAATCTTGGTTCTTTAGAAAAGTTCTTTATACTGAGGAAGTGGAAGAGATCTTTGGCTACGTCGAAAATATAGTTTTTGCAGGAGAGAGTTTTACTGTGGCACGGCTCAAAGAGCCGAGGAAACAGGAGCTCACGTGCATTGTGGGCCCCCTGCCGGCTCTCCAGCCTGGCGAGACAGTCCGGTGTTTAGGAGAATGGAAACACCATCCTCAGTACGGAAGGCAATTCGAAGTTAAAGAATTTGAATCGAAAGAACCGTCAGATCTGATGGGGATCCAAAAATATTTAGAATCGGGATTGATCAAAGGGATCGGGCCTGCTTATGCCGAAAGGATCGTGCAGCGCTTCGGAATCGATACACTGAAGATTATTGATTCAGATCCTCGGCGGCTTTCTGAAATCCCTGGCATTGGTCCGAAAAGAATTGAAATGATCGAGACCTGCTGGCAGCAGCAAAGAGGGATCCGGGAAGTGATGATCTTTTTGCAGTCGCATGGGGTAACCCCAGCCTTTGCCCAGAAGATTTACAAAGCTTATGGCGATCAAAGCATCGAGAAGGTCAAGGAAGATCCGTTTGCTTTAGCGCGGGATATTGGCGGGATCGGGTTTACGATCGCTGATAGGATAGCGCAGAAAATTGGAATTCCCGCCTCTTCTGCAACCAGAGTCCAAGCGGGCATTGAACATATGCTCTGGGAACTTTCCAATGACGGACATACTTGTTATCCTGAGCAAGAATTGAAGATCGGAGCCGCTGGAATGCTGCAGCTCGGCGAAGACCTCGTAGGTGAAAATATCCAGGCTAGCGTGCGCGATGGCGGTCTGATCCAAGACCGGGAAATGGTTTGGCTCAAACCATTCTACCACGCTGAAGTGGGAATTTCCCGAGAGCTGAGAAGGCTTCAAATGGCGCCAGGAAATTTACGCCAGGTGCATGTTGAAAAAGCACTCCAATGGGTGGAAGAAAAACTCAAGCTTGAATTCGCTCCTGAGCAAAAGACGGCGATTGCGCAAGCGGTCCAAGAAAAAGTCCATATCATCACGGGCGGTCCCGGTACTGGTAAAAGCACAATCACGCGGGCGATCTTAAGAATTTCAGAAAAACTGACCGACTCGATTTTAATGGCCGCGCCCACGGGACGGGCAGCAAAACGGATGACGGAGATCACTGGCAAAAAAGCCTCGACGATCCATAGCATGCTGGAGATGGACTTTGTCAGCGGAGGCTTCAAAAGAAACAAAGAAAATCCCCTGAAATGCGACCTTCTCATCATTGACGAAGCGAGCATGATCGATACGTTATTATTCTATCAGCTTCTAAAGGCAATCCCCTCTTCGACGCGCCTTATTTTGATCGGGGATATCGATCAGCTTCCTAGTGTAGGCGCTGGAAACGTCTTAAAAGATCTGTTAGCATCGGAGACTGTCGGTTTTACAAGGCTGACGCAAATCTATCGTCAAGCGGCCCATTCGAAAATTGTGACGAATGCCCACCGGATTAACCGAGGGGAATTTCCTGAGTTTTTGGGTGAATCGGATTTTAAATTTGTGGAGAATGAGACTCAGGAAGAAATAGTTGCGACCATTGTCGATCTGGTGACAAAACGGCTTCCTGCAAAATTCCGTTTCCATAAGTTCGAAGACATTCAGGTGTTATCTCCCATGAAAAGGGGCCTAATCGGCTGCGAAAATCTCAATGTCGTCTTGCAAAAAGAGCTCAATCCCAGCGTTGCTCCCTTGTGTCGCATGGGAAGGACTTTTCACGTCGGCGATAAAGTGATGCAAATCCGCAATGACTATGAAAAGCTCGTCTTCAATGGCGATGTCGGATTAATTTTATCGATCGACCTTTCAGGTCAAATGCTTGCGGTCCGCTTTGAAGATCGCCGGGTTGAATACAGTTTTTCAGAAATCGATGACCTGATTCTTGCTTATGCGGTCTCCATTCATAAATACCAAGGGAGCGAATGTCCCTGCATTATCATTCCACTCCATATGAGCCATTTTAAAATGCTCCATCGTAATTTACTCTATACAGGGATCACACGAGGCAAAAAACTAGTGATTATCGTTGGCACCAAACAGGCCATTAGCATGGCTGTCAGAAACGATGAGGTGAAAAACCGATTCACGGGCCTCACTGCGGCCTTGAAAGAAACAGGTCTTGATAAAACCCTTTCTGCAAACTCTCTGCTTTAATTAGAATATACGCTATGACCTCTACGCTGTTGGGAAACTTAGATCAAAGCCTAAGAACCGTTAAAGAGCGCTTTGTCGCCTATTCTCTAAATTCTGATGGCACTGTCATTCTGAATACAGCTTTGTGGACAGGCTGCTTGAATAAAATACCTCGTTTAAAAACCTACTTTGACACCTGTCAGGCTGCAATAATCGTTGATATTTTTATGCAATGTGTCGACCGCTGGATTGCGATCAATAATGAGCAAAAACATGGACTTCGCAATGTAACCGATGAAGAGTTCTCTGCCCAGATCAATCGGATTTGTTTCATAGGACAGTTCATCCTTACCTCGATCACCATCATCGAACAGCCTTTGGCCAAAGAAAAAGTCTGTGCCATACTCGTTCATTTGTTACCCGGGGCCATAATCACTCTTCCCGAATCCCTTGAGAGGGTTTTACAGAAGAAAGACATTGTCGGCTGGAAGGTGCAAGAAAACGCGCCTCCACCTCTTTCTCCTGAACTTTTAAGGGAGCCTGCTCCCCAAAATGACATTTTAGATATGCCGCCGAGCAAGCAAGACATTACAACCCTTGGGGCTTTTTACAAACAAGTAGTCCAGCGGATCGAAAATCCTGAAGGCCACTGGTCTGTCTGGCTCAATAATTGGTGGAGTAAAAAGCATGTAGCGTCTCAAAAATCTTTAGAAAAGATGTGTAACACTATTTTAACGGATAAAACCCCAGCTTTAAAGAACACGTATGCTTTAGCTCAACGGTATTTGCAAGAATTGCTGACAATTCTTAAAGCATCAGGAATGACTAATGATAAAATTAAAAACTGCTTAGATGAACTCGTTTATGCTTCTGGTTTTTGTGTACCGGAATGGGCAACGGTTTCTGAAAAGCAATATCGAGAATTGACGAATAAAACAGTGAGCCCTTTAAATAAAGCCCTTCAATGGAAATCGGAATTTATCGATCAACATCTCCTAACATTTCTATCGACTGTTTATTCCACAAACGAAACTTCCCATAGTTCTAATCTAATGAGCACTCTTTTATATCACTATGGCGAGAAACTGGGTAAAAAAGAACTTGAAGCTCCTTCCGTCGATATCCATGTTGTCAAAAAATCGACATCGCTGCCTTATCAATGGCCCGATGTTTTTCGATATTTACAAGAGGAATGGGAAAAGCATTGCGTGGACTCCTTCTTGACGTGCTGTCAAATGAATGCGTGGCAAATGGATATTGGGATATTTTTAGCAGAGCGGATGAAAGGTAAAGTAGAAGAACCGGAAAAGTATGTTTCTGAGCAGTACTTTGAAGATAAAACTCTGAATCGGCGAGGAGCCATCCGTTTTCTCCATGAGACCTTAGGTCAGTCTTCCATGAAGCAATTATCCTAATGTTTTCAAATAAAAATAATTTATAATTAGATTTTACCCTTGAATTGACATTGAATTTTAGCTGTAGAAACGTTAAAATTTAATGCTAAAACAAAAATATTATACCTATAGAATATGACCCCAATTATTGAAATTAAAGGTATTTTTAAAAGCTATGGACAGGCAGAAACTGCCGTCCATGCTCTACAAGATATTTCTCTTTCAATCGAAAAAGGAGATATCTATGGCATCATTGGTCTTAGCGGCGCAGGCAAATCAACACTGATTCGATGCCTTGCAAGACTTGTTAAACCCAGTTCAGGCAAAATTCTTTTTGATGGAAATGATATTAGTCATTTGGAAGGAAAACATCTTCGCCATTTTCGTAAAAAAACGGGGATGATTTTTCAACACTTTAATCTTCTTTCTTCTAGGACCGTTGCCGGAAATATCGCTTATCCTCTTGAGATCTCCCATGTTCCTGCAGAAGTCCAGCAGAGGCGGATTGATGAATTGTTAGGATTAGTTGGTCTTGCAGATAAAAAAGACGCCTATCCTTCCCACTTAAGCGGTGGAGAAAAGCAAAGAGTCGGCATTGCTCGAGCTCTCGCCCATCAGCCTGAAATTTTACTCTGCGATGAAGCGACATCTGCTCTCGATCCCAAAACGACCAAAGAAATTTTAGTGCTACTGAAAACTATCCATAAAAAAACTGGCATTACCATCATCTTGATCACCCATGAAATGGAAGTCATCAAACGGATATGCAATAAAGTCGCGGTGATTGAAAAAGGCAAAATTGTTGAAAATGGACTCGTGACACAGATTTTTGGAGACCCTAAGCATCCGACAACAAAACACTTTCTTCAAAATACCGCCCATGAAATCCCCTCTTTCTTTTTCAAAGATCTTTCACCTAACCGGAAACTTTTAAGACTAAAATTCAAAGGGAAGACAGCCGGAGAGCCTAACATTTCGCAAATGATTAAAAAATTCAACGTCGAAGCCAATATTTTGCTGGGCTGGATTGACAATTTGCAAAATACCATCATTGGCACGTTGGTGATTGAACTCACGGGGACTCCTGAGGGAATTCAACATTCGTTAGATTTTCTGACCGAGAAGAATGTTCACTACGAGGTGCTTGAAAATGGACTCTAATAACCTCCATCTTGCTATGCAACTGTTGCCTTTACAACTCTGGAATACCCTTTACATGGTCTTCGCATCGGCTTTTTTTGCGGTGCTGATTGGACTTCCGATCGGCGTGATTTTAACAATGACGGATAAAGGACATATTCAAGCGCGCCCGCATCTCTATAGAATTTTAGAGACGATTGTCAATATCGGCCGTTCTTTCCCGTTTGCCATTCTGATGGTAGCCCTCATTCCGTTCACTCGATGGATAGTAGGTACTAGCTTAGGAACGACGGCCTCTATCGTCCCGCTGACTCTTGCAGCAGCTCCCTTTGTCGCTCGCCTAGTCGAGACCAGTCTTAAGGAAGTGAACCGGCATGTTTTAGAAGCGGCGATTGTTATGGGATCTTCGACATGGCAGATTGTCACCAAAGTTCTGCTTCGAGAAGCTCTTCCTTCCATTGTCTCAGGAATTACCTTAGTCATTGTCAGCCTAATCGGCTTTAGCGCGATGGTCGGATTAGTGGGAGGAGGAGGTCTGGGCCAAGTGGCCATTCAATACGGTTATAACCGGTTCAATACGTTCATTATGATATCCACAGTCCTTCTCCTGATCATTCTAGTGCAAACAGTACAATGGGCTGGAGGAGCGATTGCAAAATCGATCTTAAAGAAAAGAGGCCAGCTCTCTCATGATTAAATACATTTTCTCCCTTGCTTTAGTATTTCTACTCGGCTGCTCTCAGTCTAAGGATGGCTTGAAAGTCGTTGCTACACCTGTTCCACATGCCCAGATGTTAGAATTTATCAAACCTGATCTAAAGGCCCAAGGAATCGAGCTGAACATTGTCATCACCGACGATTACAACATGCCTAACCGCGCGCTTAACGACGGCGAAGCGGATGCCAACTTTTTCCAACATATTCCTTTTTTGGAAGAACAAATTAAGCAGTTTAACTACAAAATCGAAAGCATCGCTAAAATCGAAATCGAGCCGATGGGGATTTATTCCAAAAAAATCCATCATTTATCTGAATTAAAAGAGGGTGGCGTGGTGGCTATTCCCAACGATCCTACCAATGAAGCAAGAGCCCTCTTATTGCTTCAGCAGCAAGGAATCGTTCAATTAGACGATTCTAATAATCTCCAGGCAACTGTCTTAAACATCACTAAAAACCCGAAACGTCTTAAGTTCATCGAAGTCGATGCAGCGATGCTCCCGCGCACGCTTGAAGATGTCGAGATAGCAGCTATTAATACGAATTATGCCCTAGAAGCTCACCTATCTCCGGAGAAAGACGCTTTATTGCTGGAAAATAAAAATTCACCTTATGCGAATATTATTGTGATTCGGACCGGAGATGAAACACGAGCCGACATTCAAGCTTTGAAAGCAGCGATGACTTCAGAAAAAATGAGAGCCTTTATTTTGGAAAAATATAAAGGGGAAATCTTACCGGCTTTTTAACTCTTCAGAAGGGATTTGAGCTTACTCTCTTGTTCTTCAATGACAACATTCTCAATCCGTTTGAATAGAACTTGAGGAGCAGGAAGTGTTTGTGGAATTTCTTCCTTCACCACTTGATCCCATTTTTCATTGGCTAGGATCGTCGTATAACCGAGCATTTCCCAAAGTTTTTGGGCCGCTTCTGGGATGATCGGAGAAGAAACAAGCGCAAGTCTTTTTAAACATTCTAGACAGCAATACAGAACGGATTCCATTTGAGGACGGGTTTCGGGAGTTTTTGCCAGCGTCCACGGCTTTCTTTCATCAAAATAGACATTCCCCGTCTGAGCAATTAGCATCATGAGCTGAGTAGCACGACGGAGATTAAACTGTTCATATGACTTAGCTGCTTCCTGAACAATTGTATCAATCTGAGTTAAGAAAGTGCGGTCTGAGTCTGAGAGATTTTTGTTAGAAGGGACTTTGCCTTGAAGCTGATTTTGTAGAAAGACGAGAACCCGGTTGGCGAGGTTGCCGTATTTGCCGAGAAGTTCAGAATTGCACCGGGTCTGAAAGTCTTTCCACGTAAATTCAGAATCCTGATTTTCAGGAGCGTTAGCCGCCAGCGTATACCGGATTTGGTCCGAGGTAAAGTTTTGGAAAAAATCGGCCAAATCGATAGTCCATCCTTCCGATTTGCTGAACTGGCGTCCCTCTAAATTAAGGAACTCATTGGCAGGAAGTTCGTCGACTGTTTTATAAGGAGTATTTTGTCCCATTTCCATTGCAGGGAAGAAGACGGCGTGGAAGGGAATGTTGTCTTTGCCGATGAATTGCACATATTTGGTATGGGAATCTAACCAGAAATCTTTCCAAGCATCAGGTTTGCCTTTGAGCTCGGCCCATTCTTTTGTCGCTGAAATATAGCCAATAGGAGCATCGAACCAAACATAGAGAACTTTGCCTTCAGTTCCAGGAAGAGGGATTGGCACTCCCCACTCGCCATCACGGGTGATGGCGCGGGGCTTTAAATCATCGATATATGATTTAGCAAAGTTGATGACGTTAGACTTCCAATTTTTCTTGGCAATCCAATCATTGAGTTTATCTTTAAAGAGATCAAAACGTAAAAACCAGTGTTTAGTGGCTTTCAAGATGAGAGGAGCCTTCGTGAGCTTGGAGCGAGGATTTTTCAAATCGGTGGCTTCATAGCTGGAACCGCACCGTTGACATTCATCGCCGCGGGCCTCTGTAAAGCCGCATTTAGGGCAAGTACCGATCACATACCGGTCGGCAAGAAATCGGTTGTCCTGCGGGGAATAAAGCTGGTCTGTGACCTTCTCTTCGATATAGTTATTAGCGAGAAGGTCTAAAAAAAACTGCTGGACCGTGGGAACATGTCCTTCCCAAGAGGTCCGTGAAAAATGGTCGAAGGAAAAGTTCAGCTGAGAAAAGAGATCTTTATTAATCGCATGGAAAAGATCGACATGGTCTTTGGGAGAGCGGCCTGCCAGATCTGCGCTTAACGTAATGGCAACGCCATACTCATCCGATCCACAGATAAAGAGGACATCTTTACCTTGAAGCCTTTCAAACCGGGCATAACAGTCTGCCGGCAGGTAAGCGCCTGCGATATGTCCAAAATGGAGTTGCCCATTGGCATAGGGCAACGCGGACGTGATGAGGACCTTATTAGCTTTGGTCATCTCTGCGGTCTTCTTCATCTGCTTTATCTAAAGCCTGCAATGATTCCGGAGTATAGAGAGTGGGGTTTTTTTGAATCTCTTTGAGCAATTGCGGGATATCGACTTCATGTCCGGCTTTGATCAAATAGCGTGCCACGTTGATCGTGAACAGCGCTAATTCAAAATTGTCTTTGAAATGCTTTTTAAGCGCTTCGTTGGTCAATTGTTCTTTGTGGTTCATTATTTTCTCCTAACTTTGTGTTCTTCGGCGATGAAGATGCTTTTTAAAACGGTATAGGCAGTTTCGAGGTGGTCATTGATGATGTGATAGTCATAATGGGATACCATCTCCAATTCTCGTCTTGCCCAAGCAAGTCTTTCTTCAATCGACTGAGGGTTTTCTGTTTTTCGTTTATGGAGCCGCTCTTTCAATTCGACAAGAGAAGGAGGGCTGATAAAAATAAAAATGGCTTCTTTAAGCTGTTTTTGAAGCTGGAGGGCGCCTTGTGTATCGATGACGAGGACGACGTGCTTGCCAAGAGCCTGCTGTTTTTTGACAAATGCTTGAGAAGTGCCGTAATAATCTCCGAAGACTTGGGCATGTTCAAGGAAGTCGCCTTGCTCGATTTTGGCCTCAAACGCCTCTTTGCTTAAAAACAAATAATCTTTCCCTTCGTGTTCACTAGGACGGGGCTGGCGGGTCGTGCAGGAAACACTGCGTACCACGGCAGGAAATTCATGCGTCAGCATATTGACAAGAGTCGTTTTACCCGTGCCTGCAGGAGCGCTGATGACAAAGATGAGTCCGTGAGAAGAATTACCTAAAAGTTGATTATTCAATGTTTTGCACCTGTTCTCGAATTTTTTCAACTTCGCTTTTAATCACAATTGCAACCTTGGAAATATCCGTATCACCGGCTTTGGCCATCAAGGTGCCGATCTCTCTCCCCATTTCTTGGGCTAAAAAATCCAGAGTACGCCCTACGCTTTTTTCTTTCGAGCGAAGATATTCATGCATCTGCTCTAAATGAGAATGCAGCCTTGTGACTTCCTCAGAAATATCGGCCTTGTCGGCCATCAGTGCGGCTTCCCGCAAGAGCCGGTCTTCTTCCACATCGACTTTTATCTCTCTCATCCGCTCTTGAAGTTTTTTACGGTATCTCTCTTGTAAGAGAGGCTGTAATTTTAAAACTTTCTGCAATTCTTTTTCGATATGCTGCATCCGCTTTTCAATATCGTGGACCAGGGCATTACCTTCTTTTTCTTTCATAGCCACCCAGTTCTTAGAGGCTATATCCCACGCTTTTTGCAAATCGGTTTTTAATGTTTTCTCTTCGACAGGAACGACGCTAGGATCAAGCCGGTCCACCAAGAACCGTAAATCGATAGAGGAGGCAGGCAGTCCCAGAGCTTTAGCGATTTTGACCCATTTTTTTTGATGTTCTTTTAATGAATGGATCGATTCTTTGATCTCTAGAAACTCAAAGGAAATACGGACAGAAACCTGACCTCTTTCAGCGGTCGCGCTGATCCATTTTCGAAGATCTCCGTCTAAAAACATGAGGCTATGCGGGAGCGCAATATTTAAATCTAGGCCCTTCCGATTGACGGAATGGATATCCACCGTCCAGCGGCCTAATTTAGAATGGTGTTGTGCACGGCCATAGGCCGTCATACTGCGTCGCATGGTCATCAACTCAAACTTGTTAAAGGTTCTTTTCTTGCCAGTTTTACAGGTTCATAACTCATTCGGTGAATCGGACAAGGCCCTAAATTCTTTAAGCACTCTCGATGCTTCTCAGTGGGATATCCTTTATTCTCTTTAAAGCCGTATGCCGGCCACACTTTGTGATGCTCGAGCATAATCTTATCGCGGGTTACTTTAGCCAGGATAGAGGCTGCCATGATTGATTGAGAAAGGGTATCCCCTTCAACAATAGCCTCACACCGCATATCCAGCCGTGGTAGCTGATTGCCATCGATCAAGATGTAATCTGGCTTTTGCGCGAGCTGTAAAATAGCGGCGACCATTGCCTGGAAAGTCGCCTGCAAAATATTAATCTGATCGATGATCAGGGCTTCAACGATCCCAATCCCGGATAAAATAGCGGGATTTTCTTTAATCTTATCATATAGCCTCTCCCGCTCTTCAGCGGTGAGTTTTTTACTGTCATTGATCCCCGGAAGATGAAAATCTTCAGGAAGAATGCAAGCAGCCGCTACGACAGGCCCCGCAAGAGGGCCTCGGCCAGCTTCGTCAACTCCCGCGACCCACTTATAACCCTGGCCACGGGCTCTTCTTTCGTAAGCTGTCAGCGTTTTTAAACGGGCTATCTCAAGTCGCTGCTGAATCGGAAGTAACTGTTTCTTCATGGGCAGCGCCTCCGATTTGCTCTTTAACTTTAGAAGCCTTCCCTGAAGTACCTCGTAAGTGATAGAGCTTAGCTTTACGCACTTTTCCGCTTTTCATCACTTCTACTTTTGCAATGCGAGGGCTATGGACGAGGAACACTCTTTCCATACCGGCGCCATAAGATACGCGATAAAGAGCCACTGTTTCTGAAAGGCCGCTTCCCCGGCGTGCAATCACTGTACCGGTAAACATCTGAATACGCTCTTTTTCACCTTCAACAATTCGGGTGTGGATGCAAAGTGTGTCGCCCACGTGGAAAGTAGGGATGTCTTTTTTTAGAAAGCTCCCCTCGATCTCTTGCATAATTTTATTCTGTTTCATCTTGATTCTCCTTTAAATACTGTAAACTTAAGTCGGGCCGCACTCGCTTTGTTTTTGCAAGGCCCTGCTTGCGGCGCCATTTTGCTATCTCTGCATGATTTCCGGTTTTCAAAACTTCAGGCACCGGTATTCCTTCAAATGTTTCAGGGCGCGTATAGTGAGGCGCATCAAAAATTCCTTCCTGAAACGAATCTTGCCCTGCAGCCTCGTCATGCCCGAGAACTCCAGGAATAAATCTTGCCATCGCATCGATTAAAACAATCGCTGCCAGGCATCCGTTTGTCAGCACATAGTCGCCAATGCTGATCTCTTCATCGACCTCTTTAAGAGCCCTTTCGTCGACTCCCTCGTAATGTCCGCAGAGGAGCACGAGATGCTCTTTCTGAGAGAGTTCCTGACATTTGGCCGCTGTCAGCTTCTTCCCCTGAGGAGAGAGATAAATGACATGGCTCTTCTCTGTTTTTCTGCTCCGAATTGCTTCGCAAACAGGCTCTGGCATGAGGACCATTCCAGGCCCTCCGCCGTAAGGTCGATCATCAACCTTCGAATAGTTTCCTCTTTTCTGAGCAAAATCTCGGATATCCACCAATTGGATATCCAAAAGTCCGCTTTCTATCGCCCTTTTTAAAATACTAACATCAAAGGGGCCGCGGAAATAGTCAGGAAAGAGTGAAAGGATATCAACTCTCATCCTTCGCTTTAGTTTTCTTCGCCGTTGTACGACGCTTTTTAGGCTCTTCAGCTTCGACTGCAGGAGCTGCTGCTTTTTTCACAGCTGCTTTTTTAGGTGCAGGAGCCTTTTTCTCGACTTTTTTCAAGCGGCGTCTTTGAGCAGCTTGCTTAACGCGTGCAGCGTTTTTCTGAGATTTAAGAGCAGTAATCACTTCAGGAGCGACTCCTTTAACAAGTCTTTCTGCGCTGGGGCTAAGTTCTGCGCCCTTGCTCAGCCAATAGTTCAATCTTTCAGTATTGAGCTGAAGATTATTTTTAGCTTGGTGAGGATCGTAAGATCCCAATGTTTCTAAATATTTGCCATCGCGAGGATTGCGAATATCGGTCACGACTAAACGGAAAGTTTGTCGGTTTTTACGGCCTTGTTGCCGTAAGCGAATTTTAACTGCCATGTTCTAACTCCATTTTTTATGAGGTGATTGTAAAACTCCATTTGGACCTAAATCCGTTCTTTTGATCTCGATTTGCATTTTTCACAAATCGCCTACACTTCTTGTGTATGTCGATTTGCGAAAAATGCAAATCGAGATCAAAACCATCGAATTTCGTTTCCAAAGCGAGTTTTGCAACCACCTCTACTTATTTAAAAAAGTCCCCAAAGTTTTTCAAACCGGAAGGATTTTGTAAAGCTTTCTTCGGCATGCTCTTCATCATATCCTTCATTCTTTTGAAACCTTTGATGAGCCGGTTCACATCATCAATCGTTGTTCCGCTGCCTTTTGCCATTCTCCAGCGACGTGAGGGAACCAGTTCGACTTGTTCTAATCTTTCATTCTGTGTCATCGATAAGATGATCGATTCGACTTTTTTAAACTCCCCTTCGGATTTATCGAGATCGGGAAAGTCTGAAACGCCGGGAATCATTTTTAAAAGTCCTTTCAAAGAACCCATCCGCTTGATCGACGCCATCTGCTGTAAATAGTCTTCGTAAGTGAAAGAGGCTTTTTTAATCTTTTCTTCTAATTTTTGAGTCTGGTTTTCGTCGAATTCTTCTTTGGCCTTGCGGACGAGATTAACAACGTCTCCCATCCCCAAAATACGATCGGCCATCGATTGAGGATTGAAGGGTTGTAGATCGGCAACCTTTTCTCCTATCCCTTCAAACTTCAGAGGTTTTTGCGTGACTTCGCGGATGGAGATCGCAGCGCCCGCACGGGAACTGCCATCGAGCATCGTTAGAATCGTTCCGGTGATCGCGACATGTTTATCAAATTCAGCGGCTGTCGTGACAGCGTCTTGACCCGTTGTGCTGTTAGCGACAAAAAGGATTTCTTGAGGAGCAACGGCTTTCTTGATCTCTGTCAGCTGGTCCATTAATTCTAGATCGACATGCAAACGTCCTGCGGTATCGACAATCAGGACATCAAATTGTTCGGCTTTGGCTTTTTTAAGAGCATGCTCTGCAACTTTAACAGGATTAGACTCTCCAGGAAGTGTAAAGACAGGGATGTTGATGGTCTCGCAAAGTCTTTGGAGCTGGGCAATGGCAGCAGGTCTTTGCAAATCGCAAGCAGCGACCAAAACTTTTTTCTGATGCTCTTTTTTCTGTAGATAATGAGCGAGTTTAGCGGCAGTTGTTGTTTTTCCCGATCCTTGCAGACCGCAGATCAAAATAACAGAAGGAGTCTCCTTGAGTTGAAGAGGAACTTCTTCAGCTCCCATGAGTGTAATCAATTCATCATGAACGATTTTAATGAATTGGTCTCCCGGAGAAATAGCTTTAATGACAGCGTCTCCGAGGGCTTTTTCTTTCACCCTTTTGACAAAGTTGCTGACGACCGTATAGTTCACATCGGCATCGAGCAAAGCCAGCCGTACTTGGCGGACGGCATCGGAGATATTATCTTCCGATATCTTCTTTTGCCCCACCAAATGGGTCAACAAATTCCTGAATTTTTCAGTTAATGATCCAAACATAATAATTGGACTATAATCCTACTACAAAAGTTATTCAATTTCAAGGGGGACGTTAAAATCACTTTTGAGGTTCAGGTCGTTAAGGTGAGAAATCGATCATGAGAGGACCAATCTTGAGTAATTTGTGCGCTTTTCCAGCAAGGGGCATGGAATAAATTTTTTACTTTATCTCCCATTCCTGTTCCGATTTCAAAATAAACTTTAGCAGAGGGCTTGAGATAGCCGGGCAATTCCACTGCAAGCCGTTCATAAAACTCCAATCCGGTGAGCCCTCCCACTAAAGCTGTCTTAGGCTCCCAGTTGCGGACCTCGCGGTCCAGCTGTGAAAAATCTTTTTCTGAAATATAAGGAGGGTTGCAAACGATGATATCGGCCTGACGACCTTGGAAAGGAACCAGCAAGTCACCTTGGAGCAGTTCGATTTCTGCTGCGTTTAGCTCACCATTTTGACGAGCCGTCGATAAAGCTTCAGCGGAAATATCGGATAAGGCCACTTTGCAATCGGGTCTTTTTTTCTTGAGGGCTATCCCAATGCATCCGGATCCGGAGCAGACATCCCAGATTTCGACAGGTGTAGAAGGAAGTTCTTTTAAAATCCGGTCAGCGAGAATTTCGGTTTCCTGACGCGGAATCAAAACATTTTTGTTAATTTGGATGCGGCAGCCCAAAAACTCGACTTCGCCAGCAATATATTGCCAAGGCTCCCCTTCCGCACGTCTTTTAATTGCCTCGCGGAGCTGTGTAAGTTCTTGTTCAATGAGGGGCCGGTCGTACTGCATATACAGCTCGATACGGGGAAGTTTAAGCACATAGGAAAGCAATTCTTCGACTTGACGGCGAGGCTTTTCGATTCCTCTTTTTTGTAAAAACTCCGTCGATAAATGGAGGATCTCAGCGAGAGTTTTCATCGCCTGCCAATTTTTGTTGGTGAAAATAGGCAATCAGAGCATTGGTAAACTCATCGAGCTCTCCGTCGAGAACGCTGGTGAGATTATAAAGTGTCAGGTTGATCCGATGGTCCGTCACGCGGTTTTGAGGGAAATTATAGGTGCGGATCCGTTCTGAACGGTCCCCAGATCCGACTTGAGAAGAACGGAGCGACGACATCGCTTGATGGTCTTTGCGCCTTTTTTCTTCAATGATTTGCGCTGCCAGAAGTTTCATCGCTTTCGCTTTATTTTTGTGCTGGCTTCTTTCATCTTGGCAGGTCACAACGGCCCCTGTCGGAATGTGAGTGATACGCACAGCAGAATCGGTTGTATTGACGTGCTGACCGCCGGCCCCAGAAGCGCGATAAGTATCAATCACCAGGTCTCGTTCATTGATCTCTAATTGTTCTTCTTCCGTCGGCTCAGGAAGCACTGCGAGGGTGACAGCAGATGTATGGATTCTTCCCTGGGCTTCCGTATCGGGAACCCTTTGTACACGATGCGTTCCTGCTTCATATTGAAGATGGCGGAAAACATTCGGGCCAGAAAGCACCATGATATACTCTTTAAATCCCCCTCTTTCAGAAGGAGCGGCAGAAAGGGTCTCGTATTTCCAGCCTTTGCTATCGGCATAACATTTATACATACGGACGCAGTCACCTACAAAGAGAGCAGCCTCATCTCCCCCGGTGCCAGCGCGGATCTCCATGATCACATTGCGACTATCAAAAGGATCAGGAGGAACCAGAAGATTTTCTAATTGAAGACGGAGTTTGGGTAATGAGGCTTGATACGATTGGATTTCTTGACGGAGAAGATCGAGAAGTTCAGGATCGGATTCGCTGCGGACGAGTTTTTCATCGTCCTGCAGATGTTGTTCAGCTGCCTGAATTTTTCCCCAGATTTCCTTGATTTCAGAGAGATAGGAATGTTCCTGGGTCAGCTCTCGATATTCTTTTTGGTTCGCGAGCACGTCGGGATGGCCTAAAAGCTCTTCGACCTTCTCGAAACGCTCAAGAAGCTCGCGAATCCGGCGTTCCATGATTAGAATCTCTGTTTACTGCTTTTTGGCTTTCTTCTTCTTTTTAGCTTCAGGTTCAGCAGCAGCAGCGGCAGCAGTTTTGGCTTTTTCGTCGTCTTTTTTCTTTTGATATTTCTTCTGGAACTTATCAACACGGCCTTCTGAGTCGATGAACTGGTTAGCGCCCGTATAGAAAGGATGGGAAGCTGAAGAAATAGAAACGCGGCAGACAGGATACTCTTTGCCTTCGAACGTTTCACGCTCTTTAGGATGCAAAGTTGATCCGCAGATAAATTTAACTCCAGTAGATGAATCGACGAATAAGACGTCTTGGTAGGGAGGATGGGTATTTTTTTTCACGATAGACTCCTTTATAAAGGATAACATTTAACACTTTTTTCATTTTAAATACAAGAATGGAAACTGTTAAAAAATTTTTCACTCGTTTTTTATAATCAGCCTGTTAAAATTTTATGTAAAATTAGGAGATTTTACCTATGAGTCATCTTCCTGCTGTTAACTCTCAAAATACTTTAAGAAGTTCTATTCCTCTAATAACGTCCAGTAATATTTTAAAATTCTCGACAAATACTCTTTTAACAAGGAAAGCTTTTTTTGTGACCTCTTTTGTGGTAGGAGCCCTTGCCCTTTATTTATTGCATCGCTGGTCTAAAAATCAGCAGCCCTTGAGTGGCAGCCCTTCTTTTAAACCTATAACAACAAATCCAAGAGACGAGGTTGATTTTGAAAAGCGCATTAAAGCGGAATATGAGGAATTATCAACTGCCCATCCCATGAATCCTCCAAGTTTTACGAATGGATTTGCCAAAGAAGCGCTTAAACCTGAGAATGACCAACACAATGCTTATGAGGCTGTTGTCCCTTACGAGACAAATCGCGTAAAACTGCCCTTTTATTTCAATGCGAGCGGAATGTACAAGACTTTTATAGGAAAACCATTTCAAATAATCGCCTCTCAAGGTCCCCTTCAAAATCAGCATACAAGATTCTGGCATATGGCACTAGAAACTCAGGCCCCTGTCATCGTCACCCTCTCCCTTCCTAAAGACAAAAGCACATATTGGCCTACAGAACTCGATCAAACATTAACATTTGAAGAAAACGGCTTAGATCCCGTTACAGTCATGTTGACTGAAGAGGAAACAACGGATAGTAATATAACCCTAAGGAAATTCAGGGTTAAGAAAGGTACAGAATCTCCAAGAACTGTGACGCAGTTGCAGATTCTAGATTGGCCTGACCATACACGCAATTTAGCTGGAGTCGCTAGCGGAGGAGTCATTCCAAAAGAAAGATTGGTCAGGGCCATTGAATTACTCAATGATCATCTGAGTACCCTAAAAGACGGCTGTGTTATCACCCATTGTGTTGCAGGAGTGGGGCGAACAGGAACATTTTTAACAGCCTTAGAAGCTCTCGCTCGTATTAAATATTCACTAACTCCGCCTTATAAAGACCTAATCAAGGATATAGCGATAGAAGGGCGCAGTAAACAAAATGGAAGAACGGGACTCATCCAAACCGCCGACCAATATTTGCTGGTTTATGACGCTGTCATGACCCTGTGTCCAGAAATGAAGGCGCTGCTAAAGGATTAGCTCCTTTTGTTGAGCTAAAAAAGCCATGCGCGCTGTCATGAGTCCTTCTAAAATCCCCTCTTCGTACCGAAAATGAGGGTTCATTTCTAGAGAAGGAAAATCATTCGGCTGCAGAATATCATCTTCCGTGAGATGCGGAATAATCCTCTGGGCGCAGCTTAAAACTTTTTTTCGCTGTAAAGTGATTAATTCATCGAAAAAATCATCCATTAGAACGTCTCTCCTTGAAAAATTTCTTTAAAAGACTCGCTGACTCATTTTCAAAAACTCCATGACGGACTTCTAATTGATGAATGGGATGATCAAGCGAAAAGACATTCATTAAACTCCCTCCTGCCCCATGCCGTAAGTCGGGGGCTGCCCAGACCAAGGTCTTAACCCTGGACAATATCATCGCACCTGCGCACATTAAACACGGTTCTAGGGTACAATATAAGGTGCAGTCGATCAATCTCCAATTGTCCAGCTTTTCGGCCGCTTTCTTTAGGCAGAGCATCTCTGCATGGGCAGTGGCGTCTTTTAAAGATTCAACTTGGTTATACGCACTGGAAATAATTTGATTTTGAAATACTAAAACAGCGCCGATGGGAACTTCGCCCATCGCATAGGCTTTTTGTGCTTCTGCCAATGCAAATTTCATAAATTCTTGATCGATTTCCAACATAGCAAACCAGAATACAAAAAAGTTGGGATTGATTCAATAAAGGCATTTGAAGTATAATGTTGGGAGAAATATTTATATTTCGCGAGGAGATTTTCTGAATGTCATTAGATAAAGGCACCAAAGAAGAAATTACCAAAAAATTTCAGCTTCACGAGAAGGACACCGGCTCAGCTGACGTTCAAATCGCGATTCTCACAGAAAGAATTACCGAATTGACGGATCATCTGAAAAAGTCTCCAAAAGATCACGGCTCTCGCCTTGCTCTTTTAAAACTCGTCGGCCAACGACGCAAGTTGCTCGACTATCTCAATTCTACTGATACTAAACGGTATCAAAGTTTAATTACACGTCTCGGCCTTAGAAAATAAGTTCTACTCCCCCTGTTTTCAGGGGGAATATTTTCATTTTACAAAAATCTCAAATAAAAAATACCTTCTATATAAGTGGGCTTAAATTTCTTTGGTTAAATTTATCGCCTAAAACATAAAACCATTTGGTGAAAAACAATCATTGAAGCCCCCCTTTTCTCAATCAAGACAGCCCATCTTAGAATAGTCTCACCGCCTCGAAGTGCCTAAGCAGCCAATTATTCAATCCTGCAATTTATTCACAGTTTCCCTATTCTGAAATAGAAATATTATAAGTAACTAATATTCTGAGAGTTACAATTTTAGGCATGGGTTTATCTCTCACGCAAACTAGGGCAGGGCTTTAATCGACTCTGTTCGCTACTTAACCCCTATAACATCAAACATTTGCATCATTATTATCCTTAAATACAATATTTAAATAATTACTTTAATAAAAGTTAATAATTTGTTATAATATTTATAAATTAAATATAACAATAATTATGACAACAATATTAGATTTGCCAATAGAGTTATTATGTGAAATTAGATCTTTGCTTCCTTTGACTTGCACAGGCATAAGTTCTACATGCAAGGCTTTAAAGGAGGTTTTTGATGATACCCACTACTGGTCTCAGATAATTAAGAAATTAGGCCTTCAACTATCCGAAGATTCCCCAAAAAAAACAGTAGAAAAATTTTACCGTCATTTTAATGATCAAATGACAGAGGCTGGTTTTCAATCTACAGCAAATACCGTCTATAGCCAATACCAAGCACATCTTTTAACATTGAAAGAAAAACCCTCTCAAAATAAGGGATTAGAGTACTTTCACGCACAAGTGGCACCTGATTTTAATATTTTTCTGCATATATTTCGGCTATTTCCTATTAACTCTACTCAGCGTGGTGAAGCTACTATAAAAGCTGCTAAAAATAACCGTTTAAAAACGGTTGAGTTGTTGAGTCACTTGGGCCCTATTAACCCAGAAGATCGTGGCGAAGCTGTCACAAAGGCGGCTAAAAATGGATGTTTACCTATGGTTCAAGCGTTAATTTTAAGCGGTCCTGTCAATCAAGCGGACTATAGCGAAGCTGCTTTAGCAGCTGCTAAACTAGGCCGGCTAGATATTATTGTAGAATTGCGTAAATTGGGTCCTTTTGGCCAAGAGCAACTTCCCTGGGCCATTGAAGAAGCTACGGACAGAAATTACACCGAGATCGTGGATTTACTGAAAAAAGATCAATAACTCGATATATTCAAAATTTTAAGTCCTTATAGCGAATTTCAGTCCCACAAAATCATCCGATGGGACTTTGTAAACATTCTCTAATCATTTCTTTTGCTATCTCTCCTTCAGATCTGCTATATTTTTCCCTGTAATGAAACTTATCTCTCGTATCGGAAGATTAAATAATTTTTGGCTAACCTTGGCTCTCTATCCAGTGATGGAGATCGAAGAACTGCCAAAAATACGGTCCGAGAAGTCTCATTCTAACCCCCTAATATAAAGAGGAACTATGAATAAAAATTCTCGTACTATTTCTATTGCCGGACGCGATCTCATTTTTGAGACCGGCAAACTTGCCCGCTTAGCTGGCGGATCCGTCACTCTACGCTCTGGCGACACTATTTTGCTGGCAACAGCTTGCCGCGGTGCCGTCCCTTCTGCTGAAACAGATTTCCTTCCTCTCCGCATCGACTATGTCGAAAAATTCTCTTCGACGGGGAAAACACTAGGCGGCTTCATTAAACGTGAAGGCAAACCGACCGAACGTGAAATCCTCACCTGCCGTTTGATCGATAGACCTCTCCGGCCGATGTTCGATGACGGTTATTTCCATGAACTGCAAGTCTTGACTTATGTATTGTCCTATGACGGCGTCCATTCGCCAGATCCTCTGGCTATCTGCGCTGCTTCAGCCGCTCTTGTTCTTTCCGATATTCCTTTGATTAAACCAGTCGCAGGCGTCCGCGTTGGACTGATCGACGGACAGTTTGTTGTCAACCCTACGCTCCAAGAAATGGAAAAATCGAGCCTCGATCTGATGCTCGCAGGAACAGAAGATGCGATCCTCATGATTGAAGGATATGCCGACTTCCTCACCGAAGAACAAATCCTCGATGCTGTGACTGAAGGACATGCTGCGATCAAAATCATCTGTCAAGCGCTGGCTGAATGGCAAAAAGTCGCCGGTAAACCCAAAGTGCGCGATGATCTCCGTGTACCGCCTCAACACCTTATCGATGAGATGGACCAACTCATTGCTCATGATTTGAAAGCAGCCTTCCGGACTAAAGCAAAGCAAGACAGAAATGCCGCTTTGGATGCCGCAGAAGATAAAATCAACAAAACTTTCTTACCAGAAGGAAAAGAACATTCCCATTTGAAAGCCAATGTCCAAATGGCATTCAAAAAACTTCAAGCTCAGTATATGCGGCAGATGATCCTAGAAGAAAACGTCCGTGCTGATGGACGTACTACCGATCAAATCCGTCCTATTTCTGCTGAAGTGGGACTTCTTCCTCGCACTCATGGAAGCGCCCTTTTCACCCGCGGTGAAACTCAAGCTCTGGCAGTCTGTACCCTGGGTGGCGAATCAATGGCCCAGCGTTATGAAGATCTCAATGGCGATAAACACCGAAGATTCTACCTCCAATACTTCTTCCCTCCTTTTTCTGTCGGTGAAGTCGGCAGAATGGGAGCGCCCGGACGCCGCGAAATCGGCCATGGTAAATTAGCCGAACTTTCACTCACGGCTGTATTGCCTCCGCAAGAAGACTTTCCTTATGTCATCCGCTTAGAATCCAACATCCTTGAATCCAATGGCTCTTCCTCTATGGCTTCCGTCTGCGGAGGATGCCTTGCTCTGATGGATGCGGGCGTTCCTATTAAGCGTCCGGTCGCAGGGATTGCAATGGGATTGATTCTTGAAGGGGAAAAATTTGCGATCCTTTCCGACATTTTGGGAGACGAAGACTTCCTGGGCGACATGGACTTTAAAGTCGCAGGAGACCAGCAAGGGATCACTGCATTCCAACTCGATATCAAAGTCGAAGGAATCACTCCCCAGATTATGAAGGCAGCTCTTGCCCAAGCTAAAGCTGGCAGACTCCATATTTTGAATAAAATGTTGGAAGTTTGTGCGAAACCAAAAGAGCACCTTTCTCAATACGCTCCCCGCATTGAGACTGTCCAAGTTAAGCCTAGCAAGATCGGCCTGATCATCGGCCCTGGTGGAAAACAGATCCGCGCGATCATTGAAGAATCGGGCGCTGACATCGACATTGATGATAGCGGTATCGTGAGCATCTCGGCCAATAGCCAAGAAGCCATTCTCAAAGCCAAAGAACTGATCCATAACCTCGTCTCAGAACTCGAGATCGGCAAAACTTATACAGGTCAAATTGTCTCCATCAAAGACTTTGGCGTGTTTGTGAAGATCTTTGAAAAAGAAGGTCTTTGCCATATTTCAGAGTATGATCACCGCCGCATTGCAGACCTGCACGATGTATGCAAAGAAGGCGACAAAATCGACGTCAAGGTGTTAGACATCAACGACCGCGGCCAAGTTAAACTCAGCCGTAAAGCCCTCCTGCCCTATCCACAGCCAGCGTCTGCTGCCGGCGGATAATTCTTTCCCCCTCTGATAATTTCAAATTATCAGAGGGTTTTTTCTCCCTATCTCTTTAAGCTCTCTATTGTTATTCTATTTTTTACTTTCCACAGATTGGAGGTAAAAATGGCCGATTTTTCTATCAAATCACTCACCACCCCTTTTATCCCCTCTGCCCATCGCTGTTTTGATAAAGCCACCCGTTATATTATCCATAAACACCCCAGAGCCATTCCCGCAGAAGTCAAACACGATCTTCAAGTTCTCACCTTCAACACCGCTAGTGCGATCATGGCAAGTACGATAGGTTTAGCCTACTTTAAAACCCTTTCATTGGTCGCAGCCTTTGCATTAGCCACGCTTTTTTACCTCGTGCGGCGCATCATTAATGAAACCATGGTTCCCCTTCCTCCGCCTAACAACGAGCGATCCAGTCTTCTGAAAGAAGTTGCAAATTTAACGTCTGCTTTGATTCCGCAGGATAAAAAGCCTGCAACTACAGAAAAAACAATGAAGGAGAAAATTAAATCCACTTTTCATCAGGGCGGCGACATCGTTATCGGCAGTATCGTTATTTTGAAACTGACACATCAGCCGCTGCCCAGAATGATCAACATGATTTTTACAAGAACTTAAAAATTAATAGAGGTGTTTTATGGCAATAATTATATCAAAAGCCCCCCTAAATCCAGATCAAGCCCTAAACATTTTAACTGCTTTATCAGCCCTAAGTCGGGAAGAAAATCAAGACGCGAAATTAAATTTTGAACCACAGACCGTTTATTTAGGGTCCAATTCAAGCATTAGACGCACAATTTCTGCTAATTGGAAGTATTATTGGGGGGATACCGTATCACTTGAATTAGTCAATCTGCCTGTTTTGATTGATAAAGTAAACACCTGCACTCTGGGAATGAAGTTCCAAGATATCAAAGTTTTAGGAAGCTTTAGAAATGCTGTTCTAGATGCAGTCAAAGGCTTGGAAGATTTGAAAAAAAAGCAATATGAAGGATTGCCTGATAAAGCGAAGCTGATTGATAAAGCTGTAACAACACTACGTTCCACAGAAGTTTTTTTTGGTCAGTCTGTTGAGAACGTTACAATGTCGACTGAACAAGCACTGGATATTTTAGATGAAATTTCCAAGTTAGCTAAAGACCGTTTAAAAGAAACACCTTTATATTTTTCACCTGCTAGTGCTGATTTAAAATTCTTCAGAACTACTTATCCTTATTTAAGTACTTTTGTCAGTTATGTAGAAAATTTACCTTTTCTGATTCCTTTGATAAAAAAAGTGGCAGCCGTTTTAGGTAAAATAGATTTTGCAAGCTATGATTTAAAAAATAAAACCTCTCAATTCATCACAGACTCTCTAAATGGATTAAAGGCTTTGAAACAACATAACCAGAAAGAACACCCTCAACTTCTTGACTCTATTAAAGAATTAGAAAAATTTAAACAAGAGTTTGACACTAAATCTCAACAACATCTCCAACAAAGTATTCAAGAATACCGGACCAAAAACCCATCAAAACTGCCTGCATTAGAACAAGAACTACAAGAAAAAAATAGTCGCATTGAACAACTTGAAAAGGAGTTAAGAGAAGTTCGAAACAAATACGATCAACTTCGCAAATCTGTCGTGGTAGAAGCGATGAAAGATGCAGTGATTGATGCTTCTGTTACTCCGGAGAAAGTGATGGGGCAAATTCACGTACTCTTACAAGTATTAACCACTCTACTTCATCAGGGGCCCAAATAGTTTAAACAGATGAATGAGAAGGGATTTTCCGATTCAATATAGGATGATCAGGTTGGACCTGTTTTAAAGCTTGTTCCAACGCTTGAATTCGATCATAGTGTGCGAGAATTTGCAAGTCCTTAGTCATGACATCTAATCTAAGACTCATGTTTTCTAGATTCAATTGTGCATCTGACTTTTCTGTAAATCGGGGATAAATTTCTGTTATGGGGGGATTAGGTAATTTTTTCTCGAGTTGAACCCGAGCGAAAAGAAGACTGTGGAATGCTTTAGAAATCAAAACCCCCTTATCGCCGGTGGGATATTGTTGTTCTCTAAGTTGTAAAAGACCATCCTGCGCATTTCTTAAGTTGAAAACGGTTTTTTCGATATCTTCTGGAGTCTTGACTTCAAGCATGAGACAGGTGACAACCCGCGATATCAATGCAGGAAGAACCGTGATATCGCGGTTCCAAGATATTTGACTAAACAAACTGGTTATATACATATTATACTTCTCAGCGGCTGTTCTCCAAAGGCTGGAATCAGATTCTAAGCAGAGGGCCGTATCTGAATAACAAAGCTTTGCAAGATGGGCACTCCATTTCAGGCTGGCTAAGACAGCCAATATTTCATTGGATTGCTGAAGATTCAATACAACAACAGCCATATGACAAAGAATATAACTTAAAGAGTGGAAAAACCCTCAAAAAATTATTTTTGAGGGTTTGATAGAGTTAAATACTTTGAGGCTGCGGAGGCGTATCTGAAGAGGGCAAAGGAAGATCGCGGGCAGGTATAGCAGAAGGTGTTTTACGGCTGAGTTCTTCTTCAGCTTTCAAACGCGCTCTTTTACCTTCGATATTCCATGTTCCGTTCATAATATCGTCTACGTCTTTTCGGTCTAGAGTTTCAAATTCCATGAGCATTTGGGTCATGAGCTCAACTTTATCCCGTTGGGCTCTGACCACTTCAAGAGCTTTCTCATGGCCATCATTGATCAGGCGATAAACTTCTGCATCGATTCTTTTAGCTGTTTCATCGGAATAGCTCTTGGAAGAGACGTTAGGCATCCCGAGGTAGGCGCCGCTGTCAGACCGCTCGTCAAACGAGACAGTTCCAAGTTCGCTCATTCCCCACTCGCAGACCATGCTGCGGGCAAGGCGCGTCGCTTGGGTAATATCCATCTGAGCGCCGCTGGACATATCATTGACGAAGATCTCTTCAGCTGCACGTCCTCCCATGAGGACAGCAAGTTGGTCAATGAGTTCTTTTTTCCAGTAGCTTAAGCGATTTTTCTTCGGCATGAAGTGAGTGGCTCCAAGAGACATCCCACGTGGAATGATCGTGACTTTATCGACAGGATCGACGCTTTTCACAATCAGAGATACGATGGCATGGCCTGATTCATGGTAGGCAGTCGTTCGTTTTTCCTCATCGTCGATCTCTAAGCTGCGGCGCTCTTTGCCGTATTTAACCTTGTCGACAGCTTCACGGGCTTCTGAAGCCGTTACAGCTGAGCGATTGCGGCGGGCGGCCAGAAGTGCAGCTTCATTGAGGATATTGGCCAGATCAGCACCGGACGCACCAGGTGTACTGCGAGCAATGTCCATCAGGTCGACATTCGGATCGAGCTTAATTTTACGAGCATGGACCTTTAAAATATCAAAACGGCCCTTAATATCTGGAAGATCGATAATGACGCGGCGGTCAAAACGGCCCGGACGCAAAAGAGCTTTGTCCAAAACATCAGGACGGTTAGTTGCAGCAATCAAGATGATACCTTCTGTCGGATCGAATCCATCCATCTCGACGAGCAGCTGGTTAAGTGTTTGCTCACGCTCATCATGGCCTCCGCCGATCCCTGCACCGCGATGGCGGCCGACAGCATCGATTTCATCCATGAAGATAATACAAGGGGCAAATTTGCGGGCCTCGTTGAACATATCGCGGATACGGCTGGCGCCGACGCCAACGAACATTTCCACAAAGTCAGAACCCGAGATGAAGAAGAACGGACGATCGGCCTCCCCAGCAACTGCTTTTGCAATCAGGGTTTTTCCTGTTCCAGGAGCTCCAATGCAGAGTACGCCTTTAGGAATGCGTGCTCCTAGAGCTGTAAATTTACCTGGATCTTTGAGGAATTCGACGATCTCTTGTAGTTCTTCTTTCGCTTCATCGCAACCGGCTACATCTTTAAAGGTCACTTTATTCCGGTCTTTTGCCAAAAGTTTCGCTGGGGATTTGCCGAAGTTCATCGCTCCGCTTCCCACACCTTTCATTTGACGGGCAAAGATAAAATAGAGCAAAAATCCTAAGAAAAGAAACGGCAGGATGGTGAAGAGATAGCTAAAATAATTGGGAGAAGGCTCCTCGCTCTTGAAGGTTTTTTCCAAAACCAAAGTGCGGGGCTGGTCAGGCGCTCTAAAAATTGTACCTTTATTAGCAGCAAAGGCATCCCACTCGTGTTTGGCTTGGGAAAACCAGTTGCTGAATGCTTCAGGGTCTTGTTTTTCAAGTGCCCGCGAAGAAAGCTCTTGGTTATTGAAGTACCAGATGACATTGGCAACGCCTTGGCGTGCTTTGTCGAGCTGCACATCATTTTTAGCCATGTCATCGACGACTTGATTATATTGAGTAAGATCGGTGAGATAGTTGCGGACGGTGCGCAGTTGGACTAAACGGGCATTGTCGGTCTCTGTATTTAAAGTGCTGACAAGCGTTTTGAGCTGGCCGAGTGCGGAGCCGTAAGTGGTGATCTGCTGCTGCGTTGTTTGTCCGGGGGTTGCCAAGCTTTGCTCCAAAGCGCGGAGCTGCTGCTTCATATCTTCACTTCCAATTCCTAAAGAAGAAGATCGGAATCCTTGGACAAGGGCTGTCAAATCTTTGCCAAAAGCATCGACTTGATCTGATGCTGGAGGATAGCGGCGTGAAAGTTCTGATAGGGAAACAATCGGTTTATCGGAAAGAGATTTGACGACAACGGAATTTTCCCTTGTAGAAGTATCATATAGAGGGTCAACGACCCAGTATCCAGTCGCGGGAAGCACGGCTCCGCTTAAGTGTAAAAACCAATCGGCGGCATCGCTGACATTTTTCTGCAGGCCCACTAACTCGGTTTGAAGCTGCTGTTCTTGCTGGGCAAGTTCATTATGCCGGTTTAGAAGCTCAAGGTATTTGTAACGGGATTTCGCGTCATCGCTTAAACGATCGCGGAATTTCCCCGTAAATGTAACAAGGTTATCGTTTTGGGCAATCTTGCGGCTCTCAGTCGGCTGGAGTAAATCGAGGTCGACTAACGACTCAACCTGATGGCTGAATGACACTTTGGCAGTCTGTTCCGTCGACATGTTTTGCACTGTCAGAAAAATGAGCAAGCCAGCCAGTAAGAAAATGATGAATCCCCCTGGGAAACCTTTCCGTGGCTCGGGCCGAGATTTATTATCGTTATTCATGTTATTTTACCTTAAACTTTAACCTTTAAAATTAAACCACTAAAGAAGGTTTTCGTAAAGAACTTCCACATAGGCACACCTTCCCTATTGCCTCTAAATAAACTTATATTTTTTTAATTGCAATACATCGTCCCCGCACTTCGACCCATCTACCCCCTGCTCCGACCTTCCGATGGAGGGATCCAATCTCCAAAATCTCATAGAGAGATTGAAGGGCCGCATGCGAAAGAAAAACTTTATTTTTTTCGCTAAATTTTTTTAAAAAAGCTTTGATTTCGACAGGCTCTAAAGGGTAATAAGTCGATAAATCGACCCTGAGTTCTTCCCTATCTTCTATAATCAGAGCTTCATACTTATGCAGCTGTCTCATTAAATAATCGGCAAGTTCTTGGGCCGATTCTCCTAGGCGGCGAAGGTTTCCGCTAACCTCTTTCCCAAACTGCTGTTCGAGGTGAGGTAAAATCGCCGTTCTCATCTTTCCTCTTAGATAGCGAGGATCAAGATTGGTCGGATCTTCGATAGGCTGCAACCCCTTTTCATCGAGCCAATTTTTTAAAGAAGCTTTTTCAACTCCTAGCAGTGGCCTCCAAATTTGCATCCCTTCTAGTGTACAGACTGATAAAATCCCTTTCAAGGCTATCAAAGAAGCCCCTTCTAAAACCCGCTTTAAAACCGTTTCAGATTGATCATCCGCCTGATGGCCTAAAACAAGGGCCTGACAATTGAGTTTTTGATAAAGTTCTTGAAAAAAAGAATGACGGGCCTCTCTTGCTGCATTTTCTTTCATGGGAATATTTTCTAGTCGCCTTAAGTGAAAAGGCAATTTTAAGCGTTCGACATCCTGCCTTAGGCGATCGGCTTCTTCTGCGCTTTCAGACCGCCAGCCATGATCGACATGGGCGATATGTAAATCCAAATGATATAAGGGGAGGCATTCTAGAAGCAGGTGCAAAAGCGCCAAGGAATCCGGCCCGCCCGAAAACCCCATTAATAGAGGTCTTCCCGGCCTATAATAGACGTTCAGAAAATCTTCAACTGCTTTAACAAGAGAATCATGCATAAATATTTATGTTTAGATGTTCATACTTAATTTTATCCTCAGGTCAAGAGACGCTTCGAAATCTTCCGAAGTCCATTTTCTAATCTCTAACCGTTCAGTTTCTGCGAACATAGGCCTACAATTATAACACGCTCTCACATAAAATAGTCGTTATGCCTACGATATGGCGGTATTTACTCCGCAGCTACTTTCAAGTTTTTCTTTTGTGCATCGCAAGTTTTATTGCGGCTCTTTTTGTGATGCGGTTTAAAGATATTGCCGAATTTGCCACCTTGAACTCCAATGGCCTCTCGATTTTTCTCTTCAGCCTGTATCAGCTGCCCTATGTTTTGCCTGTCGCCATTCCCGTTTCTTGCGTAATTGCGTCTATTTTGCTTTTCCAAAAGATGAGCCATAGCCAAGAATTGACTGCATTAAGAGCAGCAGGGTTAAGCCTAAAAAACCTCCTCTATCCTTTATTTATAGCTGGCCTATTGCTTTCTCTATTAAATTTTACGATTGTTGCAGAAATCGGACCTCGCTGCCGATTCCTTGCCAAAGAACTCAGCTATCAAATGACCTCAAGCAACCCCTTTTACATCTTCAATAAAATCACCGAAGGGAAACTGACCAACGTCTATGTCGAAATCCGCACTTTAAGGGGCGGTAAAAAAGCGAAAGATGTCCTTTTGATTTTGAACAACCGGCAGCATCAGAGATTAGGGGTTATGACTGCTAAAGAACTCACCATTGAAGGAACCGAAATGCTGGGCAAAGATGTCTCCATCATCTCCAGCGTCACAGGCGAAGGAGATGATAATTACGACCATCTAGTCATCGAGAACCAAGAAGCGATGTCGACGCAGGCAGCGACTTTTTCGAAAATGCTGCACGATGCCAAGTGGCACCTGCGGCCAGAGTATATGTCGCTAAAAGACCTCATTTTACGTGTAAAAATCTCCCGCAAAGCTTTTTGGTCCAATACCCATGCTTTAGAAATAGCCCGGCGCCTTTCACTAGCCTTAACACCGCTCGCCTTTACGCTGCTGGGAGCTGCTTTTGGAATGGAGATCGGACGTCAGCGGAATAAAAAAGGGATTTTATGGTCCGTCGCTTTAACCGCTCTTTATCTTTCTGCCTTTATTGGCGCTAAGAGCATGAAACATTTCCCTAAAGCTGCGTGGGCTCTTTATTTCCTGCCCTTCCTTGTGATTGCCCTTTTTTCTATCCGCAGTCTTAAACGCGTCTCTAGGGGTTTAGAATGATTAAACTTTGGCAGAGATATTTTTATCGAGAAATATTGAAGGTCTTTTTCTTTTTCCTCTTCGGCTTTTTCTTCCTTTATTCTTTGATTGAATATTCGATGCATATGGACGATTTCTTTAAAAATCATCATCTGCAAGTGGCTGAAGTCATTCTCTATTACGTAAACCAGCTTCTAAAACGGCTGGATTTTCTACTTCCCATGGCCCTTCTTCTATCAACCATCAAAGTTCTGACCACTTTAAGCTCTAGGAATGAATGGACCGTTTTGCAAACCTCAGGGCTTTCGACAAAAAAACTTCTCCGTCCCTTCATGGTTGTAGCCTGCGGCTGCTCTCTTTTAAGCTATCTCAATTTCGAATATTTCCTCCCTTCTGCGTTGCGCCATATCGAAGAGTTCCGCATCTCCCATTTTCATAGTTCGCGCCTGGCCCAAAGACGAGAAGAAATCCATCTGATCCCCCTCAAAGATAACACCAAACTCCTGTATCAGTCCTTTGATAAAGAAAAAAATGTGCTGTTTGATGTTCTATGGATCAAAAGTCTCGACGATATCTGGAGGATTAAATATCTCAATGCCGACCCCGCAAACCCGACAGCAGAATATGTCGATCATATCGTGCGAAACTCCGCAGGTTTTTTTGAAAAAAAAGAATCCCATCCTAAACTTTATCTGGCCGATTTAAAATGGCATCCAAGCATGGCCCGGCAAGGACTAATTCCTTTTGAACAACGCAGCTTGACGGATCTCTACCGCATGAACTACAAATCTAAAATGAATCCGTATGAAGTTCCTAAAATAGCCACAGCGCTTTCTTTCAAAGCTGCGGTGCCGTTGATTTCTCCGCTTCTGATCATTGCTCTAGCTCCTTTTTGCTTAGGTTTTACACGCCATCGCCATCATTTTCTGATCTATGCTTTTGGTCTTTTTGGTCTTTTTGCCTTCTACATGATGCTCGATTCCCTCACTATCTTAAGCGATAATGGAGTGATCAAGCCCTTCATGGCAGTTTTTGCTCCCCTCGCTCTATTTGCCAGTTTCTTTACTTGGAGATTTATTCGTAAAACCCCATGAAGTGGAAACCTCTTTTTTTCTGTCATATAGCTATTGCAGTTCTTTTAGGATCTTTTCTTTGGCCACCCACTTTCGCTTTTTGGAATAGCTTAGATACTGTCGTGTTTAAGTTTCTGAATCAGACGCTGGAAGGACATCCGTGGGTTCAGGTCTTCTGGGCCTTTATCAATCACAGAAAAGCCGATCTTGTCGAAGACGCTATCTTCTTACTTTTTTTTATTCTGGCCATTCGAGCAGCTCCTAAAGAAAAACGATTGCGGCGCACAGCCGAGTTCCTCTTCTGTATTCTGATTGCAGGCAGCCTCATCTATGTCGTGAACCGCACTTTTCTCAAATATCATGTGCTTATTCCTCGAGAAAGCCCCTCTTTAGTCGTGACCCCCTGCGTACGTCTTTCGAAGGAAGTTCCTTGGCTGATCGTGAAGGACGAAACCGTCACCTGCTTTCCGGGCGATCATGCGACAACCCTTTTACTTTTTACGGTTCTTTATTGTTTTTTCGCAGGAAAAAAACTCGGCACTTATGCAGCTCTTTATGCCATTTTTCGTATACTGCCGCGTCTCATTGTGGGGGCACATTGGCTTTCCGATATTTTAGTCGGAAGCGGCTGTCTAGCGCTCTTTTTCCTAAGTTGGGCGCTCTGCACACCTTTCCATCAATGGATCATCGACCGAACAGAGAAAGCCCTTAAGGCCAGATTTCAGAAGAAAAACAAGCTAGTTCTTGAAAAGTCTTGTACAACAGATATTCAATCCGATATCTGTAAGCAAGAATCTTCGAAAGACGTATCAACTGAGGAATTGCGATGAAATCAAAAAAGACACTTTATGATCAACTCTTTGAGCTTTCGAAGACCATTAAAACTTTAACTTCAATTGAGTATATTCTGGAATGGGATCAAGAAACTTTCATGCCTTCCGCAGCAGTCCATTTTCGAGCGGACCAAAAGGGATTAATGGCCGGCCATACGCATAAACTCAAGACCAGCACAAAATTTTCTCATCTTTTGAACCAACTCATTGATTTAGAATCAGGCCAGGTCTCCGATCCTTCCCTTTCTTCTGCACAATGTGCAGCTCTGCGCGAATGGCGCAGGGACCACTTAAGGGCCATTAAAATCCCCGCCTCCTTTGTCAAGCTGTTCACCTCGACATGCGCAGTTGCTGGCAATCAATGGATCGAAGCAAAAAAAACCTCTAACTTTTCTCTTTTTGCCCCCAGCCTGACTAAAATTATCCAGCTGAGTCGTAAAAAAGCCGATCTTATAGGATATCAAGACCATCCCTATGATGCTCTGCTTGATCTCTTCGAACCCGGCATGACCTGTGCACGCCTGACTCCCCTTTTTGACCGGCTCAAAGTTGCACTGACAGCGCTTGTCAAAGGAATCAAAACTAAAGATCCTATCGATACGCAATGTCTCAAGGGGGAGTTTAACTCAGATTTGCAAATGCAATTTGGAAGAAAAATTCTCAAAGCGATGGGATTTACTCCTGAAGATTCCCGGTTAGACCTTTCCGTCCATCCCTTTTGCACCCCTATTCATCCTTTGGATACCCGTATGACGACAAGAACGCATCACGACGACATTATGTCGAATATTCTTTCCGTCGTTCATGAAGGTGGTCACGGACTTTATAACAAAGGTCTCAACATCGAACAGTTCGGATCTCCCCTCGGCGAACAATCCTCTCTCGGCATTGATGAAAGTCAATCCCGCTGGTGGGAAACCCGCATCGCCCGCACCAAAGCCTTTTGGACCCATTTTTTACCCCTGCTTCAGCACGACTTCCCTCAACTTCAAAAAGTCCAGCTCGATCAATTCTATCCTGCAATCAATCAAGTCCGGCCCTCCTTTATCCGGGTCGAAGCCGATGAAGTGACCTATAGTCTCCATGTGATTATCCGTTTTGAAATTGAAAAAGCCTTGATTGAAGGGTCTCTCAAAATAAAAGACCTTCCCGCTGTCTGGAATCAAAAAATGCACGACTATTTAGGAATTACTCCTTCTAAAGATTCCGAAGGCTGTCTGCAAGATATCCACTGGGCCTTTGGCCATGTCGGCTATTTCCCTACCTATGTCTTGGGTAACTTGTATGCTGCACAGTTTTTTCATGCCTTTGAAAAAGCCCACCCTGATTGGCAAAGCCGTGTCTCCAAAGGGGAACTGGGCTTTATTCGCCAGTGGCTCCATAGCAATATCCATCAATATGGACGGCAATATACCCCTGAAGAACTCGTCATGCGCATTTCAGGCAAACCGCTTCAAGAAACAGATTATGTGAATTACTTAAATTCGAAATATAAAGAGATCTATCACCTGTAAAACAGCCGATAAATTAATAAGCGGAAAAAAAGATGTCAAAGTTTTTGAGGGAAAGGTGAAATAGCTGATCACTACGCTTCGTTGTTCAACCATCTTTTCCAAAATGGAATGGGCGGGTTTCCTTGACTATCTGCTCGTGGAGTTTCTCCTGCAATTTGCCTGAGCCTTTCCTCTCTGATTATCCTTCGAGAATCAGTTTCATTTTGGGTAATTTGATTATCCCAATCTTGGAAAAAATTGCGACTAACTTCTATAACCGCTATCGCACCTCTAATAATTCCATATACAAGGACTCCTTTCAAACCAAAGGAATATTCAACAGCAATTACTGCTGCTCCTTCGACAACTCCTCTGCCAAATCCTAAAATCGGTCTTTTGGTATTTAGCAGTGCTCCAATACTACCCGCTGCTACAATTCCAAGGCCGTTAATCCATAAAGCTTTTGATATTTCCATAGTACTAGATTATAAAAAATACTACACTAAATGACAAACAAATAATCCTATAAGCACTCAAAGATAATTTCTAGAAGTTAAGCTAATAAAATAACTTTTATTATTTATGACGTAAACGAATGAGCCTGCGATCTTCCGCTTCTTTATAACGACGTTTTTCCTCTGCGGTCTCTGGAACTACGGGAGGAACTTCGACAGGTTTTAGCTGATCATCCAATGCCACAAATGTAAAATAAGCCGAAAGGATATGCACCCTTTCTTGAGTCCGGAAATCTTCCTTAAAAACCTTCAGACCGATTTCCATCGATGTTTTCCAAACTCGGTTCAAGGCAGCTTTAATGACTAAGATATCGCCATGTTTGGCTGGGGCTAAAAACCGAACTGAGTCAATCCCCAATGTCACACAGACTTTTCCAGAATGTCTTTTCGCCACCACCCCTGCAACTCGATCGCACAAATCCAAGACCCTTCCCCCGAACAATGTCCCATAGGCATTGAGGTCATTCGGAAATACGACAGCGGTTTGATCATGGATAGCAGAGGCAGCGACGGTCTTTGATTTCATATCTTAGCGCATAACGCTTAAAATATTTTTTTACAATAGAGGTTTATAAGTGTGTAAGAAGCCACTCATTTATTTTGAGCAGAATTTCAGCTATATTAGACGGCAAACTTTGAATCCGTAAAGTTTTGAGGTAAGCACTCCAAAGCTTTTGCAATTGCTCGATATCTTCTTTCGCAAAAGTAATGGGAAGATTAAGAGGAGTTTGCCGATGTTCAAATACTGCTTTTAAAACTTCATTTAAATTTCTAAAAGGCTGTGACGCAGAGAGTGAGATTAGAGAATGAAGATCATGAAAATCCTTCATGCGGCTGTTTAACTGTTTTCGAAAAACAAGTGTTTCTAATTTTTCAGCAAAAATAAATTCTTTTGGATAGCACGATAAACGAATTGTACTTTCAAAAAGTGCGACTTTTGAAAGATGGATTAAAGGAAGAGACTTTTCAATAGGTTCAACAACATCCCCAAATCCAATATCTATGGTAACCTTGGAGCGAATTTTGCCAAAATAGGCCTTTATAACAGCTCTTACTCCCGAATAATTCATGTGAGGATGAATCAAAGAGTCCACCTGAACTTCTCTAAACGAAAAGCCATCTTGAAGATCAATTTTGTAATTTCCTCAAAAATATCTTTTAATTTGTCTAGCTCGTTGCTAATTTGTCGAGCTGAAAAATCCAAATCTCTTGTCTCACGCCCGATTTCAACATATTTTGACAATAGAATAGCGCCTTTCAAAATAAAGTGATTCCGATAGGGCGTATGTGCTAAGCGAACCAAAAAACGCTCGAGCATGAGTGTTTGCCAGAGATCGGCGGGATCACGATTCTTTTCTCTAGCTATCGCTCGCAATTTGTGTTTAATGGATTTTTCTAAGTCACTTGTCATGTAGTATAAGATAAAATATACGGCGTTAAATCCACACGTAATCTTTTGGCATACTCTGCAAGTTTTCCAATTTGAGGCTTATGATCTTTGCTTCGCAAGTAGCTCTGCAATGCTTTTAAGGCAATCTCTATACCGAGAAACCGAAAAGCATCAACTACGGATCTTTCCCTATTGAATATTTGGACCTTAAACTCTCCCAAGTTGATCCTAACCCGACCTAAGCTAAGATTACGCATTCTAACGATCCTAGTCCTCAGACGTTTAGGAGCTTTAGATTCGTGCGGTATTGCAATCCAGACCTCTCGCATGATTTGATCTGACAATTCATAATAACACAAAGCGGAGACAAGACAAATGACTCCCTTGGGGATACTAGCTGCTATTAAGGCTAGATTTTCCCATTGAAAATCGACGACGGGTTCATATTGTAAAACCCTATAAATGCCACGTTGAATTCGTTCTAATTTTCCTTTAACCATTAAATACGCCAAGGTCTGGACAGGAACCCCGTATTTTTTTGCATCGGCAGTAGTAAAAAATGGCTTTTTAAGTAAAGTCGCAAGCCCCTTTCTATATTTTGACTTCTTCATATCCTAAATCTACTACAGGCACCCAATAATAGTAAATGGGTACCTGAAATAGATTTTTGAAAGCCAATATTAAGGTTTTTTCCAGCCTAGAGTTTCATCCAGCCAAGAGAAGATCGATTCGTTGGAGATCATGTTGGCTCCCATTTGGCAATGGGCTTGAGCAGTTGTTTCGGGAGAGAATTTTAAGAAAGTTTTAGGAGACTTGAGTTGATCATAGACCTTTTGCGGCTGTCCTTTCATGAACATATCGCCCTCGCTATCAATAACAAGAGTTGGACATTTAATTTTCTGGACGACACCTTTTAAGGTATACTGCGTCAGCGCTCTCATTGCAACGGCGGGAGTATCGGCCTTCATCGTCCACATCGCATTGTTGAAAAACCAATAGGTGTTGACGTCCTTGGCCATTTGAGCAGTCATGATATGGTTAAACTGAGGAGAATTCTCTTGGAGGAGGTCGATCACTTCAGGCGGGATTGAGCGATAAAGATTTTCCGAAAAATCAAAAATACCTCCATTGAGAACACAGGCGGCTATTCGATGTTCAAAAGCCACTGCACGAGCTGCTAAATATCCACCCATGCTGATTCCGATTAAAGCGATCTTCTTTTGATCAATAGAATCGAATCTCATTGCAAAATTGACCACAGGCGTAATAACTTTTTCCCAATCGTAGCGAAAAGGAATGTCCTGACTTTTGATCACTTGACCTTGTCCCGGTCCTTCAAAGAGAAGGACATTATAGCCTCGCTGGCGAGCCGCCATCCCCGCTTCGAAATAAATCTCTTCCTTGGTCCCATCAAAACCTGTTTGGATGATCACAAGAGGTGCATTCAGAGTCTCTGCTTTGATGAAGTAACCTGGAAGAGTTGTCTTTTGATAAGGAATTTGGACGACAGAGATAGAAGAATCAAAACGAATCCCTTTCTGGAAAGAATCAACGCTTTTTTGCCAGATTTCAATCGAATCAGACCGGTCTTTTTTTGCATCGAGGAAAAAACAGGCCGTCCTATAGTAGTTAGATGCCCTATAATAGGCTTCCTGGGCCGAAATATTCTGACCTTTGCCGTCATACTGAGAAGCCAGATCATAAATCCGATCCGCTGTCGCCAGCCATTCTTTTTTCCAGCTATAAACATCCCCTTCTCGAATCGCACGAGCTGTGAAGATCACTTCTCCGATGTCGGCCGCTTGGCTGACGCTGTAACCCAATGTACGGATCATCTCAAATGTAAATGTCGGATTTTTGAAAATGAAATCATCGTACCAATTGGCGGGCGCAGCCTGAGAAGATGGTTTATTGGCATAAGAAGTAAAGGGTAACAGACAAGCTAAAGCCAAAAAAATTGTTTTCATTTTTTTCCTCAATCTCCTTTTTCTTATAGCGGATAAAAGATTTTTTACTGCACCCATTACTAGATTAAAAAAAAAGTCCCTGGGAAGATTCCCAAGGACTTTGTATCAACAAGGAGAGAAAATTTGTTCGATTAACGTTTAGAGAACTGTGGACGTTTACGAGCTTTGCGAAGACCGTATTTCTTACGCTCTTTCTTACGAGAATCACGTGTGAGGTAGCCGAGAGGCTTGAACTCAACTTTACGTGTTTCATCTTCAAGAATCAGTGCTCGAGAAATCCCTAAACGGGTCGCGATCACTTGAGCTTCAGTTCCGCCGCCTTTAACACGGATCACGAGATCATAATGCTTATGATCTCCGATTTTTTTGAAGGGAGATAAAATTAGATCTCTCTGAATTGCCAATGGAAAATAAACTTCAAAGTTACGGTTGTTCACTTTGACTTTTCCAGAGCCGGGCCGGATCCTGACTGAGGAGACGGCTGTTTTTCTTCTTCCAGTTCCAATGAATTCTTTTGTCATATTAGCAATTTAAGGGTATAGGGTTTTGGGCTTCCATCGAGTGCTGATTACCAGCAAAAATGCGGAGTTTTTTAAGCTGCTGGCGTGCAAGCCGGCTTTTAGGCATCATGCCTTCGATTGCATTACGGAGAATATAATCAGGCTTACGTGCTTTCATGACGCGGAAAGGAACTTCGCGAAGTCCGCTCATGGCGCCTGTATGGTAGCGATAAATTTTTTGAGCTTCTTTAGCTCCAGTGACTTTGATTTTCTCAGCATTGATAATGACAACGCCATCCCCGCCATCAATATGGGGAGTAAAGGTGACTTTGTGCTTTCCGCGGAGGATTTGGGCGACTGCCGAGGCAAATCTTCCCAATGTTTTGCCCTCTGCGTCCAGGAGGAACCACTTGCGGTCGTCTAAGGCTTCCTGCTGCGTGAGCAATTTAGTTTGTTTCTTCTTATTCATATAGGGATCCTAAATGTTTGCTGCGACAGAGCATACGATTTTTGACAATTTTTGCCAATAACTTACTCAGGCTCATCTTATAATATTCTTTTGGCACCGTCGTTTCTTGAAAAACATTCGTTTTTAGGCTAGAATCTTGTGTCAAAATATTATGCGACAAATAAAAAGTTTTTTTATTCGGACTTACGGCTGCCAGATGAATGAGCTCGACTCCGAGATCATGGTCGGCCAGCTGGAAAAAAGGGGCCTGACAAGGACGCGGGAAGAGGCTGAGGCTGATCTTTTAATTTTTAATACCTGCTCCATCAGGGACCTGGCTGAGCGCAAAGTCATGGGTAAGATCGGGAAACTCGGCAGAAAAGACAAACGGGCCTTAATCGGGGTCACCGGCTGCATGGCCATGGCCAAAAAAGACACCTTATTCCGCAAGCTGCCCCACATCGACTTCATCATTGGGACTAATAACATCTCGGATCTGAACAATGTCTTAGACGAAGTCCTGACCACTGGCAAGCCCTCTATCCGTACCGATGACGTGTTCGAAGAAAATCTCGATTACTTAGTCGCCAAAAGAGACGACCTCATCAAGGCCTACGTTTCGATCATCCGGGGCTGCGATAAATATTGTACTTATTGCGTAGTCCCTTATACCCGAGGACAAGAGGTCTCCAGGCCCCCCGAAAGCATCGAAGAAGAGTGCCGCCGCTTAGTAGAGCAAGGATATAAAGAAATCACTTTGCTGGGTCAAAATGTCAATAGCTATGGGAAAGACAAACCAGAATGGAACTGCCTTTTCCATGATTTACTCTATCGCCTAGACAAGATCCCTGGCTTAGAGCGAGTCAGGTTCATGACATCCCATCCTGTCGACATCACACTTGACCTCATGAAGGCGATCCGCGACCTCCCCTCTCTTTGCGAGTTTGTCCATTTCCCCTTGCAAGCCGGATCTAACCGCATCCTCAAAAAAATGCACAGGATCTATACCGTCGAACAATACCTGGAAAAAGTCGCTCAGCTCCGAGAAATTGTCCCTCACGTCTCTTTAGGGACTGACATTATTGTCGGCTTCCCCACAGAAACGGAAGAAGAGTTTCAGCAGACCTACCATTGGGTCAAAGAAATCGGCTATTCGGTTGCTTTCCTCTTTGCTTACAGCGCCCGGAAAGGAACGCCGGCTTTCCGCTGGAAGGACGATATTCCGGAAGACGTCAAGAACGACCGGCTGCAGCGGCTTTTAAGTCTACATGATGAAATGGCGACAGAAGAGAAAAAAAAGATGCTCGATACAGAGGTCGAAGTGCTCGTCGAAAGCAAAAACCGCGATGAGCTTCAACTCAAAGGACGCACCCGTTGCTGGAAAAAGGTGATTTTTACGGGCGGCGATCATTTGATCGGAACATTACAAAAAGTCAAGGTCCATGGCTACAGCCATCAAACTCTTTTAGGAGAGCTTATCACTCCTAAAAAGCTCCTCGTTACAGGTTAATCTATGAAACCTGTGCAAGTAGAAGTTTGTAGAGGTTCTGATATACAACCCTATGTAGATCGCCTTGCAGGCTTAAGACTCACTGTTTTTCGGGAATATCCTTATCTATACGAAGGGACTATTTCCGAAGAGCAGAACTATCTAAAAATGTATTCCATGAGCAGCAATAGTATTCTCGTTATTGCCAGAGATGGAGACAAAGTTATCGGAATGGCAACAGCCATCCCTCTCAATGAAACTTCGAGCGACTATTGGAAAATATTCTCCGACAAAAAGATCCCTATAGATGCAATCTTTTACTTGGGAGAGATGGTTCTATTAAAAGAATATCGAGGGAAGGGCATTGGAAGCCGTATATATCATCAGTTGGAAAAACTGGTGAAAGAGAGAGGACTCTACAAAAAAATCACCCTGAGTGAAGTCGACAGAGGCGGCGATGATAAGAGTTTCTGGAAAACGAAAGGCTTTATCAAACATCCTGAATTGAGAGTCTATTTTTCCTGGAAGGAGATCGGAGAGCTTAAAAAGACCAGGCATGCACTGGTATTTTCCAGCAAAAATCTCTAAAAAAAAAGGCTGAAGGAAAAATCCTTCAGCCTTAAACAAAGTCGATTTATTATGCTTTGTGTTTGTGTGGAATGATTCTAGCGATAGCTAGAGCAGCGAAGAACCATCCAAATACAATCTCTATGATGGAACCCATTGCAAAACCTCCGGGAAAGCCAAACCAAATAACGTAAGGAAGATTTGCTGAGAGAGCGATCAAAATACCAATAACGGTAATAAATTTAACCGATTTGTGATAATCCAACGGATGGACAGTTCTCAATAACAGCCAAGTCACGATACAAGCTGAAACGATTTTTAAAATAAGACTCGCAACCGCGCTGCCAGCCATACTAGGATTTCTGCCATTGGCTGAAACAGCTGCAACAATGTAAGGACCTTCACTGATTCTGTCCTTAGCAGCTGCTAACTCATCAGGATTGTAAGCATATTTTTGTAAATTTGGTAATATATAAAGACCGCTACCGCTGACATTGTCACTAATAGCAGATCTAACTTCTTTCTCAGATGAGAAACTGTTCATCTGTCCTTTTTGCCATGGCAAAACTGACCAAGAGACAGCTCCCCATATAAAAAGTATAAAGCCTCCAATGAGGCCGCATTTAATAATTGTGTGTCTCATAATTCCCCTAGCTCCTTTGTTAATGCCATTTTTTCTCATACTAATGAAGGAGCATTTTCTAATCAATTTTTGAATGAATTTTTTTTTATAAATGTCGATTTTCTCTCGAGAAAAATATTTTTTGTATTCAAAAAAGAATGTAGAAAACAGTCGAAAAAGACATCTTTTAGGCAGTTTGAGGGAAGAAATTCGGTTTAAAAATGGGGTTAAAATCGGATTTTTTAGATAATTGTTGCCATAGAGGAATAAGAGATGTCATCTAGAGCGAGTTTATTAAACCGAGGCCCTTGCGAGCCGGATACTTTTTATAGCAATTGCACCTATATGTTAAGCCGTGTCTTTTCCTCCTCTCGAACCCCTCTTAGATTCAATGTCTATATAGAATCAAACCGAACCGGCGCAGGACTCATCGGCGCTGACCAATACATGAAATATACAGATCAGTTGAGAACAAGACAGGGGGAATCCATTTCTCGTGGAGATACAGATTTTCATGTCAAATTTTGTTCTGAGACGATATCGCTGCCTTTAGTGCTAAGGATTTTTGAATTTGTTTTGAAGAAATTTTTCTTTTTTTTACAGCCTTCAACACAAGGGGAACCTCCGCAATGTTTGCCTTCATCGATTTTGCTAGATGGTAAAGAAAATGACGTTCTCCAATTTCAATGGGAGGGACGTCTTTTTGAATACCGGTTAAAACAAACGATGCATCGTGATAGCGCAGGAAAGGGAAAATTCGAAGAGTATTTCGAAGCTCTACAAAATTATATGCAAGCTGAAAAGCTTATATCAACAACTCCTTATTTATTTGAGCAAGACATTCCCTCTCATCTTGTTCAGTACAAATTTAGATCGTTTACTGAAAACGCTCAACTCTATTCCCCAGGTGATAAATCGCTAGTCCCCTTGAGTGCAGCAAACTTCAATCCTTTAAAAAACTGGTTAGATAAAGCTACATCTTCCAAAATTACTCTTTCGACAGACAACGAGTACTATAGACTTATTATGGATGTTCCAGGTGTGCCTGAGGAAAATATCCGGATTATTACTGATCTTAATTACTTGTTAGTTCTTGCTCAGCCACAACCCTTGCTTCTTCCTGAGGGAACACCTCTGGAAAATGTAAAACGCTTATACAATACACGATCTGAATACTTCTCTAGAGAAATACTTCTTAAAAAAAGGAAGATCGATCCGAAAAGCCTTGAAGTCACCTGTCTTAATGGAAAGGCTAACATCATCTTTAAACTCACCCTATAGGAAATGGAGTTTGAGGCGGAATTTCAAGATTATTCAGATAGTTGCGGATTGCTTTAGTGAGTTCTGAAGATTTCCACTCTTTTTCGAAATGAGGATTGATCTTCTTCCATTCTTTAAATATTAACTCTTTTTGACCTTTGGGCATTCTTAGAAAACGATCCATTATCAGGTCAAAATTTCGCTGAGCAATGTCAAGCGGTGTTTTATTTAATTCAAGATCGTGATCGACTTCTAATAACTCCTCGACCAGCTGTTCGAATATTTCTGTGTATGTACTAATAAATTTTAAGCTCTTAATCTGCTGTGATTGGTAAGAAAGACGATGCCAAATATACAGCGTGTTATCATTGAAAGTCATTTTCTGCGGTATCTTAGTACAAGACTGCCAGATATGTTGTATCTGTTGATAAAATCCCCTATTATTTTGTTCCCAGAGTGTTACTGTATGATAAACTGATGGGTTTGCAACACAGTGAATTTCGACCGATGTAAAAAGCTGGTTGCCGCGAATCATCAGATCGCTGATTTTTTTATAATCATTTCCATATTCAGGACAAGCAAGCGTTTGAACACATTCAAAGTTACGACGGCTATCCCAAACTTTAACAGTTCCTCCGCTGGCTTCAGCATTGTCATCTGTAATAAGCAGATCTCCATTCCATCGAATGAGCGAAGCCTGGCAATTTAAAGTTGCATGAGTTTGGAATCTATTTTTAGTTCTTCCCAAGATAGTAAGATCTAGATTTGCTGGACTTCCAGAAGTTATCGCCAGGTAATGTCCATTCCAAGCAAAATCACTAATGGAATCGACTTCTTCTCTCCCCCCTTCCTCATTGGCAGGCATCCTTCGAAGATAAGAGGCAATATGACCCTTTATTTTTTCTTGCCATTTTCCTTTATTATTTTGGTCCCAGATTCTAGCAATCATATCATAATGATGATTCTCATTGAGCTTTCCAGAGGACAGGGTCACTAATTGTTTGTTTTGCCATGAAAAATTGACAATCTCCTCACCTCGTAGGACTTGTTGCAACTGGCTCTTACCATCAAGCTTTATTAATACTAAAACGTATCCCTCCTGATCACAACCCGCACAACCCAGCTGCGTTCCATTCCAACGGAGTACAGTCGCATTTTCAGGAAAATCTATACAAAAAAAAAGACCCTTTGGACTTTGAAGAGAAAGATATTTTCCACTGAAATCCGCATGAGCACGATACATAAGAGAGCGATCCATCAGAAGCGGTCTTTCAAAAGGTAAAAAATCTTTCTTTTCGACTGTATATCTTCCATTTTTAATATTAGAACAGAGACGGTACTGTTTTTTAGGATGAGTAAGGTTTGGATTTTGCTCGGGGAAGTCTCGTTGAAATAATAAATTCCAGAGAGAGGTATTCTCAGAAAGTACAGCTAAGGATCGTCGGATTAAGAAAAGGGATGCTACATCGGCGACGGGCAGGTATTTTAAAAAAGTGAAAATGAGTTCGAGAGGAAAAGTTCCTAGCGTCCCTAAGTTAATCTGTGTCAGATTAGTTGCCGATGGGACAGATATTAAAGCAGCCATATCATCTCAATTTATTAATAAGTTTTAAACATTATTACTTATATGTAATTTATTAATAAATTAAAGCATTTCTTTAAATTGATTTTCAGACAAGATTTTGATGTGCAACTCTTTAGCTTTATCCAATTTAGATCCGGCATCTTCGCCGACGAGGACAAAGTCTGTTTTTTTGCTGACGGAGCCGGTGACTTTCCCTCCACGCTCTTTGATATGGGCTTCGGCCTGATCCCGCGTAAAGTTTTGAAGGGCCCCTGTGAGGACGAAGATCTTACCTGAAAAAGCATGATCGGTGCGGATCACTTTTTTTGAGGCTTGGGGTTTAACACCATTTTCTAAAAGTTGCTCAATTTCTTTGAGATTAGCAGGATCTTTGAAATAGGCTTCAATCGCTTCGGCCATCTTCTCTCCGACTCCATCGATCTTCAAAAGCTCTTCCTGTGTCATCTCTGAAAGTTTGTGGACCGAACCTGTTTCTTGAGCTAAAATTTCAGCGGTCTCTTCTCCGACATACCGGATGCTTAAGGCTAAGAGAAAACGGGCCAAAGAGACATGTCGTGACTTTTCTATACTCGTGAGCAGATTGTGGATCGATTTTTCTTTAAAACCTTCTAGCTCTGCCAAATCTTGGGCGCTAAGTTTATAAATGTCGGAGACATGTTTGATGAGTTTTTTCTTCACGAGCTGCTCGACGACTCTTTCACCCATATGATCAATATCCATGGCATCTTTGCTGGCGAAATAAGCGATGCGGCGGATGATCTGCTCTTCACAGCCCTTGGAATTGGGACAGCGGACGGCCACTTCAACTTCTGTTCTGACCACATGTGTCCCACAGATAGGACAATGGTTTGGCATTTTCCACGGCTTAGAATGGGAGGGACGTCTTTTGAGATCGACTTCAAGAACTTGCGGGATGACATCGCCGCCTTTAGCAATAACAGCCCAGTCGCCTTCCCGGATGTCTTTACGTGCGACTTCCTCTTCATTATGCAAGGTTGCGCGGGAAATCGTACTGCCCGCTAAAAAGACAGGCTCAAGCTCAGCCACCGGAGTTAAAACACCTGTGCGTCCCACCTGGACCGTGATTTCACGGATATGGGTGGTAGCCTGCTCAGGAGCAAATTTATAAGCAACAGCCCAGCGAGGACTTTTGCCGGTTGTTCCTAGCAAAGACCAATATTTAATGTGATCGACTTTGATGACAATCCCATCGATATCAAACGGAAGGTCGTCTCTTTTTTTTTCAATCTTGTGAGCAAATTTCATGATCTCATCGATCGATTCACAGACCGTTCGATGGTCCGCATTAAAGACGGGCAGCCCGAGCTTTTTGAGATATTCATGCACCTCATATTGGTTCCCAATCAAGGGATGATCGCTTTCAGCCAGGCCATAAAAAACCGCAGCAAGCCCTCGGTGAGAAACCTCCTGGGGATCGAGAAGTTTTAAGGAACCGGCGGCAGCGTTGCGGGGATTGGCCCAAAGTTCTTCTCCCTCTTCTTCTTTCCGTTTGTTCTGGGCTTGAAAGGCTTTATGCGGCATGTAGACTTCTCCCCGTATCTCTAAAACATCCGGAATATGGGGGCCTGTCAATTCGAGGGGAACTGAGTGGATCGTGCGCATGTTGGAGGTGATGTCATCCCCTTTTTTCCCATCGCCGCGCGTGAGCGCTCGAGTATAGATCCCTTTTTCATACCGGAGGGAGACAGCAACACCGTCCATTTTTAATTCGGCGCAAAGTGGAACATGAGATTTTTCTAAAAGTTTGTGAACCCGCTTGATAAAGTCTGCCAGTTCTTCTTCGCTATAAGTATTGTCCAAAGAGAGCATGGGGACAGCATGGGGCGCTTGCTTAAACCCTTTTGTAAGTGGATCTTTGACACGCTGGGTTGGAGATGTCTCTGTCACCCACTCAGGGTTTTCAGCTTCCATTTTCTCGAGCTTTTTCAACAAAAGATCGTATTCGTAGTCGGAGATGACAGGCTTATTTTCGACATAGTAAAGCCGGTCATGCTTTCGAATCTCTTCGACAAGCTTGATATACTCATTTTTTGGCATGGAAAGAAACCTCGAAAATCATCGTTGCAAGAGGGGCAAGCTGGATATTAAACCCATCCTGCGTTGGTTCAGTGGTTTTGTTAATTTTGCCCGATCCGCCAAATTCTTCTCTATCGGTATTCATCACTTCCCGGATCGACTTCACATGGGAAACACGGATGAAATAACTGGAGAAATAATTGGGAGTAAAATTGTGGATGCAGACAAGAGTTTGCTGGACTCCTTTTCGGAGGTAGCTGATCACAGAATTCTGCTCGTCGTGGAAATCGATCCACTCAAAACCGCTGCTTTCAAAATCTTTTTCCCAAAGGGCCGGATGGTCTTGATAGAAATGGTTTAAGCCTCGAAAGGCATCTTGGAGCTGCTGATGCCGGTCGTATTGCAGAAGATTCCAAGCAATCTCGCCCTTGCAGTTCCATTCGTGCCACTGGCCTAATTCTGTCCCCATAAAAAGAAGTTTTTTTCCTGGATGGCACAGCATATAGCTATAGAAAAGCCGGACACTAGCGAATTTTTGCCAATCATCGCCGGGCATTTTAGAAATCAGGCTGGATTTTCCATGCACGACTTCGTCATGGGAAAAAACTAAAATGAACCGTTCGGAAAAAGCATAGATGAGACCAAATGTCAGATCATTTTGATGGTACTTGCGGAAGAAAGGATCTCGATGGAAATACCGGAGGCTATCATTCATCCATCCCATGTTCCATTTCAAATCGAAGCCCAGACCATGCCACTCCAGCGGATGGGAAACTCCAGTGAATGAAGTTGATTCTTCAGCGCACATCAAAGCATGGGGATAGAGATGATGCACAATCGAATTCATATGCTTAATAAATTCAATGGCCTCTAAGTTTTCTTTTCCTCCCTGATCATTGGGAATCCACTCTCCAGGAGCTCTCCCATAATCTAGATAGAGCATGGAGGCGACTGCATCGACGCGCAGTCCATCGACATGCATTTTTTCGAGCCAAAAAATCGCATTGGCCAGTAAAAAATTCGAAACTTCATGCCTGCCGTAATTAAAGATATAGGTGTTCCAATGGGGATGATACCCTTTGCGTGGATCTTCGTGCTCGTAAAGGGCTGTCCCGTCAAAGCGGGCGAGTGAAAAATCATCCGACGGAAAGTGAGCGGCGACCCAGTCTATGATGACGCCGATCCCTTCTTGATGGAGATGATTCACGAAATATTGGAAATCAGCGGGCGATCCAAAGCGGCTTGTCACAGAATAATATCCACTGACTTGATAGCCCCACGATTCATCCAAAGGATGTTCGCAAATCGGCATTAGTTCAAGGTGGGTAAAGCCCATGTTTTTACAATAAGAGGCAAGTTCATGGGCAAGCTCACGATAGCCAAGATCTTTTTTCCAAGAGCCTAGATGGACTTCGTAGATATTAAGAGGACGGTTTAACCCTCCTCTTTTTTGCATCCAGGCATCATCGGTCCAGGCAAAATGGTCGATATCAAACAGACGGGAGGCTGTTTTAGGGCGGACTTCGCTAGAGTAGGCATAAGGATCCGATTTGAGCAGTCTCGATCCCTCTTGGGTCTGGATTTCAAACTTATAATGGTCGCCTTGCGTTAGACCGGGAACAAAAAGCTCCCACACTCCTGAAGCCCCCATCGATCTCATCGGATGAGCGCGTCCATCCCAGTGATTAAAATCTCCGACTAGAGAAACGGCACTGGCATTGGGAGCCCAGACCGCAAATTTTGCTCCTGCAATCCCTTGATGATAAACAAGCCTGCCACCCAGGACGTTGAAGATCTTATAATGCGTCCCCTTATTAAATAAATGGGCGTCGATTTCTCCAAAGGTGGGTAAAAAAGCATACGGATCATGAAAGAGTTTGCCGCTGGAGTGATAAATTTTATAATCAAGAGGTTGGGTTTTTGCGGCAGCGACCGCTTCAAATAACCCCGCAGGGTCGATCCTCTTTGCCTCAATGATCTTGCCACTGACTTCAATATGGCAGGACGATGCGCCCGGACGCCAAAGTCGGATGACATTTTTGTGCAGTCCTAAAACAGCATGGGGATTGTGTAAATCAAATAGCCGTGTTTGCAGCATGTGTTATCTCTTGCTTTTGTGCAAAAAGGTAGACCGCACCCGCTAAACACCACATCAGGCCCATCGCAAGAACGGGCAGGGGTCCAATCCAATCGCACAGAAGACTTGCCATAAAGGGCACTATAAGCCCTCGGAGGCCGACTGTCAAAATATTTACAGTCGAAAAGAGACTGCTATCGCCGCTGCCGGCAAAAAGCGGTCCCGATAAATGCCAGATCAAATAGCTGCCCGCTTGAGAAACTCCATAGAAGAAAAAGGCGATAAAAAACCACGCCAGACCCCAGCCTGCCATCATCCAGCAAAAGATTGAAATAACAAAAAAAACGCAAACGATGGCTGTCAAACGATAGATGCCTTGCAAAGCGATTTTTTTGCGCCAGAAAGGAGTAGCGACCACAAATCCTAAACCCATCCAGACAAAGCGGCTCATCGTCATATCGATATGGCTAATGGCAAGATCATCGGCTGCATAAAGCACCATGGCAGGCATGGTAAGCATCAATCCGATGCCTCCCATCATGAACCCCATCTGAAAACGGGCGAAATCGGGCCTTTGCCTCAGGAGGTTCCAGCTATCTTTCCACGGAGTGATCAGAGGATTTTTTTTAGATGGTTCTTCTTTAATTTTAGAAGGATCGATAGGCACTCTTGCCTGGAGGATGACGGCCAGAAAACCGATCGCAGCGCTCATTAAAAAAAGCATTTTCCAGTCATGGTCATTGATGGAAAGACTTAAGGAGCCTCCAATCAAAACGCCCCCTAAAAAGTTAAAGGCCGAGCTCCAGGAAAAGAAGTTTTCACGCTGACCAGAGGGAACATTTTGTTTTAAAACTTCCATTTGGGCCGGCATGCCGCCCCGCTGAAAGAAATAAAACAAAGCGGTCCCGATGATGAAAAACCAAATATTTTGAACAAACGGAAAGATCAGAAAAGGGAGGCTGGCCAAGACCTTCGACATGATCCAATTCGACCGGAGCTTATTTTTATTCCTCCATAACATGGCCCCCCAATAAAAAGAGAGAAGGGCCACTGCCGGTTTCAGCATATTAAAAATAGAAATTTGAAACGCGCTGGCATGAAGATCTTTACGCAGAATGAAGGGCAAAATCGCAATCAGACCAATGAGCGGTTCATTGAGTAGGCCAGTAAGAAATAAAGCCCATTTGGTCTTGCGGGTAGTTTGCTCAGAAACCGTCGGTACCGTCATAGTCCAGCTATTATACCTGGAGGATGGCTATTTCTCAAAACGGTCTAGAAAAACTATATGATGAATATATTAATTGTCGTTACCTTGCCGACGCCGGCAACCCAATATATAAACGAAAAGGGACGTACTAAAATTGTGGATGATTATTACTTTTCAAAACGGTCTAGAAAAAGTGTTTGGTGAGGGGCTAAAGTTAAAGATTTTTCCATTGAATGCCGGATCCCTTTTTGTTTTAAAGAGGTCCGTAAACGGCACGATTTGAGAGGTTTTGGAAGGGAAATTAAAATTTCGTGTTCCAGGGTAGAATGAATGACAACTTTTTGTAAAAGTTTTTTAGACCATTCAAAATCGATCTTGTCTCCGGTCTTTGTGGCCAGTTGTAGAAAACGGCCGGCATGAAACTCAGGAGAAAGGCAAGGAAAAAAGCTCCAGCCATCTGCAGTCTCTTGGAAAAATAAAGAGCGGATATACCGGGCCCCCTCACTCAAAAGGACGAGGGGCGATTCAGAATAAAACCCTTCAGGAACAATCCCTTGGTGGTCGGTATCAGCAAGACGAGGACATAAGATGCCATCAAACCCTGCTAAAAAAAGTTTGCGATAGAGGCTTATAACCTCCATCTTTTCGCAAGGCTGCAAAAGGGCGGCCGTCCCCACTTTTTCCACGGCGCTTTGATCCACCATCTGTCCTAGCCGGAACCAGACAGGAAGAATCTCAGCCATATCATGCCGTCGATGGACGAACTCCCAATCCAGCGCTTTACTCATTCCTAAGGAAAGTTTTTCTAAAGGATGGGGCATAACTTTAGACGCAGGAAAAATCAGTTTTTTATCGATCGAAATCCCTTCATTTGTCATTTCAATGCAGATCCGTCTATACCCCTCTGCTGTACGTCCATAAACCCATACGACCGCTTTCTCAAGATCTAGCTCCAAAGTAAAATCCAAGACGGGCCCTTTCCAATCTAAACGATACTCTTGTTTTTTAAAGGTGATCAGATTTTCGAAGATGAGCAAAGCGGGAAACGCCTGGACTTTCCAGCAGCTCCAAGGAATAACGCAGGAAGAACCTGGCAAATGAGAAAACGGCTTTAATCTTTCCGCAATGGTGATTTTCAAATGAGACTCCCGATCAAGCCTTCCGGCGCATTATTGAGGCACTCAACTTCCACAATGGTATTTCGTTTCACGGGAGAGGTGCAAATGACCGGAAGAAAATTGTCGGTATGGCCAAACCGTTTTTCTTCATCTTCAATAAGGACTTTCATTTTTTTCCCGATATAGCTTTGACGCAGTTCAAAAGCTTGTTTTTCCGATTCTCTAAGAACTATCTGCTTCCTCTCATTAATCACCACAGGAGGAACCTGGTTAGGATAAAGCGCTGCCCTTGTTCTTTCACGAGAACTATAAGGGAACATATGGACTTTGGCAAACTTGACCTCTCGCATGATTTCCAAGGTCTCTTCAAAATCGGCATCCGTCTCTCCGGGAAATCCCACAATCACATCGGTCGTAAACGTAAAATGAGGCGCGGCTTTCTTGAGCTTCTGGATCGTTTCGAGAAAAATTTGCTTGGTATATTTCCGGTTCATCCGCTTCAAGATCACATTGGAGCCCGATTGCAGGACGATATGGAAAGAATGGCATGTTTTTTTCCCGTTCAAAACAGCATCCATTAAATTGTCATCGACTTCATCGGGATCAATCGAAGAGATGCGGATTCTTTCTAAACCCTCTATTTGATCGACGGCTCGGACCAGATCGGCTAGACGTTCTCCGTTAACTCCAACATAATCGCCAATATTGATCCCGGTCAGAACAACTTCTTGATAGCCGTTTTTAATCAGCCCTCGGATTTCTTCCAAAATCTCTTCCAAAGGCTTCGACCGTGACTTTCCCCGGACATAGGGGATAATACAATAAGTGCAATAAGAGTCGCAGCCGTCCTGCACTTTGATAAACGCGCGGGTATGGGCGGAAAATTGGTCGATTTTAAATTCAGGCAGTTCTTCTTCAGGGAAAACAGAGGCCAGAAGATTTTCTTTATCTTTATTACGAACCAGATGGGTCACGCCTGAGATCGCTTTGATCTCGTCGGGGAGTCGTTCAGCAAGACATCCTGTCACAACAAGGGAAGCGCCGGGATTTTGTCGGTGAAGATGACGGATCTGATGCCTGCTGCTGCTATCGGCAGATTCGGTGACTGTGCAAGTATTGACGATGCAGATATCGGCCTCTTCCCCTTCCCCTGCTTCTCGGTAACCGAGAGTGCGGAGTTGGGTGGCATAGGCTTCCGATTCGTACTGGTTTGTGCGACAACCCAGGGTAGAAATTTTAAATTTTTTTTCTTGCATGGCAAGAAATTATGCCCGACTCCTCGACGGAAATCAACCTTCGACTCTTAGAGGCAATAAAATTAAACTTTACATGCTTTGAAATTCATAGGATCCCTCTGTAATACAACTATATACTGCATTATCGAATAAAAGATTGCCTGGGCTGCAATAGCATGACGCCAATGCATCCTTTTCTCCGACAATAATTGAGTCGCTAAAACTCCTGATAAGCAAGAAACGATTCGAGTTGTCAAAATGAGACCTACCAATTGATAAGAATTCTTAGTACGCAAGAACAGAGTAGAGACAGGTGCTAAGATCAAAAGATCTCCTAAAACATAAGAAACACTCTGTTTCCAGGTAGCGCCATAAGATTTCGTTGCTAAAACTCCAACACTTGCCACAAAACCCAGAGTCACCGCAGTACCTAAGATATCCATATTTCCTTTCCTAAAATTTAAAATTAATCTTACAGCCATTTATAATATTTTAAATCACCTGTAGCAACCATCATGCACCCAAAAGCAGCCAAGCTGATCGTCACTGCCTCGCGAGTACGAACCGGACAACCCATCCAGCGGGTCGCTAAAATCCCGAGAGTGATGCCTCCTATCCGTGAAACTGCGAGCGAGAAGGTATCGGAATAAAAATGGCGGCTAATACTTTGATAAGGCCGAGTCTTTGGAAGGGAGTGATAAAATCTCTGAAAAAGCGCGTGTAAAACATAATTCGTTACCGCGATAGTGGCGATATCCACCATGTTGTAAACCGCTGCATTGGTAAGTGGTAGTCTATAAAAACGAGAGACCAATCCCCTTGCACATAACGATGCTGCGACATTGACTAGACCTAAACTCATAAACTCTCCTTTTTACGCTTGAGGCGCTTTGCAATATTTTTCATAAACAAAGCGGATCAGAGAAATTGACACGATTGATCCTGCCCAGGAACTCAGCATGACGGTTTTTTTAACGGGACGGCCGAACCAGTAACGATTAAAATAATTTCCTCCTATGCAAGATAGTAAAATAACAGAGGACAGAGACATAAGTGCTTGATTTTCCGAAGTCGCTTTCATATCAAAATGAACTAAACAATCGTAATAACACACTGTGATCAATGTTTTAGAGATATTGAAAACAACGACCTCTTTCCAAGGCATCTTCCAGCTTTTAGAAATCGCTCCTATGGCTAAAGCTCCTAAAGTTCCTGCTGTAATGGTAGTGGTGTCACTAACTATATATCCCAATATCACCTTTTTTACCTCCGGATAAATCAGACAATCTACTTACAGGAACAATTTAATTCTATTTAATAATAGACAAAATATGGAGTGGGATTTATGCAGAGATTAAGTTTATGTCTATTATCAGTGTCACAACTTCTCTCTTTTTTGTTCTGAACTCCTTGGGAAATGTTCCCTTCTTTGTCGGCATTCTCAGTAGTTATACCGTCAAGAGGCAGCGCCGGATCATTATCCGCGAGATGTTGATTGCCCTTCTCATTTTAGTCTGCTTCAACTTCTTCGGCAACGAGATCCTCAGCGTCTTAGGAATCGATCATTGCGTGGTCGGCATTGCAGGAGGAACTCTACTTTTCTTGATTGCTTTGAGCATGATATTCCCAAAGAAGAACCATCTTAAAGTCCCTAATCGAGAGCCCTTCGTCTTTCCTCTTGCCATTCCTGCTGTTGCAGGTCCGGGAGCGATCACCGCGGTGATGATTTATTCTCAGCAGGTCCACAATACCGCTTGGATGCTGCTCCCCATTGGTCTTGCCTGGCTCTGTTCATCGCTGATCCTCTTAGCTTCTTCCAATATTAAGCTATTCTTAGGTCAGAAAGGATTGATCGCCTGTGAAAGGCTGGGAGGGATGGTGATTTCATTGATTGCTGTTCAGATGTTCACTACAGGTGTGATGGGCCTCTTTGAAAAAGGACTCAACCCATGTGTCCCAGGTACCCCGATTCACGTAGAGAAACAAACGAGCTCGATCCGATGATCAGGTGATCATCGAGATGGATCCCCATGATCCGGCTCGATCGAATTAGGTGCTTTGTCAGCTCTAAATCTGCAGAAGACGGCGTTGGATCTCCACTCGGATGGTTATGAGCCAAAATCAAACTGCTGGCTTTATGTCTGACAGCAGGAAAAAATATTTCGCGGGGATGGACTAAGACATCCGAAAGAGTGCCAACAGAGACTTTCTCTAATCCAATCAATCTTCCTTTCACATCTTTGAGAACGACCATCAGCATCTCTTGTTTTTGGTCGGCTAGATCGTGCCGGACAAGTTCGTAAGCTTCGCGGGCATGGATCGGATCTTTGAGGGCAAAACTCTTCTGAGATGTCTTTAAAGCAATCCCAAAAGCGGCTTTCAGCTGGATCGCTTTGGCAGGGCCGATTCCTTTCACCTCCATCAATTCTTCGATGGAAGCTTCTAAAAGATGCTGCAGCGATCCAAAGCGGACGACCATTTCATGGGCTAGCTCTAGCACTGATTTGTCTTTCGTCCCAGTAGTGAGTAAAATCGCTAGAAGCTCGGCCAGAGAAAGGGCCTCAGGGCCGAGATGGACAAGCCGCTCGCGCGGCCGCTCTTGTGCGGGAAGCTTACGCAAATTCATAAATAAACGGTTTTACCTTGGACTCAAAACGTCCGGGAACTTCTACATGGAGCAAAATATCGTTATCTTCATAGTCGCATTGGAGAACTTTTCCTTCCCGCATCAATTCGCTGACTAAAGAGTAGTGGCTTTGAGGAATGCGTAGACGGTAGGTTTTACGCAACGATCCGATCTCGGTGATCATCAATTCCATCAAATGATCAAATCCTTGTCCTGTCAATGCAGAGATCTGGACAGTCTTAGGATATTTGAAACGAAAACGATGTAAAATACCAGGATCTTGGCAGGCATCGATTTTATTGAGCACAGTGATGATCGGCCGCTCATTAGCTTTAAGTTCTTTCAAGACGTGCATCGTCGCTTCGGCCTGGAGTTCGGCCTGTGGATTGCTGACATCAACTAAATGAAGCAAAATATCGGTATGCACAGCCTCTTCAAGCGTGCTTTTGAAAGCAGCGACGAGAGTGTGGGGGATTTTTCGAATAAATCCCACGGTGTCGACCAAGAGAATCTCTTGACGGTTGGGCAGGACGAATTTTCTTGTTGTAGTATCAAGAGTGGCAAAAAGTTTATCTTCGACAAAGACATCGGCTTTTGTCATCGCGTTTAAAAGAGTTGATTTTCCGGCGTTGGTATAGCCGACGATTGCAAAGGTCGGGATGCCGGTTCTCAATCTTTGACGCCGCTGGGTCTCCCGTTGTTTTTCAACGACAATGATCTCTTTTTGGAGCTGGATGATCCGCTGCTTGAGCATCCGACGATCGAGCTCGATCTGGGTCTCCCCTTCTCCGCGTAAATAGGCGCCGCCGCTTCCTCCTCCACCGCTGCTCCCGGCTTGGCGTGAAAGGTGGGTCCATAATCTTTTGAGCCGTGGAAGCTGATATTTAACCTTAGCCAATTCAACTTGCAGCCGAGCTTCGCGGGTTTGAGCTCTCTGAGCAAAGACCTCGATGATTAACTCTGTTCTATCGATGACAGGACGTTGGAAAAATTTCTCAAGATTGCGCTGTTGGTTCGGGGTGATCTCATCATCGAAGATGACAATGTCAGCTCCCAACTCATCCGACATTTTGAGCATTTCATCGAGCTTGCCGCTCCCAAGAAAGGTCCCTGCATCGATTTTTTTGATCGGGGAAGCGACTTTAGCGACTGTTTGCAAGCCATAAGTATCGCAGAGCCGCTCTAATTCTGTTAAATTAACTTCGCAGACAGGTTTGTCCTTCGTCGACGTATAGGCGCCCAGAAGGAGGGCTGTTTTGGCGTTTTTAAAACTATTCTCATTCAACATGAATGGGGATCTCCAGACCGTCGTAGGCAAGCTTTACACCGGCAGGAAGCTGCTGATTTGTAGTTTCGTGATCGAGGTCATGGGCAATATGGGAAAACCAGGTTTGCTTAGCGCCTACGCGGGCTGCAAACACAAGGGCCTCGTCCATACTCAAATGAGCCGGTGATGGTTTATATCTTAGCGCGCTCATGACCAAGACTTCAACTCCTTTCAGCGCCTCGTAAATTTCCGATGAAAAGTTCTTGAGGTCCATGACATAGGCAAAAGAGCCCAGCCGGAAGCCGGTGACCTTCATACCTCCTTGCTCAAAGGTGAGAATTTGCCAATTATGACCACAAAAGTTCTCTGTTCCAAAATCATTTTGAATTATCTGAAATTGAAATCTCGTTCCTCCCATAACGTCATCAGTCGATTTTTTAAAAAAATAACCATGGGTTTTTTTGATGTCTTCATACGAATCTTGAGAGAGAAGGCAAGGAAGAGTTTGGTGCAGTAAAAAATAATAGACCCGCAGATCGTCAATACCCGCAATATGATCGAAATGGGTATGGGTGATCAAAACTCCATCGAGTCGATCGAGGCCGCATCTCAAGGCCTGCTGTCGAAAATCGGGTCCTGTATCGATGAGAAACCGCTGCTCACCCAATTTTAAAAGACCGGCAGGCCTAAGCCGATGGTTTAAGGGATCGTTTGAAGTGCATATCGCACATTTGCAGGTCACGACCGGCGTTCCCATGGAAGCCCCCGTGCCTAAAAAAAGAAATGAGTTTTTCATCCGGCTGATTTTTCCTCTTCTACAAAAAGCCAGCTCCCTAACCGATGCCAAAAGGTCGTCTTGGGCAGCGCATGAACCCTGCCTTTAAGAGAGATTTTTTTCTGGTCTCTAATCAATGGTTTTACAAAAAGTATAGACGAATCAGCAATTCTAGGGACAAGTCTGCCTTTTAAAGGATAATCTTTCATCATTCGAACTATGCAAAATCACCTAATTAAAGTGGAAAAGATTTTTTTAGATACTTCGCAGCATCTTGGGAGCTTTCAAATAAGATGAAGTCAACTCGCGGGTATTTTTTTCTAAGTGCCTCGATTCCTTCTCGTTTTTCCTTATCGAAGTTCCAGATATATTTTAATATTTTTCCATTGATGACCTTTGCACATCCTGTATCGCAGAGTGATTCATCAGGGGTAAAAAACCTTTTTAAGATCCTCCATATGCAGACAAAACGCGGAAGATGAAAATAGATGAGGGTATCGGCCCGTGCAAATCTCATTTCCAAAGTCGAAATAGAACACCCTTCAATGATCCACGATTCTTCCTCTATTAGGGCTTTTTGGATCGCAACAAATTCCTCTCGGTCTCTTTTTTTTCCATTGGCGACAAACATATGTCTGTCCAAATGGTGGACAGGGATTTTTAGAATCTGCCCCAGTTTAGCGGCAAACGTCGACTTGCCGCTTCCTGGCAGTCCAATAATGACAATCCGTTTTGGTTTCATAAAAAATGAAAAATTATACCAAATTCTTTTGAGTGTTCAACTCCAAAGCTATTTGTTTACCCATATAAGCATGATAAAGCAGACCTCGTGAACCCAACGCTGTAATGGCCCGGATTTTGGCACTGATCTGCTGCAGGATAGGAAAATAGTGCGCAGGGTTGGTGACGCGGATACCCGCACGGCAATCGAGCACTTCCGTTTCGGGCTGCAAAAGAACGATAGCTGTTTCTCGGCAGGGCAAATCATTGGTAAAATCTCTTTCGTAAGTGGCTCCAAGATGGCAAATCTTTTCAGAGGGCGTTAAAGCAAAATACCGCTTGGCAGAGACGCTTCTTTCTAAAGGTTTCTCAAGGGTGCAGGTAAGCACTTGTCCTTTGACGAAATTGATCTTTAAATGGTCGCATTCAGGGAAGTTCCGGATCCCAGCGCCTGCCGCTATGATGACCTGGTCAAACTCTGTTAGGTCTTGGAGAGCATCGATCTTTTGAAGGACCAGCTTCACTCCTCTCTTTTGGCAAGCTTGCCAGAGGCCTTTAAGATAAAGCTCGGGAAAAACTGTGATTCCAGATTTAATCAAAAAATGGTCGGAACTTAAGACTTCGACATCCTCTCCAGGATCTAGACACTGCCCTATTTTCAGAATTCCTTCGTAATTAGCAACAGGTCGACCTAGTTCTTCCTCGGCTACTTTCAGCAGCTCACGTGTCGCTTTGAGCCCCTCTTCAGCATGCCAGCTTCGTCGTCCTTTTTCTCCGGGATAGGGATGCAAAAGCCCAGAGGAAATCCCGGAAGCTCCTCCTCCGATTCCCTTGAGATCAAAAAGTGTGACTTGGAAATTTTCAGATAAATAATAGGCGGCGGCAAGACCTGCAAAGCCCGCGCCGATGATGGCGATGGTCATTTTTTCGCTCTTCGCTGGAGCAAGACAAAACTTTCAGCTGCAAAGTTAAAAAAGAAAAGCATAGCGGGAGTCAGAAGCGCGGCAAATGGGATCATGATAATAAACCACTGAAGCGTTATCGCCCAAGTACGCTCCATGACAAAGAGGGCCATTCCGGTCAGTGTCGCCGCAAAGACTAAAAATCCCACTGTGATGATCAAGGGAAGAAGCCCTAAAACTAGCAACTTCAAATGGACGTAAGGCTGCTCGCAAATTTTCAGAAGGACTTCTTCAGCGAGCTCCCAACGCACGGTAGATTTTAAAGCGACCACAGGAGGCATGAAAAATAGGAGAAGTAGATTGACAATACTGATAAAGAAAGAACCTAAAATAAGCAGGAAAGGACCAAAAGATAAAACGATGCCTAATGTCTCTCCTACACTTGGAATGTGTTTCAGCAGATAAAAAATCCCCAAAATAAACCATAGCACTAAATAAGCGGTCATAATCGGAACTATCAACGAAGCGATGCCGCCCATGAGCTTCCAAGATTGCCGCAAGGTATTATTGACGGAGAGTTTTTTTTCTTTGATTTCATCGTGATAGAGACGGATCAAGGGCACCCCTACTATCATGAGGATCCCATTGCATAAAAACGCCGGTACAAAAGTCAAACTTGCGCGCACCCATGGATTGGCTGCCAACCAAAAAGTATGGGACAGAACAATGAGAAGACCGCACACAACGAGTGCAGGAAAAAGTAAAAAGAACTTTTTTCGGGTATAAGAATATTTTAATGCCCGATTGAAACTAGCCTCAGCGTCTTGCAACATGAGGGGTATTTTCTCAAATCAGACCTTTGAAATCAAACTTTAGGACCGTTGTAAAGATATTTTGGACGGACAATAGGGGTTCCCTTTCCTCCACGGGCCTCCATTCTCTCGTAGACAATTTGACGGGCGATGCCGACAATTCTTGAAAGACCAAAGAGTACAGTAAAATATTCAGGATAATCAAAACCGGCAACAACCAGCAATGTGCCGGAGATTGCATCGATATTCGGGTGAGGATCGGAGATTTTAGGATTTTCTAAAAGAACTTTGGTCCCTTCGCTTCTTAATAGAAGAGCGATTTTGACAAGCGGATGGGAAGGGTAATGTTGTTTTAAATAGTCATAGACGACTTGAGCGCGGGGATCTTCGACCCGTAAAACAGCGTGGCCAAAACCAAACACCAATTTATTGGCTGCGAGCCTGTCGCGGATCAATTTTTCAACCTGAGCAGCGGTGGCATTTTCACCGACTTCTTCGACGACCTCACGCAGGAACTCTAAACAATCTTGATTAGCTCTTCCATGGCGAGGGCCCTCTAAAGCGCACATCGCCGCTGCCATCGATCCATACATATCTTCTAAACCAGAAGCCACAGCTTTACCGACAAATGTCGATAAGTTTCCTCCGCCATGATCGTAATGAACGATATTGAAAAGCCGGAAAGCCTCGGTCAATTTTTTACGATCGGCATGCGGCACTCGCACCATTGCGGCAAAATTTTCCATGTATCCCAATTCCTGATGCGGTTCCGGAGTTTCGCTCCATCCGGCATGATGGTTAATGACAAGAGCAACGAGATGCGGCGCTTTGGCAATTAAATTGAGACAATCTTCTCGATAATCCCCCGTGATCTCTAACATCCCCGCTATCAAAAGCGCGGCAGAAAAAAGCTTCATGGGATGGCCTTCCCGAGGAAGTCTTTGAATCGCTTTCACAGTTTCAGGTTTCAGTTTGGATCTTTTGCCCATATCGGCAAAAAATTGATCGATATCTTGAGGGCTGCCTTTCTTTCCGAACATCAATAGATATATAACTTCTTCAGGACGCCACGATGCAAGCTCGGTGATAGGCCTACCGATATAAAAGAGTCCTTTTGTAGGATCGACAGTTGAGGTGGGGCAGTATCCCACAGGAAATCCTCTTAGTCCCGTTTCTAGCTGATCTTTAGTAATCTGAAATAAGACTTCTTCTGTCATAGGAGGTTTTTCACCATTTCACGTTCTTCAATAAGTTCTTTCTCTGTCAGGGCGATCTTCTTTTTCAGGAAGTCGTCCCAAGGAACATTTTTAACAATCTCAATTTTTCCGTTTCCGTGAGAGCGGCAAGGAAATGAGAAAATCAATCCTTCTTGAATGCCGTAAGGATTTCCATCCGAGAGCAGCGACATGGAAAACCATTCTCCTGGAGGAGTCGGTTCATAAAGCGACTTCATTGCTTCTAAAGCCGCATGTGCGGCGGAGCCTGCGGAAGATTTGCCGCGGGCAGCAATCACTGTTGCTCCCCTTTTTTGAACTTGAGAGATGAAATCCTCTTCGAGCCATTTCCGGTCTTTGATCGTATCTAAAGCTGGTTTTCCAAAAATCCGGGCATTAAGAAAATCGGGCACCTGTGTGGATGAATGGTTACCCCAGACTGCCATGTGTGTCACAGCGGTCACCGGAACTTTGGCCTTATGCGCTAGCATCGAGACAGCTCGGTTTTGATCAAGTCGCGTCATAGCAAAAAAACCCCGTCTTTTTGCATGTGTCTCTGCAATGAGACAATTGGTGTTGCAGGGGTTGCCAACAACGAGAATAACAGCATCTTTTGCAGCGACTTGGCCAATCGCCTTGCCCTGGCCGATAAAGATCTTGCCGTTGTCGCCTAAGAGATCTTTTCTTTCCATCCCGGGACCGCGAGGTTTGGCCCCGATCAGAAAGATCGTATCGACTCCATCGAAGATTTGGGCAGGATCGGAACCTGTTTTGATTTCTTGGAGAAGAGGAAATGCGCAGTCTTCCAATTCCATAACGACGCCTTTCAAACTTTCAAGAGCTTCCGGAACTTCCAAAAGATGCAAAGCAATAGGCTGATCCGGCCCGAAGAGTTCTCCAGCGGCTAGCCGGAAAAGCAAGCTGTAAGCAATTTGCCCCGCTCCCCCGCTAACCCCAATTCTCTTTATATTGTCCATAGAACCGCATTCTAGGAACGGAAGCATAAAAGTGCAAATTAATATTTGGAAATGTGAGAGCCTGTCTTAGACAAGGAGAAAAAATGCGGTTACCAAGATTTGAACTTGGGACCTCGACATTATCAGTGTCGCGCTCTAACCAACTGAGCTACAACCGCGGGATGGAGGTTAGGAGACTCGAACTCCTGACCCTCTGAATGCAAATCAGATGCTCTACCAACTGAGCTAAACCCCCCCGATAGAAAATCAAAGCATAAAGCAACGAACAACATACGCGAGAAAACCGTTTTCGCGCAATCTTTTTCCTTGAACCGTTAATAGTAAACTATTTATTAAATGATGGACAGGAGTACATCATGAGCCATAAAAAATGTGCTAGGGATTTTGGGATTGTTTTATTTCTCATCGGACTTTTGAGCTGTATCCCCGGCTTGACGATGGACTCTTACTTTTTAGGCGTCTTCAAAGTCAATAGCTTCACGAATGGTCTCCATTTAGTGACAGGCTTGATCGCTTATGTGCTCAGCCATGGCAGCCTCCGGGCTTGCCAGATCTATTTTCAGATCTTTGGCATTATCTATGGGGTTGTGGCTATCCTCGGATTTGGTTACGGAGATGCTGACATTTTAGGATACTTTGCGAATAATATGGCCGACACCTGGTTTCATTTAGCTGTCTGCATCCTTTCACTCTATCTAGGCTTTTTATATAAAAATGTGAGAAAACCATCATGATCGTCCGCAAATCGAAAGACCGGGGCCATTTTAATTTCGGATGGCTTGATACCTATCATACGTTCTCTTTTGGAGAGTATGACGATCCTAATCATGTTCAGTTCAGCTCTCTGCGTGTGATCAACGAAGACCGCGTAGCTCCGGGAAAAGGTTTCGATACGCATGGCCATGCTAACATGGAGATCGTCACCTATGTCGTTGAGGGCACTCTTAAACATACCGATAGTACTGGCAACACCGAGCTGATCAAACCAGGCGATGTGCAACGGATGACAGCCGGATCCGGCATTCGTCATGGAGAAGCTAACGCTTCTGCTCAAGATTCTGTCCATTTGCTACAGATTTGGATTTTTCCAGATCAAAACAATCTTCCCCCGGGCTATGAGCAAAAACATTTTTCCGATTTAAAAAACCGCCTTTGCTTGATTGTTTCTCAAAAAGGGGAAAACGGTTCTTTGAAGATTCACCAAGACGTGAAAATTTTTGCTTCCCGCCTTCAGGGGAAAAAACTCTCTTACTCTCTAGCGCCTTCAAGAGCGGCATGGATTCAAGTCATCGAAGGGCCCCTAACTTGCAACGGACAAACCCTTCAAGCCGGCGATGGAGCGGCCATCACGGATGAGCGCGAGCTGCACCTAGAAAGCGCAAATGCACATTTTCTTTTATTTGATCTCTCCTCTTAATTCCATTTACAAATGGATTTTATTTGGTTTATAGAAAAGTTATAAACCAGGAACTTTTATGAAATCCAAACAAGCCTTTCTCACAGTTGCAACTTTTTTTCTCTTAATGAATGAGGTCAATGCCGTGACACTCACTGTCAATACTCCCGGCGATACTAATGTCAATACCGGAGGCGTACTCAGTGGAGGCAACTTCGATTTGCGAGGCGCCCTCAACACGATCAACATCAACAATGCGGGTACCTATGACATTGTCTTCTCTTTGGCCAGCCCCACAATTACTCTTACGGCTCCTTTGCCCCCTATTAACTTAGGCGCAACGAATACTGTGACGATCGATGGAAGCAATAGTGGAAATCAGATTACGGTGGACGGTGGTAGCACCTTCCGTCCCTTTTTTGTTAGGCAAGGACCGGTCACCCTTGAAAACATGACCATAGAAAATGGATTGGCCAAGGGAGGAAACGGAGGAAGTGGTGGCTTGCCTGCCGGAGGAGGATTGGGAGCAGGTGGAGCGCTTTTCATCGATCAAGCAGCCGTGAGCGTATCTAACTTGACATTCACTAACAATGGGGCAACTGGAGGTAATGGTGGAACCCTCAATAGTGGTGGCCCCGGAGGGGGAGGCGGTATGGGAGGGAATGGAGCCAACTCTATAAGCACGGGCGATCCTCTGGTAGGAAGTGGGGGCGGAGGCGGATTAGTGGGGGCAGGAGGCAACGGCGGTAATAATACGAATGGAAGTGCCGGCGGCGGAGGCGGCGGAGGTGGAGGAATCGGTTCTGGAGGCAATGCGGGTTCCAGCGGAGTTGGCGCAGGTGGAGGCGGCGGCGGCGGAGGTGCGATCAATTGTAATGGAGGCACAGGATCAGGCGCTGCAGGAACAGGAATTACAGGCCTAGCCGGTGGTGGCGGTGGTGGATCTGGAACTTCTACTGTAGCGGGAGGTGCAGGTGGTAACTCAGGAGGTACAGGTGGTCCTGGAAATGCGAATTCTGGAGGAGGCGGCGGCGGCGGAAGTACAGGTGGCACTAATGGTGGACCCGCATCATCGACTGTAGGTGGAGTGGGAGGAACAGGAGGTACCTATGGCGGAGGTGGTGGCGGTGGCTTCGGAACAACAACCGGTGGCGCTGGCGGTGGTGCTACGGGTCCTGGATCAGGAGGCGGCGGTGGCGGTGGTGCCTCAGGAAATGGCGGCGGCGGATCTTATGGCGGTGGCGGCGGTGGCGGTGCAACTGCACCTTCCGCAGGTGGAACAGGTGGCAATGGAGGGAACGGTTCATTCGGCGGCGGCGGCGGCGGAGCAGGCTTTGGCCCTACTGCGTATGGTACTGCAGGCAATGGTGGTTTTGGAGGCGCGGGGGGCGCCAGACCTTCAGCTGCGGGGACATCGGGCTTTGGAGCGGGTGGAGCTGGAAATACAACTGGGGGGGTGGCTCCCGGAGGAGTAGGCGGAGGTACTCCTGCCTCAGTACAAACTTCTGGAAGCGGCGGTGCTGGGATGGGCGGAATGATTTTTATTAACAATGGAGGAAGTTTACTGGTTACCGGACCTCTAACGACAAATGGGGGCCATGTGACAGCAGGGACAGGAGGTGCTTCAGGAGCAGCCGTCGGGACCGATCTTTTCGCTCTCACAGGAAGTACTCTCACATTTTCTCCTGGTGCTGGGCAAACAGATACCCTAACGGGGACTATCGCCGATAATAGCGCTACTTCTCTTCCTGCAGGATATTCCTATACTCCGGGATCAGCATCAGGTGCTGTGTTAATAAAAAATGGGGCCGGAGAATTAATTTTAACCGGAAATAATGTCCATACTTATGCTGGCGGAACGACAATCAATGCGGGTACATTATTCTTGAATGGAACTCTGTCCAGTCCTGTAACGGTGGTAGGAGGAACTTTCAGTGGTAATACTCCAACTGTTTCATCCAGTGTCACTGTAGATACTGGAGCCACTCTGGCTGGCGGAAATGCCAGCAGTGTTATGACAATTACTAACAATTTAACTTTAAATGCAGGCTCCACGACTTCTGTTGAAATCAATCCAACCGATGCCTCTTTAGTTACGGTTGGTGGAACGGCAAATCTAGGTGGAGATGTTTTTGTGGTTGTCGATCCTGGCACTTATCCAGCTAGCGGCAGCTACGATATTCTTAATTATAATCTGAAAACAGGCGCCTTCAATCCCGTTGTTATGGGAGGAGCTCCCGGGTTTACATTCAGCCTCTTTGATACAGGATCGATGATTCAATTGCTTTTTCAAAATATGGCTCCTACACCCCCTGCACCTCCGACTATTTCTTTAATAGGTTTGAAAGGCAATGACAGAAAAATCGCTAAATATCTCAATAAGTCAAACCTTACTTCGCAGGCTTATCTTGATTTGACTCACTTGTCAGGAGGGGAGCTCAAAAAAGCCCTCAGAAGTATCTCGCCAACTCGTAATGCGGATGCCATTTATGCTGCTCAGCAAACGACCTTTGCATTGAGTGAAATGGCGTCTTCCCATTTCAATGAGCATCGGTTTTTCAAATCGATGAAAAAAGAAAAACCAACAGTCGCGATGCTGATGGCTGATCCATCTGAGCTTTTAGTGGATGCTTCGTCAGAAGCTCTAGCCGATGGCTCCCTTATCTCAAAATGCAAACCTCCAATGAAGAAAAAAGCTTCTCTCTGCCCTCCTGAAAACAATAACAATTTTGATGTTTGGGTCGGAGCTTTCGGTGAAGCTTCTTATCAAAAAGCACAGCATGAAAGCCCTGCCTTTCGTTTCATCACAGAAGGCCTCTTAGGAGCTCTTGATTACTATATCGGAGATCATGGTTTTGTCGGCGGCGGCCTCGGTTATGCCCATACACACCTCCATGAAGATCATCATGCAGGGAAGGCTTCCACTAATTATGCGATTGCCACTATTTATGGAGAATTTGATTTTTCTCATTTCTATACAGAGCTTGTGCTCTGGGGAATATATAACCGGATCGACAATCAAAGGCATATTAGCTTCCCAGGTTTTAGTGCGACGGCCATTTCCAAAACAAATGGATGGCAGCTCGATCCGCATGTGGGAATCGGCTACGATATCGATAAAAATTGGGGTTGTATCGAGCCGTTTGCAGCAGCCGATTGGGCCAACAGCTGGAGACAAGGATACCATGAACATGGCGCTGGTGCTTTTAATATGCATGAAAAACGGCATCATTCTTCTCTGCTCCGGACAGAAGCTGGAGTGAGGTTTTATGAAGATTGGGAATACGATTGGGGTGTTTTCTTGCTCAAAGAAAAAATCAGCTATGTCTATAAAAAACCGTTTGGCACAGGATCTGTGACCGCAGCGGTCGTGGGCGGAGCCGGATCGTTTTCTGTTGAGTCACTCTCCTCTGTACAGAACTTGGGATCCGTGGGCTTTGAATTCCTGACCAGAGTGGGCAAGAAAAAACCTGTCTCTTTTAGCGCAGCTTATGCCGGGGAATTTGGCAAGCAGTATCAATCCCATGAAGTGATCCTGAGTGTCACTAAAGATTTTTAAGAGGTTTCTCTAAAAAAGTCTTCGGATTGTCTCTATCGGCAAAGACGTCCATAATAGGTGGATATGAAGCTCTCATTTTTTCTAGCCCCGGTGCAAGCGGGATTCCCTTCGCCAGCCGATGATCATGTCGAAAAAAAACTCGATTTGAATGAGCTCCTGGTTGCTCATCCCGCATCGACTTTTTTCGTACGGGTCGAAGGACATTCGATGAGGGACGCTCAAATTTTCGACGGCGACGTTTTGATTGTCGACCGTGCCCTGCAGGCCGAAAGCGGATCGATCGCGGTCGCTATTATTAATGGCGAGTTTACGGTCAAACGGTTATTAAGAAAGAAAGACCGGCTTTTTTTAGTCGCTGAAAATCCTGCGTTTCCAGCGCTGGAGATCTCTCCTGAAATGGACTTTCAAGTTTGGGGCATTGTGACTTATGTCATCCACAAAGTACGCATTAATCGACTGTAATAACTTCTTTGTCTCTTGCGAAAGGGTCTTCAATCCGAAGCTTTTGGACCGTCCTGTCGTGATCCTTTCCAACAATGACGGCTGTGTAATCTCACGCTCGAAAGAAGCCAAAGATTTAAAGATCCCGATGGGAGCTCCGGCTTTCCAGCAGCGGGAGATTTTTTCAAAGCATAATGTGGCAGTCCTTTCTTCCAACTTTGCCCTTTACGGCGATATGTCTGAACGTGTCATGAATGTTTTAGAAGATTTCGGATTTCCCATGGAGATTTACTCGATTGATGAAGCTTTTTTAGAACTTTCTTCTCCGAGTGAAGATCTAGGATCCGAAATCCGCTCCCGCGTGCTCCGCTGGACCGGCATTCCCATCTCTATCGGAATAGGCGCAACAAAAACCCTGGCAAAAGTCGGAAGCGATCTCGCAAAAAAACGAGAAGACGGAGTCTATTATCTCAATGATCCTGCTTCCGTTTTTACTCAACTCCCCGTGAAAGAAATTTGGGGGATCGGGTCTCAAATCTCCTGCGCGCTCAATCAATTAGGGATTTACTCTGTGAGGGAATTGATCGCCCAAAAAGATGAGTGGATCCAAAAACATTTTTCCGTTGTTCTATTGCGGACGGTCATGGAATTGCGGGGGACCTCTTGTTTAACTTTGGAAGAAGTGGCACCTCCCAAAAAGGGGATCGTCTGCTCTCGGTCTTTTGGCCACCTGGTCAGCTCTTTTGACGAGCTTAAAGAAGCGGTCGCCACGTTTACAGCTCATGCGGCTGAAAAACTCCGGGCTCAATACTCCGTTGCCGCTTACATGGGCGTCTTTGTTATAGGGAAAGATCGTTTTTCTAGGTCGGCTTCTAGGGCCCTTGCGATGCCGACTTCTTATACTCCCCATCTCATTAGCCATGCGCATCAACTTCTTTCCGAACTGCATACTGAAGGAAACTCCTACCGAAAAGCTGGCATTATGTTCCATCACATCACACCCCAAGACGAAGCTCAGCTGGATCTTTTTCAGAATTCCCGTTCGACAGATCTGATGCACATTGTCGATGCTATCAACCGAAAAAAAAGAAAGAAGGCTGTCTTTTTTGCGGCTGAAGGAACCACTTCAGCCTGGAAGCCGCTTTCCGGCCATCGATCGCCCCATTTCACGACTCAGTGGAAAGAGCTTTTGACAATCCGGCTTTAATTAGATTATTATTGAAAGATGCAAATTTGGCTCGATACGACCGATCTTCCGACCCTAGAAAAAGCTCAGCGCAGTGGTATTCTACATGGTGTGACAACTAATCCCTCCATGCTGATCTCTAATCCCCGCGACACCTTGGCATCTCTTTTAGCAGCGCAGCCGGGACCTGTGGCAGTAGAGGTATTTGAAGATTTAGTCCCTTCGATGATCTCTCAGGGAAAAGCTCTCTATGATTTTTCTTCTCGTATCGTCGTGAAAGTTCCGGTCACTGAAAGAGGAATAGAAGCTCTCCATATCTTATCAAAACAACAAATTCCCGTAATGGCATCGGCCATTGTCCAACCCACGCAAGCCTGGGTGGCTGCATTGGCAGGAGCTGGGTGGGTCGCTCCCTATTTCTCTCGCATTATGAAATCAGGCGACAATCCCTTCTCTCAATTGGAATCGATTAAAAAAATGATGATGTCCTCTCAGATGCGCACCCGCATTCTTGCGGTCAATCCTAAAACGGTTGAGCAGATTAAATCGTGTGCTGAGATCGGCATCGATGCGGTCACGATCCGAGAAGATGTTTTCCGAGATTTGATCGAAACGCATGAGCTTACGGCACAGGCTATTGAGCAATATAGTGACGATTGGAAAAAAATCCAGTCCCAGCCCTGGTTTTAGCTTTATCAATCCCTATTTTAATTTTGATGAAGTTCCAGACCATTGTTTTTATTTCGTGGTCTGACTACATTATCACTCTGGAGCCTAGATATGCAAAAAAACATAGCTGTCATTGGAGCCTCAGGGCTGATTGGGAATAATCTTTGTCGGGCCCTCCTTGAAAAAGGAATGAAGGTTAAAGCCCTCGTTCATATTAATTCAAATTCGCTGGAGCGGCTGGACGTAGAAAAAGTTCGGGGCGATATTTTGGATGTCGCAGGCCTTCGGAAATTTCTCCAAGGTGTCGATGTCGTCTTCCATGCCGGAGGAAAAATCTCTATTGACGGCGATAAAGACGGAAGCGTCCGGGCTATTAATGTCACCGGCACCAAAAATATCGTGGAATGTTGTTTGTCCAATGGCGTCCAAAGACTGGTTTATTTTAGCTCTATCCATGCCCTTCAACAACAGCCTGAAGAAGAACTCGACGAAAATAGAGCGCTAGTTGGCGATGTAGGCTTTTTACATGACATGGCCAAATCGGATGCAGAAAGAGAAGTGATTAAAGGCATCGCTCAAGGATTAGATGCCGTCATCTTGAACCCTACAGCTGCTCTGGGACCCTATGATTTTCAACCTTCCCTGATGGGACAAGGACTGATTGCTCTTTATAACCGGAAGATTCCGACACTGATCGATGGCGGTTTTGACTGGATCGATGTCCGGGACATTGCCAAAGCTGCGATTGCTGCCATGGAAAAAGGGAAATCGGGAGACAGGTACGTGATTTCTGGCATGTGGAAGACTGTGAAAGAATTGGCGCTGCTTGTCCAAGAAATCACCGGAAAGCCTGCTCCCAAGTTTACAACGCCCCAATGGCTGGCAAAGATGGGAATACCTTTAGCAAAGGCCTATAGCTTTATTACCCATACGCCGATGCTCTATACGAATGAAACTTTAGAGGTTTTGGTGCGATGTAATCGAAATATCAGTTCCCTAAAAGCAAAAAGAGAGCTGGAATTCTATCCCCGCCCTCTTGCAGAAACACTCAAGGATACTTTTGATTGGCACAAAAGCTTTGGTACAATTAAGTAGCAACTTGTGCTGCCGTTGTTAGGGGCCAAGCGAACCAGCTAGATTGGGAAGCAGCTTTAGTCTCTTTCTCAAACTGCTCAGCATCCAATCTCGCCTTTATTACCTTATCTTCCATGTAAGCTATTCTCTCATCTTCAGCTCTCATATGCGCTTCTGCTAGATGAGAATCTAAAGAAGGAAGGACTGCATCGATTTCTGGGTCTTGTGACTCAAATGATCGTGGAGTATCCCGTGGAGTATCCAAGGGGTATTGGGCAATCACACTCAATGACAGGTTTTCTGTTTGAAAAACTTCTTCAGGAATGACATGGCCAAAATATTGACGAGCAACGCCAGAGGGAATTGTCACGAGATCAGTGAAGCTGTGCATTTTCTCTTTCGCATCTCCAAAATTCGTTTCGCCAAAGGAGCGGAGTACAGATTCACAAGTTTCCATAAAAACTTTTCCAGGGACTTCATCTATCTGATGCACGGAAGTCTTCAGTGCTCGTTCTAACTCTGCGGAAAGTAATGCGGCAACATAGGTTGGACCTTGAGGTTCTTCTAAAAGCTCTGCGATAAATGTTTTAGGAATATAGACGACTGTTTCCTCTGGTGGAAACCAAAGCTTCTTACTCTCTTGTTCAATTTTCGCTTTCAACTGTGCTGCAGCTATTTCTTCTTCAGCTGTTTTAATATTGATCGCATGAGCTTCAGAAAGGATATCCTCAAAAGAGGAAATTTCCACGTCTTCAGAAACAAACTGCATGCGAATTTCTTTCATAGAGATGCCTTCCCCCTCTAATCTGTCAAAAAAATGAGTAGGGATGATTTCGCCTAAATAACGATACGCTAGATTAGCAGGGATGACAACGCTATCAAGCAGTTCATTATTAAGAGGTTGCCCTTCCAAATGTTGTTGGATGAATTGATTGGTCGTCTTTTCACAAGTTTTTTTAAAGCGCTCTGCTTCAGTGCCTTCTGGGGCAGTCACGTGAGTTTCTGCTTTTAAGGCATCTGCTATCTCTTTCGAAAGCATTGAAGAGGCTATTGTTAAACCAAAAGAATCACTAAACATACCTGTTAAAAAAGACATATAATCTCCCAATTAAATAATTTGTTTATCAGAATTATACTAGTATTTTTAATAAATATAAACTAAATAATTTGATATATTTTTAAACTATTGCAAATAAACAACATGTATTTATAGCTTTAATTATATTGATATAATTTATAAAAATTACTACAATATTAATAATAATTTTAAAAATGAGTGCAAAATGTGTTTTAATATTAAAATTGATCAAAAAAACAGTTCTTATCAAATCGAACTGCATCCGGATCGTCAACCTGGAAGGCTGCAGCTTTTAGAGCAGATCGAAAATATCATCCATAGAGACCTCAAGTATGATCCGACAGCCAATGACGCTTTTTCTGTCAAAGACGGCAAAAATCCAAAGGAATTTTTAATCGCCAGAGCTCACGAGCTTAAGGACCCACAAGGCATCCTTCCTACGGGTGTTTCATTAAATGGAGTCTATCAACAAAAAGTGATGAGGGTCTATAGCCGGATTTTTGCACCTCAAGTTATCCCCGAAATTCCCCTGGATTGCCTTGCAATCATTTTACAACTTGCCTCTTTAGGAACACTTGGAAAAGTGGCTTGTGTCGATAAACGGTGGGAAACTGCTGTACAGGAACGAAGGTCGCAACTAGCACATGAATTTGGCTGCCCTAGTTTAGATATAGAAGAAAGTGAAAAATACTTGAAAGAATTGTGTCTGTTGGTAAGAAATCTGCCAAAAAATCTTCTAGGGAATAATATTCAACAGGAAGATGGCATCCCCGATACTATTGAGTTATTGAGAAAGCTGTCTTATGCGTCCAATAGGGAAATTTATCAAATATTAAAACACTCAATCGGTTTTTGGCGTAATCGGGCAACGGTTGATCAACTCACGATCCTATCGAATTTCTTTCTCCATGTTTCAAAACACCCCCCAATAGCAGAAAAAGATATCCGAGAAGAACTTACTGATGAATTACTGTATCAAACTGATGTGAAAATTAAAGATGAGAAACATTGTGCTATTGCAAAATTGTTATTAAGATTAGGTGCTGATTCGAGAGGATTTTCAAACAAAGAAATAACACCTTTATATTCTGCTCTTAGAGATAATAATGCCCCCTTAGTCAAGTTACTCATACAATATAGAGCTGCTGATGGTAATTGCAATAAAGCGATTTCTTATGCTCTTGAAAAAGGAAATGTAGAAGTCGTTATTTGTATGATGGAAGAGATACTAAAAACCAAAAATCTTCATGATCAATACAAAGATTTTTTTGATGGCATTATGTACTATGCGCTCCAATTTAATCGCTGTTCTGTCATCTCTTTTTTATTAGATAAAGGATTTCCAATTGATTCCTTTATTTTTACTGATCCCCTCTTGACTCACGCGATGATCAATGGCCATGAGGAAGCGCTCCGGCTTGTCTTAGAAAGAGGAGCTAAAGATTTGAACCAGTCCCCTTTACATCGGGCTTTAAGGACATTCTCTATTTCAGCCGCTAAAGCAAATAGAATAGTCAGGTTAGTTCTAGCACACAGAGCTGATGTGAATGCAACAGATGCACAAGGAAACACCTCCTTGCATCTTGCAGTACAAATTGCAAAAAAAGAGGAACACCCAGGTGTCATGCTAAATCTCTTGCTGCAAAAAAGTGTGAAGCTTGACGTACAAAATATGGACGGCAATACAGCCTTGCATCTTGCAGCCCTTCATCGGCAATTTGATTTAATGATAGAACTCATTAAACAAGGAGCTAAACCATCCTTGAAAAACAACCAGGGACTCACACCTCTGCAATTATTACCTCCCCTTTTAGCAAATAGCCCTGTTTCTTTAGGAATCATTACAGAGAGTCTTCAAAAAGCAGAGTTAAAAGCCAAAATATCCAGTCTTACAGAAAAGTCAGCCTCATAACTTAGGTCTTAATAAACATGAGGCAACTGCCAATAGGGATGGCTTAGATCTTTTTCATACTCCCCTGATAGTTCATTGTAAAGTTTGACAGGACTGATATTTTCCCCATAACGCTCTTGGAGATATTCTTTTGTTTTATTGGGAACGTAGACTTCAATACCGTCAAAATCGGCTTTTCTGAGGGGGAAAATTGTATCGTAGGAAGAAGGAACGGTAAATCTACTTTCTCTTTCTATCCATGAGTCGACCATAAAAGAACTGATCTCGTTAGAGAGGATATATTTCAGGGTCTTTTCTTCAGGATTGATAGCAAAATGATAGATATCGATAAAATTCCTATTTTCATACATGTAAACACGGATATAAGTTTTGGGGCGGCAACGGTTGGACCAATCTTGGACTTGGTATTTCGTCTTGTCAAGACCGTTCAAAGCGTGCATCACGTTATCAAAATCAGGAAGAAGAATAGCGATATCAATATCTAAATCCCAAGGGATTGCTCCCCCATATCGATAAGCGCCTAAGCAAGTCCCGCAATCGACCCAAAAAGGAATTTGGTTCTCTTTAAAAAGATGGGCAATGTCTCTTAAGAGATCTTTTTCAAGTTTAAGGGCATTTTCTTCACCCGGCCGTCTTTTATGTTGAGGAGGTTCGAGCGTTTCGCCTGATTCAATGGAAAGGCCTAAAGACTGATAATAGTTCACATTGGGATGGACTTCTTTCGATTCCAAAGCTGCTTTTATGGCGTCGTGGCGCAATCGGGTGGTTTCAGAAAAATAGCCAATCCCCTTTAAAAGACTGCCGATAGGAAGAGAAAGAGGAAGGCTGAAAATCGCAGCGGTGCTTTTAAGTGGAAGTTGATGATGATAATCATATTGCTGCTCAATCTTGTATTGACCCTGATCTAAAATAGCCACCTTGCCGGCGAGGATAAATTGGACGGGTGCAAGAACGATATTTCCCGCTTTTTCAAAACCCTCCGCATCTTCAGCAGCCGTATTTAAAAATATATTGCCGCAAATCAAATGATAACCCGCGACCGCAGGCAACCCCATATAAATCATTCCTTGAACCATCTTATCAAACATCAGATCACTCCATATCAACACATTGGCTATACAAAATTTACGCTTTCTTCGTCTACTTTTTTCTTTTTTCAACAAAATTTAACAAAATTAAATTTTTTTTTGCTTTTTTGGTCCGATTGTTGCTAAAAAGAGAATATGAACAAATACATCATCTCGAGTCTGATACTACTGAGCTGCACCTTACATGCGATTGAATCGAAAATAGAAGTGCGCCACCGAGAAGCAGGCGGAGTCGGCTATAGCACTGGCTATACCTCGCTGGACTATTTTTTAATGGCTCATAGAGAAGGTACAGAATTCCTCTTAGACCTTCGCGGCCACGTTTTCAATAATGGCCAAGGGGCAGCGAATGCTGGACTTGGATTTAGATGTCCTGTTAAAGATGATAAGTTTTTAGTGGGCGGTAACCTTTTCTATGATCTAAGACAATCTCCGCATTTATTTTGCAATCAGATCGGAGCAGGTGTTGAATGGCTCACCCAGAATGTCGACGTCCGCTTTAATGGATATGTCCCACTAGGAAAAATCAAACACTTCGAAACCCATACCTTTGTACGATTTGCAAGCAAAAGCGTCCTTATTAAGCATAAACTTAAAGCAGCCCTTCCTTCGATCGAAGGAGAGGTCGGCACACCGCTTCCCAGACCGTTCTACTTTGCAGTGGGATCTTATTACCTTTTTACAGAATCAAAACATCATTTGGGTGTGGGCGGAGCCTTAGGCGGTAGAGTGCGGGCCGATGTCGATTTAGGACGTTATGTCACTTTAGGACTCTCGATCACTTACGACCATATATTCAAGACACGGGCTCAAGGAATTTTCTCTATTAATATTCCCTTCGAAAAAAAGAAGATAAACTGTGCACCCAAGAAGAAAACAGACTGCACTCCTCCTGAAAAAAAGAGGAGGAATCTTTACCAAGTTCCGATCATGCGGAATGAGATCATTCCCATCCAAGATAAAAGAAACTCCCATGACCCCCTATTAGCAGTAGATGGTACCCCTCTCAGCTTCCTTTTCGTCGACAACTTAGCCGCTATAGATGGGGACGGCTCTTTTGAAAGACCGTTTGCTATTTTGAAAGATGCTGAAAAAAAATCTGCTCCTGGCGATATCATCTATGTTTTTGCTGGAGACCGAACACCCAAGAATATGGATGAAGGTATCGTGTTGAAAAAAGATCAAATCTTAGCAAGCTCAGGCCAACCGCTGATTATCCGCGATATCATCATTCCGCCCCATACACCGGGCATCAATCCTAGTATCACGAATATTCATCAAATAGACAATCCTGCTACGCCCATCGTCGCCAACCCTGGCAACACCCACTTGGACGACTTCTTTTTCATTCCTCCTTGGGACTACATCTTTGGAAGAGGATTCTCTGACACAGGGAGCGCCGCTGCTATAGATCCTTTTGCAGACGCCAGAGCAGCTGGTTTTGAGCCGATAGGTGCCTCAGCTGTAGATCCCGATTTAGCAGATTTCCAAGTCATTCCTCCTGATGCTCCACCTCCTGCGCCAGGCTGGAATAATCCCTTTGCAATCATTGGCGATTATATGGGCGGTTCTAAGTAATCAAATAGTCTTGCTGATTTTAGGTGCGACTAAAAGACCTGCAACCAAAAAGAAGATCAACCGGATTTGCTGAACATACAGCGGATAGAAATCGACAAGGCCAATCAAAAGAATGGCTATAAAAATACAGAGACATGTCAGAACTTCAGGCTGCTGGCGGTTTTTCCAGCCCTTGACAAACACGAAAAGACAAAACGCCAAGAAGGTCAAAAGACCAAACAACCCTACCTCTACCCCCAATTGGAGATAGACATTATGGATATAAGTGGCCGGAAGAGCTTGCCCCTGAGTATATGTTTGAAATGCCAACATATGGTTATTGAATCCAATTCCTAAAAAAGGATGAGCGCGGAACATCGCAAGCCCCACATCCTGGATCGTCAATCTCAATGCATCTGAACTCTGAGCTACAGCACTGTAAGAAACGACTCCTCCTCTTTGAAAAAGCTGAGGATAAAGGAGGCCTACACAAAGCAGAAAGCTTCCCCCTGCCACCCAAAATAGAGAATGGAACTTTTTTTCTCTCCAAGATGTAAAGACGATCCACACTAATGTCGCAAAGCCGGCAGCATAGAGAGCCGATCTCGAATAGGTGATAAAAAGACAGAACATTTGCAATAAAATGGCAATTGCAAGCAAGCCTCTCTTTTTGCTTAGCCCATATATATAGTAGGTCATCAGAAGGCCAAAAATCATAAACCCGCCCAAGACATTCGGATGGGGCAGCGTTCCACTGGCACGCAAGACAAATGTTTTATCTCGGAGCCCGTGGAAAAATTTATCGAAGATCCAGACTGAACCATCAGCCATGGGAAAGTTCGACCCCACATAATGGGTAGCGATGAGTGTCGGCTCACCTAGTCCTTTAAGGCCCAGAGAATGTTGAATAAAATATTGAGGGATGGCAACAGCGCATTCTATCAAAGATATAAAAAGAACGATCTGAGCGAGTTTTTTAAAAGTTCCCTCTTCTAAATTTGTCCGGCTTAATAAGAAAAAAAGAAAAGCTGGCAGCGCTAAATGCATCCAGCGCCAATAGGGCAGCGGATAGGCAGCAAAAGGAGAGTTCACTATCGAAGCTAAAGCAAAAAACAAAAACAGGCTAAGATATTTTCTTTCACGCTCCCAGAAAAAAGATCGCCATTGAATCATCCCCTTTTTAATCGAAAAGCCGATCAGAGCAATGAGAACAAAATCAGAGATGAACGTATCCAAATGAATTTCAAAATAGGCTGGAACCTGCCAGATAGGATTAACCAAGGAAGCAGAGAAGGTCTGTAAAAATTTATAAAAACGTTGCTGAAAAGGAATTAAAAAAACGAGCAGAAGAGTCAGACGTGTGATAACACTGCCCCTTCTAAACCAGTTTCTTACATTTGTAATTCGATCCAATTCAACAACTTTTTCTAGCATCATATATCCCAGATAAATTTGAAATAGATGGCTAGATTAATCATTTCTCTCTTGATTCTCAAGAGGCTTTTGTTATATCCAAAATTTTAATTGAAGGAGTAAAATGCAAAAACTCATGCCGATCATCCGTAAGACATTCGTTCCCTTGCTCTTAATGGTATTTTGCCCTCTTCTGGCTATTTTCATGTGGTATACGAATGTTTATTTAGACGGCTCTCTTTTGCAGCTTTGGCGCCTTTTTGAAAGGGAAGGATTTTTTTCAACCATTGGCAATGTCTGGGGTCCCATCTTCTTTGGTTCACCCACCGCTTGGAAAATGATCTTCATTTTTGCTTCTTTTCAACTCCTATTCATGAAAGTCCTTCCTGGAAAGACAATAGAAGGTCCCATAACGCCGAAAGGGAATATCCCCCTCTATAAGGCAAATGGTGTTCCTTCCTTTTTAACCACTTTAGCCCTTTTCTTTTTTTCCACGGAAGTTCTGCATCTTTTTCCTAGCACGATCATTTATGACAACTTTGGCCCGCTCATCGGCGCGCTCGTGATCTTCAGCCTCATCTTTTGTCTCTTTCTATATATTAAAGGCCGGATCGCTCCTTCCTCTTCCGATTCCGGATCGAGTGGGAATTTTATTTTTGATTATTTTTGGGGTATGGAACTCTATCCCCGCGTGATGGGATGGGACATTAAAATGTTTACCAATTGCCGTTTCGGGATGATGAGCTGGGGTTTGGTCATTCTTTCATTTGCCGCCAAACAGAAAGAACTTTACGGCCTTAGCGACTCGATGGTCGTCTCTGTCCTCTTACAGTTAATCTACGTGGGTAAATTTTTCATTTGGGAAGGAGGATACCTCCGTTCCATGGACATCATGCATGACCGGGCCGGCTACTATATCTGCTGGGGCTGCCTTGTTTGGGTTCCTTCTATTTATACGTCCCCTGCCCTCTATCTTATCCATCATCCCTATCATTTGGGATTTGTCATATCCAGCATTTTAGTCGTCGTCGGAACCTTCTGCATCCTGATCAATTATTTTGCAGACCGGCAACGGCAAAAAGTTCGCGCGACGGAAGGAAATTGTTTGGTTTGGGGGAAAAAGCCCAACTTGATCATCGCCTCTTATACAACCAGTCAAGGCGATAAGAAGCAAAACGTTCTCTTAGCATCCGGCTGGTGGGGAATCGCCCGCCATTTCCATTATGTGCCGGAAATTTCCGCAGCCCTTTGCTGGACACTACCCGCACTCTTTGATAATTTCATCGCCTATTTTTATGTGGTTTTCTTAACCATCCTTCTGCTCGACCGAGCTTTCCGCCATGAAAGAAGATGCAGAACTAAATACGGCGAATCATGGGAAGACTATTGCGACCAGGTTCCTTTTAAAGTCATTCCCTTTCTATTTTAATACAGACAGCTGCCGCCATGTTTTTCATGGTACCGCTGATGATATTCTTCCGCTTTGTAGAAAGGACCGGCAGGTAAAATTTCTGTGACAATCGGATGATCATAACGGCCTGAAAGGTCAAGCTGTTCTTTATAGGCTGCGGCTGTTTTTGTCTGCTGCGGCGAATGTGTAAAAATAACAGACCGGTATTGACTGCCGACATCAGGACCTTGGCGGTTGCGCGTTGTCGGATCGTGAATTTGAAAAAAAATGGATAAAAGATCCCCATAGGTAATTTTAGAAGGATCGAATTCGATTTCGATCACTTCCGCATGACCCGTTTTGTCTGTGCAAACATCTTCATAAGTAGGATCGACCAGTTTTCCTCCAGTATACCCCACAACCGTCGATGTCACACCTTGCAATCTCCGGAAAGCTTCCTCCACTCCCCAAAAACATCCCGCTCCAAAAGTAGCTTTTTCCATGAACTTATCCCGCTATTAGAAAATTTTGGTTTTTGAAAGATTTTTCAGATCTTTAAAAATCACTTCGCATTGCCTAGAAATGGTTTTGAAAGAGAGGGAAAAAGATTCGAAAAGCATATTTTTCAAATAGGGCATTTTCCTATGTTATGATATTTTAAATTAAAATGAATCTTTCTAAGTGGCTTATTCTTGCAGGCATCACTTTGATTATCCTGGGCTTCATCGTCTGGTTTTTTACCAGAGCCGGTATTCCATTGGGCAAATTACCCGGTGACATCCATTTTAAAACCTCCAAAATTCAAGTCTATTTTCCTTTAGGAACCTGCATTGTCCTCAGCCTTCTCATCAGTCTGCTTTTTTGGTTGTTCAAAAAATAACCGTAAAGTCTATACAGAAAAGAAAAGGTCGTCCTAAATATGTCACGCTGAAGATAGGACAAACGATGATCTGACAAATACAAGTCATTTGAGGAATGCATAGCTGAAAGGCTATGGATGAGGAAAATGGCGAAGGAGTTGTCGATCAGCGGAAGTCATAGGTCAGCATGACATGTTTAGGACGACCAATAAAAGGATAAAGATGATCAAGTCGTTTGCAAATGAAGTTAGCGAAGAGATTTATCATGGCATTTATACACATACGATCCGTAAATTCCTACCCGCGCATCTCGTCAAAGTTGCTCAGCGCAAAATGGATATCCTCAATTGCGCAGATAGCGAAAATCTAGAAAGCTGCTTCCCCTGTGAAAAAGGAGAAGCCGGAGTCCGCGATGCCCATGGAAAATACAGCATTCCCATTGAAGGGAACTGGCGCGTTGCTTTCCATTGGGACCAAGACGATGTCATAGATGTTGAAGTGAAATCTTAACTGTTGGAGTAAAGCATGGTGCCATCACGAAGACCTCCCGTTCATCCAGGCGTTGTCTTGCAAGAAGAGTTTTTAAACCCAATGAATCTCACCCCCCAACAATTTGCCGAAAAACTGGGAGGAGCGTGGACTGAGCTTCATGTGACAGCGATATTAAAAGGCAAGCAGGGTATCTCTGCTGAAGCTGCCCGCGACTTTGCATCAATTCTCGGTACGCCAGCTGAATTTTGGTTACGACTGGATCAACAACATTATCAATGGGAAAAAATCCATCATGAATACCAAAATAGAAAAGAAGTTAACAAGCCGTTGAAGAAAGCTCAATGAGACCAAAATTCCTTTTGTTGTGGTGGAAAAAAAGCGCAACATCTAGAATGACGATCAGTTAATTATGTAGGTTTAGGAGGATTTTACCGCATGTCTAAACGTCTTTCTTATGTCACCATCGCCCTTGGATTATGTTTTTTATCCAATGTCTATAGCGATGAAGCAAGTTCAGAAACAGTTCCCGAAAGCTCCGCTATCGAACCTGTTGAAATTCATTCGAATGAAGTTCCTTTTGCTGCAGGATTTGAAGAAGCGGCTCCCGTTCAAAAACAGATTACGCCTACTCTTCCAGTTGCGCCGGTTGTCGTCGAAAAACCATTTTCTCCTTTCACTGGAAAAGTAAAAGCAAAAAAAGTTCGCTTGCGCGCTAGTGCCGATCTTGACGGCCGCGTGATCAAAGAGCTCAATCGCAGCGATCTCGTTGTCGTCAATGGTCAGAAAGGTGATTTTTATGCCGTTGAGCCTCCTTCAGGCATTAAAGCGTACGTCTTCCGCAGCTTTATTTTAGATGGCGTTGTTGAAGGAAATCGCGTTAATGTTCGTTTAGAGCCCTCCCTAGACTCTCCTGTGATTGGCCATCTCAATAGCGGAGACCGAATTAAAGGGACGATCAGTTCTTTAAACAATAAATGGTATGAAATTTCTCCTCCTTCAGGAACCCGTTTCTATGTCGCTAAAGAATTTATTGAGTCGATCGGCGGACCTGAAGTCAAAGTTCAACTCGATAAACGGCGCAATGCAGCCGAACAGCTTCTGGATGCCGCAGCTCTGCTCACACAATCTGAGATGAATAAATCTTATCGTGAAATGGACATCGAACGGATCAAGCATAACTATCAAGCTGTGATCAATGAATACACCGACTTCCCTGAGCTTTGCGATAAAGCAAAAGAGTCCTTCAATATCCTTCAAGAAGAATATACCCAACGCAAAATTGCTTTCCTTGAAGAAAAATCTGAAGGAAAGACCTCTGCAGATGAAGGAAAATCTTCTTCTCATCTTGAAGTTGTACTCAATCCTACTGACCGCATGAAAATGTGGGAGCCAGTTGAAGAGTCTATCTATTTAGGATGGGCATCTCGCAATGAAGATCGCTCAATGGATGAGTTCTATGAAGATCAAAAGCAAAACGCTGTTAAAGTGACCGGAATCGTGGAAGCTTATTCAGCGGCCGTAAAAAGAAAGCCCGGAGATTTCATTATTAAAGATAAAGATCTTCCTTTGGCCTATGTTTATAGCACCCAGATCAACTTGCAAGATTATGTGGGCAAAAAAGTGACGATGCTCGTCATTCCTCGCTCCAATAATAACTTTGCATTTCCTGCGTACTTTGTTCTTTCTGTAGAATAGTCATTCGTCTATGCCTTATAATAAAAGGGAGTCAATTTTGACTCCCTTTTTTAATTTATAATCTTATGGAATTTCGAGACTGGGCCGTTCATTTACTTTCCGCCGACCGTTTAGAAGATAAACTTTTCTGCCCGGATGTCCTGACCGACTTTTGCCCTGGACCCGCCGTATTCTGGAAGGAGCCTACGCGTCCTGCCGGCATGGGATTTGAAAAGCACACCCGCCGTGACAAACTCCCTCGCGTTAACGAGATGAATAACCCTGACAAAAGGGCTGTCTGCCTTCATCGCTTTGCTGGACATGAGCTCCTAGCAGTCGAAATCATGGCCTACGCCCTCCTAGCCTTTCCCGATGCCCCTCCCCACTTCCGTAAAGGGATCGTCCATACTCTCAAAGAAGAACAAGAGCATGTCCGCCGGTATCAAAAACGGCTGGCTGAAATGGGGGTCCAATTTGGGGACCTGCCCCTCTACCGCCACTTTTGGGCCTATGTCCCCCATCTAACGACCCCTCTTCGTTATATCAGCACGCTCAGCCTCACTTTTGAAATGGCAAACCTCGATTTTGCTCCTTTTTATGGAGCCATCTTTGCCGAAAATGGGGATATGCTCTCTAGTGAGCTGATGGAAGGTATATTTGATGATGAGATTAAACATGTCTCCTTCGGATGCCGCTGGTTGAAGAACTTTAAGCATCCCACTGATACTAACTGGAAGACATGGAGAGAAAGCCTTCCTCCCCTGCTTCAGCCTATCCGGGCTAAAGGCCCTGAATTCTATGCCGACCACCGCCGCCTAGCTGGTATCGACGAAGAATGGATTGCCCATCTTAAAAATCATTTATAAGTCTCTAAAAATAAGTGCGTTATCAAAACAACATAACTAGCTTAGCTTCAAATAGATAATAATAGTTTATATTTTTTATTTTAACATAAAATATTATAAACCAGCTGGATAAACAAAAAATCAATTTTTTATTATCTATTCATGATTGTTTGTTTTATTAATTAATGTTAGAATATAAAAATAAACATTAACTAAAATATATATATGACAACAACAAACGATATCAATCACAGTTCTACTTTAGTTGAAAACACAGGAAGCTTTTCTTTGGAGCCATCGGAGTTAGATCAACAGCAAGAAAAAGTTCACTCGGAAGCATTGAAGGCAATCCCTTTCAATGAAAATTCCAATGTGACTTTAAGCGGACCGCCTCCAGGAACCCCTCCTAGACACTCACAAAAAAGACCCTTAGATGCTCCGGGTTCGCCTGAAGAGCGTAGGGTCCATATTATTCCGCCGACGCCTAGAAAAAAACGACCAAACAACGGACCCGCAAGAGAATCGAATACTCCCGCTCTTGCTGCAAAAAGTTTTGGAACTGAAATGCCGCTGGCCATAATAGATCAAGATCCTATTGATGATTTGAGACACCTTACAGGCCTGCCTATGATAGGGAATGTCTATCAATTGCCCTCAAATAAACCCATCATAGCCATTCAACAACCCATTCAAGAAAAACCGACATGCGGCCCTGGATGTGTATTAATGATCGCTAGTGATCATATTGAGAAATTAAAACAAAATGACAACTTTTGGAATTGGTACGGAAGCACCCGTTTAGCTAACGCATCATCTCTTCTCAATGGTTTTAGATTTTTGGGAATCCCCGCAAAGATCTGCAAATTGACATGCATGCCTCCTAATCTCCATCTCGAATCAAATCCCTCTATCGAATTTAAACATCTAAATCCTCTCCATGCAGTTGACCATATCAAAGAAACTGTTAGAGCCACCAATAGACCTGTCATTTTAGCCATTACACATCCACTCCTTATGGGACACTGGATTATTGTCGACGGTTTTGAAAATGGACAAGCCTGGGTCAGAGATCCTTATACAGGGAAAGCTTTTGCTCTTCCAGAAGCGACTCTCTCCAAATGGTTATTAGAGAAAGATCCAGTCCAAGAAATGATTTACTTTCCAGAAACTTTTTAATCTTTTTAGAGATAATAAATTGTATTTAATATTTTATTATCTCTATTGTTTATTTAAATAAATATATTAAATATTTATATCTATACTAGTAAAATATATAGTTATAAATAGTTTGTTATTTACAAAGAAATTTAATATTAATGGGATTAAACTATTCGAAATTAAAAATATTTCGGAGACACAAAAATGACAAGTCGCATCAACAAACGGCTGAATTTTGACGATGTAGAAAACACCCCTCCTCCTTCTCCAAAAAAACAACGTCCAGATTCTCTTGAAAGGATTTTTCATCCTATTGCAACCCCACTTCGCGAAATGAACATTCAAAGAATCTTCGAACAACGAGTGGTAGAACCTTTTTATTTGCCCCCTTCACCCACAAAACCCATTCAAGCAACTTCAGTTGTAACTTCAGAAATTATCCCTAGCAAAGTATCTCTTCCCCCTCCGGTTAACAGTATCGTAATTGCTCTTAAAAAAAGAGAGCTAGGTCCTACTTGTGCTCCCGAAGCACATGATTGGTTAAATCAAGCGGAAACTTCTAAAGATCCGAACGAACAAGTTAGATGTTTATATATGGCTAAAGCATTTATTTCTGAACCACAAGAACAGCTCTCTCTTTTACAAAAAATCTTAGATCTAAATATTCGTTTAGGAAACTATTTCGATGGTTTGATGGATTGTGAAGAAATGAAAAAGTTGAGCTCTCCTAATAATTTCATTGTATTCCTTGGTGAAGCTCGCTGTCATTTAGGATTAAAACATTTTGATCTAGCGTTTCCTTTGTTTTTAAAAGCATCTGATTTAAGAAAGTACGAAGTCATGCTGAGTCCGTTCTGCCCTTTTATGCCCGAAGAAATCATTCGACAAGAGCGTCTTTTCGATCAGGCTGCTTTAGAAATCCAAACAGTGAAAGATAACACCTCGGATCAAGAACGTATTTTTGCTTTGATTAAGATCATTTATGAATTGCAATATGCCGCCTACGACTATAAAAGTATAATGGACACCTGTATCCTTGCAGAAACTTTAAATCCTCCATATTCTGTCAAACTCATGCAAGCACTTGGCCACCTTATGCCTTTTGACGACGAAGAATATTCTTATGATGAAATCATTCAAATCTTGGAATTGGTTTTGCAAGAAAAAGGTCAGCGTATTTTTACTTATATGGACCTGCAATTGACTGCTAAGCTACTAAAATATCATGGTATTGCACAAAAAAATACGCGATTGATTGAACTCGCCATCCAATTCTTCCGCTGGGCGCATTCAGTTCACCCAGAGACTGAAGGGCAGTTAAGTATTTTAAATGATGTCTTTGAATGCCAATATAACTGTCAAAAATTTGAGGAAGCCCTCTTGACAACTGAAAAAATCAAAGAAGACCATCCTAATGATTTTGAGAATTTAATCCGCCGGGGAGTTGTTTTTACTAAACTTAACCGTTTCAATGAGGCTCGAGAGTGTTTAAAACAAGCATTAGAATATCAAGATAGAATAGTTAAGCCCAGTTTAGAAAAACTCTATTTAGCCGGTGAAATTCTTCGTAAGATGCATGGAAAAGGAATAGCGAGTCAATATTTTGAGTGGCATGCAAAATTAAAGACCGCAACAAAAAACTAAACCAGGTCTTTCTTTTCAGGGCTGACAAGCTTCCGCGTTGCCGTCTCGATTATCTCAATTTCTTTAATCGGATGGACAAATGAGGCAGCGCTCAGTTCGCTGAATCTGGTCAGAACATTTCTCTCTAAAGACCCCCTGGCTTGATTTAAAACGCTCACCGCTCGGTCCACGATAAAAATAAAATCACGAATAAAAGATTGAGTTCATTTAGGATAATGAGCATGCATCCTATTCAATCTTATCACATTACGCCTTCTTATATCTCCTGGGATCAACTTGACCTAACTCGATTTATAGCTGCCATAGACACCAGATGGTGTACGTCTATTCCTCCTTTGGAAGTTTTTGGCCAAGTCGTTGAACTTCTAAAAAAGCAAGAAGATGAAATTTTAACTTTTCCGCAAGGACAAGAAATTTTATCTAGATTTCCTGCAAATCCAGCTAATCCTCTTTTTTACTTTCAACGGGAGCGGTGGTTGGATGCCTATAATAAAATTGAGTTCTGGAAGCACTTGCCTGGCGGTGCTGAATATTTAAAGCCTGAGCTAAGAATAGGATGTGAAGAATCTTTGGCCCCAGAACTAGCAGAATGGATGCTTCAAAGACCAGAGGTTTTAAATCTAAAAATATTGCAGATTTTTAAAGGACCTTTGACACGATTACCTCCTGAAATTGGACTTTGTACTCAATTGCAGGCTTTGATGATTATGCATACCTCCATTGAAGAACTGCCTCCTCAATTTGGCGAACTAATTCATCTAAAACTTCTTTTGTTATGTTACAATCGTCTGCGTCGTCTATGCCCTGAATTTCGAAAACTTCAAAGTTTGGAAAGGTTAGAATTGACGAAGAATTTGCTTGAAGATATCGATCCTGTAGGGTTTTTGAGAAACCTTAAAAAATTAAGCGCCGAGTGGAATCGAATTCAGAAATTACCAGCAGAGCTTCACTGGGGAAAATTGGATATTATTGATTTAAGTGAAAATCAAATCTCTGAGCTACCTCAAAATTTTTATAACATAATTTCCTTAACTCTTATCATTCTGAGTGGTAACAAATTATCCGCTATCTCGGATAGGATTTCTCAGCTCACAGAACTAGACACCCTGGTATTAAGTAAAAATCAGCTTAGTACTATACCTTCAAGCCTAGGAAAAACAAAAAAACTGCGCTGTTTATGCTTTACTCATAACCAAGTTGCTGAAATCCCTGAAAGCCTATTAGAAGCTCCCTGTTTAAAAGAAATCGTGTTTAGAGAAAACCCTCTTTCTCACAGGCCGGAATTTCTTCCTGCACGGATTTGGACGGATATCAAGACGAAGAATCCTTCATTTCAGGGCTGACAAGTTTTCGGGCTGCAGTTTCGATGATTTCGATTTCTTTGATGGGATTGACAGAAGAAGCGGCTCCCAGCTCACTAAATCTCCGTGCGCTAGTCAGAACATTTCTCTCTAAAGAACCCGTGGCTTGATTAAAAGCGCTCACGGCTTGGTCTAGGGCTTTTCCCACATGCGCCCAATGGCCTGACATATCTGAGATTCTCTTATAGAGCTCATGTCCGAGATCACTGACTTTTTGCGCATGGCGCGAGAGACTCTCTTGCTTCCAGCCATAAGCGACTGCTCTTAAAAGAGCGATCAGTGTCGTTGGTGTCGCAATAATAACACCTAGACCTGCGCCATATTCGATAAGAGCGGGATCGGCCTCCATGGCAATAGCAAAGATCGTTTCCGAGGGTAAAAATAAGACGACAAATTCTGGAGTTGGCTGAAAATGCTCCCAATAGGTTTTTTTACCCAGAATCGTAATGTGATCTTTCACATGCCGCGCATGCTGACGGAATTTTTCTAACCGGATAGGATCATGCTCTGTCTCGATTCCATCTAAATAAGCTTCCAGCGGCACTTTTGCATCGACAACGACCTGCCGCTCTCCCGGAAGACGGACGATCAAATCGGGCTTCCTTCGCTGCCCTTCTGTCATGTCGTAGCCCTGCTCAAAAAAATCGCAGTGTTGAAGCATCCCGGCGAGTTCGACGACCCGTTTCAACTGAATCTCTCCCCATCTTCCTCTTCCCGCAGGAGAGCGGAGGGCCTTAACTAGTTTAGAGGTTTCGGATTTAAGCTGATGCTCGGCATCCATGAGGGCATGGAGTTGCTGTTTCATGGCGCCATGATCGGTTTTACGCTCATTTTCTAGAAGTCTCATCTGGGCATGGATTTTATCGACCATTGCACCAATGGCCTTTTGTTTTTCTTCGAGATCTTTCTGCTGGGATTCAAAAAGGGTGTGATTGGTTTTTTCAAGAGCTTCAGCAGAGACAACCCGGAACGACTCTGTCAGCTCTTCTTGATTTTTGACTCTTTCTTCCGCCAGCGCACATCGCACCAGAAGCTTTTGATGACGGTAGCCTAAAAAACCTAAAGCCGCGAGCAAAAGAACCAAAACAGCCGCTTCGATCATTCGGTGTCCTCTTCCTCTTCGGGCTCAAAATCTTCCAAAGTTTTAGATTTTTTTCCCGCAATGATCCGGATCACAGAAAGGATCACCCCGATCAAAATATATCCCCATATCAATGCAAAAAGCATGACGGGAAAGAAATGCAAAATCCCATACAAGATGAATATAGCCAAGATCACCGTCATCAGAACGAGTTGAAATGAAGGTACCCGAAAATGAAGTGCTTTCAGACTGGGGAATTTCAAACGGCTGACCATTAAAAACCCTAAGATCATCCAAATACAGGTGAGTACGATTGCCGAGGATGTTTCAGCCAGATTGAGCCACTTTCCTGCAAAGGGAGTCACAAAAAAGAGATTAGTCGATACTGCTGCAATCGCTGCCGCAGGAATAGGAAGTCCTGTAAAATTCTTCTTCTGCGCTGCCTCTTCCTCGCTATTGCCTTTAGCCTGGTTTGTCCTAACACTAAACCGGACCAATCTTAAAATTCCACAAATCGAATAGAGCATGGCTCCGACCACTGCAAAAAAAGAAAGTCCTGTCCCCTGTTCCAGGGATAAACTTTTGAGCAATAGAACGGACGGCGCCACCCCAAAGGAGACTGCATCTGCAAGCGAGTCAAAGACAAAGCCAAACTCGCTCTCTGCCCTAATCACCCTTGCAATAGCCCCATCCATCAGATCGGCAAAGCCCGCCAGCAAAATCAATATCACTGAAGTAAAAAGGACTTGATAGCTCCCTTCTCCGGGTTCGACCATGTTGACTTTGAAGATCACAAATAGGCCGCAGGCCAGGGCAAAAGCGGTAATGACATTGGGAATCAAATAGACTTGTCTTCGCATATCCCACCAATTTAGCACAGCGTCATATGAAAAGCAAAAATCTGTTTTTATATCTAGGCTATCACCTTAATCATCAATTACTTAAGATATTATATATTCTTGTAATTAACAAAACAATCATGTATAATTTTACTTTAAATATGACATTATCAACTCTTAAAGAAAGCACCTGGTCCTATAATATTCGAAAAGTTGAAAGCGGATGGGCAGTGACAAACCATGAGACTCAGAGAGAGTTCATCGTCTCGCTGACGGCAAAGACTGTTCTCGATCGATCATCGCAAGAAACGTTTCCAATTAACGATCTGGTAGCTCCCCAAAATAAACTCATTTCTCCTCAAACAATATGCTTAGCAGGAGTTATGGGCGGTATAGGCCTTTTGTCCTCTTATTTCGCTCCCTGGAGCGAAGAAAAAAAAGAAGCCTGTACTTTTCTCGGTCTTATCACTTCTATCACCTGTTTTAAATTATTTGAAAAGTTTGTGAAAAAAGATAGTTTAGATGTCTCGGATCAAGTGATAGCTGCCGCCCGTTATGTCGAACAACAACAGACCCCTTCTTATTCCAAAATACTCCAAGACATGCAGGCACAAACATCCGAAGAGTCTTTTAAAATCATTAAACCCGTTGCAATGGGGATTACCTTTCACATTTTCGAAACGATTGCATTGGAAATGTTAAATTATCTTGTCGGCAAGGGATTGAAAAATTCAGAGACATTTCGAACAATGAGAGAAAATAGCAATCAACTCCAAATCGACTTAAGTCAAAACTTTTTTAAAACTTGTATTTTAGGACCTCTAATTGAAGAGATCTTTTGGAGAGAAATCTTGTTCAAATATATCCATGAGCTTGCCCATAAAATCGTCTCCGATGAGCCTGTCCAGTTACTAGGTTTTCAAGTTCGAAAAGATGCTTTGATCTCCTGCACCGTTCAAGGAGTCTTATTTGGGCTCTTTCATTATCCTGATGTGGAGACCATGATTGAATGGATTCCTTCCGGGATTTTACTGGGGATATTGCAGCATAAATACGGACTTTTGGCACCTATTACATCCCATATAGCTCATAATATGCAGGTCTATTTTCGTACTTTGCACAATAAAGCTAGCTAGTTCAAAAATTCCCTTAACTTCTAATACATTAAAGTATTTAACATAGTAATAAACAAGTTATATTTAACTATAATTAATGTTATAATATCTGTAATTTTAAAAATTATGGAGAATTAAAATGGTAAATTTTTCAATTAAGTTAAATGAACCTATTTACTTACATCGCGAAGTTAAAAACGATTTTGGTCCCCTCCCAGAAAAAAACTTATGGCTCGCCAACGGACAACGTGTTGCAATCGCTGCCCTTCCTTTTATTTCTCAATACAAACCTTTGGGATTTCTCATCTCGACCGCCCTCAATGGTCTCCGGTGCTACACCTCTATTTCTCATCTTAACACTACTCTCTCTAAAGAAAATGCTTACCACTTACTTCAAAGCTCGATTTCACTCCTCTCTTTTGCCGCAGCCGTTGTCGGCCATCCTCTCGGAATGTTCGTGACAACGAGCCACGACCTCTTGATAGAAATGAATCACCTCATCACGCATTGGAAAACAGGCGAGAAGACTAAAGCGATGGAAAGTTGCTTAAGCATCATGAACAATTCTCTTTATCTGGGATTGATGTATTCCGGAAAAACCGAAATGGCAATTGTCTCGCTGGTGACTCAAATTCTCTCGGGAGGGATCAAAGGCTTTCTCGAGCTGAAAGAAGGAAAAGATATCGAAGGAGGAGGGCATCTCTTAATGGCTTGCTTCTATAGCTTTCAACTCCATGAACAATACCAAAAATATCAACACCTCCAAGAACTGGCTCAAAAAACTGAATCTATCAAAACAAAAAAGCCCAAAACACCTACTGGACCGTTGCTCGTCAGGGTTAAGAGGCCAAAAACTCCAAAAACACCGACTGATTTGCCCAGCAAAAACGAAAAAGTTGAAACAGAAAAACCTGACTTAAAAGAACCTGTAAAGCCTGCTCCAAGCAATACTCCAGTAAAAGAAGAGCCGAACCCAGTTGTATCTAAACCAATGACTGAAAAAATGGGTGCTGAATCTGCAGCTACTCTAATATCTGCGCAGAAAAAGCTGGGCGATTGTCATCGCGTTGTTAACCCCTGTATTAATCCTCCTATCATCACCCCACCACCCCCTCCTCCTCCCACACCTCAGCAACTTCTTGAGCTCGGGATACGGCATGATTCAGAAGCTGAAATACAGGCAGCTGTCAAGCTAGGCGCTGACGTGAATCTTGTAGGTAGTTATACGGGTTCGTTTTGGACTGATGCCACAGCATTGGGTTGTGCTTACCGGAATCGTGCGACAATAGCGTTTCGTACATTACTTGAATTAGGGGCCAATCCTAACACAAGAAATTTGCTTCAAGACGCTTATTCTTATGTAGGTCACTATTCTCCTGAATTTAGTGATTATGCTGCGGATCTCGTTCGGGCAGGAGTTGATATAACGCAAGATAAAAATGTTTTCGTCTATGACCGATTCAACCATTATGAGCTTATTTTTAAATCTGAATTAAAAAATCCTATGGATGTGGCCATTCAATGCTTTGATCGCAGTCGTTTAGGAAATCCTCAGCCTTGTATTAATCTTGCCAATGCCGCGATTGGAAGAGGAATTAATATCCATAGCTCAGATAAACAACATAATATTTTCTATGCTATCTTTGTAAAAAGCGTGATTGGAGATTCCTCCTTTTTCACCACTTTAAACTTTGCCAAAGAAAAAGGTGCTAATATCAATCAAACCATTGAGTTAGGAGAAAAATTAACAACCACACCTCTCATTTTGGCAGTGCTTCAACCCCTTACAACACCTGAAGTCATTCAAAAAATGATAGATGACGGTGCCAATGTCAATCAAACTGCCAACCCCTTCCCAGATGCTTGGAAAGAGGGAGGCTATACTCCTCTTGAATGTGCAAGCAAAAGAGCCCAGTTGCAAGATTTGTTTTGGAAAGAGAGACAGTGGTCAGTCGAGGAAAGAAGGCGGAAACCCAAGTTCGATTTGCAAGATGTGTTAAAACGCAATGGCGCCGTGATCTAAAACAAATGTCAACACCTATTGGGAACCCACCATTTTTCTGTCGTGTAACAGGTTTAGGCATTTCTCCTGAGCAACCCTTTTATATCCTGGGTGTGATGCACCACCAAACTGAGTTAGATTATCCTCCTCAAGTGGTAGAGACGATAAAAAATTGCGATGTATTAGTTGTAGAACAGCTTCTGCTAAACGATTTGGATACACTACGAAGACTTGATGGCGAGGTAACTTCTTTACTCCAACTTAAGTTCCGAAACCGGGATATAGAATGGCTCGGCTCACAAATGCAAAAGCTAGGCTATTCGGGAGAGAACTTGCAAACAAACTTGAGTTTCATTGAAAGTAAATTAACCGAATTCCAGTCTGATTCCGAGTCGTGGAGTTTGAGTTTAACAGCCGAAAAAAAAGATAAGATTCAAACAATTTTGAAAAAATATGGACTTTCTTTAGAAGGATTACATCCATTTTTTGTTGCGGCAACCATTGCTCAAGAAAAGCGGTTTTGCTTTCAAGAAAGAGTCACGACGATCGAGATTTCCTTCCTCAAACATTTTGCAAAAACGGGTCGTCTTTCGCAAGAGCTCGAGGATTTTACCAATGTCAGCCTGATTATCATGATTAACACTTTCGTCAATTACACTTTGAATAGCGTTTGCCCCGTGGATTACGAAGAGAAAATGAATGCGCGGTTAGAACTGATGGAAAGCCAAACCCAACTAGATACCTTGCCCTACGAATACCTCCAAGATTATTACCACAGGTTAGGCAAAGGTGAAATTATTTCTGAAGACAGCCCAGCCACTATCTATAGAAATACTCAATGGTATACCAAATTGGGCGATCTTATTTTCCAAAATGCCGCAAACCCGCGCTCGACTGCTATTGTCGTAGGAGCCGGACATGTCGTGGCACCCACCGGGATATTGAATTTTCTCCGTCAGATGGCGGGGCTTACGATTGAAAAACTTTAATCTCTGTGAATTGCATTAAAACTAACCTTCTAATAGGATGACCCAAAGAAGGAAAATAATGGCCTATTCTTGGGAAACAAGTTTTAACAATGTCAAATTGACCGGGATGGCCCGCGTGATTGAGCTCATCAAATTAGGGCTCAAAGAAATCCCCCGTCTCCATAAAGAATTCCTATTAAAAACAAATGAAAGATATATCGTCGCTCGTCGCGAAGTTCTTGCCATTTTTGATAGGCTGGATCGAGAAATTACCCAAGCTCGCCTAGAATCAGGAATGTCAGAAGGTGTGTTTCTTATCGCCTTAAGAAATCCGGCAAACTATACCCCTGAAGAACAAGAAGCTCTGACCTCTTTACCTGCCCTACTCAAGCTTTATGGGATTGATATATTCAATCGAAGGCCTACACCTTCTCCCACAAAAAAAAGAAAAAGAAATCCCCCTTTTAAAGTTTAACCTCTAATATTAAGGGGGTTACATCTTTCTCTAACCCCTTAAAATTAAGCTCTATTACATTAAATGACTCTTAATTAACTCATTACAATTTTAAATAAAGTATTGACATCATGTAAACATATAGTTAATATTAGAATTAGGATAATAAAAATTAATAATAAGAGGAACTAATTATGTCTTCACAAGCTCAATTTAGTAACCAACAGAGCATACAAAATACGATCAATAACCTTGCTGCTGCGCAAGCACAAGCCGAACAATATGCCCAAGTTTTGTCTACACAAACCTCAGGGACTCCCACTTCAGCTCAAGCGGCTAATTTGCAACAAGCTGTCGCTTTCTTCCAAGCGATGCAAACGAACGGAACTTTTACGACTTCTAGCGGAACCGTCATTAACTTTGCCCAATTTGGACCTAATGGAGTGTTCGGCAGCAAAACATCAACCTTTATTGCCGATCTGACTAAAGTCCTCAATGACTATGGTAATACAGTGAAAGTCCCAACTCCTAATGGAGGCAGTGTAACTGTCATGGATGCTTCCACAGGACAACCCGCAACACTGGCGGACATGATTGCCAATCCGACGCATACGTTTTCGTTCTCCTTTAATAATGGGGAGCAAACAATGAGTATTATGAACCCCAATTATTCTATTTCCTGGTGTTCAGGGAACTTTTATAATACCTACGCATCGCAACTGTTTAACAGTAACGGAAGCGGAACTGTGACTACTGATGCAAGCGGGAATACAATCCCCGGTGGAGGCCTTAATTTTAATGTAGACAGCCATAGCAGCGCCTGTTCTAGTTCAGATAATGTGAACGTAACTGCTTCAGGACAAGCTTTGTTAAACTACGTTGAATTTTCGCCTAATGGTACTAACGCCTCTGTAGGTGCTGACGGCGAAGCTTTATCTCAGTTTTTACAACAAAACATGTAAAGTGATCTTTTCTAAAGGCTAAATCTCTCGATTTAGCCTTTTTAATTTTTGATAATCAATTTTCCCAAGGCCGGTCAAAGGAAAAGCAGAGATAACCCGGACCTCACGGATCTTTAGAAGGTTGCTGCCGCCGTTTTCATGTAAAAGACGATTGACTTCCTCTACAGAGAGATTTTGCGTCGTATAAAGAATAAGATGTGTCCCTTTCCGGGCATCATCTTCTCCCATGATAGCAATTTGTAAAGAAGGCAATTCTTTCAAAAGAAGGTCTTCGACAAAGGACAAGCTGATCATTTCCCCGCCGATTTTGACTGTTCGGCTCATTCTTCCCACCAAGTAAAGCTGACCTGAACTATCTTTAAACCCCAGATCATTGGTCATAAACCATCTTGCGCCTGCAAGCTGGATAAAGGGCTGCTGATCGGCCTGAAGGTAGCCCCCAAAGACATTAGGTCCTCGGACGATGATCAATCCTTGCTGACCTGAAGGCATAGGCTTATGGTGTTCAGGATCGATAATGAGGATTTGGACATGCCTTAAAGGATGTCCCACACAGTTGTTGCCCTGTACGTCTGGATTTAAAGTTAGAACAGGAGAGCATTCTGTTAAGCCATACCCTTCTAAGAAACGAGCGCCAGGAACTTTCTGCTGGATGAGCGGGATTAAGTCTAAGGGGGTTTTTTCGGCTCCGATGATAAAAAGCCGGACAGAAGACAGTTGACCTGCGGTTGCCACTGAAACAAAGTGTTTCAGAAATGTCGGCGCGGTAGCGATAACAGTGACTTTCCATTTCTCTACCTGGTGGGCAATCCCTTGCAAATCGAGCGGCGAGGGATGAAAAAGGGCTCGAAGGCCTGTGAGAAGAGGAAACAGTCCTGTCATCGAAAAACCATAGACATGGAATGCAGGTAAAATTCCCAGTAAAACGTCTTCTTCCTTAAAAGATACAGCCTCACAAATATCACGATGATTACTGAGCAGGTTTTGATGGGTTAAGGGAACCCCTTTCGGGCTTTTTTCAGTGCCGCTGGTAAATAAAATCACGGCTGTTTCTTCTCCTGAGAGACGATTCAAATTGAATAGGGACATCAGCTCGTCGGGCGTTTTTCGTGCCAAGTGCAATCCTTCTTTCCGTTCCCGAAAGGTCAGTTGATTCCGTACGTCTTCTAAGAGGACTATCTTTTCATGAAGCTCATCTGAAATTTCCCAAGCGAGATGTTCCATTACCTGCGAAGTGGTCAAGATGGCCTTCAGACCTGCGCTTTGAATGACTTCATCCAAGTGCTTAGGGCCTAATGTCGCGTTCAGCATGACCAATGTCTTTTGGGCTAATAGCAGCCCCAGAATGATCGAATACATTTCCCCGGATGGAGGAAGCAAAATCCCAATCCTTTCTCCGGGAATCCGTTTTAATCGGCCTGCAATCCCAAGCGCCAGCGATTTAATTCGGGTATAAGAAAAAACCTCTTGATGATCAACGCAGGCCAAAGCATCTCCCATTCTTTCGCAGGTCCGAAGAAAAGCCTCAGGAATGGTTTTCCCCTCGGGTGCTTTTACCTCCGGCCGTCTTTGATCCCATCTTTGCAGCCCCTTATGTTCCAGGATAGTCTTAGCAATAATCGGCTTTTGGAATCCTAGTGCAGCTTTTAATACATCTTCAACTGTTTCCAAGGCTGCAAATGGGACTTGCCTTTGGTACCTCTGCTCTAAAAAGACCACCAGCTCCGTGACATCCAAGGAATCAAGCCCCAGGTCTTCATAAAGATCCAACGAGGGATCTATCGATGAAAAATGTCGTCTAGAGAGCCGTGCAATCTCCGCTTTAATGGGCATCAGGTCCGTTTGAGAGCTTTTTTTCTCTTCGGGTAGGATATTTTCTGCTTGCAATGCGGAGGATAGAATCTCATATATTTCTTCAGGTTTTGTGTCGGGAGTCAGACGATCAGAAAGATCAATAAAAGTGATCTCGACTTTTTTCCGAGGCAGGAAAAACTCCGCCCATTTTCGCCTAGGCACAAGTTTCTGAAAGGACAGAGGACTTCCCATTCTTTGAATGTGAGCCAAAATAACCCGATGAAAGGGTGTTTTTTGCATTACCATCTCTATTAAAGGATTGCGCCGCCCCTCTACCATCAAAAGTATGTCCTCAGAAGTTTGAATCCCTTTTTCTAAAACTTTTTGGAGCCTTTTGCGGTAAAATAAAGGAGCCGTATGGCTGAAGACAGGAAGATCCAAAGCCGGTTGAATAAATTTGAGGATCCATTTTGTACGGATCTTTTGCAAAGGAGCTAATACGCGTTTCGGATGGCTAGTTTCCAAATATAGCTTACAAAGCAGAGGATCCATCTCTGAAGTCCAGGGGCAGATCACCAAAAAGGGCTGATTATCTCTACTTTTGATCTTAATTCCTTGACAATCAAGACCATAGAATATCTTAAGCCAGAGTTTGATAAGACCTTTGAGCATATAACTCTTTGCATATCAAATTACTAAATTCATTCAAATGATAATTTGCCTTTTTATATTGATAATCATTATATTAATTGATAGTATTAAGTTATATAACAAGGTGTAATAATGAAAAAACATTCTATTATCGAAAGCATGGAAGATCTATTCTCAAACTTCGAAAAAATTGATATGACTAAACTTGATCTTTTTCTACATCAAATTTTAAAACTATTCGATGAAATCCAAACAAAACTTAAATCGACAGATGAAAAAGAAAAAGCCGAGGCTTTAGAGCTTGCACAAGCATTACAACAACATCTCAACGGTCTTGCCGATAAGGCATTCGCAGCTTCAGGTCTTTCTAAAGACAAGATCGATCAAGTTCTTTCCAATCCCGGGAATTTTAAGCCTCACGATTGGGATACTTTTAAGAAGATTGAACAAGACATGAGTGATTATAAAAAAAACCTAGCTACTAACCAATAACTCAGGGAGCTGCCATGCAAATCGGGCCGGTTTCTTATCCGTACCTTCCAGCTCCTCAGAACTTGCCTTCTATGACCGCTGCTTGCGCCTACCAAATCCTTGCCAGTACAGGTCAGATCGCAGGACAAATTGCATCAGGAGCAAATCCTACAGCCGCTCCGTCTGGAGCTAATCCTACAGCTGCAGCAGCGCCTTCAGGCACTTCTTCTAATCCCACAGCCGCAGCCAATGCCGACCTACAAGCTTATGCAGATCTCGCTGAAATCGACCTCTATCTCCGTGAAAACGCGGGTTCGACGACTTTTAATAACGCTTTTATCGCAGGCATTCTTGCAAATTTGCAAGCCCAATCCGGCACTTGTGATGCTAGCGTTCAAGCATTAATTACCGCTGCACAGGCAACATTTACAACTTCTGGCACCAGCGTTACCTTCTTAACTACGAATGGACAGACCAATTTTTCGACTTGGTGGAGCAGCCCTGCTGGACTCCAAAATGTCCTCAGCACCCTGTCTTCCGTCTTAGGAACCGTTCTGCAACCCAGCGTAAATACACCGAACAGTCCCAATGCTCCTAACAACCCTGCTGTCTTTATCAATCTTTGCTTCCTTTACGCTGACGCTATGCTTTATCCTTCTACAAGCACTAACTTAGACACAGCTTTTTGGGGCAATAACGCTAATACATTGCAAGGAATGAGTTTTGGCCAAGCCTTCCCTTATGCTCTAGCTGCCTATGAATACCAGATGGAATTCAATGAACCCGGCGGAAACCAAAGTTGGAGCGATTTAAATATGAATCTGAGAAACATGTACTTGCTTCTACCGACTCCGGCCGAAGTTGGAAACACTCCTAATTACACTGCGATGTGGAATCTCTTTACAAAACCTCCTGCCGGCACAACACCCATTATTCCGATGTCTGCTAACTCGTTTAGCCAGTGGCCAGCAGACCTAAGCTTCTATTTCACAGATCCCAGCGACCTTTCTACCTTCTATGGGATCTTGTTAGACCCTCTGTATGATGCCTTTATGGGCGCGTCCCCATAAAGATGACTTTTCTTTCTTAATAAGTTGGAATCTACTTATATACAGCATCTTACAAATTAAAATAAATATTAATAAATTTAATCTTCAAATACAAGCAATTAATAGTTAGTTATTTATACTATAGTCATATTAAATAATATTTTGACAAAATATAAAGCTTATATTAGAATAATAATAGGAACAGTTTAATTTTATAATAAGAGGTAATAAAAATTATGTCAGGCATCACAGTTAATAACAATCCCGTTACTACGCCTCCTCCAGGAACTGCCCCAGGTGGTTCTAATACTTTGCCAATGCCATGGGATCCAAATGGTACATCTCCCAGTTATCAAATTAACTGGAATCAATCTCCAAGTCAGATCGTTCAAGAAATTGAACAACAGTATGAACAGTTGATTACTTGGCTTCAAAACAATCCTAGTAATATGTACAACGGCGGTCTTACCCTGCTTCAGATGACTTTAGAAATCGGCCAGAACATGGGTTCACTGCCTGCAGCAGATCAACAAGAATTAACCGCGTTTATGAATAACCAGCTAAGCGGTTCCGGTAACTCTACTCTGATGGGACTTATCGTCCAGATGGCAGTCCAAGGAGATGCTGTGCAGAACGGTCAAGCAGCTGCGGACGCTTTTGTTAATCAATTGACTTCAGAGCTCAAAGGCATGACAAACTTTGGTTCGACTTTTAGTACCATGTACCAAGCTGCAATGTCCATGTCCGTTAACAACGACAGTCCTATTAACAATTGGATCACACAAAACTATATTACTTATACCGACCCTGTCACAGGTAAAACGACTCAAGGCTGGATCAACCCGCAAACAGGTCAGCCGTTTGCTAACTATAGTTTTAGCAACTATGCCAACACCCTCGCGTTCCCGATCGGAACTTTAATGATGGGTTCTAATACAACGCAATATATTAACAGCTTGTATTCCTCTGAAATCGCACAGATCTTTGCATCGACATCAAATCCTTGGGAGCGGCTGATGCTGCTGCTTGCTGAAGTCGAAGACCGCATGGGCGATCAAGGCCAACAGATGAATGGTCTCTCTAACAACTTGAATACGCTATCGGACGCTAACAATGACGTCGCAGATATGCAAAACATGATGAAAAACCCGACTGCGGCCAATATGCAAAAGTTCTATTTGGATTTCAATAATTTGAAATCTTTAATCGAACTCAACCCTAGCTTGTCTTCTTTGACGTCCGATCTCAATGACGTCTCTGACATCTTTAACGGAAATACAATGGCTTTCCCTCCTTCATCTCCAACTCCAACTCTGAGCCCGACTGGAAGTTACCAGTTAACGCAAGGGGACATAGTCCAGTTTACTCCTACAGGTGGCGCAGCTGAATACTTGGAATGGAACGGGACAGATATTTTGACTTCTTCAAGTTCAACCATGTCTAATCCGACTTCAACAACTACCTCTGCGAACGGACAGTATACCAATTCCACTGGCGGACAGATTGCCATACCCTTCACTCCTTGGAGTGTCGGGCCAGGAATGTATACCCTTCCTGAGAACGTGGTGATTGAATATACGCCCACAGGAGCGACAAGTCCGACCTACATGGAATGGAACGGGACAAATATTTTGACTTCTTCAAGTCTTAGTGGGCTGACTTCTTCGCCGACTTCAACTCCCTGCAGCAGTGGAGAAGCGTATCTTTCCGGTGGAACGATGACGATCTCCCCTATAGATAATCCTACCCTGACATCGGGCTTTACTTATGGCCAGTTGCAAGGTTTAGGCGATTATCAAGACATTGCATCATCGTTAGTTGCAGCGCAGGCAGATTATGCGAACCCCGTTTCAAGTAACAATGCCAACACGTTGACTTCGTTGCAGACGTACTTTAACTCTGTGGCTCAGCCGACACAGCAAGAGTACTCAACTGACTCTTCTTCATACCAAACAGAGATGTCAGCTTTTGCACAGTTCTTACAGGCTCCTATTACTCAGGAGCAAACAATGACAACAGCGATGGCATCAGCAAATAGCTAATAATAATAAATAATAAGGAGCACTTATATGACAGATAAATTAACTAACGATCATCCTTCTAACGGGACTATTGTGAGTATGTCTACGAACTTCCTTTCCGGACAAGGAGCCTTCGTGACCTACTATGACTCGGAAAATAAGGTCGAGGCGAATGACGCTACGTTATTGGAAGGTATTACCAATATTCAAGCGCAAGATACGACCAATTGCGAAAGCGAATGGAATGCGCCGGACATTAAAGGCGATACTAATCAGAACAACTTCATCTATCAGTTAGAACATGATAATCCCACTAATGCAACTACTATAACACAAGAATATACAGATGCGAACCAGCAGTTAAGTTCTCGTAATACAACCAGAACCAGCCAAACGCAAATGTATCAGCAAATCATTGGGCAGTTCCCCAGCAACCAGCAGCTTCTGTGGCAAACCCTCAGTAGCGGAAGAGGAATTGTCGATACGTTATCAAGTTTAATCAGTTCATGGGTAAAGGGGTAAATTATGGCACCATTAATGGAAACAAAGCATCATGACTATATCTTGTCTTCCAACATCGTTAGTTTTGGAAGCCCAGCATCTAAGGATACTGGAACAATTCAGTCTACACCGGTAAAAAAAGGTGGAGAGTCTAACTCAGGAACGACTTCTTCTCAACAAGCCATGGCAATCACCTATCAAATGTTGATGGCCATTGCCTTGGATATGGGGGTTATTAGCAAAGGGTATAACCAAAGCCAATCAGACCAGGCCGCCGTTTCAAGCGCTCAGGCTGAAGAAACGGATAAAAATACCCAAGCCTACCTGCAAAAGCTCGCTGAATATCAAGAAGAGCAAAAAAAGGCTCATTTCTGGAGTGTTTTTGGAGACGTCGTCAAGTGGGTCGGTGTAGCCGTTGCCGCTGTTGTCGGCGCCCTTCTCTGTGAGACTCCTGCAGGATTTATTATCTTAGCTGCCGTCATTGGATTGACTGCCAGCGGAGTTCTTAATAAAGGATTATCCTTTGTTGGCGATAAATTAGGCCAAGCGATGGGAAGCAGTACTTGGGGCAATATCATTGTCCAAGTTGTTTTCATTGCAATTTTAACTGTTGCAACGGCTGGTGCCGAAGCAGGATGTGCTGCTTCAGGACTTACTAAAGCCGTCACAGAGGCCATGGAAACTGCTGCTCAAACCGCTACAAAAGCCGCTGAAGAAGCCTTAGAAACCGTAGCCACAGATACAGGAGAAGCTGCAACCGGGGCCACAGCCTCTGAATCAGCCGGAACTGTAGATCAACCCAGTTTTGGATCTGCTTTTAAAAGCAGCTTTAATGGATATGCGACACGGACAGTGGGTGTGACTGCGTTGACTTCAACAAACGTCATCGGAGAGCTTGTTCAAACATTGATCGGGTATATTCCCGGTAATAGTACAACAAAAGAGTGGATCGAAACGGTCACTAGCGTTGTGCTGACATTAGCGGTCGCTGTAGCTTCCTTCAAAGGGCTGACAGATAACCCAGCTTTTTTGAATAAACTAACACAAATACTTCCTAACCTAAAAACAGGACTATTTGCTGTCCAAGGTGTAGGTGGAGCAGTTCAAAATATTGCAACCTCAGGCAATTCATGGACTGCCTATGTAGCTGCAGATATTCAGAAAGAAGAAGCGCCTCTTCAAGCAGCCATGGATATAGGCCAAGGGATGACGCAAGTATTTAACAGCTTAACGCAGGTGACGCAAGAAGTAATGAAATCGATGATGGATGCTTATCAACCCATTTTCTCTATTAATTTTGGAGCAGGATGGCAAGCGGCTGCGCAAGGTTTAGCATAAATATAATTTAATAAATAAATAATAAGGAGAACAGAATTATGACAATCGAAATGGGAATTTCAGCTGCCTCAGTTGCAGTGACCGCAAATAATAATACCCTTGTCAACGTGGGTACGATGCAAGCATCATTCTTTGAACTAGATGCAAGCACAATAAACTCTTCCCTAGAAGCTAGCGTTACCCAAGCTAACGCTGATCAAGCAAGTATTATGGACCAAGCTAATGCCTCACAAGATCAGGCTATAGGAGAATTTGCAGGCTCTATCACTGGTATTGCTATGACAGGCGGAGGCTTAATAGCAGGATCTATACTTAATTCTCAAGCCACCAAAACGCAGCCTCCAACAGAATTGAATGTCTTGGGAGAACAAGTCCCGGGTAAAACTCCTGCGCCAGCAACAGCTCCCGCTGATCCTGCTCAGGAAATACCTTCGGCTACTATCTTAGCCAAATCAACGGAGCCTGCCATCTCTTCTAGCCCTCCAGAAGAAAGTGCAACCGTTTTTGGAACTACATCCGCTGCAAGTGATGCAGAGGCTACCCAAGCTAAAGAAGCGCTAAGTGGTCAAATTGCGAAAGAGCAAACCAAACAAGCTCAAACAGCTAGTGATAATACAGCTGCCCAAGAAAAAGAAATCCGCGGCAGAGGCGACCTCTTCCTCCAAAATGCGAATACATTTGGAACATTATTCAATGGAGTAGGAACTAGCGCAGGTAAAATGGCCTCTTATAATGCTCAAGTTGATCAAGGTCAACAATCAAAAATCAAGGATCTTGAAGCTAGTCTTTCAAGTGTTTTAAATACTGAAGCTGGACTGATTGGTTCACAAATCAGCAACCTCGACCAAACTCGCAGTGCAGCTTATCAGTTGATGGGCTCTTTGCAAGCGCGTCAAGGATAATTGATTTAGCCTCCCAGAGGGTCACTCCTCTACGGCTGTTCCTAGGAGAGGGCAACCTCTCCTTTTTTATTTCCCCTTTCCGACTTTCTTAACTAAAAAATAGGACAGGAGCTCGAAAAAGAATGTTTGAGTGAAAACAAATTTCAAATTAGTGGCTAAAGCTCAATGGTGCTCACGATATCCACATCCAATCAACATACTGTCTACATTAGGGCTCTAGCATTAAGATCTTTTTTCCTATTGGCTCATCCCTATGCTGTAAGGATCGCAATCCTTATTTTTTTCGCAAAATTGGGATAAACTGTAACTACCCTTTGGATAAATTTTGTCTTTCCAAGCTCGAATATTATCGATTTGACTAACATAGGCTTTGAACCACACCATTTGTCTTTTTTTATCTTCCTGCTCAAGGATGTCTAGATCGCTAAAAAATTTTCCAATAGTCCTTTCTGTAAGAGGCTCACCAGTTATTTCTATGAGAGTATTGCGCATGTTCTTCATCAAATTTTCCTCTTCGGCATACCCCGTTTTAGGCATGCAAACTTTTTCAATAAATCCCAAGATTTTCTCTTTAAATCTTCTAGAGAGCTCAGAGGAGTCTTCCTCTGCCTGGAACTTAAATTGCAAGCAGCAACAAAGCTGCCGAAGATTTTCAATAAGAAGTTGACAATCCAGCAATTGGAGAACTTTAATATCTTCCATTGTTACAACCCCTACGGCATAGAGATCTCTTCTTTGTATTCCTAAACGTTCAGAATCTTCATAGGGAACTAGATCGAGATATGACAAATAAACTTCGATATTGGGAAACTCATAATGAGGAAGTTCTTCTAATTTTCTCATTAGAGCTGCCTTTAGAACCTCTTGCCGCTTTTGATCAAGAATCTGAAGACCCTCTAAAAGAGTTTGAAAGTCCTGATGCAGCGTTTTTCCATCAGCATTAATGCCTTTAAGGTTTTCCATAAGAGTTTTGCAGTTTTTTAAACATTCCTGCCAACCCTCGATAGGATATCCTTTTAAGCGCTCATCTTTTTCTAATTTCTTAACTAAGTTTTCAGTTGCCTTATTAACCTCATTAACAGACCTGCGCAATGCACCGATGAAGCGTGTTTTCTGTAGATCAGTTTGTATATCTTCATTCCACTTGGGGCATTTATCTGCTAGGTCCGCGATCACCACTTTAAACTCCATGAAAAGATCATTCAAAAAATCAGGCTCCGATGAATTCGCCTTATCTGGATCTTTAGGCGTAACAGAAATTGGAAGAGAAACCGCAGCTGGCTTAGGAGCATCTGGCGGAGAGATATGCGGAGGTTCTTTAGCTGTAACAGGTGAAGGAGAAGCTGGAGCTAACTTAGCAGCAGGAGCATCTGGAGGGATAGTCTTCGGAAGATCTTGAGGCGCATCAGGAATTGGAACAGAAACCGCAACTGGCTTAGGAGCACCTGATGGAGAGATAGTATGCTCAGGTTCTTTAGCTGCAGCAGGTGAAGCAGAAACTGGAGCTGGCTTAGCAGCAGGAGCATCTGGAAGGATAGTCTTCGGAAGATCTTGAGGCGCCGCAGGGGGAGGAGCATCAACTACTCGATGATTTCCATTAAGAGCTTGATGGTCCAGAGAAGAGCTGCAGGTTGGCTCTTTCTTGCGGGTGAATAACCAATAGATAAATAATAGGCATGTAGTAGCACCTAAAACCGAAATCGTTCTTCCGCGCCATGAAAAGGCTTTAAAATAATTATTTGCATAGACAACGCGATCTGTTAAAAATTCTATTTTTGGAAGATTCATAGAGAAAATTATATGCCTTTTTTCTTTAAAAAGAACTAACCATTAAAGGAATTGAATAAAAATTGGGCTTTATCAAGAGGATATGGTTTTCTTCTCATTCTTTAAAATTTTAGAAGCAGTGCTGTGAATGTCTGGCGCATCTTTCAACTCCCTTGCACAATAGCCTAAACCGATGTAGGTATTACAATAGCTCTCAGAATAAAACAAATAAATTTATTATTATAATAAATTAAGTTAATTAATAATAAAACAATACTAGCAGAAGTGAGTAAAAAAGAATTTAAACATTTTTCGAAAGAACATGTTTCATCTATTTATATCGAGAAATCAAAAATTGCAATAAATTTATGATCCCCTTAAACTATTAATAGCAAAACAAAAGCAAATTGCAATTATGTCAGGATTATCGTTCCCCACAATAACTCAAAACTCGGATATTAGAACTTTAGAGGCGATCCAGATAGAGCAGGATCGAACCAACTCCGCAACTGTCTATCATGAATTATCAAGGTGCGCGGTCGAGGGATCGGCTCTCAGTGTATGCATGTCCCGATCCGACAGAGATCCTGATTATTCAAATCGCCTCCATCGGATTCTCGGTAATCTTAGAACTCAACTTACCGATATTCCAGAAGGAGATCTAGAGCTAAGAAGTATTAATAGGCGCTATCGGTTAGATAGCTTAGACACTCAACATTTTTTTGCATTAGGTGACACAATCGATGACTTAGTCAGCGCTAATATTAGGGAACACTACGAAGAGCAAAAACATGCTGAAAATAATGCCTTGGATATTTCTAATTTCGATCCTCCTCTTCCCCTTGTCCCTCGCTCGATTGGCCGGTTGAGATCTATAGTTTGTCTAAATTTGCAAAATAACGTTTTGAAGGAACTTCCCCAAGAGCTATTTGAATTAGATCGTTTACGAGAGCTTCATCTCGGGTATAACTACTTAAAAACACTTCCTGAGGCTATTGGAAGACTTCATCATCTTCGCGTACTAAATGTGGAACAAAATCAGCTCGAGGCTCTCCCAAGGTCCATCCAATATCTGAGTAACCTTGAAATATTAAGAGCTCCGCATAATCAGCTCACAAATTTTGAGGTCAACATTGAAAGACTCTATCAATTGAGAGCCTTGTATCTTAGTAATAATCGATTGACTTCTATCACATTATATCCTGCTCCTAGGCTTGATTATTTAGATCTGGAAAATAATCGGTTGACCCTTTTTCCACGTGTTGAAGTCCTCCATCAAGGCTGCCAAGTTTATCTGTCTGGAAATTCCCTCCATGACGTTAATATTCACGTAATAAAAAATGAAGCCTTACAAGTTTATTTTGTGGAACACAAAAAGCCAGAGGTTAAGAGAAAAAGATCTTCAGAAGAGGAAAACGTTGCCAGGCAAGGATTATAATCACTCCTCCATATCTCGATAAATGTTTCTTCCTCACCTCCTGTCTGTTTTTGTTTCCCCTTTTCGACTCTCTTTACTAAAAAAATCGTGAAATTCTACTCCTCCAGACACATCAAATCAAGTTCTGAATTTTTCCCAAGTTATTTAGATTCTTGAGCTTGAAATTTGTGTTTCTTTTTTGTAGACTTTAGTTCTTTCACTACTATATATGGTGTGTTTAGATACCCCCGACTACTATCCATAGTAGAGGGCGGAGCAACCTTTGAAAGGCCTCTAAGATCAAAAGCCTGTGATTTTTAGATGCCAAAAGGTCAGCGCTGACACACCTAACTACGTTCTAAACGGGGTAGGACACCGGCAGGCTGGCTAATAAGTTTTTGAAGAGGTAGTTGCATAACTTGCTTTGGAAGCCAAATTCGATGATTTTGATCTTGAATTGGCATTTTCTCAACTCGCCTACACTACTGTGTATGTCAAGTTGAAAAAATGCCAATTCAAGATCAAAAGAGCGGATTTGACTCCAAAGCAAGTTACAACTACCTCAATAGATAAAAAATAAAAAAAGAGAGATGTCATGACAAAGTCTTCTACTGCTCCCGCAAAACAAAACTTGGATTCTCTGAAGGAGAAAAATGGCATGCCTAGCATCGACCGCTTCACCGTTGTGAAAAGAAATGGAAGCATCGTTCCTTTCCGCCGTGAACGGATCCACCGCGCCATCGATTTAGCGTTCCACGATACACGACATATCTCCTTTGATACGCAGCTAGCCGAACTCGATCAAGCTGAAGTTGAAAAAGTCACAGACCAAGTGATCGAAATTCTTTTTACCCACGCTTCTAAAGGAGCCAGTTTGACGGTAGAAGGAATCCAAGATATCGCTGAAGTCACACTGATGAATATGGGACATCATGATGTTGCAAGAGACTATATTATCTACCGGGAACAACACACTCATTTAAGGGAAGACTCTCCACAAAATCTCAAAGTCCACCGCAAAGACGGCACTTTGGTGCGCTTTAATCCGATGAAAATTGCCTCTTCTATCGAAGAATCGTTTAGACGAGCAGGGCAAGTCGAAGGCCAAACTCCTGCCTCTATTATTGAATCTGTCAATGACCTGACCCAAAAAGTTGTCGATCGAGCGGTCGCTTTGCATAAGTCTGGAGAACATCTGCATGTGGCTACCATGCAAGATGAGATCGAACACCTCTTGATGAAAGACGGCTATTATCAAGTGGCCAAAGACTTCATCCTCTATCGAGCCTCCGTCGAAGAACATACGACCCGGCCTGAAGAAAAAAATCTGGAAGAGGGAAAACGAGAATTTACTGTTATTACAGCAGATGGCACCACACGTGTCATCAAAGAATCGTTCCTTAAGAATCGGATTAAACTGGCCTGCCGGAACTTAAAAGAAGTCTCCGTCGATGATCTTTTAGAGACGCTTATCCTTAATTTCTATGAAGGGATCAAGGAACAAGAAGTCGATCAAGCGGCCATCATGGCAGCCCGTACCAAGATCGAAATGGAACCCGCCTATTCTAAAGTCGCAGCCAGACTGTTATGCGACACGCTTTATCGGGAATCGATGGAAACCAGCGCTTCCGATACTTCTTTAGAAAACTCTCACCGCAACTATTTTAAAAAGTACATCAAGTTTGGGATTTCTGTTCAACGACTCAGCCCTTCGCTTTTAGAATTTGATCTAGATAAACTCGGCAAAGCGATGGACTTAAAACGGGACGACCTTTTCTCCTACCTCGGCCTTCAAACTCTCTACGACAGATACTTTATCCATCATGAAGAAAGACGTTTAGAAACACCGCAGATCTTCTGGATGCGCGTTTCCATGGGCCTAGCGCTTTGTGAAGGAGATCAAAAAAATGAACGGGCTATCGAGTTCTATAATCTCCTCTCGCAGTTCCTTTTCACCTCTGCAACACCGACGTTATTCAACTCCGGGACCATGCACTCTCAGCTCAGCTCCTGCTACCTTTCAACAGTCATGGACGATCTCTCCCATATCTTTAAAGTCGTCGCGGACGATGCCCAGCTCTCTAAATGGGCCGGCGGTATCGGCAATGACTGGACCAACGTCCGGGCCACAGGTTCTGTGATTAAAGGGACCAATGGAAGAAGCCAAGGGATCATCCCTTTCTTGAAAGTCGCCAATGACACCGCTGTAGCTGTGAACCAATGCTTTGCTCCTGACACATTAATATATACGGCAGCAGGCATCCGCCCTATTTCGGAAATTAAGGTAGGAGACCTAGTCCTAGGTACTAGCGGTAAATATCGAGAGGTTACTGAGACTTTTGCTTATAACCAACATGACGCAATGGTAGCAGTTACACCCAAACATTCTCTTTATCCACTAGCTGTCACTGCAGGTCATCCTTTCTATGCGATCCGAAACGTTCCTGAAGAACAGTCGATCTCACGGACGCTTGGAGGATTAAAAAAGGGAAGATTTAAAGCGGAATGGATAGAAGCCGGAAAGTTGCAAAGAAATGATTACATTGCTCAAGTGATCCCACAAGAAGTTGTTCCTGTGGCTGAGTTCACTGAAGAAGATGCTCGGCTTTATGGAATCCTCTTAGGCGACGGCCATATGACCAAAAATGGCTCTCAATGGGGAGTTTCGGCCAATCCAAGCTCGGACACGCATCTTCAATTTGTCCGCGACTATTTAAAGGCCCGAGGAATCCATACGTGGGAAAATGAAAGAAATGAAAATTATATGCAAATCCATTGGGCTGCAGGCCGCGGCGCTGTCAGAGACGCAACGACCGGACGGATCGTCGGTAGCAGCGGACCTACACTTCCCTTCGAGCATGCTGATCTCTATGATGACCAAGGACGAAAACATATCTCTCCTCGCTTATCTCACCTTCCTCGCTCTCAAACTTTAGCAATGATTCAAGGACTTATAGAAACCGACGGCAATGTTTCTCGGGATAAGGAAATCACTTTCTCAAATACTTCCCAGCCGCTGATCGAAGGGCTGCGGTATCAATTGCTCCGCATGGGAATTCCTACAGCAGGTAAATTCCGCAAGCGTAAAAATGGGCATAAAGGACGCCGTTGTGATGGCTCTGAAATCCACTTTAAAAAAGAGACCAGCAACTATGATGTCCGTATTCCTGCAGTTCCAGAAATCGCTGAGCGTTTAAGCTGCCAGCCCGTTACCAAGAAGAACTGGTTCATCCACAATCAATATTTATTTACCCGCATCAAAAAACAAGAAAAGATCGCAACTGTCCCTTTTGTTTATGACCTTAAAGTCGACATTGATGAATCTTATATGACGACAGCGGCGCTTGCTCATAACGGTGGTAAACGCAAGGGAGCCATGTGCGCTTACCTGGAGACTTGGCATCTCGATATCGAAGACTTTATTGAACTCCGCAAAAACACCGGCGATGAAAGACGGCGTACCCATGATATGAACACAGCGAACTGGATCCCCGATCTCTTCATGAAACGGGTCGCTGAAAACGGCCACTGGACGCTGTTCAGCCCCAGCGATGCTTCCGACCTGCATGATCTATACGGCGCTGCTTTTGAAAAACGGTATATGGAATATGAGAAAATGGCTGAGACCGGAAAACTCAAACTCCATAAACGGTTTGAAGCAGTCGAGCTTTGGCGCAAAATGCTCAGCATGCTCTTTGAAACAGGCCATCCTTGGATCACCTTTAAAGATCCTTCCAACATCCGTTCTCCTCAAGATCATGTCGGCGTTGTCCATAGCTCTAACCTCTGCACGGAGATTTTGCTCAATACCTCAATAGAAGAAACAGCGGTCTGCAACTTAGGCTCGATCAATATGGAGCTCCATTGCACTCCGGATGGAATCGATGAGAAAAAACTCGCCTACACGATCCGCACTGCGGTGAGAATGCTCGATAACGTGATCGACATCAATTTCTACCCCATACCAGAAGCAAAGACTTCTAACGCTATACACCGTCCGATCGGTTTAGGCATGATGGGCTTCCAAGATGCGCTTTATATCCAAAATATCAGCTATGCCAGCCATGAAGCGGTTGAATTCGCCGATAAATCGATGGAGATGATCTCTTACTATGCGATTTTGGCCTCGACAGAGCTTGCCAAGGAAAGAGGCACCTATAGCTCTTATAAAGGCTCAAAATGGGACCGCGGACTTCTTCCTATTGACACCTTAGATCTCCTTGCTAAAGAGCGGGGCGGCTATCTCGAGGTCGATAGGCAAACACGCATGGACTGGGATACTGTCCGTGCCGCGATCAAAAAACACGGCATGCGTAACAGCAATACCATGGCGATTGCGCCGACAGCGACGATCTCTAATATCACCGGTATCACCCAATCGATTGAACCGATGTACAAACATCTGTTCGTCAAATCCAACCTCTCAGGTGAATTCACTATCCCGAACCTTTACCTGGCGGAAAAACTTAAAAAACTGGGGCTTTGGGACAAAGAAATGCTTGATGATCTCAAGTACTTTGACGGATCGATCGCGGAGATCGATCGTATCCCTGAAGATGTCAAACGGGTCTACCTCACTGCGTTTGAAATTGACCCTGAATGGATCATCGAATGCGCCAGCCGCCGTCAAAAATGGCTGGACATGGGTCAATCTCTTAATCTCTATCTCGCTGAGCCCAATGGAAAAAAACTCCACCAGATGTATATGCTCGGTTGGATCCGCGGCTTAAAAACCAATTACTATCTCCGGTGCGTGGCTGCCACACAGGTTGAAAAGTCAACGACCGATATCAACAAACGTGGACTACAGCCTCGTTGGATGAAAAGCAAATCGGCTTCCAGTAATATTAAGGTCGACCGTGAAGAACCTGCTCCTAAAGCATGCAAAATCGGCGATGAAACCTGCGAAAGCTGTCAATAATTTAAAAAAAGGATAAAAAAAATGGTCATTCAACAAAAAAATTTCGCGGCCAGTCAACGCGTTTCGGTCGATCAAAAAAGACTGATCAATTGCAATAAGGTCGACGTCAATCAGCTCATGCCCCTCAAATATAAATGGGCCTGGGAACACTATTTGAACGGCTGTTCCAACCATTGGATGCCGACAGAAGTTCCGATGGGTAAAGACATCGAGACTTGGAAGTCCAGCTCGGCTTTAAGCGCAGACGAAAGACTCGTCATCATGCGCAACCTCGGTTTTTTCAGCACCGCTGAAAGCCTGGTCGGCAATAACATCGTCTTGGCCATCTTTAAACACGTGACTAATCCTGAAGTGAGACAGTATCTCCTCCGTCAGTCGTTTGAAGAAGCGATCCATACCCATACTTTCCATTACATCGTTGAATCGCTGGCCTTAGATCAAGGCGAAGTCTTCAACATGTACAACGAGGTCAACTCGATCAATGCCAAAGACCAATTCGAGATGACCCTGACAGAAGATATCATGAAGCCCGACTTCACGACATCGACGCCCGAAGGAGCCCAAAAGTTCTTAGAAAACCTGATCGGCTATTACATCATCATGGAAGGAATCTTCTTCTATAGCGGATTTGTAATGATCCTCTCTTTCCACCGTCAGAATAAGATGACAGGAATCGGCGAGCAGTTCCAATATATCCTCCGGGATGAAACCGTCCATTTGAACTTCGGCATCGACCTCATCAACGGCATTAAAGAAGAAAATCCTGGACTTTGGACTCCCGAGTTTCAAGCCCACATCGTCGACCTCATCAAACAAGCCGTTGAGCTCGAATTCCAATACGCGCAAGACTGCCTTCCCCGCGGAATCCTGGGACTTACAGCTCCGATGTTCCGTGAATATGTGCAGTATGTTGCAGACCGCCGCTTAGAGCGCATCGGCCTCAAGCCGATCTACCGTTCCAAGAATCCTTTCCCTTGGATGAGCGAAACCATCGATCTGAATAAAGAAAAGAACTTCTTCGAGACCCGCGTGACTGAATATCAATCGGCCTCAAACCTGACCTGGACCTGAATTATAAAGGCCTGCTTCTTTTTCAGAAGCAGGCCTTATTTCTGTAAGATCTAAATGAATTATGCTTTTAGTAAATTTTGAACCTCTTTCAAGCCATACAATGCAGCGTTCAACTGATTCATCTCACCTGCTCCAAGATCTTTTGCTTTGGTTTTTGCTTCAATTCTCTGTATTCGATCCGCCAGCCTATTACAACGAACAGTATCAAAAACTGGAATCTTAATCTTTGCAGCTTTTCTATCATAAAAAATACTACCCGCAAAGGCACAGATTGCAACGACAGTGAGTGCTATTGCAGCTGGTATAGTCTTAGAACTCCGAGGAAATCCAAGCTTGGTATCGAAATAATCATTAAAGAAACCGCATAAGAGAGTTAATGAAGATAGCATTCCTGCGAGAAAACATACACTTTCTCGTCGATCATAGGGACGACGTTCTTGCTGTGCTTTTTGTAATAATTCCTGTTCTTGTTGTTGCTGTCCTTTCTCGGTGTTATCCATGTCCGAGAGAAATGCATATAATGTTGCTTTTTCAAGTGCAGGAATGCTTCCAATTAATAAACGCGTATCAATTGCCATAACTATACTTCCTTTTGTTTAAAAATAAATTCCACGCATTATAACAATTAAACAATATTAATATAATATTAAAAATATGACTTACTATTGTTTTACTGCGTTAATGTGAAAGAGAATAAGTCCCGTACATATATCAAGCTGAATAAAGAAAAGAACTTCTTCGAGACCCGCGTGACTGAATATGAGTAGGGCCTACTTGAAAAAGCGGCCTAATTTCATGACAAAAGCCGCATATTCAAGTGCTCTGGATACTTTTGGCAATAAGCAGTTAAAGAAAAAATCTCTTCATTGTGGATGAGATTTACCCACCTATTCCGGATATCATTTTGGGTCGTGTACGCTTTGAAAAAAGTCAATTGTCTTTCACGTTCTACTTCTTGAATCTGGTCTAAATATTTGATAAATTCATCGATCGTTTGGGATGTAAATGGGGTAAGCATAACTTTTGGCACTTTAGCAATAATGGGTCTTAAAAGATTTTTTGCATCTAGTACCGCCGGGTGGGGAATATTTGATAGGTCTTGAATTGCCGTTAGCAAATCGTTAATTTCGCTGAAAAACAGTTTTTGAAGTTCGGAAGGAATTCCTCCTCCTTGAAGCTCAAAGGCCATGCAGTGAGAGATCTGCTTGAGCGAAATAATATGCGATTCTAAAACTCTTAAAGGTAGATGATCGATATCTTCCATTGTTGTTAGACCTACCTCTGCAATCTCTTCTCTGGATATTCCTAAAAGCTGTGTATCTCGGCTTGAATGAGGATTTAAATAATGGACAAATTCCGATGGATTATCAAAAACATAGAATGTGATTTTTTCTAATCTTGAGAATAAAGCTTTTTTTAGAAAATCCTGTCTTTCCTGATCGAGCTTTTGAAGTTTTTCAAGACAACCGATAAATTTCAAATAAGGCTCTTTTTTGTGAATATCTTCACATGTAGGGGTGATGAGTGCATACTCTTGACTTAAGTTTCTTAATTCTTGCTCCAGCTGTTGCCAAGGCTGCAGGTCGTAGCCTTGCAACCGTAAATCTTGATAATTTTTTTCAAAAACCCTCTGTTTCAATAAACCCGCTACGACTGCTTTTGCATAACAATTACCCCCTATCCAATCTAATTCCCCTGCTTGTTCGGCATGTTTCGCTTTAGGGATTGAAGTATAGAATTCTGCACCCCCATGGGAAGTCTCAATTTGGCTGAGAAGGTTTTTCACAAAACCTTTATCTTCATAGCTTGCGACTGCAAATGTGAGTGAAGGAAAAACTTTATCGCGTATAGGTAAAGGCTTTGAATTAGAAAGGTTTTTATTCGCGATAGAGCGGATGGTTAAATAAATACAAAGAGATAAACAGGATATTGTGCAGATAACCTGAACAGTTTTTCCTTGCCAAGAAGACTCCTTAAAGTAAGTGCCAGCGGAGGAAAAGGATGAAGTCACAAAATTCTTGATAGAGGACAGTTGCATGGCAGCTATTTTAACGAAAAATAGTTTTAAAATGGACTCAAATGAAATCTTGGCAGAAGTCAATTCGTTTGCTAACTACCCTGCTTATTATTATAATTTTTGAAAAAAAGGGCAAAAATATGGGTCAACCTGTAGAAGCATCCTTGAGTGGTTCAGATGCCGTTACAATACCTTCATCACCTGAAAAGGTCTCTTTTAACACGGTCTCATTTTTCAGATCCCACTGGTTTGCTCTTTTAGGCAGTACCGTAGCTTTGGCTGCTAACGTCGTTTGGATTCTTCCAGTGGCTGCATCTCTATTGGATAAGACGGTTTCTCCTCAGCTCTTCAGAGTCCTTCTAGGAACTTTGGTGGTGGGAGCCGTATACTTGGGATCGAGAATAAAAAAAGAGTTGGTGTATGAGATCTCTTTACTCTACACCATCCAAGGTTCCAAAGCATGGTGGAACAAGATTAATGACAATATTTTCCTGGGCGCGATTCCATTAGACCATCAAAAAGATCGTATTAAAAACCTCGGAGTTACCCATGTGATCAGCACATTGGAGCCTTTCGAGTTAAAGCGGGGCCTGGTAAGACCCATTGAATCGGCTGAGTGGAAAGAAAAAAATATCTCTCATAAACACATCGAAGCCGTCGATTTTATCGGTATGCCCGTCCATCAGATCCATGAAGCTGTCGAATATATGCATGACGAAATTCAAAAAAAACCGGCTGCTAAGTTCTATGTCCACTGCAAAGCAGGAAGAGGACGGAGCGTAACAGTTGTCATTGCTTATCTCATGAAATACGGGACTGAAAAATTTGCTACTAAGAAAGAAGCCTATGCTTTTGTCAAAGAACTCCGTCCACAAGTTAATTTGAATGAGAACCAACTGGCTGCCATTCAAGCTTATATCGACAAGCACGTAAAGGTCTGAAATTCAAATCTTGTCGAAATCACCCCCCCTACTTATACTCAATCGCTATGTGGAAAGAAAAAGAAAAGTATAAAGATTTTGTCATTACAAAAGTGCTTCCTTTAGAAGAGTTGAAAGCAACGCTGATCGAATTAGAGCACATTCCCTCAGGCGCTAAGGTGATGCAAATTGAAAACGACGACCCTGAAAACCTCTTTTGCCTTTCTTTTGAAACGCTCCCCTACAATTCCAATGGTGTTGCTCACATTTTAGAACATACAGTTCTCTGCGGATCGCGTAAATTTCCTGTGAAAGATCCGTTTTTTGCGATGACGCGCCGCAGTCTCAATACATTCATGAACGCATTGACGGGCTCCGATTTCACCTGCTATCCGGCATCAACACAGGTCGAAAAAGACTTTTATAATTTGCTCGATGTCTATCTTGATGCAGTCTTTCATCCGCTATTGAAAAAAGAGAGCTTTTTGCAGGAAGGCCATCGGCTTGTCTTCGCAGACTCTGAGCATCGCTCCCAACTGGAATGGAAAGGGATTGTCTACAATGAAATGAAAGGCGCCCTTGCTTCTGCTGATACGAGGCTCTGGCATGCGATGATGCATTTGCTGGTCCCTAATCTGACTTATGCTCATATCTCTGGAGGAGATCCTGAAGTCATCCCCTCACTATCGTATGAAGAGCTGATCCAGTTTCATGAAACTTATTACCATCCCTCTCGTTGTTTATTTTTCTTCTATGGAAATATTCCCTTGCAAAAGCATCTCGATTTTCTGTCTGAAAAAGTCTTGAACTCCACTTATAAGCTGCCACCGCTTCCCCGCATTCCAAGACAGCCAAGATTTACAATGCCGATCGAGCGGGAAGGATTTTATCCGACGACAAATGTCGAAGACATGGATGATAAGACGATGGTCTCCTGGGCGTGGCTGACGGTACCGATGCAAGACCAAGAGACATTACTGGCGTTGACGCTATTAGATGCTGTCCTTATGGAGACAGATGCCTCCTTGCTAAAACTGCCTCTTTTGCAATCGGGACTCTGCACTTCTGCCGATGCTTATCTCGACACCGACATGTCGGAAATGCCCTATATGATCGTTTGCAGGGGATGTGATCCTGAAAACATCCAGGCGCTCGATGATCTGCTTTTGCGCTCTTTACAAGATGTTCTGGATAATGGAATTCCTGTGCATATGATCGAAGCGGCCCTCCATCAATTAGAATTTGCCCGAACTGAGATCACGGGGGACCATGCTCCGTTTGGACTGACGTTATTCATGCGTTCTGCGCTCGCTAAGCAACATGGATGTCCTCCGGAGAATGCGCTTCTGATCCACAGCTTATTTGAAAAGTTGCGAAAAAAACTCGAAGATCCTCTCTATTTGCCGGGACTTCTGAAGACTTATCTATTAAAAAACCCTCATCGCGTTCGTTTGTCTTTCCGTCCAGACACAAAGCTTGCCCAGCGGGAAGCAGATGAAGAAAAAGAGCGCCTAAAAATTCTCGAAGCAAATCTTCCCTCAGAAGAAAAAGAAAAAATCGTGCAGCAAATGCACCATTTAGAAAATTATCAGCAGAAACTCATTGAGCAAAATATCGACTGTCTGCCAAAGGTCACTCTGGACGATGTGCCTGTCTTAGCTAAACATTTTGTTTTAAAAGAAAAAAACGAGGTATTTTCCCACGCCTGTTTTACCAACCACATTATTTACGCCGATTTATTCTTCGACCTGCCTCATTTTGAAGAAGAAGATCTCCCCTATATTCAGCTGCTCTCTACGATCTTGCCAGAGCTGGGAATGGGCAAGAGGAATTACATCCAAAACCTGGAATATCTCCAGTCGCATGTGGGAGGACTCGGAACTTCGCTTTCTCTGTATGTCCAGGTCGAAAGCCCTCATCTGATGAGACCTTCTTTTTCTATCCGCGGCAAAGCCTTGGAAAGGAATGCAAAAGAGCTTTTTTCTATCTTCAAAGATCTCGCGTTGCATGCGCGTGTCGATGAAAAGAAACGGATCGAAGAATTGATCCTGCAAATCCATACAGGCCTGCAGAACCGGTTACAAAAAAATAGCCTCCGCTACGCCTCGCAACTGGCTCTCAGCGGTCTTTCTGTCTCCTCAAAAATCATCGAAAGCTGGGGCGGCTTAAGTTATGTGAAGTGGATCCAAGATATCGCCAGCGACCTGCCTAAAAAACTGCCTAAGGTCATGGAAAGACTTGAAAAACTTAAAAATCAGCTGATCTCTTTGCACAACCCCCAGCTGGTTGTGACTTGCGATGAGGCTATGCATCAGCGTCTGGAGCTAGAAAATCATTTTGGCGTTATGGATTTGCCTAAAAGGCCCTTTACTCCCTGGAAGGGCGACTATGAGGTTTATCCGGTGGTCTCACAAGGGCGATCGATGTCTACGCCGGTAGCTTTCACCTGCGAAGCTTTCCCAGTAGGTTCTTATCTGAATCCCCACGCTCCTGGTTTAACCGTCGCTGCCCATATTCTGGATAATAAAATTTTACATCCAAAGATCCGCGAGCAAGGCGGCGCTTATGGATGCGGGGCGACTTATTCTCCGATGACGGGTCATTTTACCTTCTTCTCCTATCGGGATCCTAAGATTGCTTCTACATTAAAATTTTTTAGAGAAGCTGTTGAAACCATCGCTAACGGAGATTTTAAAGACTCCGATTTAGAAGAGGCAAAGCTAGAGACGATCCAGCAGATGGACGTCCCTGTTGCTCCTGGAAGCCGCGGAGGGACAGCTTATGCGTGGATGAGGGAAGGCAAAACCCCGAAACAAAGGCAGCACTATCGAGATAGGCTGTTGGCCTTAACCCCCCAAGAGATCCGGCTGTCGGTCAAAAAAGAACTTTTGGACAAGCTCGGCACAGGCACGATTGTGACGTTTGCCAGCAAAGAACTTTTAGAAAAGGAAAATGCCATTCTCGAAAAACCTTTGCCTATTATCCCTGTTTGAGCTAACTTTTATCAGCTTAGAAATTTAAGGGCGCATAGCTCAGTTGGTAGAGCGCCTGTCTTACACACAGGTGGTCATAGGTTCGAGTCCTGTTGCGCCCAACATTAAACTCCTACGCGGGAGTAGTTCAATTGGTTAGAGC
>PLXY01000009.1 GCA_003153295.1 Parachlamydiales bacterium | reverse complement strand
CGAAGTGGACGAACCAATGGTGTGCTGGTTGTACTGCCAAGTGCATAGCCAGGTAGCTATGTTCGGAAAGGATAAGCGTTGAAAGCATCTAAACGCCAAGCCTCCTTCAAGATAAAGTATCCCAATAGAACCCCGGAAGATGACCGGGTTGATAGGTTGGATGTATAAGCGTAGTAATGCGCTGAGCTAACCAATACTAATCGTTCGATTGACTTGATCTTCCTTTTTATTTTCGGCTTTGCTCTTATTCATAAGAGCCAAGTCAATGATAATAAAAAGCTGAGCCGTGAATATAAGTTGAATTATCAACTTTGAGCGCTATTTTACATCAATGAACTAACTTATCCGAAAATTTTTTAACTGGTGGTTATAGAGAGAGGGAAATACCTGATCCCATTCCGAACTCAGCAGTCAAGCCTCTCATCGCCGATGGTACTGTACACAAGAGTATGGTAGAGTAGGTTGCCGCCAGTTTCTTTCTTCGCCCTAGTTGGCTTTGCTAACTAGGGCTTTTTTTTGCCTAAATTTTTTGTTTATTTGTTGTTTGTCAAACTTCTTTTTTTCTACCTAATCTATTCGTTGTCTAAGTATAATATTTCTAATTTTCTGAGGAATTATGAGTCTAATTGGATCTTTTTTTACTAATCCGGAAAGATCGTATGCTAACTGGGCAATGTCTTTATCTTTAAATGATCAAATCAACGTTGAACTTAGGTTTTCCGAATCTGATCCTTCAGAAGCAAAGATGGCATATTTAAATATTCCAGCACAACCCGAGTCCTCACCCGATCTTTCGATTGAAGAGCGGACTAAGATTGTAGGGAAACGTTTGGCTTATTTTGAGAAAAAAGCCAAAGAAGTTGCTAAAGAACCCGTACAACTTCCCATTTCTGCAGATCCTCCAAAAGAACCTGTAGAATCTTCAGTTTCTAAAAAAGAAGGCAAGATATCACCTGAAAAGCCTAAAGAATCTGCTCCTGTTGCTAAAACAGAAGATCTTCCAAAAGAATCTATTAAACGTTCACTTTTAAAAAAAATAGGTAAGACATCCCCTGAAAAGCCCAAAGAATCTGCTCCCGTTTCTAGAGAAGAGGCTGTTCCTAAGCTATTCCAATCAGTCGAGTTTGTTACGTATGTTAAAAAATTCGATATTTCTAAGTTAGTATATGGAACATTCTGGGGATCTTCAAACTTTGAAGAGTCCTCCTTTCTGACTCGTTATTTCTTGGTTGAAGGCTGGTTGGTGGTTTCTAATGCAAATGATTTTCTCGAAATGCCTTCCAAAATTAGAAATGAATATGAAGTGGAGATTGATCCGTACGATTTACAATGTCAAAAATATGATGCTTTGAAGCAACAACTAAAAAAGATTAAGAAAGCATGGTTCAAGTTTGAAAGACAAAAATTGTGGACTCTTTTAGCGACCTCATTTGCGAGCGGTCTTTTATTTTCTGCAATGGTGCTCGCTGTTCGCAAATCTCCTGATTCCGTAGATAAAATAAAGTCAAAAATATTTTTAATGCTCTGTCTATTTTTACAATACGTCGCGATTAACTCAGGAGTTACTCTTTACAAACTTTACGAGTTAGAATTTTCCGTATTACACGTAGATAATGTAGGGTTATGGGTTCATGAGCTCCGCATCCTTGCGGCTAAACATCGAGATATCGTAGCGAAACATCCCGAGGTTGCTAAATTTTTTGCACCAGGAGAGCAAAACGTGTTGTATGGAGAAGTCATTTACAACTTTAAGGCATAAATGAGCAGCTTAGTTCCTCATTATTTTCGTTACGGTCCAGATATTGCTGGCGTCAAAGAGTTGCAGTACTCTAGCTTTCCCTATAAGGTTCAGCCCCATCCTGAAAAAGTTGCAACCGCAAAAGATGCAGAATCTCTGATAAAGGGTGTCAAAAATGATTCCTTGAAAGAACGTGTCCAACTAACTAGACCGAATAGTTACACGGTCGATCAATTTTTTCGCGTCATAGCTCCGCAAAATGCTCCAAAAGCTAAAGCATTAAAATTATGGGACAACCTTCGTTCGAGGTGTCAGCTGTTGGGGATAGGGACTGGTCTTAGTGCACTAAGCCTAACTGTACTTGCCTTACGCCATCCTCCAATTTATTTTACCGTCGCATTATTTGTAGGAACTGTTGTTTCTTGTTTTTTCGCGGGATGGAGCTATCAGAGATATCAGGTAGCGGATCATCAGGTGTCCGTCTGGCGCAACCCTGGAGAGGACTTTGCCCTACGGCGAAAAACAGCTTTAGAATTGCCGCTGAATGAAATCATGAAGAAAAAATGTTTTATTGGAAATTCTGAAGGAACTCTTCTGGGCGTAGAGATTTTACATCTTTTTAAGCTCCATTTTAAGCAGTTTGCTGAACCTCTCTTAGAAAAAAAATGCGATCAGCCTAAGGAAAAAAGTAAGTGGATATCAGATTTTTTTATTTCTAATCCTTTGTTAATCGACTTTTTCAAAGAAAATCCTTCTTTGGACAAGGAGGAAGGTTGGACTGAAATTTTACATGTTCAGCAATCCCTCAGTCATCTGCAAACTTTTTTGGACTGGAAATCTCAAATTCCTAAACAAGAACAACATGCTGCAGATGTTAAAAAAAAGTTCCAAGACAGTTTTCAAAGTTTAATTACTAAGGTTGGCAAAGACATGAGTCTTGATGCCCCTCAAGTTGCGGATTATCAGAAAAAAATATTTCAAGCGCTAGATGAAGAACTTTTTTCTAAGATTTCTACCCTCATACAGGAGCATAAAACCCAAGCTGCTGCTCTCGATGCCCAAGTATATCCTGATCTTAGAGACTTATTAGACAAGTTCAATAAAAACGTTTTTGAGCAAAAGATTTTCTTCCTAGATTTTTACAAATTTAGGAATTTGCCTGATTTTCAGAGAGACTTGGAAAAATTAAGGGATCTATTTCCTCAGAATGTGATTGAAAAAGCAAAATCCTTATCTCAGGACGATCCTACATATCAGAGATTTGTTGCTGAGATTTTTAAGCCTTGAGGGTATAGCGAAAGCATAGTTCAGGCTAAATTCGTAAAATCCGACCTTAAAACAACGAATTCTTTTTTCTACGATTTTTCATTCGATCGACGGAACCAACGGACAATACCCCAAATCAATCCTGCCAAAATTAAAAAACCCGCAAATATTGAAGTTTTTCGGACCCAAGAGGGTATACGTATTTTAGGAGCCGTTGATATAGGTTCTTTCTTTTCTACCTTCTCTACTTTTTTCTCTGTGCCAATGGGTGCAGGAGCTGGTGTAGGCGCTGCAGGTTTTGGAGTAGCCGGTGTAGTTTCTTTCACAACTTCAGCCTTTAGCTCTGAGGAAGTTGGCGCAGAAGCTTCTGTAGGCGCTGCAGATTTTGGAGTAGCCGGTGCGGTTTCTTTCACAACTTCAGCCTTTAGCTCTGAGGAAGTTGACGCAGGAGCTCGTGTAGGCGATGCAGATTTGGGAGTAATCGGTGGAGTTTCTGTCATAACTTCAACCTTTAGCTCTGAGGAAGTTGGCGCAGGGGCTTGTGTAGGCGATGCAGATTTGGGAGTAATCGGTGGAGTTTCTGTCACAACTTCAGCCTTTAGCTCTGCGGGTTTTGATGCAGGAGCTATAGATGGTGGTGGAGTTAAAGATGCTGATTCTTTCGAAGCTTCAACCCTTCGCGCTGTAGGTTTTGGTGCAGAAGTTGAGGTAGCTGTTGTTTTTTGAACAGCTAGTGCGGTTTCTTGAACAACTATCTCTGAGGGAGTGGGTGCAGAAACTTGTGTAGAGGCTATTGGTATTGGAGAAGGAGGTGCGGTTTTTTCCACAACATTAACTTCTGGCACAGGGAGTTTTGGTGCAGGAGCTATAGATGGTGATGGTTGTGGAGCTAAAGATATAGGTTCTTTCGTGCCTTCACCTTTTCTCGCTGGAGGTTTTGGTACAGCAGTTGGTGTAGTTGCTAATGGGGTTTTTGGCGATGCTTTTGAAGGTGCTCCTGGGTTAGGATCTGGAGAATTACGGATCACAGCTGCAGCTTTTTTTGCTTTTACAGCAGTAACATGTAACTCTGAAGATGGTGGTGTTGGTGCGTGAACTTCTGGAGATGATTCTGATTTTGTGGCCAATTTTGGAAAGACCCCGGCTGCGACAGATTCCGTTTTCGACGCAGCGGCTTGAGCCTCTATAGAAGGTGCTGCAATTTCTACTGTTTTTGGAGCATCAGTTTTTGCCTCTAAGGGTTTTGGGGCTACTGCTTTAGCTGATGGTTGGGTTTTAGAAGATTGTAAGGTTTCAGCAAATTTATTAACTGCTTGAGTAAATTTCTTCACACACTTAGAGAGCTTGATGTCTTTAAACTGATTAGCTCGATCACAAAGGGTTTTATAGACCTGGACTATCTCATCAGGCTGATCCCCATATTCCATATATTCATCGGAGGCTTTCTCAGTAAAAATGCTAGCCATGCCTTCAAATACAGTTATCGGTGTTTTTTCATTAATGCGCTTTTCCCGAAGCAGGAAGGAGACTTTTTCATGAAACTCTTTAAAAGATGTAGTTTGCTCAATCTCTAGGAGAAATTCAGTCCATTCAAATTTTGGTTCTTTTGATGTATTTGATTTAAATTTTCTGAAAAGTTTGGATTTGAGAAAAGCGTTCAAATCATCTTTTTCTTTGGGTTCTTCTTTTGCCTTTTCTTCGGGTGGATTTATAAAATTAATAAATCTGTTAATTTCATGAGCAAAGTAGCCTGGATTTGCATTAAGAGGAGCATTCGTTGCACGAGCTTGTTTATAGAGATCTTGATAGACTTTCAAGAAAGTCTCTTTATCTGAAATAAGTGGATCAACATTCTCATTTTTAAATCCTTCAAACTTTTCCTGAAAAATTTCTGTCATTTGCTTAAAAATTTCTGCAGATGGACCATTCTTAATAAAGTTATGCTGAACCATCCCGCGTATTTTTTCGTGAAATTCAGCAAAAGATTGAGTTTGTTTAATCTCTTTGAGAAATGTATCCCAATCAATTTTAGGTTCAACTGAGTTTGCTAGGACAGGGCGAGGACCTTCAATTCCTGTAGGCGATGCTTTTTTTACAGGAGGTTTTGGTGGCGGTGGTGGAAGTGGGGGATTTTTTCCCTGGAGAGATCCAGGTCTTTGTATAGGGGTTGATGCCGTTTTGCCTGGGCTTACATTGACTGCTGGTTCTGGGTCATCTACTTGGGGTGAAGATTGTTTTTCAGTGAGTTTTTGGAGGGTTTGAATTCCTTTTTCGCACTCTTTTTTCAGTCCTTTCATCTCATCTTTAGAACGGCCATATACTGAGTTTGCCAAAAATTCCAAAAAGTAATCATATCCCGATTTAATTCTATTATAAAAGCTTTCTTTTTCCACTTCATCATGCACATGAATGTTTATTCCAGTAATTGCCTGATCTAAATCTGATAAGGCTCTCCGACAAAAGATAATATATTGATATGGATAAGCTTTTGGATTTGCCACACTCGAAGCAGACTCTAGTTCAAAAACTATTCTATCGATTAAATCAGAAGGATGAGCAATGTCTTTGGATAAATCCATGACTTTATCAAAAAGAACTTGTGCTCTATTATAGTCCGCGCTCTTGAATGCTTCATCTGCCTTTTGCTGTAACAAGCGCCAATCACTTTTTTCATTTGCATCAACTTCATAGAGAGCTTCTCTAGTTGTTTCGCATTTGCTTAGGAGTTCATTTATTTTTTGAGTTTGGGATTGTAAGTACGGTTTTAATTCTTCGCAGTCTTCTTCGATTTTCCGGCAGAGAGCTATTTTTTCTTCAAGCTCCTCAGGTCCATTAGGGGTGTCCATTCCTTCAACCGCTAGATTTAGAGCGGAAAACGCACGGTTGTAAAAATCAATTTGTTCATCGCATCCCTCTGATAACAAAATTGAGGCATAGCAGATGTGCCAAGTTGCCCGTTCGGCCAAATCGGAAGAGCGCTTAAAATCTTTAGTTAAATCAAAAAATGACTCAAAGAGAGCCTTTGCCTTAGGAACATCTCCTTTTTCACATGCTTGAATTGCCTCTGCTTTTAATGATTCTAAGTCATTTGTTGGGGCAGGAATTTCGCTTTTACTTTCTTGTGCTGTGGGCGATTTTACATGAGGTTGTTGTGAGGGGGGTTGTTTTTTAACGGATTCTTTGAGAGTTTTGTGTTTAGGTAATGTGGTTTGGTTTTTAACGTTTTTTTTGAGAGTTTTGCATTTATTGATGAGTTGATCTATTTCTGTGGTCGGGAATGCTAAGTTTTCTAAGTGCGCTTTTAATTCCTTACAGTTTCTTTTAAGGTCCTTATAGAGAGTTATTTTTTCTTGTGGTTTATCAACTCCAGGGGTGATGTCCATCAGTTCAATGGCTCGATTTACATCCGAAAACGTACTTTTGTAAAAATCTTCCCGATCCCCGAGTTCCTTTGAAAAATTTAAGGCATATTGGATTTTGACAGCTACCCCGCTAGCTAATTCGAAAGAGGACTCCGCATCTTTCAGGAAATCAAAAATTCGCACGAAGCGAGTCTTTGCCGTGGCAAAATCTTTTTCATAAAGTGCTCTATTTACTTCCGATCTTAAGGTGTCTAAGAAGTTTATTCTTGCTGCCATTGATAACGGCTCCTATTTTCAGGGAAAAATCTACAAGGTTAGTTGAATAAAATAAATGCAAATATTATTTAACTTATAGTACTTAAAAACCTCACTCTTTTATAAACTAGACATGCGAAAAGGAATTCTGATCGGTTCTGACAGCAAAACAGAGTGGCTTTTACCCTGGTGGTGGAAGTATTACTCTCGTTACAACGATTTCCCTGTGGCGATCGCCGATTTTGGCATGACGCCTAAAATGCGCCGTTGGTGTGCTAAAAAAGGGCATGTCTTTTCATTAAAAGGACCTCAAGATTTTATCCAAACCAAGAATCGCATCTCTCAAAAGACTGTTCAGCAATGGCAGTCCATCTATAAAGGCGACGTCTGGCAAGCGCGGCAAGCTTGGTTTAAAAAACCTTTAGCCTGCCTCCAAACTCCTTTTGATCTGACAGTCTGGATGGATATCGATTGTGAAGTTTGTGGTTCTTTAAAGCCAATTTTTGATGAGGCGGAAAAGGGAATTGAGCTTGCTTTAGTCCGAGATGAACGAAGTGTGGAAGAACACAATTATAGTTCTGGAGTGATGCTTTTTCCTAAAAATGCCCCCTTTTTGAAAAAATGGGCACATCTCTGCTTAGAGGGAAATGACAGATACATGGGCGATCAAAATGCTTTGACAGAACTTATTTTAGCTAAGAAGATCCGTTTTAAAGAACTCAGTCCTATTTATAACTGGATCATGTTTCAGGGATATAATGTTTCAGCAGTCGTTGCGCACTGGGGCGCGTGGGGAAAAGAGCATATCCAACGATTTGGCGGGATACACGATCTTTTGGGAATTAAAGTGAAATAAAAAAAGGCCTTACTGCACTTAAGCAATAAGGCCTATTAATCTAGTTGATTAAGCTAGTGATTAACGATCGCGGTAACGTCCTTCTCCACCACCACCACCACCACGGCGTTGTCTTTGAAAGCCGCCTTCATCTCCACGGCCTCCACCACTACCACGCTCACGTTCTTGTGGGGGACGAGCGATAGAAACGACCAGCGTTCTTCCACCGAGCTCTGAACCATTAACTGATTCGATAGCTTTTTGAGCTTCGTCAGCTTTTTCCATTTCAACAAATCCGAATCCTTTAGATTGGCCTGTTACTCGGTCTGTGACAATCTTAACAGATACAATCGCGCCGAATTGGCTGAAAATCTGGTAAAGTTCATCTTCGGTTGTCTTATAAGGAAGACTTCCAACGTACAATTTTTGTGTTTGTGACATAATATTTCCTTCATTTAAAAACAGGTGAATTTCCACCTAATATAAGTCTGATCAGATCTTCCCCCTAAAGCACAAAACATTGCACACAGGTAAGAACGCTCAAATCAATAACTCAACGGAGAGTATATCAAAGTCTCCCTTTGATTGGCTAGATCTTCTTGTGCCTAGCGCCAATAAAGTTATAACGATGAAAAATTAATTTAATTTTGAATGCATAATCCGAGGGTTGGACTTCAAAAAAACATTGAACAATATAGGCAAAGGTTTTATGCACTGGTATCAACGATTCAATCAAAGGAAAATACCATGGCATTGATGGACACGATCGAAACAATGAAAAAAATGATTGTTGAGATGCAAAGAGAACTCGAAGATGCAGCTCAAGGAAATAAAGCAGCTTCCAGAAGGGTCCGTAAAGCTACCTTGAATTTTGCGAAAATTGCAAAAATCTTCCGTAAAGAGTCTGTCGAAGCCGGAAAAACAAAAACTTAAACTTTCCGTTTCAGGGGGGAACTGTTACTATTTTCCCCCATGAACCCTTTTTGCGTCCATGTTCCTGAATGCGGCGGCTGCACTTCGCAGCAGATCCCGTATGGTGATCAGCTGCAGCAGAAACAGGCCGAGATTGAGAAGCTATTCGATCCTTTCAATGTCCCCATCGCTCCGATCCTCCCCTGTAAAGATCCCTGGAGATACCGGAATAAGATGGAATTCTCCTTTTCTCAGAATAAAGCGGGAGATCGATACCTGGGGCTGATCCTCCGGAAATCCCGAGGAAAAGTCTTCAATCTTCAAGAATGCCTCATTTCGCCCCCTTGGATGGCAGAAGCTCTGATAAGAGTCCGCTCCTGGTGGGAAAACACTTCATTAAAAGCGTTTAATTTCCGCAATGGCGAAGGGTGCCTGCGTACTTTGACCCTGCGGGAAGGCCGCCGGACAGGAGATCGCCTAGCTATGCTGACAGTCTCAGGAGATCCCCGTTTTGCTCTAACTCGGGCTCAACTCAACGGCTTTGTTCAGGCCCTCAATGATCCTCAGATGAGCATCTTTCTTAGAGTTCAGCAAGCCATTTCAGGAAGTCCTACCCAATTTTTTGAGATGCACTTAAGCGGTCCCGACCATATCACCGAAAAGCTGCATCTCCAAGACCGCACATTGACTTTTAAAATTAGTCCTACGTCTTTCTTTCAGCCCAATACGGAGCAAGCCGAGATCCTCTATAATCAAGCCATCGAAATCGCCAATATGAGCCCGCATTCGACCGTCTACGACCTTTATTGTGGCACTGCGACTCTGGGGATGGCATTTGCGCTTAAAGCTCAGCAGGTGATTGCCATTGAGCTCAATCCCCATGCGGTCTTCGATGCTAAAGCTAATGCCGAGGTGAATGAAATCTCTAATATCGATATCCAATGTGGTGATGTCGGCAAGCTTTTGTCCCAAGCTTCCATTCTAAGCCCCGATCTTGCCATCGTCGATCCTCCTAGGCCTGGTCTTGATTCTTTAGCTCTTGCTGCTTTAAAAAGACTTCAGCCTCACCATATTTTATATATCTCTTGTAATCCCACGACACAGGCTCAAAATATTGCCGAACTGACCGATTATCAAATTATTTATGTACAACCTGTCGATCAATTCCCGCATACTCCCCATATTGAAAATATTGTTTTACTCTTAAAAACATAAAATATTTTTCAGTCAAAAATTGAAATATAGCTCCCGGTTCTAAAATCCTTTTTACTTGATTTTTCAGCCTAAATGAGGCAAGATGGAGGTAAGAATTTTGTAAAAAACTTTTGGAGAAATATGAAAAAAATCGTGCCTTTTTTAGTTCTGGCAACTGGATCTTTGCTCGCGGATGATGCGGTAGCTGCTCCTGCTGCAGGCGGGAACATGTACCAAACTTTGATGCTCCTCGGATTCGGCGTTGTGTTCTTTTACTTCCTTCTCTGGCGCCCAGAGCAAAAAAGACGTAAAGCTATAGAAAAACAACGCAGTGGCCTCAAAAAAGGCGACCGCGTGACTGCTATGGGAATCATCGGTTCTGTTGTCCGTATCCAAGACAACACTGTGATCCTCAAGATGGTGGATGGTTCTAANNGACTGAAGTGCAAGCTGTCGAGACAACAGAAGCGTCTCGTTAAGAAATTCATTACTCGAACTTGCATTTGTTCAGCAGTTCGAGAAATAATTCCTGAATTTTCTTAATGTTTTTGATACTGTTTTGTACAAGCATTAATTGGGGGTCTGTCGGCCCCCTTTTTTTTGTGCAGTAGTAAGCTTCACATTCTTCATATGTTTTTAACGCTAATGAAAGATCGCCTGCAAGAAAAGGAATGCGGGAAAAGATAAAATCTGAGTAATCGGTTTTTACTCCGTTCTTTTTGTCTCGTTTTAATGTCGCGTAAAAGTGTGCAAATAGTGTATGAGCCTTTCCTACTAGCGCTGCAGCTTCACCATCATTCTTGATTGGTTTTTTCTTCTCGATTTTTGAATCGAGAACGCGCTTCTTGGTTCTAAAAAGTTTGTTCAAATCGTATTCTTTCGCTAAGGGCGACGGATTCATGCTTTTAACTGCTTGTTGAGCGATCCCTTTCAAAAGAGCCTGATCTTCTTCGGATAAATCACTTAAACTATTAAATTGGCTCAAATCAATAGATTCTTTTTTTGCCGCATTGAAAAGCAAAAAGATATAATTTTGTATAGCTGCATCTTGATGGTCTTTCTTGATGCGGCCAACTTTTAGATTCTTCACGTCTTTTCCTACTGCTGTGAGTTGTTCATCAGGGGTGAGATTTTCTTTTTTCTTTTCTGAGCTTTCTATCGGTTTTTTTGAAGGAAGGGCCTTCACTTGTTCATTGAGCTTTTGAATTTCTTGATCCCGCTTCTCGATTTCTATGCTTAAGCCTTCGAAAGCATTTTTATAAATATCTCGTTGCTCTACACAGCTTTGGATAATTTTTTGGACTAAAGATGCATTTACTTCATCTGCTTGAGAAATGCTCGTAGCCCTAGTCAATAAACTCGCTTCGGACGGTTCGGTATGAAGCTCAGATGTTTGGATATCACGGGCAGTAGATAAAGGGGATGGGTTCACATCTTGAGAGGGGATTAACTGTGGAGCTGGGAGGAAGAATTTTTCTCGAAATTTAACGATGTATTCATCTCTTTTCATCAACTCTGCGGCCAATTCTTCAAAAGCAGTTTTATAGATGTTAGCTTCTTCCGTGATAGTTTTAATAACGCCTTGAGAAAGCTCTTGGTTAGCTCTATCAGAAGCGTCGATCTTAGTTAGAAGTGGTGTAATTAGTTGAGTCATATGTTTTTATTCAGATTAGTACGTTTGCTCATTATATTTCGCACTGCAGCTTCAGCACGGGCTAAGTCGTTTTGTACGCTGCTGAATTTGTTACCCAGATCAGAAGTCTGTTCGGCACGTTTAGCTTCCATTGCTTTTAATTGCTCATGTAATGCACGAATGTCTAAGTTTTGTTGTTCGATTAAGGTTTTAGCAGCTGACAGTTCTTGTGATAATCGCTCTTTCTCTTGGATAATGACTTCTTTTGCCACTTTCTCCAGAGCTAATTGATCATTCAAGCTGTCAATATTATCAGCAACGACCTTATTAGCTTTTTGAAGCTGGGTATTTGTCACTTGAGCAGCTCCTAAGGATTTAGCTGAAGCAGCTAAGCGCTGTTCTAGGTTTGTGATTGTTTCTGTGGCCTGCTGTAGCTGTATGTTAAGCGACTTTTGAGCTTTCTCTAAGGTAGTAATGGCCGCTCGTTGATTTTGAGCTTCAAATTGAGCAGTTGCTAGTTCAGCTGTTGTAGTTTTTTTCAGCTGTTCAAGTTCCAGAGTTTTTGATTGCAAATCTTTTTCGGCTTTCTGGAGATGTTCTTTTAGACCCGTATTGATTTTATCAGCTGCAGCTTTATCCCGAGCCAATTGGTTTCTTAGGGCAGTATTAGCCTGTTCAAGAGAGTCGATTTTCCTATTTTGTAAAGCTAATTGTCCCTCAAGCTCACTTGTTCTGCTTTGGGATTTTGTAAGGTCAGCGTCAAGCTGATTTATTCGATCTTGTTTAGTTTTGAGTTGGGCATCAACTTCTGTGTTATGCGAAGTGCGAGCTGTTTCTAGCTCTAATTGAGCAGTGCTGAGTCTAGCTTCTAGGTTTATTTTGGTCTGCGCTGCTACCTCAAGCTTATTTTGTAATATTGCAAGCAGTCTGTTTAGGCTTCCGAGTTCTTCAGTATTTTCCTTTAACTTAGCATTTAGATCTCTCGTTGCTTTTTCATGTTCTTCAGCAACTTGTTCGCTTTTCTTCTTTAATTGTTCGATTTCAGCGATTTTTTGTGTTAATTCTTGTGCCGATGTTCCAGCTTGAGTTGAAAGAGCTTGCTTAGCTTCAGCAAGTTGTTTTTGCAGTGATTCTATCATCTCCATGCGCTCTTTGAGATTTTTTTCTAAGGTCTGGATTTTATTATTATTTTCGGCTGAGCTGTGATGAGCGCTCTTTAATTCGGTTCGCAATCTCTCAACTTCTTCAACGGGGGCTCCTAGGGCTGCGACTCGTTCTTGCAGCTCTTTTAGCTTTCCTTCCAATTCAGGAGGGGTTTTTTTTCCGGCTTTAAAGAGTTCGAGGAATTCAGCAAAATTCTTGTTGAGTTTTTTTAATTCTTTGTTGGTCTTTTTTTGCTTTTCAAGCATTTTATCGAAGTCTGGATCGCTGCGGGGTGTTGACGGGTCTTCAGAGAGTCGTCCTGTGGGGGGAGGAGTAGCTGCGGGGTTCGTGTCATTGATACGAGAATTAAAGACCCCTCGGATATTGGCTAAAATATTCTCAATATCCTGTCCTATTTGATTAGTTGGATCTTCGAACTCGGTACGGGCATCTGTGCCTTTTTGAAGCATCCATTTATTGCCTTCATATTTCAGGGTCCGGGTTTCAGTGGCAGGGCCATTTTGAAGGGTGAAAGTAATTTGGGTTTTCGTGATCGTGGCCTGGAAGACATCCGTCCCTTTATAGCTTAGATGCTGTTGGACGACGTTTCTGACTCGTTGGCTAATATCATGGGAGCCGTCTTTATTCAATAAACTGACTTTGTCTCTCAAAGGAGTCTGAGGCTGGCCGGATACGGCGCTATAGGTGCAATCTGTAATAGTTGTCATATTATTATATATTTTGTTAATTTATAATTTTATTTTAACAGTATTTTGAATAAAAGTATATATTTTTATTTAAAATGTATACTAATACACAACTCATTGAAAATGAGCAGATTATGGGCGCGATGTCTCTAAGATCAAATTCATAGGTAATTAAGCTTTAGACCTTTGATTTAAGTCCTTCTCGGGACTTTGCAACCGCTTCGGTGAGGCATTGGGTAAGCGTCGTGGCTTCATCTTTATTACCTGGGTTGCGATCGGGGTGCAGTTTTAGGTATAAGACTTTTAAAGCTTTATTGATGTCATCTTCAGAATAAGGCTGAGGCAGTTTTAATAAATCTTGAGGAGACAAACCGTTTAAAACCCCTTTTTTAAAGGTGTCGTATGCCGACTCATCATTCTTTGCGGGGGTGATTTTGTCAAAACTTCCGCCTAAAAATTGTCTCCAGTCAAATGCTAGACTGGGTTTGGGTGCTTCTGCTTGAGGGGGGTTAGGAGCTTCTTGGTTGGGCAAAGAGCCAAAATTTTTCTGATGTTTTCGAAAAATGTCAAAGTCAAACTTAAGGTTTTCGCTGGGCGAGGAGCCAAAATGTTTCTTGTAAGCATCGTTCCAACTTTGCTCAGCCTGCTCCGCTGCTTTTCTTTCTCTTTGTTGTTGATTAGCTCGTGCCGATTCTTCGTAATCACGTCTCTGTTCTTCGTCAAATTTTTCGGATCTTTTTTCCCACTCTTCTTTACGTTTTTTAGATTCAGCTTCGGTAGGGGCTGGGTCTTTAGCTGGTTCTTGTGCTCCAAGTTTTCTCAGCAAACAGCGGAGATTGCTCTGGGCGGAGGAGGAGTTTTTCCACCTTAAGGCCAAGCTATCGGCTAATGCTTGTGCGTTATTGCTTAATGCAACATTTCGTTTGTCTAAAAAGTTCAAGAATAGTTGAGAGAGTTGTTCGCGAGATGTATTCGCTGCCTTGGAAAAACTAGGGAAGTCTGTGTATGTGGACTTTCCCCACCCTATCCCATTTTCTGGGTGTCTACCCCAACCAAGTACAAGTGCCTCTCTTCCCTTCTTCTCTATCAGGTCACAGGTTGAATGGAGCAGATTGACTATTTCATCGCCTGTCATCTTCATAAGGTTTTTTATCGTTTGAGGCATACCTGGAATTTTTGATGCTAAATTAAGAATAAGGTTAGAGAATTCTTCGAATTCGTCCCAGCTAGAGCAGCCACTTTCGGCTGCTTTATCATTCAATCTTTTACGATCGGCTCTATATCCCATCTCAGATGTCGAAGGGTCAACAATTCTTTTGTAGACGGCATTGATTTCCTCCTGTTCAGGAGTTGTAGTCATCCAACTCATCGACCAGGATCCCCAGGTTTGCGGATTTTTTAATAGATGGGCTTGATTCTTTAAAAATTCCCATGGACTTTTTCTTTGAGAGGAAAAATCATCTCCCGCCTCCTTATCATACGTCCAGCCTTCTTTCATCACTCGCTCGATAGTGCCTAACTTTTCTAATCTTTGATGATCTGAACAATTCGAGGAAATGTTAACGATTCGATAAGAATAAGATCCATCATTACTGAATTGAATATTAAAGTTCATGGCTGTCATTGTTTTGTCGTTGTTAGTTTTAATTTAGCGTTAATTATAAAGTAATTAGTGTAAATAAACAACATTTTAATGGTATGTTTATAAAATCTTTAAAATGAAGATTTTAGTTGAGTTTTCAAAGTGGGGAAGAGACAATGAGGTTGTGAGTAAAATTATAAGCGGTTGATTTTCAAATGGTTGTATTCAGAATCTTATTATGCCTTCTTGCGCTATCTTTAGAAGCCGGTGAGCCTATTGTGGTCTATTTAACGTGGATAGAGGACCCTGCAAGCACGATGATGGTTCAGTGGCAGGCTTCTCGAGGTGAGGGGATGCCCCAGCTGACCTATCAACTGAAAGGGGAGACGGCCTGGAATGTGGCTAAGGGGCAATCCCAGGCGGTTGAAAACATCGATGTCCATCGCATTCATTTACAGGGGCTTAGAGAAGGCAGTGAGTATGTCTTTAAGATTCAGAAGAGTACGAAACAATACCGATTTCAGACGATGCCCAAAAAGTTGACTCGGCCGGTAAAGATGGCGATTGGCGGAGATGCCTATTATACAAGCGCAACCGAGGCCTTCCATCGGATGAATCGGATGATTGCTCACTGTATGCCTGATTTTGTTGTGATCGGGGGTGATCTTGCTTATACCAATGGAACCAAGCATTGGTTCAAAAATCGGCAATGGGAATTGAAGCGGTGGCAGGAGTTTTTACGGGATTTGCAGGGTCTTGGACAGGATGGAAAACTGATCCCCATGCTGCCGATAGTGGGAAATCACGATGTCTCTAAGGCAAAAAACAAATTGGAGCTGTTCTATGAAATATTCACTTTCCCAGAGGCAAATAAGGCTTATCGGTCGCTCGATTTTGGGGATTATTTAAGCCTGGTGATGCTCGATACGGGCCATACCTGGCCTATTGGTGGGGATCAGACAGCATGGCTTGAAAAAACTCTTCAGGAAAAAAGCTCTGCTTATGTGTTTGCTGCCTATCATATCGCGGCTTACCCCTCTTATTACCCTTATATGGGAGAAGAGGAAGTGAAAATTAGAAAAAACTGGGTGCCGTTATTTGAAAAGTATGGTGTGCCGTTTGTTTTTGAGCAACATAACCACGCGTTTAAACGGACGCATCCTCTGAAAGAGGGGAAAGTCGACCCGAGTGGAGTCACGTATTTAGGGGATGGCTCCTGGGGAGTGCCGACACGGAAAGTCAAATCTCCGGAAGAGCTGTGGTATCTCGCCAAATCAGCATCGATCAATAGCTGTTATATCGTGACGCTGACAGAAGAAAAATGCTTGATCGAAGCCAAAAATCTCGAGGGCACTGTCATCGATCAAGTTGAAAAAACCTTAAGTCTTTCTCAATAACTTCTCTAAGACCTGTGTCGAACGCTGAATAAAAGTAGAGATCGCAGTAGGGTCAATTTCTTTCTGAGCAAGCAGTGAAAGATCATAAAGATGATGAGCGATATCTTGGGCAAGTTCAGGCTGAGAAGTTTGCATTTGATAGAGCGATTCGATCAGGGAATTATTGGTATTCACAATGAAGGTCTTCTTTGCCTCGAAAGACGGCATGTTGTGGCCTGAGAGGGCCATCGCATCGCGGAGGCGTCTTGTTTTTTCATCGAAGATAATAAACGCAGGAAGCGTATCGGAAGCAAGACTTTTAGCTTCGACTTCCATTTGAGGCGTGCCGAGGACTTTGCGGAAAAAGTCAGCGATTTTACTGCTTTCAGTTCTGCCCTCGCTATCGATGAGGTTTTTTTCTCTAGAAGCATCCAGAAGTGAATCATCAAGGGCGCCATCGATGCGTTGGAACTTCAAGGATAGTTTCGGCTCTAGAGCGCTGAAGAGATGGGAGTCCAACGGAGATGTCGATAGAATCACGTCTTTATCTTTATAGAGCTCTAAAACAGGCGCGTTAGCATCCGCGGTATAAAACACCGTGCCAGTGCGCCCGTCTAACGTCGTCCATGTGTTAGTGAGGGTCTTCCAGACAAGGAACTCTTTAGCGCGCGTATAAAATTTTTCATCCTGAAGCATGCCCAGTTTTACAATCATTTCAATCTCAGGCCATGCGGTTAAAAATTTCTCTTTGTCGGCTTGATGGAGAGACGCTAATTTATCAGCGACTTTTTTTGAAATATGAGAAGAGAGCTGCCGGACCGTTTTATCCATCTGCAGCGAGCTGCGGGAGACATTGAGAGGAATGTCGGGACTATCGATGGCTCCTCGCAGGCACATGAGAAAATCGGGGATAAGATCTTTACAGCTTTCTGAAACAAAAACACGGTTCACAAACAGCTGGATATTATTTTTACTCCAATCGAACTGTTTACCGATTTTAGGGAAGTAGAGAATACCCTGAAGATGAAAGGGAACATCGACATTGAGATGGATCCAAAAAATCGGATCAGGCTCCATCGGATAGAGGACATGATAGAACTCTAAATACTCTTTTTCCGTGCAGTCAGCGCTGTTTTTAATCCAGAGGGGCTCTTGTTCATTGATGCGATTTCCATTGAGATAAATCGGATAAGGAAGGAAAAGGCAGTATCTTTGCAAGATCTCTTGGAGGCGGAATTCTTCGAGGAACTCATCGCTGTCGGCTCCGACATGGAGCGTGATCGTTGTTCCACGGGAAGTACGGGAGCCTTTTTCTAAGGTGTAATCAGAAGATCCAGCGCATGACCAAAAAGCGGCTTCCGCATCGGGTTGATAAGAGAGGGTATCGATCGTGACTTTTTCAGCTACCATGTAAGCCGAGTAGAATCCCAGGCCGAAATGGCCGATCATCTGATCTGTTTCACTTGTCTTTTCGTATTTATTTATAAATTCTTCAGCTCCGGAAAAAGCAATCTGGGCGATATATTTTTCGACTTCTTCTGCTGTCATGCCAAGACCCGTATCGATGAATTGAAGTGTACGGGCATCTTTATCGACGAAGAGTTCTATTTTGAGCTCGTCGTCTTTGATGTCAGCGAGATTCTGGTCTCGTAAGATTTGGAGCTTGCGTAATGCATCACACGCATTAGAAACGAGTTCTCGGATAAAGATGTCTTTATCGGAATAGAGCCATCGTTTGATAATAGGAAGAATGTTTTCAGTATGGATTTTTAGCGTACCGTGTGTCATATAAAAATTACCTTTTTGGGATATTATACCGATGAAAGTTTTAGTTGCACAGCTTGATCCGACCATTGGAGATTTTTCTGGAAATATTCAAAAAATTATTCAAACGCTCAACGATGCTCATGAGAAAAAAATTGATATCGTCCTATTTCCTGAGCTGACGATCTGCGGCTATCCTCCTGAAGATCTGGTCCTCCACGACTCCTTTGTTATCTCCTGTGAAGAGGCGCTTCAAAAAATTATTCCATACACGAAAGGGCTCATGGCCGTCATCGGGCTGGTGCGGCGCAATTTGGCTAAAGGCGAAAAGTCTCAGCTCAATAGTGCAGCCGTTCTCCAGGACGGCAAAATCGTCGGTTTCCATGACAAAGCCTTGCTCCCGACCTATGATGTGTTTGACGAAAGACGGTATTTTGAACCGGGGACTGAGTTTAAATCTTGGATTTGGAAAGGGAAGAAAATCGGTGTTTTGATCTGCGAAGATATCTGGCAGCATGCCGGCTATGTCGGCGACACGCGATATACCTGCGATCCGGTGCTGGAGATGCAAAAACTCAAAGTCGATCTTTTGCTGAATATGTCGGCCTCCCCCTATCAATATCAAAAACCCGATGTTCGGGTGAAGGTGTGTCAAAAGGCTGCTAAGACGTTAAAATGTCCCGTGATCCTCTGCGCCCAGGTCGGCGGCAACGACCAGCTTGTTTTCGATGGATACAGCGTCTATGTCAATGGAAAGGGTGAGCTCTGTCAATTGGCAAAGGGATTCCAAGAAGATCTCATGGTCGTCGATTTAGACTCTGTTTCGAAACCTTGTTCTTTTACCCATGATGCCATTGGAGATTTATTCCGGGCCCTCGTGCTAGGGACGCGGGATTATTTTCAGAAGCAAAATTTCAGAAAAGCGATTTTAGGACTTTCGGGAGGAATCGATTCTGCATTAACAGCCTGTATCGCTGTCGAAGCTTTAGGAAAGGACAATGTCTATACCGTAGCGATGCCGTCTCATTTTAATTCTCCATCGAGCTTAAAAGATGCAGAAAAATTAGCGAAGAATCTCAATGTTCATTTCGAGGTCATTCCTATCGACAATCTCTATGAGACCTATCTCAAAACGCTCACTCCTTTTTTTCAAGCCAAGCCTTTAGATGCAACGGAAGAAAATATCCAATCCCGCATCCGGGGCATGATCTTGATGGCCCTTTCCAACAAATTAGGTTATTTACTCTTAAGCACCGGCAATAAAAGCGAACTCGCCATGGGTTATTGCACGCTTTATGGCGATATGGCGGGGGGCTTAGGAGTGATTGCCGATGTAAGTAAGACGCAGGTTTATTTACTTGCTAAATGGATCAATCAAAAGAACGAGATTATTCCTCAAAATACTATTGACAAGCCGCCTTCGGCAGAATTGCGTCCTGACCAGCGTGATACCGATACGCTTCCGGATTATGGGATTGTCGATGCGGTGCTCCAAGCCTACGTGGAAGATTTACTTTCACCGGAAGAGATCGTGAAAAAATACGATTTCCCCCTGGAACTGGTCTTAGATCTCATCCATCGCATTCACACTTCCGAATACAAACGGCGGCAATCAGCGCCGGGTATCCGTGTAACCAAAAAAGCCTTTAGAGTCGGACGACGATATCCTATTGTTCAGAAGTGGATGTAAAGAACTTATCTTTGGAAGAAATTTTTAAAATATTGCTGTTGAATAGAGGAAGGAAGCAAATTTAAGAATTTCAGTTTCCTTTTTACGGCAAGCACTTGTGACATGGCTTCCTGCTCACATCTAGCTATTAAATGGTCAGGAATCCTCTCTGTTTCTTTAAACTTTTCAATCAAAGGCTGAATCTCTTCGTAAGAGACATTTACATTCCAACAATCGAGCAATGCTTGGGAATTGGAGAGTGCGAAAAAAGCTGAAATTTCATTTAAAAATTTCTCTTTTTCTTCGGGTCTCAACAAGCGCATTACCATGGGATTGGGAATTTCTTCTAGACAGTGATTCTGTTCGTTATATTCACGTTTTAAAATTGCATGGAGGACATTTACAACATCTGACGCATACTTCCCAATAAGAAGGATCCTTGAAGCCGAAACTTGGTCAGAAGGAATGATTTTTTGAGAGATAGGGTCAGCCCAATTTCCTTTTATAGTTTCATTGGCAAGTTCTGTTAACTCGAATCCCTGCATGGAGTTCGGAATTTGAGAAAGATGGTGGAAGACAACATATCGATCTGCATAACTTTTTCGAACCTGTATAACAACAGAGTCTAAAATATTTCCAAGCACTAGGGTGTAAGGAAATACAACACTCACTAAAATTCCTAGGCTTAGTAGTGTAGAAATAAGACAATTTTTTTTTGCTGACCGATCATTTAAAATGTACCTTTCGAAAATTCCACGCAATAATATGCCTCCTAATATCGGTACTGGAATATAAGTGAAAAGAAAAAATGTTGATATCCGGCTCGAACGTACTCTGCTGTAAAAAACTATGGCAATTGTACTTGCCACTTCCCATGTAAAACTTACAATAGGCTGTTTTTCCCTCCATGTAATATTTCCCAAGCAAAAGAGATGAGTTTTTGACTCAAAATTTGCTCGGATAATTTTTTCTCGGATTGAGTCTATATTAGGAATGGTAACCGGATTAGCAAATGTTCCAATGAAAATCTGAGATCTTTTTTCTTCAATATCAAGTTGAGGATTCGGCTCGCAATAAAAACTTCTTGGACCAATAGCTGCTGTTAACATAAAAAAGGGTCTAAATTTTTAGAACAGTTTAGATCTGTTTACCGTAGATGGGAAGAAGTGTTTTTGATTTTTTTAAGAATCTCAAGGGAACTGTTCAAAGCTCAAACACCGCTTTCAAAAACGGTTTTTAGTTCGGGGAAGCATTCTTCTATACCCTGTTTCCAAGGATAACAGGTCACATGGTCGAATTTCTTCATGAAGCGATCCTGGCTAAGAACGATGGCTTCACAGTTTGGGATATCTTTGGTGATTTTACTAAAAGCGCTGATATCAACGCTATAAATGTTGTCAGAGCTTTTTATTTCAATACAGAGAAGGGGCTTCCCCGGTCTTTCAATGACTAAATCAATTTCAACATCTGCGACGGTGCAGATAAAAGAGAAGCGATAATCGGGTTGAAAATAATTCCCTAATCGAATGAATTCCAGCAAAATAAAATGTTCAAAGGCATCTCCATAGGCTGAGGTTTTTGGAGTAAGGGGAACTGAAAGTCTTCGGGAGAGACTTCGAACAACACCCGTGTCAAAAAAATAAAATTTTGGCTTCTCAACTAAACGCTTGCGGAAAGAATTGTGAAAAGGCTCTAAAAAAAACCCAATCATTGTATCTTCGAGAATGCAAAAATATTCTTTGATGGTTTTATCATCTACACCAACATCTCTTGCAATATTTGCGTAGTTGATGATTTTTCCATTGCATTGTGCAGCTACTTCAAGAAAACGTCGAAAGGGTTGCAATTTTCGTATCACCTGCTCATTCCAGATTTCTTCTTTAAGGTAAATGTCTGCGTAGGAGCGTAAAAAATCGTTTTTTTCTAAATCTTCGCTTAAACTAAAAATTTTGGGTAAAGTTCCCCAGCGCAAGGCCTTCTCTAAATCAAACTGTTCCTTTAATTCAAAACAAGAAAGCGCATATAAGTGATAAACAAAAGCACGCCCTGCAAGTAGATTTGCTCCTCCATGTTTTAGCTTTCGTGCACTCGATCCTGTTAAGATGAATATTTTGTCAGTCTCTTCTATTAACCGATGGACTTCATCGAGTAATTTAGGCACCTTTTGGATTTCGTCAATGATCACGTAAAGAATTTCTTTGGGGAGTGCCTTCACTATAGCGTAAAGGTCACTTGGATTGCGTGAAAACCGATCTTCGACCTGCGAGTCTAAAAGATCCAACCAGAGTGATTGGTGTGGAGCGAATCTCTTTTTGAGTAAGGTGCTTTTACCTGTACCGCGTGGACCAAATAGGAAAAAACTATGTTTATGAGGAAAGTGCCTTAAGCGAGAAAACATGACCATACTCCGGAATTGTCTGACATATTCGGAGTATACTCCATTTTTAGCGCTAAATCAAGTCGTTTTATGAGTTTCTCGGAGTATGCTCCGATTCTGCCTGCCAAAAATGGAGTAGACTATTTAATGCATTGAAAACCAGCATGTTCTGCAAGTTTCTAAAGATCAAAAACTTGCTTTCCAATTGAGTTTCGTACACCCGGTGAAATATCTGCGTTTGGGCGAGAAGGGAGAGAGATTTGGTTATCTCTTTCATCATTTCTCCAAATGTGATGAGATCCTTTTCCATTCCGAAGAAAATAATAGTCCATTTCACTCAAGATAGCTTCAAATTCCCGCACTTTAATAGCCTTTTTCAATCGTTGCATGATCTCTTTTCGGTCTTTGGGTGAAGGGGGTCTATCTTCAATTTTGGTTCGGTCAGAAGATGAGGCAACAGGTGCTTTTGCAGTTTTGACCCAAGTTTTGAATGGTAATAGTTCTTCAACTTTTTCCGTTGTAGGATCTTCTATAATTGGCGATGGTGCTCTTTCAGGAGTAGATGTTTTTTGTGTTGAGGGTAAGGAATCTATAACAGCAGGAATAGGTTCAGATGGAAGAGATGCTGAGGTAATTGGTTGCGGAGCCTTTGCAACGATGGGTTCAACAGAAGTAATCACACGTAGTTCTGAGGAGAGCAAGGGAGTAGAAGGTTTTATTTCCGTGACAGTAGTTGAAATGGTTTCTGCAAGAGGTAACGAAACGGTCACTGGTTCCTCTATCAAGAGAAGAGGAGTAGAAGGTCTTGTAATCGTGGCTATAGGCAGGATGGGTTCAGGAGATGATAATGGATTGAGAGATTGTTCTTGAGAATGAGATTTTATCTCTGTGACAGTAGTCACCGGTTCAGCAGGAGATGACGGAATAGCTGATGTTGGTTCGAGGGAGACAGGAGTAACAGCTGATTTTAAGAAGTTTTCCGCTTGTTCGAAAATGGATTCGATCTCTGTTTGAAAGAGAATGTAATTTCTGAGTTCAGAAGGGACTGTATAGTTCAAATCCTTAAGAAAAGTTTTTTTTGCTACTAAAAGTTCAAGATCTTTGAAATAGGTGGTTTGATAGAAGATTCTCCTTGCTTGAGAGTGATATTGTTCTAATGTGAAGTTAAGCCAATTTGTTTTTTCTTTTTGAAACTCAGCAAGAGAAGTCTTTTTCAACCATCCGAGTAATTCTTGAGCAAATTCGGTTTGCAAGTGAGGAAGTTGTTTTAGGATGCTATTCGTTAGCATACATCCTGGCAGTAATTTTGCAGCAAATTGTGTAAATTTGCTTAAGGGAAGTTTTCCAGCTGCCTGATACCAATCGATCAATTCTTTGCTATCAGCAATAATAGTGGATGTTAGAAGGAATTGGTTAAGAGATCCTAGGCATGTATTAATTTTCTGATAGAAAGATAAAAAAAGAGGTGTGAGAGGGGCGGGGGTAGATTCCCTAGCGACAAGAGGCATACAAGCAAATCCGATAGGAAGCAAGAGGGTTGTGAGAAAATGCTGTATGGTTTCATCTAGCGATCTATAGACATTTGAAAAAAGAGGAGTAAAGAGATGCTGTTCGATCATTCGATTCACAGTATCTTCTAAACATTCGACAAGGATGACTTGAAGATGCGCTAATAGCAAAGACTCTAAAAATTCTTCCGTGGTTTTTTGACTCTGGGCCTGGATCTTATTTTCTTGAAGCCACGTTTTATGATCGAGTTTACGCTCTTGTGCACGAGAATAGGACTTTTGACATTGTTCTCGCATGAGCATTAAGTCATCCATACAAGCGCAAAAAATCCTATTCCAGGTGTGGATTAACTCTGTTGAAGGAGTTTGTTGGTGAAAGTTTTGTAAAAGTCTTAAATGGTTTGAAAAGCTCGTGAGGTTTATTCCGATCCATTTCTTTTTTAGAGCTGAGTTAAGACAAAACTCAATAAAATTTAAGAATTTTTGAATATCCCGAACAGCGGAGATTTCTGAAAGAACTGTCGTACTATCTTTCAAAGTGACTTGGTCTAATTTGTCACTCCCTTGAAAACACCTTAGATTGTGATCCACTAGCAGATCTTTGCAATAAGGAGAGCTAACAATCTTTGAAAATAAAGGGATTAGATTTTGAAGACGGCTTAATTGTTGAATCCCTAGTCTGTACAAGACCATCCTTTTCTCTTTTTCAATAGGGGATGAAGAGGAGGTATGGGATTGAGTCCAGGCTTGTTTTAGTTTTAAATTAGCGCTTTGTAATACGCTCGTTGGTAATACGCTCGAAAGGATGTTGATAAATTCGGTTTCAGAAAGAGAGTATTTATTAATTGTTTTAAGGGAACTGTTGGGTGGGTTATTGCTGCAATTTCGTAAAAGTCTTAAATAAAAATGCATAAAATTTGAGCAAAAGACAAAAGTAGGATTCTCAGCATCTGAACATGCTTTTTGTTGTGGAGCTAGTTTCCCAACTGTTTCCATCAGATTTTCAAGCTCTGCATAACAACAAAAACCGATGAAATCGACGGGATCCATTACACTCGTCAGATGGTAGGTACCAAAGAGCTCTTTTAAGAATGTTTCCTCCGCAGGAGTAAAAAAATCTAAGGGAACCGTGCTGCCTCTTTCCCGGACGCCAGCGAGAAAAGATGAAGGTTCTGCAGAAGGTGTTGTTATCGGAGAATTAATGCTACTAGTAGCTGCGGCAGGTTTTAATAATATTGAGATTATAGCAGCCATAGGAGAACTATTTTAACAGCTATAATATATTAATAAGAAGTAAAGATTATTAAAGAATATAATTGTTTTAGATCATCCTTGCCTTTTTATTCATGCGCCGCCACTGAACGCAATTGATTCTTTTGCAAAGAGATACGCATAAAATCTTCGCCGTACTAAGCTATAGGCTTACAAGAGGTAGCACGATGGTTCCTTTGGCGGGTCTTTTTTCTAATCAGCGACTTGATACGCATGTTTCCTTCGACCTCCATGGATTTAGGCGCCAGGAAGCACGCAAAGCCGTAACAAGTTTTTTTGAACGTGCCAAAGAAGAAGGCTACGCCAGCATGACGATCATAACGGGTCGCGGTAACCACGCTAATTCCAACGGATCGCGCGGGGTGCTCTTCAACTCCCTTCCCAAATGGCTCAAACATCCCGAGATCAAAGCGGCTATCCAGGAGGTGAGACAAGATATGGGAGCCTATGAAATTGTTCTCAAAAATGATCAAAAGGATGAAAGGCTCTCCTCCCTAGAAAAAGCGGCGAAAGTAGCCGACTCTTTTTTCTTTCCACCTGAGCAAATTGCTCACATTCGAAAAAAAGCAGAAGCAGGATCGCCTAATCATCAATATCTACTCGGAGCTTTGATGATCAACGGGACCGTCATTGAAAAAGACCAAGAGGAAGGTGCTAAGCTTGTCAGAAAGGCTGCCGAAGGGGGAGACCACTACGCGCAGATGCAAATGGGCTTACTATGCTCTTTAGGAAAGGGCGTACCACAAAGTTATCAAGAGGCGCTTAAATGGCATGAAAAAGCTTCTGAAAAGGATGCTGAACCGTATTCCCTCTTTGTTCTCGGCGAATATTACTGGGTAGGGAGAGGAGTCGTCAAGAATGACAAGCGAGCGCTCGCCTACATGAAGCGCGCGGCGGATCTTCAAGAACCTAATGCCGCTCACAATCTGGGCAAAATCCTTTTGGAGGGAAATACCGAAACCCCGCCCGATGGGGTTCAGGCCCATAAATATCTGAATCAGGCTGCGCAGTCAGGAATATTCGAATCAAAAATGCTCTTAGCTAAACAGTACTTTTTTGGCTGGCGCGGCATTCCATGCGACTATGCCATGGCTCATCGTTGGTTTTTAGAAGCTGCCAAGGAAGCAGATCCTGTAGCTGAGTATTATCTGGGAAGGATTTACAACGAAGGGCGCGGTGTATCGAAGGATGCAAGCAAAGCTATCCGCTGGTTTCAAATGTCTGCCGAGCATGGTGATCGCGATGCAAAGCATCTTTTAGCTACTGCGCAAATTGAAGGCCATGGGGTGCCCAAAAATATTAAAGACGGCTGGCGTATCCTCAAAGCGCTTGCCGATGAGGGACATGTGCAGAGCCTTGCCTCAATGGGCTGCTATCTGCTAGAGGGACTGGATAAGGAGATTCCCAAAAACGACAAAAAGGCACTGCGGTGTTTGAGACACGCAGCTGAAGAAGGGTATCTGGAGGCGCAAAAGATCTTAAGCAACCTTTTCTTCTCGCGGGATCCTGACTTAGCAAACGCAGAAGAGGGAGAAGCATGGCTGCGTAAAGCGGCTGCACAGGAAGATGGCGAATCGCTTTTCCGGTTGGCTATTTTTCTGGAAACTTCAACAAAAAAAACAAAGAAAAGTGTTCAGGCAAAGCAGCGGGAAATAGTGGATTGTTATCGCCGCGCAGTGGCTCAAGAGTATCCCGAAGCACTCTTTTTTTTCGGGATGATGCAGTTACATGGCGAAATGGTCCTTAAAGAGGAGGCTCAAGGAGTGGAGCTGCTGAAAAAAGCGGCCCAGATGGGTCATGTGGAGGCTCGCTTTGAATGGGGCAAATGGTTGCTCAGATCAAAAAGGGAGAGCGATCATCAAGAAGCGGTGGTCCATTTTCGTGCGATCGCAGATCAACATCCTCAAGCACAGGTGGGATTGGCCTATTGCTATCAGGATGGGCTGGGTGTCTCTAAAAATTCAGCAGAAGCTGAGAAAAGGTTTGCTCAGGCTGCTCAACAGGGAGATGCCTTTGCTAACAATGAGATGGGGATCATTTGTTACAATAGGGGGCAGCTGCATAAGTCCTTGGATTTTTTCCTTGTTGCAGCTAAAGGCGGAGAGGGGGTAGCGCAACTCATGATTGCAAGGGCTTATATTGAAGGAAGAAGAGGAGAGGCCAGCATTGAGGAAATTAAGGGTTGGCTCGCATCTCTGGTGGATAAGAAAAATCCTGAAGCGGCTATTTTAATGAAATTGATCGCCGCTCCTCCCCCAGGAAATAAACAAAAGACCGAAAAGGGCCTTAGTGCTGATATCATTCCTCTATTGATCAAGAAAGCGGAAGCGGGGAACGAATCAGCACAACTTGCTTTAGTAGATCTCTCTTATGAACATCCAGAGGTGCTTCAAGGAGCATGGCTGGAAAAAGCTTCTTATAGTAGCAACCGTATTATTCTCTTCACCGTTGCAATGTTTCATTACAGCCAAGAGAACAATTCCAAGGCGAAAGAACTTTATTTAAAAATTGTAGCAGAACCTGCAGTGGAACCCAGCCAGATTGAAATTCAGGCCGAAGCTTATGATTGTTTATCTAACTTGACCCAAGGGGCTGAGAAGGAGAATTATCAGCGCAGAGCGCTTGCGCTCTACCGCAAAAATTCGGAACAGGCCGAGTCCCAGTACCATATCGGTAGATTGATTCATTTACTGAAGGGGGATTTGCAAGAAGCCCGGCAAAATCTTGAAAGAGCATCTAGGCAGGGACATGAAGAGGCAACCTATGAGCTTGGAGTTCTTTTAATGACTCTTGCGGAAAAGGATCGCAGCCTTATGGATCAGGCCTTTCCATGCTTTTTAAAATGCGCACAAAAGGGGCATATAAATGCGCTGTTTCAGGTTGGCTACTCTTATCAGGCAGGAGAAGGGGTAGTGCAAGATTTCTCCCTTTCGATAAAATATTATCGAGAAGCTTCTCACCTAGGACATCGGGGAGCCCAAGTGAACCTGGCCACCCTCCTTCTAACAGATTCAGAAAACTCTCATTCTCTAGAGGTTTTCCAGCTGCTGCAAGCTGCAGCTCTCCAGAAGTTTTCTCCAGCTTTAATCCTACTTGGCAAAGGGCATCTTGAGGGATGGTTTGGAAACAACTCGAGTGAAGAGGCTGGATTAACATGCTTACAAGCGGCGGCTCATTCAGGAGAGCAAGAGGCTCAGACACTGCTCGATGCTTATCAACAGCGAAGCGCTCCTGTAGTCCATGCGACCCTTTTGGAACCCGCTGTTTCAGATCGCGCTGCGGGATCATCTGACAATGCCAAAAGCGAAGCAGAAGGGGAATACTGTGTCATTTCTTAAGATGTTCAATTTGACGATTGCAAGATAGGAAGAAGGCGCATTTCCATTCATGAAAAAGATGAAAAATTTTAAAGAAGAATGAGTATTTAAAGGGGTAATATCAACCGTCTTCTTAGAATTCTATTCATCGAGCATGTAGGGATTGTCTTCAAATAAGCTACGATAAGGTGTAAGCGGGATTCTCCTATAGGAGGGTTCTTTTTTTACTTTAGGTATGAGAGTCACATAAGGAGGAAAGGTAATTTTATGGCACGTAAGATGATTAAAATGTTCATTTTGGGTTTTTTTAGGAATTAATTGGAGAAATTCTTGTATACGATTCAAAAAGAGAATTTGTCTTATTAGATGCTTTTCAACCTGAACTTTTTTAACATCAGAAAAAGTATTCCAATTTTCGATGCGCCCAAGGTGAGAATGAAGTTCATAGGAACCGACAGCATTCCTCCAACACCTTAGCAATTTTTGAGAATCTGAGATGGCAAAAAAGGCCGAAACGTCATTGAGAAATTTTATCGTTTCACTCTCATTTAGATAGCGATTCTCAATAGGGTGAGCTAGTTCCTCTGAAGAGCCTTCTGTATTCATTCGTTGGAATATCAAACTTAAAGCATTTTTCATATCTATGGCATACTGTCCTACACAAAGAAATCTAGAAGCTGACAATTGCGCAGTAGCCATCGGCTCTATAAAAATAGGTTTAAGACCTCCAACTGTTGGATCTACTTGGTGTGTTAAACGAAGCGCATGGAATTGAGACAGTGAATTAGGAACTTTAGTTAGATGCTGAAGAACAGCAAATCGATCGACATAGGGTTTTTGTCCTTTTACAATAAGTGGATAAATGCACAGAAAGAACATGATAGTAGGTATGAGTTGAAGGAATACAGAAATTTCTATCGTACTCGAGAAATCCGGTTTATCTTGTGTATCGTTAGTTAAAGAGGTTTTACGGAGATATATTTGCCACGCTGTTCCTAAAAAAAATGCGAATGGAATTTGAAACATTAAAAAAAGTCCAGTCGATGAAAGTGGTTCTCCTCTCTCTAAGCAAGCGGTTAAACTTGAAGTTACTACTTTCCAGTGGTACCGCTTCAATGTGTTTTTTTCTCTTATTTCAATATTTCCTAGCCTTAAGATGGTATTTTTGGATTGAAAATTGAGATCGATAATTTTCTCTCGAACTAATTCTAAAGTAGAATCGGGTATCGAATAGTCAGGTTGAGAAACAGTTTCTAAAAATATTTCAGATTTTCCCTCTTCAATATCTCGCTGAGGGTCAGGTTGATGAAAAAAACTTCGAGTTCCTAAGTTAGATACTGACATATTAGAAAATTATGATGAACTTAGTTTTAAAATAAGCCAATTTTTTTCTTAGGATTTAAATTTGATCCCAAGAAAAAGGAAGAATTTGTTTCAGAGATTCTTTTTTTAGTTGAAGCATCAAAAGCCTATCAAAGCCGACGGCGACTCCGCACGAGTCGGGCAGTCCTTGCTCCAGAGCAGCTAAAAAATGTTCATCAATTGGAAGAATCTCTTTCCCCAGTTTTTGGCGCTCTGTATTAGCTTGAACAAAGCGATGGCGTTGTTCGACAGGGTCTGTGAGCTCATGGAATCCATTGGCGAGTTCTATGCCGTTGAAATAGATCTCAAACCGCTCGGCTACCATCTCATCCCCGCTTTTGCAGATTTGAGCTAGAGCCGCCTGTGTTGAAGGAAAATCGCGGATGATATGAAGGTCGGATAGTTGCGGCTCAATGAGAAAAGCCATTAAAAAATGGAGAAAGGTATCTTTATCCCAGCTATCTGCATCGGAAGTCAGGGGAAGTTGAAGATTTTCAGCTAGGGCTTTGAGTTCCGATGTGGGGGCAGTGCGATAATCCAGACCGACGAATTTTTTAAAGGCCTCGCCATACGTATGGATATGGACCGGAATATCTCCTAAGAAGAGCTGGATAAGCTCTAAGGTTTCATCGATCAGAAATTGAAAAGGAACTCCAATGCGGTACCACTCGATCATGGTAAATTCAGGATTATGCAGCCTTCCAGCTTCCTCAGCTCTAAAAACATGGCTGAGCTGATAAATGTCGCCGCTGCCTTCAGCAAGAAGCCGTTTCATGGCATATTCAGGAGAGGTATGGAGATATCCTTTTTCTCCACTTTGAAACTCAATCGACATCACTTCAATGTGGGTATCGATGGGAGCTGCATGAGCTAACATCGGAGTATCGACTTCGAGGACTTTCCGCTCAGAAAAAAAATCGCGCACCCGGCTAAGCATGTGCGCGCGCTGTTGAAGAATTTGAATTTTAGACGCGAGAGACGTATTCACCGGTACGCGTATCGATTTTGATTTTGTCACCCTCTTCGACGAAGATAGGGACTTGGATTTTACCGCCGCTTTCTAAGGTCGCAGATTTAAGCACGCGTCCTGAAGTATCACCACGAAGACCTGGAGCTGTCTCAATGATCTTCATCTCCATGAAGGTCGGAGGAACAACCTCAATCGGCTCGCCTTTATAATAGATAATGGAATAGACAACCTCTTCCATGAGCCATTGCTTACGATCTCCGATCGATTGCAAGGAGACGTTGGTCTGTTCAAAGGTATTGTCATCCATGAACACAGCATTGTCAGAATCTGTGTAGAGGAGGCGCATTTTGGATTCGACGACATCTGCAAGATCAAGTTTTTCACCTGACTTGAAGGTTCTTTCGATAGTCCGGGCTGTTTTCAGATGTTTGAGTTTAACGCGGTTGAAAGGTTGCCCTTTTCCCGGTTTGACAAACTCATTAGCGATGATGGTATATGGCTCACCGTCAACTTCTACTTTTAGTCCGGCTTTAAATTCATTTGTGCTAACTTGTGACATAATGGGTTCTAGGATGGCAGATTTTCCCTCTTATGGTCAAGTCTTCTTGACCTCTAAAATGTTTTGTTCCTAAACTTGCAGGATATCGGATGGCAGAAAAATCTTTAGCGGTCTATGTCAGGAGGTTTTTTTCTGGGACTTTATTGAGCCGCATCAGCGGCATGGTCCGGGATTTGACGATGGCCTTTGCCTTCGGCGATCATCCTTCAGTGGCCGCTTTCATGGTTGCCTTTCGGTTGTCAAATTTATTTAGAAGACTTCTAGGAGAAGGGCCTTTTCAATCGGCATTCATTCCTCATTTTGAAGGTCTTCGAATCCAAGATCCTGCGAAAGCAACTTTTTTCTTTAGAAAGCTCACTTTACTGATTGTTCTTTTGCTACTCGTGATCTCGATCTGTGTCGAAGGGGGGATTGCGGCTTTTTTATCTTGGGGGACTCTTTCTGAAGGCAACACGGAGATCCTTGCTTTAACAGGATGGCTGTTTCCTGCGATCCTCTTTATTTGTCTCTATGGCATTAATATTTCTTTACTCAACTGCTACGACTCTTTTTTTATTCCGAGCGTGGCTCCTATTATCTGCAATGCTGTTTGGATTGGAGCGGCATTCTTTCTGAGAAATAAAGATCCCTCCATGGCCATGCCGACACTCGCGAAGTGGATTGTGATCGGGTTTATCGGCCAGTGGCTTTTGACACTTCCTTTGACGTTGAAACATACTGCTGCAAATTGGAGAGAATGGTTTAAGTTCCATATTCCTAAAGAGGTCAAAGATCTGGCCAAAGCTTTTGCTTTGGGAGCCATTGGTGTCGGAGCGATGCAGATCAACGCCTTTGTCGATGCTTTATTTGCCCGCTACGCTGATATCAGGGGGCCAGCCTACCTTTGGTATTCCATTCGTTTAGAACAGCTAGCCTTGGCCATATTCGGCATTGCGTGTATCAGCACTGTGGTTCCACGTCTTTCTCGCGCGATCAAAAGCGGAGATTTGCCTGAGGCCCAAAATCTTTTTGGTTTTAGCTACAAACGGATCTTGGCTGTGATGATCCCGTGTACCTTTGCCATTGTTGCAATGGGAACAGCTGCAGTGAATCTCATTTATGGAAGAGGTCATTTTTCTGAGCTAGCGATTTCGAAAACAACAATTTGTCTCTGGGCCTATGGACTGGGCCTTGTCCCCACAACTCTGGTCATTCTTTTTTCTGCGATCTTCTATGCGCAAAATAATTTCCGGACGCCGATGTTTATTTCAGTCCTCACCGTGATCATCAATATCGTCTTGAATACGATCTTCGTCTTTGGATTTAAAATGGGCGCAATCAGTACCGCGCTGGCGACGAGTATCAGTGCTTGGGTCAATTGCTGGATCCTTTATAAAATGACTTGCAAGATGGGTTGGAAGCCGGAGATTTCTCCGGCTCGGATTTTTAAAATCGGATGTACAGGATGTTTTGCCTTTCTTTGTGCTTTGACTGCCGATTATTTTCTCTTTAGTCCCATGGTCTTGACTCCACTCATGGAAGGGACTTTGAATTTTCCCCGCACTGTCATTCCTCAGCTGGCAGCCTTTGTCACGCAGTTTGTGGCTTTTGCAGGCGGGATTCTTTTTTATTCGTATGTTTTTAAATGCACCGATTTAATTGAGATCTTTCAAGATTTTATTTTTCGTAAGAAGACTGCGCCTGAAATCGAGTAATTTTCTAAATAATTCTGTTTAGTGTTATGTTTTTTATATTTCGAGGCTAAAGTGAGTCCTGGAATGTCTCTCTGTGCTATTCCTGCTGTTTCTTTCTCACAGATAAATCGTTTGTTGTCTTCTTATTGGCGAAGGTGGCGGGTACAGATTGAGCCACCTATACAGCACGATATTTTATATGCCGTCATGAATCACTTGTCTTCCGTAGATGTGCTGAAGTGCGGAAGAGTGTGTAGACTTTGGAGAGAGATTTCCGAAGCCATTTGTAAAAAGCGGTATGAACAAGAGTTTGGGGAAAAATTACAGATAACCCCTGCTCTAGTACTACCAACTTACCATGCCTCTTATGCTTATAGTCTAGTCCTCTGTCGTGAAAGGGGAAATGGCTGGGCAAAAAAAGAGACGCATCCGCCCACTCTGTGGGCAACGCGGGAATTCATCAAGCCGGGTAAAACCGATATTGTTATGGATAGTTTATCTGCTCCTGTAGAATTTCAAGAGGTCCATATTGAAACGTATCTTGTCCAATGCGATGTCAAAGCCCGCCTTGTCACGCTTCCCCTCATAACACTTCAAGATCCTTACAAAAGAAGCCTGCCGATCCTGCGGGATTTTCCTGAAGAACTGGGAGCTATTTGCCAAATCGCCAGAGGAAATCAAGTTTTCTATGTTCTAGCCGAAAATAAAATACACGTGCTGTCCCAGGATTTGATTCGCATGAAGAGCTTGGACATCTCCGATGCGCAGGCTTTAGCATCTAGCGGAGAACTTTTAGTCGCAGGGACACATGAAGGAAAATTGATCGGATGGAATGAGGGACAGAGAGTTTTTTCTCAACAAATCGGGAAAGGACCTTTCTCTTGGCTCAATATTTACTCTCGAGGAGAAAGAAGAATAGTCATCGCGATCCAAGATCAAGAGCTTATTATTGTACGAAACTTTTTTGCAAATCCTCGGATTAAAAGAATTCCATTTCTCAAAGCTAAAGGCTGTAAGCCGTTTCTCCATGGCTCTTATTTTATCTGGAAAAGTCCAGAAGGGTTCAGAGGAATCGATTTAGTTAATGATGAAGAGCATGTATTTCCGCAATGGATCTACGCCAGTCCTGTAGCAGGCGGTCAACTGCTGGTTCAAAATGAAAAAAGGGAATTTTTTCTTTTGGATGAAGAGATGAAGAGTTCTTCACTTGGATCTCTTACGATGCCTGTCAAAGCGGCAGATTTCCGGAACGGTTTCTTATTAGTAGCCTTGGATCCTTCTAACATCTATCTCTATCGGAAGGAGGGAAAAGATCTCTGCGAAATTTATTACAATAGTTGTAGAACGGTTGCTGGGGAGAAGATTGTTCAGGTTAATTTTAATGTCGCCGGCACGATTGTCTATAGCACGAACAATGGCCGCTTTATTTACGGATGTCCACTCTTTGAAGGACTTTCACCTAAAGAAAAGCAGGAGATTTTTCAACCTCCTGCTAGCAACGTCTGTATTCTAGTATAACTTAAAGAAGATTGAGTTTCTCTAAAGCAAACTTTTTCAACTCTTCTTCTGACAAATAAATTTCTCTGCCGGTTCTCTTATCTAGGTGATCTAACGATTTCCAAGTGTTTTCTACCTCTTCTGCAAAAGACTTAAATTCAAGTGGACAATCCGCCTGATTCTTAATGCCGTTGATAAAAGCATGCATATAGGAGATACCCCAGAGTTTAGCTTGATTTTTTGCTTTGTTGAGATCATAAATTTCAGGATTTACAGATGCTAATTGTTCTATCCGTGGTTTATAAATATTTGGATTTCCCCCTATGTGGTTGAGCAAGGCAGTAAATTTATCTTTCGTAAGATCTGGAACCCGTTCTTTTTGCATACCCGGAAGATCATCTTCGCCTTGTGCGCGGGATTTTTTATTTACTGATTCACCCAGTTCGCCTGCATGCATCAGAATAGCTAGGCCTCTTGTTCCATAGTTCTCAGGTTTAAAAAACAATAACTTCTTAGGAGATCTAAAACGGTCCACCAGTTCGAAAAGAATAGTTCGTTTTTCTGCGGGCATTTGGCCATTGATGACATCCAATCCATGATGTATGGAAGATTTCATCACGTAGGAAGAATATCCATTGTTAACTGGTGAACGGTCAATATAATGGCTGGAAGATCTTGAATAACTGTCTGGGGAATTCATCAAGAATGTGTAGAGTGAATTATCCTCGATGGCAAAGGACCATTCGTGGGCACCTTGATTTTTTTGTAACGCACAGTATTTCAAAAACCAATTGATACGAGTCAATTCGAATTGAGATTCTTTAAGATCGACTGAAGGTTTACGAGTGCCGTTTAAAATGCCCTGCATGAGAAGCTGCCCCTGCTCAATCATTGTTTTGGCTTCTTTGGAGGAAATTTTAGGGCAATATTTTTGACAATAATAGCTAAGACTTTTAGCGGCTTCTTCTACGGTAACAGTATTAGTCACCTTAGGGAAACAAACCGAGGCTGTTAATTCAGATGGATAGCTGTCATAAGCCGGAGGAGGGGTGTGGTGTTTTAGGAATTGAATGAGTTCCTGATATTTTTTCTGATGAGATTCAAAAGATTTTTTAGACGACTCATGCAAGGCGTTAAGAGTTTTAAGGCCTTCAGTTTCGGGGTTTTTTTCATATCGCTTGTTATAGACCTGATGAATATTCTCCAGTCCTTCTAAAAGATTTAATTCTTGGGTAAAGCTGTCACATAGAGGCCGGAGATAGTTAATTTTTTCAGATGGAGATTTTTTAGCTGCTATAGTCGAATAGGCTGTTTCAAATTGCGCATGAGCCATTTGGAGGGTTTTTGCAATGACTGGAACCGTTTCTTGAAGCTGTGTTCCTACCCACCCATTGTATCCCCGTAAATAACCATCTGCTCTGGCTAAATAACCTTCACTGAAAGATTTAATTTGTGCGTTGTTATCTTTCGGAAATCTAGTGATAGCTTCAATGTTATCTTCAAATTTGGCGTCCTCTAGTTCTGAGCGAGCACTAGCTTCATTTAGCGGTTTAGCCTGCAATTGTTCCCGCACTCTTTTGAGTTCTAGGGTGAGCCTTTCGCAATGGGCGAAAAGTTCTTTCTTTTCCTGCTCTAATTTTACCAGGAGCTCTTGAACTTGTTGCGGATTAAGAGGCTCAGGGTTTTGGGGATCTGCAGCCTTCTTTTGTTCCAGCGCTGCCAATTTTTCTTTTTGAGCTGTGAGTTCTTTTTCAGTAGTTTCAAGCTGACTTCTTAAACCACGAATCGTTCCGTCTAATTCATCTGTTTTTTCTCGTAAAGCTGTCTGTGCCCTACCTAGAGTTGCTGCCTGAGTTTGTTTAAAGGCATCAAACTCTTCTTGTGTTTTACGTAAAGTCTCCGCCTGTTCGCTATTTATTTGCTGAGATGCAGAAAGTTCTCTTCGCAAGGATTCAAGTTCTGCATTGGAGGATGGCTGACCTGGTTGTGCTGCTGGCTTTAAGGCGGGGACTGAAAGCTGAGGAAGAGGCTGTCCAGAGGAAAGTTGTGGAATAGTTGGCTTTCTTCGTAAGAAGAAGAAGGCGAGAGTTGATAACGCTCCTAAAGCAACGAAAGAAACTAGACCTACACGGGGGGTCAAATAAGGACGTATTTGATTAATCTGCGATGAAAAGAAAGAAGATAGTTTGTTAATCATTTTAATAAACCATTGTTAAAATTTAAGGTATTTTAACAGTAGATTTGTTATAAAACGATAATTAATTAATAATTATATATTAATTTTTTATTTTAAGGTTCTATGCGGCCGCTTATGAGAGCAAGGGTCTGAGTCTTCTTACTAATTGGTCCCGTTCATCTTTTTTCAATTGAGAGGCATTAACAAGACAATCAAGTTGTGTTTTACTAATCTGTTCAATAACTTCGGGTCCTTTGATCTGTCTTGCTGTATTTGCATAAAATCCTTCCAGCAGGGGATTCAACAAATCATCATCTGGGATAAGATCGTGTTCTTTGATAAACTCGATCACTTTAAAGGCTTCTGCAAAATCTCCATTTTCGGCTAATAAATCTGCTGCACTTCTACAATCCACTGCAAAATCATCATAGGCATTCGGACTAGGGTTATGGGAACTATCGATTTGTTTGAGGCGTTGATTCATTTGTGCGCTTACAGATATAGCCATAAAACTCCTTTTGATCTAATTTCTATTAATTTTAATATATTTTAAATAAATAGTAAATTAAATTTAATATTATTAAACAAAGACTTTTTCAAATATTTGTTTTTCTAAATCAGCAGGCGTTTTGAATGACTTTAAACCAAATGTTTTCTTTACAGTTCCTTTAGGAGTTTGCTGCTCGGTATCCAGAGTATGAGAATTAAATTTAAGAGAGATAAAACGTTTTTGAGCCGCGACAGTGCGGATACGGCTTAAGTGATAGAGCCAAATGGTGGGAAGAGGGGGTTTGCCGAAACGGTCTTTGAGTTCTTCGAAAAGCGCATCGACTTCCTCTAGTGTGATCGTCTCGCCCAAACGATGGTAGATCTCAAGACGCAGAGAATTTTCAGGAATGTATTCTTCAGGAAGGCGAGCGTCATACGGAAATTCCATCTTCGTTTCAAAAAATGTCGGTTCCTGATGTTTTTTGAGAGCTTCGACGGTTCTTTTGAGAAGTTTGCAATAAAGATGGAATCCGATGGAAGAGACATGGCCCGATTGTCTTTGCCCCAGCGTTTCACCGGCGCCGCGGATTTCAAGATCTCGCATGGCGATCTTCATGCCTCCTCCATAGCCTTGAGCTTCTAAGAGAGCATAGAGACGTTTACGAGAGAGCTCGGGGAGTTCGCGGAGGCGGGGGACAAGAAAATAAGCATAAGCGGGGCGGTTCCATCTTCCCACACGGCCGCGGAGTTGATAGAGATCGGAAAGACCAAATTGATCAGCACGGTCGATGAGGATGGTGTTGGCATTGGGGATATCGATGCCGTTTTCGATGATCGTAGTCGCTACTAAGATGTCGGCATCGCCTTTTTTAAAGGTATGGAACACCGTGTCGATTTCATCAGGATGCATCTGTCCATGCCCCGTCACGACGCGGGCTTGCGGCATGAGTTTTTTCAACTCGTCCGAAACTTGATGGATCGATTCGACACGGTTGTGAATAAAATAAATTTGTCCGTCGCGGGAGAGTTCGCGCAGCAGGGCATTGGAGACAACAGCGGGATCGCGTTCCACAATCATTGTTTTGATCGGGAGCCGGTCTTGCGGAGGCGTATTGATGACGGAGATTTCTCGGGCGCCAACAAGGGAAAGGTACAACGTACGAGGAATCGGTGTAGCAGTCAGCGTTAGACAGTCGACCCCGGCCTTCAGGGCTTTAAGATGTTCTTTAGAGCGAACACCAAACCGCTGTTCTTCATCGATGATGATGAGGCCGAGGTCTTTGAATTTAACATCTTTGCTGAGGAGTCGGTGGGTCCCGATGAGGATGTCGACTTTTCCTTCAGCAAGATCTTTGAGTGTCTGTTTCACTTCTTTGGCAGAATGAAAACGGGAGACTGCCTTGACGATAATCGGGTAATTCGACATCCGGTCAGAAAATGTTTCAAAGTGCTGCATGCAGAGAACCGTGGTGGGCACCAACACTGCGACTTGTTTTTTTCCTTCCGCGACGGCTTTAAAGGCCGCCCGCATGGCGACTTCTGTTTTTCCATAGCCGACGTCTCCGCAGAGCAGTCTGTCCATGGCCTTAGCGGTGGTCATATCGTTTTTGATATCTTGGATGGCGCGGAGCTGGTCTTCGGTTTCTGTGTAGGGAAAGTCGGCTTCAAAATTCTCCATGTCATGGGTATCAGCAGGAAATAGGAACCCGCCCTGGACAATTCGCTCGGCGCTCATTCGTAGTAGATCTTGCGCGTAGCCGATGATGGCTTTTTGCGCATGGGCCTTTGTTTTTTGCCAATTTTTAGTGCCTAAAGTATGGAGAGTGGGGATTTCTTCTTTGGTGCCGATATAGCGGCTGACGAGATAGGCCTGTGAAACAGGGACGTAAAGTTTACTTCTTTCAGAGTACTCCAAAGCAAGAAATTCTGTCTCGATGCCTTGGTGATTCGGTTTTTTTTCAATGCCGAGATATTTCCCAATACCGTAGTTGAAATGGACAATGAGGTCTCCGGGAATGAGCTCATGAAAATCTGAAGGAGGTGTGTGATAGGTGTTTCTCCATTTATCCCTCCGGACTTTATGTCGATGTGTAAACTCTGACATCGGAATCAGAATGACATTTGAATCAGAAAGGGCAAATCCTCCTGAGAGATAGCCTCTTTCAAAATGGGCTTTAACTTTGATTTTGTCTTGAAGCGATTTTTCCTCTGATTCACTGGTGCAAATAAAATGGATGTCGAGGTGAGGCGATCTGTCGAGCATCGGAAGATATCCTTCTGCAGGAACAAAAGGATGGTGCCATCGCTTCGTGTCAAAATGGCGATGAAAAAATTCAAAGGAAAGAGGCTGCAGGGGATTTTTTCCTGTATAATAATCTCTGCCGACTTTTTTTCCGATATGGGTCTCCGAGAGTTCTTCCATCGATTCTTGCGTCCAGTAGACTTTCTGTAGATTTTTGATTTCATCCAAAAGGGAATCGAATGTCAGGAAAAACTTGGAAGCGGCTCCAGGAAGCGCTTGAAAGGAGACATAATGATCTTCTAAGGCTAGCAGATTATCAAAAATAACGAGAGTATTACTGCCTAAATAAGCAAAAAGCGAAGTGGGATCTGAATCTTTTCGGAGGAGCGCATCTTCGAACGCTGGAGAAATGAAAAGAGAAGAAACTTTAGCTGTGGACTTTTGTCCGACGGGATCAAACGTCCGGATGTTATCGATCTCATCACCGAAAAATTCGATGCGGTAAGGATCCAGAGAACCGACGGGGTAGATATCAATAATCCCGCCGCGGACTGCAAATTCTCCCTTATCGGCAACCACTGAAGCGCGGCGGTATCCAATTTTAGAAAGCCAAAGAGGAAATTCAGAAAAGGGAACTTGATCTCCTTTATTGATCGTGCGGCAAAGAGGTTCTAAAAAAGCTGGAGAGGGAACTTTCTGTAGCACGGATTGCAAAGGACAAACGACGACTTGTCCACTTTTTTTTGTTACAAGCCGATGCAAAATAGAAAGTCGTTTACCCACGATATCAGGGCTAGGAGAGATCTCTTCACCAGGAAGCGTTTCCCATGCAGGGAATTCCATGATCTCAGGAATTTTAAAATAAGCAGCGTCATCCAGGAGTTTGCTCATCTTACTCTCAGCCGTGAGAATGATGATATTTTTTTGAGTAGCTTCTTGCAACAAACGGACTAGGAGGGCTTTGGGGGCATCCCAAAGTCCTTCGATGAGAAGAGACGGTTCTCGAGCAAGATTATCTCGAAATTGTTGAAGAGAAGGACTATTTAATTCCACTCAGGATCTCATGTACTTTTTCAAAGAGTTTCTCCAGATGCTCAGGAGATTTTCCGCCTGCTTGCGCAGCTTCGGGGCGTCCTCCACCGGATCCACCGACAATCGGAGCCACTTCTTTTAATAATTGGGCGGCATTAAGTCCTTTTTTCACGTAATCAGGTGTGATTCGTAGAAGGACTTGGCAGCGGCCTTCAGCGCGAATAGCCAGCAAAATCACACCGGAAGAAAAGCGACTGGCGATTTCTTCTGCTAAAGTCCCCAGTTCATCAGATTCTACTGAAGCGATCGTCGCTAAAAAGGGAATGGAGCCGATATGAATGGCTTTTTGGACAAGAGACTGAGCTATTTCTTTGAGGACAACGCGGCGTGCGGTTTTTAAGTGTTGCTCGATCTGTTTTTTTTCTTCGATTTGAGATTGGATTTTAGCTTCGAGTTCTTTTTCTCTTTCACGGACGAGTTCTTCGGCAGCTTTGCCAGATGTAGCCTCAATACGACGGACACCAGCGGCGATGCTTCCTTCTTTGAGGATGCGGAAATAGCCGATGTTGCCGGTGCGCGAGGTATGCGTTCCTCCGCAAAGCTCTTTGGAGTCTTCGATATCGATCACGCGGACTTTAGCGCCGTATTTATCTCCGAAGAACTGTTTGATCTCCGGCATTTTTTGGACTTCTTCATAAGAGAGCTCGTATGATTTAACCGGTTTATTCTCCCGGATTTTCTCATTAACGAGATCTTCTGCTTTTTGAATGTCTTCTTTAGAGAGGGCTTTATGGTGGTTGAAATCGAAACGGAAACGATTGGACTCCACAAGAGATCCGGCTTGTTTAATGTGAGTGCCTAACACTTGCACTAAGGCCCAGTGGAGAAGATGGGTGGCCGTATGGTTGTTCTGGATCATCTGACGCCGTTGATGATCGACGGAAGCAGAAACGGTATCGCCGACACGCAGTGTGCCTGATTGACAGACGCCGACATGAGCAATGATGCCTTGGTAGGGCGATTGACAATCGGTGACTTTAAAGAGGGAATGTCCATGAGACAGTGTTCCTGTGTCGCCGATCTGGCCTCCTTTTTCTGCATAAAAAGGTGTTTGATTGAGTAGAATAAATCCTTCTTCGCCTTCATGGATAGCGTCCACAAACGCTCCGCCGACTAAGATCCCTTCGATTTTGGCATCGATTTTTTCATCGGTAAATCCGACAAACTGAGAAGGATGTTTGATTGCAAAATCTTTGTAGACGCTGTCTTCGATGTGTTGAGTTTCTTTCACATGCGCAGCTTTGGATTTATCACGGGCTTGTTCTTCTAGGATTTGATAAGCATCGAGATTCACATTGAGATGAGAGTCTTTAGCGATGAGAAGAATCTCTTCTAGGGGAAGTCCATAGGTGTCTTTGAGTTTAAAAGCTTCTTCGCCGGTGATTTCTTTATGAGGACGGCCTTTGGCATCCGAGATCACAGCATTTAAGATATTTCCACCGCGCTTGAGAGTACGGAGGAAAGATTCTTCTTCGAGGGTGAGAATTTCTGCGATGAGATTTTGAGAAGCTTTGAGCTCAGGATAGTCGTCTCCCATGAGTTCAACTAAACGGGGAAGCACTTTGGCTAGAAACGGATCTTGGATGCCGAGCATTCTTCCGTAACGGACAGCACGTCGTAAAAGTTTACGCAAGACATAACCACGCTCGATATTGCTGGGTTGAGCTCCATCGGCAATCGCAAAGGAAAGAGACCGGATATGATCGGCAATCACATGGAAGGCGGGAGCAAATTCGAGATCTTCCATGATGTAGGTTTTATGAGAAACTTGTTCAATTTGAGAAATAAGGCTGCGGAGTATATCTGTCGAAAAGACGTTATCAACACCCATTTTTAAAGCGACGACACGTTCAAGACCGCTGCCGGTATCGATCGATTGTTTCGGAAGAGGGAGCATTTTACCCGAAGCGTCCCGATTGAATTGCATGAAGACTAGGTTCCAAAATTCGATATATCTCTCGCCTGAATGGTCATCTTTAACGGATTGGGCATTCCCATATTTAGATCCTCGGTCATAGTAGAGCTCGGAGCAGGGACCGCAGGGGCCGGTTTCTCCCATCGCCCAGAAGTTGTCTTTTTCATCCATCCGGACAATCCGATTTGCGGGGACGATTTTTTTCCAAATTTCGTCTGCTTCGTCATCTTCACGGAAAACGGTGATCCAAATTTTATCGGGATCAAATTGAAAAACTTGGGTGGAAACTTCCCAAGCGTACTTGATAGCGGTTTCTTTAAAATAATCTCCAAAAGAAAAATTGCCGAGCATCTCGAAGAAAGTGAGATGGCGGCTGGTATGGCCGACATTATCGAGGTCGTTGTGCTTACCGCCGACGCGAATACATTTTTGAGATGTCGCTGCTGTTTTATAATCGCGCACGCTTTTCCCCAGAAAAACATCTTTGAATTGGTTCATGCCGGCATTGGTAAATAGCAGGGTGGGATCGTCATGCGGGACGACAGAAGATGAGGGAACGACTCGATGGTGGTGGTCTTTAAAATATTTTAAAAAGTTGCGGCGGATCTGTTGCGATAACATAAAATTCCTTCTGAAAGCCCCCCAGTATATCAGCGAAGAGTCAATCGGTCAATTTTTCTCATAGGAGAAAAGACACTCTCTTATATATTATCTTTAAAAAAAAGTAGGATATTCACATGGAGACAGAATTAAAAAAACACTTAAGCAAAATTGCAAACACCATCCGAGAACTTTCCATGGAAGCTGTCCAAAAGGCAAACTCGGGCCATCCTGGCCTACCGATGGGATGTGCTGAATTCGGCGCTTATCTCTATGGATGTCTCTTAAGACATAATCCGAAAGATTCAGAGTGGGTGAATCGAGATAGATTTGTCCTATCAGCGGGACATGGTTCAATGCTGCTTTATTCCTGTCTCCATCTCGCAGGGTTTAAATTGTCGATGGAAGATATTAAGCAATTCCGTCAGCTCCGTTCTTTAACTCCAGGACATCCTGAATTCCATATCACCGATGGAGTGGAGGCGACAACAGGCCCTTTAGGTCAAGGCGTTGCAAATGCGGTAGGACAGGCATTAGGCCTTAAATTGCTCGGTAAAAAATTTAATACTGATAAATTCACTCTTTTCAACAGCAAGGTATACTGTTTAGCAGGCGACGGATGTATCATGGAAGGGATCTCGTCCGAGGCCTCTTCGCTGGCGGGTCATTTGGCGCTGGACAACATGGTGCTTATCTATGATGCCAATAAAGTGACCTTAGATGGTTTTCTGGCGGAATCTTGTTCAGAAGACACCAAAATGCGGTACCGTGCCTATGGCTGGGATGTCTATGACATCGATGGATACGATTTTGAAAAAATGAATCAAGTTTTCACAGAGATCCGCGATCATCAAAAAAGACCTTGTCTGGTGATGATGCACACTATCATTGGGAAAGGATCTCCAAATAAAGCAGGGACTCACAAAGTTCATGGCAGTCCTCTAGGGACTGAAGAGGTCGAAGCAACGAAAAAAGCGCTGGGCCTTCCTGAGGAAGATTTTTTTGTGGCTCCTTCTGTGTATGAATTTTTTGCTGAGAGAGCAAAAAAAGGGGCAGAACTCGAAGCAGCATGGAAAGACGTCTTTAAAAAATGGAGCGAGGCGCATCCCGATTTAGCTCGCGATTTTAATAAGATGCTGCACCATGAACTTCCTGCAGATCTAGAGCAGAAACTCACTAACATCGAAATGAAATCACCCCTTGCAAGCCGCACCTCTTCTCAGATCGTTTTGGAAACGCTGGGCCTTGAGCTTCCCCAGCTTTATGGCGGCTCTGCTGATCTTTCTGGTTCAGATATGACGATGATGAAAAAATATCCGTTAGTCTCTGCAGACCATTTTGAAGGACGCAATATTAAGTACGGTGTGCGTGAATTCGCGATGGCAGGAGCAGCAACAGGATTGGCTGAGACGCAGATGATCACTCCTTACATCGGAACATTTTTGACCTTTTCCGATTACATGCGCAATGCCATCCGGCTTGCAGCGTTATCAAAAATCCATGTGATCTATCAATTCACGCATGATTCGATCTTTTTAGGAGAAGATGGACCGACGCACCAACCGATCGAACACCTAGCCGCTCTTCGGGCAATTTCGCAGCTCCATGTGATCCGCCCCGCGGATAATGCTGAAGTTAAAATGGCATGGCTTGCCGCTTTAAAATATGACGGTCCGACTGCGCTGATTCTTTCTAGACAGTCTCTGCCGGATGTTCCTGGCACACATGTTTCCTATGCGCAAGGGATGGCCCGTGGCGCTTACATTGTAAAAAAAGAAAAGAAGCAGCCTGACTTTACTTTGTTTGCCACTGGTTCGGAAGTCTCTTTAGCTGTCGATGTTGCGACTGCCTTAGAAAAACAAGGAAAAGCTGTCCGTGTCGTCTCGATGCCGTGCTGGGAGTTGTTCTGGAAACAAGACGACGCCTATCGAGAATCTATCGTCGGAGGAAATCTGGGACAGCGCGTCAGTATCGAAGCCGCTGTCAGTTTCGGCTGGCATCAATGGATCGGTCATGATGGGATTGCGATCAGCATCGAGACTTTTGGAGAATCTGCTCCTCAAGCCGATCTCGCGGCTGAATTTGGTTTCACTGTCGATGCTATTTTAGCCAAGCTCTTAACATGAACGATCTGCTCCTAAGAGCGCTCAAATGTGAGCCCGTGCCACGGCCGCCGATCTGGCTCCATCGTCAAGCGGGCCGTTTCTTACCCGAATACCGCGCGCTACGCTCGGGGTATTCTTTTCGGCACCTGGTCGGAACTCCTCATTTGGCTGCACAGATCACCAAACTCCCGATCGATCTTCTGGGAATGGACGCAGCGATTCTTTTCTCCGATATTTTAATACTGCCTGAAGTCTTTGGGTTTATTTTGGAGTACACCGAAGAAAAAGGGATCCGTTTGATACCCCCTGAACATGAAGTCAGGCTGGATGTTCATGAAACGCTTTCTTTTGTTGCAGAGACAATTAAGCTTTTGAAAAAAGACCTGCAGGTTCCTTTGATCGGGTTCTGCGGTGGGCCGTATACAGTTTCGACCTATATGAAAACGACAACTCCAGAGTGGCTAGAGAAAATCACCACTGCGACGATCGAATATCTGCAGATGCAGATTAATGCCGGCGTTGATGCGATCCAGATTTTTGATTCCTGGGCAGGAAAATTAGAACCCAAAGATTTTCATAGACTCGCTTTACCTTATTTGAAAAAAATTATCGATGCATTGCGACCCACGGGCATTCCGATCACGCTTTTTTGCCGAGGCTCGACCCGTTATGTGAAAGAGCTTGCCGCTCTTGAACCGACAGCATTAGCGTTTGATTGGGAAAAAGAGATGCAAGAATTAAGACGAGAAGTTCCGGCTCATATTGCAATCCAAGGGAATCTCGATCCTGCTATTTTAAAAGGTCCTTTAGGTGCTCTGCAGGAAAAAACAACATCTATCCTCTCATCAATGAAAGGAGCGCGGGGATTCATTTTTAATCTAGGACATGGCGTCGAGCCTGAAACACCTGTGGAGAATGTTCAATGGCTCATTGAATATATCAAAAAGGATTATAACCGATGTCAGGGCGGATTTATGAAAGCGTTTACAGATAAAGTGAGGTTTTAAGAGTCTATCTCTGAACAAAGGTTCTGAGGAATATATTATTTCCTCGCTCCATCCTATTTAGAAGAGCGAAATCCCCTCGCTCCTAACTGATCTTTACTTGAACAAATCCTTTTTCCATTCTATCCTTTCTGTAAAGGAGAATTTTATGGCACAAAAAATTCACCCTACAGCATCCACTCCACCACCCCTAGTTTCCATTGAAGTTCCTTATGCTGATTTAACCTTTGAGCATCGACTCGGAGGAGGAGGTTTTGGCGATGTTTTTAAAGGGACCTGGAAAGGAGTGGCGGTAGCCATCAAAAAATTAAAGATTATGGACTTAGTTTCTTCCGGATTAGAAGAATTTAAGCAAGAAGCTCTTTTAATGTCGCAGCTGAGACACCCCCATATCGTCAACTTTTTTAAAGTCTGCCTTGAACCTGGCAACTATTGCATAGTGATGGAGCTGTGTGAAAAAGGCACCCTGTATCACTGGCTCCGAACACCAGAAGCCACATGGCCCCCTAAAAAACGGATAGCCCTGGAAGTTGCCCTAGGGCTTGCTTATTTACACTCTCATCGGATTGTCCATCGGGATTTAAAGAGCCCCAACATTCTATTAGATGCACGTCTTCAAGCCAAAATCGCCGATTTTGGGTTATCCAAATTAAGAATGGAGACCAGCCTCACCAGTGCCCGACTAGCTAGCGTAGTGGGAACCCTGCGCTGGAACCCCCCTGAGCTCCTCAGCGGAGACGTCTTACATCATTCTGAAGAGACAGATATATACTCGTTTGGAATTTTGGTATTGGAAATAGCCACAGGTGAAATCCCCTTTGCCCAGCAGCTCAACGAGCAAATAGTCGGGATGTGGATTATGCAAGGAAAGAAAGAAAAAATCCCCGATGACACACCTCCAGAGATAAAAGTTTTAATCGAACGATGCCGAGACGAAAGTAGAAAACGACCTACCGCAGGAGATGCAGTCAAAGCATTAGACGCCAAAGCACCGGCAGCGGCTTCTCCAATCCCTCCAGCCCCTACTGAACCTATCTCTTTGGCTACTCCTGTTCCTCGAAATCTGAAAGCTTTAATCGAACGATGCCGAGACGAGAGTATAAAACGACCTGCCGCAGGAGATGCAGCCAAAGCATTAGACGCCAAAGCACCGGCAGCAGCTTCTCCAATCCCTCCAGCCCCTACTGAACCTATCTCTTTGGCTACCTCTGTTCCTCGAAATCTGAAAGCAGCGACTGAGGCTCCTTTCCTAGCTATTGAGATTATAGATAAAGGCCCAGAACAAATTCTTCTGGAATTGGTAAAAGCGGCTGAAGAAGGAGATGCTGAGGCTCAATATAAGATAGGACTCTGTTTACAGAAAGGGGAGGAAGTACCCCAGGATAAAGTAGAAGCAGTAAAATGGTATCGAATGGCTGCTGAAGTAGGGCATGCCGATGCGCAATATAGGCTGGGGCTTTGTTATAATTATGCTTTGGGAATCTCAAAAGACGAAAAAGAAGCGGTAAAGTGGCTTTTAAAAGCGGCTGAGCAAGGACATCGCGATGCTCCAGTGGTATTAGTGAACTGTTATCTAATGCCTAATGGAGTCATGTATAATAAAATAGAAGCAGTAAAATGGCATCGAAAAGCGGCCGAACTAGGAGATGCTAAGGCTCAACTTGCAGTGGGATTATACTATTATGAGGGCTTTGTCGTGGAGAAAAGCCATCAGGAAGCGCTGAAGTGGTATCGAAAAGCGGCTGCACAAGAAATTCCTGATGCCCAATATAGATTAGGATGGGGGTATTATTATGGAGAAGGAGTGGCTAAAGATTATAATGAGGCTGCAAAGTGGTTCCAAAAAGCTGCTGAACATGGCCATGCTAAAAGTCAAAATTGTTTAGGAGAGTGTTACAAATGGGGCCATGGAACTACTACAGATTCTACCGAGGCTGCAAAGTGGTATCGAAAAGCCGCTGAGCAAGGAATTGCAAATGCTAAAACCAATCTAGCTTTTTGCTTGTACAATGGTGAAGGAGGAGATAAGGACTTTAAAGAGGCAGTGAAGTTGCTTGAGTATACTGCTAATTTAGGTGATGACGACGCAAAATATCTTTTGGGAATGTGCTACCAGTATGGTAAAGGAGTAAACAACGACAAAAAAAAAGCCACAGAGTTGTTTCTTGAGGCTGCAGGCAAAGGCCATATCAACTCTATATACATGATAGGAGAGAATTTCTCTCAGGGATGGGGAGTAGAATTTGATGAGGAAGAGGCAATAAAATGGCTTGAAAAAGCTGCTAACCTGGACCATCTTCAAGCTAAAAAGCGGTTGCCTGAGGTGGCATATTCGTTAGCACGTCGGATAGAGTATTATGGCAGATCTATTCCTAGTTCTGGAAATGTAACTGGCTTCAGAACAGTTGTAAACTATGAAAGCCGTAGTAGTGTAGTAAAATGGTATCAAAAAGCTGCTGACTTAGATCATCCTGAAGCTAAAGCTCGCTTAGCTAATGCTCAATACGATTTAGGATTTTGTCTCAAAAACGGCTCTGGAATGGAAAAGCGGCCAGAAGAAGCGAAAAGGTGGCTTCAAAAAGCTGCCGAACAAGGTCATGTTGAAGCTCAAAAGGAATTAGATAAATCAGATTGTTTAATTAGCTAGTGCAGGAACACGAGGATTTATTCTTAATTTAGGACACGGTCTCGAACCTGAAACACAGTAGACAATGCTGGCTCATTGAGTATATCAAAAAGGTTTCAATAGTTGAGGGATGAATTTTTCAACGGTCCAACTTTGGCCATTTTGTGAAGGTTTCATCTGAAGAAAATATCGTTTAGGTACTCCGGGAGGTACCCAGTCGACAGAGGGATTCATACCAGCCCCATATGCAAATTCCCAGCTGAGATTCGATAACAGCATGAAATAACCCCCCATGTACTCTTTACCGGGTCCAATTATTTTTGCTCCCTTCAGAAGTGTGATAGCACAGGATTGTAAAAGAAAGTAATTCAAGGCCATCTCAAAATCCTCTCTCGATGTAAATTTAGACTTGCCTTCATCGTACTTCTCCACTTGCTCTTTAACAGTTGCGAAAATCGTATTGATATCTTTTAAGTTTTTTTCTCGTATCAGGGCATTGACTTTTTCAAAAACAAAATTTGTTTTATGAATGTAACAGTAAGCTAACATTGTAAAAATCTTTTCATAAATCTTTTTTGTTTTCTCGGCTTCGATTTCCAATGGAGTGGGTGAACTCTCAGTGTTAGGATTCAGACTGTTTTTAGCTCGATAATGGGAATAAAAATAAAGAGAAAGACCTGCTGCACTCAGACTTAGTCCTGAACGTATACTGGAGATTTGGGCAATGAAAAATCCAGCAGCGAATATCGCTAAAGCAGTCCATGTTAAATGACTGGCAGGGTAGTCCTCATGACTTGGTAGATCTTCCTTTTTCAGCTCTAGCTGATCGGCATATTCTTTTGTGATACGAGCATCAAACTCTGCAATCAGCCTATAATTTTCTTCGGGCAAATTTTGTGTGGATAAGTAAATCGTAGTCATAACTTTTGTCTCTTGAACATAAGAGTATATCGAGAATCATCATATTATGAAAAAGAGCATAAATTAGGAGGATCGTAATCCATTGAAGATCCATTTGCATCTTCAATGAGATAGATAGGACAGTTGAGAATGAGTAGTTTTGGATACCTCTAAAACAGAGAGCCTATCACATCTATTCGTTCCTAAAAGTGTATGATCTTACACTTTATTCGTTCCAAAAAATGTAAAATAGAACGTCAAGTAATTGAAAATAAGTCATTTAGATCTAAAATGGGTTTTTTGGCTAAAAGGGTATCTGTTTTAACCTGATTTTTGATAATTTCTTACACAGTTTGCATGGGTAAAAGATGAAAAAGATCATGATTTTTGGATTACCCGGAAGCGGGAAATCGACTTGGTCAATTCAGTTAAGCGAAAAGCTAAATATTCCCGTCTATCACCTAGATCGATACTTTTTTGTGGAAAATTGGAACAAACGAGACTATCAAGAATTTCTCCAGATGCAAGAAGATCTTGTGGTGAAAGAAAGGTGGGTCATCGATGGGAACTGCATGCGGTCGCTAGAGATGAGATTTGCCGAAGCTGATACAGCCTACTATTTTCATTTTCCAAGATGGCTCTGTTTATGGCGCGTCTTCAAAAGACTCTTTCATCGAGATCGGCGGATTGCAGACCGGGCTGAAGGATGTTCAGAAAAGGTGAGCTGGGAATTGGTTGTGTATTTGTGGAAGTACGATCAAAAATATAGAACAATGATCAAAGATCTATGTCGGAAATATCCTGCAGTGAAATTTCAAGTGATCCAGAATGATCAAGAAGCTTTTTCTGCATTGCAGGGTTGAAGAGCTCTTGCAGCCTCCTCCTCCTCTTTTTCATTATAGGGAAGGGTATCAAAGTGCACACGAAGAATAGCCTGCGGGGGAGAAACATATCCTGCTTCAGATCCGCAAGATTCTAACTTTTTCAGAACCTCAAAACCTCGAATGACCTGCCCAAAGATTGTGTTTTTGCGATTCAGCTGAGGTGTTTCAACCAAGGAAATAAAAAATTGGCTTCCATTGGTATGGGGCCCTGCGTTAGCCATGCCGACTCGCCCGGGCCTATCAAATAAGATATAAGGGGAAACTTCATCTTCGAAGTACTTTCCATAAATGGAAACAGTTTTTTTGCCAGTCCCGGTAGGATCTCCGCCTTGAACTAGGAAATTAGGAATGATACGGTGGAATAGAGTCTTATTATAATAACCTCTAAGAGCTAAAGTCATAAAATTTTCACAGGCCTTAGGGGCGACATCGGTGAATAATAAGATATCGATCGGTCCTGCTGTTGTCTCCAGGACAATAATGGGGTAAGTCAGCTTGTCGGAGGCTTGCTCGGAGAAAGTCAGGAGCGGGGTCAAAAGGAAAAAGAAAAAAAATAACATAGGGTTCACCATTTAACTAGAGGAGGCATTGAGCAGAGGATGGCGTCGGGATTGCCTCCGGATAAGAATCCGAATTTAGTTCCTCTATCATAGAGAAGGTTGAACTCCACATAGTGGGCCCGGGTCTCTAATTGAGTCTCTTTCTCATGCCGTGCGTAAGATTGGTTAATGCGGCGGGAGTAGATGGGAAGAATTGCTGGGAGAAAACTGTGCGCTATAGCTTTCCAAAGCGACAGGTCGCGTTGAAAGTCGCCTGTATTGAGATGATCGAAGAAAAGACCGCCCACGCCCCGTTCTTTTTTACGGTGGGGAATAAAAAAATATTCCCGGGCAGCAGCGGAAAATTGTGGGTAGAGATCTTTATCAAAATGATCAAGGGCTTCTTGTGCAGTCGTATGGAAATGTTTAGAGTCTTCATCATAGGGAAATCCCATAGGAGTCAAATCATAGCCCCCTCCAAACCAATGTCCTTTTTCTGTTTCGATGTAGCGGACATTCATATGAACAGTGGGAGCGTGAGGATTATGGAGATGGGTGATGAGGCTGACGCCTGTCGCAAAAAAAGCGCCGCTTCCATCATCCATGGGAAACTTAGGACCTGAGACCCCTGACCAATTGACAGCGGCTTTTTCGAAGACAGAACCGCGGAGGAGGCTGATCTCGCCGCCGCCGCCTGTGATATGGTTCCAGGCTTTCCGTTCGAACTTAGCATACGGCTCAAAGTTCTCAAATGCCGAGATGATCTCTTCACGGAGATTTTTTAAAAATTGTACAATTTCTTCTTTTTGACTCATACTTTATGAATTATGCAGAAAAAGAGAATTGTTATCATGGGCGGCGGTGTTTCAGGACTCACGCTTGCCTATTATTTAGCCCAAAAAAATGATCTTTTTGACATTCATCTCATAGAAAAAAGCGAGCGGGCTGGAGGTTGGATTGATTCCGATAGCTCAACAGGATTTTTCTTTGAAAAAGGACCGCGGGTTTTCCGCGGTTCTAAATCGAAAGAGTTTCTTGAGCTTGCTGCAGAGATCGGCATGGACAGAGAAATGATCCCTTGCAATCCAGAGGCAAAAAGCCGCTATTTATGGATCGATGGCAAGCTCCGTAAAGCTCCTCTTCTTTCGTGGGGACTCATTAAAGGAGTGATCCGAGACCTCTATGTTAAACCTGAGATTGGAAACGATGAATCGGTCTGGGATTTTGCCTGCAGACGGTTCAATGCTCAAGTTGCTCAAGATGTTTTTGATCCTCTCGTGACAGGGATTTATGGCGGCAACATGAAGGAAATTTCCATGAAGCTGGGGTTTCCGGCTTTCAAGGCTTTGGAAGAAAAACATGGATCGGTGATCAAAGGTCTTTTCAAGACTCCGCGCTATCAAGGTCCTCGATTGTTTAGTTTTCAACGCGGCATGAAAAGCTTTATCAAGAAACTCGAAGAGAAGACGCCGATTCATTTTCACTACGGAGAAGAAATCACATCTATTAGCCCTAGCTTGGAGGTTAAAACCTCCGAGGGGATTTATCAGGCCGATTATCTCTTCAGCGCTCTTCCTTGCCATATCATCGGGAAATTATTGTTTCCTCAACTTTTGAATATCTCTTTCCAAGGAACAACTCTTGTGCATTTGGGATACCGTCGAAAAGTCTTAAGAAAAAATGGTTTCGGCTATCTAGTAGCATCCCGAGAAAAAGATGATGTGCTGGGAGTGGTGTTTGATTCGAATGCCTTTAATCAATTTAATCAATCCAAGGAAGAGACGCGGCTCACCGTGATGTTGAAAAGAGATGATCTCTCCGATGCAGAAGCCAGAGATTTGGCTTTAAAAGCCTTGAAGAACCATCTCAAGATCAAAGATCAGCCGGATGTCTCCATGGTGCTACGAGCGCCTAAAGTTTTTCCTCAATTGAAAGTGGGTCATGAAAAAATATTGAATACTGTCGAGGCAATAAGAAAGGAAAAATACCCACAGCTGAGGCTCGTGGGTAATTATTTTTATGGAGTGGGCGTCAATGATTGCATTGCTAGAGCTAAATCAGTCGCTGACATTTTTTTAAGAGAGACAGTCAACTGATCTAGATCATCAGGTGTATGCAATGCTGTCATGGCAATATAAAGAGTATTGGCAACCGGCGGAGCTAAATAGATTTCATCCTCGGCTAAAAAGTGGCGTACTTGTTCTGCCTCTTTAGGCGATTTAAATTCCCAAAGAGCTTTCGGCGAGTTCAACATTTTGACGGGGAGATCTTTCATCAGCTTTTGAAGCCAACGGATATTTTTTGACAATGTTTCACGTTCTTGCTCCATTTCAGGAATGAAACTGAGTGCGCTATCAAGAGCTCCAAGAACAGGATAACTCAAAGGATGGGAAGCTTTGATCCCATTCAAGTGTTTTTTTGGTCCCGCAATATACGCTCCGCTGCATCCAGCTCCGTAGGCGAGCGATCCCGTGATCAAGTTAGAACCTGCTTGGTGAGCAGCGGCTCCAAATCCTTGATCGCCTGCAATCCCAAACATAAAGCTATCATCAATGCAAAGAAGAGAAGTCGATTTCTTTTTCGCATCGATATCTTGGATTTCAGAGGAGATAACGGCGGCTTTAAGGGTTTTTAAGAACTGCTGGGCTTCATCAAAAGAAGGAAAGAGCACAGCGGCTTCGGTTCCGAGAAATTGGGCAAGTTTGCCTTCGAGCTGCTGTTGGGGAGCGGATCCCAAAGGAGAGACAGGAATGCCAACACCGTATTTAAGGGTATATTTAATGGCTGCTTTTTTCACTTCAGGATGTTGGGCCAGTCCTAAGAAATCGCACGAAGAAAAATCAAGGCATTTTTTGCCTTGGATCGTGATATAAGGGCCATCCGCCGGGGAAACAAATTCCATACACACCTCGCCAAATTGAGGTGTCCAGTTTATAGGAAAAGAATTATTTGTAAAGCAGGGGATGATGCTTTGTGTTTAAATTATCTCCGAAACCCATTCCGAGTTTTTTTAAAAAATGAAGGTTCGGGTCCTTTTTTTCACACACATAAAGCGCTTTCGCAGGAGCATACGCAATCAAAAGAAAACTGCTGCGCGGCTCTTGGAAAAAGATCTCCCAAGGGATAATCAGGCTAGGGGCAAAGAGAACGGCATTCTCTCTTTTTTTGGGAAGCATGGAAAGAGGATGAGACTCTCCTGAAAGGCGGATTAAAACAGCTCCAGCCAGGGGTTGAATACAACTTTTTTGTTGTAGTGTAGCGGGATTCGCAGAGGGATAACCCGCACGCAAAGTTGTTCGGAGGGCTTGATCAAAAGCCAGATGAAGGGTCTTTTGATGAAAAAGCTGTGCAGTGAGCTGAGCCAAGGCTCGGTTGCAGACAAAATTTTCAAGCACGGGATCATCGCGCCAGAGATCTCTTCCCACTGTAAAGAGTTCTTCGCAAGATTGAGTGTCAATTAACTGACGAGCCCGCTTTCCTAAGACTTCATCGACATGCTGCGAGGCTTTTTCAATTTGGTCTACCGAAAAGACATCTTCAAACTCAATGAATTTTTGCTTCTCTAAAACTTTTCGGTGATCTCCTGTTACTTTAAAGCGCATAACCTCTCCAACGCTAATTGAGCTTGATCCGCTGTAGTAAAGGTCGAAAGCCGGATATAGCCCTCACCATAATGTCCAAACCCTCTTCCGGGAATAGAGATCAGATGGCATTTTTCTAAGATCTCATCAAAATAATTCCAGGAGGTTTTTCCAGCCGGGACTTTCCACCAAATGTAGGGAGCGTCTTGACCTCCAACGCAAGAAAAGCCTAATTTGCTTAAGCCCGTATGAAGGATTTTGCCCTGCTGTAGATATTCATAAACTTGCGTTTGAGTTTCTTTTAAGCCTTCTGGTGATAAAGAGGCTTCTGCCCCTTTTTGGATAGGATAAGAGACTCCATTAAATTTTATCGATTGCCTTTTCATCCACATCGCGTGCAATTTTCCTTTTTGGATCGCTTTAGGAACGATAGTATAAGCGCACCGAAGTCCGGTAAATCCAGCCGATTTAGAAAAGCTGCGAAACTCAATAGCGACCTCTTTAGCGCCCTCGATTTCGTAAATAGAGCGTGGCACTTCAGGAGAGGTCACAAAAGCCTCGTAAGCATTATCTAACAGCAGCAAAGCCTTTTCTCGATGGGCATAATCAATCCAGGCTTTCAATTGAATCCGTGTCATCGCAACGCCTGTCGGATTATTCGGAGAACAGAGATAGACGACATCTAAATGTTCTGTAGGAGGTACAGGACAAAATCCACTCTCTTCCGTGCAAGGAAGTAAGACGACCTTGGAAAGACGTCCACCGATAATAGCGCTATCCAAATAGGCAGGATAGGTGGGGTCGGGGATTCCTATTTTGCATTTAGAACTAAAGAGCTCTTGGACATTTGTCGCATCTCCATTCGTTCCATCGGAAATAAAAACTTCCTCCGGACTAATCCCGCAAAGTCCATAACATTTTTGACTGATCGCTTCTCTTAAAAAAGAATATCCTTCGCTAGGACCATAACCCCGCATGCCTGCACGGGTCGTCATCTCTTGAGTCGCATCGCAAATCGCTTTTGCAACGGAGGGGACAAGCGGCAGTGCAACGTCTCCAACGCCGAGATTAACAATCGAAAGATGGGGATGTTTTCCACGGACTTCAGCGAGTTTTTGCTCGATGATCGGAAACACATATTCCCTTTTTAACTTTTTAAAATGAGAGTTTAGCTGTACCATTTGACTTAAGTTTACGTTGAGATCATAATATTACCCTATGAAAGATTTAAGTCCCCAGCTTTCTGAGGTGGAAGACCGCCTTGGATACCATTTTAAAAATAAAAAATTACTTGAACAAGCCTTCATCCATCGCTCGTATTATAACGAGCACCGTGAGCATGTGGAAGAACACAACGAGCGGCTGGAGTTTTTAGGCGATTCTATCCTGGGATTGCTTATCTCGGATTATCTCTATCACCATCTGCCTACACAGGCAGAAGGCGAGCTATCACGTCTAAGAGCCCACCTCGTCGAAGCGAGCAGCTGCGCTAAGTTTTTAATGAAACTCGGGCTAGCTCCCTTTGTTCTCCTGGGAAAAGGGGAACGGATGAACGAGGGCCGCGGCCGTGAGACGATCTTAGCTGATTTATTTGAAGCTTTGATCGGCGCTCTCTATTTGGATGGCGGGATCGCGGAAGTCAAAAGGTTATTTTGGATGCACTTTGAAAAAGAGATTCAAATAATTTTAGAGCATCCGGCGCGCAACTGGAAGGCCGAACTACAAGATTATTCTCAGAAAAAATATCAAACACCTCCCGTATATAAAGTCGTCAGCGAAACAGGTCCTGATCATAGTAAAATATTTCTTGTTGCTGCTTTTCTCGCCGATGAGGAAGCAGGAAGAGGAACGGGCTCTTCAAAAAAAGAAGCTGAACAATCTGCTGCGCAAGATGCCATAGGAAAATTGCCCAATGGGTAAAACCAAAATGTTTTGGAATTGCCAGGAATGCGGCCATCGCCAAAACAAATGGAGCGGCAGTTGCTCTGCGTGCCAAAAATGGAATACCTTTGCCCAAGAAATAGAAGTGAAAACAGTGGAAAGATACGGAGAGTTCCGTCTGCCTTCCGCTTCGCAGCCTGTTCGTCTTGATCAAGTTCTTAACCAAGAATCAAAACGTTATCCGACAGGCATGTCGCAGTGCGACCGCCTTTTAGGCGGAGGGCTGGTGATTGGATCTTTGAGCCTGCTTGCAGGAGATCCCGGCATCGGCAAATCTACCTTAATGCTCCACCTGGCAGATAATTTTGCGCAGCTCGGCCTTACCGTTTTATATGTCTGCGGAGAAGAATCGGTCGAGCAGACAGCTCTGCGCGCCCGCCGTTTGAAAATCGTTTCTCCTCATCTTTATTTTTTTAGCGAAACGAATTTCGAACAGATCCAAACTCATATCGAAAGGCTAAAGCCTCAAGTCTTGATCATTGACTCGATTCAAATCCTTTATAAAAGTGAAATTCCTTCGGCTCCCGGTTCCGTCACGCAAGTTCGTGAACTGGCCACTTCTTTCATGCACCTGGCAAAAAAACTCAACATCTCCACTTTTTTGATCGGCCATGTGACTAAATCGGGCGAGATCGCAGGCCCTCGCGTTCTGGAGCATATTGTCGATACGGTTCTGGAATTTGAAGGTGACCGGCAGCATGGCTACCGCATTTTAAGAGCGGTGAAAAATCGATTTGGACCTACCGATGACATTGTCCTTTTCCAAATGCAAAATGAAGGACTCAAAGAAATTGAAAATCCTTCTCAAGCTTTTTTGGAAGAGCGCGTTCTCGAATCTCCCGGCTCTGTCATTGTGCCCACGGTTGAAGGCAGCCGTCCGTTATTGATTGAAATTCAAGCGCTCGTCGCAGCCACTGCTTTTGTGACGCCCGCTCGCCGATCGACTGGCCTCGATCCGAATCGTCTTGCCCTTCTTTTAGCCGTCTTAGAAAAAAGAATGGGATACACTCTTTTCCGCAACGATGTTTATGTGGCCATCACTGGCGGCTTGAAGATTTTAGAGCCCGGCATTGACTTAGGCGTCTTGATTGCCATCGCTTCCTCTTTTTCCAACCGCTCTATCGATACTGACACGGCTGTGATGGGAGAAGTGGGGCTTAGCGGCGAGATCCGCAGTATTGCCCGTGTGGAACTTAGACTCAAAGAAGCCATCAATATGGGATTTACCCGCTGTGTGCTTCCAAAAAGAAATTTAAAAGGCCTCTCCATCCAAGGAATTGCCTTGATTGGTGTGGAACGAGTCGAAGATGCGATCCGTGAACTACTCTCTTGAAATTACCGTCGGAGCTCGAGGCTCTGATCTTTCTAAAGCTCAGGTCTGGGAAGTTCATCGTGAACTGATCCAGCACCATCCTCACATTCAGTTCAAGCCGATGTGGATTACAACAACAGGCGACAAAGATAAAACAACCTCTCTCCGCGCTCTTGATAAGACCGATTTTTTTACCCGCGAAGTCGATCAATTGCAACTCCAGGGCCATTTCCGTATTTCTATTCATTCAGCCAAGGATCTTCCTGAACCCCTGGCTGACGGCCTAAAAATCATAGCTTTAACCCAAGGCGTTGATCCTTCCGACGTCTTAGTCTACAACCAAGAATTACCTGATGATGCGATCATTGGAACTTCCTCTGACCGCCGCGAGCAGAACCTTTTGCAGTGGAAGCCTGGACTTCGATGCGTCGACATCCGGGGAACCATTGCTGAAAGGCTCGCACTTCTGGATGAAGGAAAAGTAGATGGTGTAGTCATGGCAGAAGCAGCGCTGATCCGTTTAGGATTAACACATCGCCGTCGTATGCCTATCCTAGGTGAAACAGCGCTGTTGCAGGGAAGACTTGCTGTAATTGCTTTAGAGTCGGATCATGAAATGGAAGATCTTTTCAGATGTTTCTAGAAATAAACTTCCCAGATTTGTTCCTTAAACCTTTTTAAGTTGTCTTCACAGGTGCGTTTACATCGGGTTTCTAGTCTGTGTACTTCTACCGCATTTTCTGCCAAGAATTTATCGCGTTCTTGTGGAGTATAACTCTTACTTATCGCCATACGATCGATTGTATCTTTACAATTTTGAAGAGCTATTCGCTGCACTTCTTTTTTATCTTGGATGAGTTCACGAAGTCTACTTCCCATACAGTCCTTCATAAAGGTGGGTTCTTTTAGGGCGCCATCTAAATAAGCTTCAGCATGATGATAAACAAAATCTGCCAGCAAAAATTGAATCTTACTCGAATTAGATTCCACGAGATTTAAGTCGAAAATCGCCGAGCCATAGATTTTCATCAGGTCTGCATAAGTTATAACGTTTGTCATTTCGTCTTTAAGATCTTCTCGAAGCTTAGTATCGCTGTTGAGGACTCCCGCTTCAAATAAGGGACGGTAATCTCGAATTATTTCTGCAACGGACATGTACTTTGTTTCTTCTTTAGCTTTTTGAGTCCATTGTTGAGGTGAAAATAGAGGAGGATTGCCAGCTTGATCTTTCATGCTCTCTAAGAAACATTGACGATCTGTCGCTAAAATTTCTTTTAGTGTCATGAGAGTCCAACGATCCCGTAGTTTATTTCGCAGTTCATCTCGAGGCAAGTTCATGTCTATCGGGAGTATTTCAATATCTGGAGCGGAAATGGGATTACTTCTATCTGCCTGTGGACTTCTTTCAACCGGACCAATCATGGGAGGAACATTTAAAAGAGAAAGTACGCTATTTTCATCAACAAGTTGTAAGGGAACGGGCTTACTATCGTTAGTTTTTACCTCGTATACCAAGTTACATCGAGGGTGCTTAATCAGTAACGATGCGTAATATTTTTTTTGGAAAAGATTTAGAGTTTCCAATTCAAGATCAAGAGTTAAAAAATATTTTTGAAAAGCATTAAAATCTTCATAAGATTGAGTCTCTAGAAAATGGCGGGCCCATGAGTTTAATTCTTGATTAGAGATGACCGCGGGATGGGGATACTCTTTTCGAAGAGTAGCAAGAGGAGTCGTCTCTATTTTTGCTTGGACTTCGTTTCTTTGTTGCAGAAGTTCTGCGGGAGTTACTGTTAAGCGATTGAAATACCATAACATGATGCCGATAACTCCTAATGCACCCGACACCACAATCAATCGGCGCAGAGAGTAAAAGGAATTGATAGAGGTCTCTAGGTTTACGGGGAGATAAGTTCTGCCATAGTACGTCGCAATTGCAGCAGGAATGGTCAGAAGAGCTAAAGATTTACCTAAATAGCGACATACTTTTTGAGTTATTCCTTCAATATCTCCTGATAAGTGTTCCCAGTCCATTGCTGGTTTGCTTATCGGTGCTGAAGCAGATGATAGAACTCCGTTTGCCATATAAAGATAACCAATTGTTATTAACTATTATAATGCTTTTATAGGTTTATAAAAACTTAATGTTATCTATTTTTTTAAATAAATATTATGGTTGAATTTAGGTTTTTCATATAGTGTTTAGAGAGAGGGGTTAAAAAAAGTATGAGACAGGTGCTTTATCTCGGAACAGATCCTGAGAACTTTCTAGATAAAGAGAGTCTAATCCATTATCCGGTCATTAAGACTATTCCTCTAGAAATTCCTTGTCATATCTGGGAGTGTTTTACCGATTATACGCATGTTCTTTTCACCAGTAAAAACGCCGTTGCTATTTTTTTGGCGGCCTTAAAAGATTCTGAGGGTCTAAAGAAAAAACAACTGATTGCCATTGGAAAAAGTACAGCGTCCAAACTAGCCCAAGCAGGATATACCCCTCATTTTATTGCGCAGGAGGAGTCTCAAGAGGGGATCATAGAGTTGCTTAAGACCCAAGATTTGCATGACGCTTATATTTTTTACCCCCGGTCATCCCTGGCACGCAAAAAATTAGAACACTACATGAGGAGAAGAGGGATCCGGCATCAGATCTGCGATCTCTATGAAACGGTCTTCCAAAAGCCTGAGCCAGTTCCCGATCTAGATCAGATTGAAGAAATTATTTTCACCAGCCCTTCCACGGTTAAAGGTTTTATTGCTGCTTTTGGCTCCATTCCCACCAATAAAAAACTGACTTGTATCGGCGCTATCACCGAAGAAGAGCTTAAAAATTTAATTTAACATCAGACTTACTGATATTCTCAGATCAATTCAGATTGCATTAGTAGTATCCTTATAATAAAATAGCTACATTCACAAAAAATTATATGGCAGAAAAAATAAACAATTCAGTTTCTACGCGAGCCGTCTTTTCCTTTATCTGGAAATTTGTACGCTCGCAGCATTGGCTGTTTTTTTTCATCTTTATTCTTTCATTCGTTTGGTCGTTGGATGCAACAGTAGTGCCATACCTGCTACGGCTCATTATAGATACCCTTACGTTGCATGATGTAGACCGCATGGGGGCATGGCCTGTCTTGAAGGTGCTCTTGACGTGTTTGGTATCTGTATGGGTTCTGGTAGAAGCAGGTTTTCGCGTCAGAGGTTTTTTGAACGCGCGGGCTTATCCCAAACTAGAAGCTCAAATCCGCATGGCTATGTTTGATCATATTCAGCACCATTCTCCTAAGTATTTCAATGAGCACTTTGCGGGGAGTTTAAGTAACAAGATCACCGATATGACGGCTCAAGCGACATTGATCTTGCAAGATATTCTGCAGCTCTTCCTCCCTACTTTAGTCACGACTGTTTTAACGATTTTCTTTTTTTCTCAAGTCAATTTTCTTTTTGCCTTGATCTTAGGCGGATGGATTCTGACCCATTTTGCTATCGTATTTGCCTTCACTTCGAAATGTGCAAAATATTCTAATATTCATGGAGAAGCCCGCAGTACGTTGGTAGGAAAGATCGTTGATAGTTTGACCAATAATTTCGCTGTCAATCTCTTCTCCCGCTTTAAATTTGAAAAAACCCATATCGCGGTCTATCAAAAAACAGAACAGGAAGCCAATCGCCAGGCTCAAAAATATATCCAAAGGATGTTCGTTTTATTATCGGTGACCTTTCTGATAGGAATTGTCGCTCTAAACGGATTGATGATTCTTTTTTGGATGCAAGGAAGGATTTCTACAGGAGAAATCATCCAAATCTTTAATACGACATGGAACATGATCTTCATGATGTGGTTTGCTGGGGAAGAAATCCCTCAATTTTTCCAAGCAATTGGAATTGCTAGGCAGGCCCTTTCCGTTATGTACGATCCTCAAGATGTGCGGGATTCTCCTAAAGCCGAAAGACTCGTCGTTAGGCAGGGAGAAATCATTTTTGAGGATGTTTCTTTTCAGTATGGAGAGAAAAAGCTATTTGCTCATAAGAATATCCACATCAAAGGGGGAGAAAAAGTCGGGCTTGTGGGTTATTCCGGCGCGGGAAAATCGACCTTTGTCAATCTGATCCTACGCTTCTTTCCTGTTGAGAAGGGAAGGATTTTAATTGATGGTCAAGATATTGCTCATATTACGCTTGAATCGCTCCGAAAACAAGTTGCTCTCATTCCGCAAGATCCTTTGCTCTTTCACCGCACACTGGAAGAAAACATCCGTTATGGCCGCATAGAGGCTTCAACAGAAGAAGTTGTCAATGTCGCTAAGCTTGCCCATTCGGATGAATTCATTCGAAAATGTGCCGATGGCTATAATGCATTGGTCGGAGAAAGGGGAACCAAACTCTCGGGCGGAGAGCGGCAAAGAATTGCGATTGCCCGTGCCATGCTTGCAGAATCTCCTATTCTTATTCTGGATGAGGCGACCTCAGCTCTCGATTCCGTGACAGAACACTACATTCAGAACAGTTTGGAAAAGCTCATGCAAAACCGAACTACGATAGTGATTGCTCACCGCCTATCTACTCTAGCCAAAATGGACAGGATTTTAGTTTTTGACCAAGGTAGCGTTGTTGAAGAAGGGAGCCATGAGGAATTGCTTTCAAAAGAGGGCCATTATGCCCGGATGTGGCAAATGCAAGCCGGCGGCTTTTTACCTGAGAGTCCTTTGTTAAAATAGATCCATTTCAGAAGTTGCAAATACTAATTATAATTCATTGATAATCGGTTGCCCATTAAATCAAGGCCCTATTATTCGTTGAAAATAACCAGTATGTTAGCGTTAGATAACATACAGAACATCTTGCGATGACCTCTGTTACTTTAAAAGTTTCCGCCTACTCCTAAATAGAAGCCATGGTTTTGGTAGAGGCTATTTCCTTGAAAATCATAGCTCAGCTCTACTTCGAAAACCTTGTAGACTGTGATCAGGAAGTCGACCCCTATAATTGCAGTATTGCGTCCAGCTCCAAAGATTTGCGTGTCGACAGATGGAAGAGCCGGAAGGTTGCTAGGGCTAAATTTGAGATGGCGCATATGATCCATGTATTCTAATTGCCAAGCTAGATTTATTTCAGGTTGGAACGTTACATTTTCTCGGGTGAGTACGTAGTCAAATCGAAGCCCTAAGCACGATCTTAAAGATCGAGCTTGCTGTTCGTGGATTTTCAAGTCATAGACTCCCGCGCCATGTTCGTGATAGCTGTCAATATGCGCCCAGATATACTGAACATTTAAGTAGGGAGTGACCAAAACATCTCTAGGGATTTTCTCGTACTGTTGCTTACTAAAGATATATTCGACTCCTAAAAGCCCATTGACAGCTGTTCCTTGAGTATCACCTTTAGCTTTCCCGGAAATCAATGTAGTTCCAGCCTTACGACGGGTGTGGTACCACTCATGGGCATATCCTACAATTCCATCGACAGCAAGGCTTTGTAAGGAAGGAGGGACCCATGTTCCGTATCCGCTGCCATGGATCTGGTTAACATGGAAGTTGCCGGCATGATGGTCCAGAGTCGCAGAGGTACTAGAATAATCGCCAGCCAGTCCTGCACCCCAGTTATCAAATGCATGATCGATTCCAGTAAATACTCCGACGGAGTTGTAGTTAAAGGCGGTTTGAGAATGTCCTACTGAATTGAGATGTCCTAAAGAGTCAGTCGGGCCAATATAAAATCGAGTCGGATTTATTGTCGGTGTCCCTTTTTTAGCAACGCGGTTCGAGAGCTGGTTTCTTTTGAGATTAGTCCGTTGATCTCCTATTCTTGAAATTAAAGATTCTTCATTGAGAAGATCGGCTTCTGCAAGAAGTGGTGTTTCAGCATCAGCAAAATGAGCTGTCTCTTTGCTTCCTTTTTTCTTCTTCCGTTTATTGACTCTGCGGTGCAGATCAAATAATTGTCTTTCGAGCATAAGGTCAGTTTCATTGATCGAAATGAAGGCCATTTCAGGAAGCGATCCCATGGAGTTCGGAGTAACGGTTGGAGCTAATATCAATTCAACAGCATTGGGGGTATACAAAATATTTGGGATGATGCCAGCAGGGAAGTTTAAAAATTGGACAGAAGAATATTGTCCTGAACGTCCTTGCGCACCTGTAACCAAATCAACGACATCTCCTGCTTCCATCGGACAGCCAGGAAGTGCATCGACGACTAAATTACTTCCTACCACGGCTGTTCCAGACGCAGCGACATTACCCACAATCACAGCCTGCGGTTGCAGCGAAGTCAAATTAAGCTGGAGGGTTGAAGTTCCTCCTTGAGTATAGTTAAAAGCCAGCACATCTCCCGATGTGACAAGAGTTCCGCCTGTGAAGTTCAAGTTAGATGTTTTAGAACCCACTGTACTTGTCGTATCATTCGTAATGGTTCCACCAGTAATCGCAAGAGTCCCTCCGAAACCGGCTTGAAATACCGCTCCCGATTGGTTGGATACAGAGCCTCCGGTCATGGTTACATTTCCACCGGTCCCAAAAGCGCCCATCTGTGTCTGTAATCCACTATTAACGATCGTGGTATTTGCACCTTGAATGGTCAGATTACCGCCGATTCCAAAAATTCCGAGTTGAGAGCCAGATCCATTGTTAGTTACGGTTGTCATTCCGGTATTTCCAAGGACTAAATTGCTTCCCAATCCATTAGGACCTATCTGAGCTTTAATGCCCGTATTGTTAATCTGTGTTATGCCGGCTCCACCGATCGTATCGGTGTTCCCATTCCCCGTAGAACCGATCACGCCAGAGACACCGCTATTTGTTATAATGGTGGTTCCAGCTCCTCCGATGGTCAAAGGACCTGCAGGATTAATAGTACTTCCCGCACTGCCGTTAATCACAGTTGCAGTCTTTCCAGTCGCTCCAGCAATGGTCATGAAATTTGTCGGAGTGATCGCGCGGTTATTTGTTACAGTGGCAGAAATAATCGACATACTATAGGGCGTCAACGTCACATTATTGACGAGATCTCCACTACCGCTTGTTGAACCAGTGCTCTGTGCCACAGTCAAGCCCGCTGTGCTTCCAGTAGCAGATCGGAGAGTTGTCGGTGAGTTAAGAGTGAGCTGAGTCCCATCCGTTAACAGCAATTCCGTGCTTAGATTTAAAATCAACGGAGCTTCAATGAAATGCGATCCTGCTGACACATTGATTTGCGGAACTCCGGAAGGACTTGTCGCATCAAAAGTAATCGTACTCGCTGCAGAAAACTGTTCAATGGTATATTGAGTTGTTGCTGCGGTGAAGTTTAATTGAAATAATGTAATAGCCTGTGGTCCTGTACCTGCTGTATCAGCTAATGTGACCAAAATCGTAGGCGGACCCATAAAATCATCTAAAATTGCGGTATCATTCTCATTTCCATTCACACCAGGAGCGCACGCGCGATTCCAATTCATGCTATCTCCCCAAAAACCGTCATTAGGGTGAATCCAAGATGCTGAACATAATCCAAAGAAAAGACTGACGTTTTGCAAAGAGTAAGCGATCGCAGGAGAATTGATAGATGTAAAAGATTGGAAACTGACATTAGAAAACGTGCCATTTACTGTACCTGCACTACTGACGAGTAGAGGATAGATGAGACTTTCAGAATAAGCCATTCCTCGCTGGGTTACGATCAACGATCCATTTAAATTAATGTTGTTATCAACCAATACTTCGCCATATGGAACTGTTCCAAATCCCAGATTTAAAGTGGCTGAGGCACCTTGTGTATAAGTCGTTGCAAGAACTCGATTCCTATTATCAAGGGTTCCACCGGTAAAGGAAATGGACGTACCGGGAGGCACTGTGCTATTGCTTCCGAAAACACCCGAGTTAGTTATATTTCCACCTGTGATGCTGATCGTGGGGCTGACACCGCTGCCTAACCAGTTAGCACCTGTATTATTCGTGATTGCGCCTCCGCTCATGGAGAATACATTGGATGTCACGGTTCCCGAGTTAGTGGCGGTTCCAGCAGTCATTGTAAACGTGGTGGGAGATAACGTTCCTCCGCTCGCGTTTGTTACAGCTCCGGCATTCGTGATGCTGTTCGGAGAATTTGTAAACGCACCATTGGCGAGCGTTCCGTTAGTCAAAATCGATACATCGGTTGCAGACGGAAGAACAGTATTTCCACCCAGCGTCAATGTTCCATTCACAATAGTTGTAGGTCCGCAATAGGTTGAGCTTGAATTTGTGATGGTGAGATTTCCTGCCGAACCTACAGTTCCAATGGTCAATCCTCCGCAAGGAGCATTGTTAATTTGTCCGGCAAAGGTTGTTGCGGATCCGCCTGCGATCGTCAAAGTTCCTGTTCCTAAGATGACTTGCGAATTCGCAAAAGTACTCGCTAAGCTCGGGATCGTGTTATTGAAGTTATTTAGATTTAAAATGCCTAAACTCCCTAATGTTACGGGAGAATTAAGAGAATAAGCTCCGTTAGCTCCGGCTTGCAAAGTGGAGTTTGCAACAGATGTAGGTCCGGAATAGGTATTCGATGTTCCCGAAAGAACCAAGGTTCCACCGGTTAAATTAATTCCTGTTGTAGACGTTCCATTTTGGATGATCCCGCTATAAGAACCGCCGTTTGTGATGGATAAAATTTGAGCTGATCCTCCTGAATTGGTGACAGTACCTGTTCCGGATAGAGACCCGATCGTATTGCTAAAACCGCCTAAATCCAGAGTTCCACCCACAGAGAAGGCAGAAGCAGGAGCAAAGCCGGTGGGACTTCCAGCTCGCAATGTACCTCCCGCATTGATTGTCGTTGTTCCTGTATAACTGTTGTTCCCGCTCAAAGTAAAAATTCCAGTTCCGACGTATTGCAAGGAACCGCCCGATCCTGAAATGTTACCAGAAAAAGTCGCGTTTACACCTGTTCCGAGGATCAAGGTATTGGCTCCTAATGTTGCAGCACCAGATCCTGTTAAATTTCCAATCTGTGTTGAGCCTGTAGTGATGGCACTGATATCAAAAGTACCGTTGGCTGTGACATTACCAGCAGGAGAAAGAGAACCCGTTCCACTCAGAGCCAATGTAGTGGTAGTGGGTGCATTAATGATGGTACCACCGGTGTACGTATTTGCACCTGATAAAGTGAGGGTGCCGCCGCTCACTGTCAATCCTAGAGAGGACGAACTTCCATTTTTGATAACTCCGCCAAAACTTCCGCCGCCGCTCACAGTCAATACAGCAGGTGTCGCATTTGCGCTATTGGTTACAGTTCCTATTCCTGACAGAGAAGGGATCGTATTGTTAAAACCGACTAAATCGAGAGTTCCACCCACGCTCATAGGAGAAGCCGTTGAAAAAGCACCTGCCTTTCCTGCTTGGAGTGTTGCGCCTGCTTGGATAGTGGTTGTTCCTGAATAAGTATTCAATACAGCAGGTGTTAAAACCAACGTTCCGCCACTCAAAGTTAAACCGCCAAGTCCTGAGATGGCTCCTGTGAAACTGCCTCCATTGGCGACTGTCAAAACTCCACCACTGCCGAGGGCCACACCACCCGTTCCAAAAAGGCTGTTGATCGTGCTAGCGAATGTACTCGCATTCAAAGTTCCGGTGACAGTAACAGGAGAATTAGGAGAGAAAGCGCCTGTACTGCCAGCTTGCAGCGTTGTTAGTGTACCGATGTTTGTAGGCCCAGAATAGGTATTAGATCCCGGTGTAGTAGGAGATAAAATTAATGTTCCTCCTGTTGTCAAGGATAGACCCATTGCTCCTAAAATTGAGCCTGAGAATGTACCGCCGTTGGTGATCGTCAGGACACTTCCAGCTGTTCCTGTCACTGCACTTGCTCCAGAACCCGTAAGACTAGGAATTGTGTTAGAAAAACCTTGTAAGTTCAGGATACCTGTGCCGCTTAAAGTAATATTGGAATTAGGAGAAAAAGCATTCGCATCTTGAGCTTGCAGGGTGGCGCCGGTATTAATCGTAGTAGCACCTGAATAAGTATTTCCAGTATTGCTTAAAGCAAAAGTACCTCCATTAATAGTCACCCCTACATTTGAAGCTCCATTGACGATAGTCCCAGCATAAGTCCCTCCTGCAGACAAAGTCAAAACTGCTGCGCTTCCGCCGGAATTGGTGACACTTCCTGTGGTTGCCGCACTGGAAAGAGAATTAATCGTATTATTAAAACCCGCTAAATCGAGAGTTCCATTCAAAGTAAAAGCTGAAAAAGGAGAAAAAGCGCTTGGTGAACCGGCTTGTAGGCTGAGAGTGCTTGCTATACTTGTAGGACCTGTATAAGTATTAGTCCCTGAAAGTATTCTCGTTCCAGTACCCGCTATCGAAAGTCCCCCACCGATACCGCTAATATTACCTCCAAAGGTGGAAGTGCCGCTGTTGTTTATAACCAGTACTTTATTTCCAAGAGTGACAGCACCGCTGCCAGTTAAATTGCCAATGGGTGTCGAACTTGCTGAGATTCCGCTAATGTCGAATGTAGCAGGGGCATTGTCAACAACAGGACCTGTTGAAAGAAGAGCTCCTGAACCTTCTAAAGCTAAAGTTCCATTTGAAATTGTTGTTCCACCTGAATAATTATTACCTGAGTTTGTCAGAATAAGGGTGCTTGCACTTATTGAATTTAATGTGAGTGAGCCGCCTGTTCCTTGAATAGAACCATCAAACTCAAATGTGCCACCACCAGCTCCTGTGATCGTTAACCCAGCTCCAGATCCAATAGTAACAATTGTATCAACTCCTCCACTAAGAGAGTTAATCGTATTAGAAAATGTCGACAAATTTAGCTGACCAGAATCTTCTAATATAACCGCAGAAGTTGAAGAGAAGGCGGTTCCAGCGCCCGCGAGCAAAATACCATCAGCGGTGACTGTTGTAGCGCCGGAATAGGTATTAGTTCCTGAAAGGGTTAAAGTTCCACCGGTTAAAGTCACTCCTGTCGTTGATGATCCAGATCCGTTTTGGATGTTACCGCTGTAAGCACCACCATTACTAATACTTAATGTTGCGGGTGCTGATGCCCCCGAATTAGTCACAATACCTGTATTTGCTCCAGAAAGGGAGTTGATAGTATTATTAAAACCGCCTAGATCCAGAGTGCCTGCAACGATAAAAGCAGAGCCGGGAGCAAAAGCATTGAGAGTGCCTGCTTTAATGGTTCCTCCCGCGTTAATTGTTGTGGATCCTGTATAGGTGTTGTTACCACTGAGGGTTAAAGTTCCTGTGCCGACAAATTGCAATAAACCGTTAGTCGCCGCTACACCATTCGCAATAACACCGGAAAAAGTTGTACTATTCGCTGTGCCTAGAATCAAAGTATTATTACCTAGAAAGACAGTGCCGTTTCCAGATAGATCTCCAATTTGGCTAGACGTTGCAGGACTAACTCCACTAATATCCAACATTCCATTGTCAATCACAGCTCCTGTCGCTGCAAGTGCGCCTATTCCAGTAAGAGCTACCGTCCCTGCTGTGATCGTCGTATCGCCTGTATAAGTGTTTGCATTCGATAAAGAGAGGGTGCCACCGGTTAAAGTAATGGCTGTTGTTGATATTCCATTTTGGATGACGCCGCTAAAAGAACCGCCATTACTGATAGACAATGTTGAGGATGATCCGCCCGAATTAGTTACTGTTCCTCCTCCATTCAAAGAAGAAATCGTATTATTAAAACCGCCTAAATCAAGAGTGCCTGTCACCGTATGAGCTGAGGCAGCAGCAAAACCGTTTGCGGCTCCTGCTTTCCAAGTGCCTGAAGAAATCGTTGTGGATCCTGTATAACTATTTGTTCCCGAGAGAATGGTCGTTCCAGTTCCTTGTTGGGTTACAGTAAAGCCTCCACTCATTCCTCCGCTCAAGGTCAACGTGCCGCTAGAGACTTGATTGATGAGGATGTTTCCTGCCAGCGTTAAGGGAGAAGCAACCGTATTGGACGTCGTACCGCTAGCGGCAATCTGAGGAGTTGCAGCCCCTCCACCGAGTGTTAGAGAGTTACTGGCTGTCGGAGTTAACGTATATCCACTTGTTGTACTGCTGAAAGTTAAAGAACCCACAGCGAAAATTCCATCGACGGTCACTGTTGCAGGAGTTCCTATAGTCGGAAATGTTGCAGTATCTGTAGAAGCAATGGGAGGTCCTCCCGCTGGAGTCCAATCCGCCGCATTACTCCAATTACCCGTTGTATTCGTGGTTACCCATGAGTAGTTTGTTCCTAAAAGAGACATGGTTGAAAGTGTCGATAATAGAAATAGGCATCTGCTAGATTTCATGGATTCTCCTTAATAATAGTCCTCTTAGATTTGCAAGCTCATTGATTAGAGGTATTTATTCAGATAAAAATACAAATCAAAATTTTAATCAATCATTATTTATTGATCTAAAGTTCACAGAAATATTCGATGTCGTTCTTTAAAAAAGTAGAAACACAAATCAGATGTGATGAACTGGATTGAAGGTTAAGTTCTTCACTTGTATGATTTAAAAAAAAGGAGTTCCTTATGACAAAGTATGAGTTACCGAAATTGCCTTACGATTTTGGCGCTTTAGAGCCTGTGATCTCAGGCCAGATCATGGAACTGCATTATACGAAGCATCATCAAACTTACGTCAATAAGCTCAATGAAGCTCTGGAAAAATATCACGAAGCAGAAAAGAAAAAAGAAATTGCAGAAATGATCGCGTTGCAATCAGCGATTAAATTCAATGGCGGAGGCCATGTCAATCACTCCATTTTCTGGACAAACTTAGCTCCAGTTAGCAAAGGCGGAGGCGACCATCCAAAAGGAGAACTTGCAAAGGCTATCAAAGAAAATTTTGGATCTTTAGATGAATTAATTGAAAAACTCAGCGCTAAATCTGTCGCTATCCAAGGTTCCGGATGGGGATGGCTCGGATATGACAAATCAAAATCAGAACTTGTCATTGCAACCTGTGCTAATCAAGATCCTTTAAGCACGTTGGGTTACGTTCCACTTTTAGGCATCGATGTCTGGGAGCATGCTTATTACCTTCAATATAAGAACGTCCGCGCTGATTATGTTAAAAATATTTGGAAAATAGTTAATTGGCATAATGTAGAAGAAAGATTTTTAAGAGCTCAATAACTAGAATTTTATTACTTAATCTGATATGCTTATAAAGAATTTTAACATTAGGGATACATGGGACTTTTTTCAAGAAGTAAGCCTAAGATCAAGATCCAAATCTCGAAAAAAGATGGTTACAGCGGGTGGGTCAAATGCACCCACTGTAATGAATTGGTCCATGCCAATGAACTGCAGGAAAATAAACACTGCTGTCCCAAATGTGATTACCACTATCGACTGACAGGCCTTCAACGGGTCCAACTTTTAGTCGATAAAGATTCTTTTATTGAGATGTATACGCAGTTTAAATCTTCCGATCCTCTCCAATTTGTCGATACAGAAGCGTATGCCGGCCGTTTAAAAAAAGCAGCAACAGCAACAGGGCGTGATGAAGCGGCCATCGTCGGCAGTTGTGAGATCAATGGAATTAATATTGCGCTCTGCGTTCTGGATTTTAGTTTCATGGCAGGCTCAATGGGCTCTGTCGTAGGAGAAAGACTCACTTCGATGATTGAGTATGCGATCGAACATTCTCTTCCTGTCGTCATTGTTTCAGCTTCAGGCGGCGCACGGATGCAAGAGTCTGTCCTTTCTTTGATGCAAATGGCCAAAACTTCTGCGGCTTTGGCCAAGTTGAGTGAAAAAGGACTTCCTTATATTTCCGTTCTCACCAATCCGACAACAGGAGGCGTGACAGCGTCTTTTGCTTCGCTGGGAGATATTATTGTTGCGGAGCCGGATGCGCTAATTGGTTTTGCAGGACCTCGTGTGGTCGAGCAGACCATCGGTCAAAAACTTCCGCCGAAAGCCCAAAAATCTGAGTTCTTAGTTGAAAAAGGAATGGTCGACTGCATCGTCAAGAGGCATCAATTAAAAGATAAACTTAGCGCACTCCTCACGATGTTAATGGGGAATAAGAGAAGCTTTGCCCTTGATCGTTCCATCGATGCAAAAGCTCTGGGCAAACTCCCGCAGAAATTGAAAGAGCTTTTAGCTCTTTCAGAACAAGAGCTTATTTCCGAAACGATTCCTTAATAAGGTATGCTATGTCAAAAGAGAAAAATATTCCTGTCCCCACTATTATTGCTGAAGGCGCTCATCTACCCTTATATGCCTCTGATCAAGCCGCCGGCGCTGATGTCCGCGCCCATCTAGTCCAAGATATTATTTTACAACCAGGTCAAAGTGCTTTGATCCCCACAGGTTTGAAATTTGCCATTCCAGAAGGTTTTGAAATCCAAGTGCGCCCCCGCAGCGGCCTAGCATTTAAAAATGGAATTACTGTTCTTAATTCTCCAGGGACCATCGATTCTGATTATCGAGGAGAGCTGGGAATTATTCTGATCAATCACAGCCAGCAGCCTTTTACAGTTACGTCCGGTATGAGGATTGCTCAGATCGTGATTGCTCCTGTTTACAGAGCCGATTTTCTCGTAGAAGAAACATTAACGACAACGACGCGGGGCGAAGGTGGGTTTGGTCATACGGGAATACATTAGTAATGCCCCATATTGCTGCCATTTATCAGCCTACAGTTCCTGAAACCCCCGTTTTTTATCGTTATAGTTCTAGTCCAAGTCGAAGCATTTATAGAAACAGTATTAATGCCTCTCAGAGTTTGGCAGGGCGATTTATCATCGTTATTGCGCTGAGCATTGTCAGCTATCTTATCTATCGATTTTTTTGTGCTAGAAATTTAGTTAATCTGCCTCCCACTCTTCAATGTCCTCATCATTCAGGTTTGTCCTCTGCTCCTATCTTGCAATCGAAGCAGGTACAAAAGTTAAGTGATTCATCAAACTTTCAAGAGAAAGATTTTCTGTATGAAGGAGATCTTTCTATGGAGAAAGATGAAATTAAAAGACGTCTTGAAGATCCATCTTTAAGAGAGTTGCTTGCATATATTCAACCTCTTGACAAAACAGAAATTGAAAAACGTCTAAAAAATTTCTTAGATGAGGTGATTTTACATAATCACGGAAATAGATCATCTCTGGAGCACCGGAGAGTAGGACTGGCTGCGCTTTTTGTGGTTTTAGGAATAAAACCTGCTTTAACTGAGAACATTGATATACATAGAGATCTCTATCAAATTTTAAAAAACCTAAAGATGGAATCTTTAGAGCTCAAAGAAGTTAATAAAGCTTTTTATTTCGTGAATGAAAAACCTTTGCAAGCTTTCGATCCTCGCTGTTTTCTCCAATTAGATCCAAATAGTTCGCTAATGGATGCTATCATTAAATTTTTCCCACAGCGTGAATCTTGCGGTTCAAATCAGAGGCTATCTTATCTTTTGGGATATGGGCCGGCATGGGAGCCTTATGCTATTCATACTTATGCGTTGTATAAGGAGATTACCCCAGAACCTTCTCAAGAAAATTGTGTTTTTACAAATGAGCACTACCAAGAAATTGGGAAAGTTTTTTTGAGGGAACAAGCAGCTCGTGGGGATCAAAAGCAAGCAATTGCTTTGGGTCTAGACTACCACCTTCATTTTGCTTTGCTCCATAGACAATATGATCCGCATCATAGAGATTCTAAGTCGTTAAGTGAATATAGAAATTATATCCATTCGCTTCCGATTCATAATGGGATCAGTCTTCGCACGGATTATTGCAGAAGAGGTAGCTCATTAAGGAAATGGATCATAGAAACTTATTTTTCTAAAAAACCATCTGAAGTCTAACTCGATCTTAAAATAGATTGATTTTATTCATTTTCAATCTTTTAGGAATTAATTTTGCGGTCTTTTCAATTCAAAAAACACGCTCATAAAAAAATCTTAGATGATTAAAATGACTAGTTTTGGATAGACTTGCGAAAAGAAGGATCGAGTGATCCATAACAGGGAAAACCATGACTGTAGTCCAAGAAAGCTGGAACTTCAATGGTCGAAAGAGGGGATTTAGAGGACTTTTTGATCCTAAAAATCTTCTTCGATTCCTGCGTCAATTTTTCAAAAAGGACGGGCCAATGTCTCTCACTGAATATTTAGATGATCGATTGGTGGTCTTTTTAGATGTTCAGAGTCAGGGAGACGCGATCAGTTCTTTGATCGAAGCATTGGACATCGCCCATAAGTTAAAAGATAAGCCGGCTTTTCATAAGGCCATTTTAGATCGAGAGAAAATCGTTTCGACGGGGATCGGCCTCGGCGTTGCAATTCCTCACGCAAAATTGAGCGGATATGAAGAGTTTTTCATTGCCATCGGCATTCAAGGAGGCCGCGGGATCGAATGGAATTCTTTAGACGGCTCGCAAGTTCATTTGATTTTTATGATTGGGGGGCCTGATAATAGACAAACAGAATATTTAAAAATTTTGTCTAGATTAACGATGGCAATCAAAGATTCAGAGCGTAGAAAAGCCCTTCTAAAAGCCACTTCGGCTAAACAAGTCATCGATCTATTTAAAGGATGTTAATCTATGGATTTAAAAATTAAAGATGTCGCTGAATTATTGAATGTTTCTGAAACGACAATCCGCCGCTGGTTAAAAGATGGGAAAATTCCTGCTTATCAACTTAATCATCAATACCGCTTTAGCCGGGGTGAGATCGAAGATTGGATGATGAAATGCAAACTCAATTTAGGCAAAGACGGTTTCTCTCCTTTTGAAGAAAAACAAATTTATCCTGTCGTTGAAGAAGAACCTACAGCCCAGCGCGGAGGAACTCAACAGTTCAGCCTATATCGCGCGATGCATAAGGGAGGCGTTCTTGGGGATATCCCCGCAAAAAATAAAACCTTGCTGATCAAAACGGTGATGCAGAAAGCAGCGCCCCGTTTAGGCCTCGATCCCGACTTGATGTCGGAATTGCTATTAGACAGGGAAGCCCTCATGTCGACAGCGTTGAACTCAGGAATCGCCGTGCCGCATCCGCGAGATATCGTTTTAGAGCATCCAGGCTCTGATGCGATTATCACGGTATTCCCTCAAAAACCTATCGATTATGATGCTTTAGATGGACAGCCTGTCCATACGCTCTTTTTTCTGTTCTCATCTTCCGATAAGACTCATTTGCACTTATTGTCCAAGTTGGCCCATTTAACAAGCCAGCCTGAATCTCTCGACTTCCTCGCTTCTAAGCCTAGTATGGAAACTCTCTTGGCTTACATTAAGGAGTGGGAAGCAAAAATTCGTCACCAAACATAACCCCCAGAAAACAATGAAAAAAGGACTTTTCGCAAAAAAATCAATCGGCTCTCTTTTAAAAGAAGCTGCAGATAACAAACACGGATTAAAAAGGGCGTTAGGACCCCTGAACTTGACCGCCATGGGAATCGGCGCGATCATCGGGGCAGGTTTATTTATTATCACGGGAGAAGTAGCAGCTCAATTTGCCGGGCCTGCCGTTATCATTTCTTTCATCATAGCGGCCCTCATTTGCAGCTTCTCGGCCCTCTGCTATGCTGAATTCGCTTCGCTCATCCCCATTGCGGGAAGCGCCTATACCTATGCTTTTGTGGCCATCGGAGAGTTCTTTGCCTGGATTATGGGAGTTGCCTTAACGGTCGAGTATCTTTTTTCTTTTTGCACGGTCGCAGTCGGCTGGTCCGGATATCTCAATAGTTTGCTCACAGACTTGGGCTTTCCCATCGCAGCAGCTTTTTCGAAAGCTCCCCTCATTTATAGTGTAGAGACCGGCTGGACAACCACCGGTTCTTTATTTAACCTTCCTGCCGTGGCGATCATCTTTTTGCTTGCATGGCTCATCAGCCGCGGTATTCAAACTGCCGCCTTTTTGAACGACTTATTGGTCATCATGAAACTCGGTGTTATTTTGCTGTTTATTGGCTTTGGGTTTGCTTATATCAGCACCGACCATCTCACTCCCTTTATTCCGGCAAACACCGGAGTGTTTGGCGAGTTCGGCTGGAGCGGCATTCTCCGGGGATCAGGAGTTGTCTTCTTTGCCTTCCTGGGCTTTGATGCCGTTGCAACACTAGCGCAAGAAGCTAAAAACCCTCAACGAGACATGCCGATCGGCATGATCGCGCCGTTGATCATTAGTACGGTCGTCTACATCGCTTTTGCTTACGTGATGACCGGAGTCGTCGACTACCGCACCCTGAACGTAGCCGATCCCGTCGGTGTAGCAATGAATGCATTCGGACCCAGTTTTGTATGGCTCCGCTATATTGTGAAATTTGCCATCGTTGCTGGATTGACCTCGGTGATTCTCGTCATGATGACAGCTCAAGCTAGAATTTTCTATACAATGGCCCATGACGGGTTAGTTCCTGCTATATTTGGCAAGACGCATCCCGTTTACCGCACTCCTTTCAATACAACTTGGATCTTGGCAGGGGTCGGAATGGTGCTAGCGGGATTCTTCCCTATCAGTATTTTAGGACCCTTAACTTCAATAGGCGCGCTTTTTGTCTTTGCTATGGTCTGCTTTGGAGTGCTTGTCTTGAGATTTACGCAGCCGACGCTGCATAGACCCTTCAAGACGCCTTTCACACCTTGGCTTCCTTTATTGGGTACTTTATCCTGCCTATTCCTGATGGTCTTGATGCCCGGCATCATTTGGCTGCAATTTATTTTCCTTATAGCAGTAGGATGTCTGTTCTACTTGTGGTATGGAAGAAAACACAGCAAGATCCGGAACTCTTAAGTCCCTTAATCTCGCGTTAGAGCAATCTAACGCGAGATATTCTTTTATATATAATTAAGTTAATCTAAATCGAAGGTAAAACTAGCTGTTTTATGTCCATTCGAATTCTAATTTTATTAGAACTAAGAAATCGGCTATAAGGTGTTTAAGAGTCGCGTTTTCCTGGAGGAATATGCTCGAAGAGATGGAAATCTTAAAACTTATCTGCAATCGATTAGAAGATAACAATATTTCTTATATGTTAACAGGGTCTTGGGCTGCTAATTTTTATGCGGTTCCGCGGATGACCAGAGATATCGATATTGTCATTCAAATTTTAGATGTTGATGTTTCTAAGTTTGTTCAAATTTTTCCAGAAAATGAATTTTATGTTCCAGAAAACTCCATTACGGAAGCTATCAAACATGAGAATATGTTCAATATCATACACCTTGAGTCGGTGTATAAAATTGATTTTGTAATTAAAAAAAACAATCTTTATCGCACTACAGAATTTGAGAGAAAACGCAGAATCGAATTCGATAAATCACCTATTTGGATCGTTGCACCTGAAGACCTCATTATTTCAAAACTTTTGTGGTCAAAGGATACTTTATCTGAACAAAATTTATCTCAATAAATGGGTTCAACAATTAGGACTCGAAAACGTTTATCAAAAGGCACAAGCGAGTGGATGATACAAGCCCAGATATTGCAAAAAAACTAAGGGAACTGATTCAAGAGAAATCTCCTTTAGATCGACTTAAAATGAGTGCTTCAATGTATGAAACCTCGAAAACTTTAGTGGCTCGTGATATTTGGGAAGACTCAGCAGCGCATTTCAGACAAGAACTCTTTCTAAAATTCTATGGTAACGATTTTGATTCTGTAGCAAGGCAAAAAATTCTGGATCATTTAGGACCTGCTTCTTTGCCGAGTAGAACAAGATCCCATGATGAATATCAATTTGAGCATATTTCTTCTACTGAAAGGGCCGAGGACTGGTTTAGACTATTATATCCATTGATTCAAGCCCGCCTTTTAAGAGGTAAATTAGAAAATTCTAGACTGCTCAAAGTTTTAAATCTTGTTAATGGGATTCGTACATGGAAAAGCGTTAAGCATTCTATAGAGACAGTGCTTACGAATGTTAGAAATGGAGAACGTATTTTAGCACGTACAGCAGAAATTAAAAAATCTCCCGATCCCGATGGGATTATTGATGATATGTTTGCTGAGATACGGACTGTACCTTATTTATTGATAAAGGGGTTTAAGAATATCACTTATTGTCGACGGAATGGTTTGGATTTTGTGGGAGAATTTGAAGGAAATATCTTTCATATTGAATCAACCTATGTGCATGGACCAGATTTTAAAACCCAAGAGATGTTTAGCCCAAAAAGCCAGATAAATTGATTTGCTTATTGGAACGAACCTATTTAACGAAAAAAAAACAAATAAGTCGTCACCACGGCACATCTCAAAATTCAATGATTTTTATGTTGAGCGATTTAGAAGAAACCTATGCTCCTTGGTTAGATCATGCTAAAATTCAAGGAGTGCACCCTATTCTTCACCTGATTTTAACTTGGGAGATCCCCGTTGTTATTTTTGGATGCGGATCGGTTTATGAACCGAATCCAGACTGTTGGGGAGGAATTTTTGGGAAATTACAAAACTTTGAATGGTTGGATTTTGCTAATCGTTTATCGCGGGTAGATGAGAGCTCCACTTAATCAGATAATCGAGTTTTGGCAGTGGCTTCAAGTTTGAAGGGTGGCCATCATTACCTTGCCTAGAACTTCAGCAGCTTTTGGGTGACTCTGCTTGAGCGCTAGTTCTAGGTATCGAATGGCTTTTTCGTGCGAAATAGGGACTCCAAGTCCGTGGTAATAACAGATGCCCAAATTATATTGAGCATGGGAATTGCCTTGGTCTGCAGCGAGTTGAAAATAGTGAACAGCTTCTTGTTTTGATTTTTCTAATAGTATAACTCCTAAATTGTACTGCGCCTCTGCGACTCCTGCCTCTGCTGCCAAATAGAAATAATGGATGGCTTTTTCTTCAGAGGAAATGCAACCCAATCCAAAAATAAAGTAACAGCCCAGCATATAGTGTGCGAGGGAATGACCTTGATCTGCAGCTAATTGAAAATAGCGGTATGCTTCTTCATGGGATTGTTTTAATCCTAGGGCTTCATGCAAACAAATTCCTAGGTTGTATTGAGCCTTTGCATGACCTAAGTCAGCGGCTTGTTTTAAAAGGTCAGCACCTTTTTGATAGGCGCCATCTCTTCCATCTCCTTCCAGAAGAGAAAGACCTTCAGCATAAATAAGTGAAGCGTTGTTGGTTTTCTTCATGAGATCCCAAGAATAATTCAGTATTTTAACCGATTTGAAGGAAAATTCTCGATAGGTTTTATCTATCCCTATTATTTTCAAAGGGATAAGATCATTTCTGGATAAAAATTCCAATTTGGAATAATATTATAAATTAATAAATAAAGGGGCTATGCAAATGGAGAAGTTTAAGGATCTCGCTCAGCTATTAGTGAACTTTTTCTATCCCTTGGTCGAAGCTTCCATTTTCAGTTCTAAGGGTGAGTTAGTGGAAATTTGGAATTCCTTCTCGTCACTCAAGGAAGATCAAGGAGCAGAGCTGGAAATCTTGGGAAGGGGAGAAGCTGAACATGAAGTCTTAATGACTGGAGCTCATGTCAAAAGACTAGTGTATCCAATTGGAGATGAGGAACTCTCTGGCTATTTGCGCCTGCGCTACGACACGAGCAAATTGCATTCTTTAAAAGATCAACTCGAATTGCTACTACAACTACCTTTTCAACAGCCTGTCAATGATTGGCAAATCAATGTCGATCAATTGTCTGCTCAATATCTCAAAACTCATCAAGTGACAATGCAGGCTGCGACATCCCGGCAAAAAAGGGAATTAATCGCTTTGCTTCATGGGAAAAAGCTTTTCGAATTTAAAGAGGCATCAGCCTACATTGCTGCGAAAATGCAACTATCTCGTGCGACCATCTACAATTATCTCAAGACGATCAGTACCTTGGGGCAAGTGCAAATTCATCAAGTGGACGCCTTTACCGATAAAAAATTTGGAGGCAATCCTGCAGGGGTTGTTTTAGATGCGGAAGCGCTGGATGAAGCGGTGATGCGCAAAATCACCCGAGAGCTTAACTTGGCCGAGACCTCGTTTGTGCTCCCGAGTAAGAAGGCCGATTTTCGATTACGTTATTTTACTCCCACGGGACATGAGATTAGTTTTTGCGGCCATTCTACGGTGGGGGCTCTTTTTGTCATTGCGCACGAAAACCGTTTCAATGTCGATAAGCCTGGTACTTATAATTTCCAAGTAGAGACCTTGAGCGGCATTCTTAAGATGCAGGCGGTGGTGGATGAAGATGAAAAAATACGGGTGGCTTACGAACCTCCCGCAGCTCAGCTGTATCAGCCTAAAATTTCTCATGAAATGGTTGCTAAAGCAGCTGGGATCCCGTTGGATTCTATCGATTCATCCATTCCACTTATGTACGATGCGACCTGCAAAGCTCTTTTCATTGCGATGCCATCTTTAGACGCTTTAAAACAAATGCAATGCGATTTTAAATCGTTAAGTTCTTTTTCTAAAGATCATGACCTCATCGTGCTTTGCTTTCTGACAAAGGAAACCATAGATCCCCGCAATCAAATCCATATGCGTTGTTTTGCGCCACTCGTTGGAACCAATGAAGACCCTTTTACCGGATCTGTTCTGGGCGGGCTGACAATCTATGCGCATCAATTTCATCTACTCCCTCAAAAAACATCGGCATTTAAGGTAGAGCAAGGACATTTTATTGAAAGACCGGGCCTTGTCGAAGTGAAATTCTCCAAGCAAGCAGAGGGTTATCACGTCAAAGTTTTTGCTCAGGCCGTTCATTGCTTTTCAACAGAAATTAGTCTTACTTAAAGGAGAGTTTTCCATGTTTGCGAATAAATTAGTGGCTGTCATGAATGAGAAAATCGAGCCTGGTGTGATTATGAATGCCTTGGCGCATATGAGTATTGGATTCGGTTCTGAGATTGGAAAAGAGCCTTTGCGTTTAACGAACTATATCGATGCAGATGGAGGAAGCCATCCGAATATTTCAGAGATGCCTTTTATGATTCTGAAGGCCAATTCGAATAAAATTAGAACCTTAAGACAAGCAGCTCTTCAAGAGGGAATTAAATGTGTAGATTTTACCGATACGATGACGGTAGGCACCTATGTAGAACAGGTGGAGCGTACAAAAGAGGTAAAAGAAGCCGATTTAATTTATTATGGCATTGTTTTGTTTGGAGATTGGGCTAGAGTTTCAGAGCTAACTAGAAAATTTTCTCTTTGGAAATAAGCCGCGAATGTAAATTATTTTAAACATATTAATTTTATACGGTTCGATTGTAAACTAATTCGAAACAAAGTTTATTATGACCGTTCGAGCTACAAAAAGAATTAAGATTGAAGAACCTCAACAAGGGGTTTTAGAGTCATCTCAAACTCTACTGAATGCTTTTGTGGATTTGGGGATGTTGGATGCCAACGAAGCTAAAAACTGTTTTGGATCTTTTTTATCAGAGAGTCCTGCAAGAGTTTTGTTGAAATGCAGTCAAATGATTCAGGATGTTTTTGATCGATTAAAGCCCATCCTAGAAAAAAGTCCTTTTCAAAATGATCCATTAGTGAGTCAAAAGACCTATACGGTAGCTGATTTTGATCGAGTTACCAGTTTGGTTAAACAAGCGTATGAACAGTATATTCATGCTGGCCTCAAAGAATGTGCCTCTGGGGACGTTGAACTCCAGCCATTGCCGAATACACTGGCATTTCCCTTGCGTTTAAGACCCAAAGATCAGAAATTTCACCTACCGAATCCGGTACAAATGTTGGTAAACCTTGCAAAATTTGCAAGTACGCGCAAGGTTTTATTTTCATCAGCAGAAAATCAAAAGATGATGATCGAACTGGTTCACCGGTTATGGGAGCAAATTCCAGAAGTGAATGTCACGAATTATTCTTCCGTCGAAAAGGCTTTTAGCTTGTTGAAACAAGTGTATGACCCCGCTTCTTTACCGTTGATTGAACTTGAAGCCTCAATTCTGAAAGCTTTTGAAGAAGCAAAAAAAGAGCTTAGAGCTGTGGCTGAGATGGATCTTGAGAAATCTGTCATCGCGCCGGACGAGTTCTTAAACCCTGAAGCTGCTTCCACGAGTTGGGTGATTCGACCCAAAGACGGTCAAAAACTTCCTTTTGCAACAGACTTGTTATTAGACTGGCTTCAATCGTTGCAAGGATCGGTGTTTTTTGCTGCTGAAGATGTGCAAAAGTTGATCAAAGAAGCATTTCAAAAAGCCTGGAGCCAAGATTTTAAGGTAAATCAACCTAACTGGATTAGTTTGAAGCATCTTTGGAGCCGTTGGGAAACTTGGTCTACCAAAGAATTCAAAAAGCCTCCCGAGCAAGTTTTTTGTTTCAGATTTAACGACAGCTCTTATTCTTTGTCTCCAGCAGATGTCGATATCTTGTCAGCGATTTCCACTTATTTTAACTCTCTTTTAAAGGGACCCTATAGAGATAGAACAGTCAAAGAGTCGACCTTTGAAGATATTACGCTAAAAGAATTTGAAACATTTTATTCCGCTATTGTTATGAGACCATCGATCAGCCCTAACTCAAGCCTTTCACATCTTGATCAACAAGCAGCTGAGCGGATAATGATTTTACGATTAGGCTGTCGATTTAAATGCTTTAAATTAGTGAGTGAATATTTTCGTGTTTTTATTATTGGAAAAACAGGGATTGAGGGTCTTAATGAGTTATTGGGATTGGAGAAAAAGTTTGCTTCAAATCAGTGCTTAGATGCAGAAACAGCGGAGTGCTGGAAACCTCAACGAAATGAACATCTGGAAAACTTCGTTTTTCCGTATTTAGATTATCCGAGTTTTATAAAATTTTTGAATCGAAATTACCATGACGCTCAACGTTTAGGCATTCCTTGTTTTCTATTCGAGCAGCTGGATATTCCAGAAGCATACTGTAACCATGCGGATTTTAATGTCGATGTTTTGAGACAGGCGCTCAATCAGTATGGGGGAACTTTAAAACAGCTTAGTCTTGGTTCATCGAAGGCTTTTCCTATACTAGACGGCCTTGAAACAGCTCAATTAACATCCCTTACTCTACGTACAGAAAGGACATTTAAAGGCGCGGGGTCTGAACAAGCTCTCCGAGGGTTGAAGAAATTAGGTTCTTTAAAAAAAATCATGCTATGTGGATGTGATGATGGTAAATGGATATCTCTACTTGCTGAGCTTTCTGGGATTACTGAGGTAATTCTGAAATTTGCGGAATTTCCTAATCTTCCAGCATTCAACCATTTATCTAAAAAAAGCCTAATGATTTTAATTGATAATAACAGTCACTCCGACGTTGAAGTTGAGAACTTCATATCAAGCAATGATTTTTGGAGAGGCTTTTTGTGTTTTGAAAACATAATCATTCAGAAGTCTAATCCTAGATTTTTTTACAACAGGAAGTGGGGAAGCTGTTTCCAAAGGATGACTTATGTTAAGAACACCAAGAAGCTCATTATCCAGAATGTAGCCACAAATATGGGTGAAGTGAATCAGTTGAGGCAAAATCTCGAGCGTATCAGAGCTGAAATCCTTATTCCTTTTGAATTACAAATAACTTAGTTTTATCGAGGCGAGATGAGCGCTCCGCCTAAACAGACGGGGCCGTCATAGAAGACGATGGCTTGGCGCGGTGTGATCGCTCGTTGAGACTCAGGGAAAGAAACAGAAACTTGGTCATTTTCGATTTTTTCAATGAAACATTCTTGATCAGGCTGGCGGTACCGGATTTTAGCTGTGCAGCGGAAGGGAATTTGGGGTGGAAGACTATTGACCCAGCTGGTCTCTGTAGCGGTGAGCATCGTATTATAGAGCGCAGGGTGGTCGTCGCCTTGCTCGACATAGACGACATTGCGATGTATATCTTTATCAACGACAAACCACGCTTCTCCGGGCCCGCCGATTTTAAGACCTTTCCGCTGGCCAATGGTGTAGAAAGCAGCTCCTTGATGGGTACCCACCGCTTGACCTGCCAGTGTCTCAAATTCACCCTCTTGATACGGAATGTACTGGCTGATGAAATCCCGGAATTTCCGTTCCCCGATGAAACAGATGCCTGTGCTGTCTTTTTTCTGGGCAGTTGAAAGTCCGTATTGCTGAGCAAGCTCGCGGACTTGATCTTTTTTCAGATGGCCGATAGGGAATAAGATTTTTTCTAACACTTCTTTTTTTAAGGTGTAGAGAAAATAGGTTTGGTCTTTTTCTTGATCGACGCTTCTTAAGAGAAGTCCGTCTTGGGTCTGTGCATAATGGCCTGTCGCTAAATAATCGGCTCCTAGCTCCATTGCTTTTTGAAAGAAGACTTTAAATTTGATTTCGCGATTGCACAAGATATCGGGATTAGGTGTGTAGCCGAGTTTGAGTTCTTTGAGAAAATGGGAGAAGACGGTGTCCCAATACTCTTGCACGAAATTGATTGTGTAATACGGAATATCGATGGTATTGCAGACGCGGATGACATCGTCGTAATCTTCAGAAGCGGAGCAGCTGCCGTCTTTCTCTTCCCAATTTTTCATGAAGAGTCCGATGACTTCATACCCTTGCTCTTTCAGCAAGAGGGCAGCGACAGAAGAATCAACTCCTCCTGACATACCAACGACAACTTTTTTCTTCTTATGCATGCCATTTATTTTACCTGATCAGGGGAGATTGTTCTATGGAAGAAAATTTTTTCTGATAAGATGAGGATATGGAAGCTGGGTTAGTAAAAATTTCTGTAAAAGAGGCAACTTTGACAGGGAATTTGTTGATCCCTAAAGATGCCACAGGTTTGGTCGTGTTTGCGCATGGAAGCGGGAGCGGCCGTCACAGTTCTCGCAATCAGGCTGTTGCAAAGTCTTTGAGGAGCGTAGGGCTGGGTACGCTTCTCATCGATCTTCTGACGGAACAAGAAGGCGCGCTGGATGATAAAACCCGCGAGCCTCGGTTCAACATTTCTTTTTTAGCCCAGCGTCTGAGCGGCATTACGGACTGGCTTCGAGCAGAATCTAAAACCAAAAAGCTCAAAATCGGTTATTTTGGAGCGAGTACGGGGGCAGCGGCAGCTTTAGTCTCTGCGGCGGAGCGCAGCGACATCGATGCGATTGTGAGCCGGGGAGGCAGACCTGACCTAGCAGGAAAGTCGCTGATGAAGGTCAAGACTCCCACGTTATTGATTGTGGGCGGTGATGATCTGGAAGTGCTAGAACTCAATCAAGAAGCTCTTGATCTTATCCGTACAACAAAAGATTTGATGGTTATTCCGGGCGCTACCCATCTTTTTGAAGAACCCGGCGCCTTGGAACAGGTCGCAAATTTTGCAGAAAAGTGGTTTTCTCGCTTTCTAACATAATTCATACCTGTGGTAAAATCAGCTGATCAAACCAGAGTCAAATTATGATTAGTCATGTTAAACATGCCGTTGTTCCGATCATCGATCAAGACCGCGCCCTTAAATTTTATACAGAAAAACTGGGACTGAAAGTGGCTGTGGATGTTCTTTTTGACGGCTGTCCTCAACGGTGGATTGAGCTCAAGACGCCTGAAGGTGAAACCTGTGTGGTTCTTTATACTTTTGATGAACATCAAGACATGATTGGGAAAAATTCTAATATTGTGTTCACGTGCAAAGATGTTGCGGCGACAACGGACCAACTCAAAGCCAAAGGAGTTGAAATTGTCGAAGGTCCTACTGAAAGATCTTGGGGGATGTATTCCATTTTCAAAGATAGCGAAGGCAATCGCTTCTGTCTGTCTACCTCATGAAAAAAAAGATTCTTCAACTAGCCCTAGGGATTTTGATCGTCATGGGTCTGTCGTATTTTTGCGATGCACAGACAAAAGGTTTCAGGCTGCAAGAGATTTTAAGCGATATTCCCAATGATTCTGAGTGGGAAGTGGAGCCGCTATCTTCGAACGATCACAAAGAGGTCTTACAAAAGCTCAATCAAACTTTTAGGTATTTAGGATCAGGAGATCAATCGCATGCGTTTTTAGGCGAAGATCAAAAAACCGTCTTAAAATTTTTCAGACATAATGATTTGAGTTTGTTGAAGATCTTGAGCAAATTCCCTGGATCTATCGATACATGGCTCTGGCATCTGATTAAAAAATACGATCCTCGGATGGTTTTTGAGAGCTGTAAGCTGGCGTATCAAGAGATACAGGATCAAACGGGCATCTCCTGTCTTCATCTCAACAAAACAGAAGGTCAGTTTAGGTCGGTCGTTCTCGTAGATAACGGTGGTATTGCCTATACGATTGATCTCGATAAGACGGAATTTATGGTCCAAGACTATTGTGAACTAGCAACTTCAAGAATTGATGCGCGGATGAAAAAAGGGGATATTCAAGGAGCTCAAGCAGCTGTTGTGTCGCTTTTTCAGGCCATCGAAGAATGGAGCCGCAAGGGAGTCCACATCGATAATCCTGCACTGAAGAGAAATATTGGATTTTGTGGAGATAAGGTCATCATGCTGGATGTCGGTTCTCTGAAAAAAGATGAAGTATTAATGACACAAGACCAGATCAAAAAAGAAGTCAAACACGTGACGCGTAGTTTGGGAAGATGGATCTATAAAAAACATCCCACTTTATTTCCTTCTTTTGAGCAAGAGTTGGGAGAGAAAATTATTCCTTAGGCTTAGGGGAGGCGCGATACTCTAATAAATCGCCGGGTTGGCAATCTAGCGCTTTGCAAATTGCTTCTAGAGTAGTAAAACGAAGAGCGCGGGCTTTTCCTGTTTTTAAAATGGAGAGATTTTGTTCTGTAATTCCAATGGCATCCGCTAACTCTTTTGAGCGCATTTTCTTTTTAGCTAGAGCGATGTCAAGGTTTACAACAATGGGCATGTGTTTGTCTATAAAATTTCTTGTTTACAATCAGTAGTTATATGAGATTTTAGAGAAACCAAAAAGCTACCATATTCCTCTCAATTTTCACCACTCCTTTTCAGACTATCTTCTGATTTGTGACAAAAAGCTACATATTTATGTTTTTTAAACAGTAGATGAATATTCTTCATGTAGATGGCGGCCTTCTTCCATGATAAAAGCAGCCAAAAAGACGATAAAGGCTAAAAATAACATTTTAAATTCTTGAGGCCCGTAAGCGAAGAGTAATACGCGTTGGCCGGGAGGGTTGGGCAGGGATAAAATGAAGCTATGTAAAGCAATATAAAAAGGATGGACGATTTGGCTGATGACAAGGACAAATCCTATTTGTCGAACATACCGGACGGTCTTTTTAGAAAAGAACTCCAACTTTTCATACCGTTTAAAGAGTTTTGATAGAATAAAAAGAGTGATTAGAAAAAAAACAGTGGGGATTAGATCTGTCGCAAAGCCTGCAAATTTTAACCACGATGAGAGTTCATCAATCGAGGTGAAAGGGGCATTAGCAAATTGAATCAGCCAGCGGGTGTCGTGGAAAGAAAAAATACGAAAACCGTCATGAATCCAATAAAAAGCATTCAAGGCCGGGGCTATGATCATTCCTACAAAACAACAATATCTTAAGAAGCGACTCAAATGTCGGATCTTCATGTTGTGTTCCATTAGAGTCTCCTCTTTTGAAGTAATAAGGCTTAAAATAAAAAATACGCCTTAATATTTTACACGACATGATCGTAGATCGATCATTATTTATCAAGAGACAGCAACGAACAATTGATCACCCTTTTTCAGGGAGCGTCATTACAAAATTGTTTTTTGCATCAGGAGCTTGCTGTTCTTGCTCAATGAAGACGATTTTGTTGTCTTCCAACGTTGCAAGATAAGCGACTGCTTTATCAGGATTCATCAACAATTTTTCAGCCAGAGGATCTTCGAGGTAAGTCTCGATCACGCGACGGATCGGCCGCGCTCCCATGGTGGGGTCATATCCTTTATCGGCCAGAAAGTCTTTTGCTTTTTGGTCGAGGTTGAGGATGATGTGTTTACGAGCAAGACGTGATTTGACTTTTTGGACTTCGAGCTCGATGATTGGGGGAAGATGATGCACCCGATCTAAAGATCTGAAGATCACAATGCCATCGAGTCGATTAAGGAACTCAGGCTTGAAGTGTTTTTTGACAGAGCCTTCGATCGCTTCTTGCATCTTTTTATAATCCATGATGGCTTCCTGCGCAGCAAAACCGACTTCGGTCTGGCGGCGGATCAAATCAGCTCCCAAGTTGGAAGTCATAATAATGATCGTATTGCGGAAATCGATCTTACGGCCGAACGAATCGGTCAAGCGGCCTTCTTCAAGGACTTGAAGCAGGAGGTTCATGACATCAGGATGCGCTTTTTCAATTTCATCAAATAGAACGACGCAATAAGGCCGTTGGCGGACTTGCTCCGTGAGCTGTCCTCCTTCTTCGTAGCCTACATATCCCGGAGGCGAGCCTGTCATACGGCTGACGGCAAACTTCTCCATGTATTCGGACATATCGACTTGGATAAGAGCATCTTCTCCGCCGAATAAGTTGATAGCGAGCTGTTTGGCGAGCAAGGTTTTACCCACACCGGTAGGTCCTAAGAAAAGGAACGCTCCGATCGGACGGTTTGGATCTTTAATATCAGCGCGGCTGCGGCGGATCGCACGGCAGACGGTGCTGACAGCGTCGTCTTGTCCAATAATAGAAGTTTTGAGGATCTCTTCCATCTTGAGAACTTTTGCAGTTTCGCCTTCAGTGAGGCGCGTGAGAGGAATGCCTGTCTGTTTAGAAATGATCGCGGCAATCTCTTCTTCATCGACAATAACTTGATGTTCTTCTTTGGAACTTTCCCATTGGCTGATGAGAGTTTGAAGTTTCTCCCGCAGAGTTTTTTCATTGTCGCGCAGTTTTGCGGCTTTTTCATATTCTTGCTGAGAGATCGCTTCTTCTTTTGCAAGGCGTACTTCTTCAATTTCAGCTTCGAATTTTGTCAGATTTTGGGGCTGATGCATGGAAGCAATACGTGCTTTTGCACCGGCTTCGTCCATGAGGTCGATCGCTTTATCAGGCAGAAATCTGCCCGCGATGTATCTATCAGATAGCTTAACGGCATTTTCAATCGCAGCTTCGGTGTATTTGCAATGGTGATGCTCTTCATATTTAGCTTGTAGACCATGGAGAATTTGGATGCTGTCATCGATGGAGGGAGGAGCGACCAAAATCTTTTGGAAACGACGCTCGAGCGCCGCGTCTTTCTCAATTTTTTTTCGGTACTCATCGATAGTAGTAGCGCCGATACATTGGATTTCTCCACGAGAGAGGGCGGGTTTTAAAATGTTCGAGGCATCGATTGCGCCTTCGGCAGCGCCGGCGCCGACGATCGTGTGAAGTTCATCGATGAAGAGCAGGATGTTCCCGTTCTTTTTGATCTCGTCCATCACAGCTTTAATACGCTCTTCGAACTGGCCCCGGTATTTCGTTCCAGCGATCATGAGGGTCAAGTCGAGAGCAATGAGTTTTTTCTTGGCTAAGTTGTCTGGGACTTCTCCACGCACAATAGCTTGGGCAAGGCCTTCAACAATAGCGGTTTTTCCGACTCCAGCTTCTCCAATTAAAACAGGGTTGTTCTTCCGGCGTCTGCAGAGAATGAGGATCAGCCTTTCAACTTCATCTTTCCGTCCGATCACAGGATCTAATTTTCCTTCCCGATAGAGTTCGGTCAGATCATGGCCGTAAGCGCGCAAAGCAGGCATTTTATCGGGTGCTAGGCCTCCTTTATCTTGAGGCTTTGAGGAAGATCCGGCAGGGGGAGGCGTCGGACTATTGCTACCCATTCCCATCGGAGGAAGTTGGAGATTGAAGGTTTCGAGTTCTTTTAAGACTTCGCGGCGGATGTCTTTTAAACTGACATTGAGATTTTCAAGAACCTGAGCTGCAACACCATCGGTTTGTCGGAGAAGAGCTAAAAGAAGGTGTTCCGTTCCAACATAATTATGATTGAGGCTTGCCGCTTCTTCATTGGCAAACTCGAAAACTTTTTTAACTTTGGCTGTCAGAGCTGGATCACCATAGACTTGGATCTCAGGTCCAAAGCCCACGAGTCTTTCAACTTCTTGACGGACCGTTTCATAGTCTAGGTTGAAGTTGCGAAGGACATTAACAGCGATTCCCTGACCGAGCTTTAATAGCCCGAGCAGGACGTGTTCCGTCCCTAAGTAGTTGTGGTTCATACGCTGGGCTTCTTTCTTGGCCAGCTTGATGACTTGTTTCGCGCGGTTGGTGAATTTGTCGAACATAACTACCTATGCTTTTATGGGGAGGTTGTGAAACGCGGCCCCGGTGATTATTGTAGGTGCTTTGTCCTTTTATTGGCAAATTCAGGAGTGAATATCAAGTAAAATCTTTATTTCAAGCCGATGGTGGTATAGCTTGCAATTTTTAATGGCCTGTAAAATAGGCTCCTTTTTTAAGCCCATTTTCGATTTTTTGTCCTAAATCCCAAAAAGTCGTTCATTATTCTGTCAAAATTTACATTTTTCCTAATGACTTTTTTGAACATTGGAGCTTTTAAAATACTATTTTATTATTGGGGGGATGCTAGAGGCCGTGGCAACCTATCTCAAAAATGAGAACTTATACGATGTTAGAATCGTTCAGAAAGAAATTTTAGACGCCTATACCCTGGATTTTGCTAAACATGCCCCTGAAGAAGAGGTGATGAAAATCATGGCTGTTTGGGAGTCGGACCCAAGACAGCTTGCCAAAGAAAATAAGAAATTTATGCTGACAAACGGGCTTTTAAAGTTTTCATGCTCGATGTGGGTCTTCTGGGAGCAATGAGTAAACTCGATCCACGTGTGCTTTTAGAAGGAAATCAATTGTTTCAGGAATTTAAGGGATCTCTCACAGAAAATTATGTCGCTACAGAGCTCCATGATAAACATTTCGATGAGCTCTACTATTGGTCGAGTGAAGGAATTGCAGAGATCGATTTTGTCATTTCTACTCATCAAAGTATTTTCCCCTTGGAAGTCAAAGCAGGTATTTCAAAACAAAAGAAAAGCCTGCTCGTTTATGAGCAAAAATTTTCTAAGAGTGAAAATCCCCCTCCTGTCTTATCGAGAACTACCCTGCGCAATTTTGCCCATGAAGCCGCTATCGTGAATTATCCTCTCTATGCGATAAGTCTTTTTCCGCGCTTTAAGGCCTAAGAAGAGCCATTCTAATGTCGCACTCCATTGTTCGAGGTAGATGGAAGTCGGCGAGGTGGCCTCTAACTAATAAGGCAACGACGAGATCGCCCGTGGTAATATCTTCACCTTGAGATTCTACTTTTGTTTTCAAGCTATGATATCCTAAGAGCGGGTCGTTTTGGGCGACAAAATCGATATCTCGACAAGCTTTTTGGATACGCTCGATGTTAAATAATTCTTTCTTTTCTTTAATTTGGTAATACTTTGGGTCGAGTGCAGGCGCTCCTGTATAAGCAAGATTGCCATAGCGCGAAAGTACTATTCCTTGTTTTTCACAGGCGGGGAGCAATTCTCCATAAATGATGTGCTCTGCTTGATACCGGTCCATTTGAGCAAAGCCTACTACCTGTCTGAACTGTACTGCCATGAATGCTCCTAGTGTTCTTTAACAAAATTTTCCAGTGGAGGCGATTATTGCCGATGGAAGATTTTCAAGGAATGATTAAAAATCGCCCTGTCTGTGTGACATACCTAGGAGCCTTTCTTGCTAAATAGCTGCTGCATGCTTAACAGCAGGGCTAAATTCACCTGATCAAGGCTTCCTTTTCTTTAAACCGTTGTCAAAGTAGAATGTTTCAAATGGCTTGGAACATTCTTGAGACAAAGGCGACCTCTGCGGATGCCAATATGCAACTTGACGCTCAACTGCTGGAAAATTTACAGAGTCAAGAAAAACCTATCCTCCATCTATATGAATGGGAAAGGACGAGTGCGACCTTTGGCTATTTCGTTAAGCCTGAAGAGTTACTGGATCTGACAGAAGCTGAAAAGAGGGGATTGGACCTAGCCCGCCGCCCGACAGGAGGAGGGGTAGTTTTCCATCTCTGGGACCTGGCATTTTCAGTACTGGTGCCTGCCAAATCATCTTTATTTTCAACCAACACGTTAGATAATTATAATTTGGTCAATCAAGTCGTCAAAGATGTCGTCAAAGAATTTATGGGAATCCAAGAAGAAATTGGACTGACTCCTGATGATGCGCCTTTTCAAGACCCCACATGCACCCATTTTTGCATGGCCCGGCCGACCAAGTATGATGTGATGCTAAGGGGAAAAAAAATTGCCGGAGCTGCCCAGCGGAAGACTAAAGACGGTTTTTTACACCAAGGAACCATTGCTTTGATCGCACCTGATCAAGAATTATTGCAGGCTGTCCTCCCTTCTGCTGCTGTGCGCGAAGCGATGATGCAAACAACATTTCCTCTGCTTTCAAGCATGGAAGAGCTGCAACAAGGACGCCGAGAGCTTTGTGAAAATTTAAAGAGACACTTTACAAAATTATGAATAAGAATACTAAATCTGCCATCAATCCGAAACGAGATGAAAATTATTCTGAGTGGTACCAAGAAGTGATGAAAGCCGCCGATCTTGCGGAGCATTCAGCGGTCCGCGGCTGCATGGTCATTAAGCCTTGGGGATATACGATCTGGGAGAACATGCAAAAAATTCTTGATGCCAAGTTCAAAGAGACCGGCCATCAAAACGCTTATTTTCCGCTCTTCATCCCTTTAAGCTATTTGCAAAAAGAGGCCGAGCACGTCGAAGGCTTTGCTAAAGAATGCGCAGTTGTCACTCATCACCGGTTAGAGATGAATAAAGAGGGTAAGCTTGTCCCCGCAGGGGAACTCGATGAACCGCTCATTGTCCGTCCGACTTCGGAGACGATCATCGGAGAATCGTTTGCTAAATGGATCACCTCTTATAGAGATCTGCCGCTACTGATCAACCAATGGTGCAACGTCGTGCGGTGGGAAATGAGAACCCGTTTATTTTTACGGACAACAGAGTTCTTATGGCAAGAGGGTCATACCGCTCATGCAACGGCTGAAGATGCGGTGGAAGAGACGATGAGAATGCTCAATGTCTATGAAGAGTTTTCCAGAAAAACACTTGCAATCCCCGTCATTAAAGGTGAAAAAACCCCTTCCGAGAGATTTCCAGGAGGCGTTTCTACCTATTGTATTGAAGGAATTATGCAAGATAGAAAAGCGCTCCAAATGGGGACTTCCCATTTCTTAGGACAAAATTTCTCTAAATCTTCCCAGATCAAATTTCAGGATCAGAGCGGGGAGATGGCTTACGCTTGGACGACCTCCTGGGGAATGACAACCCGTATGATCGGGGCGCTGGTGATGACGCATAGCGATGATGATGGACTGGTGCTGCCGCCTAAAATCGCTTCTGCTCATATTGTGATCATTCCGATTATCCATAAAGATGAGACCAAAGGCGAAGTGCTCGGTTGCTGCCATAGTTTAGCAGGAGAACTCCGCCATGTGCTTTTTGACGGCAAGCCATTAGTTGTCATCGTCGATGAACGAGATATCCGCAGCGGAGAAAAAACATGGGGATGGATTAAGAAAGGAGTTCCTGTCCGGATCGAAGTAGGCCCGCGCGATATCGCGAATGATTTTTTCCCATTAACACGCCGTGATAAACCTCATAAAGAATCGACACCGCTCTCACGTGGCCATTTAATGGCCCGTATTTCCGATATCCTCGAAGATATCCAAAACAGCCTCTATGAAAAAGCTCTGGCTTTCCGCAATGCCCATATTCAGAAAATCGATAATAAAGACGATTTTTACGCTTATTTTACCCCAAAAAACAAAGATCAGCCGGAAATTCATGGCGGCTTTGCTTTTGCCCACTGGTGCGGAGAGGCAGCTGTGGAAGAACAAATTAAAAACGATTTAGGAGTCACGATTCGCTGCATCCCACTGGATGGCCCGATGGAAGAAGGCGCCTGTGTCATAACAGGAAAGAAAAGCTCTCAGCGTGTACTCTATGCAAAATCTTACTAAGGAATAGGAATACTTTTTATGATGAATTTTTTGCGCAAGCATCAAAAGAAATTGTTCATTGTGATTACAGTGATGATCATCGCCTCGTTTTGCTTTTTTGGAACTTCGACGACGCTGGCCAGCCGGGAAATCCCCGATAAAAAATTAGCCCAGGCTGTAGACGGTTCTCCCATCATGGAGCGGGAGCTGCATGCGATGGTGCGATTTTTAACGTTGGGCACCAATGAGATGCTCAAAAATGATCTCATGTCGACAGGACTGACAACGATTTTAGCAGAACGGTACTTTGATGAATTGAAAGATGAATTCCAAGAAAGGCTCGATAAAACTAAGCGTTTTACTGCGTATGTACACCCGCAAGCTCCTTTCTTAAGCGCTGTGCAAGTGTGGAACAGGTTTATTCCGCAGCTTCCTCACCATCTAGCTCAAGTCCAACAAGGAGATCTTTCTCCCAAGACTTTTTCCGCCTATTCCGATCTTTATATGGACCAAGTTGCTTTTCCTCCTGAAATTTTACGACGCATCTTGAGCTATCAACAACAGCAATACTCGTGGATTTCCCCTGATCGAGGACTCTCCGATGCACGCCATCTAGCTCTTTTTGATTACAACTCTTTCGAAGAATGGTTTGGACCCCGCTTTACTGAGGTCTTAGGAAAATTCCTCTTTAATGCCGCTGCGATCGCCGAAAAAAAGGGATATAAGGTAACAATCGATGAGGCCCGCGCTGCCCTTCTTCAGACGTGCCTTCAAACGTTGCGTTCGATTCCTTCAAAAGAAGAAGTGACCTTTGCCGATGCGAGTGAGTTCTTACGGGCGCAAATTCAAATGGCGGGTATCGATGAGACACAAGCGGTCAAGCTGTGGAAAAAAGTCATGCTCGTCCATCGCCTATTTAATGAAGTGGGACAAGGAATTTTTGTCGATCCTCTCAGCTACCAGCAATATGCAGCGTTTGCTGAAGAGTGTGCCACTGTCGAAATGTATCAACTTCCTGATGTTTTAAGGCTCTCAGATTTTCGATCGATGCTCAAAATTCAATACTACATCGAAGCGATTGCTCCTAAAATGAAAAAACTGATTGATCTTCCCCGGCAGCTGCTCACTGCTGAAGAAGTGGAGAAAAAAGCCCCCGAGCTCGTGATCAGCCGTTATGAGTTAGAAGTTGCCAAGGCGACAAAAGAAGAAATCGGCGGACGTCTCACTTTAAAAGAGACATGGGACTTTGAGGTGAGCGATGAAGGTTGGCAGCAGATCATTGCGGAGTATCCAATTCTCTCGCGCACGCAAGGTCAAACCCGGACAGAGCGTTATGCTGCTCTTGAATCTGTAGAACCTAATGTGCGTCTGAAGATCGATCGATTTGCCCGTTCGAGCCTCATTAATCAACATCCCGAATGGATCGAAGAAGCTCTCTTGAAATCTGCGGGTCAAAAACAAAAGATTGCCGTTCGTTCGCGCGGACCTGTCGCTCCTTTCGATGAAATCGAAGACACAACCGCTCTACGGGATTATTTGCAAAAAGCAACGGTAGGGGAGGCTGGACCTTTCTTTACGCAAGATCAGCAGACCTACTATCGCATCATTGTGTGGAATAAACCGGCATCTAAAGAAATCATGACCTTGGACGAAGCGTTAGAAGGAGACTGGGTCGGCAAGCTGTTAGATGATAAACTCCAGAATGCTTATGCTGAGGTCCGAAAAAAAGATCCTGAGCCCTTTAAGCTAGAGAACGGCTCTTGGAAACCGTTCTCAGATGTTCGAGATCAAGTAGGCGCACTGGTCTATGCCGATCTTTTGAAGCAAATTTCTGATAAACCGCTGACCCCAGATCAATACCCTGCCCAGCGATTTGCAGCCTTGATGCAAAATGCGAAGAAAGCGATTGAAACCCATGGAAAAGAATCCTCTTTCCTGAAAACGACAGGACAGCCGCTGGTTGATCAATGGACATTGATCGAGCATACCAAAGAAATCAAACGGAGCGATCCTACAACCTTGTCGAAAGTGGATATGTTTACATCTCCTGAAGGGAAATGGTCGAATGTTTCTGTTCCTTCCAACGGAGATCTTGCTTTCTACCGGCTCATTAAAAAAGGTTCTAGCGAACCGACCATAAAAGACAAAGTCGTCGAAGGACAAAGACTTTTAGGAATGGATGCAAGGCGTGTTCTGATGCATCAAATCTTATCCCAAATGGATACACGTTAAACCTATGGTGCTGGGCGAAAAGTTTCCTCCCATTGCTCCTATCCATTTTTTTCGGCTCAATGTCGATCTTAAATATGGAAAAGAGATTACGCGTAAGATTTTTGGGAAAGGGTATCAGCTGCCTGATACTTCATCTTTTTTAGGAGAAGAGCATTTTGCCGATGTTGCTTTGGCTTGGCATGAAGAGGGGATTGAATTACAGATCCACGTCCATCAAAAATTTGAGGAAGCCTCATACCCCAAGTTTGATGAAGGAGACGCCATTGAGCTATTCATCGACACACGAGATCTGAAAGAGGCTGGCTTTCCTACGAAGTTCTGCCACCATTTTTTAATCCTTCCACAAGAAGTTCAAGGAGTCCGTGCTTTAGAGTTGACCCGTTTCCGCAATGAAGACAGCCATCCTCTCTGTGATCCTGAAGCAATTAAAGTCCATACGGAGATGAGCTCCAGCGAATATACCGTCAGGATCAGCCTGCCGGCAGAGATTTTGCATGGCTATGATCCCAAGGCTTTTGATAAACTGGGATTCAGTTACTGCATCCATCGGCCTAAAAGAGGATCGCAACATTTTGCCGTGTCTTCCAAATATGTCCAAGTCGCGCAGCATCCGTCTCTTTGGGCCACTTGTAAATTAGGAAAATAATAAAATGGACGACTGGGCTAGCGACAAACCCCTAGTGAGGTAAGCATGTATTTCACAGACTCGCATGAATGGATTAAAGTGGAAGGAGACGTAGGCAAAATCGGTGTGACCGCTTATGCCCAACGTGAACTGGGAGAAATTGTTTATATTGAACTGCCTGCGATCGGCAAGGTTGTCAAAGCCGGCGAAGAAGCCGTTGTCTTAGAATCGACGAAAGCCGCTGCTGATATTTATGCTCCCGTCTCAGGAGAGATCGTTGCAGTCAATGACGCCGTCCGTCAAACGCCCGATCTTCTCAATCAATCTCCTGAAGAAAACGGCTGGCTTTTTAAAATCCGACTTTCTAACCCTGAAGAACTGGATGGTTTGATGAATAGAACTGCTTATCAACAGTTAGTCCAGTCATGAAGAAGGTTGTCTGGGGCTGCTCTATATTCTCACTGCTCTTTTTATCTCTTTATACAAGCCGTCATTTTATTCTCGAAACCGCGCTAGAATTCGGGTTAAAAAAAGCCGCTCAAGACGCCGTGGCCTATAACAGCCGTTATTGGGAAGAGGGCAAACTTAAATATGAAGGGTTCTCTTTAGGCCAGCAACTTTATGCCGAAGAAGTTTCCTTTGATTTTGACTTTCACTTTTTCCCCTTATCTATAGATGCTGACGTGCACTTAAGTGCTCCTACAATTCAGGTCGGTGGCGGAGAAAATAAAGCTCCTAATTTAAGTTTTCTGGTTCCTACTAAATTCTGCACTGTCAAACTCGATATCGAAAAAGGAAGATTGATCTCTGCCGAGAATAATCTCTGCATCTTTGATTTTGCAAGTGGTGATGAGAAAGAAGAGATGGGGAGACTTTCCGTTTTCCAAGACGATGGCGTTCCTCTTTTTACCTGCGGCTTTAATTACAGGGACGAAAGTCTTGCTGCTGATTTTGAAATGGATGAAGCCCCTTTAAGTAAAACACTTCCATTAGCCGCTCTTTTCACTCGGCTCCCCACCTGGAAATCGCCGGAAGGAACAGCTTCTGCTTCACTTAAGGGCACTGTCGATATTGAAGAGGTTACTTCTTTGCAAGGCCAGCTTTCTCTGCAAAACGTTCGTCTGGAGTCCGAAGATATTATTCTTGCTGTTGATAAAGCGTCCAGCCAGATCGATTTTCAAGGAGAGATGGAGACCTTTGCGCTCGATACCGATTTCAACGGAGTCGATCTTTTTTGGAAAGAGCTCGAAGTGCTTCAAGGTGAAGGATCGATCGTTTTCAAACCTCAAGAGACTCCAACTTTCGAAGCGCATGCAGCGGTTCACCTTGCTGATCTGGAAGGACGTGCCGATCTCGTCGGTAAAGGAGAGTTCCATGAAAATCAATCTCTATGGATGGAAGGAACGCTCGATTATGTTACCGCTAAAAATCCTTTAAAAATTGATTTTACGTGGGCTGATGATGGAAAGTCTCAAGTGCTGCAAACAGAGATCCACAACCTGGGCAAAGAAATTTTAGCCTTATTTCCTTCTTGGAAGATCAAAGAGGGGAGAGTTGATGGCGGTGCTACTCTCTATTTAGCCCAAGGAATTTTCGAGCATCTCCAGCTCGACCATATCCAGGTTCATCAACTTGCTATCGATCAGTTGACGGTTCAAGAAGTCGAGCTGCAAGGATCTGTCAATTTACTTTCAGGAGATATTGAACAACTGCTGGTCCAAGCCCAAGACATCGAAGGACAGTACCAAGGCTGGGATATCTCTTCTGCTCATGGGACTTTTTCTATCAAAGATAATGATTTCGAGCCGAGTTCTGCCTTTGGAAAATTTGAAGGCGTTCCTTTTGCGGTTCAGTTCCAAGGACCTCCTTCCGCTTTTCATGCTTCGGCGAAACTTTCCGCTGGAGCTTCCGAGTGGTTGAAGCTTTCAAAAAATCCTCAAGAACCTCCCGTCATCTTAGATGTTATTCTCGATCGTAAAGAAGAAGAGCTTCAAGTGAGTGGAACCTTAGCTTGTTTAGAAGATACAATTCAACTGAATGCTCAAGGAAATATCTCTAATGCTTCAGTGAAAGGAAGTTTTCAAACGTCTCGCCTTCAATCTTCATTTTACATGCCCTTTCTGAAAATTTTTGCTCCGACTCTAGCTGTGCAAGGGGACCTTTCCTTAAGAGGTCAATTTTCTGAAAAGACGGTTGATATATTGACGCGGGGAGATGGCCTGGCTATTGCTTCTCCTGAATTTCTACTCTCCATTCCAGGACAAAGTTGCGAGCTGCTGTATCATTTCGATTTTAAGGAAAAAAAAGGAACGGGGAAAGGAAAATTGCCGTCCCTGCTTTTCACAAGCCAGCAAATTCCTATTTCTATCACAGGCGGCGATCTGGTTTTTGACAATACTTCTCTCGCTTGTCAGGCAATGACTGGAGAAATCAGCGGAATACAGATACAAGGAGATTTAACTGCCAACTGGGAAGATAAATTAGAGGCTAGCTTTCTCTCCCAGAAAGTCGAAGGATCGATCGAGAATTTATTAACCACCCTTGCTCCTTTCTATCACAGCCCTTTTGATCTCAAAGGCCGTTTTACATGCCCGCCTGCAGGAGCGCTTGTTTACTATGCCGATGGAAAATTCCATACGCGCTTCCAGGCTGCACTAGCTGGAATTGAAGGCGCTTTAACTCCTCAGATCCCTCTGCAGAACACCTCTTGCAGTCTTTCTTTTGATTCTCTTGAGAATCATTTTGTCGTTCAAAACCTGCAAGGAACTCTCTATAAAAACATCACCTTTTCCGCACAAGAGATCGATTATAAAAATGGAGAGTGGGGCTTTGATGCCGCCTTTGATCAAGACGCATCCTCTCTTTTATCTCTGCAAGGCAAAGCTGTGGAGACACCGGAAGGCTATCAGGTTGTTTTAAATGAGGGTAAAGCTTCGACCAGCTATCTTAAAGGTCCTCTTTCCTTCCATTGGTCTCCACCTTCAAAAATCGACCAAGTTCGCGGTCTTGTCTATATTGATGCAGAAAATTTAATGGAGCAGTTGACTCTTCTTGATCAATTAGGCCTTTTTGAGTTCAGCCCCAGCGTGAAAGAAGTTTTAGAGAACTTACAAGGCACCATGACCCTCCGTTTGATTATAGACGCTGACCGATCGGAATATGAAATAAAAGGATCGGAAATCCGTTATGCCTCCTCTCATTTTAATACGATTGAAGTCCATTTAATCCGTGAAGGAAACGAGTGGTCCCTCCGACAGTGCTCTCTAGATGATATGAAGATCCAAGGAGACGCGGCTTATCACCATGCCAAATGGATGGTTTCAGCATTGGACATCGATTGGAAAGATCTCCACTTGCATACGTCAGGCATTTATGAGAAAGAAAAATTCGATTTCAAGATGGAGGGAAAATTTACTCACTACCTCTTGAATGGAGCGGGACTCTTTTTCGCTTCGACGCCCCACTTCCAAAATCTTTCTTTCAAAGTTTTGGATCAGAATGATCCATTGGCCTTTCTTCATTGCGAGAATCTGAAATGGCAAGCAGGCAAATGGGAATCACCCGTAGTTGATCTCACTGTTTATTCTAAACAGCTGGTAGAACCTCTTAAAACCCATCTTAAAGTTAGTTTAAGCTCTGCTTCATCCTCTTTCCAAGGTCCTGTTTCGCAGGGGGAAGTCCAAGTTGGCAAGGGCAGTTTGAAAATCAAGCAGATCTATGGACTTTATGAAGCTCCTTATCTCAACCTAAAATGTACAGCGGCACTCGATGATGAGCCTCTTCATTTTTTAGGCAAATTTTCTAAAGATCATCAATTCGGCGGGGGAGTCAACATCCAAAAAGGGAAAGAACTTCTCAAGATTTCCCTCTCAGATCCGCTGACATGTCAAAAAGCTGAAGGGGAACTTTTCGGGATCAACCTAAACCTGCAGCGGGAGCCTCAAGGCTTTAAAGGAACGATCTTGCTCAAAGACGGAGCAAAACTGGCTGATCTGACCGATAATGAAAGTTTAAAAGATCTTTCAGGAATGCAGCTGACAGGACTCTTCAGCAAAGTCAAAGACGACTGGACCTTTAAAGGAGAATTAGAGGGACACGAGGCCCGTTTGAAAGACTATCTTGTTCAAGAGTTACATGCCAATGTCGATTATTCTCCGACCCGTTTCCGTCTCAAGAACATCACTGTTCAAGATCCGGCAGGCTCGCTCGTTATCAAAGAATGCAATGGGTTCAGGTCAGCAATTGCGGATAAATGGAATGTCACTATACCGCTTCTCAAAGGACAAGAGATCAGACCCAGTGCCATCCGTAAACTAGGATCGCCTCAAAAAGAAATTAAACCGCTTCAAATCCGTTATTTTGTGATGACGGATGTCCTAGGGCAGCTCGGAGACTTAAACTCTTTTAGAGGCCTAGGAACGTTTAATTTCACCCAGCGTGTGAAAAAAGAGCCTTCGTTCTTTGATATTCCTCTAGCTATGTTGAAAAACTTAGGGCTGGATCTCGATATGTTCTCTCCCGTGATGGGTGAAGTGAAACTTCAACTCAAAGACGGAAAGCTCTTTTTCACCGACTTGCAAAATGCATTCAGCGAAGGGAAGCGGTCTGAATTTTATCTAGCAGGAGAGCCCTCTTACATCGATCTTAACGGCGGCCTTCATCTCAACCTCCGGATGCAGCAAAATGTCGTTCTCAAATTAGTCGAGCCGTTTATGATTGCCGTCCGCGGAACCTGGGAAAAGCCGAAATACTCTCTCCAATAATTTAGAAATCCAAACGGGCAGAGACGGTCAATCCTTGAAACGCTAGATTTCCTCCATACTCCATAAGACTCTCAACAGTGCCTTCGGAGAAGTAGAAGAAACGGTTGTGATCCAAGAAGACAGTATGTTCCCATCCTGCTTGTAGTCTAAAATGACAACGGTCATGGGCAAACATCTGATCCCAGCGGAGGCCCAGTTGAAGCTCTAGAATCGTTTGTTCACAGCGGGTCGATTCGTTGCCGTTTAAGACAACTGTTTCGACTCCACCTAAGATCGCACTCTCTTTGCGGCCATCTCGGAACAAAGAATAAAGAAGCGAAAAAGCCCCATCGGCATAGAGACTAAAACCTCTGATGAGTTTCCAATTTGTATCTAATCCCGCGCGGACGCCAAAGCCCCAGAATTTTTGTTTTAAGAGAACATCAAAGCTATCTAAGGTTCCAAGATTGGCCGATGTGACGCTATTGTCAAATTCTGTCTTCCATTTTTGATCTATCCATCCTCCTCTCAGACCTGCGAAAGGTCGTAAAGTCAGCCATTTGCCGGTAAAAAATTCTCTTCCCAGCTCCCAGTCCAAGAGATTAGAATGAAGATCTAAATGTGTGTGGGCAGAAAAGCAGGTGATCCCAAAGAGAGGAGAGGAGACAGAACCAAACACTAACTTTTCAGCCGAGCCAGATAGATGGCCTTGTGCTCGATCTTTAAAAGATGTCCAGATCAAGCGCGTATCCCATTGATCATGACCGATATTATATCCTAATCCTACACGGAATCCCGAGCGCCACTTAAATTTTGCACTGACAGCTTTTCCTTTTGCAGCATTCAGTCCTAAGGTATCAGAGGTTTCTATATTGCCCGCGAAGATCAGTTTTTGCTCTGTCGCATGCCAACAAAGGTAATCGCCCGTCACAAAAAGATTAATCCCATGCTTCACATGCGGCCTTCCCGAGTCAGTATGGGTAAATTCTGTAGGAACGGGTGTTTGCCTTGTGGACTGATCGGAGTTCATCGCTGGTTCATCGGCTGCAAGTGTAGCGCAGGATAAAAGAAACAATGTTTTTGCTAGTTTTAAGTGCATTTTTTCCTCGAGTTTTTGCACTTATATCTCATGTAAACATTTATTTGCAAATGGCTGACTATTCCATTGCAATCGCATAATTCCTGTTCTAAAATCATTCATGTCCTATGTACATAAAAAAGCTCTTAGAAGTGATCTTCCCGCCTCTCTGCTGGCATTGCAATGACGCTGCCGCTTTTTCCCACCCGCTATGTGACAGTTGTCTGAAGCTTTTAGATATTCTGCCCCCTGCAGATACTCTTGTAACATTTGAAGGACAAGGTCCCGCATGGACCCTTGTCAAAGCTTTGAAGAGCGGGAAAGCCCCGCGTCTTTCCCAAGGCCTAGCCGGTTATATGGCTCTACAGTATCTGAAAAATGATCTTCCTCTGCCGGACCTCATTGTCCCTGTTCCTCAATCTCTCCATCGATCTCTTCAAGTCGGGTATAACCCGAGTTTGCTTCTGGCTCAACACTTAAGCAAAACTCTCGACCGGCCTGTGGTGCAATTGCTCAAACGGAAACGGCAGCTTTTTTGCCAAATGAAAGTCGAGCGTGAAAAACGGTATCTTTTATCGGTGGAGAATTTTCAATGGAAAAAGAGAATGCCCATTGCAGAAAAAACCATCTTGCTTATCGATGATATCGTCGGAACCGGCGCCACCTTGCGCGCCTGCGCTCAGCGACTGTATGAGGGCTTTCCTCTAAAGATTATTAAAATGAGTTGCCTTCAACAGGAGATGGCGTCACATACACTTGTCCGATAATCGAGACGCCCTCATCGACTGAAAGGCGGGGAGCAGTGATATTGCCTTTAACTTCGGCATTGCCGCGGAGGATCAAACGATATTTAACGGTGATGTTGCCTTCGACTTTTCCAGAAATTTCGGCTTCATAAAGCTCCATATCGGCTTTGACAAAACCTTCAGGGCCGACCACGATTTTTCCATTCCCTTCTAATTCTCCTTCAAAGACGCCATTAACACAGATCTCTCTTTGAAAGGCAATTTTACCCATCACCGAGACATTGACCCCAATGGTCATTTCTGGACCTATCTCTGACTCTTGCTCTTCATAAAAAGGAGTTTCCTGGATATAGGGAGCGGGAGCAGCTGCAATGCGGCCGTCTTTTTGAATCCCGCGCTCTAATAAGGTTTTAGCAAACTTGAACATAAGGAACTCCTGTCTTTAAGTTCCTATTAGCAGCATGAAGACTTAGAGTCTATCTACAATTTTATTAAATTGGGGAACAGATTTATTTCTCGATTGTTTCGATGATTTTAACTTCAAACGACTTGTTTAAGTCGATTAAAGTTAAAATCATCGAAACAATCGAAAAAGAAACTATTCCGCAACTAAAAAAATTGTAGATAGACTCTTAAAACTACTCTTCTAAATTACGGCGGGCGATTTCGATTTGTCGACGGAGGTTTTCATCACTTTCAAGCAGTTGACTAATTTTTTTCCAGGCATGGATTAGAGTCGAATGGGTCTTGCCGCCAAAGGCTGAGGCTAATTTCATCAGAGAATCCGTCATGAGTTCTTTGGCAAGATACATCGCGACTTGGCGAGGGAGTGCGACATTTTTTAGACGGGAAGTTCCTCTGAGATCGCTGACACGCACCTCAAAAAGAGTTCCTACACAGCGGAGAATATTATCGACAGAGACCTTTTTTTGAGGATTATGCTGGAGAAGTTCTCCGAGTGTGCTTTCCACCACTTCTTCTGTAACCTCTTTTCCCATGTGACGGGAAAAAGCAGAAAGACGGTTGATGGCGCCTTCGAGCTGTCTGACATTGTTAAAAATATGTTCAGCAATGAAAAAAGCGACTTTATGAGGAAGCCGAATGCCTCGAAGCTCGGCTTTATGCTGTAAAATAGCAACGCGTGTTTCGATATCAGGCGCGCCGACATGCGCAACAAGTCCCCATTCCATGCGGGCCACCAGACGCTCGGAGAGCTTGAGCTGAGAAGGTGGTTTGTCGCAGGTGATGACGATCTGTTTGTTTTGATTGATCAGGCTTTCAAACGTATTGCAAAACTCATCTTCAAAATTCAGACGGCTTTGCAAGAATTGGATATCATCGACAAGTAAGATATCTAAAGATCGATAAAATCGTTTCATCCGGTCCATCGATTTATTTTTCAGATTATCAACGATATCATTGATGAATCCTTCCGTCGTGATGCAATGGATTTTCAATTTTTTGTGATGCTGCCGGACATAATGGCCGATGCCATGGAGAAGATGGGTTTTCCCTAGACCGACACCGCCGTGGATAAAAAGAGGGTTATAAGACTTGCCTGGATGGGATGCGACGCCCATAGCCGCAGATTTCACAAATTGATTAGAGGCGCCTTCGATAAAATTTTCAAACGTATAATGGGGATTGAGTTTGAGATTATCTTGCTGAAGGGGGGGGAGATCTTCTTGGACCAGCTGCTTTTTGACTTCTTCTGAGATAATAAATTTTAGAGCGAGATCACCGTTTGTTTTAACAGGAACAAATCCAGCGAGGTCTTTTTTATAATTTTGCAGCAGGTATTCTTGAACGAAGATATTTGGAACTCTTAAAACCAATTCATCGTTGGCGCTTTCAGCCACTTGAATCGGAGCAATCCAATTTTGAAATTCCGCAGCTGAACATCGTTCTTCGATGTAGGCGAGGAAATCGGACCAGATGTCTGCCTGATTTTTGGTTAGCATAGGCTTAAAGTTTTATCACGCAGTGGAATTTAAGTATAAGACAGAAGAAGCGCCGATGCTTGGTTTGCAATTGTCGCATCGGAATGACTCACCAGAGCTTTTGCTTGAGCGATTGCTTGTCTTCGATAACCGAGTGCAAAAAGCGCTTTGACACGGTTCAGGAGCGTTAGGGTATGGCTGGGCTCAACTTTCAAAGCTTGTTCAATCGTGCTGAGAGCTTGGAGATTTTGGCCTGTTTCTAAATAGAGTCCACCTAGAGTTTGCAAATCATAAGCGTCATTTTGATTAAAGGTGACAAGCGCTTCGAAAAACGACTGAGCGATATCGAACTTACCTTGTTTCAGATAGGCATATCCCAGATATCTTAAATCTTCCAGCGCCTCTGCGTCCCAACCTACAATTTCTGACCATTTGAGAGAGCTCATGAGCATCACCCCTTTTGGTACTGTTTACAGCGCGACACAATATCTATCAAGTCTTTGTTTAGTATGCTCATCAACTTCATGACATTCAGAAGAACGCCTTTTTCTTGATCCCATGCTTCTTTGTCGCCCTCTTCTCCTGTTGCTCCTTCAATGCGGCCGATCAATGAATCTTGTTGTTCATCCGATCCTAAGAAGTTGACGAGCTGAGAGGTAAATAGTCGTCGTCTTTGTCCGACAAATCCTTTAGGCATCTGGAACAATGCCCATGTTGGATTACGGGTATAAAGTCCTAAAAGGATATCGACCTGCGATTGAGAGGTGGGAAGGTTGACATCGGAAAGAGCATGTTTGGCAATACTGTCCGCATCTTGAGTGACGGGTTGAGTTTGTACAAGGAACTCTTGATCTTTTGCCCATCGAATCGAAACATCGAGGGGGAGATTTGAGACAGTTTTAGGTTCAACCACGGTCTGCTTCCTTTTGCTGGGTGAGCAAGTTTAGCAATATGACTCTTTTAGCGCAGCCTCTTCAGAAAATTACCTCGAGAAGAAGCAGCTCTTTATTCTTATTTACTCCGATTCAAAATTTGTCTCAACACTCAATTCATCAAAATTAAAATATTTATTAGTTAAATTATTCAATAATTAGGGTGATTTATTGATTAAATAATTGTAAAATAGATGAAATTTTTGAGGTAAAATTGGCTGCTGCATTAACTTTTCAAGATATTGGGCGAATTGTAAATAAATTCGATCATACTCATTTTGATACACCTACACCTTCCAATGGGATAGCTAAAGAATATGCAACGGTTCATTTTGGACTTCTCGCGAGTGAATCAATATTTCCAATAGAAGTTATTGATGGTATTGCTAAACAGTATTTGGCGTCTAAGCCTTCTGTTGGAAATCTATTAATGTTGTACAGGGGTGCTCCTTCCCTTCCTAATTATAGTTTGAGAGATTCTCCAGCTGAAAGGTTTTTGAATGGCTCGGCGAAAGATCTGCTGATTAAAGCAAATTTAGTGCCTTCTCAAGAAAGAGGTGATCTGGTCCATTTTAAACAGCTCATGAATGAGGTTTTTTGCGAGTATTTCCAATCATTGAATCACGAGCAAAAATTAGATATATTGAAAAAATTCCAAGAAAACTATTGGGAACAGAAAAGCCCTGAGGAAAAGTTAAATACACTTCAAACATTGCAGGCTTATTTATATCCTGATCAATCGATATTGAGTCGTGCAAAAGTAAAACTACAATTCTATTCGTGGAAGGTTCAGTTGGTTGTTGGACGTGTTTTCCAAAATGGTATTTTTCAAGTTTGTTTTCAGGTCGCTATTTTCGGAGCGTCAGCCTATGGGGCTTGGCGGTTATATTCTTTGAGAGATACGATGACAGACGGTATTACTTTCTTGATGACTAAACTTTTCGAAATCGCCTTAGGTCCCGATGCGATGACGAGAAAAGATGTGGGGATTTGGGATGCGGTAAAGTTGGGGGGGCTGATTGTTTCCCTGGTGGGTTTCAGTGTCTATGCTTCCATAAAAGTTAGTTTTCTGGTTCTAAGTTATGGTAACAATGTTCCTTGGGTTTTAACTTATCCAGTTTTAGGAATAAAACTTCTAGCGAAGTTCATTCAGAGTCCGCTAGGGACAGTTGTGGAGATTCCATTTCAGGTCACACAATATGCTAATCAAAGGGGGTTTGAGATCTCTAAATTAATGGATGGTATTGCTATCCAAAACTCACAGCAACAGTATATTAATGCTTTCTTCCCAGATCTACTAGGAAAATGGCAGCAAGTCGTTCTAAATCCACCTGCGCTTCCTAGAGCTATACAATGAGGATTTGATGGCGATTCAATTAACTTATTCGGATATTCGTCGCTTTGCTGTTCACTTTGATCAAGCTCATGGAGCTCATGAACCTACTGCGCAAGATTATATTGCAATTAAATTTATTCGGGACCATGAACAAATAGCGGGGGATGTGAATAAGTATTTCATTGATGATTATCTTCCTTCTAATCCTTCTGTGACAGCGATATTAGATTGCTATAATGGAACCCCCTCGCTAAAGGCTATTATCCCGGATTGAATGCTGCATCGAAAGTGATATTAGAGAAGTTAAATCTAACACCCAGTGTATCACATGAAAAACTTGTCCATTTTAAACAATTGCTCGAGGTTGTTTTTAAATCTTGTTTTACTCAACTGAAAATTGAAGACAAAATAAAGATAACCCAGCAATTCGAGGAGCTTCCTGGAATTTTCACAAAATTGAAAACCATCCTAATAATTTCAGATCTGACCGAGAAACGAAAAAAACTAAAGGAAGTTAAAGCAGAGCTGATGGTACAGCTTTCTCCAAAGGAACAAGAAGACACGACAACTGAGTTTATGGATATGGACGATCAGATTCTAGAGTTACAGGATGAAAGCTGGCATGGGTGTTCTAAAAGGTGTAGCTTGATTCATAATATAAACAATCTAAGGGTGTGGGGTGGTTTTTCTGTTCTTGCTGTTCTTATATTAGGGTTAAAAAACTTACGATTAGCTCCAAAAGAGATTTTTGTTAGGATGTTCAAGTTTTTTTACCTTTCTGTACTAGTTGTTTTGATCTATGAGACTGTTCTTTTAAAAATACCTGGAGCGGTGCTTTATGGTTATCGATGGTATTATGACCTAAAAGCCCGAGATACACAGAACATCCATCGTCGTATTGATCATATCATTACACTTCACCAGGAGATAGTGATTAAGCAAGGTCCGACAGATGGATTAATCCGTAAATGGCAAGATCAAGCGATGAAGGTCATCGTTCCGCCTGTTTCTTAAAAAATATCCTTAATTATAAGACAATTTACCCATAGGAATTATCTAAATTCTCAGGTAAGGTAGATGAATATTTTATGTTGAAACATTTTATTTTATTATCCTGCCTTCCGATCTTTTTTCTAACAGCAGATCCTGTAGAAGAAACCGCGTCAAAATTTACAACAGGTCCGGCGCCTGCTTGGGTTAAAGCGTGTGATTTTCCCCATGACTCCGTTGCAGGACCTTCCGATGTCAACTATCTGCGCCTTTTGGACGACAACCAAGTCAACTGGGAAGAAAAAACTCACTATGTACATACAGTAGTGAAGGTTTTAGATCAGACGGGCGCAGAAGGTTTCACTCAGCTGCCGATCGATTTTGATCCCGCTTATGAGAAAGTGATCGTGCATGCTATCCGGGTCTTAAGAAATGGAGAATCGCTGGATCGATTGGAAAAATCACGTCATCAGCTGCTTCAGCGTGAGCAATCACTAGAAAGAAATCTCTACTACGGTCAGCTATCCTTGGTTTATTTTCTGAATGATATACGAGTAGGAGATACCGTTGAATATTCTTATTCTATTGTGGAAAATAACCCCCTTTGGGCTTCTCATTTTACCCATCTGATCCATCTTCAGACCCCTAATTCTTGGAAGAAAATTTATTACCGCATTTTGACACATCCCCATCATTCACCTCAGATTAAACAGTTTCATACTTCCATCAAGCCGAAAGTTACTAATGTTTCACCTAACCTACGTGAATGGACGTGGGTAGCTCTGGACACACCCGCATTACCGCAAGAATCCAGCGTGCCCTCTTGGTATAATCCTCTAGCCCGTCTCCATCTGAGCGAGTATAAAAACTGGCATGAGCTCGTTCAAAAAATTCTTCCCTTGTTCTCTACGCCTGCAGATTTAGAAACGCACCCTTCATCAGAGATGCTGGCACAGGTCCAAAAGTGGAAAGAGTCTACAGATAATGTCTTTGAAAGGGCCGTACTTGCGCTTCGATTTGTCCAAGATGAAGTGAAGTACATGAGTCTTTCAGATGGGATTAACCATTGGAAGCCTACCGATCCTTATGTAGTTTTTGAGAGACGTTTTGGGGACAGTAAAGATAAATCAATGCTGCTCCAGGCTCTTTTGAAACGGATGAATATCAGCTCGATGCCTGTTTTAGTCAATACTCAGCAAGGTAAAAAACTTCCTGATTTTCTTCCACAGCCTACATTATTTGACCACGTCGTTTTACGGATTGAAATCAACGGTTCCCATTATTGGGTAGATTCAACCATGACACATCAGGGCGGGTCATTACTGACAAACTTTTTCCCTGATTATGGATGGGGATTGGTCATCTCCAAAGAGACGACGAAGCTTTCTCCTATTCCAGCTGAAATCGCTAAAGAACCTATCCACATACGAACATCGATCGTTCTCACGTCTCCAGAATCTGCTGAATTAAAAATTGAGAGTACCTATCAAGATTCTCAAGCTGAGGAAAGAAGAAGGGTCGTGCAGTGTATTGGACAGAAAAAATATTCAGATGGCTGCTTAGAATTTATCCAAAAAAAATATAAAGGAGCTTCCCTTGTTTCTCCTGTAATTATAGTGGATAACCGAGAAAAGAATCATGTGACGCAGATCGAATCTTACAAAATTCCCACCCGGTCCCGTTTGGGGAAGAAACTCCTCAAAACCTCTTCTTTTCTTTTGGATGACTACTTGGCCACTGGAGTCAATTTAGAAAGGACCTCTCCTTATGCTCTTTTCCATCCGTTGTGGATCAAAGAACACATTCATATTGAAAATCCCTTTAGCAGCTGGGCTCAAGATTCCGAAGAAGCTTCTTTTGCCAATGAGTCGATCCAATTCATCTATACGATGAAAAAAGAAGGTCAAGCCGCCGATTTCGATTTCGAGCTCAAGCATCTTAAAGACCATGTTCCCGTTAAGCTCATTCCTGACTATTTAAACCTCATCAATGAGATCGAACCGAACCCGTCCCTCGATCTTACTATTACAGTTCCAACTCCCAAGCCTTGAAATTTCTTGAAGATACACTATTGCATCTTCTACAATGGTGCCAAATTTTATGGCACAAGCAATCGGTGTTAGACAATCTGGGCCTTCTTTAATAACTTTCTATGCAAAGACAACCTTTTCGGAGAAAGCATGGAGAGTAGCTAACAATGCTCTTTTTTCTGCGGCCGTCTATAGCGGTTATGCATTAGCTAGTGGAAATGTAAGAAATATCCCTCGCATAGTCTATTACATTTCTCTGGCTTTGGCTGTCCGAAAAATCGTTGCAACAGTGCTAGGCTATTGTACTTATTTTGCGATCACAAGAACTCAAGCAGAGCTTGAAGCACTGGAAGAGGTTGAAGTCGAAGACATAGAGCGTCAACGATATACAGTCGAGACTGTTATACTGAATAAGTCTGGTGTTTCTTATACCGCAAAAGCCATCACCCATCCCACCATTGCTGGAAATGGCAACTGGTGTCTTAACGCCCTTGGAAACTACGATGTGATAGAAGAAAAAATGGGAGAGATTGCGCGCGAAAATTTTAAACGCAATTTTAACACTCTCATCATCAATGGTCCGGCGGTGGGCAAGAGTTTTCTAGGCAAGCTCTGGGTTTTTCCCACTCGGTATCAATTTGGAGCTGGATTTGAGGCTGGACTTCAATATCTAGAAACTAAAGCAAAATACATTGCCATTAGAGCTCACTCCATTGGCAATGGAATGGTATCAGAGGCGATATTGCAACATGATTTTAAAATAGGGTCCATTGCTTATTTACTCATTTCAGACCGAACTTTCAGCCGATTATCAGCTATTGCGAGAGCTTTTGTAGGAGTTATCGCACCAGTCCTTTTCACCTTGAGTGGCGCTGAGCTAGATGGGGTTGCTGCTGCACAAAAATGGACCGATTTAGGATTGCCTCAGATCATCATCCAAAATGGTATTGAGTCAGGAACTGATGAAATTATCCCTGATGATGTGGGTTTAGCTAAAGAATTCCGTGACTATCCTGATAAAAAACTTTTGCTATCGCGGATGAGACACAATGGTCCTTTGCCGGAGTTTGTTGAACAACGACTGGATGGACTCATCAAAAACTTCTTGCTCACTGTACCTTCCTAAAATTTTAACTATCCAATAACTTTCTGTTTTTATTTTCATTTCACTAACTCTCTATCCCATTCTTAAAGTTGATTTAGTTCTCTTTTTTGGTTTTTATTTTTGCCATTTCCCACAGATTCCCACTTTTCTTAACATTTTCGTAAAGCTCTTAAAATACGTTAGATAAATAGGCGTTTTGGTGGCAATAGGTGGGTAGAAAACCCGAAAGGACTTGCAGATTTGATGAATCGGTGTTAAATTGTGGCAAAAGGTGAAAAGAGACATGCCCAAGTTCTTCTTCAGCGGATCTAGCCATGCAAAACTCGACGGAAAGAACCGATTCGTTCTTCCGCAACAGATGCGTTTTGGCCTGGTGGAAAACGGTGCATTAGAATTTACGCTGGCGCTGGGACTAGGTGGTTGTTTAGCGATTTATCGGAAGAGCGATATCGAAAAAATTGTCGAGAAGTTCCAATCCAAACAGCACATGGCCAAGTTTCAAAAATTTTTCACGTTGTTTTTTTCCACATTGCATCAAACGACTTGTGATTCTGTCGGACGGATTTTGCTTCCTCCGGTTTTGATGAAAGCTGTCGATATCAAGAACGAACTCGTGATCGCAGGCGTGCTCAATAAGATCGAGATCTGGCCAAAAGAGATTTATGACGCGAATTTGAAAGCAGCGCTAGAAGGAAAAGACGAAGATTACGATTTAGCGAAAATGACCGAAGAGGCCTTCGCATTACTCGGAGAAGAAGAGACTACTGAAATCTCCGAAGCGGGTCGAAAACTGGCTGCACTTAAAGATAAGGTTTACGCGAACCATGAAAGCTCCGAAGAATAATCACGCGTCCGTCATGGTCGCAGAATTTTTAAAGTTTTTTGAAGGGACAGACCTGAAGGTATTCTTCGAAGGAACCGTCGGGGCTGGAGGTCATGCCGAGGCGATTTTAGAGGCCCATCCAGAGATTGAAACATATCTTGCCTGTGATCGGGACCCTGAAGCGCTAGAGCTGTCTGAGAGCAGGCTCAAAGCCTGGAAAAATAAAGTCGAGTTTGTCAGAGGAAACTTTGGGGATCTCGATACGATTCTTCAGAAAAGGGGAATCAAAAAAGTGAACGGTTTTTTTTTGACCTAGGGGTATCATCCATGCAATTCGATAAAGGATATAAAGGCTTCAGCTTCTCTAAGGACGGACCTCTCGATATGAGAATGGATCCTGAAGACGATGTCACTGCAAAAGAGATCGTCAATCGCTTTTCTGAGCAAAAACTCGGAGAAATCTTCCGCGAATACGGTGAAGAGCCTCATTGGAAAAAAGCCGCTCGAGCCGTTGTCGAAGCCCGTCATAAAAAACCCATTGAGACCACGCAGCAGTTAGCAGCCCTTTTGATGTCGGCTATCGGTTTTAAAAAAGGTGGAAGACTCCATCCTGCAACGCTGGTTTTTCAAGCACTCCGTATTGTGGTTAACAAAGAACTCGATGCGATCCAACACGGACTGACCAAAGCGCTGGGATTCCTAGCTCAGGGCGGAAAAGCCGGAGCGATCAGTTTCCACAGCCTGGAAGACCGACTAGTTAAAAATATTTTCCGCTCAGCCTGCCAAAGGTCAAAAAAAGACGGATCAGCTGAGTTCATGAAACTTTTAACCAAAAAACCTTTAGTGCCGACTTATGCCGAGATGCGTGCTAACCCACGTTCCCGCAGCGCTAAGATGCGTTTTGTAGAGAAAACATAAGGGAGATAAGGGGAGGGAGACATGATCAGCAGTATTTTTCTCCGACTCTTCGCCTGTCTGTCTATCTTTAGTTTTTCAATCTATTCTTATTTAGATAAACAAAATACTTGCGCTGGACTGAAGATGTATTTACCTAAGCTGACCAAAGAGATCCAGGCCATCCGCGAGGTCAATGCAAATCTTCAGTATCAGATTGAGTGTTTTGAAAACCCGCAGCATTTGCTCGCAATGGCAGGACAGCCTGAGTATGCGCATCTCAAATTTCCTTTTACCGAAGAAGTCCTTACGGTAAAGGAGGGACTTGCGCTACAATGGAATCCGTCTAAAGAACCCAAAGCCGAGCAATCAAAATCCAAGACGCCGATCGTTGTGGGCGCCAAGCAATAATTCTTTAGTACCTCTTTATGTCTGAAGATCCCAAAATCTCTCCGACCTCCCATGACCGACGTCTACTCGTCGGTGTAGCCCTCTTTTTGCTATTCCTCTTTTCGCTACTCATTTTTCAATTCTATAAAATTCAAATCATCGATGGAGAAAAGTGGCGGAAGGCAGCTGACCGTCAACACAAGTTCTCCGTCATCGAGCCGTATTGCAGAGGTGTCTTCTATTCCAATACCTCGATAAAAAAAGGACATCCTGAAAAAGCTCAAGCTTTTGTGATCGATGTCCCTAAATTCCATCTGTATGCCGACCCTGAGGCGATTCCGGAACCGTGTCGGAAAGATATCATCAACAGATTAAAAGTCATGTTGGATCTTTCTGATGCCGATACAAAGAAGCTGACTTTGCAGCTGGAGAAAAAAAGCCGCAGCCGCAAACTCATTTTGTGGCTCACTCGTGAGATGCATGACCACATCGTGAAATGGTGGCAGCCGTACGCTAAGTCCCACAAAATCCCACGCAACGCGCTTTTCTTTGTGAATGACTATAAACGGTCGTATCCTTTTGGCAAGCTTTTGGGACAAGTCCTGCACACCGTCCGCTCTGAAAGAGAACAATCGAGCCAGCAATGCGTTCCCACCGGCGGCCTCGAGCTTTCCTTGAATAAATATGTAAAGGGAGAAGATGGAAAAAGGGTCATTCTACGATCCCCCCGCCAGCCCTTAGAGACGGGGACAATAACTAAACAACCCTCTCATGGGGCGGATGTTTATCTGACCATCAACCACCATCTTCAAGCGATCGCTGAAGAAGAGATTGCTAAAGCGGTGAAGACCGCCAATGCGACAAGCGGATGGGCGGTGATGATGGATCCCTACACGGGAGAAATCTTAGCCTGGGCCCAGTATCCTTATTTTGAGCCCGCCAATTACCGCGCCTATTTCAACGATCCCAAAAAAGAAGAGCATACCAGAGCTAAAGCGATCACCGATCCCTACGAGCCTGGGTCGACATTCAAACCGTTCACCATTGCGGTCTGTTTTAGGGCCAATGCTGAATTAAAAAAACAAGGCAAGCCCCCACTGTTTTCCATCGACGAAAAAATCGCGACTAAGGCCCGTAACTTTCCAGGACGCGGCAAGCCTTTAAAAGACACCCACCACTATAACTATCTCAACATGTACATGGGGATGCAAAAATCCTCCAATGTCTACATGGCGACCATGATCCAGCGTGTCATCGAAAGGATGGGAGAAGCGTGGTATCGCGGAGTTCTTGAGGATTTTGGCATTGGAATCAAGACAGGAATTGAACTCACAGCTGAAAGTTCCGGCTTGCTCCCACGGCTGGGAAAAAAACACCCGAACGGCGCTCTAGAATGGTCCAAAGCAACACCTTGGTCGCTGGCGATGGGACATAACGTCTTAGTCAATAGTGTTCAGATGCTCCGTGCCTATGGGATTTTTGCTAATGGCGGCTTTGATGTGAATCCGACTCTCATCCGCAAGATCGTCAAAAAAGACGGCAGCCTGATCTTGGACAATACAGCTCCTAAAACACCCCGACGCATTTTAGAATCTGCAGAGGTCAAAGAAATCATCAAGGCGATGCGTTTTGTCACTCAAAACGGAGGAACAGCCCGCCGAGCGAATATTCCGGGGTATACAGAAGTCGGAAAAACCGCCACGACAGAAAAAGTGATCAACGGAGTCTATTCCAAAAAAGACCATATCTCAACCTTCATTGGATTTGCGCCGGCAACCCAGCCCCGGATTGTTTTACTTGTCGCTATTGATAACCCTGAATATAAATATACCCCCGGCGTCGGCAGGAACCAAATGGGCGGCATCTGTTCTGCGCCGGCTTTTAAAGAGATCGGCCTCCGCTCTCTCCAGTACCTCGGTGTCCCGCAAGACGATCCGAAAAATGATGCATGGGACGAAGAAGTGAAAAAGCTCAAAGTTATCTACGATCAATGGAACCACTAGATGCGATTAAAACAGTTATTCAAAGACATCGATGTGATTTGGAAGGGAAGCAAAGAGACTGACATCACCTCCCTTACAGCCAATTCAAAAAATGCTGCGCCTGGAAGTCTATTTTTTGCCCGAAGAGGAAAGACAGGGGATGGCCATCGATTTATTACCGAAGCTGTTTCCGCAGGCGCTGTCGCTATTTTGAGCGATACCTTTGATCCTTTTCTCTCAGTGACTCAAGTCATCCATCCGGATGTCAATAGCCTCGAATCTCTGCTAGCCAAACGTTTTTATCATGATCCTACGCAAAATCTCTCGATTTTCGGTGTCACGGGGACAAGTGGAAAAACCACAACGACATTTTTAATCAAATATCTTTTAGAGCAGCAAGCACCTGCCGGTTTAATTGGAACCGTGAGCTGGATGACAGGTAAAAAAGTTCTCCCGGCATCCCATACAACGCCAGAACTTCTGACACTGATGCATCTTTTTCATGAAATGAAAGAAGAAGGATGCAAGACAGCCATCATGGAAGTCTCTTCGCATGCTTTAGATCAAGGCAGGGTCAAAGACGTGCCCTTTGCCGCCGCTGTCTTCACTAACCTATCCCAGGACCATCTCGATTATCATCACACGATGGAAGAGTATGCAGAAGTCAAATCGCGCCTCTTCACTGAGCTGAAGGGGTATGCTATTGTCAACGGAGACGATCCCTGGTCTAAGGTCATGACCCAAAACTGCTCGGCAAAAATTATTCGTTATGGACTCCATCCTGAATTTGAGCTCTTTGCTTCTAACCTTGAACTCTCGCCTCAAGGGATGACATTTGAAGTCTGCTGGCAGCAAGAAATCGTCAAGTTTAGAACAATATTGATTGGGCGGTTCAATGTTTATAATATTTTAGCAGCTACAGCGCTTGCTCTCACACAGGACATGACGCTGCAAGACATCGCCAAAAAATTAGAATACTTTTCAGGTGTTCCCGGCCGGTTAGAGCGTGTGATCAATCCCAAGAATCTTCAAGTGTTCGTCGATTATTCCCATAAACCCGATGCACTGAAAAATGTGCTACAGACTTTGACCGAACTGAAAAGAGGTCGCATCATCACTGTGTTTGGATGCGGGGGAGACCGCGATATCCAAAAACGGCCTCAAATGGCTTCGATTTCAGAAAATTTTTCCGACATTACGATTGTCACCAATGATAATCCTCGGAGCGAAGATCCTGCAGAAATTGCACGTCAAATTACCGAAGGTTTTCAAAAGAAAACCTACTTGATCGAGCTTGATCGAAAACAGGCTATTTTGCAGGCTTTGAAACTTGCCAACCCCGAAGATATTATTTTAATCGCGGGCAAAGGGCATGAGACCTATCAAATTTTTGCCCATCAGACCCTTATCTTTGATGATAGGGAGATAGTGAAGGAAGCTTGCAGCAGGTGAGAAAGTTATGGTAAACTCCTTTCTCATGCGTAAGTTTTTATTGTTGGCATGTCTTTTCATCACTCCGTTGTGTAGCAACGATCACAGCTACGCACATAAACCCGTGAGAACTTATAAAGTCTCTGTTCCTCAGCATGCCAAACCTTTGGTGATCCTGGATGCAGGCCATGGAGGGACTGATGAGGGTGCCAAGATCCATTTCTTTATGGAAAAAAGACTGACTTTAATGACAACGCTTCTCTTAAGGAAGTATCTGAACGAGATGGGCTATCGGGTGATTATGACTCGCAGCAAAGATGTGTTCATCCCGCTCCACCGACGTGTCTCCATTGCGAATAAAACGCATGCAGCGCTCTTTGTGAGCGTCCATTTCAATTCATCGCCTTCTCCGGACGCGCATGGGATCGAAATTTTCTACCATTCAGGAAGCGATTATAAGAAAGCTCAGCAGTCCCGTCAGCTCGGATCCTCGATCTTAGGCGAGTTAATAAGTCATACGCATGCGCTTTCCCGCGGCGTCAAAAATGGAAACTTCCATGTCATCCGTGAGACCACGATGCCTGCGGTTCTAGTTGAGGGGGGCTTCATGACTAATACAGAAGAAAGAAGTAATCTGAGGGATAAAAAATATCTCGATCAAATCGCTAAGGGAGTCGCTCTTGGCATCGATAAATATCTAAAAACTTGATACTGAATGACTTGCGATTATATAGGGACAAGTCCTGTTTTAATTGCTTGTATTATAATAACTTAAATTAAATTGAATTTTAATGTAAATTAAAGTAAAATATTTACTATTATGGTTGCGGCAAATTATAGCAATAGTTCAGGAACAGTTTGGAAAATATCAACCGATAGTCGCATGTGCTATCTACTGGGTGGGTTGAGTCCATTGTTGCCAGGGGCTTTGAACACTCCTACTTTTACCTCCCTTGTGTCACGCGTCTTTTCATGGATGGTGATGACCAAAAAAAGCGATTCTGACCTCCAGAACGTGGGCCCACAAGGTATCGAATTTCAGCTGATCTATGTTCAGAGAATGCAACAATTATTGCAGCCCTTCGAGGTCGATGAACTCCTGCGTACTCTTAAAGAGAGGTTGCTCCCTGTTATTGAAAAAGAATCTCCCATCAAAGGCATTAGAGACTTGATTGCTGGATACGAAAGGGTAGGAACTGCCGAAGCAAAAATTTCAGCCATCTATTTATTAACTTATTTTGTTCAAATGTCAATCCATCTCAATGCGGGATTATTGGATGAATGTAGTACGGAAAGACACGTACAAAAGTTTCATCAAGAAATTCAGAAAAATTTACCTAATCTGCAGAAATCGATGCCTCCTCCGGGCGATAAATACCCTATTGCGGCTTCCCTTAAGGAGGTTTATGATGAAAAGGCGGCTCATTCCTTGGCCGCCGAACGACTTCTATGCCCTTTCACGACAGCTCCTTTTTTTGTTAAAAATGGGGATGAGTTACGCGAATGCCTTTACCAGCTTGCGACCTCCAGTCGAAGAGAAAAATTTGCTGTCGAATGCAGGGAAATAGCCAAGCTCTGCATAGAAGGACATATAGACGATCTCAAAACTCATCTTCGCTATCCTCATGACAACGTTCATCTGAAATTCACAACGGCTAAAATTTGCTATTTTCTTTTCAATGACGAGTGGTGCTGTGGGGATTTGGGTTTCAAATGCGCGGTTGTTCCGGTCGATATGCTGATTCAAGAAGGAGGGGTTTTAGACAAACTCAGAAAAAAAGGAATCATCGTTCAACAAATCAAAGATCCGGCCCAAATTGTACAAGATGCAAAAAATCCCTATCCCGAGTGCAAACCTCTACCTCTCAATAGAAGAGCAATGAGCTCAGCCGAATTAGCCCTCAAACTCTGCCCCTATTTGAATTTAAGGTTCGAAGATCCTAAGTCCTTTGAGCCTCATCTTGAACGATTACAACTCCAATCTGCGTCTTCTAGTTTGGTTTTATCGAAACATTTTACAGTTGTCACCGATTATGAAGGATATTTTTGGAAAATCAAAAAAAACAGGCAGACGATCGGCTATATCTATGGGCAATCCCACATCACTACCAAAGATCAGTTAGTGATCAACCCCGCGATTGCAAAGGCGCTAGACAAATGTTACGGGTTTGGCGGAGAAGGAAACGTTAAACTTCAGGCAAATACAGAGGATGATTTTTGGCAAATCTACATTCAACGTCTTCAGCAAGATGTCCGTGATTCAGGTGACCCTGCTTTAATCCAGAGTGCCCAAGAAGTTTGTTTAGGGTTCGATGGGACTTTATACGCTCTTTTGGAACAAGAAAAGTTTAAACCCCTCTTTCACAATTTAGAAACGGATACGGAAATGTTCTTAGCTAGCTACGAACCAAACAGTAATACCAATCCTCAGCCATCAAATAGATCACCGACGCAATTGAAAGAAGAATTAGAGAATATCCGAACATCGATTAAAGAACTTCGAGAAGGGAAGACTTCAATTCTAAGCATGGATTCCTCACAATTAGAAATGAGCTATACGCGAAATGAAAACATGAGCTGTCGTATCGCTAAAATTTTATCTTCCGTCGTCACTAAAATGAAAACCCAAACACGTGATAAAAACCTACGTCCTCCTATTTATCATCTCTTTGTGATGGGAGTAGCGCATACTCTAGATATCAACCAGGATGGAAAGAGATATTCAGGTGTTCCCTCTCTCCTTGAAGAAAAGGGATATGAGCTTAAAAGAGTCCAATATAGTGAAAAAGCAAAAAAATAGATTTTGAAGCCAAATAAAGGGAAAGGGAGAACCCCTTTCCCTTAAGAGAGACTATTTATCTTTATGGTGGTCATCATGTTTAGCTTTATGGGCAATTTTTTTACCCACATGATCAGCTGTTTCTTCGACTTTTTCTTTTGCGTCAGAAAAAGCTTCTTTAACGGTATCTTCTATATCTTCACAAAGATCACCGATTTGGCGTTGTAATTGTTTGCCTTTCTTGGTTGTAAAAAGTAACGATACCAAAGTAGCAACGGTTCCACCGATGATGGCTCCCCAAAAGAAATCTTTTTGTCTGCAATTGCTCATAATTGTTATCCTTTTTTAAATTTTTTCCAGAGATGCATTCCAGTGCTTACCCAGTCAGTCAAATTGCTAATAACGTCTGCACTACTAGGCATTTTTTTCTCGATGCTTTCCATGACGTCAGAAGCACTGTCTAAATTACAGTTTTCTAACATCTCACCGACATCTGAAATCGTTTTACCAATCTTTTGTAAGACGGGAGTTTTCCGATTTCTACCTGCTTGAATGCAGTACAGGGCACCAGCGCCTATGATTCCGCCGATAATTAATCCTAAAAGCAATTTTTTTGAATCATCGTTTTCCATTGATAAACTCCTTTGTTGTTTTGAATAAAATTGCACTCGATGCAATCCATTTTAGGATTTGAGGGAGCGTACTGTGTTTAGAATCCGATTCACCTGAAGAATCTGAACCAAATTTAGAGCTGAGAAAACTAAAAGGCTTGAAAAGGAAATTCAAAGAATGAGACTTATTATTAATATCAGAGGACAAATCACTTATCGTACTAATCAATTGACTTGTTTCTTTGGAAATCGTGCTGAGGTCGGTCTCCACGAATTCATTCAAACTATCAACTAAACGGGTCGTCGTGTTCAACAAGTGATGAACGTCGGTTTGTAGAATGCTAATCGACTGTCTTACTTTAAAAAAGATACAGAACACACCGATAACAAACATGACCAATGTTGCAGCGATGATAACCAAGCATACTTCTATTAACATGCTTCTCTCCTCGTTATGTGTCGATTCTAAAATTCTTTAGTCTAATTTAAACTTAGGTCACTCTCATTTAGCTTTCTGTTGACATCTCACAGACGTGAGATTTGGTTAAGCTATTTTAAAGATTCTAGCGATGGGCGCTTATAAAAACAAGAAAAATTTATGGAGCAATTGTTTTCTGAAAGGTCTTAGATGCAAAGTTATTAACGTATCAGGCGTTAAGTAGGGCGTCCATTAAGATGAAAATATCAATGCGGGCTCCCATAATATTTTCCCTTCAGGATATTTTTCTGATATAGTGTATATTTGTCCCCGGCGCGAATTGAACGCGCGACCTGCCGCTTAGGAGGCGACCGCTCTATCCACTGAGCTACGAGGACAGGCTGATTATTTTATATTAAGATGAGGAATCAATGGAAGCAGATATCGGAATGATTGGACTTGCTGTCATGGGACAAAATCTTGTGATGAATATGAACGACCATGGTTTCAAGGTAGCCGTGTTCAACCGGACAGTCTCTAAAGTGGATGATTTTCTAGCCGGTCCAGCGAAAAATTCCAAGGTCGTGGGCGCCCATACCCTCAAAGATTTTTTTGCTCAGCTTAAACGACCTCGCAAAGTGATGTTGATGGTCAAGGCAGGAGCTCCTGTAGATGAGTTGATCGAAGAATGCCTTCCTTTCCTGCAGAAAGGAGACATTTTAATCGATGGAGGCAACAGCCATTATGTCGATACCGACCGGAGAGAGAAAGAGTTGAGCGCCAAAGGGATATTTTTTATAGGGGCGGGAATTTCCGGAGGGGAAGAAGGGGCGCGGCACGGACCTTCTATTATGCCGGGAGGCAGTAAAGAGGCGTGGCCCTTTGTTAAACCGATTTTTCAAGCAATCGCTGCAAAAGCTGATGATGGAAGCCCTTGTTGTGAATGGGTGGGAGACGGGGGCGCTGGACATTATGTGAAGATGATCCATAACGGTATCGAATATGGAGATATGCAGCTGATCAGCGAAGTCTACCAAGTTCTCAGGGATCTGGTCGGTTGTTCTTCTAAAGAACTCCAGCAAACTTTCAGCGATTGGAATAAAGGAGAGCTCAATAGCTATTTAATCGAGATCACAGCCCACATTTTTGGATTTCGAGACACCGATGGAAATCTTTTACTCGATAAAATCCTCGATGTTGCAGGACAAAAAGGAACAGGCAAATGGACAGGCATCAGCGCGCTGGATCTAGGCATTCCTGTGACTCTCATTGCAGAAGCTGTCTTTGCTCGATGTCTATCATCTTTAAAAGAAGAGAGAATTCAAGCCTCTGTCCTCTATGGAGCGCCAAAAAACCCCCTTCGAGTCGACAAAGAGTTTTTCGTCGATAAAGTCAGAGACGCTCTTTATGCAGCTAAAATCGTCAGCTACGCTCAAGGCTTTATGCTAATGCGTGCAGCAGCGACTGAGATGAAATGGAATCTTAATTTCGGCAATATTGCCTTGTTATGGAGAGGGGGCTGCATCATCCGGAGCCGCTTCTTAGGCGATATCCAAAAAGCCTATTTGCAAAAAACCGACCTGTCTAGTTTATTATTAGATCCATTTTTTCATCGGGAGATCAGCCGCTGTCTGGAAGGTTGGAGAAACGTGACTGCTGTGGCGATCCAATCAGGAATTCCAGTGCCGACGCTTGCAGCAGGCTTGACTTTCTTAGACGGTTATACTTGCGCACGCCTGCCAGCCAATTTGATTCAGGCTCAGCGGGACTTCTTTGGTGCACATACTTACGAAAGGGTCGATCAGCCGCGTGGAAAGTTCTTCCACACGGAATGGATGAATTAGTAGCCAAATCGCTTGAATTTGGCTACTTAAGAGGATTATCGACGTCTTTTATTGCCATTTTTATTACGGCAGAAATAAATCATCCCAACACCGACAATCATGAGGCCGATTCCACCTAACTGGCATCTTTCTGCCACGATCGTGTAATAAGCTACTTGATTTTTGCCTGCATTGATCTTTTTTTGCGCCCCGGAAGTCATTCCTTGGCCAAAAGATTTTGAATAAGGACTTAAGGAAAAAAGACTATTTCCTTGATCGACTTTCTTCTGTGCATTGAAAATCTTTGTATTCCCTTCTGCAACCTGGACATTGATGTAATGTGCCATGAAAAGAAGAGCGACGCCTACGCCGAAAGCCACGATACCTATAATTTGCTTGCCATTCATAAAATACACCCTCACTAAGTGCTTTTAAGCTTTAATTCGCAAAAACAAGAAAAAATGTAAAGAGATTATTTTAAAAATGCCCGAGATCGGACGCCAACAGTGATATGAAACGCATATTTATTTTCAGGCATTCCGTATTTTTTTCTGAGGTCCTGAAGCAGGGGAGCCTCGACAGTAATTAAGTAAGCGAGCTCACCTGGAGCCCACGTGTCAGGGTGCACAACTTTACACTCTTTAGGTTCGAAACGGACGCTATGGCCGCATTCTTGGATGTCTTTGACGGCATAGTAGAGAAGCTCTTCAGGGGTCATCACAGTGATATGCGCTCCGTGCAGCCCTTCTCCAAAGTAGGGGGGGACTTCAAATCCTTCTTGTTTGATAAACTCGATCAGCTTGAGGATATAGTTATTATCGACTTTGACGTAGACCATCCCTCTCCCATCTTTGCGCAAGGTTCCAGATTTTGGAAGCCGTGCGAAGATAAAATTCATAATTTTGTCAGAGTGATAAGACTTTAACGTCGGGTAAGTTTGATGAAAAATTCCCAGAAGAGACATCAGAAAGTAGATGAACAAGTTCATAAACCACCTCCTTCTTTCGATGATATTATTATTTCCTTAACATGAATTATTTTCAAACCTTACTTGACAGATATTCTTGTACTGGTGTAACATTACAAGAATATATGGAAAAAGATTGGCATGATTTTTTAAAACTCTGTTCTAAGCTTAAATCAGAGCAGGAATTAGAAGATCTGTTTAATCTTTTTTTGACATTAGAGGAAAAGGAACTTTTGGCATCCCGTTACGTGATCATTAAAGCATTAATGGAAGGAAAATTGACCCAGCGGGAGATTGCCGAATCCTGCAAGGTCAGTATTTCTCAAATCACACGCGGGTCCAATGCTCTCAAGGTCATTGATCCGAAGCTCAAGAAATCTCTCCAACGTTGGTGGCGCTAACGCGCCCATTCTCAAGTAGCAGTTTATCCTTTTAACAAAATTATTTTTGGAGAGATTTTATGAAATATATCATTTTTATTGTTGTCGTTTTGGGTTTAGCCGTAGGTGTTTTTCTGACCACCCAAGAAAAAGGGTGTAAAATTGCCATTCTAACTCCAACAACGCATCCGAGCTTAGAGCAAATCGAAAAAGGGTTTGTCGATACGATGCGTCAACACGGTCCGAAGAAATATACTTTTAAGACGTATAATGCGCTCGGAAACAAGTCTTTGATGAGAAGCGAGGCCGAAGAGATTGCTCTCGGAGGCTACGATCTCGTATTTACAGTCGCTGCTACAGCGACCCGTACGATGAAAGAGGTTTTTGAGAAAAAAAAGGTATCGACGCCGATTGTATTTAGCGCTGTGCCTTTTCCTTTAAAGCTAGATCTAATCGCTTCTGAAGCCTCATCGGGCAATCAGTTGACGGGAGTCAAAGAGACCACCGATTTTACTAAAGAATTGGAATTTCTAAAGGACAAAGTCAAGACTGTCCTGCTGGTCTATGATCCCTCTTCTTTTAGTCTTGCTACCGATAAAGAAGAGATTGAAGGAATTTTAACAAATATGGGCATTGCGCTCAAAACAGTCGAGATCTTTAAAACGAATGAGATTCTCTTAAAAACAACACCCTTTATCGAGGCAGCAGAGGCGGTCTTAGTCATTAAAGACAATACTGTTGTGACAGGTATTGATGCGCTTGTCAGGCTCTGTCAGCAAAAGGGGAAACTATTGATTGCCAGCGATCTCGATTCAGCCGATAGAGGGGTTCCTTTTGTCTATGGTGTAAGTGAATTTATCTATGGAGAAGAAGCGGCTAGGAAAGCTCTTTCGATTTTGGAAGATAAGAAATTGCCTACTGATATTCCTATCACTGCGCCTCCAGCGGATGCTTTTGTCTTTAAAATCGATCAAAAGAAATTGAAAGAAATCGGTTTCTTACAGGAGATGAATGATGATTGAATCCATTTTTCATCAAATTTTCCTCTTATTTCCGCTCATCATGGGAGCCTATTTGGTTATCTCTCTCATGAAAGTGCCTGATCTGAGCTTGGAAAGCGCCTATTTATTTGGGGCTGCCATGGGAGCAATGACAGCTTCAGAAGGGATGGTTTCTTTTGTTGCTGCAACGGCAGGAGGGGCTGTTGTCGGAGCCTTAACGGGTATTCTCAACCAACTGTGCCGCTTGCCCTTTCTTTTGGCGGCCATTGTGGTCAATGGCCTCTTTCATGGAATTGTCCAATACACTTTAAAAGGAGCCTTGATGAGCTTTAGACCCTCCTTTGGAGCTAGCGCTGAATGGACATTGCTGCTCTCCATAGGAGCAATCTTAGCGGGTTTCTTTTATTTCCTTTTGCGGAGCCAATTAGGTTACGCTTTTGCGATCTATGGGAATAATCCTCTTTTTTTTAAGCGGCATCATGTCTCGACAAAATACGTCGTGATTTTTGGAACGATCTTAGGTGGAGCGGCGGCGGGGCTTTCGGGGTATTTATTTGCGTCGGCCAATGGGTTTGTCGATGTGACAATGAATTACGGTGTTGTTCTGCTTGCCATCACATCTCTGATGCTCGGAAAGGTTTTTCTCGACCGTCATCAACCTAATTTGGTAGCTCCTGTCCTAGGGATTATCTTCTTTTTCATCCTGCAGCACGCTTTGATCAAATGCGGCTTTTCGCTTCGTTATTTCAATGCACTTCAAGCTGTGATGATCTTAAGCATTTGGATTTTTTCTCAGAGGGCCAAAGTCCGCTTTGCAACAGATCATTTAGGAGTTTAAAATGTTACACGTTAAAAATTTTTCCTTAAGTTTTGGAAAGCAGTCGTTTTTTCAAGATCTCTCTTTTGAACTGAAGAAGGGGTCTCTTCATACGCTAGCGGGAAAAAACGGCTCTGGCAAATCGACTCTGCTCGCTGCTCTGCGTGGAGACCTTTTAGCGGAGCTCCAGGGGACGGTGGAAATTGCAGGCATGTCTTATCCCATTTCCAATCAAGAGGCGCTCAGGCAAAACATCGCGCTCATTTCTCAGAGGTTTGATGAGATGATTGCCGATCAGTTTAGTTTTTTACAGAACTTGAAATTCGCGCAGTTTCCCTCTCAGCCTTCTCTTTGGAAAGGTTTTAAAAAGACCCCCTTTCTTCCTACATTTATTGAAAGATTCGGCATTGATTATGACAAACCTGTCCGACTTCTCTCTGGCGGGCAGCGGCAGGTTTTAGCTCTTTTAATGGCTTTGCAAAAAAAACCTTCCATTCTTTTTTTAGACGAGCCGACAGCCACTTTAGATCCTACCAACGCTCGGATGGTCTTTCAGTTTCTAAGCGCTCTCATCGAAGAATTTGAATTGACTGCTTTAGTGATCTGTCATGATCAAGAACTTGCCGCTTCTTATCGAAGCGGCAGTTCTTTTCAGATCCAGGTTAACGAGTGCGGGCTCCGTTATTTGAGCTCTTCTTGAAACGTATTGCTATAAAGATGGTGCAGCAGTAGCAGGTCCTTAGAGCAACCCGATTTTGCAGCTTTTTCTTTATATTCTAGCAATACTTGACGTCCTTCCGGATCTTTCACATCCTCTAAGGTGGATTCGTGATTTAGAGGAGCTTCTTGCGCAGCCAATCTTAAAATCAGCTCGATAAAACCTATCTCTTTGATTTTCTCCATTAAGGCATCTTTTGAAGGGACTACAGCATGGAAAATCGCAAGATACGGTGTTTTTACGATTTCTTTCTCCTGCTCGAAATCTTTTTCCCCTGCACGGAAAAAAATAAAGCTGGGGACTTTGTCTTTGGGGACAATGGTTTTAATCGCAATCAAGGTCTTGGATTGCAATAAATGCTGGAGTGCCAGCTGCATCGTGAAGAACTGACAACCGAAAGTTTTCGGCGGATATTCCTTTTTAGGTTGGAACACGAGGACAAGATCGACCATCCTTTGGAGCAAAGGTGAGACTTTCATCTGACGGCCCCTTTCTTGGAGGTAAACCATGGATTGGGCAGATATGCGCATGCAGGCATTGTTCGTGATTTGTTCGCGAAAGTTCGCATTCAATTTACTATCGACGATGTAAATGTCAGGGGAGAGTGCTGTCAGTTGTCCACAATCAGCCCTCGACTGAACAACACCGTTCGACTCAACCCGTTGAGTCGCTCTTGTGACCATCAATAACCGGCAATCGAGCAAATAATGTGCATTATTTGAAATTTCCAGCGCAGTAATCTTGTTAAAAAATTCTGCAGGAGGACAACTTTTTGAGCGCCTGCGTTCTTTTAAAGCCTGCAGGAGAAGCGTTATTCTCTCCATGAGTTGATTTAACTCGTTGCTGACTTCAGGGTTTTCAAAAAGTTGAGGCAGGACAATCAGCCGCGCCTGGCAAATACGGTCTCCGGGGTAAGCATCGAATCTCTTGGGCTGCTTTTCTCTGATGTACAGGATTGTCTCGCGGATGAGATTGACGACAAGGGTCGCCACTGCCATCATGATTTTTTCATTAGTGTCTTCGTTGAATTTGGGCCTTTCTATTTGTCCAATGAGCTCCGGCGGCAATATAGCAGTGGTAGCTCTCATTTTTACTTGTGTACACATCGTTCATACTCCTAAAAAAATAATTTTTTTATATGCGCAATCGCTTTTGCGGAAGATGGGCATAAAAAACACCCACAGAAAGTAAAAAATCAAATGTTAAAAATTATATGGATAGGCTTAACGCCAAGAAAAAATAGAGAGCAGTTGAACGACTGTGAAAAAAGAATCTTCTAAAAACATAAAATCCCTGCGTTTAAGCAGGACTAGTATACTTTTACATATCCTTTTAGAGCTATAGCGAATACTCAATATCACTATCGCTGAAATTCATAATATTCTTAAATGCTTTGATGAAAAGTTCCATAGGAGCTAAGCCCAGGGCAGCGCGCCGTTGATTGAGATTTTTTGGATCTTCAACGGGATAGAGAACGTATTTACCATCTTTTTGGATGATCCACTGAGTACCGTACACTTGGGGTAAGTCATCATCTCTACGCACTTGATCGACTATATGAATATAATTAAAATAATGCTCTTTTTGTTGTTGTTCAACGGCATTTTTAAGAACTGCCAGACATTGTTTGCGGAGTTCGCTATCTTGATCTTGCAGCTGGATTAAACTTCCCATCGTTGCGAAAGCTTTGAACCCTACGAGATTGATTCCAGGCCAGCCATAAGTTGAAAGGATCTCTTTAAGTCGGACGTTTTGTTTTTCTTGTAAAGCATCAAATGCCTGAAACTCTCTCTCAGAAGAATCGTTAAATTCTGCGAGTCTTTCGAGTTGTGACACATAGTCTTTCCACATTCCTAAAATTTCATCTCTCAATTCTAGATTTAAGGTAGCATGGGCATTTATCGGTAAAGGTTCTTTAAGTTGAGGATCGACTGTTTGTGCGCAGCAGATTGTCGTGAGTAAGGACAAAAAAATGAGATTTTTAAAACGCATGTTTACTCCAAAAAATGTAACTTTTTACAATCTCTTATAACATATTGTACTCAATCGAATGAAAGAAATCTTGGGGGTTGAGATTGCTTTTCTCAGGGCCAAACTCCCGTTTGATTTTTCCTTCTTCTAAGATCCACAAACGATTCCCGAGGTATTTGGCGACTAGAGGATCGTGTGTAATCAGCAGGATGGGGATCTGATGCTTCTCTGCATAGTTTTTTGCAAAAGAGAGCAGCTGGGTGGCCGACTTGGGATCTAAAGCGGCCGTCGGTTCATCCAGGAGCATGATTTTAGGCGGTTTTAAGATCGACATGATAAATGAAATAATCTGCCTTTGGCCTCCGGATAAAGCTCCCATGGGTATATCGAGCAGATTTTCCAAGGAGAGATTTAAAGGTTCGAAGAACTCGGCTACAATTTTTTCGGGAAATGCTTTTGTTCCTAATTGAAAGCCTGCTCGTTTTTCTTTTAATGTCGCCATTGCGAGATTTTCTCTGACCGTTAAAGCTGAGCAGGAGCCTAGGTAGGTATTTTGAAAAAGCCGCCCAATGAGTCCCGCTCTCTTTCTTTCGGGTAAAGCGGTGATATCCTGACCATCCAGATAGACAATTCCCTGGTCGGGAGCGGTTTTCCCTGAAATAATATCGAACAGGGTTGTTTTGCCGGTTCCATTGGGCCCCATGATCACGATGAAATCGCCCTGTTTTACAATGCAAGAAAGAGAGTTTAATACGACGGTCTCTTTGAATTTTTTAGAAATATTATTTAAGTAGAGCATGATTTACCTCTGTAGGATCGGTTCTTTGTTGGGTTTTAATTGAATCAAAACAACGATGAGCGCTGCTTTGATGAGATTATTCCACATCGGTTCGAGTTCGAACTCAATGGTGATAGCGAAGATGGCTTGATAAAGGATAGCGCCAATGATCAGTCCTAAGCTGAATTTGGGTTTTATCATTTCTGCCAAAATAAGCCCTGCAAGGCCCGTGACTAGTGTCCCGACATTTCCGGTGATGGAAAAGAAGCCGTTCCATTGAACAAAAAGACAGCCCGCTAAAGCTGTGAGGCTATTGGCCACGGCTAGTCCTACGATCTTATAGTTCTCCACATTTTTTCCTAAGCTGGTGGCCATTTGGGGATTGCTTCCGGCTGCTTTGAAAAGGAGCCCTATTTCAGAGGATAAAAAGACCTTAAGTCCGAAATAAGCCAAGGCGGCAAGTAGCCCTAAGATGACGATTGCAGGAACAGTTGCAAAAATCGAGCTCTCCTGTGGCAGAGAGAGGTTCGATTTTGCCAGTTTTAGACAGACAGAAAATAAAGCTGTTGTCACCACGAGTCCGCTAATGAGATTGTTCATTTTCATTTTCGTGTGCAGAGTGCCTGTGATCACGCCTGCGAAAGCCCCGCCCATCATGGCCAGCGGAAGCATCAGCCATGGAGATACGCCTGTCACAATTCCAAGAGCTGTGATCGCACCTCCAAGTCCAAAACTTCCTTCTGTTGTCAAATCATCAAAGTGGATGACCCTGGATGAAAGATAGACTCCCATCACGACAAAAGAATAAATAAGTCCTTGTAAAACGACATGCAGGGCAATCGAATAGATTTCACCGGACATGGATGATCTCCAATGCGTCTAGAACGCTCTGATTGACGATAAGTTTCGAGCTGGAAGGATGGACGATCCCGACCTTTTCTGGGCTTTCTCCTGAAAGAACCTTATGGGCCATTTCCGCGGTATTTTTCCCTAAATCGGAATATTCTGCTCCTTGTGCAGCCAGCGCTCCTTTTTCGACTAAAGCGATATCGCTCACAAAGAGAGGACATTTCTTTTTGAGAGCTTCTTTGGCTACAAGCGTCATCGCCCCTGCTAATAAATTATCATTAGGGATTAATATCACTTCGCCTTTACGGGCCGCTGCTGCCACTGTTTGAGCAATTTCATTTTCCGCATGAACTCCGAAAGTCGCATTTTTCAAACCTCTTTTTTCGAGAGATTGCTGCATTTTTGTCACCATGATCTGGGAATTGTTCTCTCCCGGGTTATAGAGGATAGAAACTGTTTGGACAGTCGGAACTAGCTTTAAAATAAGCTCTGCCTGAGCGTCGGTATTGACTTGATCAGTCGTTCCACAGATGTTTGTCCCCGGATGAATAATCCCTAAAGATTCTGGATCGCTCACGGCGGCAATAAATAGGGGCTTTTGTTTTTCAGCTTTTGCTGCAGCTAGGACCGCAGGGGTTCCGATCGCAAAAATCGCCTTTATTTTTTTGTGCGTATGAAAACTTTCCGCAATGATGTGGGCTTGAGAAAGAGAGCCTTCGGCATTTTGAATGACAAAATCTACTTTGTGATTCGATAGACGACGTATTTCTGTCATAAAGCCGTCTCTAGCTTGGTCAAGCGCGGGATGGCTGGCAGTTTGAATAATTCCGATCGTGCAAACCGATTCGGGCTTAGAGAACCCTTTGTAACAAAAAAAGCAGCCTAAAATAACGATGATAAAAGCAAAAGCATGCAGTGGTTTCATAATAACTCCTTTTAAAAAAAAAGCCCCGGCTTTGCGGCCGGGGTTTAGTCCTTAAAAGGGGACCCCGGCTCGAGGAGCCGGGGCTTAGGTGAATCAAACTTCTCCTTTAGCCTACCAGCTCCTTTTTGTAATAAAAGTAATAAAACTGGGTAGCAAAGAATGACACAGAGGATTTTCTCGAAAGACTATGTGTAATAGAATGTTTGTTCATGTGCACTATACTATCATTTAGTCGGAAACTTCTCAACAAAACAGTGGGTTTAATGCGCATCGGGATCCTCAAAGAGGGTGGAAGACTCTAATAGATCGAGGGGGATAGAGATCTTTAACTCTTCAATGGCCCTCTTATTCAATAAAATCTTTGAATGAGTCGGGTGCACAATCCCCATCTCTTGAGGCGTATTTCCAGAGAAGAGAACCCTGTAGGCTATCTCTGCCGTGTTCTTTCCTAGGACTGAGTAATCGGCGCCCTGAGCGATCAACGCTCCTTTTTCGACGGAGGGAATATCGCTGGCAAAGAGGGGAGATCCTTTTTTAAGAGCTTCTCGGGCGACGAGCGGCATGGCTCCCACAAGAAGATTGTCTGCAGGAACCAAAATCACTTCTCCTTTACGAGAGGCGAGACCGATGGTTTGGGCAATCTCACTTTCGGAATGAACTCCTAAAGTGACAATTTTCAGGCCTCTTTTTTCAAGCGATTGCTGCATTCTTTGCACCATGATCTGGGAATTGTTTTCTCCTGGGTTATAGACGATAGAAACCGTTTGGACGGCTGGAACAAGCTTTAGAATGAGATCGGCTTGAGCTTCTGTATCGATACGATCGCTGGTCCCGCAAATATTCGTATCGGGAAAGATAATGCCCAGAGATTCTGGGTCGGTGACGGCTGCAATGAAAATAGGTTTTTTCTTTTCTGCTCGTGCTGCTGCTTGAACAGCCGGGGTCGCAATGGCATAAATGGCATCTATTTTTCGATGCGCATGAAAGCTTTCTGCAATAGTTTGAGCTTGAGAAAGCGAGCCTTCAGCGTTTTGGATGACAAAGCGGACCTTTCCCTCTGTTAATCGAGAGATCTCCTCCATAAAGCCTTCTCTGGCTTGATCTAGCGCCGGATGAGTTGCCGTTTGGAGAATGCCGATAGTCAGCATCTCCTTATTTTCTTTCGATTTATAAATCAGCAGGCCGCCTAATACGGCAATTAAGCAGGCAATGATACGAAGGGTTTTAGACATAAATTCTCCTTTTTGTAAAAAAAAAGCCCCGGCTTTTAGGCCGAGGTTTCATTTTAAAAAGGAACCCCGGCTCTTGGAGCCGGGGCTTAGGTGTAAAATATTTCCTTTAGCTTGCCCGCTCCTTATGTGTAAAAAAGCTAAAAAATCGGGCAGCAGAAAACGACATGAGTAATGGTCTTTTTTGAGGGGAAATACTCTGTGTTTTTAAGGATAATTTCATGCTATTATCTTAACTCTTTGGCATATTTTGTTGAAGACGCAAATTTCAAGATTTTAGTAGATTATCCCCACTCAAAGGAGGTTTCTATGAAGAAATGGATGCTACGGTTTTTAATGCTCACGATGAGCTGCTTTTTTATTCATAATTTACACGCTGAAGGAGATGTAATGAAGCGACCAGTGATGGTTTTTGAAACGACGAAAGGGAATTTTGAAGTGACTTTATTTCCAGATATTGCACCAAAGACCTGTGAAAATTTTCTAGGACTTGCCGGCAAAAAATATTACGACGGACAGATTTTCCACCGGGTGATTAAAAGTTTCATGATCCAAGGAGGAGATCCAACAGGCACAGGAAGAGGGGGAGATTCGATCTGGGGCAAAAAATTCGCCGATGAATTTTCTGCAGCGGTAAAATTTGATAAGCCTGGAATTCTGGCGATGGCCAATGCTGGTCCTAATACCAATGGAAGCCAGTTCTTCATTACAACCGCGAAAACAGATTGGCTGAGTGGAAAACATACGATCTTTGGAGAAGTGACTCAAGGGTATGATGTCGTGAAGGCGATCGAAACAACGCAAACAGGTCCTGGCGATCGTCCAGTCGAACCAATGAAGATCCTAAAGATCTATCCAAAACCAGAGTAATTATTACCTGATGCAAGTTTCAAAGCTTGCATCAGTCTCCTGCTTTAAGCACTTCCATGAAGGCTGATTGAGGGATGGTGACTTTCCCAATTTCTTTCATCCGCTTCTTACCTTCTTTCTGCTTCTCCCATAATTTTCGTTTACGGGTGATGTCTCCGCCGTAACATTTTGCAGTGACGTTTTTGGTAATAGCACGGATCGTCTCGCGGGCAATAACTTTCCCGCCGATCGCTGCTTGGACAGGGACTTTGAACTGCTGCATCGGGATGACTTCGACGAGCTTCTTACAGATCGCGCGTCCTCTGCCTTCGGCTTTAGAGCGGTGGACGAGACAGGAAAAAGCATCGATCGGTTCTTCGTTGACGCGGATTTCTAATTTGATGATGTCATTTTGTTCATAACAGTCGAATTCATAATCAAAAGATCCATAGCCGCGCGTGACAGATTTAAGTTTGTCATTGAAATCGGTGATGATCTCATTGAGGGGCAGGCGGTAGGTGAGGAGCAGCCGTTTATCCATCGTTTCGGTTTTGATCAGAGATCCTCGCTTATCCATCCCTAGGCTCATGATAGCACCGAGATATTCGGAAGGCGCCATGATGTGGCACTTGACCCAAGGCTCTTGGACGCATTCAATTTGAGCCGGATCTGGATAATGGGCGACGTTGTCAATTTCGAGTTCTTTGCCATTCGTCAATGTGAATTTATAGATGACACTGGGAGCTGTCGTGATGATGTCGAGATTAAAATGGCGCTGGAGCCGTTCAAAGACGATTTCTAAATGGAGCAAGCCTAAAAATCCGCAGCGGAATCCAAATCCTAGGGCCATACTGCTTTCTTGTTCGACATGGAGTGCCGAATCGTTGAGCTGGAGTTTATACAGGGCATCGCGCAGCATTTCAAAGTCGCTGGAGTCGACAGGATAAATTCCTGCATACACGACAGGAGTGATCACCCGGAAGCCGGGAAGCGGCTCGAGGGAAGGATTGCGGGTGGAAGTCAGCGTATCGCCGATTTTAACATCGGAAGTATTTTTGATATTGGCAATGACATAGCCGACTTCTCCAGGCCGAAGCTCTTCAACGGGGACTGAGGCGGGGGTAAAAATGCCGACTTCCAACACTTCGAAGGCTTTGCCCGAAAACATCATGTTGACCATCGATTTTTTCGTGACAGACCCGCTGATCACACGAATGTAGACCATGACTCCGCGGTAGGTGTCGTAGTGGGAATCGAAAATCAGCGCGCGTAAAATATCATCGGTAGGAGGTTTAGGCGCAGGAATATAAATGAGAATGCTTTCGAGGATCTCTTTAATACCGATGCCCATCTTTGCAGAGCATAGAATGGTTGTTGAAGTATCGAGTCCGATCACATCCTCGATCTGCTGCTTAACGCTTTCAACGTCAGCGGAAGGAAGGTCGATCTTGTTGATCACCGGAAGGATTTCAAGATTGCGCTCGATGGCGAGATGGACGTTTGCCAAACTCTGGGCTTGGACTCCTTGCACGGCATCGACAACAAGAAGAGCTCCTTCGCAAGCTGAGAGCGAACGAGAGACTTCGTAAGAAAAATCGACATGGCCGGGCGTATCAATGAAGTTGATTTGATAAATTTGACCGTCATCGGCTTTATAAGTCATGGTCACAGGATGAGCTTTAATCGTGATGCCGCGCTCCCGCTCCAAATCCATGTTATCGAGAACTTGTTCTTGCATGTCACGATCGGCAATGGTTCCCGTGAGTTGAAGAAGCCGATCGGCGATCGTTGATTTGCCGTGATCGATATGTGCGATGATTGAAAAATTTCTTATTAACTTAATGTCATATTTAAACATGGAATCATTCTATGGAACTCACGATGTAGAGTCAACTCTCTTCAGTAGACCTCTTTAGAAACTAAGGGTTCGTTATTTTTGTAGATTATTTTGGTCGATTTTAATTTTTTGGTGCAGGGGGTAATATTAACTTTCGTATATGACCCCCGCACAAAAAAAATAAAATCGACTCAAAAGAACTGGAAAAACAACAGAACCTTAATTTCGAAAGAGGTCTAAAACAAATTCTTTATCTTTTATGCATAGTCAAAATTATGTTAAGCTTTTGGCACGATGGCTAGCGCAGATTTGAATTCGACAGGGATAAGCAGCTTGAAACCTCCAGCAGTTCTTGCTGGACCTTCTGTGAACTCTAGCGAGAATGAATATCTAGAAATGGAGCGTATTGAACGTCCGCGAGATCACTCTTTGGAGAGGCGGATTTCTCCCCCTCATACTCCGCGGAAAGCTCCTGATGGGTTACCCATTTATTCGCCATCTAGAAATACTTCATCGCCTTTTGTTGATACCAGTGAGCAGCCTTCAGAATCACCAGGCGAAGAGCAACCGCATTCAGGTATTCATGAAGCAATAGAAAAAACCAATTATTGGGCAACTCTTTGTTTTAGTTCTGCTCTTATATTTACGGGAGTTTCTTCCTATTACCTTTATCGCGCAGTCAAGGAGAGAAAGTTATCTCTTCTGATTCCTTTCGCATTTTGGGGTGTGGTAGCAACCGTGATAGGAACAGCAGGAGAGATCATACAAAAGACGATAAAGATAGAAGCTCCAACTGTTCCCCATATCATAGCTGATCCACAAGAAATTCCTTATCAAGAAGGTCAACCGGTAGGTCTTCAAAATGCAGGAAACACCTGCTTTGTTAATTCGCCTACGCAAGCGATCATGAATTCCACCGCGTATCCACGTGTATTTAAGCAGATCTGTGAAAGGGGAAATATAAGACATTCAGCTTTCAAGAAATTTTTGGAGTTATACCCTTCACCCTACTCATTTCTTCCTTGGGCTCGTTTGACGAAACCTAAAGACAAACAAGGAGCTCAGCCCTTCGCACTCGATGATGAAAATATGCGACATATTCTTGCGATGTTATCCCTTAAGAAAAGTTGTTTGAAATATCATTTACCTGAATTCAAAGAAAAATATACCGAACTCTATCGAGTTTTGGGGGAATTTTCCCAAGCTAAAAAGGAAACTGATTACACAACTATAAAATATGATCTCGCGACTTTAAATCTTCAATTAAGCGAAATGAAAAAAGACCCGGATATCCTTAAATTCTTTTATGAACAGCGAACAATTATTGCAAAAGAGTTGTTAGGGTTCGAAGCCTATTTAACGCTTATCAAAGGGTATGAAAAGGCTGTGAGTGAAAAGAAAGATTTTGTGGTTTTGCAGGGATGGATTTCTTCATCCATTGGCAATGTACGGAATCTTCTCCAAGGAGCAGAGGGGAGTTCACAAGAAGATGTTGATGAGTTTTTACATTGCCTAGCCAAGTATGTTCTACCAGAAGATTATCCTGAGGTTTTCTTCACCCTCAGACATCAGCAACTTTGGGCAGAATGTCCGGAGCAAGATCCCATAATAATCGCGAGGGCTAAGAAAAAGCATGATGAAGCAGAAAATTCCAATGATCAACTTACTCAACTTGATTCTCAAAACAATACCATTTCACCTCCAGAGCCCTGCTGTATTTTAAAAATCCAAGACCCTCTTACAGAGGGTGCAGACGGTCAAAAATTAATAGATAATACTCTCCACTCTAGAAATCCGATTAACAGTAAAACAGAATATACAATTTTTCTAAATGGTGAGGGTAAAGCCAAAATGTTCTATCCTGATAGGGAAAGATTTTTTATCGAAACCCCTGAGCGGATCATTATTCAACTCAAACGGTTTGAATATACGGCGGATGGCAGAACCCAAAAGAAAAATTTTTCTGTTAACATGCCGGAAGAAATACAAATTAAAGGTCAGCTATATGCATTGAAATCCGTTGTAGTCCATTCGGGTTATAACATTGAACGGGGCCACTATCACGCTCTAGTAAAGAAAAAACACCCAATAGCGAATAGTGAAGAGACAGAAGAAAAGTGGTGGTATACAAGCGATGCTTACGTCAAACCCGCAATATCAGCGGATATAAAAAATGCTTTGACTAAAGGGTATCTTTATTTCTATGAAAAAAAGAAAGCTGTTCCAAACTTCTTAGTTGATTTCTGATGACGGTTTAGAATAACCGCTGCAAAAGTTTCACGATATCTTGATAGGTCAAATAGACAAATAGAATCACTAGTAAGATCACAAATGGAAGAATAAGCTTTTCCATGGTCTTGGACTTGACGTGTTTTTTGGTCACCCCTTCAAACGCGGCAAATACAACATGGCCTCCGTCTAAGACAGGGATGGGAAGAAGATTTAAAAAGGCCAAGTTCAAACTGACAAATCCTAACCAATACAGGCCATCTTTGATTCCATGCGACCAGCTGGTCTGCAATGCTTGTACGATCCCGACAGGCCCGGCTAATGCTTTAGGGCTTAAATATCCTGTAATAAGGCTCGTTAAAGTTTTCCACGTTTGTTGGACAACATCGACGAAAAGTTTAAAAGGGGAAGGATTATAAGCGACGGTCTTGTCACGCAGCTGAGCTCCGAGCATGAGTCTTTTTTGAGATTGCTCGAGAAGGGTCATTTGCTGCTCGCGCTGCTCAGCGTTTTCGATTTTCTCGATCATTTTTTTCTTGGCTTCGAGTTCTGTATCGAGCTGAGCTTTCATCTTGGGATCAAGTGCAAGCTGGGATAGTGGCTTCAGGCTGATAGGAGGGAGAAGCACAAAATTATCTGATGTGGTCACAGGTTGGGCAGATCCCATATTGACGATGATCTGCTGCAAAGCAATAGGCTTAATGGAAGATGCGAAGAGAGAATCGGCGGTTTTCCATGAAGTAATAGCAGGATCTGTCCCTCGTTGAACGATGACAGAGGCGTTCCGATTTTGGATGCTCTTCAAAAGATCAATGCTATTCGATATAGGAACTCCATCAACGGCGACAACCCGGTCGCCCGGCTGGAGAACAATGGCCAAGGGATGACGTGCTTCCGTGACAGGTTGAACTTTATCGGCGTTGCAGTCCATGAAAGAAAGGCTTTTCTCAACGACGCCTTGATGATTTAAGAGATAGGGGATAAAGAAAAGTTCAGAAACTTTCGATTTAAAACCAGCCTCATGCTGCCAGTCGTCCAGTTCATTTTTTTGCTCGCCGTTTAAGCAGAGATCAGAGATTTTAAGGCGAGGGACTTTGGAAAGAAGAAGCTGTCCATTCCGTTCGAATGTCAGAACGGATTTTGAATCGTTCAAAACTGTCGAAAGTTGTTGCGCAGAGAAAATCAAGTCTCCATCGACCCAGACAATGCGATCTCCTTTTTGAATCCCTGTTCCTTGCAAAGGAGAAGCAGGTGAGGAAAAACTATCAAAGATCAGGTATTGCGCTGGAATAATGCCTAGCTCAGCGATCGGAGGCTTGGATGAAGTAGGAACAGGCAAGACGATTGAAAAGGGCTGTTTTTGTCCGGAAAAATAATCGATCTCATTCCCTTTCAGTGTAGCGGCCCTTTCTTCGAGGATTAATGAAATTAAAAGATCTTTATATCCTCCGACAGATTTCCCATCGAGCGTCGTCAGTTCATCGCCGGGTCGAACACCATTCGTATAGAGTTTAGATTGCGGATCGACATACCCGATGACATTGGTGTATTCCTGGAAAGGTTTTTCCTGTCCGCCAGAAGCCCAGATGCCGCAAAAAGCAATGAAGGCAAAAACAATATTGACTAAGGGGCCTGCTAAGGCGACTTTAATCCGGTCGATAGGTTTTTTACCGTAGAATCCGTCGGGAATTTGATGAGGTTCCAAGTTTCCTTTTTTATCCATCCCCGCAATGCGTACATAACCGCCGAAGGGAAGCATGCAAAGCTGCCATTTGACTCCTTGAACAGTCCATTGCCGGATCGGAGTTCCAAACCCGATCGAGAATACTTCGACCGTCATCCCCACATGGCGTGCCACTAAATAATGGCCGAGCTCATGGATAAAAATTAAAAAACCCAAGCCTAGGAGCGCTAATGCTAAATAAAAAATACTTATAAACATAAATTATTGCCTTATTAAACCCCGTGAAGACCTAAATGTCAATACAGTAGAAGCAAGATAGAGGATAGAAATAAGGGTCACCACTAGCCCCCCGGTCGAAAGGGGCATATGATAAACCGACAAGAAATGTCTTGAAAGCGCCACTCCAAAGATAGAGGCGAAGAGTCCAAATCCTATACCTAATATTAGAAGAGGCATCAGGCGATGGGTCCATTGACGGGCAATCAAAGCCGGTCCGACAAGAAACGATAAGACCAGCAGAACGCCGACAGCCCTAAAGGCCGCAATCAAGGTAAGCGCGGTCAAAAACATGAGCAGGTAATGAAAGGTGCGGGTGGGTATGCCTAAAGAGAAAGAAAGTTTTTCATCGAAAGCGGTCATGACCCATTGACGGAAGAAGAGGGCTATTAAGACAAAATTAATCGAAGCAGTCACCCAGACCAGGAAGATATCTTCGGAATGGAGTGCATCGACATTGCCTGTAATTACCTCAACTCCGATATGGCTATTGCGAGTGAAGACCGTGACTAAAATAATTCCTAGGGCAAATAATGTTGTGAAGACAAGTCCAATAGCGGCATCTTCTTGAAGTTTGAGAAGATCTCGTGCTAGCTCTGTCAACAAGGTCGTTAAGAAGGCCGAAATAAGAGCTGCCAAAAAAAGAATGGTGGTATCAACATTCAAATCAGCCCCAGGAGCCAAAAAGATGAGATAGCAGATGACGATTCCCAACAGGGTCGTGTGTGACAGGGAATTAGCCATCATTGTCATTTTTTTTAATGTTAAAAATGTTCCTAAAAGAACCGTCGAAAGCGCAACTCCCATTAAAACCAGAAGTTGGACTTCATCGGAGGCGAGGTGCTCAAGAGGAAGCTTTCCTGTCAGTCTTTGAAAAAGGACCGCAAAAAATCCCAAAAAATCTTGTCCCCAATAAGGATTCATAGGGTCTCCATAGAGGGAGGAATGGGTTGATGGTGAGGATCGTGTCGAGGATTATGCAAAAGTTCTGTCAGCTCCCGTTCGAGGTCAGGAGACATTAAATGTTCCAATTCTTCTGCAGTCCGGTGGACTTTTTCCACTTTCTGTCCCATATAATCGACTAAATAGACTTCCCACAGGCGATGAAGCCGAATGATTTTTTCTGCTGCCGCTTTACCACGAGCTGTTAAATGTCCTTGGTTGTCGATCCACTGTTTATGCTTTAATTGCCACCGAATAAAAAAAGGAAAAGAAGTTTTTTCTCCTTTCCAAAGAGATTTCAGGGCGTTTTCGACAGCGCATTTAAAACTAAAACGACGCATCCGCAGATAACGGGTTATAAGTCCGCTACGTGGAGCCAGAAGTAAACTTAAGAAACAAAAGAGGGAAGAGACCATCAAGATCATCGGTCCTGTTGGAAGCGAATAAGTGCCTGGGTAGATCTCTTGGGGAATCACAACGGAAAGATAATTGCCTAAAAAGCCGCTGACAATTCCAAAAATTCCCGCCAAGGCAAAATGGTGGGAAAGCTGATGAGTCAAAGGGCGCGCTGCGACCGCAGGCCCAATCAACATGCCCGCCATCAGCACGACTCCCACACTGCGGATACCGACGACAATGGCCAAGACAATGAGGAAAAACATCATGTCGTCCAAACGTTTGGAACGAATCCCTAGGGTTTCAGAGAAGGAGGGATCGAAATTCACCGCTTCCAAGTAACGGAAGAAATAGAGAATGAATCCTAAGATAGCAAGGCCAAAGCAGCCATATATAATGACATGCATATTTGTCATCGTGGCCGCTTGTCCATAAAGAAAAGTCAGGGCTTGCTTATACCAAAGAGGATAGCTTTGTTGAAGTCTGCTGGCGATTAAAATACCAAAGCCGAAAAAAGAGGCTAAAACAAAGCAAAGAGCGCTATCGGCCTTGACTTGAAGCCGGGTTTCTAAAAAATTCAAAACTTTCAACCCTAAAAAAGCAAAGAGGAAAGCTCCAGATAAAATTGCCAGAGCAATTAACTCATCGGAAAAAGGAATTAAAAGAGCCGAAAGGAATACCCCTATCACAACGCCTGGAAAAGAGGCATGGGAGAGCGTCTCTCCAATCAATGACCTTTTCCGTAGGAAGACCACGACACCGACCAAAGCCGACGCAAAGCACATGAGCATGCTGCCGACAGTCGAAGGTCTTAAGATGGGATCTGTGAAAAAATCAAGGAGAGGCGTCACAGTAAACCCGAAGTCTTATTTTTAGCCTTAATGACCGCTTCATCCAAGAGGATGCTGCTGCGTCCAAAAGTTCTCCAGATATTTTGCTGATTAAAAACTTCTGAGACAGACCCTGTTGCGATCAGACAGGTATTGAGCAGGATCAGCCAGTCAAAGTAGTTTTCCGTTGAGGCTAGATTATGGTGGACGATCAGAAGCGTTTTCCCTTGTTTTCGTAGAACTTCGAAAAGGCTGAGAAGCGTTTTTTCTGTCGCCATGTCGATTCCTGCAAATGGTTCATCCAGAAGATAGACATCGGCATCTTGAACTAAAGCCCGGGCGATAAAAAGCCGCTGCTGCTGCCCTCCGGACAATTGGCCGATCTGCCTGTCTGCAAAAGCCAGCATCTCCACTTGCTCCAGTGCAGCTCTGGTTGCTTCCCGGTCTTCCTTAGAAGCCCATTTTAATAATCCCATTTTTCCGTAACGGCCCATCATGACGAGGTCGAAGGCCGTGATAGGAAAATCCCAGTCGACAGAAGACCGCTGGGGGACATAACCGACTCTTTGCCGGACTTCTGCGAGAGGTTTTCCAAAGAAGGTGATATGGCCGCTTAAAGGTTTGACAAGACCTAAAAGGGCTTTGAGCAAGGTGCTTTTTCCAGCTCCATTAGGCCCAAGAATCCCGACAATTTTTTTCTCCGGAATCGCAAAATTGATATCCCAGAGTACAGAAGTTTTTTCATAGTTGACGGTGAGTTGTTCGACTTCGATGATGTTCATGGTGTCCATGCCTTGTAGAGTACATTGACGTTATGTTCCATCATAGCTTGATAAGATCCCGAAGGTCCTAAAGTGTCCGAGTAGAGAGCAGCGCCGGCGATTTTCACTTCCATTTTTTTTTCGTTGCAAACTGAAAGGATTTTTTTTAGAGAATCGCGGCTGACACTGGACTCTGGGAAAACGATAGGGACTTGATGTCGGATCAAGTAATCGATCACCATCTGAATATCTTGGCAGCTGAGCTGTCCATCAGGGGCTAGTCCCTCAGGAGCGCAAAATCGATCTTTCCAATCGGGTCCATCATGCAAATATCTGCGAGTAAAATAATTGAATGCATCATGGCTGGTGACCAGATATCTCTTTTTTGCTGGAACTTCCTGAAGTTTTTGAACCAAGGAAGCATCGAGGTTTAAGAGGTTTTCTAGAGTCTTTTTGCCATTGGCTTGAAAATATTCCCTACTATCGGGGTCGACTTCAGACAACGCTTGAACAATAGGATCGATAATCTCTGCCCAAATCGAAATATCAAGCCAGATATGAGGATCGATCTGTCCTTTCTCAAATAAAATTGCATTAGGATTTTTTTCGCGGATTTGATCTCCTAAAGCTATGGCTTTCGGATGCTGCTTGAGTTGGTATCTCAGACTTGCTCCATGCTCTAACCCGAGACCATTATAAAAAATAACCTGTGCATAGGAGAGTTTTTCAGCATCACCTTTGACAATCTCATAACTATGGGGGTCCATCGCTCCTTCGATTAAGGCTAAATGAGCAATTCGCTCCCCACCGACTTGTCTAACAATATCATCAATGATGGCTGTTGTAGAAAGAACTTTTACTTTTCCACTCGGTTGAATCCATTCTTCTAATTTAGAAGGGGAGTTTTGACATCCACTGCAGGAAAACAATAAAAAAACACAAAGAAAATACCACATGATTAAAGTATTCTACTCGAAAAACAAAATATTATGAACAGGAACATCTCTATCTTTTGAGATATTTATAGCGAATTTCAGCAACAAAGCATCCAGATCATACTTTTGCAAACACCCGCTTATTCCTTCGCTCATTGGAGAATGCACTAATTAACTTAATTAATTTAAAAGAGGTGCTTGCAAAAATATAATCACTTTTATAAACTGCCGTAAAAACAAAAAACTCTATTTATAGAAGGAGAATGATATGAGTCATGAAACTGTTGAGCCTAAAACAAAAAACCTTAAAGAGGTTGAAGATGTTATTGCTCGTGCAATAAAGAAAGTAGGCGCAAAAAGAGAAAACGACATTTGCCGTTATATTCCGATGACAAGCGGCGGTTACATGCATCATTTTACTTTAAAGAAAATGAAAACTAAACAACCTAGCGAATTAGGCGCGATGATCGAAAAATTTATTATTAATGCTGATCGCCCTGGCATGGTTGCTCCAAAAACACGTGCAGCTCGCGGTTCCCGTAAACGCCGTGACCAAATCACCTTTACACGCAACCAACTCGAAAGAATGCTCCATATTGCCCGTCTTGCCGGAGACAAAGAGATGATTGCTGTTCTGAGCCCAAAACGATCATTAGCTACCTGCAAAAGAGAGCTCATTGCTTCCGTACGTCATAATCGTGTCGAGCAAGAACTCTGGAATGCTTTCGTAGAATCTGTGAATGCACAGCAAGTTATTCAAAATAGCGAGCTTTTCAATCATTTGACAAAGTAATTTCTTTACTCTCAAAGCCATCTAAAATAATTTTTTTAGATGGCTTTTTTATTTAATGCATAATTTATTTTTTTACTTTTTTTGTTATTTAACTGATAACAATTTATTTTACTTTTCTGATGTTCTCATCGATCCCTGTTGATGAATTATTAAGATGGGGAAATTCACAAAATATGATTTATCTCTTGAAAAAACAAAGAAATATGCTAAAATACTAGTCTCTTGAGAGAATTTTTAATCATCCTCCCTAAGAAGGTTCCCAATGTTTTTAGGTGCCTTAAGGGGAGAGTTTTATAACACCAGAGGAAACATAGATGTCTACAGCAACGAATCAAACACCCAAATTTGGGAAATGGAGGTCTTTTTTATGGCCGATCCATACATGGGAACTTAAAAAATTTATTCCTATGGCTCTCTTATTTTTCTTTATTAATTTTAATTATACCATTTTAAGAGATACAAAGGATTCTTTAATAGTAACAGCTCCAGGTTCCGGAGCCGAAGCGATTCCATTCTTAAAAGTATGGGGAGTTTTGCCCTTTGCAATTATCTTTATGTTGTTCTATTCAAAGTTGAGCAATATTTTTAGCAAACCAAAACTTTTTTATACCATGATCGGTATCTTCATGGGATTCTTTGCGATCTTTGCTCTATTCCTTTATCCTAACCGCGATGTTTTACATCCTACGGGGCTGGCCGATCAATTGCAAGCCTATCTGCCACAAGGATTTAAAGGACTGGTAGCCAACATCCGCAACTGGACCTTTGCGCTGTTTTATATCATGTCTGAGCTATGGGGTAGCGTGGCCCTTTCTCTCCTTTTCTGGGGATTTGCCAACGATACAACCCGTACTTCCGAAGCTAAGCGCTTCTACAACATTTTTGGACTCGGCGGTAACCTGGCGATGTTGATCTCAGGCCCGTTGATTGTTTACTTCTCACGCATCCACTTAAAACTAGCTCCGGGCGTTGATGCTTTTGGAGTCACCTTAAACTACCTCACAGGCATGGTCGTCGTATCAGCCTTGTGCATTATGGGAATTTACTGGTGGATGAATAAAAATGTTTTGACAGACACTAAATTCTATGACCCTGCAGAACAGCAAAAAGTGAAGAAAGAGAAGCCTAAAATGTCCTTGGGAGAGAGCTTTAAATTCTTAGCTGGCTCAAGATACATCCGTCTTCTGGCCCTGATCGTCCTTTCTTATGGAATTGCGATCCAGCTCGTCGAAGTCACCTGGAAAGATCAGATCAAGCTCATGGTTCAAGGCAATATTAACGAGTACAGCGCCTTCATGGGCAACTTCTCGACACTGACCGGTGCCGTGACTCTCTTTATGATGCTGTTCGTCGGTGGTAACGTCATTCGCCGCTTCGGCTGGACTAAAGGCGCCCTTGTAACGCCGATCGTTCTTTTGGTTACGGGTATAGGGTTCTTCTCCTTCATCATCTTCAGAGAATCGCTTGCTGGATTCATTTCGATGTTCGGAACTTCTCCTCTTATTTTAGCTGTTCTTTTTGGACAGGCTCAAAATATCATGAGTAAGTCGACGAAGTATTCTCTGTTCGATCCGACCAAAGAGATGGCCTACGTTCCGCTCGATCAAGAATCGAAGGTTAAAGGAAAAGCTGCAATCGACGTCGTCGGAGCCCGTCTGGGTAAATCCGGTGGTGCTTTGATCAACCAAGGGTTGATCATTGTCATGGGATCGATTGCTGTGATCACTCCTTATGTGGCCGCGATCCTTTTCTTGATCATCTTCACTTGGATCTACAGTGCGAAGTCTCTCGGTAAGCTTTATAACAAGCTGACTACAGAGAAAGAGCAAGCTACTAAAGCTGCTGCTCCTGCTGCAGAACCAGCGATGACCAAGGCAACTGTTCAACAGTAATTAACTGTTGTCAGTGAAAACTAAAACCCTTTCCTGGGAAACCGGGAAAGGGTTTTTTATTGGAGATGTGAAAAAGATTTTTTGAATGAATAAAAATGTAAATAATATTTTTTATTTTCATTGTTAATAAGCATCATTTGAATCTTTCTTTATACTATTTCCTAGGATATAATTCTTGAAAAGATAAGGAGTTTTTACAATGGCTACAGAATTTGATGTTTTAAAAAAAACAGCTACACAATTCTCTTCTCCTTTAGCCCCTCCTCCTTCTTTTTTAGATCTTGATCCCATTGTTCCCTCAAAGCCTGTTATTAATTGGACCCAACTCTCTGGACCGGTCGAATCCGCAGTTCATAAAATAAGCAGACGTGCGGGAAAATCCTTGGTCATTATGAGTGTTATCTCAGGAGCCGGCAGATATTTAGCTGCTACGCGTATGACAGCAAGCCCTGATATGATCATTAATACATGCTTTGCTTTAAGAATCGTGACGATTGTATCAGCAGTAGGCGGAATCGTGTTTTGGTTTTTCAACAGATTAGACGTAAATCCTACTCAATTGCTTAAGCAAAGGGCTAATGTCGAAAAAGAAATCGAAGCTGCTTCTTTTAAGCAAACGACCAAAACCGAAACACAAATTGAAGCCGCTTCTTTTATAAAACTACGCGGAAAATATCCTAGCCCTTTTGTGATCTCCAATGAAGAATTGAACCAATGGATTCGGTATTCAGCTCAAAAAAATTCTTTTAAAGAGTTCATGGAAGTGCAAACGGATCGCATTTTTGATTTGCCTCTTGAAGAGAAAACAAAAGAGATTTTGAAAGAAAAATATATCGCTTACATCCAAGACCCTACAACTGAAATCAACGTCAAGACTCTTGTTAATGAGAGAGCATTCAAGTTCTTGTTATCTAATGGAACTAAAGAACATGAATTGGCTCTCAAGAAACTGATTGTTAATCGCGCAGCTCTAAGTTTGCAAGAAATCACTCCTGTCTCATATCAACAGTTTATTCAAGACCACGGTACGGAAAGTCTTCAATATCTTACCGAGTGGAACTTAGAGCGTCTATTCCCTGGCTTCTCTGTCGATATTAAGGAAAGTAAAGTCGGTGTCCTACAACTCAAACGCGAGCATGCAACTGAATTGAAAGCTTTTGGAGAGGTGATCACCCAGCCCCTCTTTCAAGATATCGCCAATCGCGAAGGGGTACAGTCCTATATTATATTTGAAGATAGAAATGGTGCTGAGGCAATAAGTTTTATTAACATGAAAAGCGTCAAAGACTTTCTCTGCGTGAGCTTTTCTAATCATGTCGTCGATCGAAACTTAGGATTGATAAACACCAAAACAACTTTTGGTGACGTGATGGAACGTTTCGGAGATGCTGCTGTTAAATCTATCAACTCTAGAGTTCTAGCGTATGAAATGAATGCACTAGAGACAGATTCTCTAACTTATCTACAATTTCGAGAAAGGAATGGAATCGAGGCCATTATATTTCAGTCTATCGGGGATCCCACTAAACTCCAAAAGCACTTCCTCAGACTCTCATATGTTGATCTTATCCATGCTGATTATAAAAATGACCGAGATATCATGGTGATCACAGACCCCATTATTAAAAACACGTTGTGGGTACGATGGAATGCGATGTCAATCAAAGACGTTCTTGCCACTGATAAAGAAGGTTTTCTTGCAAGTATTGGCCGTTTCTTTTCCCCTCGAGATTGGACTCCAAAAGCCGTCGCAGAAACGCAAAATTTAACGATCAAAGATGTTATAACGCTTTATGCAGATCTTTTTGCTGCACAAGTCCTCACAGCTTCAGATGGGAATTTTGTAGGTAGATTGGCCGAAAAAATTAAGCCTATTACAAAGTGGACAACACTGATCGATACTTATGGCTCTTTTGTATTTAAACAAGGATTGCTTGAATTTTCTCAAGTGAAGGATTTGATCCATCGTTTTGTGGATACAAACGCCAACAGTTATTTGCATAACTCCTTTGATAAAGGCATTGCGAACTATGTCCAAATCATCAATGAATTCTGCCTTTCGATGTCTTTGGACCAAAAAATTAAAACAGCTCAAGTGACAGTAGTCGCAGAAAAGACAAGATATAAAGACTGGCTGACAGTCCATGAAGCTGAATATAAGGCAATCATCAAAGGCTGTGAAGATCAGGCAAAAAAGGATATTATTTCCGTTGAAACTAGCATCGATCTTCCTCGAAGAGAGAGAGAAAAAAATGCAACGTATCAAGCTTGGCTGAAAAGAAATGCTGCGCATAATGCTTTGGTAGAAGGAATTCCAGTATACCAGCAATCAATAGATGCTTCTGCAGCTACAATCGCTGATAAACGGATATCTATGAAAAGCTTAGAAGATAGACAACAGCAGCTTATAGCCTTAAAGGTTACAAGCTATTATTCAGCAAATGAAGCGCTAGCTCAGCAAGCAAAAGCAGCGTTACAGAATGCAGAGGTTGCAGTCCAAACTCAGGCAGGTCCTTTAAAAAGACAGGGCGAGGCAGAGCTCAAAAAACTCGAACTTGAAGAGAAAGAATTGAATGAGAAGATTCAGAAAATCGAAGGGCTTCAACAAGAAATAAATGCCATTCAAAAGATCGTTCAAAAAGCATATAAAGAATTAGAAGGAAAAGTTGCACTCTCTAATTTAGCTGAAACTAAAAAAACCCTTCAAGAAAAAATAGATCATCTCAAAAAACCTGTCACAGGGCTTCCAGCAGCTGAACAAGCTAAAAAAGATCGTGCAGAGGCAGAGAAGCAGTTAAAAACAATTGAAACAATCGAAAAAAATGAAAAACGTTGTGCAGAGCTACAAACTCTCATCGATCAAGACCCCATCGATCCTCTCAAAACTCGCCACAAACAACTTCTATCTTTGATCCAACAACAACAAAGGTATGTTAATAATATCGTCTCAAATGTAGAAACTCAAAAGGAACTTACACAATTGCGCGCAAATGAAAGTCAAGCTTCTCAAGTAGCAAGTAAATGGAGAAACTTAGATTTGGAACTTCAAACTCTACCTACCGCAATACAACTGCTTAGAGCCACAATTCAGCAACTCACTTCTGATCGTGAACAAAAGATTGGCGCGCGGGATGAACAAGAATCACTAATTCCAGACAGCGCGGCACAACTTGTCTTGACAAAGACAAAAAAAGCGCTCGCTGAAACTGCATACAATTCGGCATCAACCGATCTTGCTAGCAGGACTTTAGAAATCCATCAGAAATGTTCCGCATCAATTGAACAACATCGTTTAGTAAAAGAACGCCTTCTCGAAGAAGCAATAGCCACAAACGCTCAAGCTCTTCAGCAAATCGTAACCACCTTTAGACAGCAAATCTACGTCGCATAGTTTCTACAATGACAAATCCTTCCTGACAGGATTTGTCAAATTTAAAAATATTAGTTTTTTATCAAGGGAAAATTTAAAATTGGAAAGAAATTTTTTCAAAAAGGGTAAAAAACATGGTAGTAGAAGTAGGGATTGCGGCGACAGCCGGTGTGGTAGAAGGAGCCATTGACGGCTATTTTTTTAACAAAAAAGTTGATAAACTCGGCGTAGCCATTGAAAAATTGATGGCTACTGCTCATGAAAGATCTAAGTCTTTAATGGCAGATGGCTTTTCGGGATTAACACTTCAACAGATTGAGTTTTTTAATCATGTCGATCTATCTCTGCAAGGCCTTAAGAATATTTACGAAACAGAGATGAACTTAACGGTTGAAAAGGTCGATAAAAAAGCTCAGGCTATTTTAGCAACCGTGGACAAAATGGTTCATCATTGCACAAGGGAGCTCCTCAGTCCTCAAATGCAGGAACTAGCCTATGCAGCGAGAGCAACTGTCCATAGTTTGCCTTTTGTCAGCGATAAACCCATCCTGACGGCCTTTTTTCCTGTCTTTGTTGCACCTACCAGACATGCAGATATTCTGATTAAATGTGTGGGAAAATTCCCCGCTCTTCCTGAATCGAAGACAACACCCACTCTTCATTTTAATGAAAGAACATATCACTCGATTAGCAATCAACCCGAGATTAGATTTTCTGTGCCTCTGCATGATTTATTTCCATTGGGAGGTAATTCTGTGCATGGGATAAGAAAGGCTAGTTTTGATGTTGAAATTCCTTTTGAATCTACTTCTTTATTGTCTTACGTTTTACCTTCAGAAACTTCTTATCACTATCAAGGATCGATTTATCTTTTGCCTGAATTTCCTGGAAGGATCACCATTCACTATACAAAACTCAGGATGGAGGAAAAGCATGAGGTGATCAAATCTCCTAATATTATACAAAATTCTCGTGATAGCAATGGGGGAGAAGGTAGGAGTATTATAAACAGAATCCATACTCTGAAGACAAAAGCAGGATGGAAGATTGTTCCAGGAACTGTTCACTTTAATATCCTAGAAAATAAAGGAGAACGTAGTAAATGGGAACTTCATCAAGTTACTTCTGAACAGGCTACCTATCATGTCACAACTCGCCGGTATAGTATCGGCCATAAGAACTATAATCATTGCGGAAAAATAATATTTAATATTTCGGCAACGATTTCACAATCTTATCCTGTGGTTGAAAAGACGAAAGAGGAACATTTTTTGAAGTGGGGAGAATCTATAATCATTGACGAATCAAAAGGTAACTGGGAAATACATTTTGATTCTTTTGATGGCCTCCATAATGAAATACCGGGATATGGAGTCTCTAAATTTTTGAGAGTGCAGTCTTTTGGCGGCAAACCAGTGCTGACGATAGATCCACCGGAACAGGTCACTTCCCATTTTCTCTTATCGAATAATCCGGCTGCGAGCGGATAAAGAAAAACCCTTTCCTGATCACTCAGGAAAGGGTTTGTTATTCAAACACAGAAGCTTATTTCTTCTTATCTTCATCATCGAGGATTTCGACTTCGGCTTCTTCAATGTCAGGTTTATCTTTAGAAGCAGAAGGTTCTGCACTAGGCCCTTGCTGCTGTTGCTGATGCTGCATCGCTTCGCCAATCTTCTGCATATAAGTGTTTAACTCATCAGAAGCTTGCTTGATACGGTCGAGATCCGTACCTTCCAGGGCTTTTTTGACGGCATCGATACGGCTTTGGATGTCGCTAGCTAGGCTAGCTGGAACCTTGTCTTTGTAGTCTGTCAGTGCTTTTTGGGCACGGAAAGCTAAAGCGTCGGCTTCATTGCGGGTCTCGACTTCAGCTTTGCGCTGTTTGTCTTCTTCCGCGTGCTCTTCAGCATCTTGCAGCATTCTCTTGATCTCAGCTTCAGTCAGACCAGATTTCGCTTCAATACGGATCTTCTGTTCTTTACCTGTTTGGAGGTCTTTGGCAGAGACATGCAAAATACCATCGGCATCGATGTCAAAAGCAACTTCAATTTGTGGCATTCCACGGGCTGCAGGAGGGATATCGGTCAGGTCAAAGCGGCCGATCTCTTTATTGTCTTTAGCCATCTTGCGCTCTCCTTGGAGAACGACGATGGTGACAGCAGGCTGATTATCCGCAGCTGTTGAAAAGACTTGTTTCTTCTGAGTCGGGATCGTTGTGTTTCTTTCAACAATCGGTGTCAAGACTCCGCCGAAGGTCTCAATTCCTAAGGTCAGAGGAATGACGTCGAGCAGAAGGATGTCTTTCACTTCGCCGGCTAAGACAGCGCCTTGGATCGCAGCGCCGATCGCCACGACTTCGTCAGGATTTACACCTTTATGCGGCTCTCTTCCAAAGATCTCTTTCACTTTTCTTTCTACAGAAGGCATACGGGTCATACCGCCGACCAAGATCACTTCGTTGATCTGGTCTTTAGAAAGTCCAGCGTCTTTCAGAGCTTTTTGGCAAGGCTCTACTGTACGCTCGATCAAGTTATGGACGAGAGATTCGAGTTTTGCTCGAGTCAGTGTCAGGGCCAAGTGTTTAGGACCTGTCGCATCCACGGTGATGAACGGTTGGTTGATATCTGTTGATTGTGTTCCTGAAAGCTCGATTTTAGCTTTTTCAGCTGCATCGCGGAGGCGTTGAAGCGCCATTTTGTCTTTGCTTAAGTCGATGCCGTTTTCTTTCTTGAACTCTTCGAGCATCCAATTGAGGATCAAGATATCAAAGTCATCACCGCCGAGATGGGTATCGCCATTGGTGGCAAGCACTTCAAAAACTCCATCGCCAATCTCGAGGATAGAGACGTCGAAAGTTCCTCCACCTAAGTCGAACACGGCGATTTTCTTGTCATGGCCTTTATCGAATCCATAGGCAAGTGCAGCAGCAGTCGGTTCCGGGATGATCCGTTTGACATCGAGTCCGGCAATCCGTCCTGCGTCTTTAGTCGATTGACGCTGAGAGTCATTGAAATAAGCAGGAACTGTGATCACGGCTTCTGTGACTTTTTCACCGAGGTACGCTTCAGCTGTTTCTTTCATCTTGATGAGGACTTGAGCTGCAACTTCTTCAGGCGTCACGAGTTTGCCGTCGATGTCAAAAACGACATCGCCGTTACCGTTTTTTGTGACTTTATAAGGCACCGATTTAATCTCGTCTTGGACTTCGCTGAACTTACGGCCAATGAAACGCTTTGCAGATGAAATCGTGCGCTCAGGGTTCATCACAGCTTGACGTTTTGCAGGGACGCCGACAACGCGTTCATCATTCTTATAGCCGACGACGGAGGGAGTTGTACGTCCTCCTTCTGCATTAGGAATGACAACAGGCGTTCCGCCTTCCATAATGGCCACGCAAGAGTTGGTGGTCCCTAAGTCGATTCCTATGATTTTACTTCTCTTCTTGGTTGTCATGATTTTCTCCTTCTTCTTTTATTGTTAATTTTTTGGCGACCCTGACACGGGCGGGACGGATCACATGGTCTCCGCGGCTGTAGCCTTTAACGAATTCTTTCAAGATCGTGCCTTCGGGATGGTCAGAGGTCTCTTCCATTTCAACGGCTTCGTGTTTTGCAGGGTCAAAACGCTGTCCTTCTGAAACAAAGGAAGCAACGCCATTTTGAGTGAGTACATCTTTAAATTGAGCCAGGATCATTTGGAACCCCAGCGCCCAATTCCGTAGTTCACCCGATAAATTTTCTGCATGTTTAAGAGCGTTTTCTAAATTGTCCATCGGTCCTAAGACTTCTCCGAGGATATTTTCGATTCCAAAACGGACCATCTCTTGTTTTTCTTTCTGCATCCGTTTCCGGGCATTTTCGACATCGGCCAAAAGGCGTAGATATTTATCTTTATAGTCGATCGTCTCTTCAGCCGCAGGAGTTGGAGATGGTTCTATATTTGTTTGTTCTTCGGTCATTTTTTATTCTCCAGTAATAGGTATTCAGAGGAAGACGCTTCAGGATGTCTGAAGCTGATTTTAAATTTGTGCAAGCTGCGGGTCAGCGAGTCGCTAATCGCTGCTGAGGCAGTCTCTAAAATGCCAAATAATTTTCGGTAAGGAATGCGGTTAGGCCCTAAAATGGCGATCGATCCTGCAATGCTCCGATTGATGCGGTAGGGGATTGCGAGTGCGGAACAAGCTTGCAGATTTCCGCCGATCCAGCAGCTTAAATCTCCAGCCTTTGCGCATTCTCTTAAGAGAGTGCGGAGGGCTTCCTCGTTTTCAAAGAGTCCAAGGCCATCTGCCAGGGCAGTCGCATCATTAAAATCGGCATAGGCCAGCAGTTTAGAAAAGCCTGTCTTATAGATATCTTCCGCGGTGAAATGGTTGCTTCCAACAAGATGGCGCATCATGACCTCGTTATAAAAACGGGTCGCCAAATTTTCTTCTTCCGGGGAAAGAGTCGGTTTGTCCAACCCTGTCAATCTCCAACGGAAAAAATGCTCCAATCGTTTCAAGGTGAAACTGCTCATCTTTTTGTCTGCATAGAGGAGTTCCGTCAACACTTGTCCAAAATCAGTGATAATGACGCAGAGGCATCGATGAGAGTCGACGCTAACCAGCTTAATATCAAGGACGAAGTCGTGGTCAAAACGAGGTGCCGAAAGAAAAACAGCGCAGCATGTCGCTTCGCTGAGCACTTCTGCGACCGATTGTAGATAACCGGCAAGCTCTCGTGTCTCTTTTTGCATCTCGTGACGGAGGAGTTTATTTTCCTTTTCATCTAATAAAGGGGACTTCAGATGGGTCTCAGCATAAAGCTGATAAGCTAAGGGGGTAGGGATCCGGCCGCCAGAGGAATGTTGTTGTTTCAGATAGCCTTCTTCTTCAAGTTTGGCGAAATAGTTGCGGATAGTTGCAGAACTTAAAGAGTCGAACCCGTTCTCTCTCAAGGTATTAGAGCCAACCGGTTTGCCGGTCTCTAAATAAAGCTCGATGAGTCCAAGAAGGACCCACTTCTCACGCTTATCCTTAGGGGGTTTTCGGGGGATTAAACTTTTCATGTTCTTGATTATAACGGAGCTATAAAGATTACGCAAGCATTTTTAGCGATCGATTACATCAACTGCTAAAAAATAGAATTAAACCATTAATAATTAGACGGTTGTGTTAAAAATTGATGAAGTTAGCAACATTATTATTAGGTAATTATTAGTTTAATTATAAGAATTATTATGGTATAATAATTATTTAAATAATAATCATAATAAGGAGATAGTATGTCTGTAGTTAATCCAATAGGTCCACAATTAGCAGCGAATATCGACCGCTTTGTCTCAAAGGCGGCGTCCCAGCTGAAGTCCGACCAAGTCAAGAAGTTAGTCTGCACGATTGAGTATCAGGTCAACGTAGAAAAATTAGATCATACCCATTGCTCATGGGCCAAGCCCTTTGCTATATCGACATGGGTTGTCGAAAACGCTACAACTCAGCTAACCATTGAAGTCGCAGGTCAATCTTTGAAGGGTAACCCTACCGTTGAAACAGAAGACTGTTTTTTAAAAGGCTCTATAGACAGTAGTTTTGCCAAGGGGACAGTCTCGCTGGTCCACATGACAAAACATGGGGATCAATATAAGATCACTTATCCGGCTAACTTTAATTTTGCAGAGCTTTCTCAAATTGATGCGAATATCCGCAGCAAGCTCAAGCTTGCGCCCTTATCTGAAGCTGCACCTCTTAAAGCTTCAGCTTCTAAAACATTCAGTCTTTTTAGCTTCATCGCAGGGCTTTTAAGTTTGCTGATAGGATGCTTCGAATCCAGAAAGGTTCGGGAGAAGGAAGATCTTTAGTGATTAAGGCCCCGTGATCACGGGGTCGTTCACAATCAACGGAAGCACATCGACAATCGAGGGCGACCACGACAGCCCTTTTTTATAAACAAGACGCTGGGCTAAGAAGCAGGCGATGATCGCTTTTTTGTGCATGTCAGGGACTTCTTTCAAAATGCGGTCTCGGTAATTGTTTCTTAAAGTCGGCGGACAATAGTTCAATAGACATTTAATCAATGGATCATTCGGATCATTGGAAAGGGTCTTCAGCGTTAAATAGGCCATGAGTTCATCGGTGTAGGCATTGATCCTCTCGGAGATCCATTCTGAGACATCGGTCAGAAAAGCCTGGCCATGGGAGGCCAAAAGGACACGTGCCTCATCGCGGGAACGGGCTTCAATAATCGCTAAAATATCATGCACAAGCGCAGGCTTTTCTTTCATAAACTCTTCTTCAGTGAGCGTCAGGCCTGCCAGCACTTCAAAAGAAGAGCAAATCACACCACCTTTATTGGCTGAGCTGTCTTTGATGACGATGACGCCGAGTTTTTCCAAAGCCCGCCGGGCAGCAGGCGTCAGATAGAGATTTCCACCCTCGATTATCGCTTTGGAGGTGGGTTTTCCAGACTCATCTAAAAAATCTCTGTAATTATTTTCATTCAAGGTACGAGGGCGTCCTCCCCCGGGAATAAAAATATCTGCCTTCACTTGATGGACATGCGTGCGAAGAATGTGGTTCATCTCATTGCCCGATATCCATTCTTGGACGACTTTGCCTCCTTGCATGCGTTGCAGGAGGGTCTGCTGGGCATAGGCGCTCTGTTCGCGGCGCGTCTTCGTATCGAGAAGGAATCCTCCCTCGGAAAGTTTTTCTGCGGGATAAAATCGGATCGGTTTCCCTTCTTTAAAAAGCTGAGCAATGATGGCGAGATCGAGTCCTTGAGGATCAAAGATGGTTCCAGAAACATCGATCGTTGCCAGGAGCTTGGCGGTTTTAGGATAGAAGGTGTAGAGATTGTACATTTCATTGCCGGCGACATCTCCATCAGGCCCACCCGTCATCTTCACTGTGAAGGGGTCTTTCTTAGGGTCGATACCTAAGAATTTTAAGACTTCTTCCATGTAGATATTCACGCCGCGTGAAGTCACTCCATATTCTTTATGATTGATACCTGCGCCAGGCTTGCTCGACATAAAGGAGGTGCCAGGCTTGTAATGGTAGTATTTCGCATAATTGGAGATCCAAACGATCATCTCGTTATGCAGGTTCTCATCGGGACCGAGATAGATATATTCTGGTTTTTTATAATAATCGACGATGTGCTTAGCTCTTAATTTTCCATCGGGGTCGCAGTTGAGGATGGTTACGAAACTCTCGATATAAGATCGCTGGGATTGATAGAGGTATTCGAGTTTTTGTTCTTGATGATAATTTTTGAGTTTTTCTTCGGTCTCTTTCGCAGATATACCGGCTGTTTTAAGTTCATATTGATAAATTTCTGCTTCAGCCTGGAGCCTTTCATACGGCTCTAATAGAATGACGCCTTTAGCGCCGCCTTCGGGGATGTCTTTATTTTTTTTCTGTTGTGTATAGGCCAGGTTATAACATTCGGCAAAAACGTTGTTCCGTTCTGCTAGTAATTGCTCGATCCGATCGGGATAAACTGTTCTGAGTCCTCCGCGGGCTAAATCTCTGAACCGGATATGAAAACCGATAAAATACATCCCTTTCATGAAAAAAACGGCGTAGGGAAGCTCAGGAAATTTTTCGATCCGGTTATAGGGGACATTATCGAGATAGCGCGGATCCAGACGGAATGAAAAAGCTGTTTTATTATGTCGGTAGAAATTGGTCTTGAGCATGTACTCAACAAAGTTCATCCCTTGCTTCAAGATGTTTTTACGGCGGATGTCATTGGCCTCTTGGCTGGTGTCGATTTTATCAACGAGGGAAAGGAAATTATTTTTGATCTGGTTATAGACATTCAAGTCGTGTTTTTCAGGATCGAACTTAGCCTCAAAAGCTTGGGTCAGCATCACCGTCAGCTCGGGATGGCGCAAAAGCCCTTCTTCGATATTGGAAAAAGAATAGAGATTAGGATCGGCATGCACAAGAACTTGATGGATAAAATGGACCATGGTCTTGATAAGATTGCCAATATTGCCTCGCACAAGCTTATGATCGACAAAGGTCGTTTCGATGGCTTCTTGTCCTGGAAAATATTTGACCGTGAGAAGCTCTTGGAGAAAGTCTTCGATGTCGGTTTCTTCCCACGCAGCTTTCCCTTCCGCTCCATGTAATCCTAGTGACATCACGAGGACGTTATTGCGGCTGTAAGGGTCAACATATGTCGCAGCCATTCTCTTGAGAGCGAGGCCATGCCGATAAATCACCCGTGTGAGTCGATAGAGAAAATCGAACTTAGGGACATTTCTCCAGGCTAAAACGATCTGCAAAGAAGGAGTATCTTTTTTTTGTGCCCAATCTTCATTGCGCACAACTTCTATTTGGCAGGGATCTCGCAGCTTTGCCCGGAATAAAACATCGAAAGCCAGAATCAGTCGTTCTTTAGTCAGCGAGCGTAAAAAACGAGCGTTCATGGTCTCTAGGAGTTTAGAAAACTCGCCTTCAGTCACATTCGGATTGCGTTGTTTGACTTGAGAGTAGATTTCTTTGAACTTCTCTTCGGGTAGACGTTCTTTTTCTGCCTCTTCTTGGATCTCTGTAAAATAAATGATGGCGACACGTAAGTTGGCCGAGATGCCCATGAAAGGGGGAGGGACATTCGAGACAAAGGTCCGGTAGTTTTTGATGCCGCGATTTCGATAGTGCTTCAGAATTTGAAGGTCCGCATCGGGGCTATCCAGACATAAGGCAATAGCTTTGTTTTTGAAATGGATATGCGAGAAGTAGTCCTGCACGTCCAAGTCCATCAGACTATGGGCCACTAAAATGATCGTCTCCGAATCTGCATCTTCAAAAAAACTAGGAGGAAGATGTTCTTCGATCCATAGATAGTTCTGCTCAAATTTTTTGCTTTCTCGCAGGATGGCGGCTTGGAGGTCGTGCTTGCGCTCAGCGGTCATAATCTCTATCTAGAGCAGAGAGTCAATTTTTTCAATAGAAGGATGACTTGAGCGCAAATGAAATTACTTGGTTCTTGCCTTGGTGGGAGTTGCAAAGTGAAAGACAGGATTGTCCGGATCTTGCCGCTTTGTTCGATAATAGGTGCTTCTGAACTCTCCCTCCTCTAGACGATTGTGTGTAAAAAACATGGCGCGCCGGGAATTCTGACTTTTGTTGGGTTCTGAATAGTGCGGGACGAAAGAATTGATCAGGACTAGATCCCGTGGTGAGGTCTCAAGAGGGTGCCAGGTCATCTTTTCAGCGTACTGGGCCTGGATTGATCCATGTCCTTTTCCTCCTTCATTGTAGGGAAGAACAGCGCGTCCCATCTCCAAATGCTCGGGATCGATAACGGGATCTCCTAGAAAAGTTTTTTGCCAATTTTTAGCGACGTGGAGACAACCATTCTCAAGAGTCGCTGGATCGACAGAAATCATAACAGTCACGTGTTCTCGAGGAGCAAAAGGTTCATATGCGGGAAAATCTTGATGGGGAAGAAAAGCGCCGCCACCGGGCCATTTAAAATTGAGCTTATCTTTAAATAGCACGTAAGGTTCTTCTAAGAGACGGACGATAAAAACTGTAACAGAGCTTAAGGTAAAGTCATAGAGATCAGGATAACACGAAAGGAGGTCTTCAGCCCGGCACACTTGAGATGGATCGTTAGATTCAGGGACGACAATGAGCGATCCCGGAATCGTCTGTTGAAGATATTTCAGCGAAGGTCCGTTATTCTGAGTCAACTTTAAGAGGCTTTGCGCTGACTGATTAATATCGTGTGCCCAGCTTTGAATAAGAGCGACCTGTTCTTCAGAAAAGAAGTCTTTAATCCAGAGGTATCCATTTTTTTGGAAAAATAGTTTTTGCTCTTGCCACTCATTCCCATTTGAGGGGACAAGAAATGCCGCTTCGTTAAAATCGTCGGCTGAAATATTTCGCATTGTAAAAATGATGAATAGACATAAAAATCTCAGAACTTTCATCTGAACCTTTCCTTTTAAAAAAGAAAGAAACGTATGACAAGAGGTTTTTTGAAGTCAATAAAATTAAGAATTTTAGGTTCCTGAATATAATGACTTCCTCAGAATTTCCTGGGCCTTGTCGATCGTCAACTGACTGTTGACGCCTTGTTTAAGATAAGGTTTAAAGGTTCTGTATTTTTCTTTGCGTACAGGCTAATGAATGCCGCCAAATGGAGTTATATCCCCAACTATTGATAAAGATATGGGTAAAGGTCCCCGTTGCAAATCCGAATTGTTCGCTTGCTGCTCCGATCAAAAGCCCTCCGAAACTAGCTTGAACTATTTCCCTATATTTATTGTTTTCAACATTCGGAGCATGAGCTATTGCAAAAAGTGCCGCCGTTGTGACAATTGAAAAGCTTGGAGTAACCCATTCAGGAGATCCGATGAAAATCAGCTGGCCTAACTTAGTAAGAACCGATTGTAAGATTCCTCTAAATAACACTTCTTCAGCAATAGGGCCTGAAAGGCAGACAGAAAATTTATTCTTTAGAAGATTATCTTGTGCTATGAGCTTTTGTACGAGTTCTTGGGGAGTAGATTCTGTTTTTTTAAGATATCTTGAATTCTCAAAATAGGGGAAGACATAGTCGTAAACAGTTATAGCTAAGGCCGCAAATATTATTCCTTGCACGGGAGAAAGAGGGTATTTATAAACAAGAACACAGGGGGTTATCAGCATGCTGGCTTGAAAGATTCGACTAATCTTTCCAGAGATTGTCTTTTCCAGCGGGCCCTTGGATTGAGACAATGAATCAAGGGTTTTAATATACTGGCTCCTGGCTCTACCCAGTGCTTCAGTGAATAATATCGCCATAGAATAATTCTCCAATCAAATTAAGAAAAAACTATATCATTCTATAATAATTAATAACAGAATAAATTAATGGATATTGTAGATGTGAATAGAAAAATAATTTGAATCAAGATTTATAAACCTATCTCCCATGTTGAGAAACTTCTTCTAGTCTTATAAAAATTCTTGCAGGAAAGCAAAGCTTTTGTCAGGCTTAATGCTATGGATTTAAGCAAGCTCCAACAAATCGTGTCTAGGGGAGAAGATGGTCGGCATCAATTCAAGGAAGATATTCGCAATATCGATTCTTTGGCAGCTGAAATTGTCGCGTTTTCCAACTCTCGAGGCGGTCGCATTTTTATTGGTGTCGCAAATCAGGGAGCTTTGACAGGTCTTTCGGGTAACGATGTTCATCGCATCAATCAGCTCATTAGTAACGCTGCCAATCAGCATGTGCGCAGTCCTGTAACTATTCAAACCGATAATATTGCTGTTAGTGCGCATCGTGTTGTTATTGTATTAACAGTTCCTGAAGGGATTGATAAACCGTATTTTGACCATCAAGGTGTGATCTGGTTAAAAGCAGGAGCGGATAAAAGACGGGTCAACTCCAAAGAAGAGCTGCAGCGTCTTTTTCAAGGAGCAGATCTTATCCATGCGGACAAAGTGCCCACGCGTGCTGGGATAGAGACTTTAAATCTGAAGCTTCTCTCAGAACTTCTTAAAAAATTTTATCATGAAAAATTACCCAAACCTCATCTGAAAAGAATTCGATTTCTTGAAAATATGGGACTCGTAACAGGCAAAAGATTGAATTTAGCTGGACTTCTTTTATTTGGCCAAAAACCTCAGCTGTATAAGCCGCAGTTTGTGGTTAAAGCGGTTTGCTTTCCCGGGATAAAAATAGGCCATCGATATTTGGACAGCGAAGATTTCGAAGGGTCTCTTTCCATAATTTTTCAAGGGGCTTTGGCATTTATTTTGCGTAATCTGCGCAAGGTGCAAGGAAAAAAAGGCGTCAACACAATTGGTGAGCCTGAGATTCCTCGAACAGTGTTTGAAGAGCTTTTGGTCAACGCGTTGATCCATCGGGATTATTTTATTTCTGCTCCTGTTAGGATTTTTGTTTTTGACGATCGGGTTGAAATTATTAGTCCCGGCAGCCTTCCGGATCATTTGACAGTTGAAAAGATTCGGGCTGGAAATTCGATTCAACGCAATCCTATTTTGACTTCTTTCATTGCCAAGGGACTTTTGCCGTATCGTGGTCTTGGAACAGGTGTGCGCCGGGCTCTAGAGGAATGGCCCAAAATAAATTTTATCGATGACCATGATGGGTGTCTTTTTACATCTGTGATAGAAAGAGTGAATGCCCCTGTAAATGCCCCTGTAAATGCCCCTGTAAATGCCCCTGTAAATGCCCCTGTAAATATTTATTTATCTGATTTGCAGGTGCAAATTTTAGAAATTTTGAGGCAAGATCCTTCTATTTCTTATGAAGAGCTTTTTGTGAAACTTGAAAAAGACCGTAGTACAATAAGAAGGAACATTCAACAACTTAAGGCGCAAGGATTTTTGCGTCGAAAAGGTTCGGATAAAAAAGGTTTCTGGGAAATTACGCATGCGCATGTCTAAGGTTTAAAGGTTCCATATTTCTCTTTGATGGGTCCTTTGCGGAAAGAAAGCGCAATGGCGATCAATCCCAAGATGGGATTTAAAAAGACAAGCCACACCCCCAAAGGGACAATGGCATAACGGAATATGCGGGTGACTTCACCCCACGAGATTACTGAAAAGACGGTGATGAGAGCTCCGGGGATAAAATCTCCCTGAAACATCGCAAATATTCCCACCGCAGCTGAGAATGCGAGATTCCAAGGAATTGTAACTCCCCAGCACATCGCTTTGAAAAGTTTTAAGTAAGAAGCTCCGAAAGGTGGTGTCCGAGGATCATCTGTACCCTCTGCAATGGAAGTGCCGCCCCAGAAAGTTTTCCAAAGCGAATGCCCCTTCTTTCTTGAATGTCTCATGAATTGAAGCGTCGCACAGACTTCATCAACAGTCAGTGGAATGATCATAAGCATCAGCACGGCTGTCATAAGACAAAGACCACACCACGCTCCGACAACTGTCGGCTGCAGGATGATTAACACGATGCTAATGCAGCTGACGGGGATTGCTAAGATGCCGAAGAGCATCACAAACCACGGCATCGTATGCCATCGTCTTGTCGCTCCAAAACCAAACAAGGCTTCGAGCAAATAAGCAGTTGCTCCTAAACCGGCATCGGCAACAGGGAAAGACTGTGAAACTTTAGAAGTCAAAACATCGACCGTCTGATGACCAAAAAAGGGATCCCAGACATGATCGATAAATCCGAGCTGATAAGCGGCCAAGTATCTGGCGATCAACCAGCACACAATATTGAGAAAAATAACAGGGACGCGCTGTAAATAAGACGAGGGATTATACGACCAGCCGGGCGGAACTTCAGCACCTTTGCTTTCCTGTGCGCCAGGGGTATCTGGAATAATGAAAGAAAAAATCAGTAGCAGCATCCCAATGAAAGTATCATTGATATAGGAAGCGGCCTCCGGCGCCCAGAAGACAAGCGGAGCTAATTGGAGCCAAAGTCCTACTAAAGCCGTAGCCCAAGCAAATAAACGAAAGTGGACGGTCAATAATCCGAAGAAAATAGCCAAAAATCCACAGATCACATCGCTGTAGATCAACTGATCGCTATGATAGCCGAAGGTAAACGGACTACTGATTAGCCAAACCCCGAAAGCTGCATTAATGAATCCTCTCCAGTTCATTTGAGACCGTTCTCCTTGTACCAAGCAGCAGGATTGCTTTTTAAATCATCGATCATCTTCGGCAGCGTTGCCTCTACTGAACGTTTGGGAGCCCAGCCTAAGAGTTTTTTAGCGCGGGTAATATCGAGGATATAGTTGTCATCAGCAAGATCGATCATCCAGGGTTTAATGAACGATTTCGGAAAGAAAGGAAGCTTATCTTTAACCCAGGCTCCGATTTTTGCCAAAAACTTAGGGATACGGATGGTGTGCATTTCTTTACCAAACAGTAAAAAGGAAATTCTTCGTTGGAGCTGATCAATACTTAAGGTTTTGTCTTCGCCAATGAGCACCACGGTTTCATGAGGAAGTTGGGATCGTCGTTCAATCGCCAGTTCCAAAGCATCGACAAGATCATCCATATGGATGAAAGAGGCTCCATGGGTCAAATTCCCAGGAAAGACTTTAGATTCGAGCTGCTTCTCATAGATCCGCTGGATTTGGTTGGAAATAGGAATGGAATGGCAACCGTCATCATAAACGCCCGCAATCCGGAAAAGTACAATCGGGATATCGCCATGACGTTCTCGGAGAAGCTTTTCGGTTTTTACTTTTGAAATAGGGTAGTCCCATTTTGCATCGACCGGTGAGTCTTCTCGAATTCTTTCATCGGTTTTGCAAGGAGCATAGACGAGCATCGTGCTGGAAAAAATGAATTGCTCGACCGTAAATCCTTTAAGACCATTTAAGATTCTTTCGGTCCCACCGACTGTAATGAGATCGTATTTTTCAGGATGTTCTCCGGTAAAACTATAATAAGCGGCTAAGTGGATGACGGAAGCGATGGTCTTGCCGCATTTCTGACCAATAGTTTTGAAAGCTTCGTTAATGCTTTCTTGGGAGCTTAAATCAACTTGAAAAAACAATTCATCGGCAAACATTTTCTTGGGAGAAACAACATCAAATCCGATGACGGTATATTGATTGCTGAGACGTTCTGCCGCGCGGCTTCCGATCCGTCCGCTCCGGCCTGTGATGATAATATAGGGCTTCATAATCCCTATTTACAAAAAATTTATTTTTTCAGTAAGCGCAAACTGTTAAGACCGACGAGGACCGTGCCGCCTTCATGGAGGATCACCGCGACCCAGAGAGGGACGAGCCCTAAAAGGGCGGGTGTCGTTGCAAAAAGAATAACTCCCAGCGCTAACCCAATATTCTCTCTTAGGATGCGCCGGGTCTGATGGGCTTTTTTATAGAGCCAGCCTAAAAGAGAAATATCGTCATGGATGAAAATAATATCCGACGCATCAACAGCTGTCGCGCTGCCGATCTTCCCCATAGAGATACCGACCGTCGCACGCGCAAGAGCGGGGGCATCGTTGATGCCGTCGCCGACCATGATGAGAGGGCCTTGCTGGGCAAGCTCGGTGACTTTTGCAAGTTTGTCTTCCGGACGGAGATCGGCAAACACTTCATCAATGCCGAGTTCTTGAGCGACCCTTTGGGCACTCGCGGCATGATCTCCTGTGAGCATGATCACGCGCAAATGATCTTTTTTCAACTGATCAATAACTTTTTTAGCATCGGGCCTCAAGGTATCAGTGAAATGAAAGACAAAGAGCGATCCTTGCACATAGAGATAGGTGGCCATTTGGTCGGCAGGAGGAAGAGAGGCTTGAGATTTTTCTTGGATAAACTCCCGCTGGCCAATGATCGCAGGATGCGTTGCCACCGTTCCTTGAAGACCATACCCTGCAATCGAATGGAAATTTTCAACGGGTAAGATCGAGATCTGGCGGGACTGTGCAAAAGTAGTCAGCGCCTCTGCAATCGGATGGACAGCATGCCTTTCTAAAGAAGCGGCAATAGCAATAGCCAAGTTCTGATCAAAAGAAGGACCCGCTAAATGTTCGATACCCGTGCAGGTGAGCTTACCGCTTGTGAGCGTGCCGGTTTTATCGAGGGCAATCGTCATACATGTTGCGACGGCATCGAGCATGATGCCGCCTTTGGGCAAAATGCCGCGTCTGGCGCAGCTACTGATAGCGCTGAGATAAGCGGTCGGAGTGGCCAAGATGAGCGCGCAAGGGGAGGCGGCGATCAAGAAAGCAAGGGCGCGATAAATGCCTCCTTCAGGTCCCAGATAAGGCAGGCCCCAAAAAAGAGGCAGCGCAATGGCAAAAGCCAAAGATAAAAGAATGATGGTGCTGGCGTAGTATTTCCCAAACCGGTCGAGAAATTGCTCGATTTTAGGTTTAGCGTCTTGAGCCTGCGTAATGAGCTTGATGATGCGGCTGACGGTTGAATCTCCACTGGTCCGTGTCACACGGATCGTCAGAGTGCCATCGAGATTGCCGGCTCCAGCGGGAACTTCATCGCCCAGTGTTTTCCCCATCGGTTGGCTTTCACCGGTCAGGTGAACCAGATTGACATAGGAGCGTCCTTCTAAAACTTGGCCGTCGAGGGGAATGATCTCTCCTGCTTTAACCAAGATACGAGCTCCGATAGGAATTTCTGCGAGAGCTTTTTCATAAATAATCCCATCGTCTCCGATAACGCAGGCAACGCGAGGAGAAAGCTTATGGAGGTTTAGAACGCTGCTGCGGGTTTTTTGCGCGACCATTCCCTCCATCGCGGCGGAAAGTTCGAAGAGGACTAAGAGTAAAGCTCCTTCCAACTCACTGCCAATGATGACGGAGAGAAAGGCTGCCAGTGTCATGAGAACATCAATGTTAATTTCAAAGTTGGACAAGTCATGGAGGGAATCAATCAGAGCTGGAGTCCCCACAAGAAAATAGACGGCGGTCAACAAGGCAAGAGAAGCCGGAGAAGAATAGAAAGAGCATACAAAAGCGCAGGCCAGTAAAAAACCTGCGAAGAGAGCGCTGCGGAGCGAGAGATTTTTGCCCCATCTGCGGGAGTCAGGAGTGAGAAAAGGGGAGACTGTCTCTTCTTTGTTGGAGGCGAAAAATTCATCGAAGGAATACGGTCTTGTCATAACGACAACATGCGTTTAAGAAAATAAGTCGCTCCTGCGGCAAAAGCAACGACGGAGAGATTCCAGATGAGGGCTTCGATGCGGCGGTTTCTTTCTAGTTTTGCAACAGTGATCGCAGCGATCATGATCGTGATAGCAGTTGCGATGAGAGGAGAAAAGAAAAAATATCCCGCAGCAAATAAACCCGTTGCCAGGAGAACTCCCGCGCCTGCACCGAGGCTTTGCTTAAGAGGATGTTCGTAGATTTCAAGAGCAAGGCCCATTTCTTCTTCGAGCATGATATGGAGAAGACGATTATCGTCGGCCATCATGACAGTGACGACTTCATCCAAGAGTTTACCCGAGAGCCCTTTGGCTTGATAAAGAGCAGCGAGCTCTTCCCGTTCTTGTTCTCTTTCATGTTCGATTTCCCATCTCTCTTCTTCGATCACGCGGTGGAGCCTCTCTAAGCGGGCCCATCCTAGGAGCGCGCTTCTTCCAATTTTCCAGAGAAAGAGTCCTGCTGCAAATAAAAAAAATAGAGAGGCTTGAGAAGGAAACAAGATCCAAAGCAGAAGCAAACAGACAGCGGTATCTCTTGCGCTATCGGCAGCAGCGGAAAGATGTCCTGGCATTTCTGTGCCATGAATTTCTGCAGCGGCTAGGCCTCCCTTGGCGCGGGCCGCTTTCAGATGCTCAAGGACGGACTTTCCTTCAAAATGATCTGTTTTCATCTTTTTAAGAGGGCAGTTAAAAGCTGGCACATATCGAGATGGTCTTTGACAGCCATCACTTCACGTGTCGAATGCATCGAGAAGATGGCGCAGCCGATATCGACTGTGGGGATTCCCATGGTATGGGCAAAAATCGGTCCGATGGTGCTGCCGCTGCTAAAATTGGAGTGGGAAGCAAACGATTGATACGGAAGCTTTGCTTTGCGGCAAGCAGAGATAACAGGTGCGGCGGTCTTCGCATCAGTCACATATTTCTTATCTGCATTGTACTTGATGGCGATCCCTTGACCTGGAATGAGCTGATGTAAAGGATCGTATTTTTTTGCATGGTTGGGATTGAAGGCATGGGCAACATCGACTGAAACGCATAAAGACTCCGTTTTCATGCGGATATAATCTTCAACTGAGAGGTCGTAAAAAGCTTTGATTCTTTGGAGCACATCATCCATGAAAGTGGAAGCTGCACCATCAGAAGTGCGGGAGCCAATTTCTTCTGCATCCCAGAGGATCGCGATTTGTAGAGAGTGATTGATCGGAGCTTTTGCCCATGCGTTGAGACAGGCGTGGGAAGAGGATAAATTATCTAGCCGATAGGAGGCGATCATTTCATCAGATACTCCTAGGAATCGGGCCTTTTCAATGGGTACTAAGAAAAGATCAAAAGAGAGGATCTCTTCAAAAGGTACATGTTTTTTTAAGAACGGCTCGAGGAGATTTTTTTTGCTTTTATCGAGAGTAAAAATCGCACGTAAATGGTCTTGCTTATCGATCATCAGTCCTTTGTCGTTCACTTCACGATCGAGATGGATCGCTAGCTGAGGAATAAACAGAGGGGACTCAGGGAGATAAATTAATTTTTCTTGGGTCTTGCCTTGCTTGTCTTCAAAAACAACCCGTCCAGCAATTGCTAGGTCGCGATTGAACCAAGAGCTAAGTAAGGGTCCACCGTAAATTTCGGTTTCTAGAAGATGGTATGGTTCGGCAACGATTTCAGGATTAGGTTTGAGCTTCAACGCTGGGCTGTCAGTATGGGCCGCAATAATCGTCATTTTTTCAGGAGCTTTTGCAGGAAGGGAAAACGCGCAGATCGATCCGCCTCGCTCTACAAAATACCGTTTGTTTTTTTCGAGCTTCCATTTATCCCCTTCATGGAGACGAACCGCTTTAGCAGCGATCAGTCGCCGGGAGGCTTCTTGGACGGCATGCCAAGAGGTGGGGGATCGGTCTAAAAATTGAGTTAAGTCAGCTACGATATCGGACATAATTCTTTGACTCCATTGAGGTATTTATGCAAAACCAATGGGATCTCGACAGAACCGTCCGGCCGTTGATTGTTTTCAAGAAGCGCAACCATGAGCCGCGAGGTAGCGAGTCCGGATCCATTCAACGTATACACGAACTCCGGTTTTCCTTCTCCATGCTTGTATCTTGTCATAGACCGGCGTGATTGGAAATCTCCGCAATTAGAGAGAGAAGAAACTTCATAGTAACGGTTTTGGCCCGGCAGCCAAACCTCGACGTCGATCGTTTTCATCGCGGCAAATGACATATCTCCCGTCACAAGGAGCATGTTGCGATAGTGGATATTGAGCCCTTGCAGAATTTCTTCTGCGCTGCTGACCATCTGCTGGAACATCGCTTCACTTTGCTCCGGAGTTGTAAAAGCAAACATTTCAACTTTGTTGAACTGATGCATCCGGATGAGGCCCCGCTCTTGGCTGCCCGCTGCTCCGGCTTCTCTACGGAAACAAGGCGTATAAGCGACATAGCGTTTTGGAAGTTCTTCATCGGAAAAGGTTTCATCCATATGCAACCCGTTGAGAACGGTTTCTGAAGTCGGAATGAGATAGAGATTGTAATCATCGTCTTTGATCTTGAAGAGCTGGTGTTCAAACTTCGGAAGCTGTCCTGAAGCGAACATCGTCTCTTGACGGATCAAATGGGGTGGCATCCACATTTCAAAACCATTTTCGATGTGGATATCCAGCATAAAATTAATCAGAGCCCATTCTAGCCTAGCGCCCATGTTGCAATAGGCAGGCCAGCCGCTGCCGGAGGTTTTGGCTGCGCGTTTGAAATCGAAGAGTTTGAGTTTTTCGTTGAGTTCAACGTGATTTTTAAAAGCAAAGTCGAATTCCCGTTTCTCTCCCCAAGACTTGATGCAGACGTTGTCTTTAGGATCTAGAGATACTTTAGCTTCATCACTTGGAATATTAGGTAGAGAAGTGAGTTTATGAGAGAATTCTTTTTCAAGTTCATTTCTCTCTTGATTGAGCAATGCAATTTTTTCGCCGAATCCCGATACTTGTTGCATCACTTCCGTCGTATCTTCGCCCCGCCTTTTCCGCTCGCCGATCTCTTTAGAAAGCGCATTCCGTTGGGCTTGAAGTTCTTCGACTTCGCCAATCACATGGCGGATCCGTTCATCTAAGGCCAGAAGAGGCCCTAAATCGATTTCCGGGTCTTTCGTCTTTAATTTTGCTTCGAGAGCAGGGGGATCTTTTCGTAACAGCTTGATGTCTAACATATATTTCCAATAAATAGTAGTAATGTTAGAGCTAAAAAACCTAAAAGTCAACGTTCCTCTATATGGACAATTCATTTTTATGAAGTAGTTTTACTAAATTGTTTGTTAACACATCTTCTGAATCCGTACCTAAATTAAATTTTTTCATCCTTATTTTTTAATTAGACGAATATCGTTATATTAATCGCATTTAAATCAGAGTATTAATATACTTTTCTCAAAAAAAGTACATTATGACTCAATCTATACAACTTTATTCTCTTGTTGAAAAAATTCAACGGACAAATTCTAGTGGCGGTCGATTTGCCCAAGAGAGTCCAGGAATTTTTGGTCATCCTGATAAATCTACAACAAAATTTATCGTTGCTTTGACCCGCATGAACCAGATCTTTTCTCAAGCCGCCGTTGATCCCTCGCAGAAATTGCCCGAACTTATCCAAGGGCTTAGGATGATCTATACGCAAGTCGAAAAAGACTTTGTTCGATGGGAAAATAAAACAGGATTTTTTCACTGGATCAAATGGATATGGTTTGGAGGTTCTGTCGAAAGAGCGAAACTCGTATTTCAAAATACGATTAATTCAAAGATCGTAGAAGTCATGGATTGTCGCCTAACCCAAGGCTTTTCCAGTTTATCCCAAGGTGAGCAAAAACTCCGGGGAGAACTTGCCGACGCACGTGAAAAAATAGAAGAGCTTCAAAAGACTCCCAAGGATGAGAAAGAACTACGCCAAAGATTGGAGCAAGCTGAAGGTAAACAAGCCGAAGCAGAAAAATCCCTAACCCAGCGCACTAGCGAGCTTGGTATAGCGCAAGCACAAATAGAAGAGCTCAAAAAGACTGCAAAACAAGCAGCAGAAAAAGAGAAAGAGTTAGGTCGAAACTTAGAACAAGCTAAAGGTAAAGAAGGCGAAGCAGAAAGAACAATTATACAACGCACCGGGGACCTTAATTTAGCTCTAGCAAAAATAAAAGAGCTCGAAAGGGCTGCAAGAGAAGCAGCAGAAAAAGAGAAAGATCTATGTAAAAAATTGGAAGAATCTCAGAAAAGCCGTTCTGAAACAGAAAAAGCTTTAGAACAACGTAATGCCGAACTGATACAGGCGCAAGCAAAAATAGACGCGTTTCAAAAAAATCCAAGCCTCGAAAAAACTTTAGAACGATCAAAAAGTGCAAAGCAAAAAGATACTAGTCCTGTCTCAGAAAAAGAAAAGCCCCATAGCTTGCAGCAAACGCCGGATCAACAACAGGAAAGAAAAAGAGCATTAGACCGACTAGACAAAGCGCTGCATGGAGTAAAGCAAGAGGAACAACGAAGTCCGGTAACTTACCCTAGACCATTTGAGAAATTGAAGGAGGAATCATTACCCGGAGATGCAGGGGTTTCTTATCCTGATTCTTCTTCAGAAGAAGAATCTCCAACCTCGACACCTTCTTTCCATCCTCGAGAGCCTGTACCCGGATATCTTAAGGAATTGGGAATATTATATGATTTAGCGGATACTGCATCTCCCGATGTCGACCCTGAGACTGTCCCAACTCAAAACGATGAAAAAGAAGTTGTTTCTGCTCGTCTTGCGTCTGTATCCGAATATTTCGAGAAATTGCAAAAAAAGCTTTCTGACCTAAGACAGGCTGCCCCTCTAGAAAATATCTCTTCTGAGACGAATCCTCCTCAACAAGACCCTTTAGAAAAAGCTAAAATCTTAGATTCTTCGAATAATTCAGAGCCTGTGCCTGAATTTACTCATGAAGAGATGGCAGAATTGCTTTCTACACTCATGGATGCCGCCCCTAAGAATGAGTCTCTTCGTCTTCTTCAAGAGCAGCTTGATAAAATAGAATATGATTATGAATTGAAAGCTTTTTATCCCCAACTGATGGCACTTTTAAAGCCAGAATTTTTAAGCGTAGATTCTAAATTAATGGATGCGATAAGAAGCTTTATTCGATCTCATTATCACTCTCGGATTTTCTCTACGTGGAACATCAAAAGTATTCGAGGGAGATTGTATCCCGTTTACAAAATTCTAGCAGAGGCATTATCCACGTATCTTAGCTCTCAGTCGCAAAACTGGTCAAAAGATCAACTCTATCGTCTTGATAAAGATCTAGAAGTTAGTGAAGCAAATTTAGAAGCTGTAGCCGATTATATCAACGGGGGATATGTCCTAGATAAAAACCTGGAAACAAATGCAAACCTTTATTCTCTAGCTGACTATTTAGGCATGCCATTGCTAAAGCAGTGTTGTATCAAAAATATGGAATGTAAAACCTTAGCTAGCTTTAAAACTGTTAGTTCTTTAGCTATCAAACACAATGATCGGGCGTTAAAAATCAAATGTTTAGAATTTTTGAAACCCGATACTCAACTTCCCGCAAATCTCCCTCCTGAATTCTTGAAGCTATGCACCTTGTATCAAAAAATATTAAAGTCTAAAGGATATATCACTTTTAAGCTGGAGGGTAAATTTCAGAGTGTATGGGTTAAAAGTTTTTCGTACCCGAGTTTCTCCCATGCTGAATTGAATGGAATACAAAAGAATTACATGCAGGATGCTTTTGAAATATGCCGTGAATTGGACATTGAAGAAGTCAAATGGGAGGATCCTGAACGAGAAATGACTTTGGATTTAAAACCGCAATTAAAAAAAATTAAATCATTTAGCAAGACTTGTTATCAGGTTTTACCCACTGATAATACCTTAGTTGAGCTCCTTGCATCAGGAATGCTGACTAACCTAGATTTGATCTCTGTCTCATTTACCAAAGAATCCGCAGAAAAATTTTTTCACACCCTTGCTACAAATGGTTCTTTGAAATCACTCGACATAGCTATGTCAAATATTTGTAATATTTATTGTGATCTTCTCATCGAAGCTCTTAAAAAAAATCAAACTCTTGAGTATGTTAAACTTGATGTGCCTCCAACGGTGGGCTACACGATGAAACTGATAGATGCATTGAATGAGAATAAGAGCCTTAAAGCGGTCTACTTCAGTCTTTTTTCTGGTAATAAGACAGAGTTTATAAAGAAATTAAGTGAAAAATTAGTTAATCGTGCATCACCCTTAGAAATTTGTGTCGGAGATCATCGCTTCAACACACTGATGGGAAAAGGGACTGTGACGGAAATCGAATATGCCAAGTGATCTATTAGAGCCTCTTTTCCTTGGGTTTATGTGTCTTATTGATTATTAGCTCCTTATAAATTAAAAAATGATTATTAACTCTACGCACATTGATGGATAAATAATGGGCAGATAACAGGAAATAAGACGAATCGTTTGTTACGGTCAAAAAGTGAAGGAATTTTTGTGCATTAGAAACGGTAAATTTTATTTAGTTGTCTACTAGCTCGACATTTTGAAGTGGTTATGTTAATATAGTGAAAATCATTAAAAATTTTTATGAAAACAAATTCGCATCCTAAAGCTCAGAATCCTCTCCTGCTCCGCTTTCACCGTCTAATTGACGCTTTTGCCAAGTCTGATGATGAAAGGGACTTTTACCTCGATCGTATTGAAGGATTTATCCTTTACATGGACTTGGACAAAGGTCAGAAGGAACTCGATGATTTTACTCATGAAATGGAGCAGCATCCTGAAAGATATGCTCAGCTTCCTAAGATGACTTTCTATGAAACGAAGAAGTTCATGGAAGGGTTCGTCAATGAAAAAGTTTACGATATCGATACGAAAGAAAAGCTCTTAGACGTCATTCAGTCGAAAGAGGCGAGGGAAAATTTTCTTGAATTCATCTACGACCACCTCACTGAGCTTGAAAAATGGCAGCAATATTACGTTGAAAGGATGAGAATCCGGATCATCGAGTGGCTCCGATCGCAAGAATTCGTCTTTGTCTTTGAAGAAGATCTGGATCTGCCTAAGACGGTCATGGAAAAGGTCAAACAACAGCTTTTCGATGTGAAAGTCGGTAAAGATGTGGCCCAGGCACGTGAAGTGCTGGTGCAAAAGGCCAAGACATACTACTCCAATGAAGCTCTAAATCCTCGTCCGAAACGGGGACGTCCGCCGAAGCAGCAGGTGAAGATCGAAATCGAACCTCAGCTGACGGGAGATATTTATACGACTGTTCCTCCCGTATGCCGTATGTTCTTATATCTACCTGATATTTCCACTGCCTCTGCAGTGACCTTCTCTTCCCGTTATGGAACAGAAGCCGAGCTCTTGGCCAATTTACGCGGAACGACGCGTGTTAAAGTCGATACCAAGCTTGAAGCGCTGTCACAACGTTTGGAATCTCTACGGCAACTCTCCAGCAGGCTGTCGGGTATTGAAGATATCGTGGGCGAACGGGATAAAAAACTCTTTAAAGCAGTCTCTCAACAAGAGCCTCTTCCGACTATGGAACCCGGCGTTGAAAATGAAGAAGCTCCGAAGAAACGGGGTCTTCTCGATGTGGTGAAAGGCTTCTTGCCTCGGCGTAAAGAGAAAAAAGCTGAGGGCGATGATTCTCAGGCGCCTAAAGTTCCTACGCAGATGAAAAAAGTTACACCGATTCAATCTAAAAAGAAAAAATGACTCAAACCTTAGTTGAACAACAGACCAGCAAATCGCTAGCCTTGAGGACTCTCGAGGTTATGTATCTCACGCGCTTTATGGATGACAAGTGTTTTAAATTGTCGCGTCAAAATAAAGGCGGAACTTTTCAGCTCTCTGTTGCAGGCCATGAACTGATCGGAACCCTTTCTGCCTTAAGTTTAATTCCTGGCAAAGACTGGGGACTTCCTTATTACCGCGATCGCGCTTTTGCCATCGGTTTAGGTTCCTCGCTGACGGATCTATTAGGGGCATTTTTAGCCCGCGATGTACCTCATCATTCTGGCGGAAGGATGATGCCCGAACATTTTGTTCATCGTGAGCTCCGCATGCCTTGCCAATCGAGCTGCGTCGGTTCTCAGTTCTTACAAGCCGTCGGGGTTGCCAAGGGTGTTCAATTCCACGGAAGAGATGAAGTTGTCTATGTCTCAGGTGGAGATGGATCGACTTCCCAAGGCGATTTCCACGAAGCTTTAAATTTTTCTTGCCTCCACCGTTTAGGCCTTATTTTTGTCATCCAAGACAATGGCTGGGCAATCTCAGTTCCTTTAAAAGACCAGACAGCCGGCGGCACGATTGCTAAAATGGCGCGCGGTTATCAAGGTCTCGATGTTTTTGAGATCGATGGATGTGATTTTGAACAGACGTCTCAAGCTCTCCAATCTGCTGTCGATAAAGCCCGCCGTAAAGAAGGGCCTAGCTTGATCGTTGCAAAAGTGCCGCGTATGGGCGCTCACAGCAATAGCGATGATCCTTTGAAATACCAAGATCCTGTTTGCACCGCTGCTGAAAAAGCTAAAGATCCGATCCCGCGCCTTGAAAATTGGATTGTCGATATGGGACTTGCCACACGCGATGAAATCGAAGAAATGAAGAAAATGGCCTTTACTCAAATCGAGATGGCAGCGACTGAAGCTGAACAAATTCCTTTCCCTGAAGCTTCAACTGCGACGGATAAAGTCTTTGCACCGACTCCTGAAATCGCTTTGAAAGAAGACTATGTTTCCAAAGGGGAATCGATTGTGATGGTCGATGCTCTGAATCATGCGATTGATGAAGAGATGGCCAAAGATCCTAAGATTGTTGTTTTTGGCGAAGACGTGGCCCATGGCAAGGGAGGCGTTTTTGGGGTGACTCGAGGCCTGACTGCTAAATACGGTGTCGAAAGATGCTTTAACTCGCCGCTTGCAGAATCTACTGTGATTGGAATTGCCTTAGGAATGTCGCTTGTCGATGGGATTAAACCGGTTGCTGAAATCCAATTTGCCGATTATCTCTGGCCTGGCATGAATCAACTTGTCAACGAGATTGCGAGCTTCTATTACCGCGCTAATGGCGAGTGGAACTGTCCTCTGGTGATTCGGATGCCTTACGGCGGATATATCCAGGGCGGCCCTTACCATTCCCAAAGCATTGAAGCTTATTTAGCCCATTGTCCAGGTCTTAAAGTCGTTATCCCCAGTAATACTGCCGATGCCAAAAGACTTTTAAAAGCCGCCATTCGGGATCCTAACCCCGTGGTCTTTTTAGAACATAAAGGCCTCTACCGTCAGAGAGTTTTCTGCGCACGTCCCGAGCCTGCTGAAGAAGAGCTTTTACCCCTGGGCAAAGCCAAAGTCGTCCGCGAAGGTTCTGATGTGACATTTGTCGGTTGGGGAATGATGGTCGTGATGGCCTCTGAAGTGGCAGAAACGCTGGCTAAAGAGGGGATCAATGTCGAGATCATCGATCTCCGCACGATTGTTCCTTTAGATATAGAGACGGTTTTAGCCTCTGTCAAAAAGACAGGTAAGCTTGTGATTGCTCATGAAGCGGCTAAAAATAATGGATTTGGGGCGGAAATTGCAGCGCGTGTCAGTGAAAGCGCTTTCCAGTTCTTAGATGCCCCTATCGTCCGTGTGGCAGGTAAAGATTGCGCTGTTCCTTATTGCAAAGCTTTGGAAGATGAAGTTTTGCCGCAGCGCTCTGATTTAGAAAAAGCGCTGCGCGATCTAGCCGTTTATTAAGATATTGTGGCTGAAGAAGCCGTTTCTTAAACTCAATACCAATTCATTCAGTAAGATATGTTATCCTTATTCAATTAAAATAGGATAGATAGTCCCATTCAGAAAATTTATCATATCCATCCACATCGGCAAAAAAAGTAGTATCTTTAGTACCACATTGCAATTTTGCTATAAAAATATTATCTTTACCTGTTGAACTCATAAAGTCTTTTAGCTGATGTATGAATGTTTGATCAAGTTCATCCGCAATCTCTTGTGATTTACACAGAAAAACGAATTCAAGAATAAAAAAATCCCCATCTTTGTGGATTTTATAATTTATATAAATTGTCTCAATATCCCAATGAGTGGGCTGCTCATTAATCTTTTTTTTGAGGATTTGTTCTAAAAGAAGTAATAATCGCACTCTCATGCTTTTCACAAGAGCATCAGGCAAGGCAATACGAGTATAGCCTCGGCCCAACCAATCCCCAAGCTTTTTTGCTTCTTGCTCTCCCAAAGACAGATTTTCAATACAACTGAGTTCTGCCAATTTTTTTCGATCAAAAAAGAAACGGCGATGAAAATCAAACTGTAGGGCTATGCAGCGAGGTTGTGGTACTAAAAGTTTAAGGTGAAGACTGCGCTGATTTTTTCCATTAGCTTCTGGTGCTTTGCTATTAAACTCTGGTAGTTTTCTAGCAACAATTGCTTCCACCAATGGATCTACATGAAATCTTTGAGAAACAACGGAACAGGATTGAGTAACGATGGCTAACACCTCTGTTGAATCTAAAGCAAAGGATAATGGAATTGTCTCATTAGGTATAAATACACTTCCCTGACGCCATCCAGCTTGATGGATTGCTTGAGCAGTCATTTCACCTAATTGATCAAGACTCATCGGCTATATAAACCTCTCTGAATTCTTCCATAAAAGGGTTTTTTTGATTCTTGCTATGATTTTTTTCACTAATTTTTTTAGTTTTCTTGGCCAGAGGCCATAGTTGGGATAGAGCTAATTCAATAGCATGCGTATTTAATTTTTCTTCTTTCAAGAGCGCATTCAGAGATTTTCCATTTGCCAGCTGCCGATTCCAGAAGCGATAAAGACTAAGTAAATCGGTCTGCTTACTTTTTAAAAATAGATGATAAAGTTGTTCGATACGTTCTTGATTATGCTTACGTATTGGCCCATTGTCTAACCAGGCATATACGGATTTTCTTTCGACTCTTGCCATATCTGCAATAGCAGAGATTGGCAAGCCTTCATTTCGGAACCAAGATAAAATTTCGCAAGTTGTGACCGATAAATCTTTTAGCGCGCTTGTGAAATCATTCGTACTTGTACTGGACCGGAATAGTGTCACTGGAGTGTATAAAGGTTCATTGCTATTGATACTGATGCATTCTGATAAAGTAGCCATTACTTCCTCCAAAGCTTCATTGCTTTATCTGTAACAACTAAGTCAAAAACACTTCTTGAAACCTTCCTAAGACTGCTTAACTGATTCATTGCATTATTTACGTTGAATTCACGATATGCTTCCCATGTAGTTCCGTGATCTAGATCAACCAATGCGAATTCAGAGACGGGCTTATCTCGTATCCAACCATTTTTCACAACAAAAGGTGAACTTAATTCAGGAGGCAGAGTAAAAGGAGGATTGTGCAGTGCTTGAAGCCGCAATTCTCCACATTCAGTCTTATAACGACCAATGTGAATTCCCTGAATTATTTCCAGAGAGGTACCAGGGGGATTTTCGGGTAAAACCCAAGACTCAATGTAATCGCTAAGTTGTTCTTTTCCTGCTGAAGCAATCAAATTAACGTAGCGAATGCCAATAGATGTCATCCATCTAATATTGATGTGAGGTACCCTATTCAAGGCGGTAACGCAAAATCTGAATTTTTCTATAAAGCTTGAAAAATCATGATAAGAGGAGGTGTGTAAAAAAATGGCATGATTACTAAGCACTATGGACCACTTTCGATCAATAGAAGAAAATTGCCATAATTTATTTTCTTGATGAGGTTTCATTTTAATACCCTCTGGCCCGATATTAGCCATAAATGTAGGCGCAATATAAGAGTCATCAAGAGGATAGTCCTTTCTGACTGATTCCAAAAATGGATCGATAAAATTTTCAATATTTGGAATCCGGGGAAATTGAATCATTCCCACAGTGTAAATGAGAGGAGCATTTTTCATCTTTCCCATTAGTTCCTCCACTATACACTTTACTATACAGTTATGTCACCTGGCATACAAGTGTAATCTAGAAACTTAATAGAGAAGCTACTGAGATAAGTGGCTGAAGAAGCCTTTTCTCAAACCTGTGACGGTTGATTTTATCAACGTAGAAGGTTCGAGTTGGTGCAGATAGCTTGTCACCAATCCCACACCCATATACTTCAAGAACCCGCTGCCCATTGTTTTAAGGGCTACTCCTGTCCATGTAGAAGGTGTCGTGTGATCTGCCGCTGAATCGACTGTCTTTGACAGGATAGGCTCCAGTTCATTTAACAACCCCTCCCATTCTTTATCCACATTGCTGGGCTGATCCTTAAAATAAGCCAATTGCAACGTCGTCTGACGGATAAAAAACCAGAAAAGAACTTCTTTGTAATCCCTGAACTTGCCATGAAGCTGGTCTATCTCAGCTTTGGGAATTTTGAATTCCATTCCCAGAAACTTGCAGACCATATCGCCATTTTTATTGGCAGCAAAGTTCAAGTAATGTTGCAGAGCAAACCGATACATACTTTCTGATAGCTCTTTCGAGAACATGCATAAAATACCGCCCACGATCAACACGGCCATTTTAAGGAGTCCGCCCACCACAGGTGACTTGCCTTCCGCCGTTAAATCCGAAAGTTTATTAATGAGAACGCCAATGTGGGTGCGCAGATCTTTCTGAGCAATTTCTTTAAATGTATCAAAATTTGTATGGATGCCTAACTGTTTCAGCAACTCGGTCTTTTTATCTGCACCTGGCTTTTTCTCTGTTTCTGTAACAGCATGGATCAGATGGCGGACCGTTCCTAAAATACCGGAGACTGCTTTACTCATGTTGTCTGGTGTTAGCACCGGTTCAATGAATTGATGGACAAGGGCTGCATAATTGTTATCATCGATTTTAAGAGGTTTCTGCATCGCATTTCCGATTAAGTCGACGAGTTTATCAGCGCCTGGAAGTTTGATTTGGTCAAAGAAAAGCTTCAGGAAATCAGTGATCCCACCAATCGCCTCTGTAGTGAGAGGAGTTTCAAGTGCATTCTTCAAACTAAACGATTTCAATGAATCTGTGATAAACTGCTCACAGGCTTCATTAGGTAATACCATGATTTCAACAGCCTTAAGAGTTGCACTTGCGGCTTTTGCTGCACTGGCGACTAATTGGTATCCTTTCGATGCAGCCTCGGTTACCTTTTGAGCTACTTGGTCCATTGAAGGGGTATAGTAAGAAACTGTTCTAGCAACAGAGCTAAAATAACCTTGAATAAAGTTTGTCATATATTACATCCTTATTAAAAACACAATTATAACATAATTAAATATTTATTATCAAGTAATAGTATTATATTTAATAATTACAAGTTGTTGATTTTGTTAGGATTATAATCTAAAAAAGAGCGCATTACAAATCATTGATTGTAAGCACTTTAAGAAATCAATTTAAATCTAGGGACAATTGCTTAGGTTTTTTGAACTTCCGTTTGTGGATACGGGCTTTTTTGACATACCTATGTTGAGCAGGCTTGAGAAGTTTTTGGTTGAGCCGGCTAAGGCGGACGATCTTTTTCTCTAAGTTTGAATAGAGTTCCGGCGACTTTTGCCATAAGAGATGCTTCTCTGAATCATCCAGACTATTATTCATCTTCAAAAGGGTGTTCAATAGCATCTCCTGCTTATGCTTCAAAGAGGCGCACTCGCCATTCTCTTCTTCGCACTCGCGCAACTCTGTAGCATTGGCGATTAGCTCGTCGAGCTTCTTTTCCATTTCCGACAAAACTTGCATAGATGTCATCTGTTCCCCCTTTGAGGTCATAAGAATGATATCTACAGAAAGTATGAAAAAAGTGTCAAATAATTTTTTAAAAAAACTTGATTTATCTAAAAAGCCTGGAAGAAATTATAAATGGTTGAGGGAATCTTCAAAGCAAATCGCTCTGCTGATGCAATCTTGGAAAGCAATGGAGGTTTCAATTTTGTAACCGAGCTCTGCCAGCTTGTTTAACATGATGTCCAAAGCCAGTGTAGGGCAATTGCATTCTTGAGAAAGATGGGCTAAGTGGATGTGCTTGAGATTCGGGTGTACCACTTCGGCTAAAAGCTCAGCGCATTGTTCATTGGACAAGTGGCCTTGACGACTCAAGACCCGTTGTTTATAGACTTGAGGCCGATTGCAAGCATGGACCATGGAGGGTTGGTGATTGGCCTCGATGTAGAGGTAGTCGCAGTTTTTTAGATGATTTTTCACCAGCGTCGTTGCAAAGCCTAGGTCAGTACAGAATCCTATTTTAAGCTGGTCTGTTTTGATGGTGAAGGCAACCGGGTCCAAGGTATCATGCTGAATGCTAAACGGATGGACTTCAATATCACCGAATTCAAAAGTTTCGCCGGTCGAAAAGATTTTGAATTTCGGGACTTCCCCCAGAATCTCTACAATGGCTTTGGCGGTATCGCTATTGGCAAAGATAGGAATTTTATTGCGGAGTGCAAGGGTGGAAAGTCCTTTAATGTGATCGGTGTGTTCATGCGTGATTAAAATCGCATCGATATCTTGCAGAGCAACTCCGATCTCATCGAGCCGGTCAGCGACTGTCTTCGCAGAAATCCCTGCATCGATGAGGATCCGTGTATTTTGGGTGCCAAAGAAAATAGAATTTCCTTTCGAGCCGGAGGCTAAGGGACAGAAACCTTTCATACAGACCTCTTAATAAACTTCGTAAATATTATAAAAAAGATCTTTCCCTTTCCTTTTTAAAAATGGAATTTTAGCCTACTCAATTTGAGTATGTCAAAAATTCCATTTTTTTAAAGGAAAAGGAAATATCATATTTTTCTAATATTCCCGAAGTTAACTAAGAGGTCTGGAGATTATTCAGGATCGTGGTTTTCCGGAGAAGAGGAAAAGAGATGTTTTTTCTTTTTCCAGGAAATGAAGAGGCATCCACCTCCGACAACACCAAAAACAGTCGAGACAAAGAAGATGTTAAGTGGTGCAGGCTCTTCCTCGAGTTCCATGGCAATCTCTTCATCTAGTTCGTCGACTTCATCTGAAAAACTCGGGATTACGTTGTAGAATAAAGCAATGAGGGCAAAGACAAGTAAAATACAGCCGAGTACTTTGAGGCGGCTGACTAATTGTTTTTCAACTTGCGGTTTCAACTTAATCTCCAGTATTCGACCCCTGGCCGGAGCCTTCAATCAATACGCGTCTAGGTTTACTGCCTTCTTGAGAAGAAATAACGCCGCGGCCTTCAAGCTCATCCATCAAGCTCGCAGCTCTTGCATAACCAATTTTGAGCTTTCTTTGCAAGAACGTGGTTGAAGCAGTTTGAGTTTCGATGACAATTGCCTTAGCTTCCTCGTAGAGAGTGTCGCGAGGACCTTCTTGTTCTTCATCAGACAGCTCCGGAGTCATCGCGTCAAAAGAAGGGATGAGATAATTAGGAGGCGCTTGATCACAGATAAACTGAACGACCCTGTTAATATCTTCATCGCTGACATAAGCTCCCTGCGCCCGCATTAAATGGGAGGTTCCGGGAGGTAAGAAAAGCATATCGCCGTTTCCTAAGAGGCTGTCAGCACCGTTTTCATCGAGAATGATCTGGGAGTTGACGCGGCTGGCAACTTTAAAAGCGATACGGGTAGGGAAGTTGGCCTTGATAAGGCCGGTGATTACTTCACGAGAAGGACGCTGGGTTGCTAGGATCAAGTGGATGCCGACGGCGCGGGCCATCTGGGCTATCCGGGCAATCGGAGTTTCTAAATCCGAACTAGAGGCCATCATCAAATCGGCAAACTCATCGATGATTCCGACGATCGAAAACATTTTTTCAGGAACGGTGATGCTTAGAGAATCTTCGAATTCTTTATTGATCGTCCGGGAATTAAAGGCCGAAATGTTACGCAGCCCCATTTGTTTGAGGATGTCGTACCGGGTCTGCATCTCTTTAACCATCCAATTCAAAGCGGCATAGGCTCCATGGGCTTCGGTGATGACAGGGGCGATCAGATGGGGAAGAGCGGTATAAGGGGTCAATTCGACTTTTTTAGGGTCGATCATGATCAGCTTGATCTCATCGGGGCGCGCATTCATCAAGATCGACATGATGATGGTATTGATACAGACCGATTTTCCAGATCCAGTAGCGCCCGCAATGAGACAGTGGGGCATCTTGGCTAAATCGCTCATGACATTATCGCCGGTGACCGACTTGCCCAAAATAATTGGAACATGGAATTTGCGAGGATTTTGCTGATAGGAGATCAGCATCTCTTTAAAGCTGACTTCCTGAGGATGAGGCGAGGGAATCTCAATTCCAACCGCGGCTTTGCCGGGGATCGGAGCGATAATCCGGATCGATTTAGCCTGTAAGTTTAGAGCGATATCATTTTCAAGGGCGGTGATTTTTTGAACTTTGACACCGACAGCCGGATGGATCTCAAAAGAGGTGATCGTCGGGCCGCAATTAATATCTCCGACTTTAGCCTCAATGCCAAAGCTTAGGAGCGATTCTTCGAGGATTTCAGCTTGACGGCGGAGTTCTTTTTTCAGTTGGGGCTGATCGACTTTCTTGGCATCTGTTAGTAGAGAAGGAGGAGGGAGATCATAACCTGCAATCCTGCCTTTAGGAGGTTTTGCACTGGCTGGTTTTTTTTCACCCTTTTCTTCTTTTTCATTTAGGGTGCGGATCCGTATTTCTGTTTTTTTATTGGGTTCATATAAAGCTGCCGGCATAGAGCTGGCAGCGATTTTCTGAGAGAGTTTTTTTTCAAGGTGGTCCTGTTGCAGAAGCTGTTCTTCTAACTCTTCTTTTTTGGATCGGCGCGCGGCAATTCCTTGAATCACATCCATAAGCCGGACTTCCGTCAAAAAGAGAAAGGAGAGCAGTCCAGTAAGAGTAAAAGTGATTCCCACACCGGCGTCGCTGAGCAAGTGCTGGAGATTGAAGTTGGGGAAATCTCGATAGAGGTAATAGATCGGTACCCCTCCCAGATTATGGCGCACGGTATGACGGATAAAGGGTAAATCCATCGTGAGGGCTTCTGTCAAAATCTTATGCCGTAAAGCCCCAGGGATCGGCAGCCCTTTTTCTGCAGCAAGATTGAGCAGCATGGAAAAAGAAACCGCGAGCAGAGATAGATAAAAAATCTTTGATCTCAAGCGAGGAATCTCTCCTTGCAAGAGAAGTTTCCACCCTATCCATCCGATAAATCCTAAGACGATGTAGACGGTCAGCCCGAAAACGTACATGAGGGTCCAAGCGTAACCATGGCCGATCATCCCCATCCAATTCGTTGACCGATCATCGATATCGTAGCTGAAAAGACAGACCAGCGATAATAAAGAGATTAAAATAAAGAGAAGTCCCTTGGCTTCAGGATGAGCTGAGGAATTTTTAGAAGCTGTAGAGAACTCTTTTTTTGCCATAACTTATAGATATAGACTTAGCAGAATTCCAGCAATCAAGCAATACCCTGCAAAAGGTTTCAGGACTCCTTTTTGAAGCAAAGGAATCGCAAAACGCACGACCACTAACCCTACGATAGCAGCAGTTGCAAAGCCGATCAAGCAATGAGGTAGGGTAGCCGATAGGGAGGCTGATGAAAAATGAGATTTGGATTTCATCAGCTCTAAGAAAGTTCCGCCTGATACAGCGGGAAGAGATAAGAGAAAAGAAAACCGGACGGCTTCAAAAGGAGTCGCTCCTCTCCAAAGCCCCGCGCCGATCGTTGCAGCGCTTCTAGAGATCCCTGGAATTAAGGCAATGCCTTGAAAGGTCCCAATCCATAGCGCGTCTTTCAAGTTGAGTGTTTCTTTAACTTTTTTATGGAGTAGCGAAGCTCCATATAAAATTGCGGCTGTTCCGATGAGGCAAAAACCTAAATATTCGGGTTTGGAAAGGGCTTCTCTCACAGGTTTTAATAAAAAATAAAAAGGGATTAAAGGGACCAGAGCGACCATGAAAGGGATTAAACGGCGGGGATAAGAGATCAAATTTAGGATGTCTTTACGGAAATAAATGATCAGCGCAAGCAAAGTCCCCAAATGACAGAAGAGGTCGAAAAGAATGGTTTCTTCTCCGGTGGGAATACCGAAAAATGTTTTAAAAACTTTAAGATGAGCTGATGAACTGATAGGAAAAAATTCCGTCACCCCCTGAATCAGTCCTAAAAGCGCAGCATGCAGTCCGTTCATGATAACCCGATTAGCAGAGGTTTACTTTATTTTTTCGAAGATCATAACCGAAGATGTTATTTTGGTGGAAAAAGAAGAAATTAAACTTAAAATTGGGGCGATCGACGGGGCTCGAACCCGCGACAACCGGATCCACAATCCGGTGCTCTAACCAACTGAGCTACGATCGCCAACGGTAAGGGTCTATAGTCTAAACGAGAAGCTTCTTTCCGTCAAAGGGGGCTTTTAGAAAATCTCTATAAATAAAAATTTATAATCGTGAGAAAAGGATAGGAGGAATAACATATTTTCCATCAAATAGGAGTTTTATGGCCGCATTGAGCACTTATTTCATCCCCCAAGTTTTACATGATATCAATGTTTTTAAAGTGGGCTCGCCCACCGAATTGAATAGCAAACTCGTTGCTTTACAAAGAGCGGCAGCAGCAGCGTTAGTTGGTTATTTATACATGCGCTATCCAGTTCCACTGCCAGATCAACTGACAAAAACCTATGTTGGCGTGCTTTCATGTGTTGCTTTAGGAAGCTTTTGTTTAGCGACGCCTACCCATTTATTGGAATTTGGAGGAGTAGTTATCTACAGAGGGATGGTAAATATTACTGCGGGGGCTAAAGATAGAGATATTACATATTTAGCTTTAGGATTATTGGAGTTGGTTGGCGGATGTTTCATATGTAATAATTATCAAGAGCCATTTATAGCTCCTTTTATACCTAATACTATAGATAAACTCTTTGTCAAAATTGCAAACAAATATACCCAGCGTGTTTGGAAGTGTTTTTATGAGAAATGACTCTTCTCGATTCTCTGTGCGTCTTGAAAAACAAGAAAAAGAGCGAGCTGCAAAAATGAAAGAACTCCAACGGGCGATTCCTGAGTTAAGGGCTTCTATTGAGCAAAAACAAAAAGAGTTAAATGGTGATCCTGAGTATGCGAAGTTTAATGAATGGAAAAAAACAGAAAAACAGCGATTAGAAGACGCATATAAAGAATTAATGAAACTTCATATCGAAAAGTTGAGAAAGCTGTTGATCCCTGAGCTAACTGCAGTTTAAAGCTTGTTCTATTACAAGACCCGGGTTTTGTCCGGGTCATGTTTTTAGTGTAAAAAAGTAGATTTTTTAACTTTTTTGTCCCTTTCTTTAAAAACCCCCTTCCACAAAAAAGCGCTTCTTAATATTATATCAACGGCGCTGCCTGCTAAAGGATCGGCAGAGACACAAAATAACAATGCAAAAACACTTACAAAAAATCGGTCTGTACAGTTTTCTTTTATTCTCTTCGTTGAGCATATTACAAGCGGAAGAAGCCCAAGAAAACACCTATACCATTAATTTTAATGATGTCCCTGTTGTCGAATTCATTCAATTCGTCAGCAAGATTTCAGATGCAAACTTTATCTTTAATCATAAAGATCTCCAATTCAATATCACTTTGGCCTCTGGCAAGCCTGTCACGTCTGATCATATTGTCAAAGCGCTTGTGCAGGTTTTACGCGCTCATGGCCTTTCGATAGCAATTGAAGACGGCTATCACGTGATCCATAAGGGGATCATGGAAGAGTATGCTGTGCAAGAAAATGCACCGTTACGCACCTATGATAAAGGGGATAGATCACCTGAGACTCATTCTATTGATCATCCAGAGATCCAGATGCAAGTGGCAGCTTCGACTTCCTTGCAACAAAGCAATCCGAAGTTTTTGGTCTACAAACTGCAATATCATGCTGGTGATGAGATTGAAGAAACTGTTAAGCGAATTGCAGGAGATCTAGCAAGCAAGCCCGAAACCTCTTCTCCGTATTTGAGCGTTTTAAAATCCGTTCAGTGGATCAAAGCCACAAATTCCTTGGTCTGTTCTGGAGATCCCGAATCGCTACAAGCGGTCAAACAGCTGATCCAAAGCCTCGATACGCAGCTTAAACAAGTGTTTATTGAAGTGCTGGTAGTGGAGACGGATGCGCAAAAAAGTTTAGACTTTGGTCTGCAATGGGCAGCCGGCGGCAAATATAAGGACTCGGTAGGATTTGGAACCGGAAGTTTTCCTCCTTCGTCCAGACAGTCTAATTTTCCGCTGACTTTCCAAAATATCAATGGGACGAATACTCCGACCGGCCCGAATCAAATTCCGATGAGCGGCGGGTTCGACATGGGTGTGATCGGCGATCTCATCTTCCATAAAGGGAAATCGTTTGTTTCTCTGGCTTCTTTGGTTTCTGCTTTGCAGGCCGATGGCGATGCCTCGATTGTCTTAAATCAAAAAATCATTACCCAAGATAATAAAAATTCTAAAATCTTTGTCGGCGATAATATTCCTTTCACGGGATCGGTTGTCACGACAGTCGGCACAGGCCAGCAGACAACGGCCAATGTGGAATACCGGGATATCGGAGTTAACCTCAGCATCACTCCACGCCTCGGCGAAGATGATGTGATCACTCTAGATCTTGCTGAAGAAATCACGGAAGCTCATCCCTCTGATGGCTATTCTCAATCGGCAGGGATCAAAACGACAAAGACCAACATGATGACGCACGTTCATGTGCCGGACAAACACTTCCTCGTGCTCAGCGGCATGGCCCGCAACACGCGAAGCACTCATAAAGCCGGTCTTCCTTGCCTTGGCGGTTTGCCGTTTATCGGCGCTGCCTTTAGCAAAACACAGAATGTAAGTTCAAAACGAAACATCATCATCTTTGTTCGTCCTCATATCATCCGTTCAATGGATGATTATCGAAAGCTGACCCAGCAAGAGAATGATTTCCAACGAGAGAATTCAGAACCGGGCTCGTTTGATAAAGCGATGAACGCTTTCACTAAGGATAGATAAGAGTCTGTTCCCCAATTTAAAAAAATTGTAGACAGACTCTAACCCTAAAATCAATGTGATGGCCGTGACAGCGGCCGTCATCGAAAAATCATGAATTCTCCACTGAAAATCATAGAGAGCTGGAGGATGCGTGGCTACTTTAAGAATCAGATTTGTCAATCCATTATTCAACAGATGAATCCAAGATCCCAAGAAGGGGATAGTGGCGTCAAAGGCGACGCCAATAATTAATAAGAGATAAACCAAAGAAACAGCGGCGGGCAGGAATAGATTATAGAGCAGGCTCAAGACCGGAAATTTATGAAAGTGAAAAAAGATAAGGGGAAGGGTTGCCAGATGGATCGCGGCATTGAGGGCTAAGGCTTCCCTGCAGAAGAACGACAAGAGATGGCCGTGCTGATCTAAAAGAGGCATGCGGATGGCCTCACGGAAGCTTCTTAAGGGAAACACATGCGCCAACCACGATCGAAATAGGGGATAAACAACTAAGATGGCTGCGGTGCAAAGAAAGCTGAACTGAAAGCCAAGATGGAAAATCAAGAGGGGATCTTTGACCAGCTGCCAAATCAGCGCAATCCCTAAGGCGTTGAGAGCTGAAATGCGATAACCGCAAAGAAGGGCTGTGAGATAGAGGGTAATGCCAACCCACGCTCGTTCAATGGGCGGCGAGTCGCCCAGAACAAATGCATAAGCGGTCAGGAAGAGGATTAAAAGAATCGTGGCAATACGATAGGGGAAAACGAGTCGGAAGATTGCTCCGAAAAGAAAGGCTAGTAGAGCAAATTGAAATCCTGAAATGCCCAGAAGATGCAAAATTCCTAGGCGGTTGAATTCAAGGGCAAGCAGTCTGTCATCGATATCGCCGGTCAGCATTGAAAGAAGAAACGCGCGGCTTTTGCTGTCTTTAAAATGTAAGCCCAAATGGGAACGGAGTTTGTTTTTGAGGTCGAACCGCCACTCTGCCAACCTAAAAGTGGGGAGTGTTTCCAAGGATTTAATCTTAAGGACATAATGACGATGCCCTTTAGGAATGAGCTGTCCGGAGACTGTCAAATCCGATGAGCCTAGAGGGCGGGGCTTATTTTCTTGGAAGTAGATGCGACAGGGAACATTTTTTAGAGTGGAAAATTCTTTCAAGATGCCTTTGAACTGCACCGATCTTTGAAAAGGGGATTGGATGTAAGAGACCGATTCGATTTTAAAAGTTCCTGTTCCTTCTACGCCTTCTTCTTTTAAATCAGGCAGGGTGTAAGACAAAAGTGCGCATAGAGCTCCCAATGTCCAAGCCAGCAGACCTGGAATCAGTTTTTGCCGATATGAATATAAGCACAAAATCAGAGGGATGAAATAAGACCAGTGGAAGACAAGCGCAAAGGCGGTTCCTAGGAAAAAAAGGAGCCCGTAGAATAAAGCAGGGGCCGATTCCCAGGTTTTTTGCAAGAAGCACCAATTTTTTAAAAAAAATTAGCGCAAGATGTGCATTCAGGGCAAGTGTTTAGAAGCTGTCCTAGAACCTCGATCGGATGGTTTGTGTGCCTAAATTCCTTTCTAGAGGCTTAGANNTCTAAGCCTCTAGAAAGGAATTTAGCAGTAAAGCATCCTGATCATGGTTTTAGGACAGCTTCTTAGGTAGTTGTTTTTCGACAGAATTATAAATCAGTCGTGCGCCGCGCTGGCCTGTCAGATAAAAAACAAACCATTCGATCATCACGCTAATACGGTTACGGAACCCGATAAGGTAGGCAATGTGGACAAAGCACCACATGAGCCAGGCCAAGACCCCATACAGTTGAAGTTTTCCAACCCAGGCAATGGCTTTCCCTTTCCCAATAGTGGCTAAGCTTCCTTTATCGAAATAGACAAAAGGCGGTCTTTGTTCTTTGGAGAGATTTTTTTTAAGGATAGAGGCGACATATTTTCCTTCTTGGATGGCCACAGGCGCAACGCCCGGAAGGGGTTTTCCATCTTTGCCCATCGAGGCAGCGGCGTCTCCGATAATGAAAATTTCTGGATGACCTGGGATCGTCAAATCTTTTTCAACGATAACGCGTCCTTGGCGGTCGAGTGGAACATCCAATGTCTTTAATAGAGTCGAGGCTTGGTTTCCAGCAGCCCAGATCATATTTTTGCACGGATAGAAAGTCTCTTCAACCTGAACGCCGTCTTCGGTAATGTTAGTCACTTTTTTACCGGTGATTACAGTCACACCGAGTTTTTCCAGTCCTTCTCTAGCTTTATTGGCAAGTTTTTCAGGATACATTTGCAAAATACGAGGAGATGCCTCCACAAGGAAGATTTGTGATTTCTCAGGATTGATACGACGGAAGTTTTTAAACATTGTTTTATGCGCAATTTCAGAAATCGCTCCTGCCATTTCAACGCCTGTAGGTCCGCCACCGATGATGACAAAATTTAAATATTTGGCAGCTTCAGCGATGCTGTCGAGCCGTTCAGCTTTTTCAAAGGAAATTAAAATTTCTTCACGGATGGTGAGCGCATCTTTGATGGTCTTGAGACCCGGGGCGAATTTTTCCCAGGCATCGTTGCCGAAATAAGAATGGCTGGCTCCGACGGCAAGGACTAAATAATCATAGTGGACGATTTCACCATTGCCGAGGACAACATGCCGCGCTTGCTTATCGACTTTGACAATATCACCCATCATGACGGTCGCATTTTCTTGTTTTCGCAAAATTTCGCGGATAGGAATTGCTATTTCACCCGGAGATAGAGCAGCGCTGGCCACTTCATAAAGAAGTGGTTGAAAAAGATGGTGGTTGGTTTTATCAATTAAAAGTATGTCAAGCTGGCATTTTTTAAGATTTTTCGCGACATTGAGCCCGCCAAAACCGCCACCTACAATAACAACTTTACTATATGGCATGAAGTTTCCTAAAAGAAGTTATAACGAATTTCAGCAGCAAAGCATTCGGATCATACTTTGCAAACACCCTCTTAATTTTATTTATATAGCTCTTCATTTGGTTTCTTTAAAGTAAAAACACCTTTTGTTTTTTCTCTAATCCTCAGGGATATTTTCTATATTAAGGCAATGAATGTAAAAAGAGGTTTTTCAAAAACACCCAACCCTCGTACAATATCTGGCAGAAATCAACGATTTGGATCTAACATTAACGATCTTAGGCGTGCTTGGCGTCTCAGTCCAGAGGAACCGCGTGAAAAAAATTGTACACAAAGTTAAAGTCAAAAATGCTCTAGGACTGCATGCACGTCCTGCAGCAATGATTGCAAAATTGCTGCAAAGCTCAAAATCCCAAGTCTCGATCTCATATCGTCAAGAGACGGTGAATGCACGGAGCATTATGAGTATTTTAATGCTGGCAATCAAAAAAAATAGTCAGATTACTTTGACTGTTGAAGGAGAAGATGCAGAGGAAACATTGGCAAATTTGACGGCGGCTTTTGAAAATCAATTTGGAGAAATGGATAGTTGAAAGCTCCTGAAGACCAAGAAATCCACCTGAAGGGGGCGCCTGTCAGCGAAGGAATCGCTATTGGGATTCCTATTTTCTTAAGTTATGCCGATGACAGTGATATTCCTGATTTTCCCATCAGCACAGGCGAAGTCGAAGGGGAGATTGCCCGCTATCGACAAGCCCTTTCATCGAGTCGGGAAGATCTTAAAAAGCTACAAGCAGACTTAGCAGGAGAGGGATCGAAAGAAGTCGCTTCGATCATTGGAACGCATATTGAAATGTTAGATGATCCTTTGATGACCACTCACATGGAGATCAAGATCCGTGAGATGCTCAAAAATACCGAATCGGTCTTCCATGCGGTGATCAACGACTATGAAAAAAGATTTAGCGAGACCAATGATGCTTTTTTCAATGAGCGATTGTCCGATTTTAGAGACCTTTCTCAACGTGTTCTCCGAAACTTATGCGATTCTGAAAACATCTCTCTGGAGAATATCCCACCCAATTCGATTGTCTTTGCCAAAGAACTGATTCCTTCCGATACGGCATCGCTTCAAGCGACGCGTATTAGCGCTTTTGTAACGCAAAGTGGCGGGGGCACGTCTCACGCGGCTCTAATCGCTCGCGCCAAGGGTATTCCTTATGTCGCTAGCGTCGATATGGAAATCCTCCAAAATGCTAAAGGAAAATGCGTCATAGTCGACGGTCTTACCGGAGATATCATTGTAAATCCCTCTCATATCACGATCGAAAAATATGAAAGGTTGAAAAATCGACTGACCAAGCAGTATCTGCAGCTCGAAAAAGACAAACATCTCGCTGCTGAAACTCTTGACGGCTATCCTCTTTGCCTCTATGCCAATGTCAATACCATCAACGATATCGATTTAGTCCATCACCATGGCTCGCAGGGGATTGGGCTTTTCCGTTCGGAATATCTTTTTATGCAAGATCCCGCTTTATTTTCCGATGAGGAGAGACAATATTTGATCTATCATCAAATGTTGAAAAGAGCTCGGGGACTGCCTTTGACATTCCGGGTGTTAGATTTGGGCGGAGATAAATGCTCCGATTTATTTGAAGAGATGGCTAAAGAACCCAACCCCGTTTTAGGCTGTCGCGGCATTCGATTTTTACTCCGCCGGACTGACATTTTTAGAACACAGCTGCGGGCCATTTTACGTGCAGGCTTGGGCAGCGACCTTCGGATACTATTTCCTCTGATTTCAGATATCCATGAATTCCGTGAAGTAAAAAGAATCATCGAAGAAGTCAAAAAGGAACTGACCTCTCATAACATTGCTCATAATCCACAGCCTTTATTGGGATGCATGTTGGAAGTTCCTTCGGCTGTTCTGATCTGTGATGCGCTAGCTCAAGAAAGCGATTTTTTAGCTTTAGGAACTAATGATTTAATTCAATATACCCTCGGCATCGACCGCAGCAATCCTGGTATGAGCGACTTTTACTATCCAACCCATCCTGGCATCATTCGCATGATCAAGATGACCATATTAGAAGCAAAGCGCTTTCAAAAGCCCGTCACCATCTGCGGTGAGATCGCTTCAAATCCGCTCTTTACCCCTCTGCTCATCGGCCTCGGTGTTCAGAATTTCTCCTGCGCACCCCGCTTTATCCCGATTATCAAACGGACGGTGCGGCATCTATCTCTTTTAGACTGTTGTGATATTGCTGAACACGTCTTGACGCTGAGAACCTCAGCAGAAATCGCCAGCTATCTCGCTGATTGTCTGCATGGCTCTGAAGGGCAAGCAAGTCTTAAGCGAGATGCAGAAGGAATTTAAAAGGATTATCTTAGTGATAAATTCATCATGAATTACCTACGGATTCTTTTTTTTAAGCTATTTATCATAAGTGTTTTCTTATGCCCCTTTTTAGAAGGCCTTGGTCGTGAGCATTTTTTGATTATGGGGGCTCCCGGTTCTGGTAAAGGAACATTCAGTCAATTTTTAATGATGTTGAGAGACTATAAGCATCTCTGCTTAGGCGATCTAATCAAAAAAGAAATTGCTAATGATACTGAAACAGGAAGAATATGTAAGCCCTATGTAGAGGCTGGGAAACTTGTTCCTAATGATCTTTTATATGAACTTTTTGAGAAGCACTTCATTGAAGCATTAGAGAGTAAAGATCTGATTATTGTTGATGGAATGGTTCAGTCTTTAGAGCATGTCCAATTTTTTGATGCTTTAATTCAGAAATACCAGGTTTCTGATCAATGGAATTTTGTTTACATCCGTGTCGATCAAGGAACATCTCTGTTGAGGATGCTTGAACGTAGAGTATGCTCTCAGTGCGGTATAATTTATCAATCTTCCTCAGAATTCTGTGAAGCTAGGTGCGCCATTTGCAATGGGGTCATCGTCAAGCGTTTGGATGATCAGGATGTAGTGATTCGTAGGAGAATTGAGCGGTTTTTTAATCAAACCTATTTATTGGTTGAACATTATCGGAATCGCCAAGAATTTTTCGAATTTGATGGAAACAAAAATAGGAATGAACTTTTAATCGAATATAGGGAAACATTTGGACATTGATAAACTTCAAATCGCTGATTGTCTGCATGCTCCGAAGAGCAAAGCATCCTGATCATACTTTATAGACACCCTCTTAGAATGAAAAAGGTAGTCCGCCCATTCCCTGATGGCCTTGATTGCTTTGAGCTTTGATTTTTTCGAGAGCTTCTGCGTAAGCAGCTCGAATTAAGTCTTGCAACCCTTCTACATCGTTTGGATCGACGCAAGCAGGTTTGATCTGCAGATCTTTAAGCTCATGCTCACCATTTAATACGAGTGTTACAAGACCGTTGCCGGCTGTTCCTGTGACTTCCAGAGCTTTCATTTCTTCGCGTATTTTTTCATACTGCGATTCGAATTGCTTGGCTTGTTTTTTGAGTTTTGAAAATCCACTTCCCATAAATTAAAGATCCTTTTTTATACTGCCTTCGAGCTCAACAGCTGCGAAGCGCAGGAGTGTATCATAACGGTTTTTTTGTGAGCGAGTCTGTTCAACAGGCTCTTCTTTGAGAGCAACAGGCGCCGCTTCAATCTTGGGCTTAGGCTCTTCTTTCGGTTTGGGCTCGACCTTAGCTATCGGAGCTATAGGTTTAGGATCCTCCTGTTTTATTTCTACTTTAGGAGTAATCGGCCTGGGTTCCTGTTTAGGCTCAACTTCTGCCTTAGGAGGAATAGGAGCTTGAAGGGTCGGTGCCGTTTCTATTTTAGGAGGTGTTTTTTCGATGGGTTGGGGAGGGGATATTTCCACTTTAGGAGCGATAGGCTTAGGCTCTACTTCTATTTTAGCTGTTTTTTCGATGGGTCGAGGAGTTGCTCCGCCTTCGATCTCTTCCAGGCGACGGACGAGCATAGGGAGAGAAATTCTCTTTTGGCTGCGGATCACATGCAGGAAAATCATCTCGAGGGTGACCCGTTTAAAGGGAGTGCGGTGGATTTCTTTATACCAATGCAGCAAATAGTCCAGGATGTAAAGGCAATGCTCTTGCGTATAAAAAGTCGCTGCATGGGCGTATTCTTTTTGATCTTTTTCATGGAGATAGGAAGCGGCAGGAAGCTGGAGTTTCAAAAGCAAAATCGTGCGGTAATGCTCAATGAGGCCATCAAGGAACGCTGAAAGGTCTTTGCCAGAGGAAAAGACTTCCGTGGCGAGCTCAAAAGCAAAAGAGAGGTTATACGTCTCTACAGCACGATCGAGCCGGAAATACATCGAGCGGGGACTTATCCCTAAAATTTGGGCCGTCTCTTCATAAGTTAACGGACCGTTGGTATAGCAGAGCAGTTGGTCGAAAAGAGACTCGGCATCGCGGAGGCCGCCTTCAGCGACATGAGCGATGAGTTGAAGGGCTTCTTTTTCAACGACCGCGCCTAAATCGGCAGCGATCTGTTCCAGCTTAGCAATGATCTGATTAGAAGTGAGGCGGTGCAAGTCAAATCGTTGGCAGCGGCTTGTGATGGTAGGAAGGACTTTATGGGGTTCTGTCGTGGCAAAGAAAAATTTAACGTTGCTGGGGGGCTCTTCTAAGGTTTTAAGGAGGGCATTGAAGGCCTCCTTAGTCAGCATATGGACTTCGTCGATGATGTAAATTTTATATTTGCTGCTGGCGGAAGCATATCCTACGGTCTCATTGATCTGACGTATATCATCGATACCGCGATTAGAAGCTCCGTCGATTTCCATGACGTCGAGGGACCTCCCTTGGGTAATATCGAGGCAGGAAGGACAGGCATTGCAGGGTTCAAAATCTTCTTTGAGCGCTTCGCAATTGAGGGCCTTGGCGAATAAGCGGGCAAGGGTCGTTTTCCCGGTTCCTCGGCAGCCGCAGAAGAGATAGGCAGGGGCGATTTTCCCGAGTTTGATCGCATTCTTAAGCGTCGTTACGATGGCGTCTTGGCCGACGATACTGCGGAAAGTCTGAGGGCGGTACTTTCTAGAAATATTTTGGTACATAGAAGCCAGTATAACGGCTTTTAATTCTGGATGCAAGTCTCGTTAAAGAGAGGGGGTGTTGCCGTAAAAGGAACTTTGGAGCATGCTTTAAGAGACAGTTAAGTGATTGAAGGTTTCGCCGCTTTTTTGAGAGTTTTTGGCGAATTTTCTTTCGGAAAGAAAATTTGTTCAAAAAATCGACAGAAACTTCAATTCATTAACTCTCTAAGAAGAGGCTATGATGGCTCTTAAAAAGTTTGAAAGTTTTCTGTCCAAAATGATTTCTTTTAAGCTGGATCAACAGGGTTGGCTTAAAGACATCTTGATTGGTTGTAGTTTTGTTCTGGCCTTGGCCTTTTTCTTGAATTTAAGAGAAATGCGGGTCGATCATCTTGAACTCAATACCATTGCTGATAAATATATTCTTGCGCAGACGGGGTTCGAATTTCCTGACACGGAAGCCACACGCCTGTTAAAAGAAGAGTCTATCCGTGATCTAGGAAAAATTTATTATCTTCTAGATCGAGAAGTTTCAAAAGTTGAAAAAAGAATTCTAGACGCACTTGTCGATAGACCTTATTGGCGGCACGAGCTTCCTTCTGTCACATTTGAAGAGTTGAGTGTGGCCAGCGATGCCCTTCGAGATGTTCTTTTGAAGGTCAAATTTTCGGACCAAAGGACGCTGGTAAAACTCAAGCAAATGGGACAATATTCTAAAAATTGTCTCGTTTATTTGCCAATACAGGTAACGGATGCTCTTCCGGAAGATCTCTGGAAACAAATTGAACAAATTGCTTTTGCAGTCCAAACCCCTGCAACCAAGTTTATTCTCGAGCAATACCGCAGCCATCCTTGGTTTTTGCAAGAAGACTTAGAAAAACAACATTTTATCAGCCGTTTGATCAAGGACTCTATTCCTCTTAAGATGACAAAAGTTATTCCAGGCAGCAGGATTATTAACGCGGGGGATAAAGTCACTACACGGCATGTCGATATGTTGAAAGGGATGAAAAAAAATCTTTTAGAGCAGCATCGTTTTTTCACTCCGCTTTCCATGATGGGAAGTTTGGGATTATCGCTGATTTTAACACTGGTGGGATGGGTTTATTTAAGAACGCTTTATCCTTATGTGCTGCAATCGTCTGCTAAAAAAGCTTTAATCTCCTCCGTCATCATTTTCACTTTGTTCCTTTCAAAATTAACAGAATATATCTTGATCAATAAAATAGGATATTTGGCCGATTTATGCCGTTTTACAGTTTTCGTCCCTTTAGCTACATTGATGCTGGCTATTTTGATCGACAGAAAAGTGGCGATGATCGTTTCACAATTTGTGACTTTAATACTCGCCACTACACTGATTCTCCACTTTCAACATTTTTTAGTGATTAACGTTGTGGCGGCTGTTGTCGCGACCATTTTGGTTAAAACTGTCAGGAAACGAAAAGAGATTTTTGAAATCTGCGCCAAAATATGGTTGATCACGATTCCTTTGATCTTGGGGATCAACTTAATGGAAAACGCTCCGTGGGATTACCGCATTTTAATGGATATTTTGACTTCTTTAGTCTCCATGACATTCACAGGGGTCCTCGTTGTGACAATCTTGCCTATCTTAGAATCTACTTTTGGGATCGTCACCGATATGACTTTGCTGGAGTCTGCAGATCTCAGCCATCCACTGCTGCGACGTTTGAATTTAGAAGCTCCAGGGACTTACCGCCATTCTTTAGCGGTTGCCACCCTAGCGGAAGAGGCAGCCCTAGCTATCAACGCCAATCCTATTTTTTGCCGTGTCGCTTCCCTTTATCACGACATTGGAAAACTTACTCAGCCTCAATACTTCACAGAAAATCAATTTTGTGGGTTCAACATGCATCAATTGCTGACTCCTTTGGAGTCGGCGCAGGTGATCATTGCCCATGTGACAGAGGGTGTAAAACTGGCGGCCCAGTATGAGCTTCCCCCTAGTTTGATCGATGTCATCCGTGAACATCATGGAAATGGATTGGTTTATTATTTTTATCATGCTCAAATCGAGCAGTCCCGCGCTAAAGCGATCATGATTGAGGAATGCCGTTTCAGGTATCCAGGTCCGACTCCTCGTTCCCGAGAATGCGCGATTATCATGATGGCTGATTCTGTCGAAGCGGCTTATCGATCTTTAGATGAAGTTTCAGAAAAAGCTGTCGTAGAGCTTGTCGAGTCTATTGTTGGAGAGAAAATCCGCGAGCATCAGCTCGATACTTCTCGCCTGACGTTTGATGAGGTTGAAGGGATTAAGAAAGCGATGATCCGCGCGCTCATTTCAATGGCTCACAGCCGAGTTAAATATCCAGAGAAACCTACTTCTGTGGCTTGGAAATCCGAAGAAGTTTTTGTCCGATTGTCTTGATGGTTTAACTTTTCTACATTCTTATTATTACTTTCTATAAAATTTAAGCGCCATAGAGGTGCAAAATGTCATCTTTTATCCCAGGTTTATCGTCTTTACGTAGTTTTTCACTGCATCTCGTCCCTAGTCGAGAGGTGGTATATGCAGGCTCAATGACGGTCACGACCCTTGCATTAACCGCCTTAAGCTATCGAAATTGGGCAGCTTTTATGGGTCTAAACACAGCTCTTATTTTGTCCCAGACCCAGATAGTCACTTCGATCACCATTAACGGAAGTACTGAACAAAAACATGATAAAAAAACTATAAACGCGCTTAGGGTATCTTGCTGTATTTTGAGCGCCATTGCTGCTGCAAATATTTTCCGCTCAGCGATAGGCATCCGAAACGGTTGGAACGAACTTTCAAGGGGAAATGTTAGTGAGGCTATCCATCCCTTCTACGTTGCTTGCTTTCTTCTGGGTTATGGTATTCCGACTTTTAAAGCTTTCTATCAGCGCGGGAAAGAACTTTTACATACAGTCGAATGGCCGGCTCTGCGGCAATATATGGATCAACATGTAAACACTTCTGCTCTCGATATTTCATATTTTGATTATGTTCTATTTTTTTTAGGGATAACATTACCCGATGTTTTTGACGAAATTCCTATAGGAGGGGCCATCAAACTCCTAACCATTGGATTTTGTTCCGAAGAACATCAAATTGATCGTATTAAAAAAATTATAGATTACTGCCGAGGAAGATCTCCTGAAGGGGCCTGCATATTATGGAACTTTGCTCTCAACCAGTTTCTAGCAGACGAAAAAAATCGGAAATGGATTCCAACAATCTTACAGATTGCTCGCGATATGCCGAAGAAAATGCGCGACCAATTTAAAGTTGCAAATGTGGAAGAGTTACTCCCTAAAAATGTGCGCGACACTGTTTTAGAAAAAAAACAAGATTTATCCGTAAATTACAAAGCAGTGATTGAAGCATTTGAAAAAAGATTAAAAGATTTAAAACAGCAGCTTGAACCTCTCAATCTTGATTTAGATCCTGTGGAGAAGTTATCTCAATATTTACCCTTATCGAGCGTGATGTCTCAATTAAGGCAGGATGTCAGTCACTATCACGAGCAAGTAGATGCCTATTGCACAGAATTGGATCGGGAGCCCTTAAATAAAATCCAGGAACAATTATTGAAAGGGGAAACACATGCTAAAATTCAAAGATTACGCTCTAAAATAGCGGCGAATAACGGTATAGATCTTGACCAAGATACATGGGATTATTTTTTAAGTATTTATGGGGAACAGGCTTATCGAGAGCTATTAGTGCTTTTTAAACTTCATTATATACCTGAATTAGCGTTGACGAGAGAGCCTTTACAGAAAGCTTTAGAAAGCTATCATATCGAGACAATGGGCGGCTTTATTGAAAAGGTTTTAAACAAACAAAGCGATGTGTTACTTGATCAGACAGAAGTGATAAAACGGCTGCAGGAATTTCTTAAAAAGAACCAAACGACAGCTTTTGAAATAAGAAACGCAGCGACTTTACAGACCTCTTTGATGTACCAAATGGCGCTGAGTGCGGTTTTTATAGGGTTGATGTTCTTTTCAGCATTGACTCCGATTGTAGTGTCCCCTTTAGGTGCATTAGTAGGAGTGGGGACAGCATTCGCCTTCTATAGAAGTCGTTCTATACAACAAATAACAGGAGTGCTCCTCTTAACATCGGGGGGTGCGAGTGATCTTTTTAGCATTACACTCAACGCAACTACTAGACGATCTTTTTTTCGATTGTTTTTAGGAGAATTTCCAGGTATGAATGAATACAAAAGAGCCGATTTAGCTGGAAAATTGAGAGTTTTATCTCATGAGTTAGTTTGTTTATTGACGGTTTTGAACGCCTTTTATTACAAATCAGCTGGAGGTTTTGTTCAAGGGTTTGCGATAGGTCATGAATTGTTCTACAAACCTGCTAATGTGGTTTGAGAAGGTCTTTTTTAAGAGCAGAGATGAGAGTCTCCAGCCGGCGATTGCAGCTATCTAAGCCCTTTTCAATCGATTCAAATTCCGACGTATGGACTGCTAGGTAAACTTTAAGCTTGGGTTCTGTTCCTGAAGGACGGATGATGACCTTGCTCTGATCTTGTAGGCGATAAAGAAGCACATCGGAGCGGGGAAGATTTTCAGGGGTTTCTTCCAAGAAATCTTCGGTCGAAACAACGGTCTTTCCTCCTAAAGAAGTGGGAGGATTTTGACGAAGTCCCTCCATCAGATCACGGATGCTATCCAGTCCTTTTTTACCTTCTTCGAAGGTGAGAGAAAATTGCTTTTCCCGATAGACTCCAAATTTTTGATAGATATCATAGAGCAAATCGACAAGGGTTTTCCCTTGCTCTTTCATTTTATAGGCGATTTCAGCAAAAAGGCAGCCGGCGACCATTGCATCTTTATCGCGCGCATAAGTTCCGATCAAATAACCGTAAGATTCTTCGGCCCCGAAAAGAAAGTTATAACCGCCGGATTTTTGCTCCCATTGATGAATTTTCTCGCCGATGTATTTAAATCCGGTGAGGACTTCAAAGCATTTGACCTGAAAAGCCTTGGAGATGTTCTTGAGGAGTTCCGTCGTCACAATCGTTGTCACGATGGCGCCCTTGGGAGGCAGCTTCTTTTGCATGGAGAGCGTTTCGCAGATATAGTAAGCAGCAATGGCGGCTTGCTCATTCCCTGTGAGAGCGACGGGTTTATCATGATGACGAACGACAACGCCTAGGCGGTCTGCGTCGGGATCTGTGACAATCAAAATGTCGCCCCCCGTCTTAACGAGGTCTTCAGTGCCGGCTTTTAAGGCCTCCGGATATTCGGGATTGGGAAAATGGACAGTGGGGAAATCTCCATCAGGGACAATCTGAGAGGCGACTAAATGGGGAGCGGAAAAACCCCAGCGATGGAGAGCTTGCGGCATCAAGGTAATTCCAGTTCCATGTAAGCTTGTATAACAAATTTTTAGAGATGTGTGATTCTCGCCGGGGAAATGTTGTAAGGCAGAAAGGGCGCGGAGGTAGTCTTCATCCAACGAGCTGTCCAAAGTGATGATGAGAGGATCATGGATATCTGTCAGTTTAATCTGGGAAGGAGAGGAGATCGCATCGACTTCGGCGATGATCCCGGTATCGTGCGGAGGAACGACCTGTCCGCCGTCTTGCCAAAATACTTTATAGCCGTTGTATTCTTTGGGGTTATGGGAAGCAGTGATCATCACACCGGCCTGGGCCTTTAGATGGCGGGTGGCAAAGGAGACATAAGGTGTGGGGCGGAGTTCTTTCATGAGGAAGGCTTTGATGCCGTTTGCTGCGAAAACTTTAGCGGTTTCTTGAGCGAATTCATGAGAATGATGGCGGCTGTCGAATCCAATAGCAACGCCTTGCAAAGGGCTTCCATTTTTTCGGATGTAATTCGCAAGTCCCTGCGTGGCTTTCCGGACGGTGTAGATGTTCATCCGGTTGCTGCCAACACCCATAATTCCCCTTAAGCCCCCGGTACCGAAAGAAAGATCGGTGAAAAAGGCGTCGGTTAATTGATCGGGATGTTTGAGGAGTTCGCGGACTTCGGTTTTAGTTTTTTCATCATAATGAGGATCATCGAGCCAGGCTTGGGCGCGCCGTAGAATCTCCGGGTCTATCACTTCGTTCTCTCCGTTTCAATATCTTCAAACGATATCACGGGAGCTTCTGGATGGTCAATACCTTCGCAACGGGCAGCTGTTTCTTTCCAAGCAGCAGGGGATTCAAGATTTTCATCCCACCAGGGGAAAGTGCGGCATTGTTTGGGCCTGACAGAATAAATTTGGCATTTATTTTCTTTTAAAAAGACGCAGTCGAAGGTGATCTTATTTTCAAGAAGGGAAATCCTTCCGAACACGGAGCGTGTGTAGCGGCGCATGAACTCTTCTTTTGATATCTGGAGGTGCGCTGCCATGGCATCAACTTCTGCAGCAGAAACCCAGACATACCCAGGCTCTTTCGTGCAGCAATGGCCGCATCCTGTGCATTGGAAGCTTAAGCCTTTTTTGTACCAGCTCTCTTTTTTAGAGGTCATATGATTCTTGATGGGTAGTCTGCCACTTTTCATCTTTCCATGTGAAAACGTCAGTGACGAGTTTTTCAGAAGAGAGATTCAGTTGGTGCCAAGTTCCTTTGTCGCGATGAACGATCGATCCGCTGTCTAAAATAATGGGAAGCTGGCTGGCCTTCAAGTCGGCGAGGCACTGCCGGTGGGTATGGCCGTGGCAGTAGATTTTAACTTGAGGGAATTGCTCCAGGATTTTACGGAGGGCATCTCCGCGCTGAAGTCTTTTACGCGGAGTCTCGTGTTGAAAAAAAGGAAAGTGATTAAAAAGGATAACCTGCTCTCCTGTGGGCAGTTTGGACAAAAACTCAATCAGGTGTTTTTCTGTCTTTTCCGAAAAATAGCCCGAGGAAAAAAACCATGAGGTCGCAAGCGCGGTATCGAGTCCTACAAACCACCATTTGTCAGAAAGCTTTTGAGCCGACATTCCATGGTCTTTCAGATTGTAAGAGCTGGACTCGTTCCACTGCTGAGGAAAATAGTTGTAGAAAAGCTGCTGCTCATAGGCCTTGCGAGTATATTGATCGTGATTGCCAGGGATGCAGAAGACCTGCAGTCCTTGAGCCTCTAGCGATTGGATAAACTCTCGAGCTTTTTGAAATTCTGCAGGGGCAGATGTCGTCGTCAAGTCTCCTGTGACGATAACATGTGTGATGCCTTGTTCTTTATAAAGTGCGGGAAGAAAAGCCAGTCTCTCATAAGAAAAAATGCGGCGGCGCCCAAATAAAAAATTAAGATTCCCGAGCCATCTTTTGGAAAAAAATTGCGCGGGATTCCAATCCCAATTAGAAAAATGGAGATCCGAAATATGGGCTAATTTCAAAAGAGACATAGGTGGGCTTATTTAGACCCTTTTTTATTCATTTGACGGGTCATGACTTTACGTTTGGCCTGTGTTTGCTTTCCTAAAGTTTTGATCCACCGTTTTCCTTCCATGTGAACGATCTGCGGAGGAGATTGGACATCGATTAATCCTGTATTCGTTCTTTTTGAATGAGGAGCTTTTTGTTTTGCTTTTTTAATAGCGATATTTTTCTTGAAAGATTTTAAAACAGTTTCTTCTTTTTTACGTGTTTTAGGAGGGAGCCTAGACAAGAGGCCTCGAGGTGTGCTAGGATCAGTTTCAAGGACAGAATCAGGCTGATTTGCTGAAGAGCGTAATTCTTTTTTCATTTTTTTGCGCGCGCGAGCTGGCATCGATTGCTTGGATTTGTTCATTTTTGAACTCCTTATCTCTCTATTGTAGTTTAAAATGTTAAAAAATTACCAGGAATTCATTCCCAAAGTTTATCTTTGTCTTCGACGGTATTCTCTTGCCATTTTCAAAAAAGATTTGATGGCTGGCGTGACGGTCGGAATCGTGGCCCTTCCCCTAGCAATGGCCTTTGCGATGGCCTCGGGCGTCGAACCCGAACGGGGTCTTTTCACGGCCATCGTTGCAGGATTTATCATTTCTTTTTTAGGCGGCAGCAAGGTCCAGATTGGAGGGCCTACAGGAGCTTTTGTCGTTGTTGTCTATAGTGTGGTCGAAAGGCATGGATATGACGGCCTTGTCATCGCAACGCTGGTTGCAGGAATTTTGCTTTTGCTGATGGGGGTTTTCAGGTTAGGGACATTGATTAAATTCGTCCCGCATCCGTTGATTGTAGGTTTTACAACGGGAATTGCCCTGGTGGTATTCTCTTCCCAGATCAAAGATCTCTTAGGCCTTCATATGGTCGAGGTTCCTGTCCACTTTTTAGATAAATGGGGAGCTTATTTTCAATCTGCACACACAGTTAATTTTTTAACTGCATCAGTGGGGATCGCAACGCTCGGCCTGATCATGCTACTGCGACGTTTTGCAAAGGCTATTCCTTGGGGAATTGCCAGCATTATCTTGGCGACAGCGATCTGCTGGGCGCTTCAACTGGATATTCCGACAATCGGGACCAGGTTTGGCCAGCTGCCCCGAACGCTTCCGACGCCTTATTTTGATTTTGACTTTGACCGCGTTCTCGAGGTGATGCCCGATGCGATCACGATTGCTCTATTAGCAGGCATTGAGTCGCTGCTTTCTGCGGTGATTGCCGATGCTGTCATTGGGAGCCGTCACAAACCTAATTGCGAGCTCATTGCTCAGGGACTTGCCAATATCGGATCGGTCATCTTTGGCGGAATGCCTGCGACAGCAGCCATTGCCAGGACCGCCACCAATATCAAAACAGGCGCACAAACTCCGGTCGCAGGGATGATCCATGCGGTCGTCGTATTCCTTCTTCTATTTACGTGCTCATCGCTTGTGGGTCATATTCCTTTGGCCTCTTTGGCTGCGATTTTAGTTGTCGTGTCATGGAATATGAGTGAGCTTCCTCATTTCTACCGGCTGATGAAAACATCCCGCAGCGATGTTGTGATTCTGCTCACTGCTTTTTTTCTGACCGTGCTCATCGATCTCACAGTGGCTGTCGAGATCGGCATGTTGCTAGCGGCGTTTTTCTTCATGAAACGGATGAGCGATGTCAAACATGTGATCGCGCTGGATCAAAAACATCCTGACAAGGGAATTGAGATTTATAAAATGAGGGGGCCTTTCTTTTTCGGCGTGACCGATCAGCTGAAGAAAATTGTCCATGACATGGACCCTCCGCCGAAGATCTTTGTTTTGAGGATGAAACATGTGCCTGTTCTCGATGCGACAGCGCTGCAGACTTTCCGCGAGCTCTATGATCGATGTGCGAGCCATAATACAAAACTTGTTCTCACAGAAGTACAGACGGAGCCGGTTGAACTTTTGAATCAATACGGTTTGGGTGCATTAGTCGATCAAGAGATCTTAAAAGAGACGACTAAGATTATCGAAAGCGTGCAGAACCCGCCCACTTGAAATAAAGTATTTCCAATTCTTCTCAAAGAATTTCCACGAAGGAATCCAAGGAGCTAGCGTGACAACGGAACCTTCTAGCCATCCGGGCCGCCAGAGGTTCATCCGCTCTGCTTTATCAGCAATGATCAACGTCGGAATCTGTAAATTCGAAGCGAGATGGCCGACCAGTGAATCATTTCCAATCACATAGCCCGACTGATAGATAAAGGCTGCTAGATCGTCCAAAGATGAAAATTCAGGAACAAAAACGGGCTCATAGCCGCGTCTTTTCAGTCCTAAAGCGACTTCTTGGAATTTTTCTTTCAACCAGTTTTTATCCTCTAGGCTGCTGGTGTGATGGATGAGGACGCGCTGGCGATGGAGCCTGTGTCTCAAATGGGAAGGAGGAGTGATCCCATTTTCTTTGGAGGGCTTTTCAGCTGCCAAGAGAGAAGCTATGGAGGAGGCAATATTTTCCACCATGGGCTTTTCTGGATTGAACACGCGGTCGAGAGGGTTTAAGGGTCCGTTTTTTGAAGGGACATAAGTGGGATAAAAAATAGAAAGCCGGTTGCGGTGCTTTTCTTTGAGCGCGTTGATCCGGTCGGTGTTGTCATTTTGAGCAAGGATCGATTCGTCGGCTGAAAAAATCCATTGCGTATCAAACTTTAAATGGGGAAACCAATTTTGCAGTTCATGAAGTTTGGGATGGATCGTCACGACATCATAGCCGGCCGAATGAAGACGCTCTGCTGCAGTCAGCATCAAAAGAGCGTCTCCAATTCCCCGACACGGAAGAATCTTGACTTTATGATTGAGTGTCTTGGCTGTCATCGGGTGCATTTCCAATCAAAACTTCTGAGAGCAAAATAATGCCGGCCGAAGAGACCGCAAATTGGAGAGCGTTTTTGACCACTTTGGAGGGATCGACAACGCCGGACAGGAGCAGATCTTCGACTTGTTCAGTTTGAGCATTGAAACCAAAGCTCATCTCGTTAGAGAGAATCTCTTCCAAGAGCACAGAACCATCAAGTCCTGTATTCATGACAATCTGTCGGAAAGGAGCTTCGCAGGCTTTTAAGACAATTTGCGCACCGGTGAGTTCATCGCCCTGTAATTTCAGCTTGAATGCTGCTTTTGAGGCTCGGAGTAGTGCAATGCCTCCGCCGGGTACAATCCCTTCTTCTAAAGCCGCTTTTGTTGAATTGAGGCTGTCATCAAAAGCTTGTTTCTTTTGACGCATTTCGGGTTCAGTAGGAGCTCCAACGCGGATGACGGCAACGCCTCCAGAAAGCTTTGCTTTTCTCTCATCGATTTTTTCTTTGTCATAAGAACTTTCAGCGTTTTTGCTTTCAGCTTCCAGTTGTTTGACGCGTGCTTTGATTTTTTGAGGATCGCCTTTGCCGCCAATCAGTGTTGTTTTTTCTTTGGTGATGAGAATTTTTTCTGCATCGCCCAAAACTTCGACGGTGGCTTCTTTTAAAACCATGCCGGTCTCTTCAGACACCACAGTGGCGCCAGTCAAAATAGCAATATCTTCGAGCATGGCTTTGCGGCGGTCGCCAAAACCTGGAGCTTTCACAGCGCAAACCTTTAAAGTTCCTCTAAGTTTGTTGATCACCAGCGTCGAAAGAGCATCGCCTTCGATATCATCTGCAATGAGCAGGAGCTCTTGGCCGGTGCTAGCAACAGCTTGTAAAAGAGGCAGAATTTCCTGGATCGAGCTGATTTTCTTGTCCGTGATCAGAACTTTAACATCATGCATTTCAACCGAGAGATTTTCTGCATTGGTGCAGAAATAAGAGCTGCTATAGCCGCGGTCAAATTGCATTCCTTCCACAACTTCAATGGCTGTTTCTGTCGTTTTTCCTTCCTCGATGGTGATAACGCCGCCTTTGCCAGCTTTTTTGATGGCCTCTGAGATGAAAGTGCCGATCTCTTCGCTGCCGGAAGCTGAGACAATCGCAATATTTTTTATCTCTTGATCATTTTTGACAGGAATGGAAAGCGTTGTCAGTTCTTTTAAAATCGCTTCGAGGGCTTTGTCCATGCCTCGCTTAAGTCCAATAGGACTGGCGCCTGAAGAGATGTTTTTCAGTCCGTTTTGTACTAAGGCGCGTAAGAGTAAAATTGTTGTCGTTGTGCCGTCGCCGCATTTTTCTTTCATTTTTGCCGCGGCTTCTTTAGCCATCGAGGCGCCCATGTTATGATATTGGTCTTTGAACTCGATGTCTTTGACAATGCTGTTGCCGTCATTAGTGATCGTGGGGGCTCCCCAGCTAGCTTGAAGACCGACATTCCGTCCTTTTGGGCCGAGCGTCACACTCACAACATCAGCAAGTTGTTCGATCCCTTCGCGGAGTTTTTCCCGAGCTTGTTCTTCAAAAATGAGTTCTTTAGCTGTTGTCATAATTTTTCCTCTTTTAAAATCTGATTTAATCCCACGAGCGTCAGATGCGGATCGACTTTGTCGATGAAATCTTCTAAATCTTTCTGAACTGCCGGCAGGCTCGTTAGTCCTCCGGTGGCAATCGACATCACGGCGCTGGGAGTTTCTGAAGAAAGGCGCAGCTCCGCAACGATCCGCTCAATGGCTCCCATGAGTCCAAAATAAGCACCGCTCTTCGTTTGTTCGAGCTGATTTTCCCCTAAAACTTTCTGCGAGCTCTCCAGGAAGTCCTTCAATTGATTAGAAAAAACAGCGCCGCCTAAATAGACGCCTTGCTTTGTAATGTAGTCTAAACGAACCGTAGCACCCACATCGACAATCACACAATCGTTCGAAGGGAAATGATACAACGCTCCGAAGATGTTTGCAATTCTATCCGGTTGCAAAAGAGAAAGAGTTTCATCGGTAGCTAATCGTTTAAAATTTGCAGGTGTTAAAACTCGGCAAGGAACACCTTGAGCAGTCAGCAAGGACATAACGCCCCGGCTTTTATTTTCATCTTGCGAAGCGATCAAACTTTGCTGGATCGTTTTGCCCTTTAGAAACTCTAGCAATTGCTCAGGGGTCAATAGAGATGCTTGAAGAAATCGATCGCCTTCAAACAATCCTGCATTCAACTTTTGAGAACCGATATCGACGACAAGCTGCATATTAAAAAAATTTAGCTCAGTATACCTCAGATGCAGGAAAACGACAACTGATCGTTATTTTTTATGGATAAGGTTATAAATCTCTCTTTTGGGAATTCCTCTTAAGTCCGCTGCAATCTTAATCGCATCAGCTGTGGAAATATTGTATTCTTTTTCTAGAAATTTGACGTGCTCTTGAGAAGAGAGGGCTGAATAATCATGCGCTGTTCCTTCCACCACCACGACGATTTCTCCCTTCGGGGGAGTCTGTTCATAATGGCGAGCAAGCTCGGCTGCAGTTCCTAACCGATGCTCTTCGAATTTTTTGGTCAGTTCCCGCATGACGCATGCTTTGCGCTCCGGTTGAAGCGCTTGCAGAGAGTCGACCAAGCGATGTGGAGATTCATAGAAAATCGTCGTAGCCGTCGAGGTGAGAGTAGAAGCAAGAAGACGTTTTCGCTCTTCTTCTTTTTTGGGCAAAAAGCCCACAAATTGAACATGGTCTTTATTAAAGGGGCAGAGAGCAAGGGCCATCACCCATGCCGAAGGGCCGGGGATACTTGTAAAGGGTAGATTTTCTGCATAACATCTTTTAACCAATTCTTCTCCAGGATCGCAAATTCCCGGCGTGCCCGCATCGCTAATCAGGGCAATTTCTTTCCCTTCTTTTAAATCCCCGATCACCCTCTCTTCCATCTCTTTTTCATTGAACTGATGGAAGCTCTTGAGGGGTCTGTCAATACTGTACTCATTGAGCAAGAAACGGCTGTGGCGCGTGTCTTCGCATAGAATATAGTCACACACCTTCAAAATTTCTATTGCACGCAAGGTGATGTCTTTGAGATTGCCGAGGGGAGTTGCAATGAGATAAAGCATAAAAAGGTGGCACTCGGAATCGAACCGAGGATGGAAGCTTTGCAGGCTTCTGCCTTACCGCTTGGCTATGCCACCGAAACCACAGCATTATGCGTGAAAAAAGAATACCGGTCAATTGTGAACCTATCTCATTAAATTCTCACATGATCTTTTCTTATCGCGTGAAAGAAATTGTTCCTTGAACCACGCCAAAAATGCCCTGAAATCGATTTTAAGAATTGAAGGATAGATTCTTCTCCATGATCAAGAAAAAAACCTCAAAATTTTCTTGCTAAGAAGTTTAAAACAGGTTAAAAAAATATCTTTTGCTAAACTTATTTTACACGATCTAAAGCAAAGCGTAATTTGTTTCTTTCTTATTCATAAAGGTAGTTTGAGTGCATGCAAATAAAAAGGAGGTGTGGAAAAAAAAACGTTTTTAAATCCGCTCTTTTTCTTTATATCTGCAAAGTCAGTCTCTTCTTATTGTTTTGGTCTTTTAGCCATTCCAAAACTCATGAGGATCGTGCCCCTTCCAGTTTAACTTCTTCTTCTATTCCGCAAAGTTCTATTAATGAAATGTTCGAATTTTGGAGCCCAGAAGATTGGATAACTTCTAAAAATGCAAAAGACTTAATTCCAAAAAAATCCGTCTCAGTTCCTAAATATAATGAATTCCTCCTGCTCGCAAAAAAAACTCATTGCGGGAACGAGCCCAAACAAGGACCTCCCGGTCCTCCTGGCGCACCGGGACCAGCTGGACCTGAAGGTCCACCAGGAACCCCGGGTCCAATAGGACCGACAGGCCCTAGCGGTGGAGGCGGAGGTTCCACGGGTCCCACAGGACCTCTTGGGCCTACGGGTCCGAGTGGTGGAGGCTCAGGCGGCTCAACAGGTCCCACAGGATCAATAGGTCCTATCGGACCTACAGGTCCTAGCGGTGGCGGCTCAGGCGGTTCGACGGGTCCAACAGGATCAATAGGACCTATTGGACCTACAGGTCCTAGCGGTGGCGGCTCAGGCGGTTCGACGGGTCCAACAGGACCTAGGGGAATGGATGGCGCCACCGGTGCAACAGGATCACAAGGAGTAATCGGACCCACTGGTCCAACAGGAAATAATGGCTCTACTGGACCCACTGGTTCAATAGGCCCTACAGGGATAGACGGCGCCACCGGTCCGACAGGACCAACAGGTTCCATTGGCCCTATAGGGATAGACGGCGCCACCGGTGCAACAGGATCACAAGGAATAATCGGACCCACTGGTCCAACAGGAAATAATGGCTCTACTGGGCACACTGGTTCAATAGGCCCTACAGGAATAGACGGACCCACTGGTCCAACAGGATCTCAAGGAATAATCGGACCCACTGGTCCAACAGGAAATAATGGCTCTACTGGGCCCACTGGTTCAATAGGCCCTACAGGAATAGACGGACCAACAGGCCCAACAGGATCTCAAGGAATAATCGGACCTACAGGTCCAACAGGAAATAATGGCTCTACTGGCCCCACCGGTTCAATAGGCCCTACCGGAAGTCAAGGTTCAACAGGATCTACAGGTCCAACAGGATCGCAAGGATTACTTGGCCCCACGGGAGTGACAGGACCAACGGGTCCTACCGGAACACAAGGCTCGACTGGACCTACAGGTCCGACAGGATCACAAGGGTTATTGGGTCCGACTGGAGTGACGGGTCCCACTGGCC
>PLXY01000012.1 GCA_003153295.1 Parachlamydiales bacterium | reverse complement strand
GAATTAATCTTCCACTGCTACTGCTCTTTCTAAAACTTCGTTTTTACAAAAGAGGGGGATTTTATGAATGATAGCCAAAGTGATGCAATCGCTAGGACGTGCATCGATTTCTAAAATCACCTTTTGATCGCCGATTTGCTGCTCGACAAATGGCTGTCAGATGTTGCTCTACGACTCGGCCTGCACGGTATAGCCTTCATTCAGTAGAAATTGAATTATCCCCGTATCAGCATCCCAATCAATAACCAAGTGCTCATTTGGAATAACAATGGCTGTGGATATCTCCTGTTGGAGTATTTCCAATATTTTGGGCTGCCAAGCAAGATTTTTTGCTATGATTGTCGAGCATAGAGTTTCTATCTTAGGGTTTGGTTGATCCAACCGTCGTCCCTGTACAGTAAATCTATCGTGAAAGGTGTCTAGCATTTCAAGATCTTCTACTTCAGTATCCGAGTTTAACTGCTCGCAAAACGTTTTCATTGTTTGGGCACACTTATCAGGGCTGGTAAGAAAGTCGGACATTTGGCTTATAAATTCGTCTATTAAACTTGCAGTCATAATTTCGGTCTCTGGAAAACTGATACGCCCGTCTCCAAAAAATTGATACACCTCTTGCTGCATTCCATCACGTTGAAATTCAAACATGTTCACAACTTCATTGTCTAAAAGATAGATAAACATAGCAGGATGTATTTCCCACAGATTATAGGGGTAGGCCTTTAGCTGAATTGGAATATCTACTATAACTTTAGACGATAAATTCTCTTGCCAAGATTGTAGAGTTAAATCTGCTACGGTTTTCATGCTTTTTGTTAACGTTATCCGCTTCTCTAGATCCTCTCCGCTATATCCGATGATCTTAAATTGCCCGCTAAACCAGTCTATATCCTGTTTTTTTAGATTGTCTATGGTAAGAGCGAGTGTATTAATTATAAGCTGTCCGCGTGCTGGATGAGGTAACTGTTTGACTGGAAAATTAGTCGCCAACCGTTTACAGCTTTTAAGCTTTTGACAGATGTTTTCTGGGTATTTTTCAAGTGGTAATTCACGAGTTCCCAATAACAAAATCTGGCAGTCCGGAGGAATGTTTTTTCCTGAGATACGAAAAAAGGAGTGATCAGAAGAAGGCACTGAAGAAGTCTCTTGAATAGCTGACGTAAGATCAGAAGAAGGTTTTTTTATGACTGGCGCGCTTGTGGAATAAGAATACAGTCGACGTCCCCCTTCGACTAAAAGGCAGAGGGTTCCAAACGCTAAGGCCGAAAGTGCTATTTTGGTGGTCCAAGATGTTCGATCTGTAGCAAACAGTTGCGTCGTAGAATTCCATAAATTCTCAAAAGAATAAAAAGCTTTTTTTGAAACTAAGCTCATAGTAACCTCTATTTTTGTTTGAGTATTATAAGATTTTAAATAGAGAAATACAAACAAAAAGAATTAATCTTCCACTGCTACTGCTCTTTCTAAAACTTCGTTTTTACAAAAGAGGGGGATTTTATGAATGATAGCCAAAGTGATGCAATCGCTAGGACGTGCATCGATTTCTAAAATCACCTTTTGATCGCCGATTTGCTGCTCGACAAATAGCCGGGCATAATAGACGGTGTCTTCTATATCATTGATGACTACCTGAAGAAGCTTGACGTTGAGTCCCTTGAGGACGCGGGCCAAAAGATCGTACGTGTAGGGACGGGCCTGGTGGCTTTGCGCCAGGTGCAACTGGATATGATGTCCGACTTGCGGCTCGGTATAGATCGCAAATTTCTTACTCTCGGTCCCCAAAATGATGACCGTGTACGCCCGTGACTGCATAATCTTGTGGAATGATAGGGGAATTAGTTGGCTCATCTAATTTCCTACTTGTCTGACAACTTATTTTTTTACAATAGAGAAATTGTCCCAGCTTGCTTTCGGGAGAAAGCGGTTTTGTTCCATCGTATTGTTCGATCAGCGATCCATTTTCAAGAAAAAAGGCCCGACCGAGGACTTTTGCAGCAAAGGCCATGTCTTGCGTCGCAATGATGATGCCTCTTCCTTCGAAGTTTTTGAGAATTTCGATAAAGAGTTCAGTATTCTCCGGATCCAAAGCAGACGTCGGTTCATCAAAAAGTAAAAAGGAGGGATTCAGGACGAGCGCTCTTGCGATCGCTACTCGCTGCTGCTGCCCACCAGAGAGTTCATGCGGCCGGCGAAGAGCAAACTTTCCCATGTCGAGCAGATCCAAGGTTTTTTGGACTTTTTCATAGGCAGATTCTTTTGAATCTCCTAGGAGACGCAGCGACTGGGCGCAGTTGTCTAAAATAGTCATGTGAGGGAAAAGAGCAAAAGACTGCGGAACAAATCCCAGCACCCGGCATCTTTCTTGCGGCGGCATCGCAGAAAGTTTTTGTCCTTGGTACAAAACTTCTCCTAAATACTCTTTTTCTAACTGAGCAATGCATCGAAGAAGTGATGTTTTGCCCGATCCGCTTTTCCCTAAAAGAAGCGTGAGCTTTTTTTGAGGAATTTCCAAGGAAATATCTTGCAAGATCTTGCCTTTGTTTTTAGATAAGAAAAGGTTATTAATTTTTAACATACGCCATCCTTTTTTCTATCGTGCGAGCAATCCCATTCAAAACAGCCGACATGCAGAGATAAAACAGGGCAACTGTTAGATAAATAGGGACGGGTTCCATCTCGCGGGAAACGAGATTCATTCCCATGCGAGTCAGTTCGAGCATGCCAATCGATGAGACAACAGCTGTGCTTTTTAAAAGAGCATCAAATTCGTTGTTAAAAGCGGGAAGAACATGCCGCAGCATCTGAGGAAGGATTACGTGCTGAAGGCTCTTGCGGGTGCTATATCCCAAAGAATAAGCTGCTTCCCATTGCGCTGCAGGAATCGCATTGAGTCCTCCGCGCACAATTTGGGCCACATATCCTGAAGAGCACATGCCCAGTGCGATAACTGAAGCAGAAAACGGCTCCAAATTAAACCCCACTAGATCGGGAAGGACGAAGTAGACAATGAGCAGCTGCACATAAAAAGGAATCGCCCGGTATACAAAAGCAATACCCTCAACAATCGAAGAGACCACAGGAATCTTCAATCGCTGGCATGATAAAACACCCATGACAAGTCCAATGCTAAAGCTGATCGATGCAGCGCCCAGCAGGACTTGAAGCGTCATAACAGTTCCTTTGAGCAGCAAAGGATAGGAGCGGGAAAGCAGTTCTAAATAGCCGTTCATCGGAGCTTCCATTTTTTCTCAAGCTCAGCGATCTTTCCCTCAGCTCTTAATTCATCAATGGCTTTTCTCACTTGGCTCGTTAATTCTTGATTTTTCTTATTGATGCAAATCCCATTTCCTAACGATTGATCTTTCGCAGGAAGGGGCAGATTCAATACTTTGAGCTCAGGATATTGCGCCTGTAAGCGGGGAAGCAGAGCCTGATCGATAGTTGTTGTCAAAGACTTCCCGAATTTGATTTCCATGATCGCATCTGTCACTTTGTCGACATTTTTGATCGTGATGCCCGGAAACTTTTTCAAGATATCTTCTTGAAACGATCCAGCTTCTGCGCAGACCGCTTTTTTCGGATCTTTGCTCAAGTCTTCTATCGATGTGATTCCTTCGGGGATTTTATTCCAAAAAAGAAAAGGCGTTTCTGTCGTTTTATCTCCTTGATAATAGACCAGTTCATAGTTCTTGAGCCGGTCTTGTGTAATCGAGACGGCCCAGATCAGAGCATCGATTTTTTGCTGCTTGAGGGCCAGCATCAGGCTAGGCATGCTGCCGAGATCTTTCAGGACAAGTTTTTTATCCAACTTTTTGGCCAAAAGTTCGGCCAAATCGATATCAAATCCCTCATACTTTCCTTGGTTGTCTAAGCTGACATAAGGGGCATAGCCGCTCGTGGTTCCAACGACCAAGTCATTAGCAATCAGTTTTAAAGACAAAAAGCATAAAATAAATAGTTTTTTCATGATGTAATTCCTTTTTTTTAAAATAAATATGTAACATTTAACGACTAAAACAAAGTTTCAGCGTTATAGAAAAAGTTTAAAAATTAATGGTGATGGAAACGATGATGGGAAAGACGAGAGGGGTTAGAAAGAAACATCGAACAGGAAAAATTAGTATCCATAGATGCGCCTCCTCGCGTTGTAGGCATTATAGCTAGTATATTACCTTAAAGGAGGTTATTGCACAACCACTTTGCCATCGCGGAATCCAATGATGACTGGGCCGGCCAGGTCAAAGAAAAAGCCCGTGTCCACGACACCGGGGATCGAGATGATCTGCTGATGATCCCTCTCAGGATGGGTATTTTCGGGATCAAGATGAAGATCGTAGATCAGGTTATGGTTATCCGTTATATAAGGGGAACCCTCTTTGAGCCGGAGGACTCCTTTATAACCTAAGAGCTCTAATTGATGGATCGTGGCTGTGGAACCAAACGGGATAATCTCGACAGGTAGAGGCCGCTTTCCTAGTTTAGAGACGAGCTTAGATTCATCGATGATGACGACCATTTCTCGGCTCATGGTCGCAGCGATTTTTTCACGGACCAGAGCGCCGCCGCCACCTTTGATCATTCTTTTTTCAGGATCGATCTCATCGGCGCCATCAACATAAATATCGAGACTTTTGAGCGAGTTGATATCAATCAGGGGAATCTCGCCCTTACGAGCCTGGTCTTTGGACCGTTCAGAACTTGCCACCGCTTGGATTTTTAATCCCTCATTGCAGAGCTTGATGAGTTTTTCAATGAAATAGAAGGTCGTGCTGCCGGTACCGAGCCCTACGATCATGCCGTCTTTAATAAACGAGAGAGCTTTTTCAGCCGCAGCTTTTTTGCAAGTTTCTAAACTCATAAGCGGATCATAGCAACTCTCCACAATTTTTGCCTCTTTGTCAGTTTTTTTTGAAAAATTTACAATTAGTCTTGAGGAAAATAATTTTGAACCCTATTATTCCATTCGCCCCACCAGAGTTTTACAGGAGTTTAACATGGCCATGACACTAAGAAAAAGTTTGATATTAGGAGTTCTTGCTGAGGAAAGCGGGAAGACTAAAAAAGCTCGAGCGAAGTTAAAGAACAAACTCGATGCAACAGAGAAAAAATTGAAAAATCAGACATTAGATAAAAAATCTCAAGAGATCTCCAAATGGATCGAGCGGCATGCCAGCGATCGTGTTTCGGTTAAAAAGGATATTTCTCTTTTCGATCAAAATCGGAATTCTGCTAAAATGAGCCGCAATATTGAAAAATTAGCAGAAGAACTTGCCGTTGATTTAAAGAAATCCCGGGAAGCGATCGATCAAAAGAAGAAAAAATGAACATTATTGACTGCCTTGAAGAGCGGGGCCTTATCGAGGCAATGACCAGTGAACAACTCAAGGCAATTACTCAAAAACCCATTAAAATCTATATCGGATTTGACCCGACTGCTGACAGCCTCCATTTAGGAAACCTTGTTGGTATTGTGGTCTTAAGATGGTTTCAAAAATTCGGCCATACTCCTGTTGTCGTTTTAGGCGGAGCTACCGGACGTATCGGCGATCCTTCTGGAAAAAGCACGGAACGACCTTTTTTAGATGGCCCGACGATCGAAGCCAATATCCGCCGCATCCGCACTCATTTCGAACAGGTCCTCGATTTCAAGAATCCCAAAACTCTACCTCTTGTCGTTAATAATGACGATTGGTTTGCTAATTATCCTTTTGTTGATTTCCTCCGCGACATTGGAAAACATTTCCGTGTGAATGTCATGCTGACCAAGGACAGCGTTAAAGCGCGTCTAGAGTCTGAAGAAGGAATTTCTTTCACAGAATTTAGCTATCAAATCCTGCAGGCTTACGATTTTTATTATCTCTATAAGACGCATAATGTTGCCCTCCAAGCTGGTGGCAGCGATCAATGGGGCAATATTACCGCAGGGACGGATCTCGTCCGAAAGCTTTTAGGTGAAACAGCCTATGGGCTGACCTTTCCTTTGCTGACCCGCAGTGATGGGAAAAAATTTGGCAAGACCGAAGGGGGAGCAATCTGGCTGGCCGCTGACCGTTGTTCGCCGTATGATTTCTATCAATATCTCTACCGAGTGACCGATGCCGATGTGATCAAGCTGATGCGGATGCTGACCTTTATGGAGATGGACGAGATCCGTCGTCATGAACAAGCCATGCTGCAGTCTGATTATGTTCCTAACTCTGCCCAAAAAAAACTGGCTGAAGAGCTCACCCGGCTGATCCACAATGAAGAAGGCTTACAGTCTGCTCTGCGTGCGACACAAGCTGCAGCTCCGGGCCACTCGACTGAACTCAATCCGGAAGTCTTTCATCAAATGATGAAAGATATGCCGTATATCAAACTCGTTAAAAGCGAAGTAATCGGTCGTAAATTCACTGAAGTTGCTGCTCAAACAGGGCTAGCCTCCAGTAATGGCGAAGCGTCACGCTTAATCGCTGGCGGCGGCGCTTATCTGAATAATGAAAAGGTCCAAGATCCACAATTCAAACTCACCGAGCAAAATCTTATCGGCGGAGAATTCCTGCTTTTAGGTGCTGGCAAAAAGAAAAAGATCTTGATTCACGTAGGCATTTAATAATACTTAGAAGTAAAATCTTAACTTCTGCAAAAGGATAGTTATGGTTTTATCTGTTTCTTCTTCTCCAGCAGCAGTTCCTATTCAGGGACGATCCTACACGAAGCCCATCATTGTTATCATCGGTCTTGCTGCGATTGCAGCTCTTCTCTTATATGTTGCCAAATCGTTGCACGGTCGAATAACGATTCTTGATCCAGAAACACTCATTAATCAAGGTAAAGGGTTATTAAAAGAAGAGAAGTACGCTGAGGCAGTCGATAAATTTACTGCAGCTCTTCGATGTAATCCTGCCGATCGTCTATTAAAAGCTCAGATTTTATATCACCGAGGATTAGCTTATAATTCTCTTCACGAATACGGAAAAGCAATTGATGATCTGACAATAGCCTTAAAATATTCATTCCAAAATCAAGAACTTCATGCAAGAATTTATAGATTACGAGGCGATGTGTATTTTGATCAAGATGATCTAGAAAAGACTCTTGAAAATTACAACCAAGGACTCGCCTGTAAAACATCCAGGGAATTCAAAGTTAATTTTTTACTTGCCCGCATTGAGGTTTATCTTAGACAAAACGAATTTGCACTTGCGCTTGACGAAACCACAGCTTTGCTTAGAATCGATTCTCTTAATTCAACAACAAGAGGAGCAGTTTGCTTGCAAAGAGGAAATGCTCAGATGGGTCTAGGTGATTCTCTAGAAGCCATTAAGAATTTTAATATAGCCATAGAAAGTCTACCGCCTGATATATCACCCGTGTATGTTTTATCTCAGCGAGCGCAAGCTTATTTTGCACAAGAAAATTTTGATGAGGCGATTAGAGACCTGACAACTGCTTTAGAAACTGATTTAGAAAATGAAGGTTTAAAAGCTATTATGGTATGTCAGAGAGGATTTGCTCATAGCCATCTAAAACATTATCAGGAAGCAATCGAAGATTTTAATGAAACTTTTAAGCATATTCCTTTGGATGAACCATATCTCTATATTCGAATAGAGCGGGCATTATGTTTTATTGAAAACGATACTTCCGATCTTGCCATTGTAGATATGAGACATGCTTTAGATCATGAAAGTTCTGCTCAGAATCAAGTTATAATACTTCTTATTCTAGGAAGGGCTTATGCAAAGCAAACTCAATATGAAAGGGCTGTAGAAAACTACACAGCTGCTTTAGAACTCAATCCCACTGATCAAGATAAAAAATCTGAGCTTTTATATTTCCGAGGTGTTGTCAAACAGGAGCAAAAAAAATTGGAGGAGGCAGCTAAAGATTGGCAGGCAGCTTTAAACTGTGACCCTTCCGATAAGAATTTACGAGAGGCGATTGAGTCAAAATTAAAAGGAGATTCTCTTGTTCCTGGCCCAACTTTGTGGAGTAAGTTGAGACAAAAACTTCCCTTTAGTTGAATGAGGTAAAAATCGCACTTCTTTGATCTTCTCGCGCGGTTGACCCAGCCCTAAAGGGCGGGGTCAACCGCGCGAGAAGATCAGGTAAAGGCTGAGGAAGACGTGGCAGCCGTTAAAGCGCTAAACGATGAAATAGAAGCTAAAGCAAAGGCTTTTGAGGCTCAAATGGGCAGGACTGTCGAACTTATTACAGGCTAATGCTACCTTTATCAAAGGCAATCTCTCTATGGAATTGCCAGCTTCAATAAAAATTTTACAAAAATACTTGCCTGAAAATCAACGCGATACAACAATGGGGTCAAATAGGTAGCCCTTCTACTGTGTGATTCTCGGTGTCACAAACTGAAGAGCGACAAACATCAGCGGAGACAAAAAAAAGTATGGCAACGATCACCAAAAAGGAATTAGTACAGAAAATTTCTCAAGCACGTGGACTCCATCCGAATGAAGTGCGCAATATCATTCAATCGTTCTTAGATGAAATGACAGATTGTTTGGCTAGAGGAGATCGTTTAGAATTCCGTGATTTTGGAGTATTCGAGATCGTTGAAAGAAAACAAAAAATCGGCCGCAATCCTAAAAATGCCTCAGTTCCTATTGTGATTCCAGCACGTCCTGCTGTGAAATTCACACCGGGCAAAAAAATGAAGAAAGACATTGAGAAACTGCCGGTCAATGCTCCGACGAAAGTGATGTAATTTTACCCAAGTCAGATTAAACCTCTGGAAAATTGAGTTAAAATCGATTATTTTCTTATCAGTTTAGAGGTGTTGTGGCTGTTTTAAATGATGCTCATCCTATTTCCGCGCTTGCGGCAGATGAAGTCGATCAGTATCTTCTTTTGCTCAGAGATCTTGTTTGGAGAGTTCTTGAAGGGGCTGAAGACCATGCGGGTCTAAAAAAAAGGCTTGGGCAGCTACTCCTCCAAAGATATCCGTCCGAGATCCAACTTCCTCACGCCTATCTTGTTCTTTTAACCCATCTTTTGAAATTTGAACCCCTTCCGATTGCGCCTCAGCAAATGCCCAATGGTGCAACTTGTCTCGATACGTTGGGATTGAGTCAGGGGATCCAATTACCTGACACTTCTCAACTCGCTGAACTCGGATCCTTATGGATGATCTTAGGAGTTCATTTAAAAAATGAGACTCTTCTTTATGCGGGGATCAAAGTGGCACTCTGGCAGATACATACGCTGGATCACCGAGGATTGCCTCATTTTTCACTTTGGAGCCGAGCAGCAACTTTTCATCTGAGCAGTCTTGCCGCCTTCAACCATCTTCTCTTTACATTGGCCTATCGTCTCACTTCCGATGTTGGATTTAACCAAGCAGCCCAGATCCAGAAACATTATGGATGGAATCCCTCCTGCCTGGCCAGTAAACTCCTCACGCTTGTCCCTGAAAAAATTGCTGCGCCTCTTCGGCTTTCGCATAAACCGTTTGCAGAAGAGATGACAGTTGGCCTCATGAAATTTTCCAGTGCTCAGTGGAGTATGGCCTGTAGTTTAAGTGGATGGAATTCCGGATTTTTTTCTTATCACCGCAATCATGTTGCCATCGTTAACTGCGGACCTCAAACAGTGCCTCTAGATGCGCTAGAAAAATTCGGCATTGACCGGGCTTGTAGTTTAACAACTCGTAGCTACAATGAGATGCTCTGGGAAAAAACGGCCTACCATTTCCGGATCAAAGGATGGACCAAAGCTTTTGCACATCCTGCATGGATGCAGATAGAGGCCCATTATGAAGCTCAAAAGGTCACTCTTTCTTGTCTTTTGCAAGAAGGGCATACGGTGGAAAATCTTGCGCTCGTTTTTTATGCCCGTTGCGATCAGCTGGTTATTGGAGGGAAGACGACCCTTCAAGCAGGTTCGCTTGAGAGGTACCAAGGTAAGTCTTTACCTTTGGAATTGCGCGCGGAAAATGAAAAGATCTTCATAGAGCCTCTTCCGGATCACGAGATGCAGATCATTCCTTTGGCTGGCGGAGACCACTTCTGGGGTGCGCACTTTTTAATCGCTTTTCCCTTTCAAGAAGGAAAGGACTTTTCTCAATATTTGATTAAGTAATCATTTAAAATCGATGCTTTGGTATAATTTTTGATATCAACTCATTCAAAAAGAGTGCTTATGTCAACTTTGGTATTTTCTGGAATTGCAGCTATTGCCGGTACTACAAATCAATGCTTACTTGCGCGCCGTGCAGGATTTTCAAATGGAGAGAATGCTATTTACAACACTGTGAGCGCTATTACTACGCTCATTACTTTTGTTTTTTTTGTAACGGAAGTGAATGATTTTTACTGTAGACAAACCCGTTATCTTAAATCAGATGAAGCAGGCACCCAGAAAAAAGAAATGCTCGATAAAATCAAAGAAGAACGAATGCCGCGGGACTTAGTAATAGGGCTTTTGGCCTCTCATGTTTTGGGCTGGGTAGCAGGGTCGCTTGCTTCTGCTCTTTTTAGATACCCTTCACAACACATAGGAACCACAATCCTGATGAACGCAAGTTCATTTGGGATAAGTTCTCTTGTAGTGGTGGCCTCGAAGGTCGTCTGCGTCTAATTTCTATTTTTTAACTAATAAAGATTGAATGGGCAGCATAGTCTGCTGAATTTGATACATCGTATAGGCCCCCGCTACCGCTAAAGCAGTGCTTAATAAAGAAAGGGCAGTAAATAGATACCATTTTTTCTTATGCTCGGGATTCTTAATAGCCGTCCCCATACCCCAGGTGACAACTGCTACTACACTCACTCCTATACAGGCCCATTTCATTTGATGGATGAGTTCACTGGCACGTAACACAGTGACATCTAAATTCTTTAAAAAATGGACAGAGGTGTCTAGGTCATGCTTAAATGTTTCAAAATATTTTTGCATTTTTTCGATTTCAAGGTGCGGTATCGAAAAGCCCTCATCAAGAAGGAGAGGTTCATCATACATCATGGGTATTGCACTACAAGGAGTCATAATTATTTCTTTTGTTAATCCTGTGATTATATCATTTTTTTATTAAAATGTAAGTAAATGGAATGTTTAATTAATCAAATTAAACAATTCTGGAAGTGTAAAGAAAATTTAAAGTTGACATAAGCATGTCAAATAATTGGTTTGTTGAAATAATGTAATAAAAAAGGTATGATATAGGTCCATTTTTATGGCATTTCCAAAAGTTATATTAGTCGGTACGGTAGCGCTTTTTGCTGTCATCGGGGTCGCCGGTACAGTGAAGAAAGTCTTCTTTTCCCCCCAGGGTAACAGGGGTGACAGGGTTGAAAAGATCGCATCTGCGTTCGCTCCTCAAGTAAAACTTGCACCTGCGCCTATAGATAGCCCTATCAAAAAATCGGAGCCTCAATTGGCTTTGAAAGCAACGCCTGCCGCAGCGCAACCCGCTCAACAAGCAGGAGAACTGCCTCAAGTCGATAGAATTAGTCAGCTTTTTACAACGGGTCCGACCAAGCTTCCAATTGTAGAGACAGTGACTTATTCAAGTCAGGTTCCCTGGTTAAAAGGAAGGCCTGCCTGGGTAGGGGATTACGCCTCTCATTTTTCCACATCACGCCATTTTATTGCCCGCAGCCTCAATGGAAAAGCCGACTATTTTACTCAAAAAGTTTCTCCAGGCAGTAAGTTTAATGTTTTTAGAAAAGACCGGAACTTTCAATTCTATCTTTTAGTTGATGTCTCCCGCTGCAAAATGGCCTTTTATTACATCGATCAAGATACCAATGAACGAGTTCTGCTGAAGACCTATACGGTGGGCTTAGGCAAGAAAGGAGAGACGCCTTCCGGGACATTGACCCCTCTGGGCAAATACCAGTTAGGAGATAAAATCGCCGTTTATAAGCCGGGAGTGATGGGATTGTTCCAAGACAAGCCGGCTGAAATGATCCGGGTATTTGGAACCCGCTGGATTCCTTTTGGAACAGAACTGGGAGGATGCACCGCCAGTTCCAAGGGCTATGGAATTCATGGGGCTCCTTGGGTGCCTGAAAAGAAAACTGGAAGATGGGCTGAGCTCCGCGATACGACAGGACAATACGAAAGCGACGGATGCATCCGCCTCAATCACGAAGATATGGAAGAGATTTTTTCAATTATCATTACTAGATCGACGGTGGTTGAAATTGTTAAAAACTTAAAAGACGCTAAACTTCCTGGCGTCGAAGTCACTTCACCCCTGAGATAAGAGATAACATGCTGACGCACGAAAAACAAATCCAAGAGTACGAAGAGACAATCGCTAAGTTCAAAGAGCAAAATCAGAATAATCCTTTGCTCTCGGAAGCCGAACTTCTCAAACTCGAAAAAAAACTTGCCCAGCTCAAGAAAAAAGTCTATTCGAATTTGTCTCCCTGGGAGCGGGTTGGGATCAGCCGTCATCCCCAACGTCCCCGATCTGTGGATTATATCGAGCATCTCTGTGAAGAATTCCATGAAATTGCCGGTGACCGGCTGTTCCGCGACGATCCTGCGATTATTTGCGGTTTGGCTAAAATAGGAGGCGTTAAATTCATGGTGATCGCCCAGGAAAAAGGATGCGATACCGAAAGCCGTCTAAAAAGAAATTTTGGAATGCCCCATCCGGAAGGTTACCGCAAAGCCCTCCGCTGTATGAAAATGGCTGCTAAATTTAAATTGCCTGTACTTTCCCTCGTTGATACACCCGGCGCTTATCCAGGTCTTGCTGCGGAAGAGCGAGGTCAAGGATGGGCGATCGCGGAAAATCTTTTTGAAATGGCCCGTCTTCCAACGCCGATCTTGATCGTTTTGATCGGAGAAGGCTGTTCCGGCGGAGCCTTGGGCATCGGAGTGGGAGACGTGGTCTCCATGCTGCAGCATGCCTACTACTCAGTGATTTCTCCAGAAGGCTGCGCTTCAATCCTTTGGAAAGACGCAGGTAAAAATGAAATTGCAGCTGAAGCCCTCAAAATGCAAGCCGAAGATCTGCTGCAAATGGAAATTATCGACGATGTCATTGATGAGCCTCTCGGCGGCGCTCATCACGATCCTAAAGTCGTGTATGACAATGTAAAAAAATATATTCTTGCACAGTGGAATGTGTTAAAAGGCATTCCTCTTGAAACACTAGTTGAGCAGCGGTATCAAAAGTTTCGTAGAATGGGCAAATTTATTGTAGAAGAGAAGCCCGACATTCAATAGAATAGCCTCATTATGCTATTGCTCCTAAAAGCCGCTTTACGGAACCGAAAACATCTTTCACTTCTTTTATTCAGTTTTCTCGCACTGGGACTGCTCACCATTGCCAATGCGTTGGAAATTTCTGCATTGGGAGTCTTGATCAATGCCGATACACTGAGCCAGCTCATGTCGGGCAAACCTATGTCAGCGCCGACATTGGAATTGTTAGGACAGGCCAAACAGAGTACAAATCCTCTCCAGTGGCTCATCGAAAAGGTCCAAGAACAGATGAGCAGCGTTTCCAGTTTACGCGTTCTCATTGGAATTTTAGTCAGCGTGGCGATCTTTAAAGCAATCTGTCTTTTCTGGAGCCGTTTCATGACCCAGCTCATGGCGATCCGTGTGAGCCGCGACCTCCGTCAGCAATATTTTGAGCACATCCAAGCTCTGCCGATGAGCTTTTATCAAAAACACAATATCGGAAGCCTCTCTTCACGCGTCGTTGGCGATGCTGGACAAATAGCGACGTCTATCAATTCTATCCTCACGAACTATCTCCACACTCCTTTTACCATCATCCTGACGCTGATTTTATGCTTCTTTATCTCTTGGCAGTTATCGATGGTGATTTTTTTCGGGATACCGATGATCGTTCTGCCGATTACCTTTTTAGCTAAAAGAGTCAAACGAGCCTCACGGCAACTTCAATCGAACCAAGAAAAGTTTGCTTCCGTGCTCATCGATTTTTTGGCCGGCATTCAGACTGTGAAAATCTTCGCTATGGAGTCGTTTTCTTTCAAAAAATATAAAGAACAAAACGACCGCATGGCAGTTTTAGAGAGTAAAGCTGCCAAGTACGGTCTTTTGACACGCCCGATCTTGCACATGATGACCACGCTTTGCCTGGCCAGTGTCGTCCTCTACGGGCTCCTCACACTCAAGCTGACGGTTTCCGAACTCATCGTCTTCTGCGGGCTTTTGCAGCTTTCCTACGAAGCGATCAAAAAATTTGCTGACGAGAACGCCAATATCCAACGAGGTGTTGTCGCTGCGGAAAGAATGTTCGAAGTACTGAATTTAAGACCTGAAATCGAAGATAAAAAAGATGCGATCCAGCTCACCTCTTTCAAAGACAAGATAGAATTTGATCACGTCTGGTTCCGCTATCAAGATGAATGGATCCTCAAAGATGTCAGTTTTACGATTCTAAAAGGAGAAACGGTTGCCATCGTGGGGCCTACAGGTTCGGGCAAATCGACCATTGTTCAGCTGCTTCCTCGTCTTTATGAAGTGCAGCAAGGACAGATCCGGATCGATGGAAAACCTGTCGATGCTTATACCCAGAGGTCGCTCCGCGACCAGATCGCCTTTGTTTCTCAAAAACCTTTCCTCTTTTGCGATACCATCGCTGCAAATATCGCGTTCGGGCGCAATTTTACACGAGAAGAAGTCTATGGAGCCGCTAAAAAGGCCCATGCTGAAGAATTCATTATCCGCCAGCCTCAGCAGTATGATTCAATGCTTGCTGAAGCGGGACAAAACCTCTCCGGCGGTCAGCAGCAACGGTTGGCTATTGCACGCGCATTGATTAAAAAAGCGCCTATTCTTGTTTTGGATGAAGCGACATCTTCCTTAGACGCCATCAGCGAACACAAGATTCATTCTGCAATTGCCTCTCTCCATGGGCAGGTCACGCAGGTGATCATTGCGCACCGTTTAGGCACTATCGAACATGCCGACCGTATCATCTTCATTGACCGAGGTGAAAAGATTGCCGAAGGGTCCAAAGATGAGCTTCTAGAAAGCTGCGATCAATTCCGCCTCATGTGGGAAATGCTCTATCGAAAAGAGAAAAATCCTGTTGAAGCGCAAGTAGAAACTCCCGCACAAGTCCCATGAGCGCCTCAAGTCCGATCCTAGGATCTCTCCGTTATTTCAATCACCCGCTCATGAAAGAAGGGATCAAAAATGTCATTGGCTGTATCACTTTTGTTGGTGGGATCGCTGCTCTCTATCAACTGTCTCAAGCGTCCACTCGAAAAGTAGAAGATCCGAGTTGGTGGACAACGGCAGATAAAGCTATGACATTCGTTTTAAAAGCATCGATTGTTTTAAGCTGTCTGGCGAGCCGTCCGGGACTTTTTCTCTATGGATGGGTATTTCATTACATCGCAACTCCCAAAACATGGATGGAGATTTTTGGACTGAATACGATTTTTGAATTCAATTGGACACATCCCCGGCATCTTTTAAATATCGCCGCCAATGCTTTGTCCGCTGCTGCCCTCATCAAAGGGGTCTTTGATAAATATGTTCCTTCGCATCAAGCTCTAGGCTTGATGGTCGCTGTGGGAGCTTTTAATTTCTTCACAGGCCGATCGACTTTACATCTTGCTAATGACGCCTGGCACTTCGCCTTAAACGTCAAAAGAGCTTGAATCAAATTTTAGCTCTATTTAGTGAGCTTGGATTTTAAGATTTTGATGATCGTTTTTTTCTTGCCACTATTAATAGCACCGCCGTGACGCTCAATAAAAAAAAGAGCAACTTCAGGAAATCGATGATAAATTTCTATGCGTTTAAGCAAGGCTTTTCCTGAAGAATCTCCTTTCTCAATCCGCATCAATGATGCTTGCGTTAGATCAAAGCAAAGAGCGAATTCGCGGGTTGTGAGTCCCAGTTCAAGTCTAAATTTTTTAAGATCTTCCTTGGAAAACGTATCTTCATACAAAGGTTCAAAGACAAAAGATGAAGGTCCTCTTTTCCCGATGGTTGCTAATAAAACTATAGGATTGCGTTCATCAATATCAATACCCGCCGTTTGGCAGTATTCAGGATAGGCAGGATTTTTTCTGGATGGGATACGATCTTGTAAAGAGGGGAATAAAGTGGAAGAACGGTACATTTGTTTGGTTAAAGGAAATTCGGGGCCTAGAGGGATGATGTTTTTAGCATAAAGATAATCCTCATCGTAAGTAAATTCAAAAACATTGGCATCTTTCACAAAAGTAAGTTTACCGACGTAATGGCGTGTTTTCCGTTTTTCTAAAAAAACAGCCAAAGAATAAAAAAAATTTTCTATTTTTTTAGCGCTCATTAATTAACTCCAAATATCTACTCGTCAGAAGCTTTTTAAAGGCTTCTTTTCTTTTAAAAGACATAAAGCTACCTTCGATAAGGTTAATCAAAGTATTTATCTCAATTTTTTCTCTGAACTTATTAACTGAGTCCTGATGTCCAAGTCTTATCCACTCTTTAACATAATCTCGCATTTTAGGTTCTTTAGAATCATCGGTGTATATTTGACCTCTGGGTTCATGTTGTGCCCCTAAGAGTTCGTCAATTTCTGTACCGAGATAAGATGGATTGTCATAAAAAGGAGCCAAATGAAGTCCTTTTGGCGATTGAATCATGGCTAAATTTCTTCCATGCCGATCATGATTTCCTATTAAAGCATCAAATAGGGTTAATTCGATAAATCTCTGCATATCCTCTAAACGTTGAGTCTGAGTTTTAATAATTTCTAAAATCGAGCGGCAATTAAAATCTTCAGAGGAGTTTAGAAAATGGTAGATATGGATCAAATTTGACGATGGCTCTTTTGGCATGAAATTTTGGCTGACAAAAGTTTCTATGGTTTCTTCGAAACGAATGAGAAAGAAATTAGGTACCCATAATCCGAGTTGCTTAGCTAATTGATTGCATAAATATTCGGTAGCTGGAAGTTCGGGAAAATCTTTTTCTTGGACTTTTAAAATATAGCTTTTGTCATCTAAGACAGCTGAGTATTTTTTGAATTTTCCATGAAAAAAGCTTCCATTCAATTCCAAAAAAGGTTCTTTGCCTGTTGAGGATTCTTTTGCAGCAACATCGGTGAATTGAACTTTCTCTTTAAGCTTAAACCATTCCATAAAACAGTTTTCATGCAATCCTGAGACGGCAGGTTGTCCCTTGTCGATTTCTTTTGAACATTTAAAGCAGATCATAAAACTCCTAAAATGAGCCTCATTATATTTGATATATAAATATATCACAATAATATTGATATATTAATATATCAAAACCCGCTAAATTCTTAACGTTCAGTAACTTGAACCTAAAATTTAAGGATATGATTTACTTTTTCTTTTTTGGTTTAGGAGAAGACTCTTTTTTTGCAAATTCGTCATCTTTTTTGATCAAGAGCCATTGATTGTCTTTATCGGAATTTTTTAGATGGACCAAGTAGAAAGCGCCTTTCAATTTTCGTCCTTTCAGAGAAAAATGAAGAGCTCCTTTTTTCAGTCCTTTTTTGATCGATTCTTCAGCATCTTCGCCTTCGACTTCGTAGGTTCCACGATCCCAAATTTTGACGGTTCCTGCTCCGTATCCAGAGGGTATGGCGCCTTCGAAGTCTTTATAGTCATAAGGGTGATCTTCCACCATAATGGCTAACCGTTTGACGCTAGGATCAAGAGTAGGAGGTTTAGGGACAGCCCAGCTTTTAAGGACACCTTCTAATTCTAATCGGAGATCGTAATGTAGATGACTGGCGTGATGTTCTTGGATGACAAAGATGAGTTGAGAGCTTTTTTTCTTTTTGAGTTTTGCAGAGGGCTCTTTAGAAACTTTAAGATTTCGTTTCGCTTTGTATTTTTTTAACGTCACTTCGATCCTAAAAGGTTAAGATACCCATTTTAGAGAGAGCCTCTTTGAGATCTTTATTATCGGATTTATCTAAAGCACCGCTGCTTTTCAGCCATTCGAAATAATTAGGCGGCACTTCTGAAAGATTTCTTCCTTGATACTTCCCAAAAGGCATCCGGTTGATATCGGTCGGCTGGGCAAGCAGCTCAAAAACAGTCTCGATCGGCAGATCATCGATCATCAGTGAAAAGATGTTATAGAGCATCATGACATCGTCGAGCGCACGGTGGGCTTGATTCGCTTCAAATCCATACACTTCACGGAGTGCTTGGAGAGCATGACTGGGGAGATCGGTGCGGTATTTGCGCGACCATTTCAAAGTATCGAGATATCTCCAAGAAGGGAAAACGAGATTGTTGCGGGAAGCTTCCGCTTCGAGAAAAAGCTTATCGAACCTTTCATTATTGTGGGCAATCAAGATGGCGTCGTGTCCGCAAAATTCCATAAACTCGCGCCCAACAGCTTCAAAATTAGAGGCGCTTGCGACCATTTCATCCGTAATGCCTGTGATTGCTGTCGATTCAGATGGAATAGGACAGCCGGGATTGACAAATTGCACAAAAGAAAGATCCCGATCGGGATCATAGGCGGCAATTTCAATGATCCGGTCTTTTTCAGGTCTGACGCCTGTTGTTTCCGTATCGTAATAAATCGTACGTGATGGCATAGTTTGTCCCATATTACGCTATAACCATGGTAATCTTTCAACTCCTATTTTTCACTCTAACATTAATCGGACCTTCTCTATGGGGATCTGCTATCACCTCGCATGCAACGGTCTATTTTTCCCCTGAAGATCCACTAGAAAAAAGATTAATTGAACTGATCGAAAAAGAAACCAGCAGCATCTATGTCTGCATCTATACTTTTTCTCACCGCCCGATTTCTAAGGCTCTTATTGAGGCCCATAAAAGGGGAGTCGAAGTGGCTGTCGTTGTCGATCGATTTTCTGTGAAGCCTAAGTCTTCTTTGCAAAATCTCTCAGAAGCAGGGATTCCGGTGTATGTCTGGGATCCTGTAAAAAGAAAGCAAGTTCAACGTCCTCTGATGCATAATAAATTTTGTGTTTTCGGATCGGACACGGTATGGACTGGATCTTTTGATTTTAACGAAGTTTCTAAGCTGCATCAGGAAAATGCTATCGTTTTACAAAATGCCGCTCTTGCTTCAGCTTATAAAGGACAATTTCATACGATCAAGCTCCGATCCTGCATTCCCTTAACCTCTTACATGACACTAAAGCCAAAGAGAATAACCTCTCGGCAGAAAAATAAAAGTTTTTCTACTGCTTCAGGAGGGAAATTTCCAAAAAATCGAAGTTAAGGTATACTGGTTTCTTATGTGGAAAAAAATTATTGTATTTTTCGTCTTAAGCGCTGCATTAGCAGGGTGTTTTGAGGCGGGTCCTGATGATCCTGCAACACGCACAGTGCCGATCACGAATAACCCCCATGCAATGCCGGGGCCGATGAAAACCAGCCCTTTGCCCAATGTTTTTTAAGCTGTCATGCTGGCTTTATTTGAAAAGATAATTTACCTTTAGGAGATATGAAGCAAGGACCGATTGAATATCACTTTTTTCCGAGCGATACCGAGAGCTTGATCAAAAAAATCGGGAAAGAGACTCTTTTGCAGTGTTTAAAGCAAATGCTGCTCATCCGGAATTTTGAGATCCGCGCCGAATCAGCTTATCTTCAAGGCAATGTCGGGGGTTTTTTCCACTCCTATATGGGACAAGAGCCGATCCAGACTGCGGCTGTTTCCATCATGGGAAAAAAACAATGGTGGATCACTTCTTATAGGTGCCACGCTTTAGCTCTACTTTTAGGCGCCACACCCAATGAACTCATGGCAGAACTTTATGGCCGCTCGACAGGCAATGCCAAAGGCCGGGGCGGTTCGATGCATTTTTATACCGACCGCATGCTCGGAGGATTTGGAATTGTCACAGGTCAAGTGCCGATTGCGACAGGCGCTGCGTTTTCAATGAAGTATCAAAAACAAGACGGCGTTGCTGTCTGTTTCATGGGAGAAGGAGCTGTCGCTCAAGGATCACTTCACGAGTCTCTCAATATTGCCTCTTTATGGGATCTTCCTTGCATTTACGTCATCGAAAACAACCAGTGGGGCATGGGGACAGCTGTCAGCCGTGCGATCTGCGCTCAGCCGATCGCAGAAAAGCAAGCTCCCAGCTATAACATGAAAGGCTACACTTTAGATGGGATGGACTTTTTCAACTGCTACGCAGGTTTTTCCCATATTTATGAGGAGACCCGCAAAACCTCTCGACCTGTTCTCGTCGAAGTCATCACCCAGCGTTTTCGAGGACACTCCATTTCAGATCCTGCTGCTTACCGTTCCAAAGAAGATCTTTCTAAATGTATGGAAAAAGATCCTATCTTGACCTTTTATAAAATTCTCTCGGACCATGGCATGATCAATGAGCAGCAATACGAAGCGATGGACAAAGAACAGAAAGACCTCGTTCTCGCTGCCATGAAATTTGCTGATGAAAGTCCTTGGCCAGATTCGATCACTTTAGGGGAGGATGTTTTCGCTCCATGAAAACCCAAATTGTTGAAATGCGTGAAGCTCTCCGTCAAGCGATGGATGAAGAAATGGCCCGCGACTCCCGTGTTTTTATTATCGGCGAAGAAGTCGCTGAATATAATGGCGCCTATAAAGTGACCAAAGGGATGCTCGCTAAATGGGGTCCCGAACGTGTGATCGATACACCGATTGCTGAAGAGGGTTTTACAGGACTTGCGATCGGCGCTGCCATGACCGGACTTCGTCCCATCGTCGAGTTCATGAGTTTTAACTTTTCATTCGTCGCTGCCGACCAGATCATTTCTAATGCGATCAAAATGTACTACATGTCAGGCAGCCGCTTTTCCGTGCCGATCGTTTTCCGCGGTCCCAATGGCGCTGCAGCACAAGTCTCTTCTCAGCACTCCCACTGCGTCGAAGCGATCTATGGCAATCTTCCAGGACTTATTATCATCGCTCCGAGCAATCCCTACGATGCCAAAGGACTGCTTAAATCCGCTATCCGCAATAACAATCCTGTTTTATTTCTAGAGAGCGAGCTTTCTTATAATGATAAGATGGAAATTCCTGTCGAAGAATATCTCGTTCCGATCGGCAAAGCAAAAGTCGTCATCGAAGGTGATCACATCACTCTCGTTGCCCACAGCCGCATGGTCCTACTCTGCAAAAAAGCTGCTGAAGAGTTGGCTAAACGGGGCATCCGCGTTGAACTGATCGATCTAAGAACCGTTAAACCATTAGACATCGCCACGATTGCCCAATCGGTCCGTAAAACCCATCATGCTGTTCTGGTTGAAGAGGGGCATTATTTCACAGGCATCTGCGCAGAAGTGGCCTACGAGATTCAAGAGCATTGTTTTGATTTCCTCGATGCGCCGATTAAACGGGTCTCGCAAGGCGAGACGCCGATGCCGTATTCTAAAACGTTAGAGCGGGAGACGATGCCGACGGTGGATAAAATCATCCAAGCTGTTTTGGAGTCGCTCAATCTCTTGCTATAAGAAAAATAAGCCATTCATTATATTTAAAAACTTATATATATAGGACCCATATGCCTTTTACCCTGACGATGCCAAAACTTTCTCCGACCATGGAAGAAGGGACCATTGCAAAGTGGCGCAAAAAAGAAGGAGACTTCGTTAAAGTCGGCGAAGTGATCTTTGATGTTGCAACTGATAAGGCAACCGTGGAACATGCCGTTTTAGACGCAGGGTATTTGCGCAAAATCATCATTAAAGAAGGGGAGTCGGCCATCGTGAACCAACCTGTTGGAATTTTTACAGAGAAAAAAGACGAGACCATCGAAGGGTACAAACCTGAAGGCGCTGCTCCTAAAGCCGCTGCAGCCCCAGCTGCTAAGAAAACGGAAGCTGCTGCGCCTGCTGTTCAGGCTGCTGCAGGTCTCGCTCAGCCGTCTTTTGTTCCTGAGCCTCCTCTTAAGGGTTATGAATTTGCTCCATCCTCTGTTCCTGAACATATCCCTGCTTCACCGCTTGCTAAAAAACTCGCCAAAGAAAAGGGGATCGACCTATCGACTGTCAAAGGATCAGGCCCAGGCCATCGCGTCGTGAGTTCTGATCTTGCCCTCGGACAGCCCGATCTTCCTGTCACCTTCGGACGTCATGAACGCCCCTCTGTAGCTCCAGGAACTTTTGAAGAAGAAAAAATGTCGCCGATGCGCAAAGTCATCGCGCAGCGCCTTCAAGCCGCTAAGACTTTTATTCCTCATTTTTATGTCACCATGGAAGTGCGAGCAGAAAAACTTCTCGATGCTCGTGAGCAGCTGAAAAATCTCGGCCATAAGATCTCCGTCAACGATTTCGTCGTCCGCGCCTGCGCCCTTGCGCTCCGCGAACATCCTGAAGTCAATAGCGGGTTTAATTCTGCTGATCAGACACTCATCCGTTTTAAAACTGTTGATATTTCGATTGCGGTTGCTCTTCAAGATGGGCTGATCACACCGATTGTCCGTCATGCAGACTATAAAAATCTCGGAGAGATCTCCGCTGAAATCAAACATCTAGCTCAAAAAGCCAAGGAAGGAAAACTCGACCGTTCAGAATATGTCGGAGGATCTTTCACTGTCTCTAACTTAGGGATGTATGGTGTTTCTGATTTCGTGGGCATCATCAATCCTCCTCAAGCAGCATTAGTAGCCATCGGCGCTATCGAAGATCGCGCTGTGGTCGAAGACCGTTTGGTCGTGCCTGGCAAAGTCATGCGTCTGACGCTTTCAGGCGATCACCGTGTGATCGATGGAGCTCTGGGTGCGCAGTTTCTGCAAACTGTCAAAAAATTTCTGGAGAATCCAACCTCTCTCCTGATGACTTAAAATAAGTATTTACGCCGTCTAAATAACATTTTTTGAGCTACGTTCGATATAAATGGAAAAGTAGTCCTTTTTTTGTTATTATCTCTCGTTAATATGACAAATTTATCGAAAATTGGAAGTTTTGTATCTCCGACCTGGCTGATTCATGCCTCCTCTACTATCCCTACTGTTATTGATCTGGTAGCCTTTCGAATTTTATCTCGAAATCGCTCCTCAGATCAGTTGCCTGTTGCTTTTCTGTTTAGTGCTATTGTAGGGATCGGATCGTGGATCATTTTTAACGTCTTTACAAAAAACACATTCCTATTCTTAGAAAGTACTGGGGTCTTCGTTGCTTATAAAATTGGACATTTTTTATATACCAATCGCGAATATCAACGTATACAGGTGAATGAGAAATTAGGTCCTGCGATTGATCAACTTTTAACACCGTTTACCTTGCATAAACATGATGCGGAGACGGGGGGGAAAGTTCAAGCAGAGTGGACAAAAAATGCCGAAAAAGCTAGTGGAATCCTGGGATTATTTTTATTTATAACAGATAACTTATTTGTAGATCTTAAGAATAAGAATAAGGGAAATGCTAAGCAAATGGCAGAAGCTCTAATGACGGACTCTCGATACGAGAATGTTAAAGAACTATTTAACTACGACAAGCCCATTTCTTTACCACGTGTCTACCGTTTTATTAGAGGCTTGAGTTTTATCTTTGAGACTGTCAATCAGGATTCAATTCACTATGTGCCCCCACAACACACTCAATATCACACCCTAATACCTGGAACAAAATTTGAAAAAAACAGCTTCTTGTTGGATGCAAAGAACACCTATAATGGAATTATGAAAAAATGGAATCCGGTGATTCAAGAGCTAGCAAAGATTGATTCTAAAATGGCTGCTTATCTAGTTCCAGATGAAAAACCTTCTCCGGGAGATGTTGACGGAAACGATAATAATCCGTTCAAACTGCATATTCCGAGCATGGATTCATTAGCTGTTCCTTCTTAATTCTAACCCTGTCTAAGGAGATCTATGGCTGCGATCCCAAGTTCAAATATTTATCTTCCTAAACAGGGAGAGATGACTCAGCGAAATAAGATCTGTCAAGCAGGTGTTGTTTTTTCAGGTCTGGCTGCTGTCGCCTTAATAACTTTTAAATCACGCGAGAAATCTTTTTGGGCAGTCGGAAGTGTGGCCGTGATTTCTACCATTTTTTTTCTATTGATTAAATACATTGATACTCCAGGTGAACGTGGAAGAACAACTCTACACAAAACGGCAATGAATGGTCAGCTAGTCTGGTCGAGAGTTCTTTTATTTTTCGGTGCGAATCCTAATACCCGTGATAATCGCGGATATACATCAGTGGCTTTTGCTGCTGGATCTGACAATGAGCCCTTATTAAAGATGCTCATTGAAGCAGGAGGAAATGTGCAAACTGTTTTCAGGATTGCAATACAAGATTTACGGCCTGTTCTGATAGAACACCTTTTGACCCACAAGGCAAATCCTCAGACCACTTATGAGGACTCTCATGGAGATTTTCCTCTTGCTCATGCTGAACGTATATACGCACAAGTGATGAACGAAGGCTATATGCCGGGAGATGCCAGCACTCAAGAAGACCTTGAGAAAGATGCTAAAAAGATGGTTGATCTACTGGGGATTACAACCAGCGCTTCCGCTGGAAATAAAGCACAGCGAGGATGATGACGAAGCCTGTTGCTCCCATTAGATAGTAGAAGGCCAAGGGATGCGAGGCAAAGGGCAAGGAGACGTTCATCCCGTAAAGGCTGGCGATCATCGTCGGGATGCTGAAGAGGATGGTTAACGCAGTCAAAAGTTTGATCGTCTTATGCAGATTATTGGTGAAGATGATCTGATAAGAATCTCTAAGGGAACGGATACTTTTTAAGCTGATGCTGCAGAGGTCTTCTGATTGTTTAACGGCATTGAGTAAATCTTCCAAGAGTTCTTGGTCTTTTTCATACAGATTTGTATAGCGACCTGAAGTGATTGCTTCCAAAACACTGTGGAGCGGAATCAACGTCGAATGGTACTGGTTGAGGATCTCTTCGTTTTTTGTCAAAGAGCTGATGTCATCGCTATCGACAGAGATCATCTCTTTTTCTTGCGTTAAGACGTTATGCCGTACCCGCCGGATATGAGCAGTAAAGTCTTGAATAATCTTAAATAAAATAGAAATCAGAAGTTTAGATTTTTGCAGTGTCGAGAGCTTATTTTTCAGCTGCAGAAAATTTTGGATCAGATGGCATTGGTGAGGGGAGATAGTCACAATGTAATGAGGCGCCAAAATGATCGTCAAGGTAGAAGTATAGAGGCCGGTCTCGTATTCGCTGGGATGGCGGGTGAAGATCAAAACCGTCCCGTGAATTCTTTCAACGCGGGGAACTTCGAATTTATCCAAACAATCTTGCAGATCGGTCTGCTCAAGACCCAAAAGCTGAGCTAACGCCGCCAAATCTTCTGTGGTGGCATCTTCAACATGGATCCAACATCCTTCCCGGATTTGAGGAATGAGTTGAAACTCTTCATCGCGAACAGTTTTAAAATAATACTGGATCATCAAATTTAGCTATCGCAAAGACCGATTTTTTAGGCAAGTCATGATAATGAACTGCTAGAGTTAATTTTCTTTAATTATAAATATAGCATTGCTAGAGAAGAGATAAAGAAGGTTAGCTATGTCTCTTAGAAAAAAAGCTTTTGCACTTACGCTTTTGACAGCCTTGCCTATTGCTGGATATTCATGTATGGGTACGTGGAACGATGGAGGTATGAATGAAAATTGGAGTGATGCAGCTAACTGGGGCGGTGGGTGTGTTCCTGGTAGCAGTAGCACCACAGCTCAAGATATCGCTATAATTCCGACGACCTCTGCAGGCAATATTACCATTCATTTAGACATACCTGTAGGTTTAAATGAACTTCAATTTCTTAGTACGTCTTCTTCTTATACGATCACACCGAATTCAACAATGGACTTTATGCAATTCAATGGGATGACTCCTCTATTGCAGGCTGTTAATGGAACACATGCGATCGCAGCGCATATTGAAGTGGCAGCCGGGTCAATACTGGATATCCAAGTCGGCACTTCGGGAACGGGAATGTTGACTCTCGCGCAAGGATTGGCAACAACATCCGATGTCAATTTTAGTGGTCCTGATCACTTAACATTACAGTGGAATGGTCTGAATGCTATAGATGATTTTAATGAATTTAGCAGTAATGCCAACTTAAATGTAACAGGAGGCGTGCTTCTAAATAGCAATATCATTCCGCTTACAAATGGTAATATTGGAACAAGCATAATGGCAAATAATTTATTTGTTTCGGCAGGAGAGTTTCTCATAGATAATACAGCCGATATAACCAATAGCGTAGCGGGCTCGACGGTAAATTTAAACGGAGGCATGACAGTCACTAGTGGAAGTCTTGTAAAACTAACAAATAGCGGAGCTGTTAGTGGGACGATGGGAGCTGGTGTGGGTAGTTGGTTAGAGATGTTAAGTGATCTCACGATTAATGATTCCATGCTCATGAATGAGAATACCGGAGCCATTACCAATTCGGTTGATTCGACTGGTTGTTATATTTTAACTCGGGGAAATCTTAGCCTAAGCAATGTCACTCTCTATAATCTAAACAGTGGCTCTATCGATAATAACTGTTTTGGAGCAGTGATAACTGCAGACGCTCTTACAATGACGAGTGGTACCATATTCAATACTAATACGGGCACTATAGTGGGGAATGGAATTGGAAGTACGATCAATGTTGCCTCAATTCTTCAATTGAATGGTGGACTGCTCGTGAACAATGATCATGTTCAAGCAACGACCGTCAATGTAGGATCCGGCGGTACGATGACAGGAACAGGTATATTTCAAGATTATGGGGGAGGAGCGACAACGACGATCACCAATGGAGGTACTGTGATTCCCGGAGGTCCATCTGTCGCATCTTCTCCTGGAAGTACGCTCATCCGCGGATCGTATACTCAGACTCCTGTCGCCACTCTTGTCATCAATCTTGACAAGCTTACCTCGTTTTCACAGCTGAATGTGACAGGACCAGCTCAGCTGGCCGGTAATCTAGAAGTCGCTCTTTCACCGGGCGCTAGTGTGTCAGAGACGGATGCTTATAAAATTCTGCTAGCAGGTGGTGGAGTATCAGGAAAATTTGGAAACATCATCAATTTCAATCTAGGGAATTTGATGCCTCAAGTGCAGTATTTTCCCACTTATGTGCTTCTTTCATTCATGGGACCTGCAACAGCTCTTTCACAAACGACGTATCTCAATTATTTGGAGGCTTTATTTTCCACGGTCAATCATCTCAACGTTCGCTTAGACAGGCAGATAGGGCAATTACGTAAAAGATTTACCCCGAGACAAGAGCCAGAGACGACGATGGCCGCCATCCAAATTCAAGACTTTTCTGATCTTTTGGCTGATAACAGCGTGGGAGTAGCTCCGAATGGACCTCGTAGTCATGTTCAAGAGAAACAAGAGCAATTAAGAGAAACGATCACCGGGGGGTATAATGAACCTTGGCGTGTGTACTTCGGTCCTACAGCAGATGTCGGCAGAGTTTTGACAAGAAAAGATGCGACCGGCTTCCATTATGACGGTGTTGGCGGACTGGCGGGGTTTGACTATGCTTTTTCTCAAGTCGGACTTGGAGCCCTATTCGACTATGACCATCTTGACGTGCGGGGTGATCACCATTGGGGAAAGGTCGATGTGGATGAGATCCATCTCAGTTTGTATGGGACTTATGCTCCAAAATCTTTGCCTGAGCTTGCTTTGAATGGGATTGTAGGAGGTGGTTATGATTGGTACAGGATCCGTCGTAATATTCCTATCTTGTCAGACGAGGCCCAGTCGGTTCCTCGAGGTGCAGAGTTCGATGCTTTACTAGGATTGGAATATGCTTTGGAGAAAAGACAAATCCAAGGAATGCCAGCAAGACTACAGATAGTCCCTCTCGTCAACGTTCAATATATGCATCTCCATGTGAACAAATACAATGAACATGGAGCAGGGATATTTGATGTGACCTTCAAGAAGCAATCCGCTGAATCGCTGCGGTCTACACTGGGTCTTAGATTAAATTATACCTGTCAGACGAAAAATATGGTTTTCGCTCCCGAGATTAATCTCGCTTGGCAGAGGGAGTATATGGACCATGATCGGTCTATGGGTATTTCCACGACAGGTTTAAGTTCGAGTTTGATTATCCCGCAATCGGGACGGAATGTAGCTCTCGGGGGAATGGATTTACTTTTCACTTTCTTTGACACCTATGGATTGGAAGCCAGCTACGATTTCGAATGGAACAGTCTTTATCTCGACCATTCCTTTTATCTGGGATGTAGTTTTAGATATTAAATGTTCAATAGAAAGAAATTTATTAATATGAGATTGCGTAATGTTTAAGTGGAAAAAAGCTTTTGCCCTGACGCTTTTGACAGCCTTGCCTATTGCTGGGTATTCTGCTTGTGATAATACTTGGTCAGGAACTACGGATGATGCTTGGAATAAGAGTAGCAATTGGAATGGAGGGTGCGTACCGGGATCAACGCTATCGGACACTGCCGATTTTCAAATCGTAGGGTTGTCTTCAACCATTTCCATTGATGCAAACGGAGGTATTAATCCTGCTTTGAGTGCCTTGACATTCGATAATGCGGGAACATCTTTTACCATAACGACCGATTCGAGCATGTTGCTTCCTAATTTTTTACAGTTTAATGCAGCAATTTCTCAATTAGAAGTATTAGCAGGAAGTCACACAATTTCCGCAAATATTGAACTTCCAAGTGGTACCACTTTAGAAATTTCCGTCAGCAATTCTGGAATGCTGCTGCTTCAGCAAGGATTAAATACAATCAGTGGAATGACAAATGTCAGTTTCAGTGGTCCGGGTCAATTACTCAATCAATGGAATGGGATTAATGTTTTTAAAGAATTTAATGCAGATATGGGAACTCTAACAATCACCAATGGTATCTTTACCAATAGCAATATCACTCCTATTACCAATGGTAGTATTGGAACAATCACGGCAGCCTCTAATGGAATAGTTTCATCTGCGCAGCTTCTTATTGATAATACAGCTTTAATCACTGATAGCGCAGCTGGATCAACTGTCTCTTTCGATGCTGGGATGGTTGTCAATAGTGGAAGCCTAGTGAAACTCACTAATAGTGGAACTGTGAATGGAACGATGACAGAAGGAGTCGGTAGCCGATTAGAGATAGGAAGCGATCTTGCTATTACCGATTCCACTATTATGAATATCAATACAGGCTCAGTATTGAATTCCGCAGTGGCTTCACAAGGAAGTAGCATTATTATCGATGGTGATCTCATTGTAACAAATACAACCATCTTTAATCAAAATAGTGGATCCATTAGTTTTAGCTGCATTGGAGCACTGATCAACACACAATCCTTTACGATGTTAAGCGGTTCATTATTCAATACCAATACCGGTATTTTGACGAGTAATGGAATCGGAAGCCGTATAGATGTTGCCACGATTCTTCAATTAAACGGTGGGCTATTTGTTAATAATGATCATGTTCAGGCAACTGCTGTAAATATTGCATCGGCTGGAACGATGGCAGGTACAGGTTTATTTCAGGATTTCTTTGGAGGAGCGACAACGACGATCACCAATGGAGGGACTGTTATTCCTGGAGGTCCATCTGTCGCCTCTTCTCCTGGAAGTATGCTCATCCGCGGATCCTATACACAGACTCCGGTAGGTAATTTAGCGATCAACCTTGCCAACCTCACTTCATTTTCACAGTTGAATGTGACAGGACCCGCTCAGCTGGCCGGAAGTTTAGAAGTGGCTCTTTCACCTGGAGCTACTGTGTCCGAGACAGATACTTATAAAATTCTGTTAGCAGGTGGGGGAGTATCAGGAAAGTTTGGAAATATCATCAATTTCAATTTGGGAAATTTGATGCCTCAAGTGCAGTATTTTCCCAATTACGTGCTACTTTCATTCATGGGACCTGCAACAGCTCTTTCTCAGACAACCTATCTCAATTATTTGGAGACTTTATTTTCTACGGTCAATCATATCAATGTTAGGCTGGATAGGCAGATGGGACAATTACGCAAAAGGTTTAGTCCGACACAAGAGGTAGGGACAACCATGGCTGCCCTACAGCTTCAAGAATTTTCTGATCTTTTGGCCGATAACAGCCTAGGAGCACTTCCGAATGGACCTCGCAGCCAAGTTCAAGAGAAACAAGAGCAATTAAGAGAAACTATCACGGGGGGATATAATGACCCTTGGCGTGTCTATTTCGGACCTACAGCAGATGTCGGCAGGGTTTTGACAAAAAAAGATGCCACTGGCTTCCATTATGACGGTGTAGGCGGACTGGCGGGATTTGACTATGCTTTTTCTGAAGTAGGGCTTGGAGCGATGTTCGACTATGACCATCTTGACGTACGGGGTAATCATCATTGGGGAAAGATCGATGTCGATGAGACACATCTCAGCTTATATGCAACCTATGCTCCAAAATCTTTGCCTGAGCTTGCATTGAATGGGATCGTGGGAGGCGGCTACGATTGGTACCGGATCCGGCGTAATATTCCGATCGTGTCAGATGAAGCTAAATCGGTTCCTCGAGGTGCAGAGTTCGATGCTTTATTGGGATTGGAATATGCTTTAGAGAAAAGACAAATCCAGGGAATGCCAGAGGGGCTACAAATTGTACCTCTTGTCAATCTTCAATACATCCATCTCCATGTCAACAAGTACCATGAGCATGGAGCCGGAATGTTTGATTTGGCCTTCAAGAAGCAGTCCGCTGAATCGCTGCGGTCGATGCTAGGTGTACGGCTCAATTATAGCTGTCAGACGAAAAGGATGGTTTTCACCCCGGAGATTAACCTCGCTTGGCAGAGAGAGTACATGGACCATGATCGGTCTGTGGGTATTTCCACAACAGGTTTAAGCTCGAGTTTACTCATCCCGCAATCAGGACGGAATGTCGCCCTTGGAGGAGTGGATTTACTGTTCACTTTCTATGAGACTTACGGGCTGGAAGCCAGCTATGATTTTGAATGGAACAGCCTTTATCTCGACCATGCGTTTTATCTGGGATGTAGTTTTAGATATTAAAAAAATCTTTAATTATAAACAGAGCATTGTTACACCAGTAGAAAAGGAAGATGTTCTATGTCACAGTGGAAAAAAGCGTTTGCTTTGGCGCTTTTAACAGCGATCCCCATCGTGGGCTATTCGAATTGCTTAGAACCGGAAACGTGGTCTGGCAGCTTGAACGGGAATTGGGATGCGACGGCAAACTGGTCGCCCAATAGTTGTGTGCCGGGGTCTGGAGCGATATCAAATACCGACAGTGCGACTTTTGGCAGTATTGTGGGAGCCTCCTCTGCGGTTTCTTTAGTAGCCATTGATCCAGGTTTGGGTCAGTTAATTTTTAATAACCCGACGACCACATTTACCATTAACAGCACGGCACAGTTTCTTCAATTCAATGGAACGAATTCATCCCTTGAAGTCTTGGCAGGAAGTCATGTTTTGAATACGTTTGTGCATCTCAATAATACGTTGTTAAACATCACTGTCAATTCCGGTTTACTCACTCTTCAAAAGGCTTTTACAGAAGCGGCGGTATCTTCTTCGATCAATTTTAACGGTACTGGTCAGCTTTTGAATGAAATGAATTCTGTGGTGATCAATGGAAATCTTTCTGTCTCTAGCGGAATACTGACGAACAATAATACTTCTGCTGTCGTGACAGGAGACGAAAGCTTAATCCAACTCGGAGGAGATTTTCTCCTAAGCGGAGGCAGTTTTGTCAACTCCAATAGCGGATCTATCAGTGTAGGAGCTGTAGGCAGTGCGACGACAGCTGAAAACTTCAGCATGAATGGCGGCAGTGCCACTCTTTTGAATACCGGTGCGGTCAACGGCGGGAATGGCAGTTTTGTAGGCGTTATTAATGCGACAATCAATGGCGGTGCTGTAACATTGCAGAATAGCGGTCCGGTCACAAACGCAGGGGCTGGTAACTTTTTTTCAGTCACTACTTTGACGATCAACAGCGGATCTATCCTCAATTCAAATAGTGGTTCAGTGACGGGGAATGTTTCGGTCGGAAGTTTTATTTCAGTGCTAACCGATCTGATCCTGAATGGAGGCACGCTCACGAATACGAATACTGGCGTCATCAGCTCTCAGGGAATCGGCAGTTTGATAGAGGCGCAAGCAGCTTTTACAATCAATGGCGGAACACTGATCAATAACGCTACGGTCTGGACCCCTTCCTTAAATATCGGAAGAGCGGGAACAGTCGCCGGCAGCGGGTTATTTCAAAATATCGGCGGTGCAGCGACGACCCAAGTGACAAATGCGGGAAGGGTCATTCCTGGAGGTCCTGAGTTAGGAGGCGCTCCTGGTGTCATGACGATCCAAGGATCTTACAGTCAAACGGGCACACTTGGAATTAATATCCTGAACTCTTCTTCGTTTTCTCAACTCAATGTCACAGGTGCAGCCCAGCTGGGAGGCAATCTGGAAGCAGCTTTTTCCCCAAAAGCTAGGGTCAGTCCAGGAGAGACATTTTCGATTGTCCAAGCAAATGGTGGCGTGACTGGGACTTTTAGCAACCTCATTAATTTTAATATTCCGAATTTAGCTCTTCAAGTTCGGTATTTTCCTACCTCGGTTCTTCTCTCTTTTACTCCAGCGGCCTCTCGTTACCCCAATTATTTTGAAGCCCTCTTTGCCTCTAATAACCATGTCAATCAACGTTTGGAAAGGCAAATGAGCCAGCTTAGGAATCGTTTTTATGAAAGAACAGAAAAAACGACGCCACAGTCCAAATCGAAAAAACTCTATTTTATGGCAGAACAACCCGCTGCAATCGAAATTACACCTATTAGCAATGTTGTTAATTCCCCTCTACAAATTGAAAAAGAACAACTGGCGTTTTTTAGATATCAGCCCACAGAAGAGAAGCAAGAGCACTTAAGAAGGAATATGTCGAGGCCAGAGAGTTCAATCGAGGAACATCCTTGGAATTTCTATCTAGGGCCTACAGGTGACATCGGGCATGTCCTCACAAAAAAAGATGCATCGGGATTTAATTACTGGTCTGCTGGAGCTTTAACAGGCTTTGATTATGCGTTTTCGCAGGTGGGCGCAGGCTTGCTTTTGAATTATGACCATATTCGGGGAAATGGCGCCCATCATTGGGGGCAATTTGATATCAATCAAGCCCAAGCTAATCTTTATGCCACCTACTCTCCGGATTCAAGACCTGAATTTGCTGCCAATGCGATCGTGGGCGGAGGGTATAATTGGATCGAAGTGCATCGCAATGCCGGTATAGCAACGATTCCTGCTGTGGCAAAAGGTTCTCCGCGAGGAGGAGAGTTTGATGCTCTGGTGGGGCTCGAATATGCTCTGGACGATAGAAAAATCTGCGCAATGCCTGAGGATCTTCAGATAGTTCCTTTGGTCTCCCTTCAATATACGTATCTCTATGCAAAAAAATATCGCGAACATGATGCAGGTCTCTTTGATCTTAAATTCACGAGTCAAGCGGCAAAGTCGCTCCGGTCGACTTTAGGCGCGCGGCTGAACTATACCTGGCAGTGGACAGATGTCGAATTTACACCTGAGTTTAATGTGGGCTGGCAAAGGGAATTTTTAGATAAAGGACGGTCTTTAGGTTTTTCACCCGTTGATTTTGCAGTGCCCTCAGCGAGCTTGAAGATGCCTAAATCCGGCCGGAATGTCGCGATGGCCGGGGTCGATTTCTTAGTCACATTATTTGATAAGTACGGTATCGAAGCTAGCTACGACTTCGAATGGAACAGTCTTTATCATGACCAGTTTTTCTACATAGGCTGTAATTTCAGATTCTAATCCTGGGTACAAGAAGACGGGACTATATCATCATAAAGTTTCTGGATAGCGGTAAAGGTCAAGAGTGTTTCCTGAGGAAGGTGTAAAAAAGTCTCAGGCGAATTTTTTTTTAATTGGATAACTGCTTCATTAATTTCATCTTCATCATGTCTTAAATCCAAATCCGTTTTTCCCTGATCCCGTTGCATGTCTATTACAAGCCGATAATCATTCCCTACAATTCTTTGAAAGATTTCCAAAAACTTGTACATCTTTTCACAGTTTTCCCGATCAGGGGAGCTGAATAGCCGGGTCCCCACTTGGGTCAAATTGAGAAGAGTTTCGATATTAATTTCCCTGATGCGGGTATAGATAGCTAATTGATGTAGGCCAGCTGTAGGTAATAGAGATGTCATTTGTCAGTTTCCTGTAATAAGAAGTGTTTTCGAGGACGAAGAGTTTGCAGGAAATGTGCTTTTAAATGAAGGACTTAAGAACCGATCTCATTAAATTCTCACATAATCTTTTCGCACTTTTCAGCTCTTCAAATCATTGGCTCTGATTCATATTAGAAAATAGGGGTCATAGCCAATGATTTGATTTAGAGCGAAAATTGTCGGAGTTCATGGAGAGAGTTTAATGGGATAGGTTCAAAGAGTTTCGTTGGACGTCAGCCGGTCTTGCAGTTGAGAAAGTTTTTCTTCAAGAGCGCGGAGCTTGTCGGTATGTTCTTTGATATTTTTGAGAAGAACTTGTTCTCGTTGGTGTTCCATCAACGGAACTGCAGGATTGCCTCCGTATTTGCCGGAAGAAGTGATCGATTTTTTGATGCCGCTGCGTGCTGCGAACATCGCTCCGTCGGCAACGGTCACATGTCCGACGGTTCCTGTCTGACCTCCCATGATGACATGGCGGCCTGTTTTGACGCAGCCGGAGATCCCTGTCTGGGAGATGATCAAGTTATGAGGACCTAGTTCAACATTATGAGCAATTTGAACGAGATTGTCGATTTTGGTTCCGCGGCTGATCCGCGTCTCTTTAAAACGGGCGCGGTCGATAGTGGTATTAGCACCCACTTCAACATCATCTTCGAGAACAACAATGCCGACTTGTTCTAGTTTGCGGTGCTGCCCTTTTTGATCCGTCGTATAACCGAATCCGCAGGAGCCGATAACGGCCCCAGGCTGAAGGATGACTCGATTTCCTAGCTGGCAGCCTTCGCGGACAGTGACATGAGAATGAAGAATGCAATGGGCGCCGACTTTAACACCGGCTCCAAGAGTCACAGAGGGGCCTAAAAGAGTTCCTTCGCCGATGATGCAATGAGCATCGACAACAGAGTAGGGTCCGATGGTGGCGTTGAGAGCGACTTGAGCGGTCGGATGAATAACAGCAGTCGGATGGATGCCATGAAAACCGGAAGCGGTCTTTTCAGGTGAGAAAAAAAGTTTGACGATTTGCTGGAATGTCTCGGACGGTCGGTCGGAGACAAGATAATTTTTCCCTTCGATAAGGGGAGTGGATGGATCAATGCAAATAACCCCTGCATGAGTTGTTTTCAGCAGGGGACGATAAAGAGGATTCGAAAGAAACGACGCATCGGAGGAAGTCGCATTAGCGATATCCTCGACCCCGGTAATGATATGCTCGGGGTCGCCGATGAGTCTAGCTTCAGTGAGCTTAGCGAGATTTTGGAGCTTCTGCTGCACTTTTCTTTTCCTCTACTTTCGGAGCTGCTGCCTGCTTCTTGGCATCTTCCTTTTTGGCGTCTTCTTTTTTAGCAGGCTCTTGAGCGGCTACAGCTGGTTTTTTAGCTTCTTCCTTTTTAGTTTCTGGCTGGGCTACTGCTGTTTGCTTAGGCTCTTCTTTTTTAGCTTCTGGTGAAGCTGCTGCGGCTTTCGCTGGAGCTGCTGCGGCAGGAGCAGCAGGAGTTGCGGCTGCTTGCTTTTTAGACTCATCTTCAAAGTTTTTGTCCATTTCTTTGACCATCTCAGTAGTCACGTCTAAAGTAGGTGCGTTATAGAAGCACATTTGCTTGTTCAGGATTACAGTGTATCCTTTAGAGGCAGCGAGTTTCTCAGAAGCGTGAGTGATGCCTCCGATAATGGTTTGGACAATCTTATTCTGCCCTTGCTGGATGAACTGATAATATTGTTGATTATAACGGTTCATTTCTTCGCTGAGCTGAGCAAATTTTGTTCTCATTTCTTGTTCGGCTTCAGGAGAAAGACCATCGAGCGTGTCTTTATCTTGAAGTTTTTCATTTAATTCACGAAGTTGTTTGTCTGTATCTTCGAGCAAGGTTGTAAATTGCTTGCGCATCGTTTCAAAAGAGGCTTGCTCTTGCTTGCCGAGCTTAGTCTCAGCAAAGACGTTTTCAACATTGACAACGCCGACTTTTTGGTCTGCGGCGCAAAGTTGAAGCCCCGCTAAAATGAAAGCTGTAACTAAATATCGTTTCTTCATGTGTATGTTCTCCTTAAACATGATGTTTTAAAACTGTCCTCCCATAGAGAAGAAGAATCTTTGAACCTCGCCTTTGTCCTTCTTCGGATTCACAGGGAATCCGATACCCACTGTGATCGGCATGCGGTTCATGATTTCGACCCTGAGGCCAACTCCATAAGTCAGCTGGAAACGGGGTAGCTCGAATTTGTTCATGGAAATGGAACCGGCATCAATAAACCCAAATGCATCGACAATCGATAAGAGCTCATGGAGATATTCGACAGAAAGAACGGAATATCCGATACCCCCTTGAGGATCTCCATTCGGATAGTGAGGTCCTAAATCGAAGGCTTTGAAACCGCGGACAGAGTTTTCTCCTCCGATAAAGAATCTTTCACTTAAAGGTATTTTTTCAGCAGCACTGGTCCACCAGATCGGCTGGATGAAGCGGGCTTCCCACCGGTATTTCATAATGCCGTGGGGCCAAAGTTGCTGATAGAAAGAGTTCGTATAACTGTATTTCAAGAAGGCGAAATTACCTCCAAGACCTGCGAATTCAGCTTCTAAATACGTTCGAAGGCCATTGTGAGGTTTGACCATATTGTCAGTGGAGTCGTAGTTCAAAGAGGCAGAAACTGCTGAGGTATTTCCTGTTCCTTCACGGGCTTTTTGTTCTTGCCGGCTCACCCCATGGTGGGAAACGTCGATCGTCGCGTGTTTAGCACGGTATTTTGTTCCAGCAGTCCAATAGGCAGAGAGGGGATAAGAAGCAAATAAACTACCGCCGACAGAATCAATCTGGTATTTTTTCGCCTGCAATTGGCTTTGGTTGACATAGCCCTCAAAGCCGACTCTCCAAAGGCTGTCGCGGAAATAAGGCGTCATCCAAGAAACTAGATAGGTGCGGACCTTCGATCCTAAAGTCACTTTAGCATGAGCATATTCGCCGCCGCCGCGCATCGCTGAAGGGCCGTCTTTCGGAAGACTTTTAAATCCTTTATAGTTGAAGTTGGTCTCGGTGATATCGAGTCCGCCGAATATTCCATCGCCCGAACTGAGTCCAAAGAATAAGCTGGCATGGCCTGTGGGGGATTCTTCGACTTCGATATAGACGTCTCGATAATTTTCCCCGAGGATCTGGTCGTCTTGGGTCCGGACCGCGTAGACATTGACGTTCTTAAAGTACCCCATGTTCTGGAGCCGCATCTGCGTGGCTTTTAATTTCACCGAATCAAAGGTTTCACCAGGAGTTAAGAGGGACTCGCGCAAGATCACATGGACTTGCGTCTGTTCGTTGCCGAATACCCGGATCAGGCCGATTTTATAGGCGGCGCCTTCTTCGATATCAAAGTGCACATTATAAATAGGCGCATCGCCGGACAGGTCGGTTTCATATTGAACATTGGTCTCGATATATCCTTTACGGCCGTAGAGATCTTTGATGCTGTCGGCGGTATTGCGGATTTTCTCAGGGGAGTAGGTTTCTTTAGGGTGGATAAGAAAAGCGTTTTCGATCTCTTTATCGGTAAAAAGAGTATTTCCCCGGAAGGTGACTTGCCCATAATGGAAGACAGGGCCTCTCTCGGCTGTGAGGGTGATAACGATGCGGCCGTCTTTTTCAGAATTGGTGACTTGGAGATCGACCTTGGCGTCGGCATACCCTTCATTTTGCAAAAGATTGACAATGGTGAGTTTATCTTGCTCGATGGCTTCTTCGTGGTAAATTCCGTGTCCGGTTAGCCAGCTCGTGAAAAAGTTGTATTCCTTGGTATAGATCATCTGCAAGATCTTGCTTTTCTCTTTTTTGGAAAAGCCGCTGAAAATGATATCGTCAATAATTCCGGGTCGTCCTTCTACAACAGTGATGCTAATGTCGACTTCGTTGGTATCAGGAACTTGCTGAATGGAATAGGAAAGCTGAGATTCGAAGTATCCCTTTTTGACGTAATATTCTTTAACTTTGTTAAATTTCTTATTGAAATCGACGCGGTTGAATGTTTTTTTAGGTTTAACGCCCAATTCCTTTCTGAGAGTGCTGCTCTTGATATGGGCATTGCCTTCCCAAGTGATTTTTCTGATCGAGGGCCGGAGCCATACTTTAATCGTGACGAAAACTTGTCCACCCTTCACTTCAACTTGAGGCTCGATATGGTCGTATTCTTCAGAAAGAGCTTTTAAATCAGAGTCGAAGACGATCTGTGAAAAGGGGTCGCCCGCTTTAGTTTTGAGTTTTTCCAGGACTGGACGAGCATCAAAAGATGTCCCCGTCGGAAGGTTTTCCGCTTGGATATCAATCCGTTCGACTTGGCGGCTTTCGTAAGCTTCGGCCAGCATAGGGGCAGAAAATGCCTGCTGAAAAGGGGAGCACGTAAACAGCACCGCAGAAGAGAGTAGAAGAATATTTTTAAAACTAGCCATATGGGTCCACCAAAGTGGCGAGTATAAAAAAAGAACTGGAATTATGCAATGTTTAGAGTTTTAAAAAGTCATTTTAGCGGGAAAAATTGACTAGGAGGGTGTTCCTTAATAAATATTTCATCGCTTTTTTGAGGATTTTTGGTCGCTTTTTGATTTAAATTGCATGGGTCATATACGAAAGTTGATATTACCCATGCAATTTAAATCAAAAATCGGCTCAAAAAGCCCAGAAAATCGATCAAAATTTTATCAAGAAATACCCTCTAAAATTAAAATATATGACGACCGGTTAAGGCTCGGGATAGAGTGCCTCCGTCCACATACTCTAAGGGACTGCCCATCGGAAGACCTAGAGCTAGACGTGAAACGGGGATAGCAGACTTTCCCAACTGCTCTTTAAGGTAAAGAGCCGTGGCGTCTCCTTCTAAGGTGGAGTCCAAAGCGACAATCACTTCTCGGATTTGAAGGGTGGAGATCCGCTGCAGCAAAGGAGGGAGATTGAGTCTTTCGACGGTTCTTCCATCTAAAGGAGAGAGAAGACCTCCAAGGACATGGTATAATCCTTTATACATATGAGTTTCTTCGATGGCATAAGCATCTTTTGGAGATGAAATAATGCAAAGGAGGGAACTATCTCTTTTATTTATATCGCAGAACTCGCAAACTTCTTTGTCCATCAGGCAATTGCAAGCCGGACAAGTGTGAATCTTTGTTTTAAGCGTGGCAATCACTTCGGCAAAGCTTTCGAGAGGCTCGTCTTGCCAAGTGAGAAGCTGAAATGCAAACCTCTCGGCTGTCTTAGAGCCGACTCCAGGAAGCATTTTAAGAGAAGCGATCAGCTGTTGTAACGCGAGTGGGTATTTTGACATGAACTTATCCCGCTATTAGAAAATTTTGATTTTTGAACGATTTTTTCAGATATTTAAAAACCATTTCGCAGGGCATACTTGAATAAATAGGCCAAGAAGTGGTTTTGAAAGAGAGGGAAAAAGACTCGAAAAGCATGTTTCTCAAATATCGGGATATGTTCATGCATTACAAATATCGCATCAGCAATTGGATTTCAAGTTGAAAATTAAGCCTGTTTTGGAAAAAAATACAGAGATGGGCGAAAATTAAATTTCGTTTACCATTTTAGATAAATCTTTTAAGAGCTTGTCAAAATTTTTTAAAAGATTTGCTCAAAATCTGAGGATGCCATGAAGGGATTAGAAACCGGAAAAGATAAAGTAAAGAAAATCTGCGATGTTTTAAAGCAGGAGACCTTGGAGCCTGCCAAACGTGAGGCAGATGAAATCGTCGCATCCGCCCGCCGGCATGCCGATGAAATCTTAGCCGACGCCCATAAAGAGGCCAAGAGAATGGGTGAAGATGCCTACACTGAAATCGAGAAGCAAAAATCGATTTTTCAGGCCTCATTGGCCCAAGCTTGCCGTCAAACGATTGAGGCTTTAAAAGAAAAAATCGAGCATCAACTGTTCAGTCCTGAGCTAACGAAATTGATAGCTAAACCGATGCATGATCCCAAATTAATGGCGCAGCTGATCAATGCGATCGTGCATGCCCTTGAAAAGGAAGGCACCAAATCCGATTTAAGCGTGGTGGTTTCTTCAACGCTTTCTGCCCGTGATATCAATGAGCACTTAGCATCCGACGTCATTCAAAGATTGAAGGAAAAAGGGGTCTTGATCAGCTCTTCTATAGGCGGAGGAGTTGAAGTGAAGCTCTTGAACAACAATATTACCATCGATCTTTCGGACGAGACGATCAAAGAACTCGTCGGAGCCTATATTCGAAAAGACTTTAGAGAATTTTTGTTTAGGAAGTAAATGGCCAACTATTACTTTTTAGCAGCCTCCTTCCCTCCTTTAGTGCTAGGTGAGAAACCTGATATCACCTTTGATGAGTTGACCGCACGTCTGGCGATCAATCTCACAAAAAAAGATTATGAACAAACGGTTGTTTTCCGTCGCTTTCTCGACTTGAGCAACATCCGGGCGCTTTTTTTAGAAGACGCGATCGATCCTCGAGGGAATTTAAGTGAAAAGGAGCTGGACCAAGCGCTTCTGTTGCAAGACGGCCTTCCCGAGTATGCTTTTGATTTTTTAGACCGCTTTGAGACTGCTGCTGAAAAGCTCCGTTTTTTCTCAGGACTTATCTCGACGTATTTTAATGAAGAGATCTTGCAGCAGGAAGGTTTTTTAAAGTCTTATCTTGAGTTTGAACGGTCTTGGAGGCTGATCTTGCTTGCGATCAGGGCAAAGCAATTGGGGCGGGACATTATTGCCGAGCTCCAATTTGAAGATTTAACAGATCCGCTCGTGCTAGATATTTTATCGCAAAAAGATGCGCCTTCTTACGAGCCTCCGATTGAGTTTTTAGACTTAAAAGAAAGGTATTTATCCTGCGGGCCCGATCCATGGCTGCAGTTCAAAGCCTTAGCGGAGTGGCGTTTCCATCGGATAGAAGAATTAGTGGATAAGCCTCTTTTTTCGATTGATTGGATTTTGGCTTATATGGCCCGGCTGCTCATTGTAGAACAGTGGAATGATCTGGATAGTGCGAAAGGAAAAATTATTCTCGAAGCTTTTGTAGGGTAAAAAAAATGAAAGAATTAGTGACTGGAAAAGTCGTCAAAGCCTTTGGAAACTTGCTTCACGTCGCCTTCGAAGGAAACGTCAGGCAAGGTGAAGTCGCTATGGTCAAACTGGGAAATCTTCTCTTAAAAGGGGAAGTGATTGAAGTCGCCGGCAAAGAAGTCAAAGTGCAGGTTTTCGAAGACACGCGAGGCATTAAGCTGGGCACCCCAGTGGAATTCAACGGCCACCTCTTAGAGGCCGAGCTAGGCCCGGGCCTTTTGACCAGTATTATCGATGGACTGCAAAACCCTCTTGAAAAAGTTGCCGATGCAACAGGTCTTTTTCTTTCCCGCGGCGTTTACATCCCTTCTTTAGACCGTGCCCGCAAATGGGACTATCATCCTATCGCTAAAGTCGGCGATATTGTCCGGCAAGGGGACGAGCTGGGCTATACGATGGAAGGACGTTTCCATCATAAGATCATGGTGCCTTTCGCATGGACAAGCGATTATACCATCACTTGGGTTACCAAAGCAGGCTCCTTTTCCATTGACACCGTTGTTGCCAAGGGCGTCGACTTAAGAGGGCAGGAAGTTCAATTCACCATGGTCCAAAAATGGCCGGTCAAGAACCAGCTGTTCATTGGAGATAAGATTAAAGCAACTCGTATGATGGACACGGGTGAAAGGATCATCGACACCCAGTTTCCTATCCTTAAAGGAGGAACTTTTTGCTCACCAGGACCTTTTGGCGCCGGCAAGACTGTTCTTCAGCACCATTTAGCTAAATATGCCGCCGTCGATATCGTCATCGTCGTTGCTTGCGGAGAAAGGGCGGGAGAAGTGGTCGAAGTACTCAGAACTTTTCCGCACTTGATTGATCCGCATACGAACGAACCTCTCATGAACCGCACCGTCATCATCTGTAATACGTCTTCGATGCCGGTCGCTGCGCGCGAAGCTTCGATTTACATGGGAACGACCATTGCTGAGTATTATCGGCAAATGGGACTCGATATTCTGTTGCTAGCCGACTCTACTTCCCGCTGGGCCCAAGCAATGCGCGAGATGTCAGGCCGTTTGGAAGAGATTCCAGGTGAAGAAGCATTCCCGGCCTATCTGGCCTCCAGAATCGCCTCTTTTTATGAACGTTCGGGCGTTGTCATGCTTGCCAATGGAAACACAGGGTCTTTAACAATTTGCGGAACCGTTTCACCTGCAGGCGGAAACTTTGAAGAGCCTGTAACCCAAGCGACACTCGCTGTCGTGGGAGCATTTTTAGCTCTTTCTAGAGCTAGATCCGATGCTCGGCGCTATCCTGCGATCGATCCTTTGATCTCTTGGAGTAAATATGTCGATGATGTCAGTGTTGAACTCGATGAAAAAGTGCAAGGATGGGGTAAGAGTGTCAAACGGGCTGCTAAATTCTTAAGAGAAGGCGATGAGATCGGCAAGAGAATGGAAGTCGTCGGCGAAGAGGGGATTACTTTGCATGACATGATCGTCTATCTGAAGTCAGAGCTCTATGAATTTGCCTATCTTCAGCAGAATGCTTTTGATAAAGAAGACGCCTATTGTCCTTTAGAGAGGCAGATACCGCTCTTCCAGCTCCTGAATAAGATTTTCGAAGCAGAGTTCCATTTTGATGGACATGATTCCGCCCGTTCTTTTTTCTTAGATCTGCAGAATGACATTAAAAATATGAACTTCATGCCGTTTAAATCAGAGCGGTATGAGAAGAGCTTTGCTCGCATTGAAGAGAAAATCCATCATGCTAAACAGGGGATCGTATCATGAAAAAAATCTACGATAGGATCATTGATATGAGGGGAAATCTCCTCACTGTCATCGCTGAAAATGTCTCTTTGGGCGAGATGGCGCGCATCCTCAAGCAAAATGGCGAAAGCACCTACGCCTCTGTCCTGCGGATTGATGGAGATAAAGTGACCCTCCAAGCTTTTGAAAATACCCGTGGTATCGGTACGCATGACCGTGTCTCCTTTTTAGGCAAACAGATGGAAGGGATTGTCTCGGACGCTCTTCTCGGTCGCCGTTTTAACGGCTCTGGAGATCCGATCGATAAGGGGCCTTCTATTGTCGGAGATCATGTCGAAGTTAATTCTCCTTCTTTCAATCCCGTCCGCAGAATTGTTCCGCATGAGCTGGTCCGGACCAATATCCCGATGATCGACGTCTTTAACTGTCTCGTCAAATCCCAGAAAATCCCGATTTTCTCCATTGCCGGAGAGCCTTATAACCAGCTGCTCATGCGGATTGCAAATCAGACCGATGCTGATGTCGTCGTGATCGGCGGCATGGGACTTAGATTTGATGACTATCAAGCTTTCATTGACAACGCTGAAAAAGCAGGTTCCTTAGAAAGAACAGTCATGTTCATTCACTTAGCAACAGATCCCGCTGTCGAATGCCTTCTCGTTCCTGATCTAGCGCTTGCCTCTGCTGAGAGATTTGCTGTTGAAGATAAAAACGTGCTGGTACTTCTCACCGACATGACGGCTTTTGCCGACGCTATCAAAGAGATCGCGATCACGATGGACCAAATCCCTTCGAACCGCGGTTATCCTGGATCTCTTTATTCTGATCTTGCAGCCCGCTATGAAAAAGCGGTTGATATCGAGGGCAGCGGTTCGATCACCATCATTTCTGTGACGACAATGCCGGGGGGCGATGTGACCCATCCGATCCCTGACAACACCGGGTATATCACCGAAGGGCAGTTCTATCTCCATGGCGGATCTATCGATCCGTTCGGATCACTTTCCCGTCTTAAACAGCAGGTGATTGGAAAAGTCACCCGCGAAGATCACGGCGATGTCGCCAATGCTCAAATCCGGCTCTATGCCGAAGGCAAAAAAGCCCGCGAGCGTCAGTCAATGGGTTTTAAACTTTCCAGATGGGATGAAAAACTACTCCATTTTGCTAATCTTTTTGAAACGCGCATGATGAACCTTGAAGTCAATCTTCTTCTGGAAGATGCGCTCGATTATGGATGGCAGACCTTAAGTGAATGTTTCGAGCCTCAAGAGATTGGGATCAAACAGAGCCTCATCGACAAATACTGGCCCCACCAGGAACATTAGATGGTTAAACTAACAAAAACTGAGCTGAGGACTGAGCAATATCGTTTGCAGCAGCTGCAAAAGTATTTGCCCACTTTACAGCTCAAGAAAATGCTCCTTCAGGTCGAGGTCAACCAGGCCGAGCAAGAGATCCAGCAGTTGCATGCAGAATTTGGAACCGCCGAAACGAAAATTTCGGCCTATTCAGCTCTCTTTTCCGACCGCAGTGCATTTGACCTCTATCCCGCTGTCAAGATCGTGGAAGTGCAAAAGAAATTTGAAAACATCGCCGGCATCGATATTCCCGTCTTGGAAAAAGTGGTTTTCCAGGACAGCTCCTACATGCTTTTCGATGCGCCTGTCTGGCTCGATTCAGCCATCGTCGGCTTACGCGGACTGATCACCATTAGAGAAAAAATCCGGATCGGCGAAGAAAAAAAAGCCGCCCTTGCAAAAGAGCTGCGAGAAGTCTCTATCCGCGTCAACCTCTTTGAAAAAATCTTGATCCCGCGGGCGCTAGGAAATATCCGAAAGATTAAAATCTTCCTAGGCGATCAGCAGCTCGCTGCAGTTTGCCAAGCTAAAGTCGCTAAGCAAAAAATTCTCCTTCGCGAGGCTCGCGCATGATTGAAGAAATGGACAAATATTTCATCATGGGGACTAAAGAAAGCCTCGACCGTTTTTTCGAGCAGGCGCAAACCTTAGGCTTTTTGGAATTTATCTCGATCTCTGCCAAAAAACCGATGGAAGCGCCTGTCACTGTTCAGAATCTTGTTTCCGCACATAAAATTTTGCGCAAACAACCTTTAAGAGATCCTTACCAAGGCGGCGGTGATCTGCATCTGGCCATGCAAGTATCCGAACGGATTATCGAGCTGAAAGAAGAGCTTGAAAAACTGAATGAAGAAAAGAGAGTTTTAGATACTGAAATCGTGCGTGTCGCCCCTTTTGGTAATTTCTCCATGGATGATATCGCCTACATCGAAAGAGAAGGACACCGCAAAGTCCAATTTTTCTGCATGAAGACCGCAAAAAGCCACAAAACGAGTTTTCCCGACGAGATCATTTATGTCGGAACTGAATACGATCTCGATTATTTTATCACGATCAGCGCTGAGCCTATTTCTATTCCCGGTATGATCGAGATGAGGATCGACGCCCCGCTCGGCGAACTAGAAAATCGGCTTGATTTTGTCGAAGATGCGATCCAACGTTTTGAAACAGAGCTCAAAGAATATGCCGGCTATATCGACTTTTTACATGAGATCCTCATCGAAGAACTGAATAAATACCATCTCATCTGCGCTAAAAAAGAAGTCGCCTTTCCTCTAAAAAATTCTCTCTTCGTCATCGAAGCATGGGTCCCTCGCAATAAGGTGAACACTCTTTTTGGTCTGATCAGCGACCTCGACATTCACGCCGAACAGGTTCTCATCGATCCTGCAGATAAAGTGCCCACTTACCTTGAAAATAACGGAACCGGAATGATCGGCGAAGATATCATCAAACTTTATGATATCCCTGCAACCAGCGACAAAGATCCTTCCAATTGGGTGCTTTGGTTTTTTGCCTTCTTCTTTGCCGTGATTGTCGGAGACGCAGGATATGGAGTTATCTTTTTAATTTTGGCCTTTATTCTGAAGAAAAAACTCCCGCATCTCCAGGGTCAGGGTAAGCGTATGCTCAAGCTTTTATTCATCCTGGCCTCCTTCTGCATCGGATGGGGAGTCTTGACATCCTCCTATTTCGGATTGAAACTCGCGCCTAACCATGCCCTCATTAAAATCTCACCGCTCTATTATCTCGTCGATAAAAAAGCCGACTACCATCTAGCTGCTAAAGATGAAGTTTATAAATCTTGGGTCGCTAAATATCCTCAGATTTCGTCAGCTAAAACCGGCAAAGAAATGTTAATGTCGGCAGTGGTTGTAAAAAAAGGAAAATCCTCTTATCCGATCATTGAGGAGTTTTCTGGAAATGTCATTTTCGAATTCATCATTATTATCGGAATTGTCCACCTAAGTTTAGGATTCCTACGCTATGTCCGGCGCAATTATTCCGGCATCGGCTGGATTGCTTTTATGGTGGGAGGCTATCTCTTTTTTCCCACGATGTTAAACGCGACCACGATTGTGGAGTTCATGGGATGGGTCACTCCTGCCACTGCTAAAGCGCTAGGGTTACAGCTTCTTTATGGAGGCTTAGGGTTCGCCGTGGTAGCCGCTTTAATTCAGCGCGGCTGGAAAGGTCTCAATGAAATCGCCAACATCGTCCAAGTTTTTTCCGATGTTTTGTCCTACTTACGTCTCTACGCTTTAAGTTTGGCCGGAGCGATCATGGCCAGCACTTTCAACCAAGAGGGTACAGCCCTAGGACTTTTTGTGGGATTTATCATTATTTTAATCGGCCATACCGTCAACATCGGACTGAGCTTCATGGGAGGAATCATCCATGGGCTTCGTCTTAATTTCTTAGAGTGGTATCATTATTGCTTCACCGGCGGCGGCCGTTTATTTAAACCGTTACAAAAACTGAAAGGGCGTAAATGAATAAAAATCATTTACAGTCCCTAAAAAAATAGAGGTAAATATGGATTATTCAATGGTGGGACCTGCACTTGTTTTGGGACTGGGATGTATCGGCAGCTCCATTGGTTGTGGAATCGGCGGCATGGCAGCCCACGCCGTGATGAGCCGTGTCGAAGAGAATCATGGTTCCTTCATCGGGATGTCAGCGATGGCAGCTTCCCAATCGATCTATGGCTTCATCGTCATGCTTCTGATGCGCGATAGCATCCGCGCCGGCACGCTTTCTGCCATGTCGGGCATTGGTATCGGTATTTCCGTTGGATTTGCGCTTCTTTTTTCTTCTGTCTATCAAGGAATGTGCGCCGCTTCCGGGATCCAAGCCTCAGCAAAACAACCCGCGATCATGGGAAAATGCTTCATTGCGCTCGGTATCATTGAATCATTCTCGCTCTTTGCCTTCGTGTTTGCCCTCCTCTTGATCTATTAATCCAAAAACCTTACATAGAGGTTAATGAGCAAGAAGACGCGCACTGAAACCGATAGCATGGGTTCTATTGACGTCCCGGTCCAAAAATACTGGGGCGCTCAAACGCAGCGTTCCATCCAAAACTTTCCGATCGGCACAGAAAAGATGCCGATCGAGTTGATCCACGCCCTCGGCATCGTTAAAAAAGCTGCCGCCCTTGTCAATCACGAGCTCGGCCTTCTCCCTCTAAAGAAAAAAGACCTGATCCTTCAAACCTGTAATGAGCTCCTCGCAGGAAAACTCAATGACCATTTTGACCTCGTCGTCTGGCAGACCGGTTCCGGCACGCAGACAAATATGAACGTCAACGAAGTCATCGCGAACCGTTCCATTGAAAGAGCAGGCGGCACCTTAGGCTCTAAAACTCCCATCCATCCCAATGACGACGTTAACATGTCTCAATCGTCCAACGATGTCTTTCCGACCGCGATGCATATCGCTACGATGTCAGCGATTAAAAAGAACTTGCTTCCTCATCTGAAACTTCTGGCAAAGGGCTTCACGGCCAAGGCCAAACAATTTCAAAAGATCGTCAAAGTCGGACGAACCCATCTCATGGACGCAGCGCCGCTCACTCTCGGCCAAGAATTTTCCGGCTATGCGGCGCAAATTGAAAATGGAATACGGGCAATTGAATCTTCGCTCCAGCCTATTTCAGAACTTGCCCTCGGCGGCACTGCCGTCGGCACCGGTCTTAACTCTCCGCCGCATTTTGATAAAAAAACCGCTGCGGTGATCTCTAAACTGACAGGCATGCCCTTTGTCACAGCCCCCAATAAATTTTCAGCCTTGGCTGCTAATGACGGCCTTGTCCAAGTGAGCGGAGCCCTTAAAGTGGTTGCTTGTGCTTTCATGAAAATCGCCAACGATATCCGATGGCTGGCCTCAGGACCTCGCTGTGGACTCGGAGAGATCTTTCTACCTGAAAATGAGCCTGGCTCTTCCATCATGCCCGGCAAAGTCAACCCTACCCAAAGCGAATCGATGACCATGGTCGCTGTGCAAGTCATGGGCAATGATGCCGCGATCACCATTGCAGGCTCCATGGGAAATTTCGAGCTCAATGTCTTCAAACCCGTGATCATCTACAACATACTCCAATCGATCCGGCTACTTTCTGATGTCGCCAAAAACTTTCACGACAAATGCCTTGTTGGCATCAAGCCCAACACCTCCCGCATCCAAGAGCATCTCGAGCAATCACTCATGCTGGCCACTGCGCTCAATCCCGTTATTGGCTACGATAAAGCCTCCAAAATTGTTCAAAAAGCCTACAAAGAAAAGCTGACCCTTAAAGAAGCCGCTCTCAAGCTAGGCTATCTCACATCCAAACAATTCGATGAGATTGTCGACCCGCGCAAAATGATCTAATCAGTTAAACCGTCGACGTATATCAACTTTTCTAATTGTTTTTAAATCATTCATATCTAAATATCTTGCAATTAAAGACTTGTAATATTGAATAATCTTGATTATTTTTAAACGTTTTGTTAAAATAAATGGAAATAAATTTATGACCATTACAAGTTCTTATAGTAACTATGAAGAAGCTTTTATTGCCGTCAAACGTTTGGCTGATGCAGGCCATTTTGATGAAGCTAGAAGGGCAGCAGCAGTCATGGGCCCTTGCTTCTATGAAGAAATAGGCGAGGTACATGAATACATAGATGGTGCTTTTTATCGGCGTGAAATCCTACCTCTGATCGTCGGAAAGGAATATCAAACAGCTAGTTCTCTCTTAGACAAAATCTTATCGGGAGAACTTAGAAATCAATATCTTTCCCGGCTCATAGAAGAAATTGTAAAACCACATCATAAATATGATGCTTTGAGTGAGATCCAAAAAGATCCCATTTTTTATCAAAGACTTCAGAAGTATGTTGAAGAAGAAAATTCTTATATACAAAGGAGTCAATTCGGCCCACATCCTGAACTTACATTAAAAGTGACGCGGCTAAGCGAAATCCTTACGATGTGCAATTCCTCCTTTTTCAAGATTGTCTAGTGTGTTTTTATATTAAAGAAGCTGTTCTCAAGTGAGGCTATCTCACTTCCAAACAATTCGATGATATTGTCTTTCTTGCAAAATGATTGAATTCTACCTCTTTGTGTTGACTAATTTTAAAAGAAGTTTAATGATTTTGTTAAAATATCATGAACACAGGAGGTTTTTATGGCATCTCTCGCAGGAGTCACATCTAACCCATCATATACCGCTGTAGATCGGAAAGAAATCCCGATCTCTAATATCAATGCAATGACCGTCGCAAGAACTTTTAAGGAACATGCAGATGGAGTTACAGGCCTAGGAATTTTAGATCAGAATCGATTCATCAGCGGTTCGTACGATAAATCGATCAAAGTATGGCAAAAATCTTCTGAAAACAGCCTAAAGACATGCGATGTCGATGATAAGAATAGTATTTGGCATATGCAAGTCCTCAATCAAGCGTGTTTAGCGATCGGATGGGCCGCACAAGATCTAAGCAATCCAGCGATAAAAATTTACAACTTTATGAATGACCAGTCTCATGATCTTTTGGGCCATCAAAATTTTGTATATTCGCTTGCTGTTTCTCAACAGGGACTCCTTGCCAGCGGTTCGGAGGATGGATCAGTTAAAATATGGGAACCTTTTTCAAGTAAAAATCTTCATACTTATTACTATTACCCACAATTGATAGTTTTTTGCGTAGATTTTTCTCCAGATGGTAAAACAGTTGTCTGCGGCGCTCAGTTACGTGACCAAATATATCAAATTCAAATGTGGGAGATCACTTCCGCTAAGCCTGATAACCGTCCACCAGATAAATTTTTTCAAACGACCTGCCAGGTTTGTGCTATTTTAGTCATGAAAGATGGAAGGATTGTGAGCGGATCTGTAGATGGATGGGTTAGAGTTTGGGATCCTTCCAAGAGTCCAGACAAAGCTTTAATAAGAGAAATGGGTGGCCACTACGGAAACGTGACTTCTTTGGCTGAACGGCCAGATCATCTGATTGTCAGTGGATCGAGTGATAAAACGATTATGCTTTGCAATGTCGATACAGGAGACTCCTGGCGATCTCCAGAAGAGCACACGAATGGAATACAGGCAGTTGCTGCCTTTGATGATAACTCCATCCTCACAGCGTCACTGGATAAGACAGTAAAGTTGTGGGTCTAGCCATTAATGTGGATGCCTATTTTGGTAAGTAGAAAACGCCCCACTAAGAGGGGATGAAGGATGAGGAGTTTCAACAGAGTGCGGTAATTGACTCCCTCTACATTTTTTTTGAGCATTGCTGAATGGCGGGCAGCTGCATCGGCAATCCAATGGGGGTAAGGGGGAGGCAAGATAGGTAAATCTTTAAGTTCAAAAAAATCTATAGCACGCGTCTCAAGGCCCGTCTTCGGCGCGCCTCTCACAGGCCTGACTTCATAAAAATGGGTCAGCTTGGAAAGTCGGTTCGTCGGAGTATATTCAGCAATTTTTCTAACGATTTCAACCTGATACCCCGTCTCTTCTTCCATCTCACGGCAAGCGGCTATTTCAGGAGTTTCATCCGGATCGATACCCCCTCCCGGAAGCACCCAGACAGGAATATCGCGCCGTTTAATCAGCAATATTTTAGAATCTTCAAAAAGAATGCACGCAACGGATTCATCCATGGCTAAAAAGTTTAAACTTCCTGCTCTTTTCTGCCTATTGCTCCTTACAGGATGCAGTAAATATTATCTTTCCTTACGACAGATTCCGGTCGATGCGACCTATTTGGCCAGCAGTCAAGTCAATACCCCTGAACCCCGCACTCCGCCTCACGGACAGAAAATTGTTCTTCAATGGGCCGTTCCTCCCGAGCTGCTAGAACAGATGCCCCAGATCATCTTTCATGTGGTCTATAAAAACCACACCGAAAAAACCTTTGTCTACCCGATCGAGAGCAGGCTGGGATTTGAAGTCTATACCCTCATCAATCAAGACTACGATGCAACAGGGGGGATTTTGACGTATGCCGCTGAAATCATGACCCCCGACCATCAGGTCTACCGCGAGTGGAAGCACCAACTATGGGTGAACTTAATCACCCTAGATGATGACTCTAAAAAAGAGGAATAGAAGATTTTTTTTCTAACCCCTTGCGCTTAGAAGTACAGCACTCCCAATACCACCCCCGATTGCACCGACAGAACCTGCTACATAGAGAGGTAATCGTCCGAAATAACCAGTCGCACCGCCTCCGGTAATAAAAGGGATAACAGCGGTAAACATTCCTACCATGAAGATAATTAAAAATTTGAAAGCTTTCTCAGCAACAAAAGTAACATGAGGAAGACGATGGGCTACAAAAACACTTGCAGCCACCCCTGCCCCTACTGATAACATTGTGCAAAAAATGGGTTTGGAAGAAAGTTTGCGGTTATGTCTCGCACTGTTATCGTTCATGACCAATTGCATAACAGTATTTGTCACACCTGCAACAGCAAAGCCTGTGCCCAAAGCGCTCAATTCATAAATCCCGTTCCATAGACTATTTTCAAAATCAGCGCCTGTGAGACCCCAAAAAATTACATTAGACATAGAATGTCCTCCTAAAAATTAGTTTACCCATAGAATATACCAAAAAAAATTATGAATCTATCAATATCTAGAACTGTTAATCTTTAGTAATTTTTTAGCATTAATATTAATTAATTTAATAATGTTTATTTATTATTACAAATAATTGGTGTATAATTTAGCTAAATTTATGATAGAATCCAATTATTTAGTTTCGTCAATTGCTGCAAAATGGACTGATGATCTTATCTACTGCAGCTATGATGCTAATTACACCAAGCCTCTTTATATGATTGCCTCTCGATTGGCAAGTATGGTGGCTTTTCCTATTTTCCTCGCAGCGGATGCCACGCATTATGGATGGAAGGCTCTCTATGAGAGAACCTGGGCAATTTTAGATGGTAAAGAAAATAAGGCGCAGCATCTCGAGCGGGCTCAGCAGAGCTGGGACATTTTTAAAGAAAGCCTTTTCGGTCTTGGTTGCTCGCCCTTTGGATTAATTTCTCCTGATATTGTCTCTTACCATTTTCTTTCTGAAACTTCTCCCAAGGCCGGCAGGATTGAGCTGAATGGAAAATTGTACTCTGCTCAAGGAGCGGTCTTATTTCCAAAGTCGGTGGAAGAGGTACAAGGTATTGTCAAAGATGCACTAAGCAAAGGACAAAAAATCTCTGTTATCGGCGCAGGCTTAAGTCAGGGCAGGCAAGCCCTTCCACTGGAGGGCAACAAAGCCATCCACACAAAACATCTGACCCAAATAAACATTGATCCTGTGACCAAAATAGCAAAGGTTCAAGCAGGTGCGACCTGGCAAGAATTGCAAATAGAGGCCAATAAATATGATCTTGCTATCCGCGTGATGCAAGGATCGAATATTTTTAGCATCGGTGGATCTATTTCTGCCAATTGCCATGGCTGGGCCCATTTAGAGGGAACCTTATCCAACACTCTTCTCTCGGTGACCATTGTGAATGAAAAGGGAGAGCTCCAGCGGCTAACTCCTGAGCAAAGTTGTTTTAAAGACGTGGTAGGCGGCTATGGGGGGTTTGGGGTTATTGTCGAAGCTGAAATAATCCTGATAGAGAACCAAGAGTTAGAAGAATCAGGCCACGAGATCCTGCCCGCAAATTACGTTAAATACTTTCAAGAGCAAGTGGCCACAAATGATAAGATTCTGATGCATACTTATCGCTTATCTCTTCATCCCGATCATCTTTTCCAAAAAGGGGTCGCTGTTAATTTTACAAAAACAGGAAGGGGTTTTGGCTCAAATGAGCTTTTAGTAGAATCAGTGAGAGGAAAGTGGATTGAAAGGATCCAATTGCATCTCGTGCGATCCTTCAAAGGGATGAGAAAATTTGCCTCTACCAGATTGCATCAGAGTGCTCTTGTAACTAAGGTGAGATACAGAAATGAAATTATGCGCCCTACTATTCGAGCTCTATTCAATCACTCACGTGCAAGCACAGAGTGGCTCCAGGAATATTTTGTCAAAGGAGATGATTTAGAGAGATTTCTGAAATTTTTAAGTCAAATCCTCACAGAAAACGATGTTCCGGTTTTGAATGCCACCGTGAGATTTGTGACAAAAGATGATCAGACAGCATTAAGTTACGCAAAAGAAGATCGTTTTGCCATTGTGCTCTGCTTTAATCAAGCGCTCGCTCCTGCAAAAATCGAACAGACGCGTCAATGGGTGAGAAAAGTAATTGATGATCTCATTGCTCATGACGGAACTTTTTATTTGCCTTATCAACATTTTGCGACGGTCGAGCAGTTCAAAAAATGTTACCCCCAGTGGCAAGAGATTGCTGTGAAAAATAGCAAAACTCCTTTTACCAATGGGTTATACCAAGACTATCTCAGAATTTCATAGGGATAAGGCATTTAAAGTCCTATTTGCCGAGCGCACAAGCGCTTCCGTCTCTTTCCATCCGAGACATGGATCGGTAATCGAGACCGCATATTTTAGGCTGGAAGGACTTTCAGATAAGTATTGAGAGCCTTCTTCTAAATGACTCTCGAGCATCATTCCCAAAATCTTATGATTGCCTCTTTCAAATTGCTCAAGCACAGTTTGGAAGCTATCTTTTTGCCGTCCATATTCTTTCTGGCAGTTGCCATGGGAACAATCAACGAGGATCCGATTTTTGAGGCCATGCAAGTCCATTTTTTCCACTGTCTTTGCAATGGAAGCCGAATCATAATTAGATATCGAACGGGATCCTCTGAGCACGACATGCGTATAAGGATTTCCTTCGCTTTCTGTAATCGCTATCGTTCCCTCGTCATTGATATGCGGAAATCGATGGGAACAACTGGAGGCGATCATGGCATGAACGGCTTGATGCACATTGCCATCAGGGCTATTTTTAAAACCTATGGGACAAGGTAGATGAGAAGCAATTTCCCGATGAGGCTGTGAGGCCGAGGTTCTCGCTCCGATAAATCCCCAGGAAACTAAATCCTGAATATAAGGAATCAGCAGCGGATTTAAAAACTCTGTCGCTACAGGGATTCCGAGATCGGTGAGCGTTAAAAATAATTCCCGCGCCCAGAAAATTCCTGTTTGAATGTCATTAGATCCATCGAGATGAGGATCGTAAGCAAGCCCTTTCCATCCAGTGACAGTTCGAGGTTTTTCGATATAGACGCGCATGACCAAAACGCAGGTCGAGGCAACTTCTTCAGCAAGTTCGCGGAGGCGTCTGCCGTATTCTAACGCTGCAGAAAGATCATGGATCGAACAAGGCCCTAAGACAAGCGCTAGACGGCTGTCCTTTCCTGTGATTAAATCTTGGATAAGCTCTCGACTCTTCTCAATAAACAGCTTCTGCTTTTGTGTAACAGCCAGCTTTTCTTTGATTTTGCGCGGTGAAAACATATTCCTTCAAAATGACAAAATTTGATTTTATACACAAGTAGACTTCTCTTTTTCAATCTCTTCAGATATCTTTTGGAGAAAAAAGGAATTACCATGCTGCAAAAACTGATCGTTTCATGTCTCGTTGCAACTTCGTGCTTCGGTTTGTCCACCAAAGAAATGAATCTGGAAGAAAAAGTCGGCCAAGTCTTAGTTGTCCACTTTCATGGAGAGCAAGCCAATGATGATGCCAAGGCTTTAATCCAAGAGATGCACGTGGGGGGATTTATTTATTACAATTGGGCTAATGGACTCCATTCTCCAGCTCAAGTCAAATCTTTAGGTCTTGGCCTTCAAAAATTCGCGCAAGAAACCCGTTTATCGATACCGCTTTTGATCACAGCGGATCAAGAGGGAGGCGTCGTAGCCCGGCTAAATCAAGGGTTCACTGTATTTCCTGGAAATAAAGCTTTGGGCATGACAGGAGATCCTGACCTTGCCGAAAAGAGCGCATTTGCAATCGGTCAAGAATTACTGGCTGTTGCTGTCAACATGAACTTGTCGCCTGTTGTCGATGTTAATTGCAATCCCCGCAATCCCGTTATCGGCGTTCGCTCCTACAGCGATTCTCCAGAGACAGTTGTTGCTTTTGGAAGAAAAGCCTTAGAAGGATACCGTAAATCGGGAGTCATGAAAGCTCTTAAGCATTATCCAGGCCATGGGGATGTCGGGGTTGATTCCCATATCGATCTTCCTGTCATCAACAAGACTAAAGAAGAATTGATCAAAGTTGAGCTTCGTCCTTTTGCCGAGCTGGCTTCTCAAGCCGATGCAGTGATGACTGCCCATATTTTAGTCCCTGCTTTAGATCCCGATCATTGTGCCACTCTATCCAAAAAGACGTTGGACTATTTAAGAAAAGACATCGGATTTAAAGGGGTGATTATCGCCGATTCTCTCATGATGGAAGGCGTGGTAAAAAAATGCGGTTCTGTGGATGAGGCGGCTATTCGTGCTTTGAATGCAGGCTGCGATCTTTTGATGATGGGCGGAAAACAATTGATCGGCGGCTATGTAGACTTAGAACTGTCTGTGAGCGATATCCGCAGAATCCATCATGCGTTGGTTGAGGCTGTCAAAAGCGGACGCATTTCTGAAGAGCGTCTCAATCAAGCGGTCGACCGAATTGTTCAACTTAAAAACCAGTATCTGATTAACCGCCTTGCTCCCCAAGAAATCAACCGGGTCGTTAAGACTGCCGAGCATAAGGCACTCTCTAAAAAAATTGCCGCGCTATCTCTTAAAGTCATTAAAAATGAACCGGTTTGTCTTGCTTCTCTGTCGGAGAAAAAAATTGCCGTCTTTGCCCCGCAAGCCATCAAAGATTCAATTGATCAGACGACGCTTCTTAAAACTGGCAAAGAGACACTGCCTTTCTTTTTTGATGGTTTAAATCCGTCTGAAACTGAAATTCAATCCATGAAAGATCAGGCAAAAAAAGCCGATGTCATCGTCTTTTGTTCTTACAATTCATGGAAGAATAGTGCACAAGCCTCTCTCATTACCTCTCTTTCAGAACTGGGTAAACCCATGATTCTTTTTGTTGTGAGAGATCCGCTGGATGTGACTCTCTACCCCCAAGCCCATGTCGTCATCACGACCTTTAGCCCGACCGCGCCTTCCATTCAGGCAGGATGCGATCAGTTGAAATAGCCTTTTCATAGGAGACTGCATAAATTTTTGCAGTCTCCTATCTTTAAATATTTTAAAAAAATGATCGTTTTGATTAGGGTGACATTAATGGCTTGTTTATAAAAAAAGCCCTTAACGAGGAATTAAAACGTGAAAAAAATATTTTTGCTACCTTTGTCTATGATCTTTTTAACAACTGGATATGCAGATGAGCTTCCTGCGGCACATTCGGTCGAAGTAGCGGAATCTGATTCTGATGTAGCAAAGTCACATGACAATCAAGGTGTTCGTCCTGGAAAAAAGGGTAGAAATGCAAATACTAAAAAACAAAACGAAAGCGAAACTCAGTCAGCGCCTTCAGAAAAAAAATCCACGACTACAAAGCCTTCAAAGCCTACACCTAAAAATTCGGCGACGGGTAAATCTTCAGTAACTGAATAAATAATAGGGGATTTTTTCTAATTTTGAGGGGATCGCTAAAGTTTTTCTAGTTTCTGGGCGATTTCGTAGAGATCTTTCTCAGCTTGCTGAAGGTTCATTTGGAGCTTTTCGACGAGCTGAGGAGGGGCTTTTTGGACAAAGTCTTGATTGCCTAATTTAACACGCGCGCCATTCTGCAATTCAATGAGTTTATCTCTCTCTTTCATGAGACGTGCTTTTTCTTTTTCTCTCATTTCAGAAGGCAATGGAATGATGAGCTTGAGATCATCAACAGTCGTTGTCGAAGCAAAAGGCATCGGTGTTTCTTTTTCTGCAAAAGAAAGGCTTTCCAGACGGACTAAGGCTTTTAGAATGCCTTGATGTTTTTCAGCAAAGGCCAGGCGCTTTATGGGTCCGACGATATGCAGAGCTGTCGGCGTGCCAGGGGGGATTTGCATTTCAGCCCGGATATTGCGGATCGCATGGACGAGTTGATCAACGGCGGTAAACTCTTCTTCGATGCCTGCATCGATATCGATCTCGCGGATGACTTTAGGATACGGCGCTACGATACAAGCAGGGGAGCGTAAGGCTTCAAAAGTCTCTTGCGTATAGGGATCTAGAGTTTGAGGAGACGCAAAATGTTTTTTCAGTAATTGGAAAAGTTCTTCGGTGATAAAGGGCGCCATTGGGTGGAGCAGCCGGATTGCATTGCAAAGAACAACCAGCAGAATTTTTTGCTTATTGCTTCTGTCGGCAGGAGTGCCCATTTTGCCGAAGAGAACGGGCTTCGTCATCTCGAGGTAATAGGCGCAGAATTCTTTCCAGAAAAAGTCGTAAGCTGAAAGCGCGGCTTTATCAAAGGAGTATTCTCGCAGTGAAGCGTTGACCTCTTGGATGATGCGGTTAAGGCGGGAAAGTATCCACTTGTCTTCTAAACTGAGGAGAGCTAAATCGATCCCATCGCCCAGCTCCAGATTTTCGATATTCATGAAAACAAAACGGGCGCCATTCCAGATCTTGTTAGCAAAGTTCTTAAACTCTTCAAATCTTCTTCGATCGAGATCAATTTGACGTGCATGTGTCGTTGAAGCGGCAAGGGCCATGCGCATCGCGTCAGCGCCGTACGAGCTAATGATCTCTAGCGGATCGATGATATTGCCTTTCGACTTGGACATTTTCTCCCAACGGCTCTGGACTTCCGGAGGAGGGGTTTCGCCTGCATCGTATTTTTGAAATTCTTTAGAAGAAAGATAAGCGATCGATCCATCGGTGTTGTATCTCCAATACGATTTACCAAAGATCAGGCCATGGAGAAAGACTTCAGAAAAGGGCGGCGTATGGAAAGCGTATTCTCCCATCATGATCATCCGGGCAACCCAGAAGAATAAGATATCATGTCCTGTAACCAGAACTGATGTCGGATAAAATTTGGCTAGGTCGGGTGTTTTTTCAGGCCAGCCCATGACACTGAAAGGCCAAAGGGCGGAAGAGAACCAGGTGTCCAAGACATCGGGGTCTTGCATCCAGCCGGAAGGGTCTTTAGCAACTTCAGGAGGCATTCCTTCACCGTCATAGCAGATCATGACATCAGGATTGTCCGCGCGGTACCAAATCGGGATTCGGTGGCCCCACCAGAGCTGTCTTGAAATGCACCAATCGCGCAGATTATGAATCCAATGGAAGTAAGTATTTTCAAACGTCTCGGGGATCAGCTTCACTTTTTTAGATTTAACGAGGTCGATCAATTTTTGTTTAAAGTGGGACATCTTAACAAACCATTGCTTTGACAAATAGGGTTCAATGACAGCTTTGGAACGGTAAGAAACGCCTACGCGGTTTTTGTATTTTTCGACTTTTTCTAAAAGACCTAACGATTTAAGCCGTTCGACAACCGCTTTGCGGGCCTCTTCCATGGTAAGGCCTTGGAACTCGCCCCCATTTTCATTGATACGGCCATCCGGTGTCATGATATTGATCATCGGGAGATAATGCCGCTGGGCCATAGCATAGTCATCTGCATCATGGGCTGGGGTGACTTTAACGACTCCTGTGCCGAATTTTGGATCGATCAAAGCATCGCCGATGATAGGAACATTTCGGTTGACTATCGGAATCGTGACTGGCTGACCGATAAAAGTCTGATACCGGATGTCTTCAGGGGAGACGGCAACAGCAGTATCGCCGAGAAGCGTTTCAGGACGCACGGTTGCGATCACCAGGAAGTGGTTGGATTCGGGAAGGGGATAACGGATGTAATAGAGATGGGATTCTTTTTCTTCATATTCGACTTCATCGTCGGCTAAGGCTGTTTGAGTGACAGGGTCCCAGTTGACGAGATAGTCTCCTCGATAGATAAGTCCCTCATCGAACATCTTTTTGAACATGGTGCGGACCGCATGAGAGCGTGTCTCATCCATCGTGAAGGCCAGCCGGTCCCAATCGCAAGAACATCCGACTTTTTTGATCTGATTTAGGATGAGCTGTTCGCTTTCATTTTTCCATTTCCAGACATGCTCTAAGAACTCTTCACGGGTGAAATCGCTCCGTCTTTTGCCCAAAGTCTTCATGAGATTTCTTTCGACGACGGTCTGCGTTGCAATGCCGGCATGGTCTGTCCCAGGTACCCACAGAGCTTCAAATCCGCACATCCGTTTCCAGCGGATCAAAATGTCTTGGAGCGTATCGACCAAGGCATGGCCCATATGGAGCACGCCGGTGACATTCGGAGGAGGAATGACAATCGTATACGGTTTTTTAGAAGAGCGGCTATCGGCCTTGAAAAAGCCATTCTGCTCCCAAAATTGGTACCACTTGTCTTCGACGTCTTGCGGATTATAAGCCTTGGGGAATTCTTCCATAGGGCGGACAGTGTAACAAGGATCATGATCCGTGTCAAAATTTTTTGTCATGAAGCTTGCTCTGTATTTTTTTGTTTAACCCTCCTGTTTATCAAGGGGGTTATTAAATTGTAGAGGGTTAAAAGAATTAATACCGGATAACAAAATTCTAAAACGGGATTTAACAATTTAGCAATCCCTTGAAATTCCAAAGTGGTCACAAAAAATGTCAAAACCAGACTTCCGATGATGATAGGAATATAACCTATTTTTTCTTTCAAGACCTCTTTGTGAACGAAGCTTGCAAACGCAGCAATGAGGGCAATCGCTGTTGTTAAACAAGCCAGAGCAACCGTGATGCTGACGATAAGCCCTCCGTGAGATCCTAAAACCTTAATCGCAATTGATGCCAGCAGTTTATCGCTGGGTATACCTTGAAGTTGCGGCGCATAAAGGTAGGCTAAATAGCCAAATCCGATATAGATAGTAGCCAGTAAAAAAGCTCCTATCCCGCTGGCCTTCAAAATGAAACTGCTTAGACCCTTCTCAGCATCTTCAAGTTTGCCGGCTAAGGATGAAATAACCAAAGGGGCAAAGAAAAAAGCAGCGAGCAAGTCCATCGTGTTGTATCCCTCTTTCAATCCATGTAAAAAGTGGGAAGTTCCCGAAGGCTCTAAAGAAACCATGGCAGATTCTGGGGCTTCCATAAACCCTTTAACGATGATCAAAATGAGCAAGGAAACCTTAAAAGGTGAGAGGACATAGCCCAGCAACGATAAGAGCCGTGTTTTCTGATAAACAAACAGAAAGACCAATAAACAAGCTGCGCCGCTAAATAAAATGAGCGGTATCCCTGGAAGCGATAGTGAAATAGTGGAATAGGCTAAAGCTATGCACCGCGGGGCCGATCCAAAGGGTCCTAAAAGCGCAATCGTCAAGCAGGCAAGGGTGAAGCCTGGGATTTTTCCCAAACGGGCAAAAAAGAGCCGGACATGGCCATTATAGAGAAACATGGCTAAGAGGCCGGCGAACGGCATAACAACTGCAGTTATGATCAAGCCCAAGAGAGCCCAGGGAGTTTTATCCAGAGAGTATTGTCCCAGTGCCAAGGGGAACAAGATGTTTCCCGCACCAAAGAACATGGCAAAAATAGCTAATCCAGAAGCCAAGAGATCAAATCGTTTTAATTTACTCATATAAGGTTCCATCTTAAGTTTTTTGGGAGAGATCAAAGGTATTAAGAGAACAACGATGGATGTGCGCTAGGTGCGCACCGCAGAGGCGGTGGCGACGGAATTACAAAGGCATGCGGTATTGCTCATGCTAGACAAAGAACTGTTATGTAAAAGCAAGGGCAATATTTGCATACAATAATTGAACTATACCCTTTTTGGATTTTTTAAAACAATAGAACATTGCAAGTTTTCTTTAAAAAAGAAACAATAGAGTATCTTTTTTAGGAGCCATTATGGCAATTGGATCTATCCATTCCTCTGCGCCTCAAAACTTTTTTAGTTATAAAAAAATCGATGCAAGACAAGTCATCTATGCCCTTGCTTTAGTCAGTATAATCGCTTACCTCGTCCGGAAATTTTTGACCTATTATCCGATCGCAACTTCAACACCTTTTTATAGCCGGATTTTTAAAGACAGGAAATGTCCTTGTATCAATGAGCAGTATCCTCCTCAGTTTGAAAAATATGCTCAAGGATTGATGCTTTTTTCAAAAGAAATCCTTCCAGCTCATTGGGCTGAAGCTCGGCAGATCACCCTCACATTTAGTCATCGCGACAACGTCTTTTTTACTCAGATGGAAACACTGAAACATTCCACTTTTGATGTCTTTTTACAAAACATGCCTTATGGAGAAAAAGTGATCGCACGTTTCACACATCAAGATCAAAAGTTCGAGATCCCTTTTATCGTTGATCGTGTACGGGGCGTATATAAGATCACTAAAGAACAGATTGAGGTCAAAGTTGCATCGACCTCTTTAAAACCATTTCGCGAACCGGGGCCTTTATCATGTATGGGATGGTATGGAGTTTCCATCGACGAGGGATATTGTGAGACACTCAACAAGGAAGAGCGTCTTGTTCATAACAGAAGGAAGGCAGAGGATCCTGAACAACTTTGGTTTTTTGATAATCAGTCAGATTCTGTTTGGATCAAGTTATTCGAGGTGAATAATTCCAAGGGACATGATGACCTCGATTTTATTAGCATTACTATTCCGTTTGTTCTTCCACCGCATAGTACCAAAGGGATATCAAAGGAGTTTCTTGTTCAAGGTTGGCATGAGGCTTATCGCATTGTCAAAGGAGAGCCATTTCCAGGTCAGCCTCCATTAAAATTACGATATATTCAGCAGGATTTTGTTAAAGTATAATGTTACATTTCTGCGACGGTATGGATCTGTGTTACAATCAAATGGATCTGTGGAAAATCTTTTCTGAACATCTCAGCTAAAGCCACTTGTGCATTGTCGATATTGACGGTGTTGAGGCTTATGAGAGCCATGCAAATATCTTTTACATTCTCTGCAGAAAGAGGATTACCTCTCAGCGATAAATTCATGAGCTGGGTCAAAGATTTCATTTCTGGAGGAAGAGAGGCCAATTGATTATTATTAAGATTGAGTAAGGTCATGCTTTTTATTAAACCAATTTGAGGGGGGAGATGAGTCAAGCCTAGGCCTTCCAAATTCAGCTGGAAGGGCATGACCAAAATAAAGCCGGCTCGCATCCGTCTTTCGCCTATGTAAAGTGCGTCTTCCACTTTCGCTGGCCAAGGCAAGGCGGGATTTATTAAGCCATTGACGGCTCTAAAAAAAGCAGCTTTTTCTCCCTTTAGAATGAGTTCTTTGACCTGAAGAAAAAATGTGGGGCAAAGCGGCCCGGACTTCACTTTGAGAGCTTGGATAGCCTCAAGGCTTATTTTCCATCTTTGAGCACGCATGATAATAGCACGGTAGAGTGCTTTGACTTTGAGATAGGAATGTTGGGTAGGCGACTCCAGAGGTATGGGAATTGTCACGACTTCAGGCAATTTCAAGTAAGAGGCGATAAATATATATCTTTCATAGCGATCGAGAAGTACCTGATAAGTATGAGATGCAAGGGAAAGTTTTCTACAATGTGTATCAATCCGGGCTGTCAGCGTAGGATTTCCAACAAAATCTAAAATCAATTGATGGATTTCCTCAGGAAGTTCAACCCAATGGCCGTGAATTTTTTGTGTAATCTTAGGATTTTGAATACTGAAAGAAGGTGTCTTTTTTAAAGAAAATTGAAACAAGCAACTTATATTTCTTTGCCAGGACGATCCTAACCTTGATGCCATGCAAATATTATACCAATAAATGGGTATGTTAGGGAGTAACTTTTTTATAGAAACTAAAAATTTTACTTTATATTTTTAAGAGCAAATTCGATTTAAAAATCTTTTTTAAGTCTTTAGGAAGCGATTGGGTGCGGAAAGCCAGATATCCATCTGGCCGGATGAGATAGAGACAGGGTTTAGTAGCCCGGTAGGGTAGAGCCATCACACTGTCAAGAGCGAGGTGTTGAATAGAAAAAAGTTCAGAAGGAAGTTCGGGATTATAATCATCTGCTCCAAAAATCAGCAGAATGAAGCGGGGTTCATCGGCATTCTCCAGCAGAGGAGCGCGTTGACCGGGCTTGGGGCCTTTCCAAAAAATATCAGCAAAGGACTGCCAAGAAAGACTGCTGTATTTGTAATGAGTCCTGACTTCTGCAAGAGTCGCAGCGAATTGTTTACGGAAAAAGCTCGATTTGAAAAGGTATCCGAGCCCCTTGAAGAAAATATGGCGGAGAAAGCGGTAAGGAGTCGAAATAAAAAATGTCGCAAAGGTCGTTCCCCATAATGTATTGCGGGCGATGGGGTGCCTTTCTTCTTGATAAGTCTCCAGAAGTTCGGGTCTAGCATGTCCTTGGTGGACAAGCGCTAATTTCCAGGCAAGATTGAAAGCATCCTGGATTCCAATGTTGAGCCCTTGTCCGCCGGCCGGGCTGTGAATATGCGCAGCATCGCCGCAGAGGAAAACAAATCCTTGAGACATCCGTGGAACAATCCGGCGGTGGATCGTGAACATGGAAGCCCACTGAAGGTCTTGAATAGAAAGAGAAAGCTTTGACCGCTGCCGAATGATCTTTTCTAGAAAAGGGATCTTAAGATCTGCGGTCTTTGTCTCGTCATGGAAAGTGGTGATGAGACGGAATTGATTTTTTTTTGGAAGAGCAATGAAGCCTAAAATGCCCTTGGAACTTAAAAAAGCATGGATGTCTCTGCGTGACAATGGACAATCAGGGATGGTGACATCTGCCAGGGCAAAGTTCTCAGCAAATTTTGTTCCTTTGAAAGGGATATTTAAAGAATGCCGGATCGCGCTATGGGCGCCATCGCAGCCGATGATCCAAGTTGCTGTGACGGTCTCTATTTCTCCAGAGGCATGGGCAATTTTTGCTTGATTTCCCCGGAGCGATACAAGAGTCAAGCTCCGTTCGACCTGTCCGCCCAGCTGTTGCAAACGGTCATTCAAAATTTCTTCCGTATCGGCTTGAGGAATGATCAAAACAAAGGGGTAGGCAATGGAAAGGATTGAAAGGCTCGTCATGCCGATCTGTTTTCCTTTTTCATAGAGGTGGACAGTGTCGACGGGAAGTCCGCGATCCAGGACCTGGTCGAGCACTCCCATTTTTTCAAACACCTCTAAAGAACGGGCTTGGAGTCCTAAGGCCCTAGATTGGGTGGTGCGGGCGGGGAGTTGATCGATGAGGCGGATTTCAATGCCCCGCCTCTTAAGTTCACAGGCAAGCGTTAGACCCGTAGGCCCTGCGCCGACAATGAGAACATCAACGATTTTCTGCTGCATGTTTGAGTTTTTTGAGCCCTTTTAAAAACTTTTCTTTTTCTTTAGGTTTACCAGCAGCGTGATAAAATAGCATCAATTGTCGATAAAGCTGCATTTTTTCCCAAAGCAGGGCATGTTCTATCCAACCTCTACTCAGATCAATCTTTCCCGTTAAATAAAGTCCCAACAACGAAGAAGTGCGGGGATACGGCATATCTAACACAGCATTGAAATGGGCTAAGGCGATCGCTTCGCCTTCCGTTGCGCGGAGGTAGCATCCATAAAGCGGAAAGAGCGGTGATGTTTCCAAAGAGAGTTGTTCCAGCGGATATTTTTCAAAAATAGCCCACGCTTCTTTCCATTGATCAGTTAACAAAAGCGCCCACAGTTTTAAGATATCGTCCTTCACATAAGGGACGATATCTTTCGCATGGCCTGTATCGATGGCTGTTTGGAAAAGGTAATGAAGCAGCCGCGCATCTTGGACATCGGTTTTAAGAGCCGCTTTCAAGCCTCGATTTTGAACCGCTGTTTGAATAGAAGGAAAATCAGCGAGGCGAGGATTTTCTTTGATCAGATTAAAGCAGCCCAGCCCTAAAAGAGCATAGAAGGCGTCTTCGATGTGAGGCCCCGTCTCAATAATCTCAAGAAGCGGGATAGGACGGGCTAAGAAAAAGGCAAGCTGGACAGCCACAGCATCTCGATTGAAATAGGGAAGGGCTTCCCAATTGTCTCGCATGCTGTCGATGAGTTTTTGATGATCAGGAAGCGCATAAATTTGCGGCAAGTGTCGCAAGGTTAAAAGAGCAAAGTGGTAAGCTGCAAGCCGGTCATGCGAAGATGATTCATGCAAACGGAAGATGACATGTTCGACAAGCCGCGGAAAAAGCGGATGGCCGGGATATTTCCGGATAGCTAATTCCAAACACTTGGCCTCTTCTTCGATCTCCCCCATGACATTATAGACGAGCGATTTGCCCAAGTATTCTAAAGGCGCCCCCGCCGTGCTGCGGAGTTTTCCGAATTCTTCTAAGGCAGCGCTTAGAAGCTGCGCGCGAGCCCGCGGTTTATGACTGGCCACTCCTGCTTCCAGGAGTGTGACTCCCGAACGGAAAAGCGCTTCACGCCCTTCTGTACGGCCTGGAAATGACGTGGAGATTCTTCGGTATTCGATGAGAGCTTTGGCATAATCTTTACTCGCCAAAAAAGCATCCGGAATCGCTAAGCAGCTCACTGTGACATTTTGACTTCCGATAAAAACTTTCAAATGGGAAAGCTCTAGATCTGCATCCCTTAAGAGCAGTCCAATGTGAGTTCCTCCGAGAGGCGTGTGGCTAATGTAGTGGCACTTGAGCACATCATCAATGAAAACATAGAGATGGCTATCGGTCTTTTCTACGCGGATCAGATGCCAGATTTCAGGCTGTAAAAAAACATTGCTGGCTTCCATGACTTCGATGTTGCACCGGAATAATTTACATCCAGGATGGTCCTGCGAGCCGATCCAGATGCAATATCCGTCCATGAGATCTTGCCTTTCTCCGGCTTCAGGGATATTGAGCAGGAAACCAATACCACCGCTATTCTTACCTAAACGAATGAAAGCTTCGACTTTTGTATTTCCAGCAAACGACCCCTTAGAAATCATTAAGTTGACCCATTCCATCACTTCTGTGGAACGTGTAATGGCGATGTGTTTAGCAAGCAGGACGTTCTCTTGGAATTCCCAATCTTCCTTTTGATCGATTTTTAACTCTTGCACAGGGACCCATTCGGGCCTTCCTTCCATGAAACCTTCTAAGTCAGCGATCAGATCAACGACCTTCTTGTATCTTAATTCCTTCATCGGCTGGAGGCATTTCTTGACGATTTGATTGAGCGCATGGGGAATATCTCGGTAGGGCGCTGCCTCGATAGGGTTCATCAGTTCTTCATACGACCACATTTTTTGAAAGGTCTCGACATCGATCCGTTTGAACGGCAGCTTGAGAGTTAAAATTTGGTAGAGGATGACTCCTAAGGCATAAAGATCGGTCTGCTCAGAAGCCGGTTCTGGAAGGGCCCTTTCAGGGGCCAAATAGGCCAGTGTTCCGACGACCTTCCCAGGTCTTGTCAGATGAGGGGATTTTAAATGGGGGATATCCTCATTTTCCGCTTCAATATCAGGCTGATCGATATACTCCGCCAGTCCCCAGTCGAGGATCAAAACTTCCCCAAACTTTCCGACCATGATATTTTCAGGTTTTAGATCTCGATGTAAGATTCTTTTAGAATGGCAATAAGCAACCCCTTGGCAGATGCTTAAAAAGATCCTCATCAAAGAAGAGATCGCCACTTTTTGATCGGTCGGTTTCGAGATTTTTAAAATTTGCTTAAGGGTCTCGCCTTCGACATACGGCATTGTATAATAGACCGCATCGCTTTGCTCGTAGATGGAAAAAATCGGAACGATCGAAGGATGCGCCAGTTTGGCAGCGATGTGAGCCTCGCGTAAAAACCGACCTTGGATTGATTTATACTTCTGCAGATCGTCTCTGATCTGCTTTAAAGCGACCTGCCGCTGGCAAGCGTTATCATAGGCCAGGAATACCTCGCCCATGCCGCCTTTGCCCAAACTATGAATTAATTTATAATTACCAACATCCATTGCTCAAAATATACAGATTCGGCAACATAATGCAAGAGTGAATAAAAAAGAATTCCCATAGGAAAACAGCGACAATGGAAGATGACACAAAGATTACGCCTTGGGAAGTGACTTCGTCAACGGGTATTGATTACACAAAGCTGATCAAGCAGTTCGGCTGTCAGCCGATCGACGGAGCTTTAATCCGTCGTTTTGAGCAGGTTACAAAAACAAAAGCCCATCCCTGGCTGCGCCGTGGAATCTTTTTTTCTCATAAAGACCTTGATCTAGTTCTCAACGCCTATGAGAAGGGAGAAGAAATTTATTTATATACCGGCAGAGGCCCTAGCTCGGAATCTTTGCACCTAGGGCATATGGTGCCTTTTATGTTCACCAAATATCTCCAAGACGCGCTGAATGCCATCGTTGTGATTCAGATGACCGATGATGAGAAATATTATTTTAAGGACAATCTATCCCTTGATGAGGCGAACCGGCTGACTAAAGAAAATGCCAAAGACATCATCGCCTGTGGTTTCAATCCTAAAAAGACTTGGATTTTCTCCAATTTAGAGACCGTGGGAGGATCTTTCTATCGCAATATTGTATTGGTCATGAAGCATATCTCCGGAAACACGATTCATGGAGTCTTTGGGTTAGATCTCAATAATAGCGTCGGTCAATTCAGCTGGCCTTGCTTTCAGGCAGCGCCTGCATTCAGCACTTCTTTTGCAAACATCTTCCAAGACAGGCAAGTCTTCTGCCTCGTCCCGATGGCGATCGATCAGTATCCTTATTTCCGCATGACGCGCGAGCTTGCACAAAAGCTGGGGTATATCAAACCGGCAACGATTCAGTCCCGCTTTTTACCTAGTCTTGAACATGCTCATGATAAAGCTAGTTCTACCGGTCATAAAGAGGTGATTTTTATGAGCGATTCTCAAGATACCTTATCTCGTAAGATCCGAGAGAAAGCGTTTTCGGGCGGCGGCATGACAAAACAAGAACATATCGAGAAGGGAGCTAACCTTGAAGTCGATGTCGCTTATCATTATTTACTTTATTTTCTCGATAGCGATACCGAATTAAAACATATCGCCCATGAGTATAAAGCTGGAAGGATGATGACATCCGAAGTTAAAAAGAAAGCCATCGAAGTGATCGGTAAAATATTGAAAGAGCATCAAGAAGCACGCGCACAAGTGACTCCAGAAATTGTTCAGCGCTTTATGAATCCCCACCGTGATTTTGACCATGCGCGGCATCCGAAAGAAGCCCTTGCCGCTACCCATGAAGATCAACATTTAGGTTTTCATTTCGATCCTTATTTTCGATCCAAGTGAAATGTCCGCTTTTTTGTTAGAGCATGTCGATTCAATCGACATGCTTCAAAAACGTGTCGATTTTTCTTAAAAAAATCGACATGTCAAACTTAAATGGGTTATTTTTTAGGCTCTTCTGTCAGAAAGTCCGTAATTAAAATATTAGGGTCGCAGCTGCCGCCTTTCCCAATCACTTTTGATGTGTATCGTTGCCCTACAGCAGCATCCAAAGGTCCGCCGTGAGTATTGATATAGGCGATGAATTTTTTAGCCAATTCTTTAGACCAGAGGTAGCTGTAGTATTTAGCGCCGTAATCTGTGAGATGTCCAAAGGAACAAAGAAAATGATTTTCGGGATCGTAGGAGACCATTTTAAAACCGGTATCATAAATCTCTTTTTGTAGTTGAACAAGATCTTTGTTTTTCCCAGGCTTGAAACAGTTTAGCGATGTTCGAGCCAAGGATACCTGCCGGGTCAAAAATCTTCCTTCATCGAAATCTTTGGTTTTAACCAAGCTTTCAATGAGATCATCGGGAAGGGGTTTTCCTGTTTGATAATGGCGGCTGATCAGCTTTAGGATTTTGGAATCCCATATCCATTCTTCAAAAAGCTGCGAGGGCATTTCCACGAAATCCATCGTCGTATGATAAGCTGCTTTTTTAGGCATTTCAGCAATTCCTAATAAGGCATGCATCGCATGGCCAAATTCATGGAATAACGTTTCAAGTTCACTATGCTTGAGAAGAGAAGGTTTTGTTGCGGTGGATTTTGAAAAATTCGCGATGATAATAGCAAGGGCCGGCTGATAGCTCTTTCCTTCATCGAGACTCATCCGAGGTACAAGCGAATTGCAGCAAGCATGAGAAAATTTACTTTCACGGGGAAATAAATCCAAGAGAAGATGTCCGATTAGAGTCCCCTTTTGACGGACTTCAATGAGTTGAACGGAAGGATCCCAGAAAGTTTGACCTGGGATGAACTGAAACTCAAGATTTAAAAACTTCCCAAACACAGATAACAATCCTTGGACTGCTGTTTCAAAAGGAAAATATTCTGCGATCTTCTCATGGTCTACATTTAAGTGCTTTTTTACGTATTGATTGGAGAGATAGGCTTCATCCCAGGGTTTAACTTTACCGTCAGAGGTCAGCGTAACAGACTCAGGTAAGTTTTGTAGAAGGAGCGCCCATTCATTTTTTGCTTTTGCTGCGGCCTTAGGGAATAATTCATCTAAAAATTTTTCAACGCGGCCGGATGTTTTCGCCATTTCTGGGGCAATATCGAGATCAGCGAAACTGTTATTTCCCAAGAGATGGGCCAATTCATCGCGGCAGTTAATCAATTCCATTAACAGAGTTAAATTTTGTGGAAATGCACGGTTATTAGAAACTTGGCGATAATCACGTCGTGTTGACTCCACCGAGCAATTTTCCATGACTTGCGCTCGAGTCGGGTAGTCGCATAGCAGGATATAACGGTCGCCTTCTTGCTTTAAACTCTGGATAAAATCTTCATCTATTCCTGAGAGACCTTCTCGTGTGACAGGAAGCGCTGATTTATCGTTTGCGATGTTTGTGCTAAATTCAATACTGAGCAAATCGATCTTTTTCTTAAACTCGATCATTTGTTTAAAAGCTTGTTCTTCCAAATCCAAACCGGCTCTGTGGCCCGCGGATAAATAATTTGTGAGATATTCTGTGCGCTCACCATTTAATTTTTCTTTTGAAGTGTTGTGGTAGTGCTTAATCACTTGATAGATGTCTTTATTGCTTTCAAAAAGATCAATGGCTGCTGCATTAAACGCCTTGATGGTTTCTTCAGCCTTATTTCGCAAAGCCTCATCAGGAAGAACCATTTGAAGGGTGCTTATAACGGCACAGGGAATATTAAAATTAGCAAACGCTCTATCGTATTCTCTGACCGTATTTTCAAAATTGCGTTTCTCTGGAGCGATGGAAATAATTTGTTGAATCTTGGCAATAGCTTCACTTTTAGCTTGTTGAAAGGTTTTTTCCATGGCTTCTACTGTTAAGGGGAATGATGAGACTACCTCATTTTGAATACGGGGTTTTTGTTCTACCTGTACTGGCATTTGTCCTTCTCCATAGCAATAGGTTAAAGTTCCCAATAGGAAATAAGAGATAAAGTTTTTTATCATCGTAAGAGCCCCTGTTATCTTTTTTAGGATGTCGATTTCTGTACAAATATGTCAATGAGGCTTTAGGGAAATTTTATCAAAATAGATATGGCCTAAGGGGGAAATCGCAAACCCTTCCACATGCGGCTGGATCAAGAAGACATAGTTGTCATGATAAAGGCCGGTGATCGGCATTTCATCGACTAAGAACTGCTCGGCTTCTTTGACTTTTTGTAGATAGGCGTGTTGGGAGGAGGCGTTGAGCGCCTGTTGAAGGAGAAGATTATAAGATTCATTTTGCCACTTAGAGTAATTGCGGTGGCTGGTTTTATCTTGGAACCGCTCCAGGATGTTCATCGGGTCGCTATAATCGGCAAGCCAGGCGAAAAGACCAATTGAAAAGGCTGCTTTTTTAGATCTTTCATGGAGAAGTTTAAACTCAATATTTTCAAGATTTACCTCTACTCCGAGAATTTTCAACCAGCGGTCCTGCAATTCTTGGGCAATCGATTGATTCACTGCGCTCGAACAATACATAAAAGAGATATTGAGATCTTCAGGTCGGACTTGAAGCTCTTGCAGTCCTTTTTGAAGGAACTCTTTTGCCTGTATCTGATCGTTATCGGTAAAAAGATCGGGCTGCCCCGGAGGCAAAAGGGCAGGTGGAATGACAGTCAGCGCTTCTTTTTGGCTGAGCTGAGAAATATGTTCAACGATCTCTTTTCTGTTGATCGCATAAGCAAAAGCGCGGCGGATATTGGCATTATTGAAAGGAAAGTTTGCCGTGTTGAAAGCGAGAAATTTAGTCGTGGCAACAGGGAAAAATTGTAAGAGTTTCTTTTTTTCAGCATCGTGGTGGAGCATAGAGGGAATAAAGGAGAGAGGGGTTCCTACGAGATCAAAATGGCCACTGGAATATAAATAGAGAACGGTCGATTCGTTATCGATAATTTCAAAAGAGAGGCGGTCTAATTTGACTTCTTTAGCCTGTCGATAGCGGCTGTTTTTTTCTAGGACGATCTCTTGGTTCAGTTTCCATTCTTTGAGGATAAAAGGACCATTTGAAATGAAGTTCTTGCATGAGCCAGCCCAATCGGGTTCTTTGGCATCGAGTTGAAAATTAACGGGAAGAAAGACTGAGGAGGCAACGGTCTGCAAGAAAAAAGGAGCGGGGTATTCAAGTTCAACGACAAGCGTTTTTGCATCTTTAGAGGTGATTCCGACTTGATAAAGAGGCACTTCCCCCTTTTTCGCTAATTTTGCGTTTTTAATAGAATAAAGCAAATAGGCGTCGGGGCAAGGAAAAACAGGATTGAGCATGCTTTTCCAGCTCTTTTCAAAATCATAGGCCGTTACAGCCGTCCCATCAGACCATGTCGTTTCTCCTAAATGAAAAGTATAAGTTTTACGATCATCGGAGATGTCATACGATTTTGCTTGAGCAGGAGAAAGGGTAAGATCAGGATTTAATTTTAACAGCCCTTCAAAAAGCATGAAATGGAGCTGGGAGGCCGCCATATCATTGCCTTTACGGGGATCTAATGAAACAGGTTCTTTTTTTAAATTAACCTTTAAATTTTGTTCCGTCTTGCTCATTGATGGGCCTATTTTACTGCATGCCATAAATAAACACATAATTACTCCGAAAAAAAAGAACAAATATTTCATGTTGTACCCACTGTAATAGGAAAGTATAATACTTATTCAAAGATATTCAGGGAATAGAAGGCTTGCTTTTATTGTTTTTTTGAAACTAAAATTTAATTGGTTGAGTAGGATGACTATGGAATTGAATTTCGATAACGGAGCGTTTGCGGGTGCGGCGGCAGGGGCTGTGATAGGATATATCTGGCTGGATAGACCCTGGTATGGTGCGACTTACGGAGCTCTACAGGCCGTTATGGCCGTTGGGATCAAAACTTTGCTAGGCAAGACTGCATTTTACATCTGGATAGGAATTCAGGGAATGGTCCACTTAGGCAAGGTCGGCTCCTTTGCCCATCAGTTACAATTGAGAGAAAATGCGGCAAGATTGCTCAAAATGATTACCCAGCCTAAGAAAAATCCAAGGACCGATTAAGGCATCATTGCAAAAGGCGGCAATCGCGAATGTATCAGACGGCGCGGCAAGGTCGGCACGATACCCAGACTGACTTTATCGACATTTGAAGTATTGAGATCGATAGTTGCTTGATGGGTTCCGAAGCATTTGATTTTTAAATCGATGGCATTGTTTTCCGGACGGAAAGTGACTTGATCGAAATCAATCTCTTTATCAAAGGGTAAGAGTCCTTTCAGGAGAAATTTTGTCCCTGGATCAAATTTAACTGCAATCTTTTGAAAGTCAATCGTTCCGCTGATGGTTTCTGGAATGACAATCCGACTTCCTTTAATAATCTTACCCACTACATCTTGGATGAATCCTTCACCTTTCAGCTTTACAGCATCAATATGAACAGCCTGTTGTTCTAAGAATTCTACTGTAAATTTCTTTGAAGATCCATTCCATGTGAGAGCGTAGTCTTGCAAAAGAAGGGGGGCAATTCCTTTATAATTGTCTTTCAAGATTTTTGAGAGAACCGTTTCGACCATATTACTCTTTTTATCGAGGATAAGATCTAACTTGAGATGGGCTCCTCCGGGAAGACTCAAGTCTAGTTTGGCCATATTAGACGACCCAATCCATCTTACATAGACGTTTTGTTCAGGGAGCATAGCGATCATAGCGATCAATTGATTGATATCGTCTTCGGATCCGAGCGATTGAAGCTGCTCAGTGATTAAGCCTAAAAGTTTATCATTCATTTTTACCGGAGAGGCATCTGTCGAAACCGGGTTCATAGGAGCTGTTAGAAAAATACGTCCAGAGATACCGCCGCCAGGGATATTCACTTCGGTGCTAAAGCTGATGTTGTCCTGAATATCAATATCAGCATGGAGGGCTGTTCCTTTAACAAAAATCATACTGAGGTAGGAGACAAAAGCTTCGGGGATTTTGATCAGATTTTTAATTTGGCTGAGGACCAAGCTTTGTTTTTGCTGCGGGCCAATGGTCGGTTTAATTTCTGCCGCTTGTTTTTTCTTTTCATCTATCTTTTTGGCCTGAGGGTCTATAAACGGGATGAACTTAAAGTCGATATTTTGAAGAGGGGATTCTTCGCTTTCTTTCGGTTTGTCCAGTTTAATTGGAATGATGTGATTTCCAAAGCAGTCAATAGATAATTGGACGGTATTTTTTTCAATATCATAAGAGATGTGATTGATATCGACATTTTTATCCCAAGGGAAAAATCCTTGGAGGATTAATTTTGTGCCGGGCTCAAATTGAATGGAGGTGTTTTTGAAATCGATTTTCCCTGCAATTGTCTGGGGGATAACGATAGAACTGTTTTCCCCAATTTTTGCAGCTAACGTTTGAAGGAAGCCTTCTCCTTTGAGCTTGAGTGTGTTGATTTTCAATGCTTGTTGCTGAGCAAAGTTAAACTTGAATTGTGAGGTTGATCCATCCCAAATAAAACTAAAGGTTTCACCGAGAAGAGGTTCTATTCCTGCGAAATTTTCTTTTAAGACGCCTTTTAGGAAACTGCGAACGATATCGGTGTCTCCTGTGGCTTGGGTTTCAGTAGCAAGTACTACTCTAAAAATAACTCCGCTGGGCAATACCAAAGTGATATCGGCATTTCCTTTGTCATAAGTGATGTTCATTTGTTGGCTAGGAAGCGTTAAAAGTAAATCGACGATTTGCGTGACATCAAGATCTTTAGAAAATAGAGGGGAGAGTTTTGCCCCAAGCAGACCTTTAAGGGCAGGATGGAGATCTACAGGCATCTCGTCTTCGGTACTAACGATAGGCGCCGTCGTTGGTAGAGTGACATGTACTCTGCCTTTCACACCTTTGCTAGCGAGTTTCAAGTCTGTTGAAAAAGTCAGTTCATCTTCCAAACCGACATCGAGTTCCAATTTTGTTCCCTTAGCAAAGAAAATATCGATATAAGGGAGAATTTCTTTAGGTAGATTGACTAAACTTTTGATTTTTTCCAGAATTGAGATAGGTTGTTTTAAAACCTGGTGATGTTTGGCGATTATTGTTTTTTGGAGCTCAGTTCTTTCTTTTTTTTGTTTTTTTAAAGCGTCTGCTGCGGCTTTGGAAGCTTTTGGATCTTGTACAAGCTTTTTAACACTCTTGGGAACGAAAAAATCAGAAACCGTTTCTCCCCAGCCTTCTAATAGTTCTAAGAATGATTGAAAAATGGCAGTTGTATAAGTAGCTCCATCGGATACAAATTTAGAGCTGGTATTTTGAAAAAAGGTCGTTACTGCTGGGTCGATGATGGGCTTATCTATCATTGTCATAATTGCCTTCTAATTTTAAAATTTATAATAATATTATAATTAAAAGTTAGTTATATGACAATTAAATACTTATTAATGTGATACTTAAAATATTAATTTTACAGTTTAGTTATTGTAACTTCATCATTCTGTTGGATTAAATAAATGATTTTGCAATCAACGGTATTATTTAAAATTATAAATATATTGTTTTGATGTTCTCTAGAGATGCAATTTTAACTAATTGATTATTAGGAGGTTATGGCTTTAAGAAAACTTCCAGTGACAGAATGAGGGTTTTTAGCGATTTCTTCAGGGGTTCCTTGGGCAACTAAGTAGCCCCCTTTATTGCCCGCCCCGGGACCTAAATCAAAGATCTTATCGGCATTGACGATCACATCGAGGTTATGCTCGATCAAAACCAGCGTATTCCCACGGTTAACGAGCTCATGGAAGATCGCCAGGAGCTTGACGATATCATCGCTATGGAGACCGATGGTGGGCTCATCAAACAGATATAGGGTCTTGCCGGAAGACCGTTTAGAGAGTTCGCGGGAGAGCCGGATCCGCTGTTGTTCCCCGCCGGACAAAGTTGAAATTTCTTGGCCGAGTTGCAGGTAGTCAAGACCGACGGCAATGAGGGTATCGAGGATTTTGACGATTTTATGGAAGGAGTCCAGAAATTCGCGGGCTTCTTTCACGGTCATTTGCAGGATTTGGCCGAGGTGTTTTCCTTTAAAGTGGATCGTCAGGCTCAAAGGGTTCAAACGGTATCCGTGACAAGCTTCGCAGACCATTTTAACAGGGGGGAGGAATTGGAGCTGAATGGCCTTTGTCCCAATTCCATAGCAGGAAGGGCACATGCCCCTGCGATGGTTAAAACTAAAATGTTTGGCTTGCAGCCCTTTGGCTTTAGCCTCCGGGATGGAAGCAAAAAGATGGCGCAACGGAGTCAAAAGCTCGACATACGTCGAGATATCAGAGCGGCTGGTCTGACCGAGGGGATTTTGATCGAGGACGATCAGCTTGTTAAACGGAGTCGCATCGATATTTTTCTCAATAGCGGGCTTGAGAATATCATGCACCAAGGTCGATTTTCCGCTGCCGGAAACGCCGGTGATGCAAGAAAAAAGTGCAATCGGGATATCGATGTCGAAATTTTTCAAATTATGCATCTGGCAATGTTTGAGCGTGAAGAAGGTTTTAGCTTTGCGCCGAGATGTGGGGATAGGGACTTTTTTTCTGCCGCTTAAATACGCCCCTGTGAGGGAATGAGGATTTTTAAGGATTTGAGAGAGTGTCCCTTGGGCGGTGATCTTGCCTCCTTCTTTCCCCGCATGAGGGCCAAAATCCAAAATATAATCAGAAATGCCGATGGTCAGAGGATCGTGTTCGACGAGTATGAGTGTATTGCCCATGTCGCGGAGCTTAAGAAGGGCCTGATTGAGAAGTTCATTGTCGAGCGGATGGAGGCCGATGGTGGGCTCATCGAGGACATAGAGGCAGCCGGTCAGTCCACTGCCCAGCTGGCGGCTTAAGCGAATCCGTTGCGTCTCTCCACCGGATAGTGTGGGAGCGCTTCTTTCCAAAGCTAGATACCCTAATCCAATTGCCTTTAAAAAATGGAGGCGGTGATGTAGCTGACGGTGCGTCTCCTCCAGGAAATGAGGGACGGTGAGCTTATTCATAAAATCGAGCTCTTCATCAATCGGTAGTTTGCAGAAATCGGCCACAGAGAGATTTTCGATTTTCACATGACGGGCCAAACTATTGAGCCTAGAGCCTTGGCAGGAAAGGCAGGTTGACTGGGTCAAAAGAGGTGAAAGATAGTCCCGAAGATCCGAACGCAATTTTGCGGCTTTCCCTAACACCTGATTGAGTCCCAGCCATTGGAATCCTTTCATTTCCATCGGTCCTTGCAAGAATAATTGAAGATGCTCTGGCGGAAGTTTCTTTAGTGATTCATAAGGATCGATATCGTATTTTTCCAACAACGTTTGGACAAAGCGAATGGCCTCAGGCGTTGAGGTATCTTGCCAAAGTGCGCGGAGCAGTCCAGTCGGAGAGAGCGCTGCCAGTTCACGATTGCGCAGCAGGTCAATCCCGTATTGAAATCCGAGGCCTAAACAATCAGGACACATCCCTTGCTCGGTGTTAAATGAAAAGGTGTGGGGTGTAATGGAAGGATATGATTTTCCGGTCGTCGGATCGGCAAAGGCCAAGTTAAAGAACAGATCTTTTCCCTCTACATCGACGAAAATACTGCCATTTGATTGAGCAGCGGCATGTTCAATGGCCTCTAATAATCTCTTCCTGCTTTCAGGATTAACAATGCACCGGTCGATCACGAGAAAAAGAGCATTTTTGCGATTAGAATCAAACGGGATTTCTTGATCCAATTCATAATACGTGCCATTGAGCCGGATGCGTAAATATCCTTGTTTTTGAAGCCGGTCTTTGAGCTGCTGAAACGTCTCTTTGCGGAGCTGGAGCGGAGAGAGGATTTGAAGCCGGGTTTTTTCAGGGAGATCCAGCAGTTTTTCAACGACGTATTCTTTGCTGATGGCGACTATTTTTACGCCCGTTTCAGGCGAATAAGGGATGCCGAGATAAGCGTAGAGAATACGGAGGAAATCATAGGCTTCCGTCATCGTTCCGACAGTGCTGCGAGGATTTCCGGCATGGCTTTTTTGCTCGATGGCAATCGCAGGAGAAAGGCCATCGATGTGTTCGACTTTGGGCTTTGACATCTGTTTGATGAACTGGCGGGCAAAAGGCGACATCGAATCGACATAGCGGCGTTGTCCTTCAGCGTAGATTGTCTCAAAGGCAAACGAACTTTTACCTGAGCCTGAAGGCCCTGTGCAAAGAGTGATTTTTCCCCGAGGAATTTGCACATTGATATCTTTGAGGTTGTTCTGGCTAGCGCCCTCAACGATGATGTGATCGAGAGGCTTGACTGCGGTTCTGCCCGCTGAAGGAGCTTCAAAGTGTTCATTGAGGGCCAGCGCCGTGGCTGTTTTACCTTTAGCGATTTTTTCCGGCGACCCTTCTGCAATTAATTTGCCTCCGCCAGGACCTCCTTCGGGCCCAAGTTCGATGATCCAATCGGTTGTTTTGACAAGGTCCATATTATGCTCGATCACCAGGACTGTATTGCCCCGGTTGACGAGCGATTGCAAGATGTCGATCAGTTTGCCGATATCATGAAAATGGAGTCCCGTCGTCGGCTCATCAAGAATGTAAAAGGTTTTTCCAGTTGAAGGCCGTGAGAGTTCTTTAGCCAGTTTGATGCGCTGGGCTTCTCCGCCTGACAAAGTAGGCGATGGCTGTCCCAGATGGAGATAGTCGAGGCCCACTCGTAGAAGTGTTTCGAGTTTGACTTTGATGTGCGGCAAGGCGGAGAAAAACTCGGCAGCTTCTACGACGCTCATTTCCAGTACATCATGGATGCTCTTGCCTTTATAGAGGACTGCGAGGGTTTTCTCATCAAAACGCTTTCCTTTGCAATGGGTGCAAGTGACCCATTCATCTTCAAGGAAGTCCATATCGATTTTAATCATGCCCATCCCGCTGCAATGGGGGCACGATCCTTCTTTGACGTTGAAGCTAAAACGGCCCGGCTTATAGCCGTTAGCGATACTTTCTGGAAGCTGGCTGAAAAGATCCCGGATATCATCGAAGAGCTTGATATATGTCGAGGGATTGGAGCGGGGAGTCCTTCCGATCGGCGTCTGATCAATTGCAATCACTTTATCGATCAACTCCAGCCCTTCGATTTTTTGATGTTTGCCGACAGCAAGACGAGAGTGATGCAGATGGTTCGATAAAGCAGGATAGAGAAGATCTGAAATGAGGGACGATTTACCTGAACCCGATACCCCCGTGACAGCAATAAAAAGTCCTAAGGGAATATCGACGTCGATTTTTTGAAGATTGTGATGGGAAGCTTTTTTGATCGCAATCTTGTCTTTTGAGGGTTTGCGTCTAACTTTCGGCATCGGAATCTTCAATTTACCCGAGAGATAGGCCCCTGTCAGTGACCTTTCACACTTCAAAAGCCCTTGAACCGAGCCTGCATAGAGGACCTCGCCCCCTTTTTCTCCAGCTAACGGACCGATATCCACCACAGAATCCGCACCGAAAATGGTCTCTGCATCATGCTCGACTACGATGACGGTATTGCCTTTATCTCTGAGCGTTTTCAACGTAAGGAGCAGCTTAGCGTTATCAATCGGATGGAGTCCAATCGATGGTTCATCGAGGACATACGTTGTGCTGACAAGCCCTGATCCGATTTGAGACGCCAGACGGACCCGCTGCGATTCTCCACCTGAGAGCGTCGGAGATGACCTCTCCAAGGTGATATAGCTTAAGCCCACGCCCAAGAGAAACCGGAGCCGTTCGGAGATTTCTTTGAGAAGTTCTTCAGAGACTTTTGTCCGTATGATGTGTTTAAAAAATTCGGCTGCTTCATCAATGGAAAGGGCAGTGATCTGGGAGATAGTTTTTCCTTTGAGCTTGGCAGCTGACGCGTACGGCTTTAAGCGGCTTCCTTTGCAGGCAGGACAGATCGATTCTTCCATCAGCTCATGCATTTTCTCACGATATTTTTCACTGGTCGCAGCTTGGTATCTATCGAGAGCTTCATTCAGGACGCCGCGCCATTGCACATATTCCATCCAGCGGGAGTTCTTATGCGGATGGACAAAGTTCATGCGAGTCCACTTGTCGGGGAGTCCATACAGAAAAGCCTGTTGAGCTTTCTCAGGGATTTTTTTCCACGGGGTCTTGATATCAAACTTAAAAATCCGCGCGAGGTTATTGTAGATATTTCCATAGCGAACTGTCGTATAAGAGGGAGCGATGGAGCAGCAATCATCGGCAATGCTGAACTCGGGCTTGATCACGAGGTCTAAATTAAACGTGCGGGTGACTCCCAGTCCTTGGCAGGTGGGACACATGCCGAGCGGATGGTTGAAAGAAAAATCATGAGGCTCTAGCGGGGGATAAGAAAGTCCTGACTTAAAGGCATATGCATGCTGAGAAAAAAGAGTCTCTTCTTTTGTTTCGGGGTTATAGATGCTCATGAGCCCTTTGCCTAAATCTAGGGCTTGAGTCACCGCTTCTTTAATCCGGTCGTTATCAGGGAGCGCGATTCTATCGATGACGATGTCGATATCATGCGGCTTTTGCTTATCGACACGGATTTCTTCGGTGAGCTCGACAACATTTCCATCTAATCGAATCCGAGTAAAACCCCGGCGTAAAAGCTCTGCAAAATCATCTTTAAATTCTCCCTTTTTAGCTTTCGCATAGGGGCTTAAAATCAGAAGGCGTGTTCCTTTAGGTAGAGCTTGGATCGCTTCCATGATCTGGAGAGTACTCTGGGGAGCGACAACCTCACCGCTGACCGGGCAATGGGCTACGGCTGTTCTTGCAAAAAGGACACGCAGAAAGTCGTAAATGCCCGTCATGGTCCCGACTGTAGATCGAGGACTTCTGCCCGCTGTTTTTTGTTCGATGGCAATGGTAGGAGAGATGCCGGATATAAGCTCAGCGTCAGGCTTAGGGAAATCGCCCAAATGTCTTCGGGCATAGGCGGAGAGAGATTCGACATATCTTCTTTGCCCTTCGACATAAATCGTATCGAAGGCCAGTGAAGACTTGCCCGAACCCGAGACTCCCGTAAAAACAATAAACTGATTAGGTTCGAGCGTCAGATCGACATCTTTCAGGTTGTGGACCCGAACCTTTTTCAAAATTATTTTCATAGAAATCTATTATAAGTCTTAGGGGATATTTATATATAGACAGCTCTAAGAGAAACAAATTTTTGTTAAAAAAATGAATGATGATTTAAGCAGGAGAAGATTTTTAGCCTGCTTTCATGCTTCCTTGGAATCTGTCCCACTGCTTTCGATAGCTTTCTGTATGGGCCCTATCTTTTATTTGCTCCCAGTAACGTCCGAAATCCTTTTCTCCATCCATAAACACTGATGAAGGAACATTCCATCGCATTTCTTTGGCAGCATGACGCATAATTGTTTCATGTCGAAGCATTCCCTGATGTTCTATAAACTCTTTCCTTTTTGCATAGTCTTCTCGAGATATTTTTCCCTTTTTAGCAGCCTGATCTAATGCATGAAATTTTTCAGAGGCAATAGCATTGGTCAACTCAAAGACAAAGATAGAAAGAATCTCTTCATCTGAGCGTTGTCCATCTATGAGGATCCATCTATTTTCATGTCCGCAAGAACCCCCGTGTTTTTTAGTGCTTTCAGGGATGTTATCATTATCCAGTAGGAAGAATTTCCAAGGACCGGTTTCCCCTGTTTTGGGGTGAGGTGTCAGCATGGCTTCTATGTAAAGGTCTTTGATCATCCTGCAAGATATGGCTTTTTGAAATATCCCTTGGGCTTTTTTTGTTAATTTCATCAAAATAGGGTCTCCACCCAAACCTATAGGAGCTAAATAAGCTGCTGAAATTCCATGATCAATCATCGTAGGAGCTTGTATGAGCAAAGTTCCTTTATCCGCGAAAGTTTCTTCACAATAAGGCATAAGAATGGAATTAGAGCTTTGATTTTTTTCGGCGGCTTTTTCGTAATGTTTAATTTGTTGTTCACAATAGCTAAGCGCTTCATGATTGGACTCTCGAAAAGACTCTAAGGCCGCTTTTTGGATTTTTAGTTCATTGATGTTTTGTTTATCAGCAGTGCTGCTGAAAAAATATTTAAAGCCACCGATAATACCCGTAGAAGGATCGATCTTTGAAAGCTTTTTATCGATTTCTATGAGCTCTTTATTGGCTTTATTAATTTTCTGAATAAGCGTCTGGATATTTTGATCCAAATCCGAGATTTCATTTTCTAAGGCTTTTGGTTCAATAAATACAGATTCATTATTGTTTAGTTCTGAAATAGACAAAATAATACCTTATTATTAGTTTTATAACTTAATAATAACAATTATTTGAATTAATTTAAATGAATATTAATATTATATAAATAGCTAATTGTAAGGGTGATGCGTATTAAAAAAATAATTATTATATTTTCTTAACTTGCTGATTTTTAGATATTTATGTGTAAAGAGGTGATTGAACGTAAATGCTTGCATTTAAATTATATGCGACACAGGAGTCAACTGATATGCAGATGGATCTGGTCATTAACTTGCCAGTTGTTGTAATGGAATTCTGCAGCCCAAAGGGCCTGTTCCTTCCACCGTATCGTTGCCGTCAGGCTGCATACTAAAAAGACAATCATCACAAGTTGGACGCTGTTATAGTGTATCGATGCTCTCTCTTCTTCTTCAACCCATTTACGAATTAAAATATGACCTAAGATTAATTCTTCCCCAATCAAGGTATTCATGGTCCATCGAAAGACTTGATAGGTTTTATTCCAAAAAGCAATCATTTTTTCTCGATCATGGCTAGAGGGTCCGCTAACTTTATAAACCCTCTTTACAAGGAAGGAACTATCGTTTTGAGTAACAATCAGTTTGCTAGCTGGAACTGGCTGGTCTAAAGTTCTCCAATCGGATCGATTGAATGAACTATCATAAACACCGATTGTGCCTCCAAACAAAAATCTCCATGAATCAATTATCGACATACATCTTCCTCACGCCAATCCAACTTTTCCCATAGTAGTGTACTACGTTTTGTTGTAATGAGACTACATTTTGTAGTATGCCAGAAGTATGCAAGGGGAGAAAAACATTTGCAACGACCATGTTTGACTTAAATACTACACACGTAGTAATCTCTGGCGTTATGACAAAAAAACGGATATTCGGCGAGTTAGAGCTCGCAATTCTCAGCCTTTTTAAATCTCACGAAGAGTTGACGGTCAAAGAGGTATTAAAAATGCTGGGAGAAGATGACAAGTACACAACGATCATGACCGTCATGTCCCGCTTAGTGGAAAAAAAAGAACTTAAGCGTGAGCGGATCGGTCTCCAGTATCGGTATTCGATAAATGCATCGAAAAAATCTGCGCCTTCCGGGCTTTTAGAAAGACTTAAGCAGAAAATTTTTGGCGGCAAGTCGGCCTCAATGATCAGCTACCTGATTGAGTCAGGGGATGACATCACCGAGGATGAACTCGCAGAAATGGAAAAACTAATCCAAGAAATGAAACGGACAAGAAAATGACAAGCGACCTCTGGTGGGCCTACAGCTTCAATGTTCTAGTCAATAGTGTCTTGGCATTTCTAACGGTAGCGGCGCTTGTCAAGTTTTTGATCTGGGCTCTCCGCATCAAACAGCCGAGGATCCAAGCTCTTTGCTTAAGCTTGCCTCTTTTTAAAGTCGCCTTCGATCTCTTTCTCTATAATTTTTCTAGATGGGCGCTTGCCCACGATATCAACCCTTTTCAATGCGAAGAGGGGACACGGGCCATTACCCTGATGTTATCTTATCCGGCGTCTACAGCCGGCTATATTCCCGTTAATACGGGCATTCATTTTTCCGTTGCCAATGGAAAGACTTTCACAGTGGCAGATCTGATCACTCTTTCGGTCGATCCTCTATGGATTAAATTTACGGTTATTCTTACTCTCACAGTCTCCATTGGACTATGTAGTATTCGTTTTTGGCAGGTATTCAAGGCACGAAAAGGAATTAAAACACTTCTTCAACGGTCTTTTCCCTGCTGGCGGGCCGTTAAACAGCCGTTTCTTCAAGCCGCTTTGAATAAAAGCAAAACTAAAGTTTTAAGCTCATCCGAGGTTGATGTTCCTTGCGCCGTCGATCGATCGATTATTTTCCCTCAGCATTTGCTGGAGGATCTCTCAAATGAAGAGTTTGAAGCGGTGATTGTGCATGAGCTGGATCATTTGCGCTGGAGAGATTCTTATCTGCGGACAGCCCAGAAATGGGTCTGTACTTTTTTTTGGTGGATTCCTTCAAAAGGATGGCTTTCACGCTTAGAACAGGCTCAGGAGATCGCTTGCGATGCCTCTATTACTAAATTCAATCTCTTACCGGTGGACTTGGCCAGTGCGATCAATAAAGCTGCCAGAAACGTTAAAATCAGCAGTTCCTGTTTGCCCGTGCTGTATTTTGTTGAACATGGAAGGCTTTTAGGCCGGATGAAAGCGCTGATTAAACTGCCGCGCCCACGGTCTATGGGATTTAGAATCGCCCAAGGTCTTTTGATGGGGAGTTTTTTGGTTATGATATTTTTTGGACAATTTTGGATTTTTTAAGCTGCATTTTTTTAACCCTAAATACTACAAGTGTAGTAAAGGAGCCTTTATGGACAAGATGATGAGAGTTTTACTAGTCGCAGTCGCGGGGACCACCATGGTGTTTGCGGATACAAAACCGGAAGTGGTGAGCTTGATCGACCTGAAACAAGAGATGATAGAAAATTTTATGCAGGGGAAACTATCCAACATGGTTGTAGAGTGTCCTGCCGGGACAGTCTTGCCACTGAAATTATCGATGCAGGGAGAGTTTCTGGCGCTAAGGTCTAAGGAAGAGATTCCTGCGTATGTGAAGATATTAAAGACTTGTCTTGTTAAGTCAGCAGGTGAGACTTTTCTCGTTAGCCTGGATGGAAAAAATTGGAAAGATTTTTCTGACTTTTTCACAGGAAAAGTGGGGGTACAATTCCAGAACTCAGAGCAGGGGGCTTTTGTAGGCTTAAGCTGTGAATTGAACCACAGAAGTTAAAGTTCAAAAGGGGATGCGTTAAGCATCCCATTTTTTAACTATTGCGTAAAAGTTTTGAGCTTTTCATAGAAAGGCTTTTGAGCCTGATAAATTTCTTCAAGAGCCGAAACATATTCTGCCGGCATCTGAGTAAAGTTACCTTCGATTGAATCTCTTTTTGGAATATAAAACCCGGTACTTGCACAAGCCTCCGTATCAAAATTATACTGCTCGCGGTGTTTCCATTCTTCCGGCATTCCGGCCTGCCAAGAGAGAGCTTCTGCGATAAAAGGGATGTCTGCTTGCAAGCAATAGTAATGCATTGTGGATTGAGGGTCGGCGCATAATTCTTCCGCTTGAATCATAATCGGCCATGTCATGCGGAGGGCATAATGTTTTTCGGACAACTCAACGAGTTGATCGTAACGGAAAAAGGCTTTGGTTGCCTGAACCGCTTGTTCAGGAGAACCAATTGCCATCATTTTCAAGAAAAACGACTCTATCGAGTGAGCCGGATTTCGGAGCAGGATAGAAAAAACAACCTGAGGATCTTTCATCAGTTCTTCATCGGTTAAAATGTTCTGTGTCCATGCCATGATATCTTTCACAAAGACAGGCTTTTCTGCAGCGTAGCGATAAATCAAAGCTTTAATGCCTTCATAAGTTTTTGCTTCGACAAGCTCTTGAGAAAGGATAGTGTTGGGTTGGTTTAAAAGAGAAGGTGTTGCCCAAGGTTCATGAAACACTTTATGATCACCTCGTGCCATCATAGACTTTTCGAAGGCATTGCCGACGGTTCTCGGGTTGGTGATCATGATTTCGATTTTTTGATGTTCTGCATTGAGCTGTGTCGCAAACAGCCCCATGAGTATTAGATTTAACAATGATTTGCGCATTTGAAATCTCCTGGTTGATTAAACATGACGAAACTATCGCAATTTCTTTTTCAAATCTATCCTTTTTTGATGAAAAGAGCCAATCCCGCTGTGAATTCTTCGAGGAGACCTGGGAGATTTTCGGATGACTTTACCCCATTTTTTTGAAAGATCACTATGAAGGTTCATAGGGCTTTCAAAAAAATGGGGCAAAGGCGCCAAAAAGCTTCCCAGAGATCATGAAGAGGAATAGCGGGAATGGCTCCAAAGAGAGAAAACTTGAAATCGGTAATCAAAGACTCTATGATGACGTTTATGACACGGACAAAAATTATCTGTACCATGGGGCCTGCGGTTTCTTCTTATGAAAAAATCCTCGAGCTCATCGATGCCGGCATGAACGTTGCACGGATCAATTTCAGCCATGGTACGCATGAAGAACATCGAAAAGTTATTCAGAATCTGAAGATGGCCCGTGAAACAAAGAAAGTACCGCTTGCTATCATGGTCGACACTAAAGGTCCTGAAATCCGTCTAGGAGACATGAAAAATGATGCGGTACCTGTCCAGGCCCATCAAAAAGTCTTAATGGTGAAAAAAACTGTTCTGGGAGATGAGAAAAATATTTCCGTGACTCCTCCGGAAGTTCTCGATGATGTCGAAGTCGGTATGCGGATCCTCTTTGATGATGGGTATATTATCGCTCATGTGATCGAGATCTCAGCAGAAGGTGTTTTACTTGAAATTGAAAATTCCGGCGTCATTAAAAGCCACAAAAGCGTCAGCATCCCTAATGCACAGGTGAACTTACCGGCGATGACCGAACAAGACGTGCGCGATATCACCTTTGCTTGTAAAAACGATGCCGATTTGATTGCTGCTTCTTTTATCCGTTCGGCCGAACACGTCTTTGAGATTCAAAAACTTTTGGCCTCTGAAGGCAAGTCTGATATTTTAGTGATCGCCAAAATCGAAAACAGCCTCGGTGTGGAAAACTTCGATGCGATCTTACAAGCTGCGGATGGGATCATGGTCGCTAGGGGAGACCTGGGCGTTGAGCTTCCTTTAGAAAAAGTTCCTGGCCTGCAAAAGATGATGATCCGGAAATGCCTTCAGGTCGCTAAACCGGTTGCGACAGCGACGCAGATGCTCGAATCGATGATCAAAAATCCCCGTCCGACACGCGCAGAAGTTTCCGATGTCGCCAACGCGATCTACGATAGCTCTTCTTGCGTGATGCTCTCAGGAGAGACAGCCGTTGGCAGCTACCCGATAGAGACGGTCAAAATGATGAAAAAAATCATCCATGAGGCCGAGCAAGATTTCTCCTATAAAGACTTTTTCAGCCATCAGCTGGCAATGGGTTTTGCCGATGTCTCGACATCAGTGACAGGAGCCGCGGTTCAAACGGCTTATAGCTCTGATGCTAAAGCGATCTTTGTCTTTACCAATAGCGGCTCTACCGCACGGCTGATTTCCAGATTCCGTCCTCAGATGCCAATTTTTGCGATGACGCCCAGCGAAAAAGCGTATCATCAAATGGCGTTTTACTGGGGAGTGATCCCTGTCAAAACAGATGCGACTCCTAACGTTTCCGAAGCGATCAAAACGTTGACGGACTTTGCAGTTCATACGAAGCTTTTGCAATGCGGCGACCTAGTTGTCATCACGACAGGTTCGCCTTTCTGGATAAAAGGAGCCACTAATACCATCATTGTCGAAAGCATTGGAGATGTGGTTGTCAGAGCCCAAAAAGGGATGGGAAAGCAGATCCATGGCAAAATCTTGATCCTGCATACTTCCCGGCAATATACCATCGAAGACGTGAAAGATAAAATCGTGGTCCTGTCGCGCTGCGACAGCGCATACCTTCCCTTGCTTAACCATGTGTTAGGGATTGTTCTGCAAAACCATCCTGAAGATAAGAACTCAGAAAAAGAAGCGCTCAAAATCGCCAAAACTCTCGATATCCCCATCGTTGTCCGTGCTGACGGAGCGGTTTCGGTCCTCCGGGATGGGCAGGTCGTGACGCTCGATCCTCAAAAGAAAGTCGTTTATAAGAACTCCTCTCACTAAATCTTGAAGATATTGATCTTTTATTTTAAGATTTAATAAATCTTAATGTTGAAAAAATTATTTCTGTTTTCTTTTCTTTGTATGTCCTTATCTGCTGATCAAGTTGAAGTAATCAGCAATGGGGTCTCTTCGATTGAATATTATAATGAAATTTTTGAGAAAAATCATATCGATGCCAATGCGGTCGAAGCCCATGTCGATCAATTTGGAAAAGAATTTAAAAAAAATAGAAGCATTTTGAGCAAATGGATGCGCAAGCTCTCTTTGGAAAATTCAAATCCTATTCCGTTTAAAAAAGATGTCCGGAAGCTTGTCTTAATGAACATTCCTGTCCATTTTTATCGAGACCATCACGTGGCGAAACTGCCCCAGGAAAAGATGGTCCTTTTCATGTGGGAGCCGGTGATCCGCCTCAGAAAAATGTACAATCCTAAACTCCATAGATGTTTCTCTAAAATTTATACCTGGGATGACGAGCTCGTTGACAATGAGCGGTATTTCAAGTTTTTTTATCCTGTTTTGCAGCCCATGATCTCATCTGTGATTCCCTTTGAAGAAAAAAAATTCTGCACGCTGATCTCAGGCTGTGTGCACAATGCCCATACATTTTCTCGTAAATATCCCAATGAGCTTTATACCCAGAGAATTCAGGCTATTGAATTTTTTGAAAAGATGGGGGAGGAAGGTTTTGAGTTTTATGGCCGGGGCTGGGGAAATACTTCCTATAAAACATACCGCGGACCTTGCGCTGATAAGCTCGATGTTCTCAAAAATTACCGTTTTAGCATCTGTTATGAAAACTGCCGCGATGTTCCGGGCTACATCACGGAGAAAATCTTCGATTGCTTTGCGGCGGGAAATGTTCCTATCTATTGGGGAGCTAATAACGTCTCTGACTATATCCCTTCCGATTGTTTCATCGACCGGCGCAACTTTGCCACAATGGATGATCTCTATGCCTTCTTAAAGACGATGTCCCAGCACGAATATGAAGGGTATTTAATCCGCATTAAGACCTTCCTTCAAAGCGAACAAGCGCAGCTTTTTTCCAAAGAAAATTTCGAAAAAACCTTCCTCGAAGCCATCGCTGAAAAATAGGCGGTCTATTTCATTCAAGAGTCAATATTTTTGCTTTTGCCAGAAGCAGGACAACCCCTCGTTTGAATATTAACCCTGTCTCAAGATCGTAGAAGTTCGCCATAAAAGATGTTATGTCTGTTCCAGGAGGACACCTTTCTAGGAAACTTTGAGTGATTTTTTGGTCTGATAATTTCTTTTTTTCAGAGGGTGAAGGCTTTTGATTAATCACCGTGTAAAAATGATCGACAATCAATTGTTCGTATTCCCTCCAAAATGCCGCCATCACTTGTTCGTATTCTGCTGGTTTGATATCAGCTTGTTTGTCTTCCATCTCGTAAAGGCTAAAATCAGGAAGATACATATGTTTATCTAATATTCTCATCACACTTAATACAGTATGCGTCTGTTGTCTGCCGAAATTTTTTGCAATCAGTTGTGGTATAACTACTCTTAAATTACCCGCCACCTTCAAGAGATCTTGTTCTAGAGACTCGGTTTCAATGACAACATTCCAACTGGCTCTGATATCTCGAACAAGACTGACGATTTCATCGTTGTAAGTGATGGGACAGTGTTTTTCATTGGATAAAATAGCAAATGTTCTACAGATTCTCATCATAAGAATAGGATCAGGTTTTTCAATGACATGAGAGATAATTTCACTTAAACAAGCATTGATTTTTACGTAGAAATTCAATTTTGTTAATTCTTGAGTAAATACTTCAGTCTGTTTATCTATATTCTGATTTTTTATGTTATTGATGAAATTGATAAGTCCTTTGCCAGTTTCATTTTGAGATTTGCCCGCTGAAATCTCGAAATATAGTGCAAGAAATCTTTCAAAATTAGGTTTCTCTTTTGTTAACTTGAGATCTTCCGTTTCCTGTTGTAAAACAATGGCAACGTGAGCCTTATTCAGATTATACTTAGGTATCTCAAACTCCCGAGGATAAATCTTTAAACCTTGATCTGTCGTAGGTTTCTGAGGAACATTTGTATCTTTATCTACCCTAGGCTCCTGAGGATGAGTCTTTATATCTTGATCTGCCTTAGGTTTCTGAGGAACATTTGTATCATTATCTATCCTAGGCTTCTGAGGATGAATCTTTATATCTTGATCTGCCTTAGGTTTCTGAGGAACATTTGTATCATTATCTATCCTAGGCTTCTGAGGATGAATCTTTATATCTTGATCTGTCGTAGGTTTCTGAGGAATATTTGTATCTTTATCTACCCTAGGCTCCTGAGGATGAGTTTTTATATCTTGATCTGTCTTAGGGTTCTGGGGATAAATCTTTCTGAATGCGAAGTAAACGAGGTTGGCCGATAATAGGGATGCAGCTCCTAAGAAGATTAGTGTAGCGGTTTTTTTTCTGTATGTCTGCTCGGTCCACCATATTCCAAAGTTAGATAATAGAGTAAAAGTAAGAGTGGTGGCTTTTAGAAAGATACGATTTTCTTTTGGTAATGAAAAATTTGATATAGAATTTGAAATTTTAGATATGATTGATGTCATATGAAATATTTGTTAGATTGTTTTAATCTATTTTATTTTTATTCACAATTGATTTTGGGTTTGTTAGGACTTGATATAGTTTATTGTCTCGCCATGCTGGGGCGCAATAAAAGCTTGAGTCGCGATATTCCGGGCCAAAAGACTCTCTTTTAAGTGTCGGACTGGATCATCGATCCCTTCATCGGTCAAAGGAAATGTCCCAAAATGGATCCCCATGCTTAATTTCGAGCCTAAATCGAGATGGGCTTGAACGGCCTCTTCAGGATTCATATGATAATCTTTCATAAACCAGCGGGGCTCATAAGCGCCGATGGGAAGCAGGCTTAAATCCATTGCTCCATACCGTTCTTTGATCATTTTAAAATGATCTTTATAGGCGGTATCGCCGGCAAAAAATATTTTCAATTGTGAAGACCGGAGGATAAATCCTCCCCAAAGGGTCTTGCATTGATCCCAGAGCCCTCGGCGGGACCAATGGTGGGCTGGGGCCAAGATAAACGACTGGTCGGCACTTAAACGGTGTTCTTGCCACCATTTGAGTTCTACGATTTTATGGATTCCCAATGATCGAAGAAGTTTTGCATTTCCAAGCGGTACGATAAAAAGGGGATGGTCTCTTTTCCAAAGTTCTTGGATCGAGGGAATATCAAGATGGTCGTAATGGTTGTGGCTGATCAAGACAACATGGATTTTCGGAAGCTTCTCTAAGTCGATTCCAGGTGCTCTTACTCTCCGCGGTCCTAAAAAAGAGTAAGGGCCTGCCACTGCAGAGAAAATCGGATCGGTGAGAACATTGTATTTTTCTAATTGCAGGAGAACGGTGGAGTGGTTAATGAAAGTGGCAAAAACTTCATGGGAATTAATCTGATCTGGAAGATCGGCTTTGAGGAGATTTTCGACTTTCTTAGGCCAAGGAACAGCTTTGTGGTAGAGTTTCCATTTCAGAAGCTCTATAAACCCCTTGGGGGCCTCTGAAGGATCTAAATTTTCAAACCGTCCATTTTTAAGAAAACCATTTTCCATAGCAAAAACTATAACATAGAAAAAGGTATATAGACAGAGCTAAGCCTCTTTACCGGTCAAGGATTGCTGATAAAGAGGCTTGAAGCGGAAATCTATTCCTTATGAACAGGTTGTTTGAATTCGATTTTAAAAGGATTGCTGGGATTGCCTAAACCTTCATCACCGGGAATAGCTGCGGAATCTACAACCATATAATGAGAAAAATCATAGCTGGTTTTAGCAACCAAATGAGAGAAATCTGTTATGATTTTATTATAAAGTTGATGCATTTGATGTTGGACTCCATTTCCTCTCATGAAAGTTTCATCATCACCCGAAGCGAAAGTCGATTGCGGCAAACTGCTATTCCAACCCTTTACAGAGGCTAATTTAAGAAAATATTGAACGCCTCTTGCAAGACGGTAAGTTTCAAGAAAAATCTTTAATGCCTTTCCAAATTCATCATCAGGATTATAAGTTGTATCTTTTAACATTTCTGCCATCTTTGCAGTCCGTTCTTCCGCTTTAGCATTTAGATATTCTGGAACTCTTTGGACATGCATCATCACTTTTAGAAGCACGGCTTCAGCTTCCGTCATGACAAGTAAAGCTTTTGTCAAAGTCTCAGGTTTAAGCCAATTTGCCCGACATTCGGCACTACAACGATCTAAAAGAGTTGTCTTAGCATCTCCGGTAAATTCAGTAATCTTATCATCGGTTATTTCTAAACTTTTATAGAGCTCTTTTGTTGTTTTAAGTAATTTTTGTTCTGAACGCAGAGGTGAAACGCTCGTAAAATAATAATGCACTACTTTGTAAGCCACATAAAGACCAGCTCCAGCCATCCTGATCATAGGAGAAGCGCGGTTAGACAAAACAAACCAGGCACCTGCAGCGGCTAGAAAACCTGCAGCTTGGCCTGCTTTAGTTGATTTTGTTACGCGTTTAACCAGCTCATAGGCAACGAGATCGACACCGATAGGAACATAAGCGCATGCATATTTTTGAAAAGGAGTACGAATTGAGGCAGAAAAATCTGATGTCATGATAAACGCTCCGTGTTGGGGTGAAATTTTATCTCTAAGTGTCTTAAATCCCTAGAAATTTCCTTTAAGCTACGTTCTTTTTGGAACAATAACAAAGGCGGGGGTTCCTTCGTCTTTAACAAACCACTTTTGTGACTCCGGTGATAAATGAGGAATCAGATCTTTATAGGCTTCAACAACTTGATTATATAAAGTTCTCCACTCATTTTTTTGTGTTTCGGGCTGACTGAATGCCTTGAAGTCGTTCTCCAAGAGAGTCACAGTAAAATATAAGTCCTTTGATGCGGGAATATCTTTATGCGTAACACGAGGGCAGTGAAGAATATATCGCATTCCTCGAGCAAAACGGTAAATACGGAAAAGGGTTTTAGTATTAAATAAGCAAAAGTGTTTTGCATACCTTGGATCACTATTTAAAAGGTTTGCCATGGCCTTATTTTTTTCTTCTCCTTTGGGAATATGGTCAGTAGCTAATTTTACATCTAATAAGAGCTTCATCATTTCTGCAGCAGCCTTTTTAAGCAGGTCATCAAATTCCCCGGTTATTTCGCTCCACTTCCCTCGTGCACGAGTATCCAGGTCAGCTTTTGCAAATCCCTTTTGTGCGTGTAATAAGGGTGCAATCTGAGATGGGGATGCTTGATCAGAAAAAATGAACTCATGCTCAAACTGAAAGGTAAGCGTTATTTCAAGAATATTCAGTTTTTGACTAATCTCAGTCGCTGATTGATTCCGCTGTTCTTCAGTTCTGGGTGCTAAAAAGGGTGCAGGAGTAGAAGTGTCGACTTTAGGTTTATCAGTAGCAGAAGTTCCAGAGGCATGAGTATTTGATTTTTCTGTTACTGGAGTGCCTTTGGGGTTAGAAGCTTCTGAGGCAGTATCTGATTTTCTTTTTGATCGGTTATCTTGAGAAGGAGTTTTATCAGGATTTGATTGAGCCGCTTGGTAATTTACGATTAAGCGGATGGTCTTATAAGCCAAGTAAACTAATCCTGATCCGAGGATCTGTTTATCTGTCGTGGTGCAGAAGATAAGTAAAGTCGCACATCCCACCAGACTTGAGACAGCATAAGAGGCTTTGGTAGAGAGGTGTTTTTGCGCCATCATCGAAGCTGCCGCGTCAAGAACGACAGGTAATGCTCCTTTAGCGATTGTAATAAAAGATTGAGAGTTGAAACTTATGTTGGATGTCATTTTAGAAGTTCCTCATTTGTTTTGAGGAACGATTATCGTACATCGATGAAAAAGTATCTACAATAGCACTTTTTTTAAACCAACAGATTCATTTTTGAGGATTTAATATTTTCAAAATATCATTGCCGAGCTTGGTCGTAGGTTGCGAGTCTGAGTTGGCTAAAACAACGACTCCTGTTTTAGTTCCTTTGACAAAGGCTAGATAAGTAGAAGTGCCGGGCATACCGCCATTTTTGTTGATTTTCATAATTCCAGGTTTTTGATAGAGAGGATTATCATACCAGCCTAGACCGATGAAGTGATTTTTAAGTAAGGTAAAATCATGTTGTTGAAGCAGGGGCAAAAGATCTTCCATGCCCGTGTGTAAAAGTCCCATATTGAAAGCTAAAAAACGGCTCATGTCATTGATAGTGGAAGCAAACGCGCCGCCGCCGCCTAAAGTGGGAAGAGCCACACAGCATCCGCCTTTAATCAGGCTTCCTTTTTTGTTATAAAAATTACCAAGATCTGGTGATTGTGGATGGTAATATTCAATACGTGTGTTGGGCATATTCAAAGGATCGCAGACTTCTTTAATCACGACTTCTTCATAACTCATATGAGCGACACGGGCTAAAATAAGTCCTAAAAAACCGTATCCGACATTGGAATATACATTCTTTGTGCCAGGGGCATATTTAAGTTTGTAGTTAGAAAGCCAATTATAGAATTCTTTCTCTTCATAGTGATAAGGCTGAGAAACCTTTCCTGCTTCATTGGGCAGCCCAGATGTATGAGCGGCCAAGTCCTTCAGAGTCATGTGTCTGCCGTTAAAAGAGGGGACGCGGACTCCTTCAGGCACATATTTTTGCGCAGGGTCATCGAGTCTGACTTTCCCATCCCGGACAAATTTAGCCAAGACAGTGGCTGTTAAAACTTTTGTGACGGAAGCTAGATAAAAAATCGCATTTTCATTCGGGGGTGCGCTTTCCGGGCCTCGTTGGTGGCCATACGTAAACACATCTCTCCGGTATCCTGCAGAGGCCGTGCGATCAGGAGTGATGATTGCCACAGCCACTCCTCCGCCCGTTTGTTTTTTAGCAAATTCCTGGACCATTCGATCAATTTTCTGGTTTCTTTCTGAGGAAGGCTCTGCTGCAATAAGGGGAAAAAGGGCTAAACTCGCTCCCAGCACAAAATTTCTGAAAATTGATTTCATTAATCACCTCTAGTTCTAGTTTTATCTTTATTAAATAAACTAATATTAATTCTAGTAAATTACATGTGCAGCAAAATTAGGGTTTAGAATTAATGAAGGGATGAATAAATCCCGATATTAGATAATTTTGATTATTAAAGGATTTTTTGAGAGATTTAAAAATCCCTTTCTTCAATAGGAGCTATTTCAGAGCGGGTATAATGTCCCACACAAAAAGGATTATCCTGATTATAATAAAGATCATCGCCAGGAAGCGGCTCTTCATCTTTAACATTATCATCATGATGGTAGATGCTGACTTGCAGAAGAGAATCTAATTTTTCATGCGTATCATTATAGAGGAGATTCATTTGATGGGGCAATCCAGGACCTTCTATGAAAGCTTTACCGTCTTCTTCTGTTATCATTAAATAACTTTGATGAAATCTATCTTCATCATCGCTTGGTAACTGGGACAAATGAAAATAATGGTAAAAACCGCGAGCTTGTCGATACGCGATGTTAAAGATTTTTAGTGCTCTCTCGAATGAATCATCCCCATTCTCGAATGCTTCATTTAACAGATGAGCCATTTGATCATTTCGGGCATCAAGATCTCCTCCTAAGTGAGCGGTTTGGCTCTGTAAGCGGCTGAATTTATCAAATAAAATTGCTTGTGCCTGCTGCATAACATTAAATATTTTTAGTTGGGTAGTAGGGTTAGTGCAAAGTGTACGGATATTTTCTTCATTGTGTTTTTTAAAATCCTCCATCTTTTGCAAGAAATCTTTATCCTGTGAATTTATTTCATCGGGATATTCTATTATGACGGTGCCCACTTTATCAAAAGCTTTTCGCAAGCTTTCTATGGATAAATAAGATTCAGAATAAGCCAAATAAAAATATTGGCCGACTTTGCAAGCTAAGTAGAGCCCCGCTCCCAGAAAACTTAAAGACGTTGATGTGCGTCTAGCAAATAGAGCAAAAACTCCGACTCCCGCAGCAACCCCTGCAGCCTCTGCTATTCTCAAGAAGTTAGCCTTGCGGCTAAAGAGCATGTTGACAGCTAGATCGGCTAAAACAGGGAAATAGAGAACACCGTATTTTTCTGTCAAAGGGGAGGGGGTATTTGGTGGGTAAAGAGAAAGTACCATGGTATAAGCTCCCTGATTGCGAAAGATTTTATCGTTTGAGCAAGATAAATCCTAGAATTTAGATAGATAGGGAGGCTAGATAGAATTGACTTAATGCAGTAATTGCAGCTGTCTCTGCACGAAGAATATTTGTGTGCAAAGAAATAGGATGATGAGCTTTGAATTTCATGAGCAGTTCTATTTCTTCTTGGGAAAACCCTTTTTCAGGTCCGATGAAAAACAGAACGGTTTTTTCAAAGGGTCCCTTCAATAGAGGCGCTTGGGGAGAGATATCCCCAAAGAAAAGCGAACCTGAGGGAGGCTCTCATTCATTAAGAGGGGGCTTTAGAACAATTTTCGGCAGGTAGAGACGGCCGCATTGTTTCCAAGCATTGATCATAATCGTTTCTAGACGCTGGATATTCGAAAGCTCTTTTTTCTTACTCCATTCGCCTGGAAGTTATCGATTGGTTGCGTGCAAACTGGGCTCCCTGACATTTATAAACCTGCTCCTTTGCGGGGAGGCGTAGAAATCGCTTGGAAGTCCTTGACACTTTATGTGTTAAGGCTCTCCTGACAATCTTAAAGTTTACCACAAGTAATTGATTTAAAATGTTCAATTTATAATAATGTTTATATTTATTTTAATTATAAAATTATATATAATATGTTTTATTAATTAAGAGGTTTTATGTCTATTGGTTTTGATGGTGTTAATTCAGTTAATTCAGTTAATTCTAATCCTCCAAGGTCAGCAAATTTATCTATCCATGATCTTCCTCCAGAGATTTTGGGGATGATTTTTAACTTTTTGAATCCCGCCGCGCAATTGCCGGCAAAATTCACCTGCACACTATGGAACCAACTGGTAGTTCCCACAATTGCGAGTAAGAATTTTACAAGCCACGCAGCAAAAGAAGGGTATTTAAAAGTGGTGCAGTGGGCACATGCAAAGAGGGCTCCCTGGGATGCACTCACCTGTGCGTCTCCAGCGTCGTTTGGCCATTTAGAAGTGCGGAAGTGGGAGCGTGCACACCGGGCTCCAAGGAATGAAAGCACCTGTGCGTCTGCAGCGCAAGGCAGCCATTTAGAGGTGCTGAAGTGGGCGCGTGCAAACGGGGCTCCCTGGGATGAACTCACCTGTGCGTCTGCAGCGATCGGCGGCAATTTAGAGGTGCTGCAGTGGGCGCGTGCAAACGGGGCTCCCTGGGATGAACTCACCTGTGCGTCTGCAGCGTCGTTC